>NZ_BAAAPE010000007.1:1039931-1128677 GCF_039530985.1 Streptomyces albiaxialis
TCCGGGGCGGTTCAGACGGCCCCTTCGGGGCGTAGCCCGGAAGGGGCGCGGGGAACTGCGCGAGCAACCAGCGCGGCGCGGCAGCCTGGCACGCGCGGCAAGGGGCAGCCCCTGCTCAGCGCGCGCAAGCCGCTAGCAGCCGCGCTCGTAGCCGGTGATCGCCGCGACCTTCGCCGCGGAGCCGGATGTCTCGTCGAAGCGCTGGTCCAGCCACTCGTCCAGCAGCGTGCGGGCCAGCTCCAGGCCGATGACGCGCTGCCCGAAGCAGAGGACCTGGGCGTTGTTGCTGAGCACGGAGCGCTGGACGGAGTAGCTGTCGTGCGCGGTCACGGCGCGTATGCCGGGCACCTTGTTGGCGCTGATGGCGACGCCGAGCCCGGTGCCGCAGATCAGCAGCGCGCGGTCGGCCTCGCCGTCCGCGACGCGGCGCGCGGCCTCGACGGCGACGTGCGGGTACGCCCTGTCCTTGTCGGTCCCGTCGCTGCCCACGCCGACATCCGTCACCTCGGCGACGCGCGCGTCGCCCTTGAGATCGCGCTTCAGCGCCTCCTTGTACTCCAGGCCGGCGTCGTCGCAGCCGACGACGACACGAAAGGGCTGTGCGGTGGTCATGACGGGTCAGCCTCCCAGCGGGATCAGGGCGTTGAGGACGAGGGCGAGCGAGGTGGCGCCCGGGTCGGGGGTGCCGATGCTGCGCTCGGCGAGGGGGCGGGCCCGGCCGAGCCTCGGCCGCAGCTCCGCCGTGGCCTCGGCGGCCGTACGGGCCTCCTCGGCCGCGGCGGCGAAGGCGGCGGCGGGCTCCTCGCCCGCGCCGGTCCGCCGCGTGAACGCGGTCACGAACGGGTCGAGCGCGTCGACCAGCGTCTTGTCGCCGGGCTCGGCCTTGCCGAGCGCGGTGACGGCGTCGCGCGCGGCCCGCGCGCCCGCCGCCCACTCGGCGGGTTCCGGGGCGCGGTCGGCCGGGAGTCCGGCGCCGAGCGCGCGCAGCCCCGCGCCCCACAGGGCGCCGGAGGTGCCGCCCGCCTCGGCGGCCCAGGCGTCGCCCGCCGCCGCGAGCAGCGGCGCGGGCGCGGCGCCGTCGGCGTGCGCCTTCTCGGCGGCGGCGAGCGCCGCGTCGACGCCCTTGCACATGCCCCGGCCGTGGTCGCCGTCCCCGGCGACCGCGTCGAGGCGGCCGAGCGCCTCCTCCTGCTCGTGCAGCACGGTGTGCGCGGCGCGCAGCGCCCGTACGGCCGTCGCGGAGGTCCCGGCGGCGGCGCCGGTGGCCGTCTCCAGGGGGGAGGAGGCCGCGGCGGCACGGGGCTCGGGGGCTGAGTCACGTGCCGCCACGACCGGTCGGGGGGCGTCCGCGAGCTGTCCCCTGCGGAACGCGGGGGTGTCGGCGGGCGCCAGCCACAGCCGCTCCAGCTCCTCGTCGAGCCAGGTGAGCGTCAGCGAGCAGCCCGCCATGTCGAGGCTGGTGACCAGCTCGCCGACCTCGGGGCGTACGAGTTCGAGGCCCGCGTCGGCCAGCAGCCGGGCGACGGTGCCCCAGAGGACGTACAGCTCCTCGTACTTGGTGGAGCCGAGCCCGTTGAGGATGACGGCCACGCGGCGGTCCTCGCGCGCCTCCTCGGGGCGCTCGGCGAGCAGTCCCTCGACCAGGGTGCGGGCCAGGTCCGCTGCGGACGTCAGCTCGCTCTCGCTGACGCCGGGCTCGCCATGGATGCCGAGCCCGAGGCCGAGCTTGCCCTCGGGCACGGTGAAGAGGGGCTCGCGCTGGCCGGGCAGCGTGCAGCCGGCGAAGGCGACGCCGAGGGTGCGGGTACGGGCGTTGGTGCGCTCGGCGATCCGTACGACCCCGTCGAGGTCGGCGCCCTCCTCGGCGGCGGCCGACGCGGTCTTGTAGACGGTGAAGCCGCCCGCGATGCCGCGGCGCTTCGCGAGGTCCTCGCGGGGCGCGCTGGCGATGTCGTCGGTGACGGCGAACGTCCGTGCCGGTACGCCCTCGGAGGTCAGCCGCTGGGCGGCCTGCCCGAAGTTCATGACGTCACCGGCGTAGTTGCCGAACATGAACAGGACCCCGCCGCCGTTCTCCGCTTCGCGGCCGACGCTGTACGCCTGGGCGGCGGAGGGCGAGGTGAAGACGTTCCCTATGACGGAGCCGTCGGCGAAGCCGTCGCCCACGACGCCGCAGAAGGCCGGGTAGTGCCCGGAGCCACCTCCGGTGAGGACGGCGACCTTGGCCTGCGGGCTCTTTCTCGCCCGCACGACTCCGCCGTGCACGGCCCGTATGTGCTCGGGGTGTGCCGCCGCGAACCCGGCGACCATGTCCTCGGCGAACGTCGCCGGGTCGTTGAACAACCTGGTCATGAGTGAGCTCCATGTATCGGCTGCGGCTGTGACTGCGGGTGCGGGTGCGGCTGCGGCTGCGGGTGCGGGTGCGGGTGCGGCTGCGAACGGGCTGCCCCTTGCTGTGCATTGCAGAGTGCGCGCGCGTCGTGGCTGGCCGCGCAGTTCCCCGCGCCCCTGAAGCGCCCCTTCGGGGCGCGCTTCGGGGCGCGGAGCGGCTTCGGGCGCCTGCCGGGCGCGCGGCGGAGAGGGGGCACCCCTGCGATTCCCGGCTGTGCTTGGGAGGTCTGCGCCGGAGGCGCAGGGCTGGCAAGCGCAGCCCCGATGCCGGGTACACACAGGTCGGGCCTCACCAGTTGTCCCTCGCTACCGCCAGGGACCGGAGGTACTGGGCGTAGCCCTCCTCGTAGAAGGCCAGGGCCTCCTCGTCGGCCCGGACGACGTGTGGTTCGGCTCCCTCCGCCTGGGCGGAAACCCCGAGGGCCTCGAACGCGACGCGGGCTGCGCCGCGGATGCCGACCGCGTCGTCGCGGACGTAGAGGTCGCGGCCGAGGACGCCCGCGAAGATGCGTCCCCACTCGCCCGAACGGGCCCCGCCCCCGCAGGCCGTGACGGACGCGGAGACGCCGAGCGTCTCCAGGCAGTGCCGGGCCGAGTAGGCGACCGATTCGCACAGGGCGCGGACCAGGTCCGCGCGGCCGGTCAGCGGGGAGAGCCCGTCCAGGCGGCCCCTCGCCCGCGCGTCCACGAAGGGCGCGCGTTCGCCGCTCGTGGAGAGGAAGGGGAGCGCGGTGACGCCCCCGGCCCCGTACGGGGACTGGGCCAGCAGCGCGTCCAGCTCCTCGATGCGCACGTTGAGCATCTTCAGCAGCCAGTCCAGGCCCGCCGTGCCGATCATCGCGGGCATGACCTTGAGGTACCGGTCCTCGTACGGCGTCGCCAGCACCATCCCGGCCGCCTCGTCGCCGCCCGCCGGGGACGGGTCGTCGGAGAGGACCTGGCACGCCAGGGTCGTACCGATGATCATGTGGCCCTGGCCCGGCTCGCTGAGCCCCGAGCCGAAGCCGCAGGCCGGGATGTCGAACGGGCCCGCGCTGACCGGCAGTCCGGCGGGCAGGCCCAGCTCGGCCGCCGCCTCGGGGAGGAGCGGGAAGAGCGCGCCGCGCGCCGCCGGTTCGGCCAGGAGCTTGCGCCACTCGCCGAGCCCGCACAGGTCGAGGGCCTCCTCGTCGTACGTACGCGCGACGACGTCGAGGAAGGGGACGGACGCGTCGGAGGCGTCGACGGTCCGCTCGCCGGTGAAGCGCTGCACGATCGCGTCGACGCAGTACCCGGCGGTCTCGGCACGCTCCAGGCGCTCCGGCTCGTGCTCGGCGAGGTACGCGAGCAGCGGGCCCGCGGAGCCGGGAAAGAGCCCGGCTCCGGTACGGGCGTGCACCTGGCGCGCGACCCCGTCGGCGACCCAGCGGTCGAGGACGGGGGCGGCGCGGCCGTCCATCCAGGACAGGGCGCGGCCCACGGGCCTGCCCTCGGCGTCGCGCAGCCAGAGGCCGTCGCCCTGTCCGGTGAGGGCCAGGGCCTCGACCGGCTCGTCCGGGTCGAGCGCGGCGGCGTCGGCGACGGCGGCACGGACGACCGTGACGACCGTGCCGACGACCTCGTCCAGGTCCTGCTCCACGCGGTTGCCCGGGAGGGTGTAGACGGTGCTGCGGGCCTCGTGTGCCGGGCCCGTGCGCCCGTCGCGCGCGATGAGCTGGGCCTTGGTGACGGAGGTGCCGACGTCGACCCCGACGATCATGACGCGGAACCTCCCCCCAGTACCTCGGGGTTGGCGACGTGCCGCAGCGGCTCGCCGCGCAGGAAACGCGCGGCCTCGCCCGCGGTGATCGCGGCGGCGCGGTCGGCGGTCTGCCGGGTGGCGCCCGCGAGGTGCGGGGTGGTGATGACGTTGGGCGCGTGGTGCAGGGGCCAGTCGGCGGGCGGCGGCTCGACGTCGTAGACGTCCAGGGCGAGGGCGCCGAGGTGGCCGGAGCGGAGCATGTCCGGGAGCGGCGCGTAGTCCATCAGCTCGCCGCGCGCGGAGTTGACGAGGACGGCGCCCTCGGGGAGGAGGGAGAGGTTCCCGGCGTTGAGCATGTGCCGGGTCTCGGGGGTCACGCGGGCGTGGAGGGAGACGACGGAGCTGCGGCGCAGCAGGTCCTCCAGGCCGGTCAGCTCGACGCCGTCGGCGGCGGCCTTCGCCGGGTCGCAGTACGGGTCGTGGACCAGGACGCGGGAGCCGAAGGCGTTGAGCACGCGGGCGACGATCGAGCCGATCGCGCCGTAGCCCACGAGGCCGACGGTGGTGCCGTCGAGTTCGATGCCCGCGTTCTCGATGGCGTAGTAGTCGCCGCGCCAGACGCCCTTCTTCAGCTCGGCGTCGGAGGAGGGGATGCGGCGCAGCGCGGCGAGCATCAGGCCGAGGGCGAACTCGGCCGCGGCGGCGGCGTTGCGGCCCGGGGTGAAGGTGACGGGGATGCCGGCCTTGGTGGCGGCCGCGACGTCGACGTTGACGGGGCCGCCGCGGGCGACGCCGATCAGCTTGAGGTGGGGTGCCTTCTCGATGACCTCGGCGGTGAAGGGCGCCATCTGGATGAGCGCGATCTCCGCGTCGCCGAGCGCTTCGAGCAGCTCCTCCTCGGTGCCGCTGGCCTCCTTGACGTTCCCGACGGGCCCGAAGGGGGTGAGCGGCCAGGGGGTGGTCTGGGTGCGGAAGTCCAGCTCGATACCGGGCGCGGCCTCGCGCAGCGCGTCGACGAAGAGCCCCGGCGCGATGAAGTGGTCGCCGGAGGCGAGGACCTTGCGCGCGTTCGTGCTCATGCGCGGGCACCTTCCTTGAGCTTGGTGAGCAGGTAGCGGCGTACGTCGGCGTGGTCGGCGGCGACGTGCGCGGACCCGGCGAGGGCGTCCTCGGCCGGGGGGTACGTGGGGTTGGGGATGGCGACGACGGTCATCCCGGCGGCCGCGGCGGCCCGCAGCCCGTTGCTGGAGTCCTCGACGGCCAGGCAGTCGGTGGCCGGGACGCCGAGCTTCCCGGCGGCGGCGAGGTAGACGTCCGGGCTGGGCTTGCCGCGCGGCACCTCGGCGCTGGAGACGGTGGCCTTGAAGTGGTGGTCGACGGCGTGGTGGGCGAGCACCGCGTCGATCACCCGGCGGGGCGCGGAGGAGGCGAGCGCGATGGGACCGAGGGACGCGGAGTCGGTGACCATCTCGCGGGCGCCGGGGAGGAGGTCGATCTCGCCGTCCTCCAGCGCCTTGATCATGCCGTCCACGACGGTCCGCTCGGTGTCCTCCGCGCTGTCGCCCGCGCCCGCGAACTCGGTGAGGAAGGCGGCCCACTCGGGGGCGCTCATGCCCTGGCAGCTCTTGGTCTGCTCGGGTCCCCACTGCTTGCCGCGCTCCGCGGCGAACGCGGTCCACAGGCCTTCCCAGAGGTGCTCGCTCTCGACGAGCACTCCGTCCATGTCAAACACCACTGCATCGGCCACGGCCGGTACTCCTAACATCGCTGTCTCAGCAAATTAACACCCAATCTGTTAGTTGTCACCGACTCATTGATACCGGTGTGGGCCTCGACGACCCCCAGGAGGCAAGATGGCCCGTATGACCGCCCAAGGATCCGGATCCGCCCGTCCCACGCGCCAGAAGCGCCAGCAGCAGATCGTCGACCACGTGCTGGCCAAAGGGGACGCCACCGTGGCGGAGCTCACCGAGCTGACCGGTGTGAGCCTCATGACGGTGCACCGGGACATCGCGGAGCTGGCCGACCGCGGCATCCTGCGCAAGTACCACGGCGGGGTCTCGGCCCAGCCGTCCACCGTCTTCGAGTCCAGCTCCGACTTCCGGCTGCACGCGCACCCCGGCGAGAAGGGCGCGCTGGCCCGCGAGGCGCTCGGCTTCCTCACCCCCGGCATGTCCCTGATGCTGGACGACTCGACCACCGCGCTCGCACTGGCGAAGCTGTTGCCGCAGGTCGGGCCGTTGACGGTAGTCACGAACTACCGCCTGATCACGGAGGAGCTGCGGGCCGCCGACGACATCAGGCTGATCCTGGTCGGCGGCGAGTACTCGCGCACGCACGACTCCTGGATCGGGCTCTCGGCGCTGGAGATGATCAAGAGTTTCTCCGTCGACGTCACGGTCGTCTCGACGTCGGCGATGACGTCCGAGATGACCTTCCACCAGGAGCAGGAGATCGTGGCGATCAAGCGCGCGATGCGCGAGGCCGGGGCCCTGAGCGTCCTGCTGATGGACCACAGCAAGGTGGGGCGCAGCGCCCTGCACCGGCTCGACCCGGTCTCGTCCTTCGACCACGTGGTGCTGACGCCGCCCGTGGAGGACGCGGTCCTCGCGGACATGCGGAAGCTCACGGACGTACGCGTCGTGGGCACCGGCGAGGAACAGGTCACGGAATAACAAAGAGCGTCGTTACCTTTAACACAGCTCTTGATATTTATCGCGACCCGGCTGAGTATCCCTGGTGCAACCTGGTTACCTCAGAGTGGAGGCCGCGATGCTGCTGGATCGCATAGGGCTGCCGAAGACCCTGGTCCTCGGCTATATCGGCGTACTGCTGTTCATGATCGGCGACGGCGTGGAGAGCGGCTTCATCGCTCCGTACATGGCCGACCACGGCGCCGGCACCGACGTCAGGGCCGGTTACGTCATCACCGTCTACGGCGTCGCGGTCATGCTGGCCTCCTGGTTCTCCGGGGCGCTCGCCGAGGTCTGGGGCCCGCGCAAGGTGATGTGGGTGGGCCTGGCGATCTGGGCCGTCTTCGACGCCGCGTACCTGGTCTTCGCGCTCGGCACCGAGAACTACCCGATGATGCTGATCCTCTACGGGCTGCGCGGCTTCGGCTATCCGCTCTTCGCCTTCGGCTTCCTCGTCTGGATCACCGGCACCGCGCCCAAGGCCCGCCTCGGCACCGCCGTCGGCTGGTTCTACTTCGCCTTCACCGGCGGCCTGCCCACCCTGGGCTCGCTCTGGGCCAGCTTCACCATCCCGTCACTGGGCAAGATGGGCACCCTGTGGACCGCGCTCGGCCTGATCCTCATCGGCGGCGCCATCGCGCTGGTCGGCGCGAAGAAGCGGCCGGGCGGCGACCGTATGGCCCCGCCGGAGGTCACCACGGGCGAGAGCCTCAAGAACAGCGTCTCGATCATCAAGACCCACCCGAGGGTCCTGGTCGGCTGCCTCGTGCGGATCATCAACACCGCGCCCGAGTTCGGCATGCTGGTCTACCTGCCGCGCATCTTCTCCGACGACGTCGGCTTCGGCGACGACAAGTGGCTCCAGCTCCTCGCGATCATCTACGGCACCAACATCTTCTTCAACCTGATCTTCGGCGCCGTCTCCGACAAGATCGGCTGGCGTACGACGATCGCCACGTTCGGCGCCCTGGGCTGCGCGATCAGCGTCACCGTCCTCTACTTCGTCCCGACCTGGCTCGGCCCCGACTACTACTGGGTCGCCGTCCTCGCGGGCATGCTCTACGGCGCCACCCTCGCGGGCTTCGTCCCGATCTCGGCGCTCATCCCCTCCATGGCGCCCGAGAACAAGGGCGGCGCGATGGCGCTGCTCAACCTGGGCGCGGGCGGCGCGACGTTCGTCGGCCCGGCCATCGCCAGCCTCTTCCTCCCGCTCGTCGGCGCGGGCGGCGTGACGATCGTCTTCCTCGCCCTCTACCTGGTCGCGATGGTGCTCACGTTCTTCCTCAAGCTCCCGGAGGAGCGCGGCGGCTCGTCCTCGGGCACGCCGAAGCCCAAGAAGGGCGACAGCGAGTCCCCCGCACCGGCGACGGCACCCGCCTGACCCCTCTCCCCTCCCCTCCCCTCCCCTGCCCGCGGGCCCGGTCGCACGGACGACCGGGCCCGCTCCCGTGTCACAACCCCGCGCCCCCGTACGTCATGGGAACGAGAGCGCGGCACCGGGCCGCGCTCCGCACCAGGAGGGCCCGCACATGACCACCACCCCGCGCATCCCGAACCCCGCGATGGCCGTTCCCGGAGCCGTCACGGCGATCCGGGACCTGTTCTCCTCCCTCCAGCAGGGCGGCGTCCCGCAGAAGACGATGGAGCTGGTCCACCTGCGCGTCAGCCAGATCAACGGCTGCGGCTTCTGCGTCGAGTTCGGCGTACGCGGCGCCAAGAAGAACGGCGAGACCGACGAGCGGCTGCACGCCGTGGCCGCCTGGCGCGAGTCGACGCGCTTCGACGACGCCGAGCGCGCCGCCCTCGCCCTCGCCGAGTACGCGACCCGCCTCGCCGACCGTTCCGACCCGGTGCCGGACCCCGTCTGGGAGGACGCCGCCAAGCACTACGACGAGCAGGGGCTGTCCGCGCTGGTCCTGATGATCGGCCTCACGAACCTGGTCAACCGGGTCAACGTCACGACCAAGCAGCCCGCCGACCCGAACGCCACGTTCTGAACCTTCCGGCCCCGGCGTTCCGCACGGCGTCGTAGGCTGTGCGGGACTCGGATACGCGTACGAAAGGGAACAGGCGTGAGCGGCACGAAGTGACTCCAGCGTGCTGACGGCCCCGGCGACCGGCAACGGATCGTCCTGACCGGGCCGACGGCGCGACAGGTGCTCATCGTTCACTCGGCTCTCGCCATGCCCCGGCGAGTGCCTGGCCTGGAGTTCCCTTTTCGTGCACACCTCTCGTCGGCGCGCCCTGGGCGTGCTCTCCCTCCTTCAGTTCCTCATCGCTGTCGACGTCACCGTCGTGAACGTCGCCCTGCCCTCCATCGGCGCCGAACTCGGCGCCGGTCCCGCCTCGTTGACCTGGGTGGTCACGGGGTACGCCCTCGCGGGCGGCGGGCTCCTGCTGCTCGGCGGCCGGATCTGCGATCTGTTCGGCAGGCGCCGGATGTTCCTGCTCGGGACCGCGGTGTTCGGTCTCTCCTCCCTGCTCGCGGGCGTGGCGGACGGCCTGCCCCTGCTGCTCGCCGCCCGCCTCGGGCAGGGCGCGGGCGAGGCACTGGCCTCGCCCGCGGCGATGTCGCTGATCGCGCTGCTCTTCCCCGTGCCCGAGGAGCGCGCGCGGGCGCTCGGCATCTGGGGCGGCATCTCGGCCTCCGGCCTCGTCGGCGGCGTCCTGCTCTCCGGCGTGCTCACCGAACTGCTGCACTGGCGCTGGATCTTCCTCGTCAACGTGCCGCTGGTCGCCGCCGTGCTCGTCGCCACACCCCTGTGCGTACGGCCGGACGCGGCGGGCGGCGGAGCGCGATGGCGGCGGCTGGACCTGCCCGGTGCCGCGCTCCTCACCTGCGGGCCGCTCGCCCTCGTCCACGGCGTCCTGCGCGCCGCCGAACGCCCGTGGACCGGCGCTGACGTGCTGCTGCCGCTGGCGGCCGGTGTCCTCGCGCTGGCCGCGTTCGTGACGGTCGAGGCGCGGACGGCACGGCCGCTGGTGCCGCTGCGCTTCTTCGCGCACCGCACCCGCACCGTCGCCAACGCGGCGACCGTGCTGCTGAGCGCCGCGCTCTCCACCACGTTCTTCCTCGCCACGCTCTACATGCAGAACTCCCTGGGCATGGGCCCGCTCGCCGCCGGGCTCGCCTATCTCCCGTTCTGCGCGGCGCTGCTGGGCGCGATCGCGGTGGTGGGCCGGGTCATCGCCGCGCTGGGGCTGCGGGCGACCGCGGTCCTCGGCCTGGTGTGCGCGGGCGCGGGCTGCGCCTGGCTGGCCCGCCTCCCGGAACGGGGCTCGCTGTGGACGGACGTCGTCCCCGGCATGGTGGCCGTGGCGCTCGGCATGGGCCTCGGACTCATGGCCCTCCAGAACGCCGCCCTCCACGGCGTCACCGAACAGGACGCCGGGCTCGCCTCCGGAGTCCAGCGCTCGGTCGACCAACTCGGCAGCGCACTGGGCCTGGCCGTACTGGTGGGCGCGGGCAGCGGGGCAGGGGCCGGGAGCACCGGGGCGGAGGGCTTCCGTACGGCGTTCCGCTACGCGGTCGTGGGCATCCTGATCGCCATGGCTCTGCTGGCGGCGAGGGGCCGGGAGCGGAAGAGGGCCCGGTGACGCCCGCGCCGCTCACTCCTCCCGGGCCGTGCGCACCGCCTCCGCCGGATCCCAGCCCTCGCGGGGGACGGCGGCGAGCAGGGCGCGGGTGTAGGCGGAGGAGGGCGAGGTGAGCACGCGGGGCGTCGGGCCCTGCTCGACGGCCTCGCCCTTGCACATCACCAGCGTCTCGTCGGTGATGTGCTGGACCACCGCCAGGTCGTGGCTGACGAAGACCAGGGCCACGCCCGTCTCCCGCCGGATGTCGTCCAGGAGGCTGAGGATCTGCGCCTGGATCGAGACGTCGAGCGCGGCCACCGCCTCGTCCAGCACCAGCACCCGGGGGTCGACGGCCAGCGCGCGGGCGATGGCGAGGCGCTGGCGCTGGCCGCCGGAGAGCCCGTGCGGCCGGGCCTCGGCCTCGCGGGCGCCCAGGCCGACCTGGTCGAGCAGGCGCAGCGCCCGTTCCCCGGCGCCGGACGGTGTCGCACCGTGCAGCCGCAGCGCGGTGAGCAGGCACTGGCGGCTGGTGAGGCGGGGGTCGAGCGAGACGTAGGGATCCTGGAAGACCATCTGGATCTCCCGGGCCCGGGCCAGCCGCGCGGCCCTCCCGCGCGGCGGCCGGTGCTCGCGGACGCGGCCCGCGACGGCGATGGTGCCGGAGTCGGGGCGTACGAGCCCGACGAGCATCCGCGCCACCGTCGTCTTCCCGGATCCGGACTCGCCGACGATGCCGACCGAGCCGCCGCGCGGCACCCGGAACCCGATTCCGTCGGCGGCCGTGAGCCGCCCGCCGCCGGGGAGCGGATACGTCTTGCGCAGCGCCTCGACGGTGAGCACGTCGCCCTGCGCGGCGGCGTCCCCGCTCTCGCTGCCCCTCGCGGGCGTCTTCTCGGGTGCGGTCCCGGTCACGGTGCGGTCCTCTCGGCCAGGGCGGGCAGGCGGCGGCACGCGGCCTCGCCCGCGACCACGTCGGCATCGGCGCCATCGCTGTCGCCGTCGTCCAGACGGAACGGCTCCGGCGTCCAGGTCTCGCACGCGGCCTCGGCGTCGGAGCAGCGGGCGGCGAACGGGCAGCCGGTGAAGGCGTCGGCGAGGGACGGCGGGCGGCCGGGGATGGGCCGGAGCCGGGACCCGGTGTCGCCGAGCGCCGGGGAGCAGCCGAGCAGGCCGCGGGTGTACGGGTGGCGGGGGCGGGCGAACAGGCCGCTCGCGGGCTGCTGTTCGACGATGCGGCCCGCGTACATCACCAGCACCCGGTCGCAGTACGCGGCGGCGAGGTGCAGGTCATGGGTGATGAAGAGCATGCCCGTCTCGCGCTCGGCGCGCAGCGTGCGCAGCAGGTCGAGGATCTCGGCCTGCGTGGTGACGTCGAGCGCGCTGGTCGCCTCGTCGGCCAGCAGCAGCCGGGGCTCGGCGGCGAGCGCGCCCGCGATGACGACGCGCTGGAGCATGCCGCCCGACAGCTCGTGCGGGCGCTGGCGCACCCGGCGCTCGGGCGCGGAGAGGCCGACGGTGTCCAGGAGTTCGACCGCGCGCTTCTGTGCCGTGCGCCGGTCGGTGAGGCCCGCGTGGGCGAGGCGCTCGGTGAGGAAGTCGCCTATGCGGCGCACCGGATTGAGCGCGGCGCGCGGGTCCTGGTGGACCATCGCGACGGTGCGTGCCCGGTGGGCGCGGAGCGCCTCGCCGCGCAGGCCGAGGACGTCGGTGCCCTCGACCCGCACGGACCCCGTCGTGCGGGTGCCCTCCGGCAGCATCGCGAGCGCGGCCTTGGCGGTGGTGGACTTGCCGGAGCCCGACTCCCCCACCAGCCCGACGACCTCGCCCAGGCGCACCTGGAGGGAGACGTCGGCGAGGAGGGGGCGCGCGGTGCCCGGGAGTTCGAGGGTGAGGTCCTCGATGTCGAGTAGGGGATGTGGCGTGGCGGACATGGCGGCTACCTCCTGCTGCCGAGGCGGTCGGCGGCCCAGACGCCGACGATGTTGAACGCCACCACGACGGCGGCGATGGCCGTGCCCGGCACCATGGCGGGGAGCAGCGCGCCCTGTACGACGGCCGCCTGTCCCTCCTGCACCATCAGGCCCCAGTCGGAGCTGGGCGGCTGGGCGCCGAAGCCGAGATAGGAGAGGGTGGCCAGGCTCATCAGGGCCTCGCCGAAGAGCACCACCAGATAACCCACCACGGACCGGCCGAGGTTGGGCACCAGATAGCGGGCGCATATCCGGGCCCCGCCCATGCCCTGCACGCGATAGGCGTCGATGTACGGCTTGGCGCGCTCGGCGAGGGCCACGCTGCGCGTGTACTTGGCGATCGTCGGGGTGTACGCGAGGCCGAGCGCGAGCACCGAGGTCGTCATGCCCGCGCCGAACACGGCGATGATGAGCACCACGAAGAGCAGCCCCGGGAACGCGTACATCACATCGGTGATCCGCGAGACCAGCGTGTCCACCCAGCCGCCGCGCCACGCCGCGAGCGTGCCCAGCGTGACGCCGAGCAGCGCGCCGAGCGCGAGCAGGAGCAGCGGGGCTATCAGGCTGGTGCGGGCGCCGTGCAGCACCCGCGAGAGCAGGTCCTGCCCGGAGGCGTCGGTGCCGAGGAGATGGTCGCCGCCGGTGCCGACGAGCGACGCGGAGAGGTCGATGGCGTCCGGTGCGTACGGCGCGACGAGCGGGGCGAACGCGGCGGCGAGCACGACCAGGACCAGGAAGCCCGCCGCGATCAGCACGCCGACCGGCCGCCTGGGGCGCAGCGCCAAGGGGCGTGAGGGAACGGCCGGTTGAGCCTGGGGCGCGGTCAGCGTCGGGGACGTCATGCCGCTCTCCTCTCCGCGCGGACCCGCGGGTCGAGCAGCGGGTGCGCGATGTCCACGAGGTTGGTGACGACGATGTATCCCGTGACCATCAGCAGCAGCACCGCCTGGGCGACCGGGAAGTCATGGGTGTTGATGGCGTTGACCAGCAGGGAGCCGACGCCGCTGAGGCCGAAGGCGGTCTCGATCACGACCGTTCCCGCGAGCATCCCGGCGGTGACCAGGCCGCACATGGTCACGATCGGCCCCAGTGCGTTGCGCAGGATGTGGCGGCGGACGATTTCCCGTTCGGGTATGCCGGAGGCGCGGGCCGCCTCCACATGGTCGGACGCGGCGGCGTCCAGCATGGACTGGCGGGTGACGCGGCTGATGATGGCCAGCGCGCCGAGCGCCATGGAGAGCGCGGGCAGCGTCAGATGGTGCACGGTGCCGCCGAGCCCGGAGCCGCCGCCGGTCACCGGGAACCAGCCGAGGCGGACCCCGAAGAGCGAGACGAGGCCGATCGCGGCGACGAAGTTGGGCACGGAGGCCGCCAGCGTCGTGCCGCCGACGACGGTCTGGTCGACCCAGCCGCGCCGCACGGCGGCGAGGACGCCCGCGCCGACGCCGAGGACGACGAAGAGCAGCGTCGCGTACCCGACGAGGGCGAGGGTGGTGGGCAGCCGGGAGGTGAGCAGGTCGGCGACCTGGTCGGAGTACTTGAACGAGCGGCCGAGGTCGCCGTGGACGCAGTCCCACAGCCAGCGGCCGTACTGCACGACCAGCGGCTCGTCCAGGTGATACTGCTCGCGCACGGCGGCGAGCTTCTCCGGGGTGAGCTTGTCCCGGCCGCCGGCGAGGAAGACGGCGGGGTCGCCGGGGGCCGCGTACACCGCCGCGAAGATCACGAACGAGGCGGCGAACAGCGTCGCCACGAGGCCCGCGGCGCGCCGGAAGAGTCTGCTGAGCATGGCGGTGTCAGCCCTTCTTCCCGTCGGTGTCCCGTGTGCCGCCGAGGTCGGCGGCCCAGGGGTAGTAGAGGTACGCCATGGAGGCGGGCGGGCCCGTCAGGTCGCGGCGCATGACCAGGACGGACGGGACCTGCGCGACCGGTATCCACACGGAGGCCTTCGCGAACTCGCGCTGGGCGCTGACCGCGAGCCGGGCCCGCTTCTTGTCGTCGAGCGTCCGCAGGGCCTCGCGCATGGAGCGGTCGTAGGAGGCGTCCTTGAAGCCGACCCAGTTGTTGGAGCTGTTCGACAGGCCGTTGTCGTAGAAACCCAGGGGGTCGCTCTTGGAGATGTACCAGTCGGCGACGAGCACATCGATATCGGAACGGGCCTCCGGCGAGCTGTAGAACTCCTCGAACTGGGCGGTGGGCACCGTCTTGATCTGGCCCCGCAGCCCGATGCGCTGGAGGGCGGCCCGCAGGGCGTTGGCCACGACCGTGCGGCCCTGGCTGGCGTCGGTGCCGATGACGACCGGGCCTTCGGGCTTCTTGTCGGCCTCCTTGACCAGCTTCTTGGCGCGGGTCAGATCGTCCGCGTCGGGCCTCGCCGGGGCGTAGGCGGCGAGCTTCTTCTGGGCGGCTTCGAAGACCGGCTTCTCGTAACCCCACGCGCCCGAACCGATGTTGCTCGCCCAGGGCTCGACCATTCCCCCGTAACCGGACTGGGCGATGCCCTTGCGGTCCAGGGCGAGGGAGACCGCCCGGCGGACCTTGGGGTCGGCGAGGCCGCCGCGCTCGGTCGGGATGAGGGTGAGGGCCGAGGTGCTGGGGCCGTAGTGCTGGGTGAGGCCCTTCTTGCCGTCGAGGGCCGCCGCGGTGTTGGGCGACTCGGCGAAGACGCCGTCGGCCGCGCCGGTCGTCAGCGCGTTGACCAGCGCGCTGTCGGAGGCCCAGCGGAAGACCAGCTCGCGGGTGAGGGGCTTGTCGCCCCAGTAGTCCCCGAAGCGCTCGATGGTGATCGAGTCGCCGGACTTCCAGCTCTTGAGCCGGTACGGCCCCGAGCAGGCGTCGGTCTGGCCGGGGGTGCCGAAGTCCTTGCCGGCCTTCTTGACCTTCTCCTTCTCGTAGACCAACCCGGCGTCGCCGGCGAGGGCCTTGGTGAACAGCGCGTCGGGCTCCTTGAAGGAGACCGTGATCTCGTGCGCGCCGGTCCTGGCCATCTTCTTGACGTTCTCGAACTCGTCGCCCTGCTCCATGTCCGGGTCGGCGTGCCGCTTGAGGCTCCACAGCACGTCGTCGGCGGTCATCTTCGAGCCGTCGTGGAACGTGACGCCCTTGCGGAGGGTGAGCACGAGGGTCCTGTCGTCGGGGCGGGCCTCCTTGGCGACGAGCCAGGGCTTCACGGACATGTCGGGCCGGAGCTGGTAGAGCCTCTCGCACACGTTGGTCAGGACGATGCGGCCCGCGCTGCTGCCCTGGGTGTCGAGGTCGAGCGAGTCCGGCTCGTCCTCCAGCAGCCACTTGACGGTGTCCCGGGGCTTCTCGGCGGGGGCCGTGGTGGGCTTCAGATCGAGGTCGGCCGCGCTCTTGCCGCCGCGCACCCCGGCGTGGGGGGCGCCGCTGCAACCGGCGGCGACGAGCGCGACCACGGCGGTGAGCCCGGCGATGAGCCCGGCCGCGACGGGCCGCGCGCCTGGCGGTCGGAACCGGGTGTGCGTGAGCTTCATGGCGCTGCTCTCCTAGCGTCCGGGCGGGCCGTCGTAGAGGTTCCAGGGAAGGTGCTGGTACTCGTGGTCGCAGGGGGTGCCGGCCGTGGCGTAGTAATCCCCCGTGGTCAGGTCGGCCAGCGAGGAGATGAGCGTCGTCCAGTGCGTCAGCTCCGGCTTGCGGGGATCCGGGTGGGTGCACAGGCCCTCGGGGTGGCCGAGGTGGTCGGACATGGCCTGGCGGATGAGCTTGCGGGACTCCTCGGGGCCGCTCGCCCCGCGCAGCGCCCGCAGCCCCTGCTCGGCGCGCGGCACCCGCACCAGGGAGTCGGCGGCCATCGGCCGGTACCCCCGCGCGGCCAGCGGGGCGGGGATCCCCGCCTGGTAGTGGTTCCCGTGCACCAGCAGGCCGTCCGTGGGATACATCCAGCCGTGGCCCGCCGGGGTCGTCTCCAGGTCGATGGCGAAGCCCTCGCGGCACGTCAGCAGCGCGTTGCTGGCGATGTGGGCGCGGGCGCGGCACAGCACCTCCAGCGCGTCGGTGACCGAGGGCTGGTCGAGCACCGTGCGCCGCACGACGGTCTGCGGGAGGCCGACCGCGTCGTCGAACCGGCCACCCAGCCCGTTCGCGTTCAGCGCGATCCCCGCCGAGCTGGCGCCCTGGCGGCCGACCTGGCCGGCCTCCACCTGCATGATCAGCGTCGGCTTCGGGGGCTGCACGATCCGCAGCATCACGAGGGTGTCCGCGACGCCCGCGCGCCAGTCCCAGTTCTGGCCCGCGTAGACATGGCCGTCGCCGCTGGCCTCGCCGAAGAGGGCGAACGAGGTGCAGCCGTCGGCCCGTTCGTCCCCGTCCTGGCCGCCGCTCTCGCCCATCGAGGCGAACGACTTGTCGTAGATCACCTCGCCCCGTGCGTTGAGCGCGAGGACGTCGAGCAGGTCCACTCCCGCGCCCTCCGCCGTGCCGCGCATCTCCTCGACCAGCTCCGGTGCGTACGCCCCCACGGGCTCCAGCCAGCGCTCCGCCCGGGCGGTCACCTGCTGCCAGGTCAGCCCGGCGGAGGCGCCGAACGCCGCCTCGTAATACCCCATGGCGGCGCGCAGCCGGTCCCGCACCGCTTCTCCGTACTGCCGGCCACGGTCGCGGGGGGAGCCGGAGATCTCGATGACGGGGAGACTGGGGGCACTTGAGCCGCTCGGGGTCGCCGGAAGGGAGGGATCGTGCGTCATGTCGCTCCTCGCGGGTCCGCACGCCGTAACGCGTGCTGTAACGTGGATTTCAGCAAGCGGACCGATTGAAATGCATTGCCCAGGATCGTAAGCCACGTCACACGGAAGTCAATACCTGTAATGGAAGATTCAGCGGATGGGCTGACGGAGACGACGGACGGCGTCACGCGGCTGCGCAGCGTCGTGCGGGACAACTGGGAGGAGCTGTCCGCCTCCGAGCGCGCCGTCGCGCGGCTGCTGGTGAGCGCGCAGGCCGAGCGGCTGCTCTTCGCCAGCGCGCAGGAGCTGGGCTCCGAGAGCGGGACCAGCAACGCGACGGTGGTCCGCGCCCTCCAGCGCCTGGGATACGCGGGGCTTCCCGCCCTCAAGCGCGAACTGGCGGCCGATTTCACCAACGCGGTCGCGCCCGAGGTCCGGCTCAAGCAGCGCATCGCGCACGTCGGCCGGGACCTGGACGACATCTGGGGGGACGTGTTCGACGAGGCGCAGGAGCGCATCGAGCACTGCCGCCGCCTCACCGGCCCGGAGACGCTCAAGGCGGCGGTGGCCGCGCTCGCGGAGGCGGGCGAGGTGTTCTGCTACGGGGTCGCGGCCTCGGAGGTCGCCGCCCGCCACCTCGCACTGGCGCTGGGCCGCATCGGCAGGCGCGCGCGGTACATCGGCGCGACGGGCTTCGCCTTCGCCGACGAGCTGCTCGCGGTCGGCCGGGGCGACGCGGTCGTCGTCTTCCAACCGGGGCGCGCGCTGACCGAGTTCACGGTGCTGGTCGAGCGGGCGCGGGCGGTCGGCGCGAAGGTCGTCTTCGTCACGGACGAGCTGGGCGACACCTTCGCGGGCCGCGTCGAGGCCGTGATCACCGCGCCGCACACCCCCACGGGCATCACCGCCGAGTCCCTGACAGGGCTGGTCGTCGCGGACGCGCTGCTGCTCGCCCTCACCACCCTGGACGAGACGCGGGCCGTGGAGACCTCGCACCAGTTGACGGCGCTGCGGGAGCAGTTGCTGCCGGAGAAGGAGCGGGACGGGAGGGTGCGCAAGGGGTGAGGGCAGCCAGTGTTGTGATGCGATCCTGACTGGCACATCAGTAAGTGTTGCGCTTTGCTCAACGCCGCCGTACGGTGTCGGACCATGCAGCAGCAACAGCCGGGCAGCCGTGTCGCCGACGCGGCGGGTGACGTGGCCGAGCGCGTGCGGAAGGTCGTCGAGGCGGCCGGATGCAGTCAGCGCGAGTTCGCGCGACGGATCGTGATGGACCCGTCGAAGCTCTCCCGCTCGCTCGGCGGCAGCCGCCGCTTCACGGTCGCCGAGCTGGCCCGCATCGCCGACGCGGCCGGAGTCGACGCCGCGTGGCTGCTGGGCGCGGGCCCCGCCGGTACCGACACCGGTGCCCGTACGGATGCCCGTACAGGGTCCGGTGCCGGTGCCAGTGCCGGCACCGGTACGAGCGCCGCTCCGGCGCCCCTGCCCGGCACCAGCCCGGAAGGCGCCCCGGAATGCACCCCGGAAGACGTACCCGGCACCCGGACCGGCTCCGGAGCACCGGAGCCGCAGGCTCGTCCCGCGACGGACGTACTCCCCCCGGCGCCCGTCGCGGGACGCCCCCTTCAGATCGTTCGCGAGACGGTCCGGCTCATCGCCGAGCACGGCTTCCACGCCGTCCGCGTCTCCGACATCGCCGGTGCCTGCGACACCAGTACGGCCGCGATCCACTACCACTTCCCCGGCCGCGCCGAGCTGCTGGAGGCCGCCGTCCGCTGGTGCATGGACGAGGACACCGCCAGCCGCGCCGCGCACCTCGCGGACGCCGCCGGGACCGGGGAGGGCGACGCCGCGCGCGAACTGCGGCAGCTCATCGCCCTCCAGACCCCCCGCACCCCGCAGCAGCGCCGCCAGTGGATGGTGTGGCTCGACCTGTGGGCGGAGGCGGCGCGTTCGACCGCCATCGGCAAGCTGCACGTCGAGTACTACCGCCAGTGGCGCACGACCGTCGCCGACGTCCTGCGGCGCGGCATCGCCCAGGGCGTCTTCCGCGACATCGACCCCGAGGCCGGAGCGCTGCGCCTCACCGCCCTCATCGACGGCCTCGCCTCCCAGGTGCTGGCCAGCGGCGAGGGCGAGGGGACCAGCGCCGACGACATGCACGAGGCGCTGCTCGCGTACGTCGGGACCGAACTGAGCGCGTAACCCCGTAACCCGTAGCCCAGGGCCCCGTGACCCCGTGATCCAGCAGTCCCGTAACCCCGTAACTCACCCCTCCCCACCCCCCGTTCCGTACGTCCGGAGGTTCACCATGTCCTTCAACGACAGCGTCATCATCACCTGCGCCCTCACCGGCGCCGGGGACACCGTGCGGCGCAGCCCGCACGTGCCCGTGACGCCCGAGCAGATAGCCGCCTCGGCGGTGGAGGCCGCCGAGGCCGGTGCCGCGGTCGTCCACATCCATGTGCGCGACCCCGAGACCGGCGACCCGTCCCGCGACCCGGCGCTCTACCGCGAGGTCGTCGAGCGGGTGAAGGAGACCGGGACCGACGTCGTCATCAACCTCACCGCGGGCATGGGCGGCGACCTCGTGCTCGACGCCGACCAGCCGCTGGAGAAGGGCGCGCTGGAGGGCACGGACCTGGTCGGCGGGCTCGACCGGCTGCCGCACGTCGAGGACCTGCTGCCGGACATCTGCACCCTCGACTGCGGCTCGCTCAACTTCGGCGACAACCTCTACATCTCCACCCCCGAGATGCTGCGCAAAGGCGCCCGCCGCATCCAGGAGCTGGGCGTACGGCCCGAGCTGGAGATCTTCGACACCGGCCAGCTCTGGTTCGCCAAGCAGCTCCTGGACGAGGGGCTGCTGGACTCGCCGACCGTCTTCCAGCTCTGCATGGGCATCCCGTGGGGCGCCCCGGCCGACCCCGGCGTGCTCCAGTCGATGGTCAACTTCCTGCCCGAGGGCGCCCAGTGGGCCAGCTTCGCGCTGGGCCGGATGCAGATGCCGTGGGTCGCCCAGTCGATCCTGCTCGGCGGCAACGTCCGGGTCGGGCTGGAGGACAACCTCTATCTGAGCAAGGGCGTGAAGGCGACGAACGGCCAGCTCACGGAGCGTGCCGTGCGCATCGTCGAGTCCCTCGGCGCCTCGGTCGCCACCCCGGACCAGGCCCGCGAGCGCCTCGGTCTCAAGCCCCGCTCGTAGCCAGGCCGCACGGACGACGTACAGAAGGAGCCGCAGGAGCATGCGACCCACCCCCTCCCTCACCCGCAACATCACCTGCGTCGGCGCCGGAGTCATCGGCGGCGGCTGGGTGGCCCACTTCCTCGCCCGCGGTTACGACGTGACCGCGTGGGACCCGGCGCCCGACGCGGAGCAGAGGCTGCGGCGGCTCGTGGACGCCGCCTGGCCCGCGCTCACCCAGCTCGGGCCGGCCGAGGGCGCGAGCCGCGACCGGCTCACCGTGGCGCCGACTCTCGAAGAGGCGTGCGCGCAGGCGCACTTCGTGCAGGAGAGCGCCCCCGAGAAGCTGGACCTCAAGCGGGATCTGCTCGCGCGGATCGACGCGGCGACGCCCGCCGACGTGGTCGTCGCCTCCTCGACGTCCGGCTATCCGATGACCGACATGCAGACCGAGGCCGCGAACCCCGGCCGGCTCCTCGTCGGGCACCCGTTCAATCCGCCGTACCTGATCCCGCTCGTCGAGGTCGTCGGCGGTGAGAAGACCGACGACGACGCCGTCGCCTGGGCGTCGGAGTTCTACGACGTGGCGGGGAAGTCCGTCATCACCATGGACCGCGAGCTGCCGGGCTTCATCGCCAACCGCCTCCAGGAGGCCCTGTGGCGCGAGGCGCTGCACATGGTCGCCAACGGTGAGGCGACGGTGAAGGAGATCGACGACTCGATCACCGAGGGCCCCGGCCTGCGCTGGGCGTTCATGGGTCCCTGCCTCACCTTCGCGCTCGCGGGCGGCGAGGGCGGCATGGCCCACATGCTCGACCACTTCGGCCCCTCGCTGAAGTCCCCCTGGACCCGCCTCGAAGCCCCCGAGCTGGACCGGAAGCTCTACGACGGCATGGTCCAGGGCTGCGAGGAGGCCGCCGACGGGCGGACCATCGCGGAGCTGGTCGCCGAGCGCGACCAGGGCGTGATCGACGTGCTCCGCGCCACCGGCCGGCTCCCGCGGGGGCGGAACGGGGAGACAGCGTGAGCCTCCCCTTCCACCGCGAGACCGTCAGGCCCGAGTGGATCGACTACAACGGCCATCTCAGCGAGGCGTTCTACGTGCTCGTCTTCGGCTACGCCACCGACGCGATGATGGACGCGACCGGCCTCGGCCCCGCCTACCGCGAGGCGACCGGCTGCTCGCTCTACACCGTCGAGTCCCACATCCGCTATCTGCGCGAGGTGGAAGAGGGCGCCGAACTCGCCGTCCGTACGCGGATCCTGGGGGCCGCCGCCAAAAAGGCGCGGTTCACCCACGAGATGTACGTGGACGGCGGCGAGCGGCCCGTCGCGACGATCGAGCTGCTCGGCGTGCACGTCGGGGAGAACGGCGCCGAGCCCTTCCCCGACGAGGTCAGGGCCCGTTACGAGGAACTGGCCGAGGCCGCCCCCGAGTGGGCGGGCCGTTCGGTCGCGCTCTAGCGCTCCGGAGGCGGCGGGCGGGAGGCGCGGGCGGGAGGCGCGGTTGACGTTCCCGCCCGCCGCTTCCAGAATGTCGCTCATGATCCCGCACCCCGAAGCCCCGTTCGGACGCCTCTGCGTCCCGTGGCGCCGCGGGTGCGAGCGGTCCGGTCTGTAGCTGCGCGCTGCCCTCACCGGCGCACCGACCGACGACCACTCCGTGACCGATCACGCGAAGGATCATTCCCATGAGCATCACCACCGCACCCGCCCCTGCCCTGCGCGAGGCCCGCGTCCCCGAGGGCGGCATGTACGAGGGCGTCCGCGTCCTGCGGCCCTTCCCCGAGGGCTGGGAGGAGCGGCCCTACGAGCACATCGAGGTCGTCCCGCAGACCCGCGTCATCGGCGCGGAGATCCGGCTGCGGGGCGGCGCCGACCTGTCCCGCCCCCTGACGCCCGCGCTGCGCGAGGAGATCAACCGGGCCCTGCTGGAGTGGAAGGTGCTCTTCTTCCGGGGCGCGCACCTCACGCCGGACGAGCAGGCCGCGTTCGGCCGCAACTGGGGCGAGCTGGAGACGAACCCGATCCTCGCGCGCGGCGCCCGCGAGGACATCGTCCGCTTCGAGAAGGGCGGCAGCGCGCGGCCGACGTACGAGAACGTCTGGCACACCGACGTCACCTTCCGCGAGCGGCCCGCGCTCGGCTCGATCCTGCAGCTCCGCGAGGTCCCGCCGCTGGGCGGCGACACGATGTGGGCGGACATGGCCGCCGCCTACGACAACCTGCCCGGCGAGGTGAAGGCGCGCATCGACGGCGCGACCGCGGTGCACGACTTCATCCCCGGATTCGCGCGGTTCACGGAGCGGGAGGAGCTGCTCGGGCTCCAGGAGCAGTTCCCGCCCGTGGAGCACCCGGTGGTGCGCACACACCCGGAGAGCGGGCGGAAGATGCTCTTCGTGAACACCTCGTTCACCACCCACATCGTGGGGATGGGACGCGAGGAGAGCGACCGGCTGCTGAGCCTGCTCACCCGGCAGGCCCATGTGCCGGAGTACCAGGTGCGCTTCTCCTGGCGTCCCGGCGACATCGCCTTCTGGGACAACCGCGCCACGCAGCACTACGCGCTCTTCGACTACGCGCCCCACAGGCGGGTCGCCGAGCGTGTGGCAATCGTGGGAGACCGGCCGTTCTGAGCCGGGCCGCGCACGCCCCGTTCCGCAATTACTGACGAGTCAGTACGGTGCACCCACCACCCCTGTGCACAGGAGAGTTGGGAGAGCCGTATGAAGCACTCATCTTCACTGGCGACATCTCTCGGCAGAGCGCGCACGGCCGGTACCGTCACGGCCGTGCTCGCGCTGTCGGCCCTCGGGCTCGCGGGCGGCGCCCAGGCCCAGGAGGCCCCCGCGTCCCCGAAGGCCGAGGCGGGCCCCGGGGACATCGTCAGCTCCGAGCCCACCACCTTCCAGTACTGGCCGGGCCATCCCGCGGACGCGGACGCCTGGAAGATCAGCTACAACTCGACCAGCGCCGACGGCGAGCAGAACACCGTCTCCGGCACGGTCGTCGTGCCCAAGGACGGCAAGACCGGGCCCCGGCCCCTGATCACGTACGCCGTGGGCTCGGTCGGCCTCGGCGACAAGTGCGCGCCCTCGGCCGGGTTCCCCGACGGGAGCACGGCCGAGGCGCCGCTGATCAACGCGGCGCTGGTGCGCGGCTACGCCGTCGCCGTCACCGACTACGAGGGCCTCGGCACGCCCGGCGACCACACCTACACCGTCGCGCAGGCCGAGGGCACGGCCGTGCTCGACGCGGCACGCGCCGCGCAGAGGCTGCCCGAGGCGCAGAAGATGGGCGTCTCCGCCGAATCCCCCGTCGGCATCATGGGCTACTCGCAGGGCGGCCAGGCCAGCGCGTGGGCAGCCGAACTGGCGGAGTCCTACGCGCCCGAGCTGAAGGTCAAGGGCACCGCCAGCGGCGGCGTCCCGGCCGACCTCGCGAAGGTCGCCGAGCACGCGAACGGCGGCGAGAGCGCGGGCTACATCATGATGGCCGCCGTCGGGCACGACGCGGCCTTCCCCGAGCTGAAGCTCGACAAGTACCTCAACGACGAGGGCCGCAAGCTGGTCGACGTCACCAAGAACGGCTGCGTGGGCGAGATCCTCGACGCGGGCAAGGGCAAGAAGATCGAGGACGTCACCACCAGCAACCCGCTCGACCAGCCGGACTGGCAGAAGGCGATCGACGCCAACAAGCTCGGCACCAAGACGCCGACGGCACCCGTCTTCCTGTACCACGGCGAGGCCGACGAAACGATCCCCTACGAGCTGGGCACGGGGCTCAGGTCGGACTGGTGCGGCAAGGGGCTGCCGGTGCAGTGGCAGTCCTTCCCCGGCAAGTCGCACGTCCAGACCGCGATCGACGGCAACGGCCCGGCCCTTGAGTGGCTGGGCAAGCGGTTCCAGGGCGAGCCCGCGCAGGGCAACTGCGGGTAGCAGCCCCGCCGCACGCCATGTGCCGGTGCCGGACGGGTCCCCGCTCGGAGCCCGTCCGGCGCCATCCCGCCGCGGATTCACTCCGTTCACTCCACGGTGAGCAGGGTCTTCCCCACGACCTCCCTGGCCTCGACCGCCGCGTGCGCCTCCGCGGCGCGCTCCAGTGGGAACGTCTGTCCGATGACCGGGCACACGGTCCCGTTCGCCGCCCACAGCAGCGCCCGTTCCAGCAGCGGCTCGGCCTCGGCCGGGGAGAGCTGGACCTGTTCGATGCCGACGAGCGTCACCCCGCGCTCCGCCGCCTCCAGCGGATCCACCGCCGCGAAGCTCCCGGAGGGCGCGCCGTGCGCGGAGAAGCGCCCGCCGCGCGCCACGACCTCGAACGCGGCGCGGCCCAGCGCGCCGCCCGCGCCGTCCAGGACGAGGTCGGCGCCCTTGCCGCCGGTGGCCTTGCGGACCGCGTCGGTCCAGTCGGGATCGGCCCCCGGGTCCACGACGATGTCGGCGCCCAGCCCGTCCCGCAGCAGTGCCCCCTTCCGCTCGCCGCCCGCCGCCGCGACGACGTGCGCGCCCGCCACCTTCGCGAGCCGCACCAGCAGCGTGCCGAGGCCGCCGCCCGCCGCGAGCACCAGGACCCACGCGCCGGGCCGCAGGCTGCCCGCGCTGACCGCGAGGTCGAAGAGGCGGAGCGCGGTGGGCCCGTCGTACGGCAGCGCGGCGGCGTCGCGCGGCGCGAGGCCGGGCGGAACGGCCATGAGGGTGGCGGCGTCCAGGACCGCCCGCTCCGCGTATCCGCCGGTGTCCCCGGGCGTACGGCCGATGACGTGCCGCCCGCGCCAGGCCGGGCCGACGCCCTCGCCGACCTCGGCCACGCGCCCGCCGACGGCACCGCCGGGCACATACGGCGGCCGTACGTCGAAGGTGCCCGCGCCCGCGCCGCGGCGGAGCTGGGCGTCCAGGAAGAGCACGTCCGCGTGGGCGACCTCGACCAGCACCTGGCCGGGGCCCGGCACGGGGTCGGGCAGCTCCACGGGCTCCAGCACCTCGGGCCCCCCGAACCGCCCGACCCGAACCGCACGCATGGCGACCACTCCCTCGCTCGACTTGCCTCCGCCTCCACGGAGAGTCTCCGACTTGAAGTTCCGTTCAAGTCAAGAGCGGGGATCAGCCGTGTTCCGGGGGTCAGTCGGCGGGCTTGCGGACCTCGTCGCGGATGGTGTTGACGCGCCCGGCGAAGTCCTCCAGATCGACGTCGGCGGGCTTGACCGAGTACGTCTTGAGGCTGTCGTCCGCCACATAGGCCGCCGTGCCCGGGTTGCTCCAGGCGCAGACGGGGATCGTCAGCTTCCGGCCCGCCTGGGACTTGACCAGGACCTCGCAGGTCAGCGGGTCCTCGGCGCCGTCGGGCGTGATGTCGCGGCGCTTGACGGCCACCTTCATGGCCGGACTGCCCTCCATGCCCTTCATCATCTGGTCCTTGGACAGCTCCGGGTTCCCGAAGTCCTCGCCCGCGGCACCGGCGTAGAGGAGGCGCTCGGTTGAAGAGGACGTCGAGGTGTAGCGGCCCATGTGCGCCTTCTGGCCCGGTCCGCCGCCCGCGACCTTGTCGCTCAGGTCGGCGGAGCGGCGGAACTTCCCGTTCTCCAGCTTCGCCGGGAAGGCCAGCTCGTACTCGGCCGCCGACTCGCCCGGCGTGGGCTCCTCCGTGGGCTCCCCGGTCGTCGGCTCCTCGGTCGGCTCGTCCGTCGGTCCGTCCGAGGAGGAGGCGCTCGGGGTGCCCGACTTGTCGCCCCCGGCCTTGTCCTTGCCGCCGTCGTCGTCCCCGCCGCCCGCGAAGAGCGCGACGCCGCCGACGATCAGCGCGGCGACGACCACGCAGGCCACGACGATCGCGACGACCTTGCCGTTCCCCCCGCCCCCGCCGGGCGGCGGCGCGGGCTGCCCGAAGGGCGGACCGGGCGGGCCCGGGGTCCCGGGAGGCCCGAAGCCCCCGCCGTCGTACGGGCCCTGCGGCGGACCGGAAGGCGGACCCGGCGGCGGGCCGAAGCCCCCGCCGTCGTACGGGCCCTGCGGCGGACCGGACGGCGGACCGGAAGGCGGACCCGGCGGCTGCGACGGCGGGGGCGGGGGCGTTGTCATGGCGGTCCCTCCTGCGAGGGCGCTGCGCCTGCCCCCTGATGTCCTCACGTGATACTTATTTCACGTTACCGCCGCCCGGTGACACCGCTACCTCCGGGTCGGATAGAGCTTCTCGATCTCCTCCGCGTAGTCCCGGACGATCGCCGCCCGCCGCAGCTTCATCGACGGCGTGAGATGCCCCGCCCGCTCCGTGAAGTCGCGGGGCAGCACGGCGAACCGCCGGATCGACTCCGCCCGGGAGACCTGGGAGTTCGCCTCGTCCACGGCCTGCTGGAGGTTGCGCAGCAGATCGTCGTCGGTGACCAGCTCGGACACGGCCATGCCCTGCTTCTTGTGCATCTGCTGCCAGTGCGCGAGCCCGTCCGGCTCCAGGGTGAGCAGCGCGGTGACATACGGCCGGTTGTCGCCGATCACCAGGCACTGGCTGATCAGCGGGTGGGCGCGCAGCCAGTCCTCCAGGGGCGCGGGGGCGAGGTTCTTGCCGCCGGAGGTGATGATCAGGTCCTTCTTGCGGCCGGTGATGCTGAGGTAGCCGTCGCGGTCCAGCGCCCCGAGGTCGCCGGTGGGCAGCCAGCCCTCGGCGTCCACGGCGGGCACGGCGGTGCCGCCGGCCGCGTCCCAGTAGCCGCCGAACACCTGGCCGCCCCTGAGCAGCACCTCGCCGTCGTCCGCGATGCGTACGGCCGTTCCCGGGACCGGCCAGCCGACCGTGCCGAGGCGGGGGCGCAGCGGCGGGGTGGTGGTCGCCGCGGCGGTCGTCTCGGTCAGCCCGTAGCCCTCGTAGACGGTCACGCCCGCACCCTCGTAGAACGCGGCGAGCCGGTGGCCGAGTGGGGAGCCGCCGCAGATGACGTAGCGGCAGCGGCCGCCGAGCGCGTCCCGGATACGGCGGTAGATCAGCAGGTCGTAGAGGCCGCGCGCGGCGCGCAGGCCGGGGCCTGGCCCCTTGCCGAGGCCGTGCTCCTGGGCCTCGACGGCCTCCCCGTAGCGCTGCGCGATCCGGGCGCCCCGGTCGAAGGAGGAGGCGCGGCCCATCTTCTCGGCGGTGGCGCGGGCGGTGTTGTAGACCTTCTCCAGCACGTACGGGATGCCCAGCAGGAACGTGGGCCGGAAGCCCGCGAGGTCGGCGAGGAGGTCCTCGGTCTGGATGCTGGGCGCGTGCCCGAGCCGGACGCGGGCGCGCAGGCAGCCGATGGCGACCATCCGCCCGAAGACGTGCGAGAGCGGGAGGAAGAGCAGCGTCGAGGCCGGGTCGTCGCTGACGGACTTGAAGACGGGGTGGAGCAGCTCGATCGCGTTGTCGACCTCGGCGAAGAAGTTGCCGTGGGTGAGGACACAGCCCTTGGGGCGGCCCGTGGTGCCCGAGGTGTAGATGAGGGTGGCGATGTGGTCGGGACCGACCCCGGCGCGGCGCTCGTTGACGAGCGCGTCGGGGATCTCGCGCCCGGCGTCGATGACATGGCCGACGGCGCCCGTGTCGAACTGCCACAGGTGTTCCAGCGCGGGCAGGTTGCCGCGCTCGGCACTGAGCATCCTGGCCTGCTCGACGTCCTCCACGAAGCAGGCGCGTACGCCCGCGTCCTGGAGGATGTGCCGGGCCTGGGAGGCCGACGAGGTCGGGTAGACGGGCACGGTGATCAGGCCGGCGGCCCAGGCGGCGAAGTCGGCCAGCGTCCACTCGTACGTCGTCCGCGCCATGATCGCGAGCCGGTCGCCGGGCCGCAGCCCGTGGGCGAGCAGCCCCTTGGCGACGGCCTGGACCTCGGCGGCGAACTCCCGCGCGCTCACGTCCCGCCACGCGCTGCCGTCCCCGCGGGTCTTGCGGCTGAGCACGGCCTCGTCCGGTGCCTCGACGGCGTTGGTGAACGGGATGTCGCCGAGCGAGCCATGGGTGACGGCGGGCGCGAGGGCCGGTACGGACACCTCCCGGACGACGCCGTTCTCGGTCTTCTTGTACGGCTCCGTGACCACGGGCGCCGGTGTCTGTGCCTGAACGCTCATGCGCGGCTCCTCCTCAGTGCGCTGGTGTCCCCCGTGCCCTGGTCGTCCGTCCCCGTGCTCACGTTCTCGGCTGCCGTCGGCCGGACGGCGTGCGCGTACGCCTACGCCCGTTCCAGAACCGCCGTCACCCCCTGGCCGCCCGCGGCACAGACGGAGATCAGGCCGCGCGCGCCGGGCGGCATGCCCTCGCGCTCGGCGAGGAGCTTGGCGAGGGTCGCCACGACGCGGGCCCCCGTCGCGGCGAAGGGGTGGCCGGTGGCGAGCGCGGAGCCGAGCACCGCCTCGCGCGCGAGGTTGCTGCGTCCTTCCGGGGGGCGACCGCCGGACCCCCGTTCCCTGCTGTGCTTGAGCACCGCACCGGCGGCGAACTCGCCCACCGCGCCCGGGCCCTGGAGCCCGAACCGCTCGACGAGCCCGTCGAGCGCGGCCGTCAGCATCTCCTGGTTCGAGCAGCGCGCGTACGGCCCGTCGGCGCGCGCGAACGGAATCCGGCTGCCGCCGATCACCGCGACGCGGCGGGAGACACGGGGACTGAGAAGACCGCCGGCGCTCTTCGCGCTCTTCGTCGACATCCGCTGCCAAACTCCTGACCTGAAAGTAACCTTACTCCGAAGTAAATTTACGTGAGGCGAAGGAGCAGGGGAATGGCCGATCGGTACCTTCATTGGACATCCACACGCCCCGGCCGATTCCTCACCCGCCGCCTGGGCCTCCCGCGCCCCGCGCGTCTCCACCGCTGGTCGGCGGAGCGTCCGGTGCTGGAGGGCGGGCCGCTGCTGCACCTCACGGCCTCCTCGCTGTACGAGGAGAAGGAGGTGTCGGCCGCGCTCGACGCCTGCGGCTGCGGCCTGCCGGTCGTGCAGGGGGTCGCCCGTGGGGACACGCCGCGCTGTGCTGCCGTGGTCCTCGACGCTACGGGCATCGCGACCGTCGCGGAACTGCGCGGAGTTCACGAGCTGCTGCACCCGGTTGTCCGCTCGGTGACAAACGGCGGGCGCGTGGTGGTCCTCGGCGCCGTCCCCTCGCCCCGCGACCACCACCAGGCGGCGGCCCAGCAGGCCCTGGAGGGCTTCGTCCGCTCGCTCGGCAAGGAGCTGGGCGGCGGCCGTACGGCGCAGCTCGTCCGGATCGCCCCGGACACGGTCATGGGGGCGGCGAGTTCGACGCTCGGCTTCCTCCTCTCGCCCCGTTCCGCGTACGTCAGCGGGCAGGTGATCGGAATCGACGGGCCCGGACCCGACGGCCCGGGGCCCGGGGCGCGCACGGCCCTGGTCACCGGCGCGGCGCGCGGCATCGGCGCCGAGGTCGCGGCGGTGCTCGCACGCGAGGGCGCCTCGGTGGTCTGCCTCGACGTCCCCGGCGCGGCGGCCGAACTCGACGCCGTGGCCGGGCGCATGGGCGGCACGGCGCTGCCGCTCGACATCACCGCGCCGGACGCGGGCGCCCGTATCGCCGAGGCGCTGCCGTCCGGCGGGCTCGACGTCCTCGTCCACAACGCGGGCATCACCCGCGACCGCCGGCTCGCGAACATGGCCGCGGACCGATGGGACGCGGTCCTCGACGTCAACCTCGCGAGCGTGCTGCACACGACCGACCACCTGCTGACCGTCGGCGCGCTGCGCGAGGGGCAGGGGCGCGTGGTGGCCACCGCCTCGATCGCGGGCATCGCCGGGAACACCGGGCAGACCAACTACGCGGCGAGCAAGGCGGGGATCATCGGCCTGGTCCGCTCGCTGGCGCCGCGCGCCGCCGCCGAGCACGGCGTGACCGTCAACGCCGTGGCGCCGGGCTTCATCGAGACGAAGATGACGGCCGCCGTACCGCTGTTCATCCGCGAGGCCGGGCGCCGGATGAACTCCCTGTCCCAGGGCGGGCTTCCCGTCGACGTCGCGGAGACGGTCGCCTGGCTCGCCGACCCCGCCTCCTCGGCGGTCAACGGCCAGGTCGTCCGCGTCTGCGGCCAGTCCCTGCTGGGAGCGTGAGACGAGCCATGGCCCTCCCCCTGCTGAAGGCGGCGCTCTCCCCGCTGGCCAAGCGCGGCCCGTACGAGAGCGCCGCGCTCCCCGGTGCCGAGGTGACGCGCGAGGTGGTGCCGGACCCGGCGCGGCTGCGCGCGTACGCGCGGGTGTGCGGATTCGAGGACGACGGAACGCTTCCGGCCCCCTATCCGCACGTGCTCGCCTTTCCGCTGGCGATGCGGCTGATGACGGCGCGGGACTTCCCGTTCCCCGTGCCCGGGCTGGTCCACACCCGTATCGCGCTGACCCGGCACGCCCCGCTCGCGGCGGCGGACCGGCTCACGCTCGCCGTACGCGCGGACGGGACGGCGCCGCACGCGCGGGGCACCGAGTTCGGCCTCGTCACCCGCGCGCTGCTCGACGGGGAGGAGGTGTGGCACTCGCGCAGCACGTATCTCTTCCGCCACGAGCGGGCGGCCCCGGGGACCCGCGAGGACAGGGAGGAGCGCGCGGCGCTGCCCGCGCGCGCCACCTGGGAGCTGCCCGCCGGGCTCGGTCGCCGGTACGCCGCGGCCTCCGGCGACCGCAACCCGATCCATCTGCACCCGCTCACCGCGCGCCTGTTCGGCTTTCCGCGCGCCCTCGCGCATGGGATGTGGACGTTCGCGCGCTGCCTGGCCGAGGCGCCCGCGGACCTCCGCACCGCCGAGGCCGTCTTCCGCTCTCCCCTGCTGCTGCCCGCGCGGGTGACCTACGGGCAGGAGGAGGGGAGGTTCGAGGTGCGCGGCGGCCGTCGCGGTGTCTCTTCGTTCGCTTCTCCGCCCGCGCGGCAGTCCGTGCCTTCCGTCGTCGACTGCGACCCGGCAGCCGCGCGTGCGTCGCTCACGGACTCGCGGCTCCATGTGTCGGGGAAGTGGGGCGGGAAGGCGTCCACCGCTCGCCCTTCATCAGGTTCTCCAGGCCCGCCCAGCAGAAGTTCATGAGCGTCGCCGCGGTCTCCTTGGCCGAGGGGCCCTCCGCGGGGGCGTCGTCCCTGCGCGCGTTGGCCCACTCGGCGAGCGACTCCGCGGCGCCCACCAGCGCGTGCGCGAGCCCGGAGACCTCGCGTTCGGCCAGCTCGCTGTCGCACCCGGCGTCCTGCGCGGCCTGCGCCAGCAGCACCGTCACGATGTCCGTGATCTGGGCCCGCATGGCGACGACCTCCTGCGCGAAGGGCTCCCCCTGCGTGCGCGCCCGGTGCAGCACGGTCACCCCGTCCGGGTGCGCGGCGGTGTGCGTGAAGAAGGCCCGCAGCCCGTTCCAGAGCTGCCGGTCCGCCGGTATGTCCCGCTCCCGCGTGCCCTCGCGCACGGTCTCCACCAGCGCCTTGACCTCGCGCCGCACGCAGGCCATGAACAGCTCTTCCTTGGACTTCAGGTAGAGGTAGACGAGCGGCTTCGAGACACCGGCGGCCTCGGCGATGTCGTCCATCGACGCCGACTGGTAGCCGTGCCGCGCGAAGGCGGCCACCGCCGCGTCGAGCATCTGCCGCTCGCGCACGGCGCGCGGCATCCGCTTGTGCCCCTTGCCCGTCCTGGTCCCGACGTTGGTCCCCACGCGCGTCCCTCCGCCGCCCCGTAGCCATGGTCACGGCAAGGGTACGCGCCCCACACCGAAGGGGGAGGGCTCATCGATGAGCCCTCCCCCGGGAGTTGACGGATGCCGGGCGCTCAGCCGCCCGCGCCCGCCGCGGCCGGGACCGGCGCGCCGCGCTGCGAGTCGTCCTGCTCGGCCTCCTCGATGCTGAAGCTCCGCGCCGTACGGAAGGCCTCCAGGTCGAGGATCTTCTCGCGGGCCGAGACGAGCACCGGGACCACGACCTGGCCCGCGACGTTCACCGCGGTGCGGCCCATGTCGAGGATCGGGTCGATGGCGAGCAGCAGCCCGACGCCCTCCAGCGGCAGGCCCAGCGTCGACAGCGTCAGGGTGAGCATCACGGTCGCACCGGTCAGACCCGCCGTGGCGGCGGAGCCGACGACCGCGACGAACGCGATGAGCAGGTACTCCTTGATGCCCATGTCGACATGGAAGAACTCGGCCACGAAGATCGCCGCGATGGCCGGGTAGATCGAGGCGCAGGCGTCCATCTTCGTCGTGGAGCCGAACGGCACCGCGAACGAGGCGTACTCCTTCGGCACGCCGAGCCGCTCGGTCACCTTCTGCGTCAGCGGCATGGTGCCGACCGAGGAGCGGGAGACGAACGCGAGCTGGATGGCGGGCCAGGCGCCCTTGAAGAACTGCAGCGGGTTGACCTTCGCCACCGTCGCCAGCAGCACCGGGTAGACGACGAAGAGGACGAGCGCGCCGCCGATGTAGACGTCCGCGGTGAAGGTCGCGTAGGAGCCGATCAGGTCCCAGCCGTAGTCCTTGATCGCGGTGCCGATGAGGCCGATGGTGCCGATCGGGGCGAGGCGGATGATCCACCACAGCGCCTTCTGGAGCAGCGCCAGCACGGACTCGCCGAGCTTGAGGATGGGCTCGGCCTTCTCGCCGAGCTTCAGCGCGGCGATGCCGACGACGACCGCCATGAAGACGATCTGGAGCACCTTCAGCTCGGTGAACGGCGTGATGACGTCCGTCGGGATGATCCCGGTGAGGAAGTCCAGCCAGGAACCGGTGCTGTCGGACGGCGGCTTGGCGGCGTCCTTGGAGGACAGGCCGGTGCCGGAGCCCGGGTTGGTCAGCAGGCCGATGACGAGCCCGATGACGACCGCGATCAGCGAGGTCACCATGAACCACAGCAGCGTGCGGGTGGCGAGCCTGGCCGCGTTGTGCACGTTGCGCAGGTTGGTGATCGAGATGGTGATCGCGAAGAAGACGAGCGGCGCGACCGCCAGCTTCAGGAGCTGGACGAAGATCTCGCCGACCTTGGTGAGCGTGGTGCCCAGCCAGGCCACGTCCCAGTTGCGCGCGACCCAGCCGAGGACGACACCGAGGACGAGGCCGAGCAGGATCTGGGCCCAGAAGGGGATCTTGGGTATCCGGGGCCGCGCCGGGGCCGGCGCGGACGTATCTGCGGAAGAAGACGACACGGACATACTCCGGAGGCTTCAGAGACGGGGAGGGGGAAGGGTGACGGGATGCGCCGGAGGGTAGTCCGGGCCGGAGGTCAGCGACAGACCGCTGACAGACACCGGCACAGGTCGACATGCAGCCGCGCGACGAGCGGCACGCCGGGGCGCGCCGTGTCGGAGGTGGGGGCTGCGGTCGTCACGCCGGTCACGCTAACACTCCGTCTTTGGCTTACCCAAAGCATTCCTTTGGGGGGCAGGTACGAGAAACGTCAACGCCCCACCGGGGAAGGGACATTCCCGGTGGGGCGCTGAGAAGTGTGTGACGCGTGTTACACGAAGATGAACCGCGCAGGTCAGGCGCGGCGGAGCGGGACCGCCGTCAGGCGATGCTGTCCTCCTGGCTGCGGTTCGCCGCCAACCGGTCCTTCGCCCTGTCGACGCCGTCCACGATCTGCTCGGACATCGCCTGGCGCTGCTTGCGCAGCAGCACGTAGCTGAGCGGCGCCGAGATCACCAGGGCGAGCAGCACGACCCACAGCGGGTTCGACTTGCCGATGCCCGACGGGACGACGCCGAACTGCGCCAGCAGACCGACGACGACGAGGCAGCCGACGAAGACGCCGAGCCGCATGGTGGTGTAGCGAAGCGTCGCGTGCGACTTGCTGCTACTGCTCACAGTGAATCTCTCCCAACCTCTCAGTGGAGCGACAGCCACATGGTGACGTCGTCCCTGAAGTCGCCCTCTCCGGCCTTGATCGCGCCAGGCACGCGCCCGACTTCCTTGTACCCGCACGAGCCGTAGAACCGCTCCAGCCCCTCGCCGCCGCGCAGCGTGAGCCGGATCCCCTCCACCCCGTCCAGCGACCGGGCGGCTTCCTCGGCCGCCGCCATCAGCTCGCGCCCGGCGCCGCGGCCCTGCACGGAGGGATGCAGCATCACGGTGTAGAGCCACACCCAGTGTCGCATCAGGCGGTGGGTGTTCTGGAAGAGGAAGACCGTGCCGACGGCACGCCCCTCGTCGTCCAGCGCGACGAGCAGCCTCGCCCGCCCCTCCGCCATGGCCCGCAGGTGGCTGATCAGCTCGGGCCGTATGTCCTCCACGGTGACCGGCGGCACGAAGCCGACCGAGCCGCCCGCGTTGCTCACGTCGCTCCAGAGCGCCAGCAGCTCGTCGCGGAACGCCGGGGTCATCCCCGGATCGAGTACGTACCGCACGGACTCACACCCGCATCGGCTGCGGCGACTCGCGCCGCTCCGGGTCGGGCCCGTCGTACGTCCCCAGCTCCGCGTACCCGCCGTCCCGCTCGACGGGGCGGAACCCGGCGTCGCGGATCAGGTCGATCAGCTCGTCGCGGGTGACGCCGGAGTCCGGGTCCGGGCCGTCGGTGTCGTCGGCCCCGTGCTGGAGCGCGAGCTGCGCGAGCTGGTCGCCGTGCGCTGCCCACAGGACACGGACGTGCGGCACGTTGTCGAGCAGGATCCGGGCGACGGCGAAGGCGCGCAGCGCCTCGGCGCCGGTCACCTCCGAGCCGAGCGGCACGGCGGCCTGGACGCCGCCCTGCCCGTCCTGCAGCTCGCGCAGCCGCAGCACCTGGTCGACGGTGCTCTCCGCGGCGCCGCACTCGATCGTGTGCACGCCGTCACCGGGGACGCCCGGGTCCCCGAAATACGCCGCGTCCCCGTGCCGTTCCGTCCGCACCGCGTGCGCGAGACCGCCCAGCCAGGCCATGTCGTCGCTGTCGAAGAGCGCGAGGCCGTCCGCACGGCCCAGCCTCTCCCCGGAGCGGATCCTGTGTTCGAGGTCCCGCCGCAGCCCCGCGTCCATGCCTTGCGCCACCCGCCTCACGTTTGTCTGTTTCGCACGCTCCAGCGAGCGTACGCCCCCGGGTTCCGCGCTCACTCCTCGGGCAGCTCGCCGACGCGGTTCTCCCACTTCGTGGACAGCACGATGGTGGTGCGGGTGCGCGAGACGCCCTTGGTGCCGGACAGGCGGCGGATGGTGCGCTCCAGCCCGTCGACGTTGCCCGCGCGGACCTTGAGCATGTACGAGTCGTCGCCCGCGATGAACCAGCAGTCCTCGACCTCCTGCAGCTCGCGCAGCCGGTTCGCGACGTCCTCGTGGTCGGTCGCGTCGGAGAGCTGGACGCCGATGAGCGCCGTCACCCCGAGCCCGAGCGACGAGGCGTCCACGGTGGCGCGGTAACCGGTGATCACCCCGGCGGCCTCGAGACGGTTGATGCGATCCGTGACGCTCGGTCCGGAGAGGCCCACGAGACGCCCGAGCTCGGCGTACGACGCTCTCCCGTTCTCGCGCAGCGCCTGGATGAGCTGCCTGTCCACCGCGTCCATGGATGCCGCTGCCTCCCGTTGTAGAGATTCGAGACAACGAATCTAAGGCATGGGCCCGGTGGCCCCGTTCCCCTGTCCGCTCCCCTGTCCCAGCTCCCCTTCCCAGCGGTGGTAGAGCTTGTGCGGGACCCCCGCGGCATCCAGCGCGCGGCCCGCGACGAAGTCGACGAGGTCCTGGATGTGCCGCGCTCCCGCGTAGAACGCCGGCGAGGCCGGGAGCACCACGGCCCCCGCCTCGTCCAGCGCCACCAGATGGCGCAGCGTCTGGCCCGTCAGCGGGGTCTCGCGCAGCGCGACGACCAGGGGGCGGCGCTCCTTGAGGGTGACGCTCGCGGCGCGCTGGAGCAGGTCCTTGGAGAGCCCGAGCGCGACCCCGGCCACGCACGCCGTGCTGGCGGGCACGATCAGCATCCCCTTGACGGGGTACGAGCCGGAGGACGGGCCCGCCGCCAGGTCGCCCGGCGTCCAGTGGCGCACCCGCGAGGTGTCGGTGCCCGCGTCCACGTCGAACGCGTCCGGCGTCCCGTCGGCGCCGCGCGCCAGCCAGCGGCGCAGGTCGGCGTCGGCGTGCGCGTCCCGGAAGGGGTGGCCCGTCTCGTCGAGGATCGTGAGCCGCGAGGCGCGGCTGACCACCAGGTCGACGTCCTCCCCCGCGTGCAGCAGCGCCCGGATCACCGACGCGGCGTACGGCGTGCCGGAGGCCCCGGAGACGCCGACGAGCCAGGGCCGTCGGTCGCCGCTCGTCTCGCTCATCCTTCGAGCGTACGCGCGCGGCCGCGTGGGTTTTCCACAGCCCCCGGGGGCGACGGGCGCGGCCCACGTACCCTCAAGGGATGCGCGTTACCCGCCGACCCCTGCGTTTCGTGGCGACGGCCACCGGACTCGCCGCCCTGCTCGCGACCGCGACCGTGGGCTGCTCGGTCACCGAGAAGATCACCACCGGGCTGAAGGTCAAGCACGCCTTCGAGAAGCTCGGCGAGCAGCCGTCCGCCTCGGTCATGGTCTCCGTGGACGGCACGGCGGGGGACGCGGAGAAGTTCCTCCGCGCCTCCGGCGCCCGGGACGAGACGGCGACCCGGCGCGCGGCGAAGCTGCTCACCCGCGGCGAGCTGACCTTCGCGGTCGGCTCGGACAAAGAGGAGACCCCGCTGCGCGAGCTGAGCCGGTCCGAGCGGCTGCGCCTGGCCGCCGCGGTGAATTTCGGCGGGAAGGACGTGCTGGCCGCCAAGTCCGTCGAGGAGAAGCTCTATCTCCGGGTGAATCTGCCGTCGCTGGTCGCCCAGCTCGGCGGCTCGGAGCACGACCGGGCCCGCGCCCGCCGCGTGGTGGAGCTGGCGGACGAGCTGCCCAGGACGCTGGGCTCCGCGAAGGACGCGCTCAAGGGCAAGTGGGTCGAGGCCGACCCCGAGTCGTTCGACGACTTCGCGCGGGCCTCGCGCGAGATCTCCGAGGGCGGCCCCACCCCGGACCGCGCCCGCGCGCGTACGCACGACGACGCGGGGACGCGCGAGGCCCGCGAGACCCAGGAGACCAGCGAGCGCGTCAGCCGCGCGACGGCGGCGGGCCGCGCGCTCAACGGCCAGTCGGAGCGCGAGTTCCTCGACGGCCTGGAGAAGACCCTCGGCCGCCACGCCTCGTTCAAGAAGGCGGGCGAGCGCGGCGGCGCCGAGCACATCACCGTCTCGATGCCCGCGCGCCAGGCCGCCTCCGGCCTGTCGGACGCGCTGGAGGCGCTCGGCGCCCGACTCGACCCCGCGGGCGTCCCCGACAGGACCGTCGAGGCCGACCTGGAGATCCGCCGCGGACAGCTCACGGGCCTCACGGCCGACCTGGGCCAGTTCCTCGGCGGCAAGGACGCGAAGGACGTGAAGCTGCCCCTGCGGATGGACTTCGGCGGGGGCGACGCGGTCTCGGTCGAGGCCCCCGACGGCGCGCGGGAGCTGAAGCCGCAGGACCTGCTGGCCGCGATGATGTACGGCGCGCTGGGCACGAGGGATTACTGACTGTTGACCGCTGACCTTTTGGTCACATGAACGGGGAACTGTCCGCACCGCACGTGTCGTTGTACGTACGGACGGGCACCGCTCTCTCCGAGGGGAGGCGACATGGCGAACGAGTCGGGCGCGCGGACCGCCAGCACCATGGCCGCGGGCAAGCTGATAGTGGGGTGGGTCGCCCTGCTGTGGGTGCTGGAAGCGGTCGACCAGCTCTCGGGGAACGCGCTGGACACGTTCGGCATCGAGCCGAGGCGCGTGAGCGAGCTGGTCGATGTGATCCCGGCGTCCTTCATGCACTTCGGCTTCGACCACCTGGTGGCGAACACGCTGCCGCTGCTGATCCTCGGCTTCCTCGCCGCCCTGCGCGGCACGGCGAGATTCCTCTCGGTGGCCCTGATCATCATCGTCACCAGCGGCCTCGGGGTCTGGCTGATCGCCCCGGAGCACAGCAACACGGCGGGCGCCTCGGGCCTGATCTTCGGCCTCTTCGGCTATCTCCTGGTCCGCGGCTTCGTCGACCGCCGCATCACCGACGTGGCCCTGGGCGCCGTGGTCGCGGTCTTCTACGGATCGATTCTCTGGGGCGTCCTCCCCAGTGACGGCGGCATCTCCTGGCAGGGCCACCTCTTCGGCCTGATAGGCGGCGTCCTCGCGGCGTACGTCACCGCGGAGAACCGCCGCGCGGCGGGCTCCACGGAGAAACCGGCCTGGCACTGAGGCCCCATCGATCACCCGTGCCGATCGCGGCATAAGAAGACGGCTCTTGATCGGCCGTTCCGCGGTCGAGCAGGCTGGGCGTCCCTCACCGGCGCGGCGTCCCCCCTTGCCGCCCGCGTCCGGTGGGCCGCTCTGTCCACTCGTCCCACGGGGAATCCATGCGCCTCACTCGCTTCCGTACCGTGCTCCTCACCGGAGCCGCAGCCGCAGCCGTCGCCCTGGGCGGCACCGTGCTGACCGCCCCCAGCGCCACCGCCGTCGGCTCGACAGCCTGCACCAAGAACATCAAGAACGAGCAGTGGCGCACCACGTCCATGATCGACCGCCGGACGATGCTCCAGAACGGCCCCGGCGTCGCGTACAAGAACAAGGGCCAGGTCGGTCAGGGCGGTCCCTTCTACGCCTACTGCAAGACGAAGAACAAGCACGGCAACACCTGGTACTACGGCAAGGCCAACTGGCTCGGCAAGAAGGGCTGGCTGCCCGCCAGCGCGTTCTGGAACGACCTCCCGGGCGACTGACCAGGGCGTGACCGCGCACGTGCCGAGGGCCCCGGAGCGATCCGGGGCCCTCGGCACGTGCGCGTTCCGCGCGGGAAGGGGGGAAGGTCAGACGCCCAGCCGGTCAGACGCCCAGGCCCCGTACCGTCAGGTCCAGCAGCGCGCAGAGGAAGAACGCGATGCCGATGAAGCTGTTGACCTGGAAAAAGGCCCGGTTGAGGCGGCTGAGGTCGTGCGGCCTGACGATCGTGTGCTCGTAGACGAACGCGACGGCGACGACCACGAGGCCGAACCAGTAGAGGACCCCGGCGTGCGTCGTCACGCCGAAGAGGACCAGCAACGCGACCGTGACCAGGTGGGCGACGCGCGTGGCGCGGATCGCGTTGGCCGTGCCGAAGCGCGCGGGCGTGGACTTCACGCCGTTGGCGCGGTCGGCGGCCACGTCCTGGCAGGCGTAGATCAGGTCGAAGCCGCCGATCCAGACGCCCACGGCCAGGCCCAGCACGACCGCGTCCCAGGACCAGGCGCCGGTGACCGCGATCCACGCGCCGATCGGCCCGATGGCCTGGGCCAGGCCCAGGATCGCGTGCGGGAAGTGGGTGAACCGCTTGCCGTACGGATAGACCACCATCGGGATCACCGCGAGCGGCGCGAGCGCCAGGCACAGCGGGTTGAGCAGCGCCGCGGCCCCGAGGAAGATCACCAGCGCGACGACGGCTCCGGTCCACGCGGTCCGTACGGACACGGCGCCGGTCACCAGCTCGCGCGAGGCCGTGCGCGGGTTACGGGCGTCGATCTCGCGGTCGATGATCCGGTTGGCGGCCATGGCGAAGGTCCGCATGCCGACCATCGCGACGGTCACCAGGAAGAGCTGCCACCAGTGCACGCTGCGGGAGTCCCGGAACATCGCGGTGAGCGTCGCCGTGTACGCGAAGGGCAGCGCGAAGACGGAGTGCTCGATGACGACGAGCCGCAGGAAGGCCCGCACCTTCCCGGCCTCGGAGGCGCCCGGATCGGGCCCGATGACCCCTTCTGCAGCGCTCACAGCCCGTACTCCCTCCACCGTCGGGTCACTTTCTCCGCGACCTCCGGGTCCGACGTGATCATCTCCGGCCAGCCGCCGTCCCGCGTGTAACCCTCCTCGGGCAGCTTGCGGGTGGCGTCGATGCCCGCCTTGCCGCCCCAGAACTGCTGGTAGGAGGAGTGGTCCAGATGATCCACCGGGCCCTCGACGACCGTCAGGTCGCGGGAGTAGTCGACGTTCCCCAGGGCCCGCCAGGCGACCTCGTCCAGGTCGTGCACGTCGCAGTCCTTGTCGACGACCACGATCAGCTTGGTCAGCGACATCATGTGCGCGCCCCAGATCGCGTGCATCACCTTCTGCGCGTGCTTGGGGTAGCGCTTGTCGATGGCGACGATCGCGCAGTTGTGGAAGCCGCCCGCCTCGGGCAGATGGTAGTCCACGATGTCCGGCACGATGATCTTGAGCAGGGGAAGGAAGAAGCGCTGTGTGGCCCGGCCCAGCGGGCCGTCCTCCTGCGGCGGGCGCGCGGTGACGATCGAATGCAGGAGGGGCCGCTTGCGCGTCGTCACGCAGTCGATGCGCAGCGCGGGGAAGTCCTCCCGCGGCGTGTAGAAGCCCGTGTGGTCGCCGAACGGACCCTCCGGGCGCATCTCGCCCGGCTCCAGCCAGCCCTCCAGCACCACCTCGGCGGAGGCGGGGACCTGGAGCGGCACGGTCTTGCAGTCGACCATCTCGACACGCTTGCCCTGGATGAAGCCCGCGAGGAGGTACTCGTCGATGTCGGCGGGCAGCGGCGCGGTCGCCGCGTAGGTCACGGCGGGCGAGCAGCCGAAGGCGATGGCGACCGGCAGCTTCTCGCCGCGCCGCGCGGCGACCTGGTAGTGGTTCCGGCTGTCCTTGTGGATCTGCCAGTGCATGCCGATGGTGCGGCGGTCGTGCCGCTGGAGGCGGTAGAGGCCGAGGTTGCGGACGCCGGTGTCGGGGTCCTTCGTGTGCGTGAGCCCGAAGTTGAAGAACGAGCCGCCGTCCTCGGGCCAGGTGAACAGCGCGGGGAGGCGGTCGAGATCGACCTCGTCGCCCTGGAGCACGACCTCCTGGACCGGCGCCTCCTTGACCTTCTTCGGCGGCACGTGGGCCATCGAGCCGAGCTTGCCGAAGGCCTCGCGGAAGCCGACGAAGCCCTGCGGCAGCTCGGGCTTGAGGAGGCCGCCGATCTTCTCGCTGATCTCCTCGTACGAGGTCAGGCCGAGGGCCTTGAGGAGGCGGCGGTCGGTCCCGAAGACGTTCATGGCCAGGGGCATGTCCGAGCCCTTGACGTTCTCGAAGAGCAGCGCGGGACCGCCCGCCTTGTTCACCCTGTCGACGATCTCCCCGACTTCGAGGTACGGGTCGACTTCGGCCTTGATCCGCTTGAGGTCGCGGTCGCGCTCCAGGGCCCGCAGGAACGAACGGAGATCGTCGTATGCCATACGCCCCAGTATCGGCCATGGCCTCACCGGCCCGGCAGCGGGGCGCCGGGGCCCCGGCCCGGAAGTGCCGTCCGGGCCATTACGCTGGGGCTTGTCGTCATCCTCCACCCGGGAGCGTCCGCATGCTCAGGTATCTGCCGTTCCTTCTGATCCTGGCGGTGTGGATCTACGCGTTCATCGACTGCCTCAACACGCCGGAGAAGGAGGTCAGAAAGCTCCCGAAGGTCGTGTGGGTGATCATCATCCTCCTCTTCGGGCAGGTCCTCCTCGGCCCGGTCGCCTGGTTCTTCGTGGGCCGCCCCCGGCGCAACGCGCCGTACGGGGCCACCCGCCCCCAGGAGCGGACGTGGGTGGCACCCGACGACAACCCCGAGTTCCTCAAGTCGCTCAAGGACGACAAGCGGCCCCCGGAGCCGGGCCCTCGGTCCGAGACCGCGCCCGAGCCGGACCCGGACCCGGAGCCGGGCCCGAAGCCGGACCCCGCCGCCGAGGACGAGCTGCGCCAGCGCAACGACAACGGCGGCCCCGAGGACCCGCCCTCCCCGTCACGCTGAGCGGGCCGCCCCCTTCGCGTACTCCTCGGTGACGTACGCGGTGAAGTCCCTGGGCTCCCGGCCCAGCGCGCGCCGGACCCCGTCGGAGAGCGCGTCGGAGCGGCCCTCGCGGATGTGGCCGAAGATCACGGAGAACAGCTCCACCACGTCGTCCGGGAGCCCCTGCGCGGTGAGTTCCGCGCGGTACTCCTGATCGCCGACCGGGGTGAGCCGCACCGTACGGCCCGTCGCGCGGGACAGCTCCTCGACGGCCTCGCCCCAGGTCAGGGCGCGGGGACCGGACAGCTCGTAGGTCTCCCCCGCGTGCCCCTCCCCGGTGAGCGCGGCCACGGCGACCTCGGCGATGTCCCGTACGTCGACGAAGGACTCCCGCCCCTCGCCCACGGGCAGCCGCAGCTCGCCCTTGTCCACGCCGTCGGAGACGGGCGGGAACTCGCCGAAGTTCTGCGAGAACCAGGTCGGGCGCAGCACCGTCCACTCCGCGCCGGCCTCCGTCACGGCCCGCTCGGGCCCCAGCAGGTCGCCGGGGGCGCCGAGCGCGTCCAGCTCCGCGTAGGCGCGCGAGGCGAGCAGCACGAGCCGCTCGGCGCCGCGCGCGACGGCGAGCCGGGAGAACGCGCGCAGCTCCTCCGCCGCCTCGGCGGTCTGCGAGTCGACGAGATAGACGGCGCGTACGCCCTCCAGCGCGGGCTCCCAGGTCGAGCGGTCCGTCCAGTCGAAGCGGACCTCCGCGGAGCGCGCGGCCACGCGCGGGGTGAAGCCGCGCTCCGCCAGCAGGGAGGCGACGTGGCGGCCGGTCTTGCCGGTGCCGCCCAGAACGAGGATCGGTGAAGTGGTCGAGATCGTCATACGGCCAGTCAACGCGGGAAGGAGTGGACGGACGATGGCTGCCGGTCTCATTCCGATGTCCGCGCGTCTCACCCTCGCGGGCTCCGTGCCGCCCGTACGGCCTAGGCTTCCGGCATGGATGACGCGCTGTCGAGCCTGCTGCACGACGTCCGGCCCCGGGGTGCCCTCTTCGACCAGACGGTGATGCGGTCCCCGTGGTCGCTGAGGTTCGAGGAGGGGGAGCCGCTGACCCTGCTGACGCTGCTGAGCGGCGAGGAGGCGTGGGTGACGCCGGACGGCGGGGCTCCGGTCGCGCTGCGCCCGTTCGACGTGGCGCTCGTCGTCGGCCCCGCGCCGTACACGGTCGCGGACCGCCCCGGCACGGCGCCGATGGCGGTCGTCCACGCGGACGACCGGTGCACCACGCCCGACGGGCGCCTCATCCTCGACGACGAGCTGCCCTGGTGCACTCCCGGGCGCGGCCCCGTCCCCGGCGGCGTCTCCGGCGGCGCCGCGGTCGCGCTCAAAGGGACGTACCGGGTGCACGGCAGCGTCTCGCAGCGCGTGCTGACCGCGCTCCCGCCCCTCGTCCACTGCCCCGCGACGCCGGAGGGCTGCCCTCCGCTCGACATGATCGTGGACGAGCTGGGGCGGAACTCCCCCGGCGGCCAGGTCGTCCTGGACCGGCTGCTGGACCTGCTGCTCGTCTCCGTCCTGCGCGAGTGGTTCGACAGCCCCGGGGCGCACGCCCCCGCCTGGTACCGCGCGCACAGCGACCCCGTCGTCGGGACGGCGCTCCGGCTCGTCCACGAGGACCCGGCCCGCCCGTGGACCGTCGCGTCCCTCGCGGCCGAGACCGGCACCTCCCGCGCCCGCTTCGCGCAGCGCTTCACCGAACTCGTCGGCCAGCCGCCCATGGCGTACCTGACCGAGTGGCGCATCTGCCAGGCCGCCGACCTCCTCGCCACGACCACCGACACGGTCGACGCGGTCGCCCGCCGCGTCGGCTACTCGACGTCGTACGCGCTGAGCGTCGCCTTCAAGCGGACGATGGGCATCCGCCCCACCGAGCACCGCGCGCTGGCGCGCGCGGTGTGACGGCCGGGAACCGCGCGCGGCGCGCGGCCCGTCCTCACCCGGAGTACCGGGAGGATCGGGGGACTCCATGGCGCACGTGAACATCGGGGGCGGCCGACGGCGGGTGCTCGGCCCCGCCCGGGGCATTGCCCTGGCGCTGGGCATCATCGCCGCGACCTGGGGCCTGCTGCTCTGGCTGGATACGGACAACTCCTCCTCGGACGAGTGCCGGACGACCGGTCCGGTCGCGCACTCGTGCGAGGACGAGCCCCCGGGCGGCAGCGGCGGGATCGGCGAGGACGCCGGGATCGGCGACGGGGCCACCGACGGCGGCCTCACCACCGGCGGGACCACCGGCGGCTCCCTCCCCTGATCCCTCACAGCCCCTTCGGGCACACCCCCGAGAACGAGCCGCCGTAGGTGCGGTACGGGGACTTCTCGCGGGTCGCGCCGCCCTTCGGGGCCGGGTACTCCAGGACGTGGACGCCCTTGCAGACCGGCCAGAGACCGGCGCTGGCGCGGGGATTGAAGCCGTACGTGCCGCCCGCTCCCTCGACACACGGGTTGCAGCCCTCGGCGTCGCCCCGCCGGTCGGGGTTGAGGTTCAGCAGCTTGTTGTGGACGTCCTTGCGGACGCGCTCGGGGGACTTGGACTCGCCGCCCGCCTTCGACTTCGGCGTGTCCTCGTAGGCGAGCCCCGAGGCCTCGCTGACGGCGGTGAGCGCGTCGTAGTACATGACCGCGTAGCCGTCGTCGAGGGGCTTGCTGCCGAGGTCCTGGCCCTCCGTGACGGCCTCGTACGCCTTGGCGAACGCCGCGTAGCCGCTGGGTCGTTCGCCCGTGCCCCGCGCCCAGGCGGGGTCCACGGAGGCCGCCTGGACGAGGCGGATCCCGGCGGCGCGCATGCGCGCGGTGATGTCCTTGCCGGTCAGCTCGGGCGGCAGCCCGATGCCGACCTTCACCAGCCGCAACGGCTTGCGGTAGCCGCAGTTCGGCGAGGACGCGAGGCGCTCGACCAGGGCGGGGAGGTCCTCGTCGCGCCCGGCGTAGAAGACGGTGTCGGCCTTGGCGGCGCACAGGTTGAGGACGGGGATCCGGAAGAGGTTCGGGGTGCCCGCCTCGTCGCCGCGGGTGCCGACGAAGGAGGCGGAGTTGCGCCGCAGGTCGAACTCCTTGCCGAACGCCTTCAGGACGTGCCGTTCCAGGTCGCGCGAGTACGTGTCCTCGGCACGCTCGTCGAGCACCAGGAACCCCGTCTTCGCGTCCTCGCGGCGGTCCAGGTAGCGCCCGAGGGCCGCCGTGAAGTGGGCGTTGGACGGCGAGGTCTTGAAGAAGAAGCGGCCCGCGTTCATGTCCGAGGAGGTGATCACCGGCCCGACGGACGGGATCTCGCGCTTCTCCAGGGCCTTGATGGCCTGCTTCGACTCGCTGGTGCTGCTCGGCAGCCCCACGGCCGCGATCAGCGTCTCGCTGTCCGGCAGCGCGTCCAGCCGGTCCACGACGGGCCGCCACTCCTTCATGTCCTCGCCGATGTCGGCGAGGAGCAGCCGCAGCTTGGGCCCCGGCCTGTCGTTGGCGGCGCGCTGGGCTGCGAGGGCGCCGGCGAGACCGTGCTCGATCAGCCCGGGCGACATGGCGCTCGTCGCGTCCGAGGTGAACGGCATGGTGAGCGCGACGCTCCGGTACGTCCCCCCGGACGCCTCCGCGTTCTCCTCGGCCACCCCCTCGATCAGGCCGCGCAGCCCCTCGTCGTACGCGAAGTCGCCGTCCGCGACGGCCATGCACTGGCCCTCGACCCGCTGCACGCCGCGCGGGCAGTCGTCCTCGCCGCCCCAGTCGGGGACCGTGACGAGGACGGTCACCCCGGCGGCGACAGCGAGGACGAGCAGCACGGCGAGCGCCTTCTCGCCGGGACCCCAGGGGCGGCGGAACGGTCTGCGCGCGAGATCGATCACGGAACTCAGCACGGTCCGGTCAGTCCAATCCTTCGACGGGGTAGGGGCGTCGGCTGTCCCGCGCGGCGGCGGCCCACGCACCGGCGGCCGCGTCCAGCACGGTGAAGCCCGTGGAGTGCCGGGGCGCCAGGAACGCCAGCTCCTTGTGGAGGGCGACGCACAGCTCGTCGCGCGGCTCCCGCACGGGGTCGTCCAGATACCACAGGGCGTGCAGCAGCCGGTTGACGGAGCGGTGCACGCCGTCCGCGCCCTGGTGCCGGTGGTCGAGGGCGCCGCGCGCCGTCTCCACGCGCTCGTCCCGCCACTCCCCGTACGGCGGTGCGGGAGGGTGCGGGGCGCTCGCGAGGTGCCGCAGCAGGGCGAGCCAGGCGCGCGCGTCGTCCTGCCCGGTGAAGGCGGGCACGAGGCGTTCGACGACGCCCCAGGCGTCGCCGCGGGCGAGCCGGTGGCGCAGCGCGTCCGGATCGCCCTCGCCGCCGCGCTCCAGGTGGTGGCGGTGCAGCAGGGCGTGCAGGTCGTCCCAGCGGCGCCCGGGCTCGGCCTGGGGCGAGCCCCGGCGCACCTCGTGGACGAGGAGCGCGTGCAGGAAGGGGTGCGCCACGAACGAGGGCGCCGCGCCGTGCGGGTCGTCCGCCTCCGGCGTCCACCGCTCGCGCTCCAGGTGGCGGGCGGCCTCGGCGACCCGGGCGCGCTCCGCGTCGGCGCCGCTCTCCCCGGCGGGGCCGGACTCCTCGGCGAGCAGCGCGCCGGTGGCGAGCGCCTCGGCCGCCTCCCGGTCGCGCGCGAGGGAGAGCACCATCAGGTGGTGGCGCAGCGGCAGTTCGGGCACGAGCCGCTGGACGAGCAGGTCCCCGGCGGGCGTGCCGTCCTCGGTCTCCAGGTCGAGGAGTTCGCCGGGCCGTACGTCGCGCGAGGCGGAGGCGCTGACCACCGCGTCGCACAGCAGCGCGCTGCCCTGCGGGTGGCCGCCGGTGAGCCGGTAGAGGACGGTCTGCAGGCGGGCGTGGACCGGCTTGGGGGTGCGCTGGAGCATGGCCCGTACGTCGGCGGGCGACAGCGGCGGCAGCGCGACCCGCAGCGCCCCCGCCGACGGCCGGTCCAGGTGGTCGTGCGCGTGCCGGTCCCAGCCGCTGCCGTGGGCCAGCTCGGCCAGCTCCGCACGGGCCGCGTCCGGGTACGCCTCCCCGGCGCCGCCCAGATGGGTGGCGAGGACGACGAGGGGGTCCCGGGCGCCCTCCGTGCGGTGTTCGAGCACACGGTCGAGGAAGGCGCGGCCCGCGGCCGTATGGGCGTCGTCGAGCAGGGCTAGGGGGCGGGGCTTGCGGTTGACCCGCATCCACCAGCCCGACCAGGCGTCCGTGAGGTCGTCGAGGAGCGCGGTGACCAGGGTCTGTTCGACGGGCGACTGGAGGTCGCCGCCCTGGTGGAAGTCGAGGCAGAGGCGCACCAGGGGATCGGCCTGGGGCTGCCCGGGGGCGCGGGCCGCGTACCAGTCGTGGACGGTGCCGCGCTCCTTGCCGCCGGTGTGCCGTGCGGCGTACTCGCGGACGACCTCGGCAGCGACGGGCTCGACGTCCGCCTCTGCCGCGGCGCCCGCCAGCCGGGCGCTGATGCGGTCGGCCCACTCCTCGCCGCTCTCCGCCTCCCCGCCGTCCGCGAGGGGCAGCAGCCGGGCGAACCGGGCGGCGGCCAGGGCCCGCTGCTCCCCGTGCCCGCGCCGCCAACTGGAGACGGCGAACAGGCCGGGCAACAGCCGGGGGAACCGGACGCGGCGGTAGCCCGGCACCGGCGCGGCGAGCGCGACGGCGAGCCGCTCCAGCACCTCCACGACGCCCGAGGTGTTGGACAGGGAGGCGTACGGGTCGGACGCCGGGTCCAGCTCGGGCCACTGCGCGGCGAAGGGGGCGAGCGCGGCGAGATCGACCCGGGCCAGGGGTAACGCGCCCGCGTACGCGTCCCGTACGGCGTCGAGGACGGCGGTCTTGCCCGCGCCGTGCCCTCCGGTGAGCAGCACCGCCGGGTGGTCCTCGGGATGCTCGTGGCGGACCAGCCGGGGCTTGGGCCCGGTGTCGAGCCCGGTGAGGCGGGGCAGCAGTCCGCCCAGCAGGGGGGCGCGCCCGTACAGAGCGGGCTCTCCCGGTTGACCTGTCGCTCCCGTCACTCCTGACGCACCCGTCGGGCCCACCCTTCTCCCCCTCGCCGCCTCGAAACCGCCGCCCCTCGCGCCCGGCGGTCCTACATGCCCAGCCCCCTGGTCACGGCCTGCGCGACCACGTCCTCCAGCAGCGTCTTCACCGCCCCGCCCGAAGCGGACGACACCAGTTCCCGCACCCTCCCCAGCACGCCGCGCTGCCGTACGGGAAGGGGCGTGCCGTTCGGGTCGACGGGAACGGGTCCGCCGGGCCCGGTCACGCCCGGATCGCCCTGGTGGGCCAGCTCGCCGCTGAGCCGGAGCAGTTCGGCGAGCGAGTCGCCGTCCAGCTCCAGGTCGGGGGCGAGCCGCTGGACCAGCAGGCCCAGCTCGGCCGGGCCCATCTGGACGGAGTAGGTGACCTGGACGACCGTCTGGGCCGGGGCGTGCTCGCGTTCGCGCCATTCGCGCACGTACTCGTCGAGCCGGGACCCGCTCCACACGAAGTCCCGCCCGTCATCGGTGAGCGTGATCCCGGCGCCCTCGTCGCTCCGCTCGACCAGGCCGACCCCTGCGAGGTACCCGACGGCCTCCTCGACCTCGTCCAGCGTCAGGGCCGTGCCCAGGAAGAAGACCTGCGGCGAGTCGTAGAACCCGCTCAGCGGGTACGGGGGCTGGCCCCGGTGCACCCGGAGCCACTCCAGGACGGCGTCCTGCGCGTACCGGGCGCGCTCGGTCTCGTCCTCGCGCCGTCTGCGCAGCCTGCGCGCCTGCTCGACGCCCGGGGGTTCGAGCCGGACGTGCGGGTCTCCGGGCCCGCCCTCACCGCCGCCCAGGCCCTCGTACGTGCTGAGGAAGCCCAGCTCGGAGAGATGGTCGACCAGGGCGCGCAGCGCCGCGGGGTCCATCTGCTGCCAGGTCCGGAACTCGGCGCAGTCCACCGGTGAGGCGGGCACACCCTCGGACCGGTCCGCCACCCACAGCAGAAACCGTGGGGCGTACCGGTCGAAGTCCATGGGCCAGAAGATTACCGAAGCAACTACCTTTACCCAAGGGAATGTTCGGGATCAGTGCCCCTCAGCGCACCTCAGTGCCCCGCACCGGCATACGCGCCGCGCAGCGCGGCGAACCGGTCGGGGGTCCAGGACGTCCAGTCCGTGGGGTGCCCCTCCAGCTCCTCGCAGAGCAGCTCCAGGTGGTGGTGCCACCCGGCGAGCTGGTCGAGGGTGGCCTCGCCGTCCCCGGTGAAGTCGTTGCTGAGGCTCAGCCGCGTGCCCGCGCCGTCGTCCACGGGCCGGAGGGCGAAGCCGAAGACGCCGTGGACGTCCACCGCGTACTCGGCGAGGCGGCGCTTCTGCCAGGCGGTGATGCGCCCGGGCGCCGTCACCCCGCCGTTCAGCCAGCGCAGCGTGACCGCGCCGCCGGGGCCGGGCTCGAACGGGTCGGCCGCCGCCAGCCAGCCCCGGAGTCCTCCGGGGGTGGCGACGGCGGCCCAGGCGCTCTCCAGGGGGTGCGCGAGGCGCAGCTCGAAACGGATCGTGTGCGCCTCGCCGCTGGTGCGGACGGTGCCGTAGGGGACCGGGCTGTCGGTGCTCATGTCTCCACCCTCACCCCGCACGCACGGGCCCGCCCCCTCAGACGCCCGCGTACGAGTGCTTGCCGTTGAAGAAGATGTTCACACCGTAGTAGTTGAACAGATAACAGGCGAAGGCGAGGAGCACCAGATAGGCGGCCTTCCGGCCCTTCCAGCCCGCCGTGGCGCGCGCGTGCAGGTAGCAGGCGTAGGCGACCCAGGTGATGAAGGACCAGACCTCCTTGGGGTCCCAGCCCCAGTAGCGGCCCCAGGCGTCGCCCGCCCAGATCGCGCCCGCGACGATGGTGAAGGTCCAGAAGGGGAAGACCGTCGCGTTGATCCGGTACGAGAACTTGTCGAGCGAGGCCGCCGAGGGCAGCCGCTCCATGATCGACGTACCGACCCGGCCGGGCTTCACGCCCTTGAGCAGCTTGGTCTCGTAGGAGTCCCGGAAGAGGTAGAGCACGGCGCTGACCATGCCGATGTAGAGCAGCGCGCCGCAGATGATCGCCAGCGAGACGTGGATCCACAGCCAGTACGAGTGCAGCGCGGGGACGAGCTGGTCGCTGTCGGTGTAGAAGACCGTGACGGCGAGGCCGAGGTCCAGCAGGACGGTGGTGACCAGGGGCAGGCCGATCCAGCGGATGTTCTTCTTGGCGAGCAGGAAGCCCAGGTACGCGCCGACGGCGACCAGCGAGAAGGCCGTCGAGAACTCGTACATGTTGCCCCAGGGGGCGCGCTGCACGGAGAGCGAGCGGGTCAGCACGCTGCCCGCGTGGATCAGGAACGCGAGGACCGTGAGCGAGACGGCGATGCGCCCGTAGGTGTCGCCCTGCTCGTCCTCGCCCGCCGCTCCGGGCCCGTCCGGCAGCTCGCCACGGCCGCCGGCCGAGGAGCGCGTGACGACCTTCGGCTTCTCGGGCGCGGGCCGCTCCAGCACGGCCGTGCCGCCGCCCTCGGCCTTCGTCTTGACCTTGACGGCGGGCGCGGCCTGCGCGGGTACGGCGTCCTCGCCGCTCTTCTCCTTGGTCAGCGCGGCGGCCGTACGGGCCACGCGGCTGCGGCTGCCGAAGACCCACTCCGCGCAGTGCGCGCAGAAAGCCAGGACGTAGACGGCCATCGCCGAGTAGATCAGCACGTTGCTGATCTCGGCGAGTTGCTCATTGGTACCGGCGGCAGCGAGATTCACTGGCGTTCTCCTCGTGGTGTGTCCGGCGCGTCGTCCGCCTGTGGCTCAGGCTCCGTGGCGACGGGCGCGGCGTCGTCCCGCAGTGCGAGGGCGAGATCGCCCAGCTCCTCGGGGAGCCGTGTGGACTCGCTGCGGCCGAGTCCCGCCATCTCGACGACCGTACGGCCGTCCTTGCCTTCGTAGGACCGCACCCACACCCGGCGGCGCTGGATGAAGAGCGATCCGGCGAGCCCCGCGATGGCGGCGATCGCACCGCCCAGGGCCCAGCCGTTCCCCACCTGGTGGGAGACCTGGAAGTTGGCCCACTCCTTGATGCCCTCGAACTTCAGGCTGCCCGCGCCCTTCGGGAGGGTCATCGTCTGGCCGGGGACGAGCTTCTTCGCGAAGGGTCCGCCGTCCTTGTCCTTGAACTTCTTCATGTTCGTCGTGTCGAGCTGGTACACGTTCTGCGCGGGCCCGCCGTCCACGCCCAGGTTGCCGTGGTACGCGGTGAGCATGAGCGCCGGGTTCTTCAGCTCCGGGGACTGCGAGAACATCGTCCCGGACCCGGGTTGGAAGTCCGGCACGAAGAAGCCCTGGAAGCCGAGCTGGTCCTTGCGGCCCTTCGCGTCGCGGTAGTCGGTGACCTTCACCACGCCGCTGGACGTCTGGTTGTTGTCCTGCTGGAGGAAGGGGACGGGGCCCCGGTACGCCACGTCGCCCTTGCCGTCCTTGACGGTGACGACGGGCGCGAAGCCGTTGGCCAGGAGGTAGACCTTGGAGCTGCCGACGCTCAGCGGCTCGTTGACCTTGATCGTGGTCTTCTTCTCCTTGCCGTCCGCGCCCTCCCAGTACGCGATGTCGGCACGGTAGTCGCGCGCAGTGCCCTTCTGGGGGCCGCTCTGCTCGTACTTCGCGTGGAAGTCGCGCAGCCGGAAGCCGAACGAGTCCAGGCTGTCGGCGGTGAAGAGCGAGCCGGAGCGGAAGTCGTCGTACTGGGTGAGGGTGTTGGAGAACCCGTCGCCCTGGACGATGAGCTTGTTGCCCTCCGACTTCCAGAGCTGCCCGGCGGCGAAGGCCAGCAGCAGCACGATCAGCGCGATGTGGAAGACCAGGTTCCCGAACTCGCGCAGATAGCCCTTCTCCGAGGCGACGGCGTCGCCCTCACGGTGCGTACGGAACCGCTTGCGGCCCAGCACCCCGCGCGCCGCCTCCAGCACCTTCTCCGGCTCGGCGTCCGTGTGCCAGGTCGTGTAGACGGGCATCCGGTCGAGCCTGCGGGGGGCGCGCGGCGGGCGGGCGCGCAACTGGCCGACGAACTGCCAGGAGCGCGGCACGATGCAGCCCGCGAGCGAGATGAACAGCAGGATGTAGATCGCCGAGAACCAGACCGACGTATAGACGTCGAAGAGCTGGAGCTTGTCGTAGAGCGGGGCCAGCGTCTCGTGCTGCTCGCGGAAGCGGTCCACCTTCGTCGCGTCGACCGAGGTCTGCGGGATGACGGAGCCGGGGATCGCGCCGAGCGAGAGCAGGAAGAGCAGGATCAGCGCGACCCGCATCGAGGTGAGCTGCCGCCAGAACCAGCGCAGCCAGCCGACCGGCCCCAGCGAGGGGACGTTCAGCCGCTCCTCGGAGGGCGCGGTGGAGAGCTGCGAGGTGGCCTCGCGCTCCGCGGCCTCCTCGGACTTGGGGGGCTCGGTACCGGTCGTGCTCATGGATCAGATCCCCACCGTGAAGTCGGACGACCAGACCTGGATGTCGTAGACGATCCGGTCCCAGATGCCTGTGATGAGCAGGATGCCGACCACGACGAGCATCCCGCCGCCGATCCGCATCACCCACGCGTAGTGCCGCTTGACCCAGCCGAACGCGCCCAGCGCGCGGCGGAAGGCCACGGCGGCGAGGACGAACGGGACGCCCAGGCCCAGGCAGTACGCCACCGTCAGCAGCGCGCCGCGCTCCGCGCTCGCCTGGTTCGAGGAGAGCGTGAGCACGGCGGCGAGGGTCGGGCCGATGCAGGGCGTCCAGCCGATCCCGAAGAGGACCCCGAGCATCGGCGCGCCCGCGAGCCCTATGGCGGGCCGCTTGTGGATACGGAACTCGCGCGAGGTGAAGCGCGACAGCGGCCCGAGCGCCCCCATGAACGCGAGGCCCAGGACGATCGTCAGCGCGCCCATCACCTGCGACAGGCCCGTCTTGTGCGCCTGGAGCGTCGCGCCGAAGCCGCCGAACAGGGCGCCCGTCGAGACGAACACCGCCGTGAAGCCGAGCACGAAGAGCCCGGCCCCGAGGAACATCCGCCCGCGCCGCGCCTCGGCCAGGTCCGTCCCGCTGACGCCCGTGACGTACGAGAGGTAGCCGGGGACCAGCGGGAGGACGCAGGGCGAGAAGAAGGAGACGAGGCCGCCGAGGAGGGCGACGGGGAGGGCCAGGAGGAGAGCGCCGTTGAGAACGGTCTCGTTCATTCCGGTGGCGGCGAGGGCGTTCATGGGAGGGTCACTTCGCCTCGATCAGGGGGTCGAGGGCGGAGCGCAGTTCCTTCTCGCTCAGCTCCTTGAGCGCCCGCACGGCGATCTTCCCGTCCTTGTCGAGGATGAGGGTGGAGGGGATCGCCTGCGGGGAGAGCGTGTTCTTGGGGAACTTGAGGATCAGCTTCCCGCTCGGGTCGTAGAAGCTGGGGTAGGTCACCCCGTAGTTCCGCTCGAACGCCTTGGCGTTCGCCTTGTCCAGGTCCCGGGTGTTGATCCCGAGGAACTGGACGCCCTTGTCCCGGGTGTCCTTGGCGACCTTCGCGAGGTTCGGGGCCTCGGCGCGGCACGGGCTGCACCAGGAGCCCCAGACGTTCAGGACGACGACCTTGCCCTTGTAGTCGGAGAGCTTGAGTTCCTTGCCCTCGACGGACTTTCCGGACAGGTCGGGAGGAGTCTGGCGTTTTCCGCTGGCCACCTTGGTGATCTGGCCCGTACCCTGCACGAACTTCGTGTCACCCGAGGCCGATCCGGTCTCGCCGTTGCCACACGCGGTCAGGACGAGCGCACCGGTGGCCGCCCCGGCTGCCAGCAGGGCGAGGCGACGGGATGCACGGCGGGTCTGGCTCATGTGAAAAGTTTCGCATGGCCCTCGAAGGGATCTTCCGCTGGGGGTTCCAGGCGTTGCCGGTCCCATCGGGCGCATGGTGATCCCATTCCTCACCCTGCTCACGGGAGAGGAGCTGAGGCCCGTGGCAGACGGGCCACGCTCTCTGCCCCGCCCCTCAGCCGGCCCTCAGTCGCCCCGTTCAGGCATCGGCCGATCCCGCCGGACAGGCGTCAGGCCCCGAAACCTTTCGCCCCCTTCTTGGGGCGGGCCCCCGCGCGCAGGTGCTCGGGGACGAGGTCCCGCGCGGGCTCGGTGTACCCGACGGCCAGCAGCCGGTCGCCGAGGAACGTGAAGCTCGTGAGCGAGGCGAGCGTGCACTGCCGGTGGCGCGGGTCGTGCCAGAGGCGGCGGCCCTCCACGAAGCTGCGCAGGATCCAGATCGGGAGCTGGTGGCTGACCAGCACCGCCTCGTGCCCCTTCGCCGCGTCCTTCGCGCGCTCCAGCGCCCCGCGCATCCGTACGACCTGGTCGAGGTACGGCTCGCCCCAGGACGGGCGGAACGGATTGCGCAGATGGCGCCAGTTCTCCGGCCTGCGCAGCGCGCCGTCGCCGACGCCGAACGTCTTGCCCTGGAAGACGTTGTCGGCCTCGATCAGCCGCTCGTCCGTGGCGATGTCCAGCCCGTGCGCCTTCGCGATCGGCGTCGCCGTCTCCTGCGCCCGCTCCAGCGGGGAGGCGCCGACGTGGGCGATGTCACGCTCGGCCAGGTGCTCGGCGACCCGGTCGGCCATCTCCCTGCCGAGTGCCGAGAGGTGATACCCGGGCAGGCGCCCGTAGAGGATGCCGTCCGGGTTCTCCACCTCGCCGTGCCGCATGACGTGGACGACGGTGACGGTCTTGTCCCCCGGCGCCGCGCCCGCTTCCTCGTCTCTCATGGCCCCTGTTCTGCTCATCCCGCTCGCACCGCTCATCCCGCCTATTCCACTCATTCCGGTCATGCTGCCGACGCCGCTCGTACCGCTCGTACCGCTCGCGCCGCGATCGCCGCTCGTACCGCTCACGCCGCGACTGCCTCCGCCGCGGCCCGGGCCGCCACCGGCAGCGCCTCGGCGATCCGTTCCACGGCCCGCTCGTCGTGCGCGGCGGAGACGAACCAGGACTCGAAGCCGGACGGCGGCAGATAGACGCCCTCGGCGAGCATCGCGTGGAAGAAGGCCGTGAAGCGGAACGACTCCTGGCGCTTGGCGTCCTCGTAGTTCCGCACGCCACGCTCGCCGAAGTCCCCGAAGAAGACGGAGAACATGCTGCCCGCCGTCTGCAGCGTGTGCGCCACGCCCTCCTTGGCCAGCGCCTCGCTCGCGAGCTGCCGCACCTGGCGCGAGGCGGCGTCCACCTTCTCGTACGCGGCGAAGCCGTCGGCGGCGAGGAGCCGGAGCTGGGCGACACCCGCCGCGGTCGCGACCGGGTTCCCGGAGAGGGTGCCCGCCTGGTATACCGGGCCGGCCGGGGCGAGGTGGTCCATGACGTCCTTGCGCCCGCCGAAGGCCGCGGCCGGGAAGCCGCCGCCCATGACCTTGCCGAACGTCATCAGGTCGGGGGTGACACCGTCGATCCCGTACCAGCCCTGCTTGCTCACCCGGAAGCCCGTCATCACCTCGTCGGAGACGTAGAGCGCGCCGTCCGCGGCGCACAGGTCCTTGAGGCCCTGGTTGAAGCCCTCGGCCGGCGGGACGATGCCCATGTTGCCCGGCGAGGCTTCGGTGATCACGCAGGCGATCTCGCGCGGGTGCGCGGCGAAAGCCTCGCGCACCGCGTCCAGATCGTTGTACGGCAGCACGATCGTGTCGCCCGCCGTCGCGCCCGTCACGCCCGGGGTGTCCGGCAGGCCGAAGGTCGCGACCCCGGACCCGGCGGAGGCGAGCAGCGCGTCGACGTGCCCGTGGTAGCACCCCGCGAACTTGATGACCTTGGACCGGCCCGTGAACCCGCGTGCCAGCCGGATCGCGGACATCGTCGCCTCGGTGCCCGACGACACCAGCCGCACCCGCTCGACCGGCTCGATACGTCCGGCGATCTCCTCGGCGAGCGCGACCTCGTCCTCGCCCGGCGTGCCGAAGGAGGTGCCCCGGTCCACGGCCCGCCGCACGGCCTCCGTGACCTCGGGGTGCGCGTGCCCGAGGATCATCGGCCCCCACGAACAGACCAGGTCCACGTACTCCCTGCCGTCCGCGTCCGTCAGATACGGGCCGGAGCCGGACACCATGAAACGGGGCGTGCCGCCCACCGCGCCGAACGCCCGCACCGGAGAGTTCACGCCTCCCGGCGTCACGGCGGCGGCGCGGTCGAAGAGGGACTGCGATACTGGGGCTTCGTACGAGTAAGTCACATCAGCCATGGTGTCAGAGCTTCGCGCGCGGGGGTCTGGGGGCGTTTCACAGTCCGTGAGGCGGGGAGGTCTCTGACACGATGATCGGGTTGCGCGGCGGGGGCTGTGCTTTCTGTGCATTCCGGGTTTCCCGTGAGCACCGTTTCTCACGGGTTTTACGAACGAGCGGTCGGGTGGTGACATGCATCGCGGTGGCGGACTGGGAGAGGGGACCGGCGGCCCTTTTGAGGCAGGCCCCGAGCGCGCGCCAGGACGCCACCGGCGCGCACGAGACGCCCGCGCGCAGGACCAGCGCGGCCGCGGTGAGGCCCGGCCCGAGGCCCGCGGCGAGTCCCGGCCCGAGGCCCGTGGGCGCGGTGCGGCGGACAGGACGGACAGCGGAAGCAGCAGGGGTGGCCGCGTGGGGGTGACCTACAAGTACTTCGGGGCACCGGACGGTGCCACGGCCGCCCGTGTGCCGATCTCCATGCGCCCGGAGGAGCTGGGGGGTGACGAGCTGGGGCACGGCATGTTCACCAAGATCAAGCCCGAGACGATGGCGGCGATGGTCCTGACCGGCATCGAGGGCATACCCCTGAATCGTGTGCCCCCGCTCGAACTCGTCGTCCTCCACCCGGACTACGCGGTCGTGAAGCTCCCCATGACGGTCGTCGACCCGCTGCGCGGCATCGGCGAGGAGTCGGTGGGCGCCGCGGCCTTCATCTGGTCCACCGTCCCGGACCGCGCGGGCCCCCAGGACGCGTTCAACGTGTACCAACTCCTGCACCGCTGGCAGGACTTCTCCGACCGCCTCCACGAGGCCGGCCACCAGGCATACTGCCTGGTGTGGCCCTAGGGTCCGTCACTTCCCCTCCGCCGGGGGGCCGTCGGGACGCAGCGGCCGCTCGAAGACCGTACGGAGCACGATCGTCGTCTTCGTGCCCGTCACCGAGGGGATCGAGCGGATGCGGTCCAGCGTGTCGGCGAGATCCTCCGTGCCCGAGGTGCGGACCTTGAGCCAGTAGCAGTCCTCCCCCGCCACCTCGTGCAGCTCCAGCACGGCCGGCTCGTCCCGCAGCCGCTCCGTCACGCGCTTCTTGGACTCCGAGCTGTGCTCGTACCGCAGCGCGACGTACGCGGCCGTGTCCGCCTCGACGCTCCCCGGGTCGAGCGCCGCGTGATAGCCGGTGATCACCCCGTCGCGCTCCAGCCGCTGGAGCCGCTCCCGTACGGACGGTTCGGACAGCCCGACGGTCCGGGCCAGCGCCCGCACCGTCTGCCTGCCGTCCCGCGCCATCTCGCGCAGGATCTCGCGGTCGACGTCATCCACGTGTCTGGTCATGGTGAGAACTTGTACCCCATCCCGAGTGGACCTATTATCTCGAAGGTGTTCCGGTGATTGACTTTCCATAAATGAGGTTCCATGCCGACTGAGCCTATTTTAAAGTCCACCCGCCCTCTGCTCCCCTGGCTCGCGCTCGTCACCGTCTGGATCTTCTGGGGTTCGACGTACCTGGGCATCAGGGCCGCCGTGGACACCATCCCCCCGCTGCTCATGGCGGGCTTCCGCTATCTGTTCGCGGGCGCGGTGATGTTCGCGGTGGTCGGGCCCCGGCACGCGCGCGGCGAACAGCGCCCGACCCGCCGCCAGATGGGCTCCGTCACGGTCGTCGCCGTACTGATGCTGGTCTGCGGAAACGGGCTGCTGAGCGTCGGCGAGGTGCACCTCGACTCGGGCCTCGCCGCGCTGATCGTGGCGACCGTCCCGGTCTGGATGGTGCTGGTCAACGCGGCGGTCACGCGGACGCGGGTCACGCTCACCATGGTGCTGGCGCTGGTCCTCGGCACCACGGGCGTGGCGGTGCTGATGGGCGGCCCGGGGTCGGAGGTCCACGTCGGCGCCGCCGCGCTCGTCGTGTTCGCCTCGCTGTGCTGGGCGACCGGCTCGGTGCAGGCACGCCGGGTGCCGCTGCCGAAGCATCCGCTGGTCGTGACGGCGCTGGAGATGCTGGTGGGCGGCGTGGTGCTGATCGTCCTGGGCGCGCTGACGGGGGAGTTCGCGCGGCTGGACCTCGCCGGGATCTCGGGCCGCTCCCTCGTGGGATTCCTGTGGCTGGTCGTCGCCGGCTCGATGCTCGCCTTCACCGCGTACGTCTACGCCAACGCGACCCTCCCCAACGACGCCGTGGCCACGTACGCCTACGTCAACCCCGTGGTCGCCGTCGCGCTGGGCGCGCTGATCGACGGGGAGGCGCTCAGCCTGAACGTCCTGCTCGGCGGCGGGATCATCGTCGGGGCCGTCGTCCTCATCGTCGGCGGAAAGGCGCTGGCCCGCCGCCTCGGCCGCCACCGCGACGGGGACGAGGGGGCCGGAACCGGGGGCGGTTCCGGGTCTGTGGGGCGGCCCCCCGAGGGCCGAGCGGAGGACCCGGCCGGGAGCCCGTCCGAGAGCCCTTCGGGGAGTCCTTCGGGGAGCCCTTCCGGGAGCCGGTGAGCTGCGGAGGCGCGTTCTCCACCGCCTCGCTCGTCTACGCTGCCCGCCATGCTGCACCTGCGACTGATCGCCCCGGCGGACCGGAGCGAGAGCGTGATCGAGCTCCTGGAGGGGACGGTCGGGACCGCCCACCTCGTCGTGCTGCCGGGCGCGGCACGCGAGCCCGCGGGCGACGTCATCATGTGCGACGTCGCCCGCGAGGCGGGCGACGATCTGCTGCGCGCCCTGCGCTCCTCGGGCCTCACCGAGCACGGTTCGATATCCGTCGAGAACATCGACCTGTCGCTGTCCGAACGCGCGGACCGGGCCCAGGAGGACGCTCCCGGTGAGGGCGTCGACGCGGTGCTCTGGGAGTCGCTGTCCGAGGCCACGCACGAGGAGTCGCGGCTGACGGTCACCTATCTCGCCTTCCTCACCGTGGCCACGATGCTCGCGGCCTGCGGCGTGCTGACGGACAGCGCGATCCTGATCGTCGGCGCGATGGTCGTCGGCCCGGAGTTCGGCCCGCTCGCGGGGGTGTGCACGGGGCTCGTACGGCGCGCGCCCCGGCTCGCGCTGCGCTCGCTGACCGCGCTGCTGGTGGGCTTCCCGGTGGCGATGCTGCTGACGGGCGCGTTCAGCCTGGTGATGGACGGGGTCGGGCTGTTCTCGAAGGAGGACTTCCTCAAGCCGCACCCGGTGAGCGAGTTCGTGTGGCAGCCGGACGCGATGTCGTTCGTGGTCGCGCTGCTCGCGGGCGTCGCCGGGATCCTCTCGCTGACCTCGTCGAAGTCGGGCGCGCTGGTGGGCGTCGCGATCTCGGTGACCACGGTGCCCGCCGCCGCGAACGCCGCGCTGGCGCTCAGCTACGGCAACCTGACCGAGACCTGGGGCTCGTTCGCCCAGCTCCTCGTCAACCTCGGCGGCATCCTGCTCGCCGGGACGCTCACGCTGCTGGGCCAGAAGCTCTTCTGGGCCCGCATGCGCGGCCGTACCTCCGCACGCGCCCCGGGCGCACGCTCCACGGGCGCCACGGGCTCCTGAACGCGCAAGGCGCCCCGCCGCGGCATCGTCATCGCCGCGGCGGGGCGCCCGTGGTGCATCCGCTGTGCTCCCGTGGTGCCTGCGCCCGTGGGGGGGGCTCAGCGGGGAGCGGCTGCCGTCCCGTCACTCATCGGCGGGATCGACGCCCCCCTTCTTCACCGTCACCCCTACGCTGTCATCGGCGTCCTCGGGCATGACATCCGCCGCTTCCTTGTCCGGCGAGTCCGGCGACGCGGGGCCGATACGGATCTCGAAGTCGCCGTCGTACAGCTCGTTACCGGCGATGACCGCGCTGCTGACGACCTCCTCGCCGACCTCGCCACGGATGATCAGCGGGTCCCTGCGCAGGTCACGCAGGAGCGACACGCAGAGTCCGACCATGACGACGGTGAACGGGACGGCCACCAGGATCGTGAGGTTCTTCAGGCCTTCCAGGGCCTTGTCCCCACCACCGCCGATCATCAGCATGACCGCGGCCACCGCACCGGTCAGGGCGCCCCAGGCGATCACGACGAGCCGGGACGGCTCCATCGTGCCCTTCTGGGAGAGCGTGCCCATGACGATCGACGCGGCGTCGGCGCCCGAGACGAAGAAGATCGCCACGAGGATCATGACCAGCAGGCCGGTGACGCCCGCGAGCGGGTACTCGCGGAGCAGCGAGAAGAACTGCGCCTCCTGACCGAGCTTCGCCAGGCCCTTCCCGTCGGCCTCCAGCTTCATCGACGTACCGCCGAAGATCGCGAACCAGATCAGGGACACGACGCTCGGCACGAGGATGACGCCGCCGACGAACTGGCGGATGGTGCGGCCCCGGCTGATGCGGGCGATGAACATGCCCACGAACGGCGTCCAGGAGATCCACCACGCCCAGTAGAAGACCGTGTTGCCCGCGAGCCAGTCGGCGACGCCCTTGCCGCTGCTCGCGTCCGTACGGCCCATGAGCTGCGGCAGATCACCGAAGAAGGCGCCCAGCGACGTCGGCACCATGTCCAGCATCAGGATCGTCGGCCCCGCGATGAAGACGAACAGGGCGAGCATCCCGGCCAGCACCATGTTGGTGTTGGACAGCCACTGGATGCCCTTCTCGACGCCGGAGACGGCAGAGAGGATGAAGCACGCCGTGAGCACGACGATGATGGCGACGAGCAGCCCGGTGCTGACGTCGTCCATCCAGTCGGCTTCCTTCATGCCGCTGCCGATCTGGAGCGCGCCCAGACCGAGCGAGGCGGCGGAACCGAACAGGGTCGCGAAGATCGCCAGAATGTCGATGACCTTGCCGACCGGCCCGTTCGCGTTCTTCTTGCCGATGAGCGGGGTGAACACCGCGCTGATCGTCTGACGGCGCCCCCGCCGGAAACAGCTATACGCGATGGCCAGGCCGACCACCGCGTAGATCGCCCACGGGTGCAGCGTCCAGTGGAAGAGCGTGGTCGCCATGGACGTCGACATCTTGGCCGCGTCGTCCGGCGGGTCGGTGCCGGGGGGCGGTGCACTGAAGTGGGTGAGCGGCTCGCTCACGCCGTAGAACATCAGACCGATGCCCATGCCCGCGCTGAACATCATCGCGACCCAGGACACGGTCTTGAACTCCGGCTCCTCCCCCTCCTTCCCAAGGGTGATCTTGCCGTACCGGCTGAAGGCCAGCCACAGGGAGAAGATCACGAAGCCGGAGGCGGCGAGCACGAAGGCCCAACCGCCGTTGTGCATCGTCCAGTCCAGCATGTCGGCCGAGACGTTCCCGAGGGAGTCCGTCCCGACCGCGCCCCAGACAACAAAGGCAAGGGTCAATACCGCCGTGACGCCGAATACCACTCGGTCTGTCTGCGGGCCACGGGCCAGACCCCCGCTGGAGGCATGTGCCTCCTCTGTCTCATGTTTCACTTTGCCCTATCGCCCTTCCTCCGGCGTGCATCCGGACCTCTCTTGATCTGCAGTGATCTGCTGAGCTTCCTGACATGAATCCGGAGGGCCGCTACCCGGGTTCGTCGAAACTAATCCGGTCATACGCATTGCCCAAACCTTTACATTCCGCCCAACTTCCGTACCGGCAACTGTCCATGACGTGCCGTCAGTTGTCATGATCACGCTGTACGTCAACATGAAAACAGCGGCCAGCCTAGGGCCGACCTTGCCGCGAAGCACGGCGAAGCACAGCTAAGAGGCGGCAACGACGCGCCAACGCCACACGGGTGCGCGGCATTGAGCGTCATTTCAGGGGGCTCCGAGGGAGCCCTCCCAGGGCTCCCCGAGGGCCCCCGAGCGCATCTCCGAGGACTCCTCCGGGGGCCGCCTTGAGGACTCTTCCAGGGGCTCCCCCGAGGACCCCCTTGAGGACTCCTCCGGGGGCTCCCCCGGGGACTCCGGGGCCGTGAGCCCCTCGGGCAGCTCACCCGTCAGATAGCGCTGGACCGTGGGCGCCACCCAGGCGACGACCTCCTCCCGGGAGAGCCGGGCGACGGGCGGCAGGCCCAGCACATAGCGCCCCAGCGCGAGGCCGAGGATCTGCGAGGCGACCAGGGCCGCACGCGTGTGCGCCCACTCCGGCTCGGGGCTCACGATCTCGGCGACGGGGGCGAGCTGCTTGCTGAAGATGTCGCGTATCCGCTCGGCACCCTCGGCGTTCGTGGCGGCCACGCGCAGCAGCGCCGTCAGCGTCTCGTCCTCCTCCCAGCGGCCCACGAAGTGGCCGACGAGGGCGCCGCCGATGTGCGCCCTCGGCACGTACGAGACGTCGGGCAGGCGCAGGTCGAACTCGGAGGCGGCGGCGAAGAGCCCCGCCTTGTTCCCGTAGTAGCGCATCACCATCGCCGGGTCGATTCCGGCCTCGCGGGCGATGAGGCGGATCGTCGCCCGCTCGTACCCGTCGGCCGCGAAGCAGTCGCGCGCCGCGCGGAGGATCGCGGCCCGCGTCGCGTCGGAGCGGCGGGCTGGAGTTTCGGTCATGTCAACAACTGTAGGCCAACAGGTGTTGACGCGCCACTGGTCGCGGCTCTAATGTGCCAACAAGCGTTGACCAACAAGTGTTGACCCGGCCCTGTTCAGGGAGGCAGCGATGTCACGCACCACCGGTTCCACCAGCTCAGCCCACGCCACCGGCCCTGCCACCAGCCCCGCGACCGGCCCCGCAGCGGACCCCGCGCGCGCCGTGGACACGGACGTGATCGTGGTCGGGGCGGGTCCGACCGGCCTGCTGCTCGCGGGCGATCTCGCGGCGTCCGGCCACTCCGTCACCCTCGTCGAGCGCCGGTCCGGCGAGACGAGCAATCTCACCCGCGCCCTCGTCGTGCACGCCCGCACGCTGGAGCAGCTCGACGCGCGCGGTCTGGCCGAAGAGCTGATCGCCGTGGGCCACCCCGTGGACCGCCTCCGGCTGTTCGGCCACGCGACCCTCGACCCCACCCGCCTCCCCACCCGCTTCCCGTTCGTGCTGGTCACCCCGCAGTTCCAGGTGGAGCGGCTGCTGGAGGCCCGGGCCCGCAAGGCGGGCGTCGTCTTCCGGCACGGCGCGAAGGTGACCGCGCTGCGCCAGGACGCGGAAGGGGCCGAGGTCGATCTGGACGAGGGCGCGTCCGGGGTGTCCACGCTCCGCGGCCGCTATCTCGTCGGCACCGACGGAGTGCACAGCACCATCAGGGAGGCCCTCGGGCTGCCGTTCCCCGGCAAGTCGGTGATCCGCTCCATCGTCCTCGCGGACGTGCGACTGTCCGATCCGCCCGCCTCGCCCTTCGCCGTCGCCGCGACGGACCGGGCCTTCGCCCTGGCCGCCCCGTTCGGCGACGGGTGGTATCGGGTGATGGGCTGGTCCCGCGACCGCCAGCTCCCCGACGGCGAGCCGGTCGAGCTGGACGAGGTGAAGGACTTCACCCGGCGGGCGCTCGGCACGGACTTCGGGATGCACGACCCGCGCTGGATGTCCCGCTTCCACAGCGACGAGCGCCAGGCCCCGTCCTATCGCGTGGGCCGCGCCTTCCTCGCGGGCGACGCGGCGCATGTCCACTCCCCCGCCGGCGGCCAGGGGATGAACACGGGCCTGCAGGACGCGGCCAACCTGAGCTGGAAGCTCTCGATGGTCCTCCAGGGCCGGTCACCCGAGTCCCTGCTGGACACCTATGAGACCGAGCGGCACCCGGTGGGCAAGCAGGTGCTGCGCTCCAGCGGAGCGATCATCCGGCTCGCGATCATGACCGCCCCCGGCAGCGCGCTCCTGCGCACGCTCACGGCCGGGGCGGTCAACCGGATCCGGCCCCTCGGCCGCCGCGCGATGCGCACCATCTCGGGCCTCTCCTTCGCGTACGCGACACCGGACGGCGCCCACCCCCTGGCCGGAAAGCGCGCCCCCGACCTGGCGCTCGCCTCCGGGCGGCTCTATGAGGCGCTGCGCGAGGGCCGGTTCGTCCTGGTGACGCCCCGGGGCTCCATCAGGGCCCGCGAGGAGGACCCCCGCGTCGTCCACGCCGAGTACGCGCGAGGGGGCAAGCACACCCTCCTGATCCGTCCCGACGGGCACATAGCGTGGGCGGCCGACGGCGAGCCGACCGCCGCCGCGCTGCGACAGGCGCTCACCGCCTGGACCGGGCCCGAGACCACGGCGTAAGGCATCGGCGCGAGGCCACCGCGTGAGGCTGTCTGCCCCGTCGCGAGCCCTCGGCGTGAGGCTGCCTACCTCGGCGATAGGCCTGGGCGCGAGACCCTCGGCGTGGGGCTGTCTGCCGCGGCATGAGGCCACGGCGTGAGACCGCCGCGCAGGGTGGGCGCCTAGTCTGCGGCCATGATGATCGCCCGCTCCGTCCCGCTGTTCGTCCTCGCCGCGCTGTTCGAGATCGGGGGCGCCTGGCTGGTCTGGCAGGGCGTCCGCGAGCACCGGGGATGGATCTGGATCGGCACGGGCGTGCTGGCCCTGGGGGTGTACGGGTTCGTGGCCACGCTCCAGCCCGACGCGAACTTCGGCCGCATCCTCGCGGCCTACGGCGGAGTGTTCGTCGCCGGGTCGCTGGCCTGGGGCATGGCGATGGACGGCTTCCGTCCCGACCGCTGGGACGTGACGGGGGCGCTGATCTGTCTCGCCGGGGTAGCGGTGATCATGTACGCACCCCGGGGCAACTGAGGCGGTGTCCCCGGAGCTTCGGGCCAGAGGGACCGGCACGACCGTGACCCTCGGCACGTTGACTCCACAGGGGCGCGTGGTCGCCGTAAGCCCGCTGGTCAGCGGGCCGGGTGCGGCGCAAAACGGAAAAGACTGACTTTGGCCAACATAGCCACCGGCCGACCGGACGGGCGTGCGGCCTGTGCGATAGACATTGTTGTCCACCGCCCCAACTGGCGGCTGAACAAGTTCGACAGGACCAGGAGGCAGCCGTGCCGTGGAGGGCAAGGACGTGTGCCGCGCTTGCGAGGTATGCCACAGGCGGCGTGAGTGCCGCCCTGGCCCTCCTGCTGACGGGTGCCCTCGCCGCCTGCACCGGCTCCTCCGATCCGGCCGACGAGACCGACACCAAACCCGGCGATCCCTCGGCGACCGCGTCCACCGCGCCCCCCGGCAAGCACCGCACCCTGCCCGAGGCCTGCGGGACCGTCAGCGTCGCCACGCTCAGGGACCTGCTCCCCGGCGCCGCCGCCGAGGAGGAGGCCACGGACGACGGCTCGGGAAGTGACGACCCCAGCCCCTCGCCGTACGAGGGCGAGGCCAGCGTGACGTATGACACGGACCGGCGGGTGGGCTGCCGTTGGAAGAGCGCCACCACGCTCGGCACCCGGCATCTCTCGATCGACTTCGAGCGCGTCGTCTCCTACGATCCGGCGGTCAGCGACGACGAGCAGGCCGGACTGCTCTATGAGAGAAAGGCCACCAAGGCGGACATCCCCCTCACCAGTCCCACCCCGGAAGAGAGCGACGACGCCGCCGACGAGACCGGCGACTCCGAGGACTCCGACTCCCCCGATCCCTCCGAATCCCCTGACGGGAGCGGGGAGAAGGGCAAGGGAGACAAGGAGAAGGACGGCGCGGAGAAGTCCGGGAAGGACAAGGAGAAGGGCGACGCCGAGGGCGACGGCGCGAGCGCGGATGAGACGGACGCCACCCAGGACGGGACGGGCGAGCAGCTCTCTCCTCGTACGCTGGACGGCATTGGCGACGCCGCCTACATCAACGACAAACTGGACACTGAGGACTCCGGCGTCCACCGGGACATCACCCTGGTCTTCCGGACGGCCAACGTGATCGCGACGGTCGAGTACGACCAGTGGGTCACCGACAAGCACCGGATCCCGGGCAGCCGAGAGCTCCAGCGGAAGGCCCACGAGCTCGCGGAACAGCTCGTCGGACAGTTCGAGGAGGAGTGAGCCGCGCGGGCCGTGCCCGGCCCGGGGTGACCTGACACACGCGTGGGCGGTGCCACGAATCGCCCACGGCGCCTCATGAGCCGCGTACCGTGCCGTCCAGCAAAGCCACCCCTCAGCCTCCAGAAACGAAGAATCCCCGGAAGCGAAGGAACCATGCACCGAAACGCCCCGCGCATCGCCCGTACTCTCGCCTGTGCGGCAGTCGCGCTGCCCGTCCTGCTGGTCGCCGGCTGCTCCTCGGACTCCGACAACGGCGGGGAGGACGCGCCCTCGGCCTCCGCCAGCAAGTCCAAGCCGGCGAAGGTCGCGCCCGCGAAGTTCAAGGAGCTGCCCGACTCCTGCAAGAGCATCGGCAAGGGCACGGTCAAGGACCTGGTCCCCAAGTCCGACAACGAGGCGGGCAAGCGCGTCGGCTCCGGCGACGCCAACGACTCCACGAGCTGCCTGTGGAGCGGCCTGGACAAGTACGACTACCGGCAGTTGACGATCTCGCTCAAGCGCTTCGACTCCGAGGCCTCGCTGGGCACCGGCGACAAGCGCGCCGGTCGGTTCCTGGACGAGCGCGTCGGCGAGACCATGGACAACAAGGACAACAAGAAGACCAAGCAGGCCGATGTCGCCGGCGCCGGCGACCAGGCCACCTCGGTCAGCTACGAGACCAAGAAGAAGGACTCGAAGGGCAAGTCCGAGGACTTCACCGGCGAGCGCTTCGTCGCCCGCACGGCCAACGTGGTCGTGACCGTGGACTACGAGGGCGCGGGCTTCGAGGACGGCAAGACGCCCAAGGCCGAGGACCTGAAGAAGAAGGCCGAGAAGGCCGCGAAGGAAGCCATCACCAACATCAAGTAGCGCGCGGGCGCCCTCCGGAGTTCTCCCGGAGGGCGCCTTCCGCCTTGACGCGTATGCCAGGCTGGGCCCGCCAGTTTCCGAGGGTGGGGGACAACTCCAGTGCAGGGCGTACAACTCACGCGAATACACCGCATACTCATCGCGGTCGTCGTCACCGGCGCCGTGGTGATCGCAGCGATCGGTTTCGCCGGATCGTTCTCGGCCGTTCGCGATCTCGCGGAGAAGAAGGGCTTCGGCGCCTTCGCGCCCTACTTCCCGATCGGCGTCGACGCGGGCATCGTCGTCCTCCTCGCGCTCGACCTGCTCCTCACCTGGATCCGCATCCCCTTCCCGCTGCTGCGCCAGACCGCCTGGCTGCTGACGGCCGCCACCATCGCGTTCAACGGTGCCGCCGCGTGGCCCGATCCGCTCGGGGTCGGGATGCACGCGGTGATCCCCGTGCTCTTCGTCGTCACGGTCGAGGCCGCGCGGCACGCGATCGGCCGCGTCGCGGACATCACCGCCGACAAGCACATGGAGGGCGTACGGCTGTCGCGCTGGCTGCTGGCGTTCCCCTCCACGTTCCGGCTGTGGCGCCGGATGAAGCTGTGGGAGCTGCGCTCGTACGACGAGGTGATCCGGATGGAGCAGGACCGGCTCGTCTACGAGACGCGGCTGAGGGCGCGTTACGGGCGCGCGTGGCGGCGCAAGGCGCCCGTCGAGGCGCTGATGCCGCTGAAGCTCGCGCGTTACGGGGTGCCGCTCGCCAAGAGCCTGACGACGGTGCCCACGCCGCCGGAGGCCCTCCAGGCGGCCGCCCCCACAACCGGCCCCGGCCCCGGCCCCGAACTCCTCGCCGAACCAGTTCCCGCGACCGCGACCGCGTCGACGCCCGGCGCCGAACAGGCCCCCGAATCCGCCCCGTTGGTGAAACCCGAGCCCGAGCCCGCCCCCGCGCCGGAGCCGCAAGCCACGCCCCACCCCGAACCCGCACCCGAACCGGAACCCGGGCCCGCGCCCGCGCCGGTCGCGGAGCCCGCGCCGCCGACGCCCGAGCCCGCACCGACGCCCGAACCCGAGCCCGAGCCCGCGTACGCCGTCTCAGCCGCCGTCGCCGAGCAGCACGATCCCGGCCCCCGCGTGACCGTTCCCGTGACGCCCGGCGGGCGTCGGCGGACGCTCTCCTCGCCCGCCGTCCCCGACGACCAGCCCGTCGGGATACCGGACGGGATACCGCGCGAGGAGATGTACTTCGAGGCGTACCGCCAGTACGTCGCCGCGCAGGGCATCCGGCCCAACGCCCGCCAGCTCGCCCGTACGCTCCACGAGGACTTCGGCGTGACGACCGCCGACGGCGGGCTGCTCAGCGAGAGCTATCTCCTCACGTACATGCGCGAGTTCAAGGACCGCTACAACACCGAGATGGGCCTCGCGGGCTGACCCCGGGCCCCGGAACCCGAACCCGAACCCGGGCCCGGGTTCCGGGACCCCGCATCCCGTACCGCCCTACGCCGCCAGCAGCTTGCGCACCCGGTCCTGGCCCACCGCCAGCAGCAGCGTGGGCAGTCGCGGGCCCGTCTCGCGCCCGACCAGCAGCCGGTACAGCAGCGCGAAGAAGCCGCGCTGGGCGACCTTCAGCTCCGGGGTCGGCTTGGCGTCCGGGTCGAGCCCGGCCTGCACCTTCGGCACGCCGTAGACGAGCTGGGTCAGCCCGTCGAGCGACCAGTGCTCGTCCAGCCCGTCCAGCAGCAGCCGCAGCGACTCGCGCTGGGTGTCGTCCAGCGAGGCCAGCAGCCCGGTGTCCGGCTCGTCGCGCACGCGGGTGCGCTGGTCCTCCGGGACCTGGGTGGTGACCCAGCGGTGCGCGCGGTCGAGCCGCGGCCGGACCTCGTCCAGCGCGTGCACCGGGTGCTCCGGGTCCAGCTCGCTCAGGATCCGCAGCGTCTGCTCCTTCTCGCCGCCGGTGATGTCGGTGACCGAGGCGAGCGTGCGGTACGGGAGCGGGCGCGGGGTGGCGGTGAGCGGGCCGAGCGCGGTCGTCGACGCGCGGGTGTGCGCGGCGATGTCGGCGGGCTGGGCGCTGCCGTCCGCGATCTTGCGGCCGAGCGCGTCCCACTCGTCGTACGTCCGCTGGATCTCCTGGTCGAAGGCGACCTTGAACGACTGGTTCGGCTTGCGGCGGGCGTACAGCCAGCGCAGCAGCGGGGCCTCCATGATCTGGAGCGCGTCCGCCGGGGTCGGCACGCCGCCCTTGGACGAGGACATCTTGGCCATGCCGCTGATGCCCACGAAGGCGTACATCGGGCCGAGCGGCTGCTCGGCCCCGAAGATCTCCTTCACGAGCTGACCGCCGACGACGAACGACGAGCCCGGCGACTGGTGGTCCACGCCGGAGGGCTCGAAGACGACGCCCTCGTACGCCCAGCGCATCGGCCAGTCGACCTTCCACACCAGCTTGCCGTGGTCGAACTCGCGCAGCAGCACCGTCTCGCCGTGCCCGCACTGGCAGGTGTAGGCCAGCTCGGTGGACTCGTCGTCGTACGCCGTCACGGTCGTCAGGTCGCGGCCGCAGACCGTGCAGTACGGCTTGTACGGGTAGTACGCGCCGGAGCCCGTGGAGCCGTCGTCCTCGCTCGCGGCGCCGGAGCCCTCGGCGGCCTCGACCTCGGCCTCGTCGGCGGGCTTCTGCTGCTTCTTCGGCTTCTTCGCGCCGGCCTTCTCCAGCGTCCGGTAGCGGTCGAGGACCGCGTCGATGTCCTGGCGGCGGCGCATCGCGAAGAGGATCTGCTCGCGGTAGGCCCCGCCGGTGTACATCTCCGTCTGGCTGATGCCGCGGTACTCGACGCCCAGCTCGACGAGGGAGGCCTCCATGGCCGCCTTGAAGTGCTGGCCCCAGCTCTCGTACGGGCTGCCGGGGGGCGCAGGGACGGCGGTCAGCGGGCGGCCGATGTGCTCGCTCCACGACGCGTCGACGCCCTCGACCCCGGCCGGGACCTTGCGGAACCGGTCGTAGTCGTCCCAGGAGATGATGTGCTCGCACTCCACGCCGCGCCGCCTGATCTCGTCGGCGACCAGGTGCGGCACCATGACCTCGCGCAGATTGCCGAGGTGGATCGGGCCGGAGGGGCTCAGCCCGGACGCGCAGACGATTTTCTTGCCGGGGGCACGACGCTCCGACTCGGCGATGACCTCATCGGCGATACGGGAGACCCAGTCGGCCTCATGAGTGGTCTGAGCCACGTCCGGCACTTCCTTCTCTCTGTGCGTAACAAGCCTGCCGCCCCATTCTCCCATCCGGAAAAGCGGTGGCGGCCCCGTGGGATACTGGGAGGGCTCACAGACCACCCGACGGAACGGTTCGCTCTCCATGGCCTCGGTCCCCTCACTCGCCGCTTCGGTCCGCCAGCGTGTCTCGGACGCCCTCTCGGCTGCCCTGCCGGAGGCCGCCTCCGCCGACCCCCTGCTGCGACGTAGCGACAGGGCGGACTTCCAGGCCAACGGGATGCTCGCGCTCGCCAAGCAGCTCAAGGGCAACCCGCGCGAGCTGGCGACCAAGGTCGTCGGGGCCCTCCCGGAGAACGACGAGATCAAGGACGTCGAGGTCTCCGGCCCCGGCTTCCTGAACATCACGGTCAGCGACGCGGCGATCGTGCGTACGCTCGCGGCGCGGGCTGCCGACGACCGCCTCGGCGTGCCCTACGCGGAGCACCCCGGCACCACCGTCATCGACTACTCGCAGCCGAACGTCGCCAAGGAGATGCACGTCGGCCACCTGCGGTCCACGGTGATCGGCGACGCCGTCGTGCACATCCTGGAGCACCGGGGCGAGAAGGTGATCCGGCGCCACCACATCGGCGACTGGGGCACCAACTTCGGCATGCTCATCCAGTACCTGATCGAGCATCCGCACGAGCTGGACCACGAGACGGACGCGCAGGGCGCCAAGGACGCGGGCGAGGCCGCGATGGCCCGGCTCAACAGGCTCTACAAGTCCTCGCGCGCGGTCTTCGACTCCGACGAGGCGTTCAAGGCCCGCGCCCGCGACCGGGTCCCGGCCCTCCAGAGCGGCGACCCGGAGACGCTCGCCCTCTGGCACAAGATCGTCGACGAGTCCAAGACGTACTTCCAGGGCGTCTACGCCGAGCTGGACGTCGAGGTCCGCGACGAGGACGTCGTCGGCGAGAGCGCCTACAACGACGACCTGCACCAGGTCGTGAAGGACCTGGAGGAGTCCGGCGTCGCCGTGCGCTCCGAGGGCGCGCTGTGCGTCTTCTTCGAGGACGTGAAGGGCCCCGACGGCACCCCGACGCCGCTGATCGTCCAGAAGTCCAACGGCGGCTTCGGGTACGCGGCCACCGACCTGGCCGCGATCCGCAACCGGATCGGCGAGCTGAAGGCCGACACCCTGCTGTACGTGGTCGACGCCCGGCAGGCCCTGCACTTCCGGATGGTCTTCGAGACGGCCCAGCGGGCCGGCTGGCTGCCCGAGGGCGCCGCGAAGCAGCTCGCGTTCGGCACCGTGCTGGGCAAGGACGGCAAGCCGTTCAAGACCCGCGCGGGCGAGACGGTCCGGCTGGTCGACCTGCTCGACGAGGCGATCGAGCACGCCGCCGGGGTCGTCCGCGAGAAGGCCCAGGACCTGACGGAGGAAGAGATCCAGGACCGCGCGGCCCAGGTCGGCATCGGCGCGGTGAAGTACGCGGACCTGTCCAACTCGATGACGCGCGACTATGTCTTCGACCTGGACCGGATGGTCTCCCTCCAGGGCGACACCAGCGTCTATCTCCAGTACGCGTACGCCCGGATCCGCTCCATCTTCCGCAGGGGCGGCGAGGCCGCGAAGCCCGTGCCGCACCCGGAGCTGGAGCTGGCCCCGGCCGAGCGGGCGCTCGCGCTCCAGCTCGACGAGTTCGGCGACACACTGGCGACCGTGGCCGAGGAGTACGCGCCGCACAAGCTCACCGCGTATCTCTACGAGCTGGCGTCGCTCTACAGCCGGTTCTTCGAGAACTGCCCCGTCCTCAAGGCCGACACCGAGGAGCAGAAGGAGAACCGCCTCTTCCTCTGCGACCTGACAGCCCGCACCCTCCACCAGGGCATGGACCTGCTCGGCATCAGGACGCCGGAGCGGCTGTAGGACACAGCGGAAAGGCCGGGCGGGCCCGTGAGGGTCCGCCCGGCCTTTCCGTATGTATGTGGCCGGAAATCAGCGCAAGCTCAGGGCACGCTCAGCGCACCAGGCCCGCGGCCTCCGTCGCCCAGTAGGTGAGGATCATCCGAGCCCCGGCCCGCTTGAAGCCGGTCAGCGTCTCCAGGATCGCGGCCTCGCGGTCCACGAGCCCCTTCTCGGCGGCGAGTTCGACCATCGCGTACTCGCCGGAGATCTGGTAAGCGCCCACCGGCACGTCCGTCGCGTCCGCGACGTCCTTGAGCACGTCCAGGTACGGCATGCCCGGCTTGACCATGACCATGTCCGCGCCCTCGGCGAGATCGAGCGCCAGCTCGCGCAGCGCCTCGCCCCCGTTCGCGTAGTCCTGCTGGTACGTCTTGCGGTCGCCCTGGAGCGAGGAGGCGACGGCCTCGCGGAACGGGCCGAAGAACGTGGACGCGTACTTCGCGGTGTAGGCGAAGATCCCCACGTCCTGGTGCCCCGCGCCGTCCAGCGCCCGCCGTACGTGCGCGACCTGGCCGTCCATCATCCCGCTGGGCCCGACGACATGGGCGCCCGCGTCGGCCTGGACGCGGGCCATGTCGGCGTACCGCTCCAGCGTGGTGTCGTTGTCGACCCGGCCGTCGGCGTCGAGGACGCCGCAGTGGCCGTGGTCGGTGTACTCGTCGAGGCACAGGTCCGACATGATCACGATGTCGTCGCCGACCTCGGCGCGCACATCGCGCAGCGCGACCTGGAGGATGCCGTCCGGGTCGGTCCCCGCCGTGCCCGCCGCGTCCTTCTTCTCGTCCTCCGGGACGCCGAAGACCATGATCCCGCCCAGCCCGGCGGTCACGGCCTCGGCCGCCGCCTTCTTCAGCGAGTCGCGCGAGTGCTGCACGACGCCGGGCATCGAGGAGATCGGCACCGGCTCGGCCGCGCCCTCACGGACGAAGACCGGAAGGATCAGGTCGGACGGGTGCACCCGGTGCTCGGCGACCAGGCGGCGCATCGCCGCCGTGGTGCGCAGCCTGCGCGGCCGGATGCCCGGGAAGGCGCCGTACGGATTCGCTCCGTACGGGCTCCCTTCTGTGCTGGCGTTCACGAACGTGCCCTCCTCCTGGCCGGGCGCTTCTCGCTCGGCCGCTTCACTTGCTCACCCGCCTCGACGGCGTCCGCACGCCGCTGGGCGCCGAAGTCGGCCAGCGCCTCGGCCAGCTTGTGCACGGACGGCTCGGGCGACATGACGTCCACCCGCAGGCCGTGCTCCTCCGCGGTCTTGGCGGTGGCCGGGCCGATGCAGGCGATGACCGTCACGTTGTGCGGCTTGCCCGCGATGCCGACCAGGTTCCGCACCGTAGAGGACGAGGTGAACAGGACGGCGTCGAATCCGCCACCCTTGATGGCCTCGCGGGTCTCGGCCGGCGGCGGCGAGGCGCGCACGGTGCGGTACGCGGTCACGTCGTCGACCTCCCAGCCCAGCTCGATGAGCCCGGCGACGAGGGTCTCGGTCGCGATGTCGGCGCGCGGCAGGAAGACACGGTCGATCGGGTCGAACACCGGGTCGTACGGCGGCCAGTCCTCCAGCAGCCCGGCGGCCGACTGCTCGCCGCTCGGCACCAGGTCGGGCTTGACGCCGAACGCGATGAGCGCCTTGGCGGTCTGCTCGCCGACGGCGGCGACCTTGATCCCGGCGAAGGCGCGCGCGTCGAGCCCATACTCCTCGAACTTCTCGCGCACGGCCTTGACCGCGTTGACGGAGGTGAAGGCGATCCACTCGTAGCGGCCCGTCACCAGGCCCTTGACCGCGCGCTCCATCTGCTGCGGGGTGCGCGGCGGCTCCACGGCGATGGTCGGCACCTCGGACGGGACCGCGCCGTACGAACGCAACTGGTCGGAGAGGGAGGCCGCCTGCTCCTTGGTGCGCGGCACCAGGACCTGCCAGCCGAACAGCGGCTTGGACTCGAACCAAGCGAGCTGATCGCGCTGGGCCGCGGCACTGCGCTCGCCGACTACGGCTATGACGGACTGCCCGCCGTCGGGCGAGGGCAGCACCTTCGCCTGCTTCAGGGTCTGCTGGATGCTGCCGAGCGTCGCGGTGAACGTGCGCTGCCGCGTCGTCGTCCCGGCGAGGGTGACGGTCAGCGGGGTGTCCGGCTTGCGGCCCGCGGCGACCAGCTCGCCCGCCGTGGCGGCGACGGACTCCAGGGTGGTGGAGACGACGACGGTCGCGTCGCTCACCCCCACCTCGGTCCAGCATCTGTCGTCGGCGGTCGCGGCGTCCACGAAGCGCACGTCGGTTCCCTGCGCGTCCCGCAGCGGCACCCCGGCGTACGCGGGCACGCCGACGGCGGCGGCGACTCCGGGCACCACCTCGAAGGGGATGCCCGCGGTCGCGAGCGCGAGCATCTCCCGCGCGGCGTCCGAGTCCAGGCCCGGGTCCCCGGCGACGGCACGGACGACCCGCTTGCCGGAGCGCGCGGCGGCCATGGCAAGATCTGCTGCATCGCCCGCCGGGTCAGGGGCAGTTGATGCCTCCTGCGCTTCCGGCTGGAGCGGGGTGTCCACCCCTGCCCGCGTGTGTGTGCGGACGACGTCCCGTACGCGGGGATCGGCGACGAGCACATCGGCCTGCGACAGCGCCTCCACGGCGCGCAGGGTGAGCAGTCCCGGGTCCCCGGGCCCGGCACCGAGGAAGGTGACGTGTCCGTGCGCACCGTGCAGGTGCGGTCGTGGCGCGGCTGCTGCCTGCTGGTCTGCCTGTCGGGCGGCCCGTGCGGTGCTCGACTTGTCGGCGGCGGTGGGGCTCAAAGTGCTCGCTCCCCCATCAGACCGGCCGCACCCTTGGCGAGCATCTCGTCGGCGAGTTCACGGCCCATGCGCTGCGGGGCCGTCTCGTCGCCGTCGGACGCCGGTACGGGACCGGTGGTGGACAACTGCACCAGCGTGGCGCCGTCGGTGGTGCCGACAACTCCGCGCAGGCGCATTTCGGTGACAACCTGCTCCTCGGCAAGAAGGTCGGCCAGCGCCCCCACGGGTGCGCTGCAACCGGCCTCCAAGGCGGCGAGCAGGGTTCGCTCGGCGGTCACGGCGGCCCGGGTGTGCGGGTCGTCGAGCTCGGCGAGCTGGGCGGCCAGGTGCGCGTTGGACGCGGCGCACTCGACCGCCAGTGCCCCCTGGCCGGGGGCGGGCAGGACAGCGTCCGGGCTGATCAGCTCGGTGGCCTCGGCGAGACGGCCGATGCGCTGGAGTCCGGCGGCGGCGAGCACGACGGCGTCGAGCTCGCCTGAGCGCACGTACCCGATACGCGTGTCGATATTCCCCCGGATCGGAACGGTCTCGATCTCGACGCCGAACGACCGTGCCCACGCGTGCAACTGGGCCATGCGGCGCGGCGATCCGGTGCCGATACGGGCGACGCGCGGAGCGGCGTCGCGGATCAGCGCCTCGAAGCCGAGCCCGTCGCGCGCGACCAGCGCGTCCCGTGCGTCGGCCCGCGCGGGCACGGCGGCCAGCGTGAACTCCTCGGGCTGCGCGGTCGGCAGGTCCTTCAGGGAGTGCACCGCGAAATCGATTTCACCGTCGCGCAGCGCGTCCCGCAGCGCGTTGACGAACACACCGGTGCCGCCGATCTGCGCGAGGTGCTCGCGGCTGGTGTCGCCGTAGGTGGTGATCTCGACCAGCTCGACGGGACGGCCCGTGAGCTGACGCACCTGGTCGGCGACCAGCCCGGACTGGGCCATCGCGAGGGTGCTGCGCCGGGTGCCCAGCCGGAGTGCCCGTGCCGGTGCCGTGCCCGGCGCCTGCTCGTGGTCCGGGGCCTTGCTCATTGCCGCTCCTGTTCGGGATTGCTCACAGCGGCGACCGCCTGTGGGTCGAGGTCGAAGAGTTCACGCAGCGCGTCCGCGTACCCGGCGCCGCCGGGCTCGCCCGCGAGCTGCTTCACGCGCACGGTCGGCGCGTGCAGCAGCTTGTCGACGACCCGGCGCACGGTCTGCGTGACCTCCGCGCGCAGCTTGTCGTCCATTCCGTGCAGCCGCCCGTCGAGCCGCGCCATCTCGCCGGCGACGACGTCGGCGGCCATGGTGCGCAGCGCGACGACGGTCGGTGTGATCGTCGCGGCCCGCTGCGCGGCGCCGAAGGCGGCGACCTCCTCCGTCACGATCCCGCGTACGGCGTCCACGTCGGCGGCCATGGGCGCGTCGGCCTCGGCCTCCGCGAGCGACTCGATGTCCACGAGCCGCGTGCCCTCGATCCGGTGCACGGCCGCGTCGATGTCGCGGGGCATGGCGAGGTCGAGCAGGGCGAGCGGCGTCGCGCTCCCCGCGATCGCGCTCTCGACCTGCGCGGCCTTCAGCACGAGGCCCGTGGCGCCGGTGCAGGACACGGCGATGTCGGCGCGGGGCAGCTCGCCGGCCACGGCCTCCATGGGCAGCGCGCGTACGGCGAAGCCGTCACCGCCGGAGGCGTCGCCGCCGTCACCGCCGGGGCCGTCGCCGCTGCCGTCCCGCTCCTCGGCGAGCGCGGTGGCGAGGCGTTCGGCGCGGGCCAGGGTCCTGTTGGCGATCACCAGTTCGGCCACGCCCGCGCGCGCGAGCGTCGCCGCCGCGAGGGACGACATCGAACCGGCGCCGATGACCAGCGCGCGCTTCCCGCGCACCCACTCGCCGACGGGCTCGCCCGCGGCCAACTGCTCCAGACCGAAGGTGACCAGCGACTGACCGGCCTTGTCGATACCCGTCTCGGAGTGTGCGCGCTTGCCGACGCGAAGTGCCTGCTGGAAGAGATCGTTCAGCAGCCGCCCGGCCGTGTGCTGCTCCTGCGCGAGCGCGAGCGCGTCCTTGATCTGCCCGAGGATCTGCCCCTCGCCGACCACCATCGAGTCGAGCCCGCACGCCACCGAGAAGAGATGGTGGACGGCCCGGTCCTCGTAGTGCACGTAGAGGTACGGGGTCAGCTCCTCCAGGCACACCCCGCTGTGCTGCGCGAGCAGGGTGGACAGTTCGGCGACACCGGCGTGGAACTTGTCCACGTCGGCATAGAGTTCGATCCGGTTGCAGGTGGACAGCACCGCGGCCTCGGCCGCGGGCTCCGCGCCCACGGCGTCCTGCAGCAGCTTGCCCCGCGCCTGCGGCTCCAGCGCGGCGCGCTCCAGCACACTCACGGGAGCGCTGCGGTGGCTCAGTCCGACAACGAGAAGACTCATGCCGGCATCACGGCGGGAACGTCCCCGTCAGGTCCGGACTCGGGGCGCTTGGCGGGCCGCTTGGTGACGGTCGCGGCGGGCGGCGCGACGGGGTGCGCGGCGCCCTCGTCCTCGCCGTGCGGCTCCTCCCCGGCCTTCCGCTGCTCGTGGAAGGCGAGGATCTGCAGCTCTATCGAGAGGTCCACCTTGCGCACGTCCACGCCCTCGGGCACGGACAGCACGGTGGGCGCGAAGTTGAGGATCGAGGTGATCCCGGCGGCGACGAGCCGGTCGCAGACCTGCTGCGCGGCGCCCGCGGGGGTCGCGATCACGCCGATGGACACACCGTTCTCGGAGATGATCGTCTCCAGCTCGTCGGTGTGCTGCACCGCGATCCCGGCCACGGGCTTGCCCGCGAGCGAGGGGTCGGCGTCGATCAGCGCGGCGACGCGGAAGCCGCGGGAGGCGAAGCCGCCGTAGTTCGCGAGGGCGGCGCCCAGGTTGCCGATACCGACGATGACGACGGGCCAGTCCTGGGTGAGCCCCAGCTCGCGGGAGATCTGGTAGACGAGATACTCGACGTCGTAGCCGACGCCCCGCGTGCCGTAGGAGCCGAGATACGAGAAGTCCTTGCGCAGCTTGGCCGAGTTGACCCCGGCGGCAGCCGCCAGTTCCTCCGAGGAGACCGTGGGCACCGAGCGCTCGGAGAGCGCGGTGAGTGCCCGCAGATACAGCGGAAGACGGGCGACGGTGGCCTCGGGGATTCCTCGGCTGCGGCTCGTCGCCGGTCGATGATTTCGGCCAGTTGCCACGGTGCTCCTGCCGTTTGCGCGAAGCGGTGAGCGGTCACACGCGAGGCCCCTGCGGCGAAGCCGCACATGGGCTGCAGTTCCGGGACCGCTCCGTCGCGCCCAGGCTATGCCTTTGTGAACGCGTGCACAAAGATAGTGTCCGCTTTGTCCGGCCAACGTGACCGGCGCCACACGTATCAACGGGGACACCCGGCCACACTCCTCACGTATACCCCTCAGAACGGCAAAACGCCCTCGATCTTAATCGAAACCAGACCGAACTCCGACCACGGAAGAGACGGCCGGAGGACCGCCCTCACGCCTCCAGCGCGGCACGCAGCCGCTGCGGGTCCACCCGCCAGAAATCGTGCTGAGCGCCGTCCACCAGCACGACCGGGATCTGCTCCCAGTACTTCCGGTAGAGCTCCTGGTCCTGGTTGATGTCCTTCTCCTCCCACTGCGCGCCCGTCTCGCCGCACACCCGGACGACCACGTCCCGCGCGACGTCACAGAGATGGCAGCCCGGCTTCCCGATCAGCGTCACGGTCTTCATACGGCCATTCTGCGCCCCTTCGCGGGCCCTCCCGAACCACGCTCGGTCCCGGGCGTTCACGCCGTGCACGCGCTCGGACACCCGTCCGTAACGGGCTCGCCGAACAGGCTGGCTATGCTCGCGGTATGGCCCTTCCCGCATGGCTCACCTCACGCAAACGCTCCGCCACCGCGCGGAGTGTGCTGGCCGGCGAGGCCGCCGCCGAGGCGGCCCGCAAGCAGGAGCAGGCCGACCAGGCGGCGCAGGCGGAGGCCGAGGCCGCGGCGGCGGGCACAGCGGAAGCCGGGGAGGCCGGAGGGGCCGAGGAGCCGGAGTTCCCCGTCGCGGGCGACGTCCACGCCGCCGCCTTCTTCGACCTGGACAACACGGTGATGCAGGGCGCGGCCCTCTTCCACTTCGGCCGGGGCCTCTACAAGCGGAAGTTCTTCCGCAAGCGCGAGCTGACGCGCTTCGCCTGGCAGCAGGCGTACTTCCGGCTCGCGGGCTCGGAGAACGCGGAGCACATGCAGGACGCCCGCGACAGCGCCCTCTCGATCGTCAAGGGCCACCGGGTCTCGGAGCTGATGGCCATCGGCGAGGAGGTCTACGACGAGTACATGGCGGGCCGCATCTGGCCCGGCACCCGCGCCCTCGCCCAGGCGCACCTCGACGCCGGCCAGAAGGTGTGGCTCGTCACGGCCGCGCCCGTCGAGACCGCGACGATCATCGCCCGCCGCCTCGGCCTGACCGGCGCGCTCGGCACGGTCGCCGAGTCCGTCGGCGGCGTCTACACGGGCAGGCTCGTCGGCGAGCCCCTGCACGGCCCGGCCAAGGCCGAGGCCGTCCGCGCCCTCGCCGCGGCCGAGGGCCTGGAACTGGACCGGTGCGCGGCGTACAGCGATTCGGCGAACGACATCCCGATGCTGTCGCTCGTCGGTTATCCGTATGCGATCAATCCTGACAGCAGGCTTCGCGCACACGCTCGCGAAATGGGCTGGCGTCTGCGCGATTACCGCACCGGCCGCAAGGCCGCCAAGGTCGGCATTCCGGCCGCCGCCGGGGTCGGCGCGCTCGCGGGCGGCGCGGCCGCCGCCGCGGCCCTCCAGCGCCGCCGCCGCTAGCGGCCCCACAAGGGATTCCCCCACCTGGCCCCGGCTCCCGGGGGCCGGGCACGCGCCCGCGCGCCGGGGCAATCCAGTGCTCTTACCCGCGCCTGTGCGCCGCCAGTCCCCGCCACCACGCTCGGCCACAACACGTCGCTCATCTGACAATTTAGGTCGCCCAACCGGTCAATACGCCGCGCAGACCCTCGACCGACTGCGACGCCAATCCGTAACAGACCAAACCGAATCGACGATTTCAGCAACTAGGTGTAGCGCTGCCTGTACGAAGCGTTATTCTCCTCAGACGCAATTCGGTACCCATCCGTCCCTACGCCGGGCGAACGGTCCCGCACTGCACGTGATGGAAGCTCTGCCTCTGGGAGTCCCGTGTACCCACACGTCGGGGTTGACGCCTCGGGCCTGGCTACGCTGCGCACGACAGTCATCGACCAACTGCGTGCATTCGTCCCCACCGCGTACGCCGTCCCTGCCCTCGCCGCCACAGCCGCACCTGTCCCCGCAGGCCCCTGCTACGCCTTCGCCGACGGCGCCGCGGGCGCCACGACCGCCGCCTCCACGACCTCTGCCGCCAAGAGTCCCGCACCCGTCGGCAGACGCTCCCGTACGGCCTCCGGCACCGCCTCCCGCAGGACGGAGCGCCGCCCCGCGGCCTCCGACACCGACAGCCGCCGGATGATGGACCTCGTCGAACGGGCGCAGGGCGGCGAGGCCGAGGCCTTCGGCCGCCTGTACGACCAGTACAGCGACACGGTCTACCGCTATATCTACTACCGCGTCGGCGGCCGGGCCACCGCCGAGGACCTCACCAGCGAGACCTTCCTCCGCGCCCTCCGCCGCATCGGCACCTTCACCTGGCAGGGCCGAGACTTCGGGGCCTGGCTCGTCACGATCGCGCGCAATCTCGTCGCCGACCACTTCAAGTCGAGCCGCTTCCGCCTCGAAGTGACCACCGGCGAGATGCTCGACGCGAACGAGGTCGAGCGCAGCCCGGAGGAATCGGTCCTCGAATCCCTATCCAACGCCGCTCTGCTGGAAGCCGTCCGTAAACTCAACCCCCAACAGCAGGAGTGCGTCACGCTCCGATTTCTCCAGGGACTCTCCGTCGCCGAAACGGCCCGCATCATGGGCAAGAACGAAGGCGCGATCAAGACCCTGCAGTACCGCGCCGTCCGCACCCTCGCCCGGCTGCTCCCCGACGACGCCCGCTGAGCCGCCCCCGCGGCGTCGGCCCCGACCTCCGGCCCCGACCAGGCCCGTCCCCCCGTCCCCGTCCTCCCGTCCCAGCACCGCCCCAGGGCCCGTCCCCCGGGGCGTTTCCGGCCCTCCGGTCACATCATCGTGACTCCGTAACCCGACTGGCTTGCCGCTCGTTGAGGGGGTTGCAGACTCCCCGGAGCCGTGGCATGCCCGGGCTCACTCACTTTTCTGAGTGGACACGAGCGACCACGCAACCTTCCATATGTGGTGGGGAGTCGACCGTGCTGACGAGAGGAGGTGCCGCCGGTGATCGGATCCGTGTCTACGAGCCGACGGGCAATCGCCTTCGCCCAGGCCCTGGATGAGCAGGAGCTCGACGAGGGTGCGGCGGCCGAGGACGAGGCGGCGGCGGGCTCCGGCGAGCAGTCGGCGCTGCTGACCCTGGCCGACGGGCTCGAGGCCCTGCCGAAGCCGGAGTTGGATCCGGAGGTCAAGACCGTCCAGCGTGCCCAGTTGATCGCGGCCATGGAGGCCGCTTTCGCGGAGGGCGAGACGGGCTCGGCCGGAGCCGACGGCGCACAGTTCCCCGGGCAGCGCGGCGCCCGCGCGGGGGCGCGGGCGCCGTCACGTGGCGGCGCGCACCGCGCACCCGGCCTGGGCCCGCTGAGCAAGCTGCGCCCCAAATCGCGGCTCACCAAGGGGCTCGCCGCGGGCGGCCTGGGTGTGGGAGTCGCCGCGAGCGCCTTCGGCGGCATGGCCGCCGCGAGCACCGACGCCCTCCCCGGCGACACCCTCTACGGGCTGAAGCGCGGTATGGAGGACCTCCAGCTCGACCTGGCGGGCGACGACGCCGACAAGGGCTCCGTCTTCCTGGACCACGCCTCGACCCGGCTCCAGGAGGCCCGGCGCCTCATGGAGCGCGACCGGGCCGGCGAGCTGGACCACGAGGTGCTGGGCGAGGTCCGCAGGACGCTCGGCGGAATGCGGCACGACGCCTCCGAGGGCCACCGGCTGCTCCGCTCCGCCTACGAGAAGGACGGGGACATCGGCCGTATGCAGTCGCTGTCCTCCTTCTCCAAGAACCACCGGGCGACGTGGAAGCAGCTCCGTGACCGCCTCCCGGTCCAACTGACCGACGTGGGCAACGAGGTCAGCTCGGTCTTCGACGCCATAGACAGCGAGGTCACCCCGCTCGAAGCGCTCTTCCCCAGCTCCCCCGACGAGGAGCAGCCCCCGGAGCACGAGCGCCGGGACACGCGCGAGCGTACGAGCGAGGAGGCGCCCTCTCCCACCGAGTCGAGCCCCTCGTCGCCCTCCGCGGGGAGGAGCGGCTCGGCCGACGAGAGCGGCTCGCCCTCGCCGTCCGACTCCCGGACCGAGCGCGAGGGCCTGATCGGCGGCGGCGAGCTGCTCGACCCGGCCGAGGAGAAGCCGGAGAAGGAGCGGCAGCCCTCCGAGTCCGGTTCCGGGGACTCCTCGCCCTCGGACGGCGGCAAGCCGGACGTCACCCTGCCGCCCGTCGTCCCGGACGTGCTGCCGGGGCTCGGGCTCGACGAGGGAGACAAGTAGCGCCAGGGGCCCGTAGCAGGGCGCCCGTGTGGTGCGGCGGAGGTCAGAAGAACACGGACCGCCGCCGCACCAGCAGTTTGTAGAGGGTGTGCTGGATCGTCTCGCGCACCTGGTCCGTCAGGTTGAACATCAGCATCGGGTCCTCGGCCGCCTCCGGCGGATAGCCGTCGGTCGGGATCGGCTCGCCGAACTGGATCGTCCATTTCGTCGGCAGCGGCACCGCGCCCAGCGCCCCCAGCCAGGGGAAAGTCGGCGTGATCGGGAAGTACGGGAAGCCGAAGAGCCGCGCCAGCGTCCGCGAGTTGCCGATCATCGGGTAGATCTCCTCGGCCCCGACGATCGAGCACGGCACGATGGGCGCCCCGGCGCGCAGCGCCGTGGAGACGAAGCCGCCGCGGCCGAACCGCTGGAGCTTGTAGCGGTCGGCGAACGGCTTGCCGAGCCCCTTGAAGCCCTCGGGCATCACCCCGACCAGCTCGCCCCGCTCCAGCAGCGCCTGGGCGTCCTCGGTGCAGGCGAGGGTGTGCCCGGCCTTGCGCGCCAGCTCGTTCACGAGCGGCAGCATGAACACGAGGTCGGCCCCCAGCAGCCGCAGATGGCGGTCGGCGGGGTGGTGGTCGTGGACGGCGACCTGGAGCATCAGGCCGTCCAGCGGGAGGGTGCCCGAGTGGTTGGCGACGATCAGGGCCGCGCCCTCGTCGGGAACGTTCTCCAGGCCCTTCACCTCGACCCGGAAGTACTTCTCGTAGAGCGGGCGCAGCGCCGTGAGCAGGACCTGCTCGGTCAGCTCCTGGTCGTAGCCGAAGTCGTCGACCTCGTACTCGCCGGTGATCCGGCGGCGCAGGAAGTCCAGGCCGCGCGAGGCCCGGCCCTCCCAGTCCGCGCCGAGCACCTTGTCGAGCAGGCCGCCGCTCCCGGTCTCCGCGGCGGACTCAGCCGCGGTCCCGCCCTGCTCCTCCGGCCCTTCCTGCCCCTCCGGCCCTTCCGGCCGCTCGGGTCCGGAGCCGGGCCCGGAGCCGTTCTGGTCCGGCAGGGACGTCAGCGGAGGCGTGCGCGCGGCGCGCGCGCCCTTCTCGCCTCTCCTGCGCCCGTCGTCGAAGGGTATGACCTTCGCGTCAGCCATCCTGGCGCACCTCCTCAGCCCGCAGCAGCGCCGCCACCCTGTCGACCGTACGGGCCAGGCGGTGCGGCGGCAGCAGCCCCTCGCCCCGGGAGTGCGCGAAGGCCGCGAGAGTCTCCTGCGTCGTCCAGCGCGGCGTGAAGCCGAAGACCTCACGGGTGTGGGTGGTCCGCACGACCCGGCCGTGGGTGAGCAACCGTATCTGCTCGGGCGAGAAGTCCGTGGCGCCCACCGAGCGCAGCGCGCTCCTGCCCCAGCGGATCGCGGGCAGCAGCATGGGCACCGTGGGCCGCCCGAGCCTGCGCGCGCACTGGGAGAGCAGCAGGACGCCGTCGCCCGCGACGTTGAACGTCCCCGCGTTGAGCGTGCCCTTGCGGGGCTCCCCGGCGGCCAGCCGCAGGGCCTCGACCGCGTCGTCCTCGTGGACGAACTGGAGGCGCGGGTCGTAGCCGAGCACGGTGGGCAGCACGGGCAGCGAGAAGTACGCGGCGAGAGGCGAGTCGGCGGAGGGGCCGAGGACGTGCGCGAAGCGCAGCACTGTCACGGCGACGTCGGGGCGGCGGCGCGCGAAGCCGCGCACGTATCCCTCGACCTCCACGGCGTCCTTCGCGAAGCCGCCGCTGGGGAGGGCCTTGGGCGGGGTGTTCTCGTCGAAGACGGCGGGGTCGCGGGGCGCCGAACCGTACACGCTCGTGGTCGACTTGATCACCAGGCGGCTGACGGTCGGCGACTTCTGGCAGGCGCCGAGGAGCTGCATGGCGCCGATGACGTTGGTCTCCTTGACCGAGGTCCGGCCGCCGCCGCGCGGCCCCAGCGGCGTGCCGTTCACATCCATGTGGACGACCGTGTCGACGCCGTGCTCGGCGAGGACGGCGGCGATGGCGGGCTGCCGGATGTCGGCCCGTACGAATTCGGCGCCGCCCAGATGGTGCTCGGGCGGGACCGCGTCCACGCCGATGACCCTGTCGACGTCCGGCTCGCGCTGGACGCGGCGCGCGAAGCGCCCGCCGAGCCGCCGGGCCACGCCGGTGACGAGCACGACCTTGCCCAAGATCCCCTCCCTGGTGCCCCGACGCCGAAGGCACGGTTCCGCCTCACCGTATCCGGTGCGTGTTGCGGCCCCGAAAACGAAACCGCCGCCTTCCCCTCCCCACGCGGTGGCGGAGAGGGAAAGACGGCGGTCAGCTACGTGCGGTGCGCTCGCTCACTTCTTGTTGCGACGCTGCACACGTGTGCGCTTCAGCAGCTTGCGGTGCTTCTTCTTAGCCATCCGCTTACGCCGCTTCTTGATGACAGAGCCCACGACTACCCTCGCTCACGGATCATCCCCACGAATGCGGGGAGAACTCATTTCGATTCACTCGGTGCGGGGCGTCCGAGCCCACACGACCTACATGGGGTCAGCCTACCGGGCACCGAGTAAAGGTCGTAATCCGAGGGTCGCCGTGGGACTCCGGATCAGTCCGAGCCGGTCACACCCGATGCCGGCTCAAGCGCTCTCCACCCCCACATAGGACTCTTGGAGATACTCATGGACAGCCTTCTCCGGGACCCGGAAGGACCTGCCCACCCGGATCGCCGGCAGATGACCGCTGTGCACCAGGCGGTACACGGTCATCTTGGAGACTCGCATCACGGCGGCGACTTCCGCCACGGTCAGGAACACGACCTCGTTCAGAGGCCTCTCGCCAGCAGCCATGTCACACCTGAACCTTCCGCACATGTCGGGCACCGGCTTCCCCTCCGGTGACTCCTGCTCGCATGTGCGCTCCTCCCCAGATTAGGGGCGGGTGATGCAAGTGGGGAAGAGGAGTAGCGATCGGCCGCCTACTGTGACAGACACGCTCGATTGAGTACATAGCGAGTAAGCGGGCGGTAGTAATCGGACCGCGCAGCGTCATCAAGCGGAACTGCGACGGCGACCCGCCCCTCCGCCTGCCCCACGAAGAGCGCCGGATCATCCGCGTCCGCGGGGCCGATCGCCTCGATACCGAGCTGACCAGCCGCGCAGACCCAGCCGTGGTCGCCGATGACCAGTTCGGGCAGGGGCCGCCCCTCGGTGGCCGCGGCGGCGAGCGCGGCCCTAAGTGGCAACGGGGAGTGCGTGTGTACGCGGGGCGCGCACCGGCCCGGCCGGGCGCCGGTCGCGTGGACCAGAGCGACTCCCCGTACGTAGGAGAGGTTGCACTGACGTACCCCGAATCGGGTCGCTATGTCGACACGTCTCCCCTGCGCCGGTGCTAGTACCTCACACCCCGCCGCCGAGAGGGATGAGGCCAATGTGACGTAGAAGTCCAGGAGTCGGTCCGGGTGGCCAGTCCCGAGGAGAATCGGAGCCCGTCGCTCCGCGGCTCGTCGCAGGCAGTCGGCGAAGGCATCGAGTGCGGCGATGGTCCGTTCTGGATCAATCGTGTCCGGTCCCGAAACCTTCCCCGGATCTGCCGATACCCCGCACGACGCGGCCATCAATCCGATCAGTTCCGGAACTTGCCACTCACCTTCCGGCTCCAGGCCGATCAATACGCGAGGATCGCGTGCCGAGAAGAGCCGGTACCGGGCGAGACTCTTCTCCCTCGGCGTCGCGACCGTCCCGGCGAGCCCGGTCGCGAGCAGATGCGCGCGCAGCGCGTCCGTGCTCATGCTGGCCACGCGTCCCATGCTGCGGCGTACGGCCACCCGGCCGCGCCCTCGACGCGGCACCGCCACCCCCCGAACCGGCGTACGGTTCCCGCTCGTTGCCGGCCCCGGTCCACCGGCGACTACGGGCTACGGACTACGGGGCCTTGGGCTACGGCAGCAGGCCGTGCGCCGGGAAGACCGAGCGCCGCGTCGCCAGCACCGCCTGGTCGAGCGCGTCCGCCGGGTCGTAACCGGCCTCCGCCCAGCCCCGCCACGCGGGTTCGCGGCCGTCCGTCATCCGCAGCGGGCCCCCGGCCTCGCCCGTACGCGCGTACACCTCGCGCCGCCACTCCTCCGGCACCTCGGCCGTCGGCTCGACGGGCGCGCCCGCGGCGACGGCCGTCAGATGCGTCCAGGTGCGCGGCACGACGTCGACCACCGCGTATCCCCCGCCGCCCAGCGCCACCCAGCGTCCCCGCGCGTGCTCGTGCGCCCAGTCGTGGGCCGCGACGGCGGCCGCGCGCTGCGCGTCGACGCTCAACGTCAGGTGCGCGAGCGGGTCTTCGAAGTGCGTGTCGGCGCCGTGCTGCGTCACCAGGACGTCCGGTGCGAACGCGCCCAGCAGCTCGGGCACCACCGCGTGCAGTGCCCGCAGCCAGCCCGCGTCGCCCGTGCCCGGCGGCAGCGCCACGTTCGCCGCGGAGCCCTCCGCCTCGTCCCCGCCGCGCTCCTCGGGCCAGCCGGTGCCGGGGAAGAGCGTGCGCGGGTGCTCGTGCAGCGAGATCGTCAGCACGCGCGGATCGTCCCAGAACACGGCCTGGACGCCGTCGCCGTGGTGCACGTCCATGTCGACGTACGCGACGCGCTCGGCTCCCAGTTCGAGCAGGCGCGCGATGGCGAGAGCCGCGTCGTTGTACACGCAGAAGCCGGAGGCCGAGCCCGGCATCGCGTGGTGCAGCCCGCCCGCGAAGTTCACCGCGTGCAACGCCTGGCCGCCCCACACCGCCTCGGCCGCGCCGACCGACTGCCCGGCGATCAGCGACGAGGCCTCGTGCATCCCGGCGAACGCCGGGTCGTCCATCGTCCCCAGCCCGTAGTGCTGTTCGGCGGCGGCCGGGTCGAGCGAGGCCCGCCGCACCGCGTCGACGTAGTCCTGCCGGTGCACGAGCCGCAGCGTCGAGTCCCCCGCCGCCTTCGCCGCGGCGACGGTCAGTTCCGGCGTACGGTCGACGCCCAGGGCCTCGACCAGCCGCATGGTCAGCGCGAGCCGCACCGGGTCCATCGGGTGGCCGGCCCCGAAGTCGTAACCCGTGACGCCCTCATCCCACATCAACCGCGCGCGACCGCTCATGCCCGCCACCGTATCGGTCGTCCCCGGCCGCGAACGAGCGCGCGTACACGAGCGTCACCAGCACCAGCAGCATCGGGACGATCATCGCGCCCCGGTAGCTCCACGCGTCCCCCAGGGCGCCGACGAGCGGGGAGCCGATCAGAAAGCCCACATAGTTGAAGATGTTCAGTCGCGCGATGGCCGTGTCCGAAGCCTGCGGGAAGCGCCTTCCCGCCGCGGCGAACGTCTGCGGCACCAGCACACACAACCCCAGTCCCAGCAGCGTGAACCCGGCGATCCCGCTCCACGCCCCCGGCGCCACGGCGACCACCACGAACCCGGCCGCGGCCGCCACGGTCCCCGCCCGTACGACCGCCACGGCCCCGAACCGGCGCACGCCCAGGTCCCCGACGGACCGCCCGAGCAGGGTCGTGACCATGTACACGTTGTACGGCACGGTCGCGAGCTGCTCGGAGCTGCCGAGCACGTCCTGGAGATACTTCGCACTCCAGTTGGAGACCGTCGAGTCCCCGATGTACGCGAAGGCCATCACGAGGCAGAGCGGCAGCAGCAGCTTCATGGAGACGGGATCTCCGGACGCCTCGCCCCGCTCGCCCTCCCCTGTTCCCGTCGGCGACGCGTCGACGTACCAGCGGCTGGCGACGAGGGCGAGCGGCAGCAGCACGGCCACCACGGGCCCGTACAGCGTGACGAGCGCCAGGTCCCAGTGCGCGCCGGCCCACGCGAGCGAGGCACCGACGATGCCGCCGAGGCTGTACGCGGCGTGAAAGCTGAGCATGATGCTCCGCCCGTACGCGCGCTGAAGGCTGACGCCCAGCATGTTCATGGACGCGTCGAGCGCGCCCACCGCGAGGCCGAACGCGGCCAGCGCGAGGGCGAGTTGGGCGAGCCCGTGCACACCACCCGCGGCGAGCAGGGACAGACAGACGACGGGCTGGGCCCAGCGCAGCACCACGCTCGGCCGCACCCGCTTCACCATGTGCTCGGTGCCGACGCTCCCGAGCCCCGCCAGCACGGGCACGGCGGCGAGGAAGACCGGCAGCAGCGCGTCGGAGACGCCGTACCGGTCCTGGATCGCCGGGATCCGCGTCACGAGCAGAGCGAAGACGGCCCCCTGGACGAAAAAGCTCACGGCCAGGGAGAGGCGGCCCCGCGACAGGTGCCCTTGTGTCATGGGCGCTCAGCGTAGAACTCGTTGCTACGCATGGGTAGGTGCAGGACGAAAAGAAAAAATCCCCGTTGACACTGACCGTGTCAACGGGGCTTCTTCTAGGTTTAGTTCGGCGGTGTCCTACTCTCCCACACGCTCCCGCATGCAGTACCATCGGCGCTGAA
>NZ_BAAAPE010000008.1:0-121438 GCF_039530985.1 Streptomyces albiaxialis
AGGCTCCGCCTCCCGGCGCCCGCGTCCGCTCGGATGTGGCCCCTCAGTGCTCCGCGAGCAGCTCGCGCAGGAAGTCGGCCCGCGGGCTGCCGCCCTCCTCGTCCAGCTCCAGGGCGCGCGCGAGCTGGACGCGCGCCGCGTCCTCGTCCTCGCCCGGGCCCGCCGTCCACGCGGCGAGGGCTTCGAGGGCCTCGGCTTCGTAGTGGGTGGCCTGGCACTCGCGCAGGGCGTTCACGGCGTCCTCGTACGCCCGTACGGCGTCCTCGTGGGCTCCGACGCCCTCCAGCGCGCGGCCCAGGACGGCCAGCGTGCGGCCCATGCCGCGCGGGTCCTCCAGTCCGCGCAGCGCTTCTTCGGCCGCGCGCAGCTCGGGCACGGCCTTCTCGTACTGCCCGGCGGCGCAGAGTCCCCAGCCGAGGAAGGTGCGGGAGAGGGCGGCGCCGCGCGCGTCGCCCGCCTGCTCGTTGAGGGCGAGGGAGCTCTCGTAGGCGGCGCAGGCGCGGTCGGGGTCGCTCGCCTGCCAGTAGCGGCCGTCCAGGCCCAGGACGAAGGCGCGCAGCCGCGCGTCGCCGGTCGCGTCGGCGAGTTCGCGCGCCCGGTCGAGCTCCGCGCGGGCGCGCTCCTCCTCGCCCAGGTCGAGCAGCGGGCGGGAGAGCAGGGCGCGCAGCCGCGCCTCGGCCGCCGGGTTCTCGTCGGCGGCGGCCGCCTCGGCGCCCAGCGCGCAGCAGGAGACCCACTCCTCGGGCAGCCGGTGGTTGAGGTGGAGGGCGGTGAGGGACTCGGCGAGCTGCCACGCGTCGTGGGCCATGCCGCCGTGCTCGACGGCGGCGCGCAGCACGGCGAGCGCGTCGAGGCGTTCGACTATGAGCCAGCCGAGCGCGTGGCCGCGCCGGTCGGGGCCCTCGAACGGGTCGTAGGCGCCGGGCCTGCGGACGGCCTCGCCGCCGACGCGCAGCCGTCGCTCGCCCATCACGGCGAGGTCGGCGAAGGCGGCACCGGTGACGTAGTAGTCGACGCAGCGCTCCAGCACCGCCTCGCGCTCGGCCTCGCTCTCGACGTGCAGCGCCTGCGCGCGGGCGTGGTCGCGGGCCTCGCCGAGGAAGCGGTACCGCCCGTCCTCGCCCTCTTCAAGGAGCTCCGCGTCCTCCAGCGCGTAGAGCAGTTCCTGCGCGGTCTCCGGATCGGCTCCCGCGACACACACGGCCTGGCCGATGTCCACGCTGTGGCCGGGGTACAGCCCCAGCAGCCGGTAGAGCCGTGCCTGTTCCGCCGTCAGGCCCTCATAGGCAGCGGTGAAAACTGCGGTCACTGTGCGGTCCCCCCTGTGAGGATGGTTCGAATCGTGCGGCGGGCCGGCGCCCGGCCTCCCCTCCAAGTCGCCGCCCAGCTCTGATGGGTTGCCACCGTAGCGTCCCCGGCGTGGTCAGTGCGTCGCACCCCGGGGGCGTGCGCCGTAGGCGGCAGCGCCGACGGCGAGCACCACGGCACCGGAGAGCACGGAGGCGAGGGGCAGCGTGCAGGCGAGCAGCGCGCAACCGGCCAGCCCCAGCGCCGGTACGAGCCGGGGCGGTCGCCCCTCCTGAGGGGTCAGCGTCCAGGCGGAGGCGTTCGCGACGGCGTAGTAGACGAGCACCCCGAACGAGGAGAAGCCGATCGCGCCGCGCACGTCGACGGTCGCCGCCAGCACCGCGACGACGGCCCCGACCAGCAGTTCGGCCCGGTGCGGCACCTGGAACCGGGGGTGGACGGCCGCCAGGGGGCGGGGCAGCCGGCCGTCGCGGGCCATCGCCAGGACGGTGCGCGAGACACCGAGGACGAGGGCCAGCAGCGAGCCCAGCGCGGCGAGGACGGCGCCGCCCCGGACCACGGGCACGAGCCAGTCGGCGCCCGAGGCGCGCGCCGTCGCGGACAGGGGCGCGGCGGCGTCCGCCAGGGCGCGCGGCCCCAGCACCGCGAGCGCCGCCACGGCGACGGCGGCGTAGACGACGAGGGTGATGCCGAGCGCGAGCGGGATCGCCTGCGGAATCGTCCGCTCCGGGTTCCTGACCTCCTCGCCGAGCGTGGCGATACGCGCGTACCCGGCGAACGCGAAGAACAGCAGCCCCGCCGCCTGGAGCACGCCGCCCGCCCCGCCGGACGTTCCGGAGTCCCACCAGGACGCCGGGTCGAGGCGGCCCGTGTCGGCCGCGCCGCTCGTCGCCGCGGCCGTCACCAGTGCGGCCAGCACGGCGAGGACGAGGGCGACGACGACGCGGGTGACCAGGGCCGATTTATGAACTCCCGCGTAGTTCACGGCGGTCAGCGCCACCACGGCCGCCACCGCCACGGCGTGCGCCTGCCCCGGCCAGGCGTACGCGCCGACCGTGAGCGCCATCGCCGCGCACGACGCGGTCTTGCCGACGACGAAGCCCCAGCCCGCGAGGTGACCCCAGAACGGGCCGAGGCGCTCACGCCCGTAGACGTACGTCCCGCCGGACTCGGGGTAGCGGGCGGCCAGCCGCGCCGAGGACGTCGCGTTGCAGTACGCCACGACGGCCGCCACGGCGAGGGAGACGAGCAGCGCCCCGCCCGCCGCCTCCGCGGCGGGGGCCAGCGCGGCGAAGATCCCCGCGCCGATCATGGAGCCGAGCCCGATCACCACCGCGTCCCGCAGGCCGAGCCCCCGGGAGAGCGCGTTCCGCGCGTCGTTCATGAGGCGTCCGGCCCTCAGCCGCCGTAGGGGTTGTACGGGCCCGGCTGCTGCTGGCCGTACGGCTGCTGCGGAGGCTGCTGGCCGTAGGGCTGCTGGCCGTACGGCTGCTGCGGGGGCTGCTGGCCGTACGGCTGCTGGGGCGGCTGCGCGTAGGGCTGCTGGGGTGGCGCGTACGGCTGCTGCGGGGGCTGCGGCTGGCCGTACGGCTGCTGCGGGGGCTGGCCGTAGGGCTGCTGCTGTCCGTAGGGCTGCTGCGGGGTGCTGCCGAGGGTGGCGAGGAGCTGCTCCAGTTCGTTGCGCCACATCCGGTGGACGTTGACGCGGACCGGCTGGGGCTTGTCGGGAAGGGTGATGTGGAAGAAGCTCCACAGCGGGTTGAGCTGGACCTCCCGGAAGAGCGCCTGCGCCTGGTCGCGCGGGATCGCGTGCACGATGTCCTTGGGGCGCTGGTTCCAGCGGTTCATCCGGTGCAGCAGGAGCGCCTGGTCCGTGACCGTGACGAAGTAGTACTTCACCAGGAACTGTCCGATCAGGCCCAGGAGCCCGACGCTGACCCACGGGGTGGGGCCCGTGACGGTCGCGAGGGTCACCAACGCCCTGTCGCCGGGCGCCTGTTGCGCGACGGCCTCGGCCACCTGCTGTTTCATCGTCGCCTTGCGAAAGGCCATCGACCCACTCCTGTTCCTGCCGTGCGTAGGACGCGCAGCGTACCGGTCGGTCTCCCGGTCGCACGACGCGGTGCCAGACTGCCGACCGTGAGCGACAACGACAGCGGACAGGCGGTACGGCGCGGACGTCCCGCGCGGCTCTCCCGGGAACGGATCGTCGAGGCTGCCCTGGCCCTCGTCACGGAGGAGGGCAGCGAGGCGCTGTCCATGCGGAAGGTCGCCGACGCGCTGGGCAGCGCCCCCATGAGCATCTACCGGCACGTACGCGACAAGGACGAGCTGCTGCTGCTCGTCCTCGACCGCATCGTGGCCGGGCTGCCCCGCCCCGAGCTGCCCGAGGACCCCCGCGAACGGCTGCTCGCCCTGCTGCGCTGGGAACACGACGAGCTGGCCGTACGGCCGTGGATCGTGGACGTGCTGCGGCGCGGGGACCTGATGGCGCCGTCCGTGCTGTGGCTGCTGGAGGAGATCTACGCGGCCTGGCATGCGTGCGGCCTCTCCCTGGAGCGGGCCGCCACGGCGAACCGGATCGTCTGGGGCTTCCTGCTCGGCGACCTCGCGCAGCGGCGCGGCACCCGGCCGGGTGACCGGCCGGGTGACCGGGACCGGGCGCCGTATCAGGTCAGCGTGCCCGCGGGGGCCGACCCGGGGGCGTATCCGACGGTCGCCGCGCTGGCTCCGTACTGGAGCGCGCCCGACCGGCACGACCATTTCGCGGCGGATCTCGCCCTGCTGGTCGACGCGCTGCTGGGGACATGAGGCAGGGTGTTTGACCTCGCTGCGTACGCGTACGCAAAATGGGGGCATGGATGCCATCGAGACCCTCTACCGGCAGTGGCTCTTCGATCTGTGGCACGGCGACTTCGAGTTGGCCGAGCAGATCCTCGCGCCCGACTTCGTGGGCCACTGGCCGGACTTCGACGTCCACGGGCCGCGCGCGGCCGCGGACCAGATCCGCCAGTCCCACACCTACTTCGCCGACATCGAGAACACGCTGGACGTCGGCCCCGTCATCGGCGACGGGAAGGTCGCCGCGCGCTGGACGTTCCACGGGACGTACCGCGACGGCATCCCGGGGGCCACGGCGCTGCCGGGGACGCGCATCGCGTTCTCCGGGATGGACATCTTCAGCGTCGCGGACGACCGCCTCGCCGAGTACTGGGTCGTGTCCGACGGGCTCGGGATGATGACCGCGCTGGGCGCCCTGGATGGCCCCCCGCCCGCCGCCGGACGCGACGGCCACTAGCCCGACGGCCACCGCTGGAGGGCGGTCCGTGCGGCGGTGTCGCGCTGCGCCGCGGTCTCGCGCCGTACGGCGGGGCCGCCTCTTACGGCCGTGCCGTGGCCTTCACCCGTGCCGCGCCGCGTCATCGCGGTCGCCAGCAGGGCGAAGGCGGCGAGCGCGGCGACCGTACGGACCACGTGGGCGAGTTGCCAGCGGTCCCGTTCGTCCGCCCAGTCGGCCGGCGGCGTGCGGACGGACCAGTCGAGCTGCTCGCTGTTGATCGGCAGGTTGACGCTCACGGTCACCACGAGGACCACGGCCATCAGCACCAGCGCCGCGAGCGCGAGCCAACGGGCCCGCGCCCGCGCCCGGAAGGCGAGGACGACGAGGAGCAGCGTGGCGGCCGTCGCCGGGATCAGGGTCGCGGCGGCCAGCTTGTCGAGGCCGTCGAGTTCGACCTGCCGGACCTGGGTGTAGACGGGCGCGCCGTAGGAGCGCAGCGAGTTCTCCAGCACGAGCACCGCCACGAGGAACCCCGCGAACAGGCCGGCGCACAGCAGGCTCACGAGGTGGGCGAGGCGCATGGTCATCGCCCCTCTCCCCGCTCTCCCCCGAAGTCCGCCGCGTGGTCGGCCACCCACTGCGCGAACGTCCGTCCGCCCGGCTGCCCGGCGACGGCCGCGGGCCGCCCCTCGCCGCGGGCGTAGCGCGCCATCAGCGCCTCGACGAACGGTTCGGGCAGCCCGCCGGGCCCGACCATGGCCCGGGCGGCGGCCTCCGCCGGGATCTCCTCGTGGCGCAGCGGGCGGCCGAGCACCTCGCCGATGACCGTCACGGCCTCGGCGTGGGTGAGCGACCGCGGCCCGGTCACCGGGAGGTGACGGCCGTCCAGCGTCTCGTCCCGCAGCGCGCGGGCGATCAGCTCGGCGACGTCTTTCTCATGCACGAACGCCTCGGCGAACGACGCGTACGGACCGCGCACCACGTCGCCCGCCCTGATCTGGCCCGCCCACATCGTGAGGGCGTTGAGCGCGAACGACGAGGGGCGCACGCTCACCCACGGCAGCGGTCCCCGGACGACGGCGTCCTCGACCTCCTTGTTGCGGTCCCCGTTGAAGCGCGAGGGCTGGTGCGCGGGCTCGTCCTCGACGTTGATCGCCGACATCACGACGACGCGCCGTACGCCCTGTTCGGCCGCCGCGGCCAGCAAGGGGTCCACGGCCTCCTCGCCGACGGCCCGCGGGTGCACGAAGAGCGTGGAGGCCCCGTGGAGCGCGAGCGTCCCGGGCTTGCGCGGATCGCCCTCCACGACGTCGGCCCCGGCCGGGAGTCCGGCGGCCGACGGATCCCTGCTGATGGCGCGCACGGCGGCCCCGTCCGCGAGGAGGGCGTCGACGAGCGCCCTGCCGACGGGTCCGGTCGCACCGGTGACGAGATGCATGACGTGATCCTCTCCATCCCTTAAAGTACGAGAGTCGTAATACTTTAATTTGAGGACCGTACATTATGAGTTCCGTAACGCCAAGTCCCCGCGACCGGCGGCGGGCGACGACCGAGGTCAAGGGCGCCCTGCGGGAACTGAGCCTGCAACTGACCCTGCTCGACCGGCAGGTGAGCGCCCGGGTCTCGCTCAAGGACGTCGATCTCGACTGCCTCGACCTGATCAACCGCACCGGACCGCTCACCCCGACGGCGCTGGCACGTCAGGCGAACCTCCATCCCGCCACGCTCACCGGGATCCTCGACCGGCTCGAACGCGCGGGGTGGATCGCCCGCGAGCGCGATCCCTCGGACCGCCGGGCCATGCGGATCCGCGCCCTGCGCGACCGCAACGGCGAACTGGTCTCCCTCTACGCCGGGATGAACTCCGCGATCGACGCGATCTGCGCCGACTACACCGACGCCGACCTCGCGCTCCTCACCGACTTCCTCACCCGCGCCACGGCCGCGGGCCAGCACGCCGCCCAGGACCTGGCCGCCCCCGGCGGAGACGGTTGAGGCCACGTCACCGGCCGGGGCCGTGGCGGCCCCGAGGCCGTGGTGGCGTCAGCTCTCCAGCGCGCCCACGGGGTCGTCGGCGGCGGGGCCCTCGGGCCACCAGTCGTCCTCGCCGGGATCGCTCCGGTACGGATACCAGCGGCCGTCCCTGCCGTAGCGGAGCTGGACGGTGTGCGTGGGGTCGGTGAGCCGGTTCCGCCAGATGGTCATGCGGGGGCGGCCGGCGGCGGCCAGGGCGCCCCGGGCGCGGTCGAAGTCACCCGCGGGCGGGTCCCACGCCTCCTCCAGCGCGGCGAGCCCGGCCTCGGCCCCCTGCCGCCAGGCCGCCGCGGCACGGGTCAGCTCCTGCGGGGTGCGCCCGGCGGCCTTGGCGAAGCTCGCGAAGAGCGGGGAGAGCGTGCGCCGCCCGGTCAGGCGCGGGTGGGTGGCCGCGAGGCGGATGGTGTCGTGCCAGACGGAGAGCGACGGCAGCGGAGGGGTGCCCCGCACGAGCGCGGCGTGGGCGCGCACGGCGGCGTCGCTCGCCAGGAACTCCAGCCCGTCGGGGCTGGGCCCGCCCGGCACCGAGGGGTACGACCGCGACTCGGCGGGGGCCTCGGGCAGGGGCAGCGGCTCGGGCAGCGGCGGCCGTACGCCCCTCGCCCGCGCCACTTCGGCGGGGACGGTCGGCATGGCGGGGCGCGCGGCCTCGCCCGTCGCGCGCTGGCGGCGGGTCAGCTCGCCGCGCAATTCGTCCTCGGGCCGCCCGCGCAACAGCAGCAGCACGAAGGGGTCGGCGTCCAGCAGGGCCGCCGCCTCGTGGGCGAGCGCGGCGGCGTGCTTGCAGGGGCGGACGGGGTCGGGGCACGAGCACCCCGGCCGCAGCTCGCCCGGCTCCGGCAGCAGCCGGACACCGGCCGCCCGCGCCTCCCCGGCGAGCGCGGGCGGCAGCTCTTTGTCGAGGAGGGCGGCCGTGTGGGCCGGGTCCGCGACGGCGAGGCCGAGGAAGGTGTCCCACTCCCCCGGCGTCAGTTCGGGCAGGCGCAGGGACGCCCGGTACGGACGGGGCCTGCTGCCGTGGACGAAGCCGACGAGGCGCCCGGGGCCGACCCGGACCGCGTCGACGCCGCCGTCGCGCGCGTACGCCCGGCCGCGCGCGAGACGCCCCGCGTCGGGCGCCACCTCCTCCAGGGCCCGCAGCCAGGCAGCGGCGAGAGCGGAACGGGGTTCGCCCGTACGGGCGTTCACGGCGCCGGTCCCTTCCGTACGGGCCGCTCCCGTACGGGCGGTCATTCCGGTCTCCGGAGGGAGACGAGGTCGGTCAGCTCGGCGTCGGTCAGCTCGGTGAACGCGGCCTCTCCGGAGCCGCCGAGCACGGCCTCCGCCAACTCGCGCTTGGCCGCGAGCAGTTCGGCGACGCGCTCCTCGACCGTGCCCTCGGTGAGCAGCCGGTGCACCTGGACGGGCTGCGTCTGGCCGATGCGGTACGCACGGTCGGTGGCCTGCTCCTCCACCGCGGGGTTCCACCAGCGGTCGTAGTGGATGACATGGGACGCCCGCGTCAGGTTCAGGCCCGTGCCCGCCGCCTTGAGGGAGAGCAGGAAGACGGGGATCTCGCCGGACTGGAAGCGGTCGACCATCTCCTGGCGGCGCGCGACCGGCGTGCCCCCGTGGAGGGTCTGGGTGGTGATTCCGCGCGCCTCCAGGTGCCGTTCGAGAAGGCGCGCCATCTCGACGTACTGCGTGAAGACCAGGGTGGCGCCGCCCTCGGACAGGATGGTCTCCAGCAGCTCGTCCAGAAGGTCGAGCTTTCCGGAGCGCGTGCCGCGGCCCGCGAGCCGGGGCGCGTCCACGCCGGGCGCGCTCTCGCGCAGATACTGCGCCGGATGGTTGCAGATCTGCTTGAGCGCGGTGAGCAGCTTCATCACCAGGCCCCGCCGCTCCATGCCCTCGGCCTCGCCGATCCGGGCGAGCGTCTCGCGGACCACCGCCTGATAGAGCGCGGTCTGCTCGCGGCTCAGCCCGACGGGGTGGTCCGTCTCGGTCTTGGGCGGCAGCTCGGGGACGATGCCGGGGTCCGTCTTGCGGCGGCGCAGCAGGAACGGCCGCACCAGACGGGCCAGCCGCGCGGTCGCCTCGGGGTCCTCCCCGGTCTCGACGGCGCGGGCGTGCCGGGCGCGGAAGGTCTTGAGGGGGCCGAGCAGCCCCGGCGTCGTCCAGTCGAGCAGGGACCACAGCTCCGACAGGTTGTTCTCCACCGGGGTGCCGGTGAGGGCCACGCGGGCGGGGGCCGGGACGGTGCGCAGCGCGCGGGCCGTCGCCGAGTGCGGGTTCTTCACGTGCTGGGCCTCGTCGGCCACGACCATGCCCCACTCGTGGGCGGCGAGCCGCTCCGCGCGGGCCCGCATCGTCCCGTACGTGGTGAGCACGAAGCCGCCCTCGTCCGGGGGCAGCTCCCTGGCCTCGCCGTGGAAGCGGCGGACGGGGGTGCCGGGGGCGAAGCGGGCGATCTCCCGCTGCCAGTTGCCCAGCAGGGACGCCGGGCAGACGACCAGGGTCGGCGCCTTCTGGCCCGCCTCGGCGCGCCGCAGATGGAGAGCGATCAGCGTGACGGTCTTGCCGAGCCCCATGTCGTCCGCGAGGCAGCCGCCCAGGCCGAGCGAGGTCATCAGGTCGAGCCAGGCCAGCCCGTGGAGCTGATAGTCCCGCAGACGGGCGTGGAGCGCCGCGGGCGGCGGGACGGGCTCGACGGCGCCCAGCCTGTCGCGCAGTCCGGCCAGCGCGCCCTGGGGCACGACCTCGGTCCGCTCCCCGTCGATCTCGGCCGTGCCGGTCAGCGCCAGCGCCAGCGCGTCCCCGGGCTGGAGCAGCCCGAGGTCCCGCTGCCGCGCCTTCCGGACGAGCGCGGGATCGACCAGCACCCACTCGTCGCGCAGCCGGACCAGGGGGCGCTGGGCCTCGGCCAGCTCGTCCAGCTCGCCCTCGGTCAGCGGCTCGCCGCCCAGCGCGATCTGCCAGCGGAACTCCAGGAGCTTGCGCTCCTCGAAGAAGCCGAAGCTGTCGGCGGAGGAGCCGGGGGCGCGCGTCCCGCGCGGGCGCACGACGGCCGTCGCGGTCAGCTCGCGGGCGAGGGAGCGCGGCCAGTGCACCGCGACGTCGGCGGCGGCGAGCCGGCGGCCCGCACGGCCCAGCAGCTCCTCCACCTCGTCCTCGCTGAGGGACAGCACGTCCGGCACGGGCCGCTCCAGCAGCCGCCCGAGGGGCTGCCACACGCGGGCGGCACGCCGGACGGCGAGCACCGTGCCCGTCCTGCCCCGGGGGCCGATGTGCTCGGCCTCGCCTCGCCACAGGTCGGCGACGTCCGCGACGAGCGTGGGGTCGGCGACGCTCTGCGCCTGCACGACCGCCGCCGCGACGGCCTCGTCCTCCCGGCCGGTGCCGTCGAACAGGTCCCGCGCGGACAGGTCCAGCCGGAGCGAGATCCGCACCCCGGCGTCCACCTCGGCGTCGACCTCGTCGGCCCACTCCCGGACGGCCGGGAACCGCTCCCCCAGGCGCTGGGCACGGCGCCCCGCGAACGCCTCCCCGGCGGCGAGCGGCGCCGCGGAGGTGCGCGGCAGCGCGTCCGCGACGGCGTCGAGGAACGCCCGGACGAGCGCCTCCGGCTCCGGCACCGCCTCCCCTACGGCGACCGGCCCCGCGTCCGCGTCTACGCCTGTGTCCGTTACATCCGTTGCGTCCGTCCCGTTCGCGTCGACCGGCACGGCGTGTCCCTCGAAAGGCAGGGCCGCGGCGATTCCCGCGACCTGCGCCGCGTCCTCCGCCGCCAGCGGACCGGCCCGCCATACGTCGGTGTCCCCCGCGCCGACGCCCGCGACGAGCCGTCCCATGGCCACCATCCGCAGCGCGTGCAGCGCGGCGGCGCCCCAGCAGGCGGCGGCCGGGTGCGCGGACGGCGCTGTCCTGGCCCGGGTGAGCACGGGCAGCGCCTCGCCGACGGTCAGCCACCGGGCCTCGACGTCCCCGAGCCCCGCGACGGCGACGCTCCCGGCCTCGCCGCCGCTCCCGGGCAGCGCGCCCCCGTCCGGCCGCCAGAACGCGACCCGCCCCTCACGCGGCACGTCCGTGGGCACGAAGACGGCGGCACACCGCACGAACGCCCGCTCGTCCATCACCGCTCACCGCCCTCCGGAGCCTCCGCACACCGACCGTTCCACGCTACGGGTCACCACTGACAACGGCGGCGGAGGCCGGGAACCACGGGGCTGCGGGGCCACGGGCTCCCGGCTACGGGGCTACGGAGCTACGGGCCGGTGGCCACGGACGGCTCGGCGTTCCGCGCGTCCGCGTCGGCGTCCGCGTCCGCCGTATCCCGCTCGGGCGCGGGCGCCCAGCGGATGCGGAGGGCGCAGAGCGCGACGAGCGAGGCGGAGGCTGCGACGGTGGCCATGCCCCAGGTGAGCGTCGTGGCGTTCGCGATGAAGCCGATCACGGGCGGGCCCGCGAGGAGGCCCGTGGTGCCCATGGCGGCGACCAGCGCGAGGGCCTGGGAGCCCTGGCGGGCGGCGGCCACATAGACGCAGGGGGTCACGGCGGCGATGCCGAGGCCCACGCACGCGAAGCCGATCAGCGCGGGGACCACGCCGCCGGCCAGCAGGGCGAGGGCGAGGCCCGCGCCCGCCAGGACGCTGCCGAAGCGGACGATACGGCCGTCGCCCCAGCGGGAGCGCCAGCCGTCGGCGAAGAGGCGGGCCAGGACCATCATCACGGAGACGACCGCGATGCCCAGGGGCGCGACGTGCGAGGAGGCGTGGGCGACCTCCTTCATGTAGAGGGCCGACCAGTCGTTCATGGCGCCCTCCGCCACGGTGCCGAAGACCATGGCGCACCCCATCCAGAGGGTCACGCGGGTGGGAAGGGTGAGGCCCTTGCGGGGCTTCCGTTCCGGATCCGGTGTTCCCTCCTCCGAACTCCTCGACGCGTCCGTGTCCGCCTCCGTCCCCGCCTCCTTCTCCGTCAGGAGGCCCCGGTTCGCGAAGGCGACGAGGAGCAGCACGAGGACGGTCGCGGTGGCGAAATGGGCCGTCATGGACGAGGTCACCGTGTTGACGCCGGAGGCCAGCAGCGCGGCGCCCAGCGAACCGGCGCTGAACGTGGCGTGCAGCCGCGCCATCGCGGTCCGCTCGAAGCGGGACTCCAGCTCGGCCCCCTGCGCGTTCATGGCGACGTTCAGACAGCCGACGCCCACGCCGTCGGCGCACATGACGAGCAGCGCGACGGGATAGTTGGGCGCGGCGGCCAGGGCGATCAGGAGCACGCCCAGGAAGAGCGCCGAGAGGACGGCGAGCCGTCGCGACCCCAGCCGCCGTGTCAGGACGGCGACCAGAGGGAAGGAGACGGCGGCGCCGACGCCGGTCGCCATGAGCAGCAGGCCCAGTTCGGCGTCCGTCAGCCCGAGTTCCGTCTTGATCGCGGGGAGCCGCGCCGCCCAGGTGGCGTACTGGAATCCGAGCACGCAGAACAGTGCCGCGATGGCCAGTTGGGCCCGGCGGTAGTCGTCGCGGACACGGAGCATGTGCATCAGCCTCTTCGTCTTCCGGGCACCGCCATGGACATGTACGTCGCGTCTGTGCCGTAGCTGGCCGGGAGGGCGACCTCCCGGTGGGGGCGGAATCCGCGTGCCGTCCAGAAGGGCGCACTGCCCGCGACGGCGATCAGGGAGATCCGTTCGTACCGCTCGTCCCGTGCCGTCGCGGTGAGCCGTTCCAGGAGGCGCCGGGCCAGCCCTCTGCCCCGGAACCGTTCCGCGACGGCGAGGTCGTGGAGATGCAGATTGGCCGTGCGGAACTTCGTGTGCTCCGTACGCGCCAGATCGGGGCTCCGGAACGGCGGATACGGCAGTGCCACCAGATAGCCCGCCAAGTGCGCGCCGGAGTCCACGGCGTAGCACGTCCCCGGCGAGATCCGGGCCCGTGAGGCGAGCGCCTCCTCGCCCTCGGACAGGCCGAGGGGCCCGTAGACGCGGGCCTCCAGCCGTGCGACGGCGCTCCAGTCGCCGTCGGACAGGAGCCGTACGCGGACGTCGTGTCCCAGGGTCAGCATCTAGCGCGGCCCTCCTACGGACACGGGCAGCGGGCTGAAGCCGTTGAACCCTCTTGTCGTGTAACTCGTCGCGTAGGCCCCGCAGGAGAGGATCCAGACGGGGTCCCCGGAGGCCGCGCTCCTGGGGACGTGGACGAGCCCGCCCTCGTGGCTGTACGCGTCGTCGCTGTCGCAGGTGGGTCCGGCGACGACGGCGGGCACCAGCTCGGACCCGCCCCGCGTGGGGAACACCAGCGGGTACTGGAGCGCGTCCATCTCGTACAGGCCGTTGAACTTCCCGCAGCTCAGGTACAGCCAGTGCTGCCGCTCCCCCGTGGCCGCCCGTCGCGCCGACAGCCGGGAGACATGGGCGCGCATGGCACCGTGGTCGGCGACCAGATGGCGGCCCGGTTCCAAACGGAAGTCCAGCGGCGTGCCGGAGAGTTCGCGCAGGTGCCGCATTCCGTCGCGCAGGACGGCGAAGATCTTGTCGAGCGGCGGGTCCAGGGGCGTGCCGTGCCGGTCGAGGCAGCCGAGCGCGGGCAGGCCCCCGCCCAGGTTGACGTGGTCCAGGTGGATGTCGCGTCCGCGCAGCGCGACGAGGACCCCGGCGATGCGCTCGACGGCGTTCCGCCAGGCGTCGGGGGACATCTGCTGCGAGCCGACGTGCACGGACAGGCCGGACGGCACGAGGCCCGTGTCCCGTGCCGTCTCCATCACCCGGAGGGCGTCGGCGGGCGAGCAGCCGAACTTGTGGCTGAGGCCCCACAGGGCCCCGTCCCCGTCGGTCGCGAGCCGGCAGAACACCCGGGCGCCCGGGGCGTGCGCCGCGAGCGCCCAGACGTCCTCCACGCAGTCGGTGGCGAAGTCCCGTACGCCCAGGCGGTACGCCTCGGCGATGTTCCGGTCGGACTTGACGGTGTTGCCGTAGTGGATGTCGCCGGGGGCCGCGCCCGCCGCGAGGGCCTGCGCGATCTCGTTCGGGCTCGCCGCGTCGAACCCGGAGCCGCGCCGGACCAGACACGCCAGGACCTCGTCCACCGGGCAGGCCTTCATCGCGAAGCGGACGGCGACACCGGGGAGTTCGCGGACGAGCGTCGCGTACCGCTCCTCGATGCCCGGGAGGTCGAAGACGAGCTGGTCCTCGGTGGCGGCGGCCAGGGCAGCGCGCAGCCGTGCGGTGACGTACAGGGGGATGTCCTCTCCCGGCACGGGGATGCCCGATCCCGGCACGGGGGTGCCCTGTCCCGGCACGGGGATGCCCTGTCCCGGCCGTCCCGGGGCTACCACGGGAGCCGGGGGACGCTCGTGGACGCGCTCGTGCGCATCAGCGCGTCCCAGACCTCGGTGAGCAGCGCGAAGTCCTCCATGTCCTGCCGGGCCTCGTCCAGCAGCCGGGCCGCGCGCGGTTCCAGGGAGTCGGCGAATGCGGCGTACCGGCCGCCGAGTTTCCGGTAGGAGCGCGCGAGGACGTCGAGCCGTTCGGTGTTCTCGGCGGTGTCCAGCAGGGTGCTCTCCCGTACGAGTTCCGCGACGCGGTCGGCGCGGACCCGGTGCCCGGCGTCGAGCAGCGCCGTTCCTTCCTCCGCGAGCCGGTCGTAGAGGAAATTCAGGTAGAGCATCGAGAGGAAGAATTTCGCGAACCGCGTCTGATAGGCGTGGAATCCGGGGTCGGTCCTTCTCTCGCCCGTGTAGAAGTTCACGATGTTCCGGTTGTGCAGCACGCCCGGCAGTCCGGCGTTGCGGACCAGGTGCATCAGGAAGTAATCGCTGCCGATGGTGTCGGTCGCGGGCGGCAGCGGCACACGCTCGTGGACGCCGTGGAAGCCGATGTTGCACATGTCGATCCGCATCGGGTCGACGAGGGTCAGCACGGAATGGTCGCCGGTGAACGGCGCGTTCCCGGCGCCCCGGAAGGATTCGCCGACGAGTTCCCGCTTCCGCTCCCGCGACCAGTCCATGGGGGCCCACAGGCTCACCACGTCGTGGTAGACCTCGGGGTCGAGCCGCTGGATCTCGCCGATGTCCACGGAGAGTTCCCCGACGAAGGACCCGGCGACGAGCGCGACCGGCCTTCCGGCGTGCTCGGGGGCGAGCGCGGTCTCCGTGACCGCGTCAGCCGCCTCGCCCGGGAGCTTTCCGAGGGAGAGGAGTTCGTGGTGGACGGGGAAGACGAGTTCTCCGTCGTGGACCTGGTAATTGCTGTCGGAATCCCGGCGGTGGACGGATTCGCAGCCGAGCGCCTTCGCGAGGAGAAAGGCCCGGTTGGTGCAGGCGCCGTAGGAGACGCCTTCGGGGAGCATGAGGTCGAGCATCAGCTCCGGTTTGGCGACCCCGGCGCCGTGGATGACGCGGCGCAGGAAGTCCCGCTGTTCCTCGTCGCCGAGATGGTGCGTGACGACGTGCCGCGCGGGGTGCGCCTCCCGCGCCCGGCGCAGCGCCGCCGCGTGTTCGGCGTAGGAGTCCGGGTCGGAGGAGTCCAGGACGAGGACGTGCACCTCGGCGTCGAATCGGCGTGCCGCGTACGCCGCCTCCCGCATCAGTGCCGTCACCATGGGCGCGCAGGCCCTGTTCGTGGGAAGGGTCAGACAGATTGAGCGCATTCGGGTTCTCCGGTTCCGGTTCACCGATCGGATTCCTACGCGTGCCAGCGCGCGAGCCCCAGCAGCCTTTCGCCCAGCGGGGTCAGCTCGGCCGTTCCGTAGCGCTCGGACTCGTGCCGGACCGCGTCGCCGACGAGCGTCTTGTTCCAGTCCGGGGTGCTGAGATGGCGCCAGGATTCGACGCGGGACTTCGTCAGCGCGTGGTGGGATTCCAGCGCGGGCATCATCGAGAGGTACTGGACCGCGCGGACGCCCTTTTCCGAGGTGTTGGGCGCGACGCCGTGCGCGAGCATGCCGTTCCAGATCAGCAGGTCGCCCGCCTTGAGTTCGGGCCGCACCACGGGGAATTCCGTACGGTCGGCGTCGGGCCTGATCGGGTCGCGGTCCTCCGGCTGGTCGAGCTTCCAGCGGTCGAACCGGCGGAAGAGTTCCGGTGAGCACTGGAATCCGCCGTGGTCCTCGCGGGTGTCGTTCAGCGCGATGATTCCCTGGACCCGCTGGGGAAGGACGCCGAGGGTGGAGTCGACGTCCCAGTGGAGATTGATGTCGAATCCCTCGTCTGTGGGGTCGATCAGCGCCCGGTCGCGGTTCTTGACGTTCGGCGGGTTGAGATTGAGCCGGTCGAGGGTCACCCACAGTTCCTCGCAGTCCCAGACGTCCACGAAGGCGTCGTAGACCCGCTGGGCCTGGCGGCTGTCCCAGAGGAGCTGGTGGTGGTACGCCTCGACGAAGCCGTAGATGTAGAGGTCCCGGTCGAGGTCGTCGCGGAATTTCCGCTCCGGGTACCAGGTTTCCGGCCGTTCGGGGTCGAGGCCCTGGAATTCCCAGGTGAAGTCGAGCAGCCGCCGGGCCGCGTCGGCGGGAATGGCCTCCCGGACGACGATGTAGCCGTACGTCTGCCAGAAGGCGTAGTCCTCCTCGGAAAGCACGCGCAGCGGGCGGGCTTTCCGGATGTCCTTCAGCGGCGTCGGCGCGAGATAGGTCTCGCCGTCCGCGCTGAAGTACGGGGTGTCCGATGCCGCTCTGTACAGGAATCCGTCGGGCGTGGGCATGCGAATGCTCCGGTGCGTAGTCGTAACTGCGGATGGAGTGGACGGAAGAGAGCGCTCTCCGTCGCGCCGCGAGGGCACACGGGCACCCGGGCGCGAGGACCTGAGGAAACAGGGACGCGGAGAGGCGGGAGAGAAGAAGGCAGGAAGGCACGGCGGGCCGGTTCATGCCGACGGGATGCGGCATCCGGACGGAGGGCCGTGACGGCTCGTGGTCAGGCGAGCGGAAGGGCGGCTGCGCGCCGGCCGTTCATGGAGGCGGTGGCTCCCGCCGACGGCGGGGCCGGTGGTTCTCCCTCCTCGTGCTCGCGTCCATCACGGGGACGGAGAAACCCGGACGGACAGACGTACGGACTTGCGAGCGTACGGACGTGCGGTGCCGCGCTTCCCCAGAGATGGACTAGACCAACTCGATGTGTCCCCAGGTTGGACTAGACCACCGGCAGTGTCAACCCCCGCCCCAGGGGCCCCAGTTGGGTGCCCATGGCATGCGTCAGTGGCCCGCGAGCAGCGTGCGCACGGGCCACCGTCAGGGGGCACGGGGCGCGGCAGGCCGGCCCCCGTCGTTCGCGTCAGGCCCCGGCCAGCACCTCCGCCGCCGCGATCCCGGACACGCGCGTCGCCCCGTGCGTCGCGAGGTGGACGGCGCCGAGGTGGTCGCCGCCGGGCACGCCCATCTCGACCACCAGCGCGTCGGGGCGGCGGCTCACGAGCCCCGCCAGCGCCTGCGACATCCAGCGGTGCCGGGCCGCGTCACGGGTGACGACGACCAGCTCCCGCCCGGTCGCGGGCGCGAGCGCGACACGGTCCAGCAGGTCGTCCTGGCCCGCCAGTTCGTCCTCGGCGATACGGACGGAGGTGGTGCCGGGCCGCAGCGCGCGGAGCGGGTCCGCCACACCCCACGGGGTGGCGCCGTCGACGGCGAGGCTCATCGTCGGGGACAGCTCCACGACGTGCGGGGCCCCCACGAGCGGCAGCTCGGCGCCCGTACCGGGCCTGCTGTGCACCCGGACCGCGCGGCGGGCCGCGACGAGGCCGATGTCGGGCACCTTCGCGTCGGGGTCCGCCTTCCGCGTCAGCTCGGCCGACCACGAGGCGAACTCCCGTACGCGCGCCGCCGCCTCCGCGAGCCGCTCCTCGGTCAGCGTGCCGTCGAGCACGGCCGCGACGAGGGCGTCCGCCAGTTCGACGGTGGTCGACTCCTCGGCGCTCTCGCCGCCCACGCACACCGCGTCGGCGCCCGCCGCGACGGCCCTGACCGTGGCCCCCGCGATGCCGTACGGGCCCGAGACGGCGCCCATCTCGATGCCGTCGGTGACGACCAGCCCGGTGAAGCCCAGCTCGCGCCGGAGCAGGCCGTCGATGATCCTCGGGCTGAGTGTGGCGGGCAGCTCCGCGTCGTACGCGGGGATGAGCATGTGCGCGGTCATGACCGTACGGACGCCCGCCTCCATGGCCGCCGTGAACGGCGGCAGGGCCACACGGGCGATCTCGTCGGCGTCGGCCGACGTCCGCGGAAGGCCGTGGTGCGAGTCGACATTGGTGTCGCCGTGCCCGGGGAAGTGCTTGGCGCAGGCGGCGACCCCGGCGGACTGGAGGCCCCGGATCCAGGCGGCGGTGTGCCGGGAGACCACCTCGGTGCGCGCCCCGAACGAGCGGACGCCGATGACCGGGTTCATCGGGTTGGAGTTCACATCGGCGCTGGGCGCGTAGTCGAGCGAGACGCCTATCGCGCGCAGGCTGTGGCCGATGTCGCGGGCGACCTCCTCGGTGAGGTCCGGGTCGTCGATGGCGCCCAGCGCGAGGTTGCCGGGCCAGGACGCGCCCGTACGCACGTCGAGGCGCGTCACGTCGCCCGCCTCCTCGTCGATGGCCACGATGAGGTCGGGGTTCTCGGCGCGCAGCGACGCGGTGAGCGCGGCGACCTGCTCGGGGCTCTCGATGTTGCGGCCGAACAGGACGACGGAGGCGAGGCCCTCGGAGATCCTCCGGCGCAGCCAGTCCGGTGCGGTGGTCGTGCCCACGAACCCCGGTTGGAGCACGGAGTTGGCGAGCCGGATGAGCTCCGGGTGGCTGCTGTGTGCCATGAGGGACCTCCGAGGGGCGACGTTGGTGCAGACCAAGGCGGATATTGGCCTATACCAATCAGGGGTGTCAAGGAGTGTCCGTGAGGGGGAATGTGCCGAAATGGGGCGCGGGGTGGCGGGATTGGGACGCGTCGGCCGCGTGGTACTTATGCCAACTCCCGTGGTACTACGCGACGGTACGGCCACGAGGCGGCACTGGGAAGGACGGCGGCGCGCCGCCGGAAGGTCCCTAGCCCGCCTCGGCCATGCCGAAGTCCGCCCCGGAGATGGCGGCGAGGCCGGTGGCGATACGGCGGAGCGGGGCGCGCAGATCCGCGAGGGCCTCGCGCAGGGCGTCGGCCTCGGGCCAGCTCGCCTCGTGGTCGAGGGGGCTCGTCCCGGGCGGGCACTGGGCCTCGTAGGCGGCCAGGCGCGGATGCCAGGTGCTGGTGAACGGCCGCAGCGTGCCGTTGAGGAGCTCGTGCGCCAGGGCCTGGACCGTCGGCGCCGCGTCCTCGCCGGGGCCCACCAGGCTGATGCTGTACTCGCGGAGCGTCTCCCGCGTGAAGCCGAAGAGGGCGTGCAGCGAGGACAGAGCCTCGCGGAGGCTGCCCGTACCGGGCTCCAGCGCCTGGACACCGATGCGGGTGACCAGCTCGACCTGGATGTCGAACGCCGCCATCCGCTCCGGCTCCGTGCTCGCCGTCCCTGGTGCCGTCATCCGTCGTGCCTCCCTCCGGCCGCCCGCGTCCGGGACAAGGGTACGCAGCATCGCGTGCCGCAGCGCCTCCGTCCGGGCGGGAGCGGGGTCGTGATGGCGCCAGGCGTGCACCGTGACGGGGTGCGGCTGCCACCCGCCGTCGCGGCCGTCTCGGCCATCATGACCGTCCCGACCATCATGACCGCCGTGGCCGCCGTGGCCGTCGTGGCCGTCGCGGGAGAGGAGGCTGCGGACGCGGAGTTCGGAGATGCCGGTCGCCGCCCGGCGCCGGGCCACCGCCGCGGGCACGGAGTCCGCGGCGGCCAGCACCGCCGCCGCGTGCTCCTCCGCGAGGGGCAGCGGCGAGAGGGCGGCCGCGCAGCGCAGCACGTCCATCGCCTCCGGCCCCGCGTCCACCGCGTCCCGGGCGAGCGAGAGGGTGAAGCCCGCGCCGTCCGCGTCCCCCGCCAGGACGTCCAGCGGGGAGCCGCCCGGCGCGTAGAGCGTGCCGCTGAGGGCGCGCGGGTCCTGGCCCGCGCGCACGGCGCCGCCCAGCAGCGCGAGGGCGCGGGGGTGCCCGCCGACCTCGACGGCCAGCTCGTACGAACCCGCCAGCTCCGTCGCGTCCTCGGGCGGCAGGGAGCGCAGGTCGACGGGCGCTCCCACCGCCTCGTAGGCGCGGCTACGGGTGGTGAGGAGCGTACGGCCGAGGGGGTGCGGGGCGCGGAAGCGGGCGGCGCCCGCCGGGGTCAGCCCGCCCGGCAGGCCGTCGACGACGAAGAGGAACGGCTCACCGCGCGACTCGAACCAGCCGTACAGGTCCTGGGTGCCCAGCCGTTGTGCGAGCGCGCTCAGCCCGCTCTCGTACGCCCCCTCACGGCGGGCGTCCAGCCAGCAGATCCCCGCGGGGAAGGCGGCCCCGAACCGCAGCGCGTACTCCCGTGCCAGCAGGGACTTGCCCATGCCCGCCATGCCCCTGATCTGCACCGCGCGCGCCGCCGAACGGCCCGTCACGAGCGGCGCCGCGTGCGCGTGCAGCCCGCTGTGCACCCGCCACAGTTCGGGCAGCCGCCCCACGAACTCGCCGGGGCCGACGGGGGCGGGTCCAGCAGCCAGGGCGGGGCGCCGTCCGCGCGCCCGTCCGCGCCGTCCGGCTCCAGCGGCATGGGCCCGGGCACGCGCTCCAGATGCGCCCGGACGTCGGCGACGAACGCCCGTACGGCACCGTCCGCGGGCGCCCTGCCGGCCCCGCCCGTGTGCGGCCACGGCCAGGCGCGCGCGTCGCGCAGCTCGACGGGGTGGATGTGGCCCGTTCCGCGCTCCGGGTTGACCACCATCACGCGGCGCCGCGGGTCGCCCTCGCGCAGCCCGGCGAGATACGCGGCGGTCAGCTCCCACTGGCACGCCTGGCGTTCGGGGTATCCGAGGGAGTAGAAGGCGAGGAGGGCGCGGGAGCGGGCGAGTTCCGCGCGGATCGTGCGGCTGATGGCCGCGAATCCGGCCACGCCCGCCTCGTCCGTGAACACCTTCAGCCCGGCCGTGCGCAGCGCGTCCACCAGCGCCCGCACGCGCTCCGCGTCGCCGCGGCTGTAGCTGAAGAAGACGTCCCACACGGCGTCTTACCCTACTGTGGGTGCGCGGGGAGGGACTCATGAGCCGAAGGCAGCGCAGCACGGGCAAGCCCGCACGCACGTCGGGGCCCGCGCAGGTCACGGCGCGGCTGACCATTCCGTTCCTCGGCGAGATCTCCGGCGTGTGGGAGCCCGCCGACGCGGAGCGCCGGGCGTCCTGGGAGCTGTACCTGGAGCTGGCCAGCCGGGTGGCCGTGGTCGAACTCGGCCCGGACGAGGGCTTCCTGCGCGAGGCGCTCTCGTCGCTGTACTCGCTGTTCGGCACCACCCGCGACATCCTCAAGAAGTACGGGCCCGAGGTCGCCCCTCCCCTCCAGCCGGGCCACCTCAGCTTCGGCGTCCTCGCGATGACCGCGATGAACCGCGTGCTGCGCCCCCTGCTCTCCACCTGGCACCCCCGCCTCGCCGCGTACGAGTCGCAGCGCCCCGCGGGCACCGACCCGGTGGCGTACGAGCGCGAGTGGGAGCACGCCGAACAGCTCCGCGCCGACCTCGCCGCCGTCCGGGAGGCCCTGCTCTCGCTGGCGGTCACCCTCCAGGGCGTGGCGGGCGTGGGCGACCTGATCCGCCTCGAAGCGCCGTTACCCCCGCAGGCGCCCCCGCCCGCCGCCGAGGACTGACCCTCCGGGCACGGGCCCGGACACGTCCGGGCAGTCGACGAGCCAGGTGCCCCGGATCTCCCAGGTGCCGCCCTCCGGTGTCGCGCCGCGCAGCCCGTGCACGGCGTCGCGCCCGGCGAGCGCCGGGAGGCGGGAGTCGTGGAGCGAGGCGAACGCGACCGTACGGGACGGGTCCCAGCCGGTGCTGTGGCGCAGCCTGCGGGCGAGCTGGGCGAATCCGGGCAGGGCCGCGGCGACCACCCACGCGTCCGGCTCGGCCTCCGTCAGGCGCCGCGCGGCACGGAGCCAGGAGGCGGCCGTCTCCGGCCAGTTCACGACGGCGGCGACCGTACCGCCGCGCGCCCGCCACGCGTCCGCGAACGCCCCCGCGGCGGCCCGCGACGCGTCGTCCCTCCCGTGCCCGACGGCCACGGACCCCGCTTCCGCGCCGGGCGGCGCGAGCAACCGTTCCACGGCCGCGAGTTCGGCCCCCGTGTGCGGACGCGGCGCGGGCAGCGGGCCGTACGCGGAGAGTTCCCCGGGCCCGATCAGCGGGGACGGGGTCAGCGGGGAGTCCGGCGGAGGAGACCCGATCAGCGGGGACGGGGCCATCACGCCTCACGTCCTTCGCGCCGGCGCGCGTACGCGACGGGCAGGCATACGGCGCACGGGCGGTATCCGGCGGCGACGGCGGTCGCCTCGTCGCGGAAGAAGACCCGGTGCGCGGCGTACTGCCCGCGCGCGAGGGCCCGCAGCGCCGAGGGGCAGTCGAGGCGCCCGTAGAGCCGCGCCCCGCGGTGCCCGCCGACCGTGCCGGGCACGTCGCTCGCGTACGGCGCTCCCCCGGCGTCCAGCAGCGTGTACGGGCGTACGCCCGCGTGCCGCGCCCTCACGCCGCGTCGTGGAAGACGAGGCCGAGCGTGCGGCGGCGGCCGGAGCGTACGGTGCTCACGCCGTGCCGCATCGGGCCGTTGGCCCAGCCCCGCGTGGGGGCCACGGGGCGGTCGCGGGTCGTGAAGACGAGCCCGTGCCCCTGGGGCAGCGTCGTGGAGAAGCCGCGCGACTGGGCGCGGGCCCGCTGCTCGGTCATCAGGAACTCGCCGCCGGTGTAGTCCGTGCCGGGCACGTCGAGCCCGACGACGACCTGGAGCGGGAAGAGCATCTCGCCGAACACGTCGCGGTGCAGGGCGTTCCAGTCGCCCGGCCCGTACCGCAGCAGGATCTGCGCCGAGCGCGGCTGGCCCGCCGCGTGGCACATCTCCAGCCACTCCTCCAGCGTGTCCGGCCAGGGCGCGGGGCGGCCGAGCCGTTCCGCCCAGAGGCGGGCGACGGGCAGCAGGCACGGGTAGAACGCGGCCCGCAGCGCGGCGACCGTCTCCGGCAGCTCGTGCGTGAAGTAGCGGTACTGCCCCAAACCGAAGCGGTGGCGGGCCATGTCGACGGTCGAGCGGAAGCGCGCGGTGTCGTCGTACAGGCTGGAGATCTCGCCGCACTGGTCGGGCGTGAGGAGCGGGCCGGTCAGCGCGCTGCCGTACGCGTCCAGCTCCTCGGCGAGCGCGTCCCAGTCCTGCGCGGCGACCTGCGCGGCCGCCCGCGCGGCGGCGCGGCTCGCGGGTGACGTCGTGGGCGTGGTGGGGTCGTTCATGCCTCCACGGTGCGACCGTACGGGCCACCGTGCTGGCGGAAATCGGACGCTGCGCTGCGGAGGGGTTCGGGAGCCCGGGAGCCAGAGGTCAGGGGCTCTCAGTTGAGGGTGATGCCGCCGTGGATGTCGCGAGCCTGGATGACGGGGCCCGTGACGCGGGAGCCGACGATCTTGTTCTCCACCACGGACTCGTCGCGGAGCTGCGTCGCCTCGATCGTCGCGCGGTGCGTCTCCGCCCACTCGCACAACCGCGCGGCGAACTCGGCGTCCTGGTCGGCACGCTGCCGGAGCCGGGCGGCGAACTCCCGTGCGGTCGCGGCGTCGGGCGCGTCCAGCACTTCGCCGTCCACCACCCCGTCCAGCGCTTCCCCGTCCGACACGTCCCCGTCCGGCACCCGGCCGCCGGGGTCGGCGGCGTCCTCCTGCCCGCCCGGCGCGCGGCCCGTCGCACGGCGCGCGAGGCTGACGAGGGACTGCCACGCCGATTCCCCGGCGGCACTCGCGGCGCCGGTCCCCACGGCGGTCCCGGCGGCGGCGACAAGGGCTGCGGCGGCCTCAACGTCCATACGGATCACGGTAGAACAGCGGGAGCGGCACCGCCAGATCGCGTGCCGCCGCACGGCCGCGCGGGTACGTTCGAGAAATGAGCGAACGTCCGGGCTCCCGCCCGCTCTTGCTGCTCGACGTCGACGGCCCGCTGAACCCGTTCGCGACGCGGTTCTCCTGGCTGCCGCGCGGCTACACGACGCACCTCATCAAGCCGCCGAGCCTCGTCGCGCGGTACGCGCCGGCGCCCGCCGAGACGGTGCGGCCGTACCGCGTGCGGTTGCGCGCGGCGCACGGCGAGCTGCTCCGCGCGCTCCCCTACGAGCTGGTGTGGGCCACGGCCTGGGCCCACGAGGCCAACGAGTTCATCGGCCCGGTGCTGGGGCTGCCGCGGCTCCCGGTGATCGAGTGGCCCGGGGACGCGGGGCCGGAGCTGGACGGGCTGCTGTGGAAGACCCGGCACATCGTCGCGTGGGCGGACGGACGCCCGTTCGCCTGGGTCGACGACGCGATCGGGGAGCGGGAGCGGCGGTTCGTGGCCGCGCACCACGAGGGCCCCGCGCTGCTGCACCATGTGAGCCCCCGAAAGGGCCTGCGGAAGGCGGACTTCACCGCCCTCGCGCACTGGGCGGCGGACCGGGCGGCGGCGCAGCGCTGAGCGGCCCCCGGGCGCTGCCGCCCTCGGGCCGCTCGACGCGTGCCGCGGGATCGCCCCCGCTCAGTTCCCCAGCTCCTCCGACGGGGTGCCGGGCTCCGGGGGCTCGAAGCTGGCGAACCCCGCCGCCTCGACGAAGTCGGGGCGCGGATCGAGCGCGGCGGCCAGCCGGAAGTGCCGGCGGGCCTCCTCGGAACGCGAGGCACGCTGCAGGGTCCGCGCGAGCGCGAAGTGCGCGAACGCGTTGTCCGGCTCGCGCTCCAGCACCCAGCCGAACTCCTCCTCGGCGGACCGCAGCCGCGCCTCCAGGAAATACGCCCGCGCGCGCAGCAGCCGCGCCGCCGTGTGCTCGGGGTGGTCCGCGATCACACCGTCCAGCAGGGTGACCGCACCACGGGGATCGCGTGCGTCGAGCAGCCGCTCCGCCGCGCGGAACTGAATGATGTTGGTCTCGGGGCTCGTCACGGTCACGCCGCCCTCCTTCCGCTTCAGTCGCCCGTCACAACAAGCGGAACGCACACCGCATTCCCGCCCCGTCCTCCCCCTTGTCCCGTTCTCCCGTTCAGGCGTCCCAGAGCGCACCGAGGGCGAGGAGTTCCCCCCGGTACTCGATCCGCTCGGCCCAGTCGGACGGCCAGCAGCCCGCGCCGAGATACGCCCCCGCGAAGGCGCCGGTGAGGCACGCGAGCGAGTCGGAGTCCCCGGCGGTGCAGGCCGCGCGGCGCAGCGCGGTCAGCGGCTCCTCGGGGAAGAGCAGGAAGCACAGCAGCGCGGTGGCCAGCGACTCCTCGGCGACCCAGCCCTCCCCGGTCGCCTCGCAGGGGTCGGCCTCCGGATCGGGCGCGCGCAGCGCGGCCTCCACCCGGTCGAGCACGTCGAGGCACTCGTCCCAGCCCCGCTCGATGAACTCCACGGGACCGTGGTCGTGCGCGAACCGCCACAGGTCGCCGAGCCACCACTCGTGGTAGCGGGAGCGGTTCTCCCGGGCGTACGCACGCAGTTCGCGGAGGAGCGAGCCCGGCGGCGTGCCGTGCGCGAGCAGCCGTATCGTCCACGCCACCAGGTCGCTCGCCGCGAGCGCGGTGGGGTGGCCGTGGGTGAGCGCCGCCTGGAGCTGCGCCACACCGGACCTCGCCTCGTCCGACAACCCCGGCGCCGCCGATGGCCCCGACGACCCCGACAGGCCCGGCGTCCCCGGCAGGCCCGGCAGCCCCGGCAGCAGTCCGACGGGCGCCACGCGCATCGTCGCGCCGCAGCCCTTCGAACCGACCTGGCTCGCCTCCTGCCAGCGGCGTTCGTCATGGCTGAGCAGCTCGCACGCGACGAGGCACGTACGCCCCGGCGCGCGGTTGTTCTCCGGAGAGCGCCACCACTCCACGTACTCCTCGCGGACCGGGCGGACCACCCGCGACGGCGTGAGCGGGCCGCGTTCCGCCGCGGTGCGCAGCCCCCGCCCCAGGGCCAGGCTCATCTGGGTGTCGTCCGTGACGTACGCGGGCGCGGGCAACGCCATGTCGCGCCAGGGGCCGCACTTCTCCAGGATCCGCGGGACGTCGTTGAACTCGGTGGGGAAGCCGAGCGCGTCCCCGAGCGCGAGCCCCGTCATCGCACCGGTCGCCGCGCGCTTGCTGTCTACACGGGTCATGCCCCCATCCAACCCGCCCGCCGCCGTCCCCCGCGCCCCCTTTCCGCAGGGGCGCCAGGCGGTACGGGCGACCACGCGGTACGTACGGGCGGCTAGGAGGCGGTCCAGCGCTCCCAGAGGCGGCGCACCTGCGGCTCCAGGTCCTCCAGCGGGCCGTCGTTGTCGATCACGGCGTCGGCGACCGCGAGGCGCTCCTCGCGGGTGGCCTGGGCGGCCATACGGGCGCGGGCCTCGCCCTCGTCCATGCCCCGCGCTCCGACGAGCCGTTCGAGCTGGCTCTCGGGGGAGGCGTCGACGACGACGACCTCGTCGTAGAGCGGCGCCAGCCCGTTCTCCACCAGCAGCGGCACGTCGTGCACGACGACGGCGTCCTCGCCCGCCTCGCGCTCCAGCTCCGCGGAGCGGGCGCCGACCAGCGGGTGGACGATCGCGTTGAGCGCGGCGAGGCGCTCGGTGTCGGAGAACACGAGCGCGCCCAGCCTCGGCCGGTCCAGCGCCCCGTCGGGGGTGAGGATCTCCTTGCCGAACTCCGCGACGATCGCGTCGAGTCCGGGGGTCCCGGGCTCGACGACCTCGCGCGAGATCCGGTCCGCGTCGATGATCACCGCGCCGTACGCCGCGAGCAGCCGCGAGACCTCGCTCTTCCCGGCACCGATTCCGCCTGTCAGACCGACCTTGACCATGCGGGACACGCTATACGGCCATGCCCCGCGCCACCGCGCCAGCCCGCCCGGCGCTCGACACCCGACGCTCGATACCCGGAGGGTGAAGCAGGCAGGTCAGCGCCCGGCCGGGCCGCCTCCCGCGGCTCCGCCGCCACCGCCGCCCTCCCCGTCGCCCTCGCGCTCGGCGAGGAAGCGCTCGAAGACCTCTCCCAGCTCGTCCGCCGAGGGCAGCTCGACGGGCTCGGCGACGAGATTGCCGCGCGATTCGGCACCCGCCACCGCGTCGTACTGCTGCTCCAGGCCGCGGACGACGGAGACCAGCTCCTCGTCGCCCTCGGCGAGCTGGCGCTCGATCTCGTTCTGCGTGCGCAGGGCCTCGGTGCGGAGCTGGTGGGCCACCTCGGGCAGCACGAGGCCGGTGGCCGAGGTGATGGCCTCGGCGACGACCAGGGCCGCGTCGGGATAGGTGGACCGGGCGATGTAGTGCGGGACGTGCGCGACGACGCCGAGCACGTCGTGCCCGCTCTCGGCCAGCCGCAGCTCGATCAGGGCCGCGGCGCTGCCGGGGACCTGGGCCTCGTCGAACATCGAACGGTGGCCGGGGATCAGCTCCGTCCGGTTCCCGTGCGGCGTGAGGCCGACGGGGCGGGTGTGGGGGACGCCCATGGGGATCCCGTGGAAGTTCACGGCGAGGCGGGCGCGCACGCGGTCGACGATCTCGCGGACGGCGGAGGCGAAGGCCTCCCACTCGCTGTCCGGCTCCGGGCCCGCGAGCAGCAGGAACGGGGCGCCGGTCGCGTCCCGCATCAGGCGCAGCTCCAGCTTCGGCGTCTCGTACGCCACCCACTGGTCGCGGCGGAAGGTCATCATCGGGCGCCGGGCGCGGTAGTCGATCAGCCGGTCGACGTCGAAGCGGGCCACCGTGAGGGAGGGCTGGCTGTCCAGGAGCCGCTCCACGATCTGCTCGCCGGTGTCCCCGGCGTCCATAAATCCCTCGAAGTGATAGAGCATCACGAGACCCGCGCTCTCGGGCTCGCCGACGATCGCGTCGACCGCGTCCAGGCCGCTCTGCTCCCACACGTACATACCTTGCGGATCCACTGCTTCACGCTCCTCTGGCATACGTATCGTCAACGTCCGCTGGCGGAGCGGCATTCCCGGTACCGGGCGTCTCTCGTGTCCGCCCCGTCACCCCGACTGGAAAGGTTCCTAACTTTCCTCGCGCCGGACCTCTTGACGCGTACGCGCCCCGACCCTAGCTTCACCGGACACCGCAGGAGTTCATGTGAACGGCCTGCGTTCACATACATGTCCCCCACAGCCAGGAGTCCCCATGCGCACCCGAAGAGTCCTCGCCCTGTCGTCCGCGGCGCTGCTGGGCGCGGGCGCCCTCGCCGTCGGCAACGCGGCTATCGGCAACGCGACCGCGGGCGCCTCCGGCCCCGGGCCGCGCGAGGTGATCGAGGTCAGCGACGCCGCCGGGCTCAAGGCCGCGCTCTCCGACGCCGGAGCGGGCGACACCATCCAGCTCGCCGACGGCACCTACAAGGGCAACTTCAAGACCGCCAAGGCCGGTACCGAGGGCTCCCCCATCACCCTCACCGGCTCGGAGAAGGCGGTCCTCACGGCCGGCGGCGGCTACGGCCTGCACCTCGACGGCGCGGGTCACTGGAACCTGAAGGGCTTCACCGTCACCGGCGGCCAGAAGGGCATCGTCATGGACGGCGCCGACGGCGTCCATATCGACGGGGTCACCGTGCACGACCTCGACATGGAGGGCGTCCACTGGCGCGAGTCCAGCTCGAACGGCTCGATCAAGAACTCCACCGTCCGCGACACCGGCAAGAACGGCCGCGGCATGGGCGAGGGCGTCTACGTCGGCAGCGCGGGCGGAACGGACGACAAGAGCGACGACATCCTGATCGAGAACAACACGATCGGGCCCGGAGTCGGCGGCGAGAGCATCGACATCAAGGAGGGCACGACAGGGGCGAAGATCATCGGCAACACCTTCGACGGCGACGGCCTGACCGGCGCCAACTACGACGACTCCTGGGTCGACATCAAGGGCAACGACGTCCTCGTCGAGGACAACACCGGCAAGAACACGACGAACAGCGGCTTCGAGACGCACGAGCAGCAGGACGGCTGGGGCTGCGGGGCCGTGTTCCGCGGCAACCACTCCGACCTCACGGGCGCCTCCGGCAAGGACCAGTTCGCGATCAACGTGACGAACTACGACGAGCGGTCCTGCCCCGTGACCGTCTCCGGGGACAACACGGTGAAGGGCGGCAAGGGCCTGACCAACCCAGGAGTGCCGGTCGGCGACTAGGGCCTCAGGGGCGCGGGGAACTGCGCGAGCAACCACGACGAAGGCCGCAGCCTGCGACGCACGTCAAGGGGCAGCCTCTCTTCAGTCTCAACGCCAAGAGGCCCGCACCCCCGGAAAGGGGTGCGGGCCTCTTATCGGCTAACGCCTAGCGGCGAGCCCTCAGCTCTGGCCGCCGGCCAGCTTCTCGCGGAGCGCGGCGAGCGCCTCGTCCGACGCGAGGGCGCCGGAGTCCTCGTCCGAGCCCTCGGACGAGTACGAGCCGCCACCCTGGCCACCGCCGCCCACCGGGGCCGGAGCGCCACCGGAGGTCGCGCCCTCGGCGGCCGCCTGCTCGTCGGCCTCGCGGGACTTGATGACCTGCGCCTGGTGCTGCTCGAAGCGCTGCTGCGCCTCGGCGTACTGGCGCTCCCACTCCTCGCGCTGCTTCTCGTACCCGTCCAGCCAGTCGTTGGCCTCCGGGTCGAAGCCCTCGGGGTAGATGTAGTTGCCCTGGTCGTCGTAGGACGCGGCCATGCCGTAGAGCGTCGGGTCGAACTCGACGGCCGACGGGTCGGCGCCGAAGGACTCGTTGGCCTGCTTCAGCGAGAGGCTGATGCGGCGACGCTCCAGGTCGATGTCGATGACCTTGACGAAGATCTCGTCGTTGACCTGGACGACCTGCTCCGGGATCTCCACGTGGCGCTCGGCCAGCTCGGAGATGTGGACCAGGCCCTCGATGCCCTCGTCGACGCGGACGAACGCACCGAACGGCACCAGCTTGGTGACCTTGCCGGGAACGACCTGGCCGATCTGGTGGGTCCGGGCGAACTGCTGCCACGGGTCTTCCTGGGTCGCCTTGAGCGACAGGGAGACGCGCTCGCGGTCCATGTCGACGTCCAGGACCTCGACCGTGACCTCCTGGCCGACCTCGACGACCTCGGAGGGGTGGTCGATGTGCTTCCAGGACAGCTCGGAGACGTGCACGAGTCCGTCCACGCCACCCAGGTCCACGAAGGCGCCGAAGTTGACGATGGAGGAGACGACGCCGGAGCGCACCTGGCCCTTCTGGAGGGTGGTGAGGAAGGTCTGGCGGACCTCGCTCTGGGTCTGCTCGAGCCAGGCACGGCGGGACAGGACCACGTTGTTGCGGTTCTTGTCCAGCTCGATGATCTTGGCTTCGAGCTCCTTGCCCACGTAGGGCTGGAGGTCGCGGACGCGGCGCATCTCGACCAGGGAGGCCGGGAGGAAGCCGCGCAGGCCGATGTCGAGGATGAGGCCGCCCTTGACGACCTCGATGACGGTACCGGTGACGATGCCGTCCTCTTCCTTGATCTTCTCGATGGTGCCCCAGGCGCGCTCGTACTGGGCGCGCTTCTTCGAGAGGATCAGGCGGCCTTCCTTGTCCTCCTTCTGGAGAACCAGGGCCTCGATCTCGTCACCGACGGCGACGACCTCGTTGGGGTCGACGTCGTGCTTGATCGACAGCTCACGGGAAGGGATGACACCTTCGGTCTTGTAACCGATGTCGAGCAGGACCTCGTCCCGGTCGACCTTCACGATGACGCCGTCGACGATGTCGCCGTCGTTGAAGTACTTGATCGTCTCGTCGATCGCGGCGAGGAAGGCTTCCTCGGAACCGATGTCGTTTACCGCAACCTGCGGAGTGGTGGCGGAGGTCTCGGTGCTGCTCGTCATGTGGGAAAGGGTCTCCGGTACGGACATGAAGTCGTAGGTACTGCTACGCCGAGAGCCCTCTATCGCACCACGTGCACGCCAGCCGGACAGCTTGAAAGCCGGAAACCCGAGGGGACAATACAACCGATGCGAGCGCGACCTGCTCCGTCTGAGGCGCGCAGGCCCGCAGCGCAACTTGTAGCATACGGGGGCCGCTGGGCATGGTCAATGCGCGAAAGAGCACACCTGGGACGGACCGTCCCATACCCGGCAGAACTTCCTGCGCCGGGCCTGTGTGCAGCGCCTCTGCGACATCGCACGGGGTCCGGTGCCAAGAGTACGACGAAGGGTGCCAGGTGCCAGGTGCCATGGACGAGATCACGGACGAGGCGGAGGCCGTGCGACGGCCCGCCGGGGACGCCGAGAGCAGCCGCGCGAACCGGATGTGGTGGGACCGCAACGCCGACGAGTACCAGAAGGACCACGGAGAGTTCCTGGGCGACGCGCGCTTCGTCTGGTGCCCCGAAGGGCTCGACGAGGAGGAGGCGCGGCTGCTGGCGCCCGCCGGGGCGCTGGCGGGGGCGGCCGTGCTGGAGATCGGCGCGGGCGCCGCGCAGTGCTCGCGCTGGCTGGCGGCGCAGGGCGCCCGTCCCGTCGCGCTCGACCTCGCGCACCGGCAGCTCCAGCACGCGCTGCGGATCGGCGACGGGCTCGGCGGGTCCGCCGAGGTACCCGCCTTCCCCCTGGTCGAGGCCGACGCCCGCGCGCTCCCCTTCGCCGACGGCTCCTTCGACCTCGCCTGCTCGGCCTTCGGCGCGCTCCCCTTCGTCGCCGACCCGGAGCGCGTGCTGCGCGAGGTGCGCCGGGTGCTGCGGCCCGGGGGCCGGTGGGTCTTCTCCGTCACGCACCCGCTGCGCTGGGCCCTGCCCGACGAGCCGGGGCGGGAGGGGCTGGCGGTGCTGTCCTCGTACTTCGACCGCACGCCGTACGTCGAGGAGGACGCCCAGGGCCGCACCGTCTACGTCGAGCACCACAGGACGCTCGGCGACCGGGTGCGGGACGTGGTCGGCGCCGGTTTCCGCCTGGTGGACCTCGTGGAGCCGGAGTGGCCCGAGTGGAACCAGCAGGTGTGGGGCGGCTGGTCCCCGCTGCGCGGAAGGCTGATCCCCGGCACGGCGATCTTCGTGTGCGAACGGGACTGACGGACGGACCGCTGACTGGACCGGAGTGACCTTGGTGGGGACGGAACGTACGGAGCGTACGGAGGCGCTGCGGCGGCTGCCCGTACGGGAGGCGCTGCCGGAGCTGCGGGACGCCCTCGACGCGCACGGGGCCGCCGTGCTCCACGCGCCGCCCGGCACCGGCAAGACGACCCTCGTGCCGCTCGCGCTGGCCGGGCTCCTCGGCCAGGACTCGGGGGCGGGGGCGCCCGGGCGGCGCGTGCTCGTCGCCGAGCCCCGCCGGATGGCGGCGCGCGCCGCCGCGCGGCGGATGGCGTGGCTGCTGGGCGAACGCCCCGGCGAGCGCGTCGGGTTCACCGTGCGCGGCGAGCGGCGGGCGGGGCCGCGCACTCGGGTCGAGGTCGTGACGACCGGCGTGCTCCTCCAGCGGCTCCAGCGCGACCAGGAGTTGCCGGGCGTGGACGTCGTCCTGGTCGACGAGTGCCACGAACGGCACCTGGACGCGGACACCGCGCTGGCCTTCCTCCTGGACGTACGGGAGACGCTCCGTCCCGAGCTGCGGCTGGTCGCCGCCTCCGCGACGCAGGACAGCGCGGCGTGGGCGCGGCTCCTGACCGCGCCCGTGGTGTCCGGACGGGGCACGAGTCATCCGGTGGAGGTGCGGTACGCGCCGCCGCCCTCCGGAGTGCGCCCGGCGCACGGGACCTGGGTCGATCCGGCGCTGCTGCGGCACGTCGCGGCGACCGTACGGGAGGCGCTCGACGCCGTGCAGGAGGGCGACGTGCTGTGCTTCCTGCCGGGCGTCGGGGAGATCGGCCGGGTGGCGGCGCTGCTGGAGGGCGCCGGCGGTCCCGGAGCCGAGGTCCTCCAGCTCCACGGGCGCGCTCCGGCCACGGTCCAGGAGGCGGTGCTGCGGGGCCGTTCGGGGCCGGGGCGGCGGGTGATCCTCTCGACGTCCGTGGCCGAGTCGAGCCTGACCGTTCCCGGGGTGCGGGCCGTGGTCGACTCCGGGCTGGCGCGCGAGCCGCGCATGGACCACGCCCGGGGCCTGGGGGCGCTCACCACGGTGCGCGTGTCGGTCGCGGGCGCCGAGCAGCGCAGGGGGCGCGCGGGGCGCGAGGCGCCGGGAACGGTGTTCCGCTGCTGGGCGGAGGCCGAGGACGCGGGGCGCCCGCGCGAGCCGTCGCCGGAGATCGCGGTGGCCGACCTGGCGGCGTTCGCGCTCCAGGCGGCCTGCTGGGGCGCGCCCGAAGCGCGCGGCCTGGCCCTGCTCGACGCGCCCCGGGAGGGGGCGATGGCGGCGGCCGGGGAGACGCTGCGCGCCGTGGGCGCGCTGGACGGCGCGGGGCGCGTCACCGAGCGCGGCACGCGTATGGCGCGCCTCGGCCTGCACCCCCGGCTGGCGCGTGCGCTGCTCGACGGCGCGGCCGTCGTCGGCCCCGAACGGGCCGCCGAAGCCGTCGCGTTGCTCAGCGAGGAACCGCCGCGCGCCTACGGCGACGACGCCGCCGAGGCCCTCCGCACCGCCCGCCGCACGGCCCGCCACGACCCGTACGGCACCCGCTGGTCCGCCGAGACCCGCCGCCTCCGCCGCCTCCTGGAAGCAGAGCCCGCGCCCGGACCGGACGTGCCGGACGGCACCGACGCCGACGCCGATGCCGATGCCGACAGCGGCGTGTACGCCTCGGGCAGCGGGTCGGACCGCGCGGCGAGCGGCGCGGCAGCGGGAGCGGTGGGACGCGCGTCCCACAAAGCGCCGGGCGGCCCGGCTGGCGGGACAGCGGACGGCGCGGCAGCGCGCGAGGTAAGGGGCACGGCGGCCGGGGCGGCTGGCCGCACCCCGGGCGGGGCGCCGGGTGGCCCGGCTGGCGGGGCAGCGCGCGGTGCCGTCGGGGGTTCGGCGGGCGGTGGGAGCGGCGGGGCGGCTCCGGTGGGCGATGAGGAGGTCGTCGGGGTCGTCGTCGCGCTCGCTTATCCGGAGCGGGTCGCCCGGGCGCGGGGTGAGACCTCGTATCTCATGGTGTCCGGTACGGGCGCCGAGCTGGCCCGGGAGACGCGGCTGCGGCATGCGCCGTGGCTGGCGGTGGCCGTCGCCGACCGGCCCGTGGGGGCCGCGTCCGCGCGGGTGCGGCTGGCCGCGCCGGTCGACGAGCGGACGGCAGCCGAGGCGGCGGGCGCGCTGCGCACCGTACGGACCGAGGTGCGGTGGGACGCGGAGCGCGGCGCGGTGACCGCGCGCGAGGTGGAGGCGCTGGGCGCGGTCGAGTTGGCCTCGCGCCCCGTGCGCGACCCCGACCCCGCCCAGGCGCGTGCCGCGCTGCTGGACGCGCTCCGCGCGCGGGGCCCGGCGCTGCTGCGCTGGTCGGAGGGGGCGCTCGCGCTGCGCGCGCGGCTGGCGTTCCTGCGTCACGCCCTGGGCGAACCGTGGCCCGACGTGTCGGACGAGGCGCTGGTGGCCGGCGCGGACGAGTGGCTCACGGGCTCCCGTCCGCCCACCGGCGCCGATCTCCTCAACTCCCTCCTCCCCTGGTCCACAGGCGACGCCGCCCGCCTCGACGAGCTGGCGCCCGAGCGGATCGAGGTGCCGTCGGGGTCGCGCGTACGGATCGACTACGGGCGTCCCGAGCAGCCCGTACTGGCCGTGAAGGTGCAGGAGATGTTCGGGGCGCGCGAGACGCCCCGGCTGGCGGGCGGGCGCGTGCCCGTTCTCGTGCACCTCCTCTCCCCCGCGGGCCGTCCCGCCGCCGTGACCTCCGACCTGGCGTCGTTCTGGCGGGACGGTTACAAGGGCGTACGGGCGGAGCTGCGGGGGCGCTATCCCAAGCACCCCTGGCCCGAGGACCCGACGGCGGCGGAGCCGACGCGGCACACCAAGGCGCGGCTCAGGCGTTGACGACCGGCGGCTGACCCGGCGGACCCGGCGGAGGCGGCACGGGGTGGTCGGGCTCGGGCGCCTCCCGGTCCCCGTCCGGCGCGGGGTCGCCCGGGCGGCGCGCGCGGTACTCCAGGGTGAGGGAGAGCGCGAGGAGGACGGCGGCGAGGCCGGCGAAGCCCCAGGGCAGATACGCGGTCATCAGCAGGATGAGCTGGCGCTGGGACTTGATCAGGTCGACGGACTCGTTCTGGAAGTCGGGGCGCATCTTGACGTGCCCGGCGAACGCCGTGAGCGGCTTCTTCTCCGGCTTGTCCGTCCAGCGCATCTGCTCCTTGTGGATCTCCTGCCCGTCGACGGGCGCGCCCGTGGTGGGCTCGACCCAGAACATGCGCTTGGTGCTGTACCAGCGCTCCAGGCCCATCTGTTCGACGACCTTGGGCGTGGCGCCGAGCGGCAGCTTCTTGGGGACCTTGACCTTGGTCCAGGGGATGGTCTGCTCGAAGTAGTAGGTCTCCAGGCCCTTCACGGTGCGGGTGCCCTTGTAGTGGATGGGGGCCGAGGTGCGGGCCTGGAAGTCGTAGTACTCGTAGTCGCGCTTCTCGGTGAGGAACGGCCACTTGTACTCGATGCCCTCGCGGCGGACCTTGTCGCCGTCGACGTGCTCGCCGCCCGCGTGGACGGGCTCCTGGGTGTGGGCGTCGAAGACGTACCGCTCCGGGATGCTGGAGACGAGCTTGCCCTTGGGGTCGGCGACGTAGCTGAGGGTGTCCCAGACGACGACGTCCCGGCCGGTGCTGTCCTTGACCTTCTCCGCGGCCTCCACGTTGCCCTTCAGGGTCTGCACGATGCTGACCTTGGGGACCTTCTTGGACTTCATGGTGGCGTAGTCGAGGAGCGTCGCGTTCTTGGCCTCCAGGACCATGGCCTGGTACTGGCTCGGCGGGATCTTCGCCAGCCGGGGGAACGCGTACCAGCGAATCAGGGGCGAGAGCGCGGCGAAGAACACCGCGAAGGCGAGGAGGACCAGGCTCGCTCTCCGGCGCATGCTGCCTCCTGCGGCTAGGGGTGCGCGGGGACGGTGGTGTGCAGCGGTTTCGGCGAGGTCTCGCCGGGCGGGGCGCCGACGGCCGTCATCGTGAGAACGAGAGCGAACGCGGCGGCGAGGCCGATCCCCGCGGCGATCAGGGCACGCATACGTCGGCACCTCCCAGCGTCGGGCCGCGGCGATGTCCACGACATCTGATGCAGCGTCAGGAACGGGGCGGGGGCACCGTAGCAACGGGCGGCGCGGATGGGAACCGCGCGGAAGCCCGCGTACGCCGGTGACTTCACGCCGTCGCCCGTGTCCGGAGCGTCGAACGGCGTACGGGAGCCCCGCGGTTGCCCGTGTCCGCCGCACGCACTCCGACGCGCCCGGCACGCACCCCGCACGCTCCCGGCTCGCGCCCGGCACGTGAGGGCCCGCGCGGGGCGCCGCGGCCGGACGACGCGGCCCCGGAAACGCCTCCGTCCCGCCGGGCGGGTGCCCGGCGGGACGGAGGGAAGGCGCTGTCCGGCTGCTACTTCACCGTCAGCTTGACCGCGAGCGTGGCCCCGCCCGCCGCCTTGAGGCGGAGGGTGAACGTGCCCGCGTTGCCGTCGGCGTAGATCGTCGGGAGCCGCAGGACGCCGTTGGCGTTGGTCTTGAGCCCCTTCAGGGCGCGCAGCGGCTTGCCGTTGGCGTCCTTGAAGAACGGGCCCTTCGCCGCGTCGGCCATCGTCGCGGAGACGGCGACGCCCGCCGCGGCCTTGCCGTTGTTCGTGGCCTTGACCTCGACCGGCTTGGCGAACCCGTCGCCCTTGGCGGTCTCCAGCGCGCCGTCCGTCGTCCGCACGAGGACGTCGGCCTCGGGAGCCGTGACGGAGGCGGCGAAGTCCACGGCGGCGAGCTTCTCGCCGGGCACCGTGGCGCGCAGCGTGAACTTGCCCGCCGTGTCGCCCGCGGCGAGCGCCGGTGCCGTGGCCGTGCCGTCGGCCGCGGTGCGCACGGTGATCTTCTTCGCGCCGCCGGAGAAGGCCGCGCCGGTCTCGCCGCGGACCTCGAACTGGACCTTGACGTTCTTGACGCCCTTGCCCTTGGAGTTCTCGACGCGGACCCGGGGGCGCTCGGCGAAGTCCGTGCCGGTGACCGCTGTGAAGTCCTTCGCGCCGACCCGCTCCAGACTCGCCGGGCCCGTGGGGCTCGGGCTGGGGCTCGGGGCCTCGGGGTCGGACGGGCCGGGACCCGGGCTGTTGCCGCCGCCCCCGCCACCGCCGGGCCTGCCCGGCTTGTTGGGCTTGTCCGATTCCTTGCCGCCGGAGCCGCCGCCCTTGCCGGGCTTCCCCTTGCCGGGGCCCTTGCCCTTGCCGCCGGAGCCGGACCCGGAGCCCGAGCCCGAGCCCGAACCGCCGTCCGGGGAGCCCTTGGCGGTGTCGTCCGCGCCGCCCGCGCCCGGCGAGGTGGGCAGCACGCCCTTGCCGTCCGGGACCTCGTGCGTGCCGTCGCGGTAGAAGTCGAACCAGGCGAGGACGGTGCGCAGGTAGTCGTTCGAGTTGTTGTAGCTGAGTATGGCGCGGTCCAGGTCGGCCTTGACCGCGAGGTTGCGGTCGCTGGCGCACAGGTACTCGCCGGCGGCGAGCGCCGCGTCGTGGATGTTGTTCGGGTCCTTGCGGCCGTCCCCGTTGCCGTCCTGGCCCCAGCGCTCCCACGTGGAGGGGATGAACTGCATGGGGCCGACGGCACGGTCGTACTTCTCGTCGCCGTCGTACGCCCCGCCGTCGGTGTCCTTGATGTTCGCGAATCCCGCGCCGTTCAGCACCGGGCCGAGGATCGGGCGGAGGGTCGTGCCCTCCTTGTCGACCGCGCCGCCGCGTGCCTGGCCGGACTCCACCTTGCCGATGGCGGCGAGGAGTTCCCAGGGCAGACCGCAGCCGGGGGAGACCTTCTTCTCCGCGTTCTTGTACGCGGACAGGAGCGAGGCGGGGATGCCGGAATCGGCGTCGCCCATGCCGGGGGCGTCGGGCGAGCCCTTCTTGGGCGGCTCGGGGCTCTCCAGCGGGGGCAGTTCGGTGTGGAACGAGCCGTCGCCGGGCGTACGGTCACCGGGCGCGGAGTCCGCGCGCTTGCCGTCGTCCTTGCCGCCACCGCCGCCGAGCACGGCGCCGGGCGCCTGCGAGGCGGTCAGCGCGGCCATCGCCACGGCCGCGACCGCGGTGCCGCCCAGCCCCCGGCGGAATCTGCTCGTGCCGACGAACCCGCCGAGGCGGTGCGTGCCGTCCTCGCCGGTGGCCTTCTGCTTGGCTGCTGCGTGCCTGCCGCGGTACCGCGCCATTGGTCAGTCCCGTCCTCTCCCCTGGGGACGCAGTCATCCGTGACCCTACGGCAAGTCCGGGCCCTAAGTCAGTGGGCCCAGAGCACTTCTGACACTTGTGACCCCATTTTGACGTGATCAACGAGCATGGTTCTTCCGGGGTTTCCGGTGCCGTCACCCCTCGTACGGAGGCCCCCGGAGAGGGCCATCCCTCTCCGGGGGCCCTCCGGCCCCTCTCCGACCTTCTTCAGTCCCTCATGCCCGGGCTAGTGCGCCGCGGACTCCCAGTCCTGGCCGGAGCCGACCGAGACGTCCAGGGGGGCGCGGAGGTCGGCCGCGGAGGCCATCTCCTCGCGGAGCAGCTCCTCCACCTGGGCCCGCTCGCCCGGCGCGACCTCCAGCACGATCTCGTCGTGGACCTGGAGCAGCATCCGGGACTCCAGCTTCTTCGCCCGCAGGGCCGCGTCGACCTTCAGCATCGCGACCTTGACGATGTCCGCGGCCGTGCCCTGGATCGGTGCGTTCAGCGCCATGCGCTCGGCCATCTCGCGGCGCTGGCGATTGTCGCTGTTGAGGTCCGGGAGATAGCGGCGGCGGCCCATGATCGTGTGGGTGTATCCCGTGGCGCGGGCCTCTTCCACGACGCGCTGGAGATAGTCCCGCACCCCGCCGAAGCGCTCGAAGAAGGTGTCCATCAGCTTGCGGGCCTCGTCCGGCGTGATGCCGAGCTGCTGGGAGAGGCCGAAGGCGGACAGCCCGTACGCCAGCCCGTAGGACATCGCCTTGATCTTGCGGCGCATCTCCGGGTCGACCTCGGACTTCTCGACGCCGAAGACCTGCGAGGCGACCGTGGTGTGCAGGTCCTCGCCGGAGGTGAACGCCTCGATCAGGCCCTCGTCCTCGGAGAGATGGGCCATGACGCGCAGCTCGATCTGGCTGTAGTCGGCGGTGAGCAGCGACTCGTACCCCTCGCCGACCTTGAAGCCGCGGCGGATGGCCCGGCCCTCGTCGGTCCGCACCGGGATGTTCTGCAGGTTCGGGTCGGTGGAGGAGAGGCGTCCCGTGGCGGCCACCGTCTGGTTGAACGTCGTGTGGATACGTCCGTCCGGCGCGATGGTCTTGATCAGGCCCTCGACGGTGGTGCGCAGCTTCTGCTGCTCGCGGTAGCGCAGCATGATGACCGGCAGCTCGTGCTCGGTCTGGGCGGCGAGCCAGGCCAGGGCGTCGGCATCCGTCGTGTAACCCGTCTTGGTCTTCTTCGTCTTGGGCAGGCCCAGCTCGCCGAAGAGGACCTCCTGGAGCTGCTTGGGCGAGCCGAGATTGAACTCATGGCCCACCGAGGCATGCGCCTCGGACACGGCCTGCTGGACCGCGTCGGCGAACTGCTGCTCCATGTTCGTCAGCCACTCGCGGTCGGCCGCGATGCCGGCCCGCTCCATCCGCGCGAGCATCGCGGACGTCGGCAGCTCCAGATCGCGCAGCAGCTCCTCGGCGCCGACCTGCTCCAGGCGGGTCTCGAAGGCCGCGCCCAGGTCGAGGATGGTGCGCGCCTTGGTCATCAGCGCGTCGGCCTCCGCCTGCTCGTCCACGCCGAGCGCGAGCTGTCCGTCGGCCTCTGCGGTGGGCATCAGCTCCCGGCCCAGATACTCGACGGAGAGCGCGTCCAGCGCGAAGGAGCGGCGGCCGGGCTTGTCCAGATACGCGGCCAGGGCGGTGTCCATCCATACGCCGTCCACGCTCCAGCCGTGGTCGGCGAAGACCCGCATGAGGGCCTTCGCGTCGTGCATCACCTTGCGCTGGGAGGCGTCCGCGAGCCAGGCGGCGAACGCCCGCTCGTCGGCCTCCGTGAGCTTCGCCGGGTCGAACCAGGCGGCCGGGCCCGTGGGCGTCGCGAGCGCGATCTCGCTCACGCTGCCGCTGCCCAGCTTCCACACGTCGACGGTGGCGACGCCCAGGACGCCGTGCCCGTGCTCCGCCAGCCAGGGGCCGAGCGCGTCCGGCTCGATCAGCACGCCGTCCACCTCGACGCCCGCGCCGACCTCCTGCTCCTCGCCCTCCTCGGAGCCGGGGTCGACGGCGAAGAGGCGCTCGCGGAAGTTCTGGTTGCGGAACTCCAGCGCGTCGAGGATGACGCCGATCGCCGTACGGTCGTACGGCGCGCGGACCAGGTCCTCGGGGCGGTCGGGCAGCGCGACGTCGCGCACCATCTCGGTCAGGCGGCGGTTGAGCTTCACGGCCTCCAGGTGCTCGCGCAGGTTCTGCCCGGCCTTGCCCTTTACCTCGTCGACGCGCTCGACGAGGTCGGCGAAGGAGCCGAACTGATTGATCCACTTGGCGGCCGTCTTCTCGCCGACGCCGGGGATGCCCGGCAGATTGTCCGACGGGTCGCCGCGCAGGGCGGCGAAGTCCGGATACTGCGACGGGGACAGCCCGTACTTCTCCTGGACCTTCTCGGGGGTGAAGCGGGTCAGCTCGGAGACGCCCTTGGTGGGATAGAGCACCGTCACGTTGTCCGACACCAACTGGAAGGCGTCGCGGTCGCCGGTGACGATGGAGACCTGGAAGCCCTCGGCCTCGGCCTGGGTGGCGAGGGTGGCGATGACGTCGTCGGCCTCGAAGCCGTCCACCGCGAACCGGCGGACCTTCATGGCGTCCAGCAGCTCGCCGATCAGCTCGACCTGGCCCTTGAACTCGTCGGGGCTCTTGGACCTGTTCGCCTTGTACTCCGCGAACTCCTCCGAGCGCCAGGTCTTGCGGGAGACGTCGAAGGCGACGGCGAAGTGCGTGGGCGCCTCGTCACGCAACGTGTTGATCAGCATGGACGTGAAGCCGTAGATCGCGTTCGTCGTCTGGCCCGTGGTCGTGGAGAAATTCTCCGCGGGCAGCGCGAAGAACGCGCGGTACGCGAGGGAGTGCCCGTCCATGAGGAGCAGGCGAGGGGCCTCGCTCTTCTCCTTGGATGCCGCCGTCTTGGGGGTCGTCTTCGATGCCGTCTTAGCCACGTCCCCGATACTCCCATGTCCTACTGACAGTCCCCGCCGACGTCCCTTGTGCCCTATTTTTTGCGTTTTGTCTGCACAGTTGCCTGAGCAGGGACTGCCCCTCGCCCGCCGTCGCAGGCCGCGGGCACGCTGTGGCCGCTCGCGCAGTTCCCCGTGCCCCTGACGGGGCACGTCTGATGAGGCCGTCTTTCAGGGGCGCGGGGAACTGCGCGCCAAGCCACGACGCGGGCGCGGCCTGCGAAGCACAGGACGGGGCAGTCTCCACCCAGCCCCCTGAAGAGGACACGGGGGCACCAGGGGCCACCCTCTGGCGTCGGCTGCCCCCCAAGAGGCACCATCGGGGGATGAGCCGCAAAGCCCCTTCCTCCGATCCGGTCCAGGACGCGCCGCAGGTCAGCGCCCCCGAGCATGCCGCCGCCGGGATCCCCGCCGTCGCGCACTCGCTGAAGATGGCGCGGGAGCAGATGGGCGTGCGGCGCACCGCGCTGACCCTGTTGCGCGTCAACCAGAAGGACGGGTTCGACTGCCCCGGCTGCGCCTGGCCGGAGGGCGACAAGCGGCACGCGGCGGAGTTCTGCGAGAACGGGGCCAAGGCCGTCGCCGAGGAGGCGACCACCCGGCGCGTGACCCGGGACTTCTTCGCCGCGCACCCCGTCGCCGACCTGGCCACCCGCTCCGGGTACTGGCTCGGGCAGCAGGGCCGTCTCACCGAGCCCATGTTCCTCGCGGAGGGCGCCGAGGCGTACGAGCCCGTGTCCTGGGAGAAGGCGTTCTCGCTGATCGCCGAGGAGCTGACCGCGCTCGCGTCACCCGATGAGGCGGTCTTCTACACCTCGGGCCGTACGAGCAACGAGGCCGCGTTCCTCTACCAGCTCTTCGCCCGCGAGTTCGGCACGAACAACCTGCCGGACTGCTCCAACATGTGCCACGAGTCCTCCGGTTCCGCCCTCACCGAGACCCTCGGCGTCGGCAAGGGCAGCGTCCTCCTGGAGGACCTGCACAAGGCGGACCTGATCATCGTCGCGGGCCAGAACCCCGGCACCAACCACCCCCGGATGCTCTCCGCGCTGGAGAAGGCGAAGGCGGGCGGCGCGAAGATCATCACGGTCAATCCGCTGCCCGAGGCCGGGATGGAGCGGTTCAAGAACCCGCAGACGCCCAAGGGGCTCGCCGCGGGCGGCACCCCGCTCACCGACCTGTTCCTCCAGATCCGCATCGGCGGCGACCAGGCCCTCTTCCGTACGCTCAACCGGCTGATCCTGGAGCGCGCGGAGAACGGCCACGAGGGCGCCGTCGACCGGGAGTTCGTGGAGACGTACACGCACGGCTTCGAGGAGTTCGCGAAGGCCGCGCGCGAGGCCGACTGGGACGAGACCCTGCGCGCGACCGGCCTGACCAGGGACGAGATCGAGCGCGCCCTGGAGATGATCCTCGCCTCCCGCCGCCCCATCGTGTGCTGGGCCATGGGCCTCACCCAGCACAAGCACTCCGTGCCGACCATCCGCGAGGTCGTCAACCTCCTCCTGCTGCGCGGCGCCGTCGGCCGCGAGGGCGCCGGCGTCTGCCCCGTACGGGGACACAGCAATGTGCAGGGCGACCGCACCATGGGCATCTTCGAGCGGCCCGCGCCCGCGTTCCTGGACGCGCTGGAGAAGGAGTTCGGCATCGACGCGCCCCGCGAGCACGGGTACGACGTGGTGCGCGCCATCCGCGCCCTGCGCGACGGCGAGGCCAAGGTCTTCTTCGCCATGGGCGGCAACTTCGTCTCCGCCTCGCCCGACACGGACGTCACCGAGGCCGCCATGCGCCGCGCCCGCCTCACCGTGCACGTCTCCACCAAGCTCAACCGCTCGCACTGCGTCACCGGCGCCCGCGCCCTGATCCTGCCGACGCTCGGCCGCACCGAGCGGGACACCCAGCGCGGCGGCGAGCAGTTCGTCACCGTCGAGGACTCCATGGGCATGGTCCACGCCTCGCGCGGCCGCCTCGCGCCCGCGAGCAGCAGGCTGCTCTCCGAGCCCGCGATCGTCGCCCGCCTCGCCCGCGCCGTGCTCGGCGACCGCTCCCGGGTGCCGTGGGAGGAGTTCGAGGGCGACTACGGCCTGATCCGCGACCGTATCGCCCGGGTCGTGCCCGGATTCGAGGACTTCAACGCGAAGGTCGCCCGTCCGGGCGGCTTCGCCCTCCCGCACGCACCGCGTGACTCCCGCAGCTTCCCCACGGCCACGGGCAAGGCCAACTTCACCGCCGCCCCCGTCGAATACCCCGAGGTGCCCGAGGGCCGTCTGCTCCTCCAGACGCTGCGCTCCCACGACCAGTACAACACCACTGTCTACGGCCTGGACGACCGCTACCGCGGCATCAAGAACGGCCGCCGCGTCGTCCTCGTCCGCAAGGAGGACGCCGAGGAACTGGGCCTCGCCGACGGCGCGTACGCCGACCTGACCAGCGAGTGGAGCGACGGCGTCGAACGGGTCGCGCGCGGCTTCCGCGTCGTCCACTACCCCACGGCGCGCGGCTGCGCAGCGGCGTACTACCCGGAGACGAACGTCCTCGTCCCCCTCGACGCCACGGCCGACACCAGCAACACCCCGGCCAGCAAGTCCGTGATCATCCGGCTGACGCCCTCCTCCCGGGGAGCGTGAGGGGAGCCGTGAGGCGAGCGTCGGCGGCTGGCTTAAGCTCGGGCTGAAAGCGCGTGCACGGAAACGTGTGCGAGGACATCAGCGCGAACGGAGCCGCCGCTCATGGGTGAGCAGTCCAGCACCAAGTTCCCCCAGACCGTCCTGGACCAGTGGAGCGGATCGGGCCTCGACCTGCCGTCCCTCTTCTCCGCCGGCCACCTGGGCGAGCGGATGGGGCTCCAGGTGCTGGAGGCAGCGCCCGAGCGCGTGGTCGGCACCCTCCCCGTCGAGGGCAACACCCAGCCGTACGGGCTGCTGCACGGCGGGGCCTCCGCGGTCCTCGCCGAGACGCTCGGCTCGGTCGGCGCCATGCTGCACGGCGGCCCCGGCAAGGTCGCCGTCGGCGTCGACCTCAACTGCACACACCACCGGGGGCTGCGCTCGGGCCTGGTGACCGGTGTCGCCACGCCGGTCCACCGCGGGCGTACGACCGCCACCTACGAGGTCGCGATCACGGACGAGGACGGCAAGCGGGTGTGCACCGCGCGCCTGACGTGCCTTCTGCGCGACGCCGAATCGGGGTGACCTGCCCCTGAGGCGTCCGGGCTCTTTCCCGGTCGGCCCCTTGACGCTACGTTCCTCGGCATGGGGGACATCCGGCGTACCGCCTTCGCAGCGTTATGCCTCGCCATGGTGCTCGCGGGATGCACGGACGAAGGGCGCCCGGAGCCCAAGAGCCGGACCACCTCGCCCGCCCAACTGTGCACCCGGATCGTCACGCACTGGACGAAGGACGCGCTCAAGCCGGGCGGCGGGGACCAGTCCGACTACCAGCAGAAAGGGCTCTCCGACCGGCAGAACACGCTGGTCCTGACCCTCTCCGAGCAGGCCCGGCGGATCCGCGCCGGTGAAGGGCGCCGTGCCGCGCACGCGTTCGTCGAGCGCGAGGCCCGTGAGCGGTGCGCCGCCCTCAGCTCCGAGAGCCCCGCCTCCTCCGGCGGCTGGCCCGGATGACCCCGTGAGCGAACCGCCGGGTCCCGACACCCTCGTCGGCGGCAGCGAGTCGCCGCCGCTGCGGGAACGGTGGGCGGCGCTCCCCCGCACGGTGCGCCGCGGCACCCTCGCCGGCGCCGCGCTCGCGCTCGTCGCCGCCGGAACCCTCTACGCGATCGACGACGGGCCCGCCGAACGGCCCCGGGGCGGCCCGCGGACCGCGCGCCTCGTGCCGTATCCGGCGCAGAGCACGGACATACGTTTCGTGGACATCGCGACGACCGCACCCGGCTCCAGGACCTTCTCCATCGCGCTGCGCGTCACCACGGACGATCCGGTGACCATCTCCCGCGTCACCCAGGGCTACGAGGCGCTGGACGTCTCCATGCAGCCGCGGCGCCCCCTCTCCGTCACGCCCGAGAACCCCAGGAACCTGGGACTGCGCGCGCACATCCGCTCCTGCGAGGGACTGCCCCTCCAGGCACGCATGCCCTTCCTCGAAGTGACGCTGCGTAACGCGCGTGCCTCACAGCATCTGAGCGTGATCCCCGGAGACCGCTACGCACGCGCACTGACGCGCGTATTCCGTACGGTATGCGAACCCCCCGTCAAGGACTCAGCTCACACCCCCTGAGCACGCTGCGGCTTCATGACGGCTTACGTGTCCGCAACTCCCCCGTCATACCAGGGATGTTGATCACCGCACCCCCCGAACGGGCCCGGTCATAACAAGAGAGTCACATCCTCGACTTGGCCTCTGCCTTACTTCGGCCCCCGCCCATAGAGTCACCGCCAGTCACCGCGCCGCCGGGCGTGCGTTGCGAGCACCGATCTGCATCACCAGTACGGCCCCCGCTCGGGGGTACGGGGTTCACCCCCGAATAACGCAGTACGGCCACTCATCCATCGAGGGCCGCGCCTGGGGAAAGGACTGATCGTGCGTCACCGTTCCTTGCTGATACTCACCACCGCCGTCACGGCGGGAGCCCTCACGCTGACGGCGTGCGGATCCCGCGACGACAGCGGCGGCGGAGGCGACAGCGGCGAGAAGACCACTGTCGTCATCGGGCTCGACGCCCCCCTGACCGGTGATCTGTCCGCGCTGGGCCAGGGCATCAAGAACTCCTCCGACCTGGCGGTCAAGACCGCCAACAAGAACAAGGAGGTCGAGGGGGTCACCTTCAAGCTGGAGGCGCTCGACGACCAGGCCCAGGCGGGCACCGGTCAGCAGAACGCGACCAAGCTCGTCGGCAACCAGGACGTCTACGGCGTGGTGGGCCCGCTCAACTCGAACGTCGGCCAGTCCATGCAGAAGGTCTTCGGCAACGCCAACCTCGTCCAGGTCTCCCCCGCCAACACCGCGCCCCAGCTCTCCCAGGGCCCGGACTGGCAGAAGGGGAACAAGAAGCGCCTCTTCGACACCTACTTCCGCACCTCGACCACCGACGCGGTGCAGGGCCCCTACGCGGCCCAGTACCTCTTCAACGAGCGGAAGTACAAGAAGGCGTACATCATCGACGACAAGAAGACCTACGGCGCCGGCCTCGCCGGAACCTTCGGCGACGAGTTCAAGAAGCTCGGCGGCAAGGTCGTCGGCAGCGACCACATCAACCCCGAGGACCGCGACTTCTCCGCCGTGGCCACCAAGGTCGCCAAGTCCAAGGCCGACTTCGTCTACCTCGGCATGGAGTACCCCGCGGGCGCCCCGCTCTCCGCCCAGATCAAGAAGGCGGGCGGCACCATGCCCACCGTCGGCGGCGACGCGCTCTACAGCCCCGAGTACATCAAGCTGCACAAGAAGAAGTCCGAAGGCGACATGGCCACCTCCGTCGGCGCTCCCCTGGAGACCCTCGACACGGCCAAGACCTTCATCAAGAACTACAAGAAGGAAGGCTACAAGGCCTTCTACGACGCCTACGGCGGCTACTCGTACGACAGCACCTGGGCCATCATCCAGGCCGTCAAGGCCGTCGTCGAGAAGAACGACGGCAAGCTCCCCGAGGGCGAGGACGGACGCAAGCAGGTCAGCGAGGCCATGCAGAAGGTGAGCTTCGACGGCGTCACCGGTGCCGTGTCCTTCGACAAGTACGGCGACACCACCAACAAGCAGCTCTCCGTCTACGAGGTCAAGGGCGGCAAGCACAAGCCCGTCAAGACCGGCACGTTCCAGGGAAGCTGACCGGCCGGCCACCCCGGCCCGGACTGGAACGCCGCCCTTCCCGTACATCTCTGCTGCTGCGCGGGGGCGCCACCAGCGCCCCCGCGCAGCCGTATCTGACACATCCCCGGAGGACACCCGGTGCAAGATCTGCCGGATCAGCTGGCGAACGGACTCGCACTCGGCGCGTTGTACGGCCTCATCGCGATCGGGTACACGATGGTCTACGGCATCGTCCAGCTCATCAACTTCGCCCACGGCGAGATATTCATGATCGGCGGCTTCGGCGCGCTGACCGCATATCTCTGGCTTCCCGACAACACGAGCCTCACGCTCGCGCTGCCCCTCATGATCCTGCTCGGCGTCATCTGCGCCACCCTGGTCGGGGTCGGCGCCGAACGCTTCGCCTACCGGCCGCTGCGCGGAGGACCGCGGCTCTCGCCCCTCATCACCGCGATCGGCCTCTCCCTCGCGCTCCAGCAGGCCGTCTGGTCGTTCTACCCCGACGCGAAGAAGGCCCGCCCCTTCCCGCAGTTCAGCGGCAGCGACTTCGACCTCGGCTTCGTCACCATCTCCCGCGAGGACCTCTTCATCTTCATCGCGGCCCCCGTGTGCATGATCGCCCTCGGCGTCTTCGTCGCGAAGACCCGCACCGGCCGCGCCATGCAGGCCACCTCGCAGGACCCCGACACGGCCAAGCTCATGGGCATCAACACCGACCGCATCATCGTCATGGCCTTCGCCATCGGAGCCGCCTTCGCCGCCATCGCGGCCGTCGCCCAGGGCTTCAAGACCGGCGAGGTCAACTTCCGCATGGGCTTCATCGCGGGCCTCAAGGCCTTCACCGCCGCCGTCCTCGGCGGCATCGGCAACATCTACGGCGCCATGGTCGGCGGCCTCGTCCTCGGCGTCGCCGAAGCCATGGCCACCGCCTACATCGGCGACATCCCCGGAATGGAACAGTTCGGCGGCGGCTCCTGGAAGGACGTATGGGCCTTCGTCCTCCTCATCCTCGTCCTGCTGCTACGACCACAGGGCCTCCTCGGCGAGCGCCTCGCGGATCGGGCGTGATCACCATGACGACCACCACGAAGGACACCACCGCCACCGCGGACACCCCCGCCGGACAGGGCGCGCCCCTCCGGCTGCGGCCCGACGCGGACTCCAACCTCGCCCTCGCACGGATCCTCGTCGGCCTCGGCTCCGTCGTCGCCTTCGCGAGCACCATGCTCGCCTGGACCTGGACCTCGGAGTTCCCCGGCGACCTCACCATCGCCTTCTACCCCGCCGGCCTCCAGCTCCTCACCCTCGTCGGCTCGCTCCTCACCGCCGCGTTCCTCGCCTCCTCCTGGGGCATCCGCGGACTGCGCTGGCTCACCCCCGGCGGCAAGCACAGCGCCGTCCTGCTCTCCACGCTCGGCACCCTCGGCGTCACCTGGTACACGGCCGGGGCCATCGCCGAACAGCTCGGCGGCCTCGTCAACTTCGAACCCGGCATGTGGATCGGCATCGCGGGCACCCTCATCGCCCTCGTCGGCGCCCTCGCCCTGCCCCCCGACCTGCCGTCCGGGGCCGACCCGCTCACCGGAGCGGCACCCAACCTCTGGAAGCGGCTCCTCCACGCCTTCAAGGCGCCCACGCCCGCGCGGCTGCGCGACGAGGTCCCCGGCTGGGCCGAGATCCTCATCATCTGCGCCTCCTGCGCCATCGGCCTGTACGTCTTCGCGTACGGCATCGAGGCCGAGGACGGCCCCCCGTTCATCGGCTTCCTCGTGCTCGCCGCCTTCGCCGCGCCCGCCATCGGACGCGCCGGACTCACCAAGCGGCTCTCCGGCTTCGCCGCCAAGCACCGCAACGTCACGCTCATCGCCGCGTTCGTCGCCGCGCTGCTCTTCCCCGTCACCCAGAGCAACGAGGCCTACACCAACATCGCCGTCAGCGTGCTGATCTTCGCGACCGTCTCCCTCGGCCTCAACATGGTCGTCGGCCTCGCGGGCATCCTCGACCTCGGCTACGTCGCGTTCCTCGGCGTGGGCGCCTACACCGCCGCGCTCGTCTCCGGCGCGCCCTCCACCGCCTTCGACATCCACGTGCCGTTCTGGGCCGCCGTGCTCATCGGCGCCGGAGTCGCGCTGGTCTTCGGCCTCATCATCGGCTTCCCCTCGCTCCGGCTGCACGGCGACTACCTCGCCATCGTCACCCTGGGCTTCGGGGAGATCTTCCGCATCTCCGTCCAGAACCTCGACGGCGACTCGGGCCCCAACGTCACCAACGGCCCCAACGGCATCCCCAACATCCCCGACCTGGAGCTGTTCGGCTTCAACCTCGGCGAGGAACACACCATCCTCGGCTTCGAACTCGGCAGGTTCGCCAACTACTACCTGCTGATGCTCGTCTTCACCGCCATCGTCGTCACCATCTTCCGGCGCTCCGACAACTCCCGTATCGGCCGCGCCTGGATCGCCATCCGCGAGGACGAGACCGCCGCCCGCGCCATGGGCGTCAACGCCTTCCGGTTCAAGCTCATGGCCTTCGCCCTCGGCGCCACCCTCGCGGGCATGGCCGGAACGGTCCTCGCCCACGTCGAGTTCTCGGTGAACCCCGAATCGTACAAATTCGTGCACACCGCGCCACCCAACTCGGCGTTCCTGCTCATCGCCGTCATCCTCGGCGGCATGGGCACCGTCAGCGGCCCCCTCATCGGCGCCGCGCTGCTCTACCTCATCCCGGCCAAGCTCCAGTTCATGGCCGACTACCAACTGCTGCTCTTCGGCATCGCGCTCATCCTCCTGATGCGCTTCCGGCCCGAAGGACTGATCGCCGACCGGCGCAGGCAGCTCGAATTCCACGAGACCGGGCAGCTCGACGTGCCCCCCGGCGACGCCCCCGGCCTCGGCAAAGCGGAGGCGTGAGCCATGACGACCACGACGAAGACCGACCGCGCCCCGGCGCCCTCGGCCGGCGGCCGGGCCGTGCTCGACGCCTCCGGCGTCACGATGCGCTTCGGCGGCCTCACGGCCGTACGGGACGTGAACCTCACCGTCGACAGCGGGGAGATCGTCGGCCTCATCGGCCCCAACGGCGCCGGAAAGACCACCTTCTTCAACTGCCTCACCGGGCTCTACGTCCCCACCGAAGGCACCGTCAGCTACAAGGGCACGGTCCTGCCGCACCGCTCCCACCTGGTCACCCAGGCGGGCATCGCGCGCACCTTCCAGAACATCCGGCTCTTCGCCAACATGACCGTGCTGGAGAACGTGCTCGTCGGCCGCCACACCCGCACCAGCGAGGGCCTCTTCTCCGCCCTCCTCCGCGGCCCCGGCTTCCGGCGCGCCGAACGCGAGTCCGAGGAACAGGCCATGGAGCTGCTCCGCTTCATCGGCCTCCAGGACAAGCGCGAACACCTCGCCCGCAACCTCCCCTACGGCGAACAGCGCAAGCTGGAGATCGCCCGCGCCCTCGCCAGCCAGCCGGGACTCCTCCTGCTGGACGAGCCCACGGCCGGCATGACCTCGTCCGAGACCGAGGCCACCCGCGAACTCGTCCTCGCCGTACGGGAACAGGGCACCGCCGTGCTCGTCATCGAGCACGACATGCGGTTCATCTTCAACCTCTGCGACCGCGTCGCCGTCCTCGTCCAGGGGGAGAAACTGGTCGAGGGCAGCCCCGAGACCGTCCAGAACGACGACCGCGTCATCGCCGCCTACCTCGGCACCCCCTTCGAGGGCGAACCGGGCGAGGCGGAGGTCGCCGAGGTCCAGGCAGCCGAGGGATCGCGCGAACAGGAAGCACAGGACCAGGAACCGCGCGAACAGGAACCGCGCGAGCAGGATTCGCGCGAGCAGGAAGGGGGCGAGGGCTGATGCCCCTGCTCGAAGTCGAGGACCTGCGGGTCGCCTACGGCAAGATCGAAGCCGTCAAGGGCATCTCGTTCCAGGTCGAAGCGGGCGAGGTCGTCACCCTGATCGGCACCAACGGCGCCGGCAAGACCACCACCCTGCGCACCCTCTCCGGCCTGCTCAAGCCCCTCGCCGGGAAGATCATCTTCGACGGCGTGCCCCTCCTCGGGGTCCCCGCCCACAAGATCGTCGCCATGGGCATGGCCCACTCCCCCGAGGGCCGCCGGATCTTCCCCCGGCTCTCCATCGAGGAGAACCTCAAGCTCGGAGCGTTCCTCCGCAAGGACGAGCAGGCCATCACCGGAGACATCCAGCGCGCCTACGACCTCTTCCCCATCCTCGGGGAACGACGCCGCCAGGCCGCCGGCACCCTCTCCGGCGGCGAACAGCAGATGCTCGCCATGGGCCGCGCCCTGATGTCACGGCCCAAGCTCCTCATGCTCGACGAGCCCTCGATGGGCCTCTCGCCGATCATGATGCAGAAGATCATGTCGACGATCCGCGAGCTGAAGGCCGACGGCACGACGATCCTCCTCGTCGAGCAGAACGCCCAGGCCGCCCTCTCCCTCGCCGACCACGGCCACGTCATGGAGATCGGCAAGATCTCCCTGTCGGGCACGGGCGAGGAACTCATGCACGACGAGTCGGTACGCAAGGCATACCTGGGCGAGGACTGAGCCGCACAGACAGAGAAGAGGCCCGGCGGAATTCCGTTCCGCCGGGCCCCTCTCTCCTCTGCTACTGCTTCTTCTTCCGCTCCTCGCCGTCCTCGATCACGGCCTCCGCGACCTGGCGCATCGAGAGCCGCCGGTCCATCGACGTCTTCTGGATCCAGCGGAACGCGGCCGGCTCGCTCAGCCCGTACTGGGTCTGCAGCACGCTCTTCGCCCGGTCCACGAGCTTCCGCGTCTCCAGCCGCTCCGAGAGGTCCGCGACCTCCTTCTCCAGCTCCCTCAGCTCCGTGAACCGCGAGACGGCCATCTCGATCGCGGGCACCACGTCGCTCTTGCTGAACGGCTTCACGAGATACGCCATCGCGCCCGCGTCCCGCGCCCGCTCCACCAGCTCGCGCTGCGAGAACGCCGTGAGCATCAGCACCGGCGCGATGCTCTCCTCCGCGATCTTCTCGGCGGCGGAGATACCGTCGAGCACCGGCATCTTCACATCGAGAATGCACAGGTCAGGACGGTGCTCCCGGGCCAGCTCCAGCGCCGCCTGCCCGTCGCCCGCCTCGCCGACGACCGTGTAGCCCTCTTCCTCCAGCATCTCCTTGAGGTCCATCCGGATCAGGGCCTCGTCCTCGGCGATGACGACGCGGGTGGTGGTCGGAGGGACGTGCTCGCCGCCGCCGGGCTCGGCTGCCGCCGTGGATGTGGTCTCAGGCTCGGGGACGTCCGCGGTGCTCACTGGGCTCCTCGTTTCCGCACAGGTGGGAGGTATGAGCCTACCCAGGTCCTGTATGGTGTTGGCACGGTGGGTGGGCGTAGTCCTTGGATTCCACTAGCCCCGGTAGTCCAATTGGCAGCAGACGATGGATTCAAAACCCATACAGTGTCGGTTCGAGTCCGACCCGGGGCACTTTACCTTCATTTCGAAGGCTGCAAGCGAAATCATTTAGCTTCGCCACTTCGAGCGAATCCCTTCCCCGCAGCCGCAGAATCCGCACACCGTGCCGAATCCTGCGTCCATGTACGACCTCGCCACCCGCAAGCGCGCCCTCGCCCTGATCGCCCAGGGCCGCAGCCTCAATTCCGTGAGCCGCGAGATGGGCATATCACGCTGGTCGCTCAAGTCGTGGCAGCAGCGGCTGCACCCGGCACCGTCCCGGGGCGCGCCCTGCTGGCGCTGCGCGGGCCCGCCCGGGCTCCCCCAGGACACCGCCGCGTACAGCTATCTACTCGGGCTCTATCTGGGCGACGGCTGCATCAGCCGTCTCGCCCGCACGTACTTCCTGCGGATCGCGTGCGCCGACGCGTGGCCGGGTCTCATCGTGGAGTGCGAGCGAGCCGTCAAGGCGGTCTGCCCCGAGAACAGCGTGTTCCGCATCCAGCGCCAGGGCTGTGTCAACGTGACGGCTTACCACAGCCACTGGCCCTGCCTTCTCCCCCAGCACGGGCCCGGCAGGAAGCACACCCGGTCGATCGCGCTGGAGCCCTGGCAGCGTGCCATCGTCGGCGAGCATCCATGGCCGTTCGTCCGGGGCCTCATCCACTCCGACGGGTGCCGGATCACGAACTGGACGACTCGTACGGTCGCCGGGCAGCGCAAACGGTACGAGTACCCGCGCTACTTCTTCACCAACAGGTCCGACGAGATCCTGCGCCTGTTCACCGACACCCTCGACGCCCTCGGGGTGGAGTGCAGGAGCGCCCGCCACCGCAAGGGCGGGCACAACATCTCCGTCGCCCGACGTGCCTCCGTAGCCCTCATGGACCTCCACGTGGGCCCCAAGAGCTGAGGGCTCAGCCCACCCGGTCCAGGAACTCCAGGGCCCTGGAGAACATCAGTTCCGCCGACTCCTTGTCGTACTCGGCCGGGAGTTCCGGGTCGGTGAAGAGGTGGCCTGTGCCCGGGTAGTCGTAGAGGGCGAAGCCCGCTCCCGCCGCGCGGACCTCCTCCGCGAGGCCCGTGATGCCGTCCTCCTCGCGGTACGGGTCGGCCGTCGCGTAGTGGACCTGGGCCGGGACGCCCTTCGGCCAGGTGAGGTCCATCTCGAAGGCGGCGACCGGGAGCGCGGCGTGGAAGAGGAGGGCGCCTCGGGCGCCGGGGCGGGTGGCGGTCAGGAGTTCGGCGGAGGCGCCTCCGTTGGAGAAGCCCGCGTAGACGACGTCGTGCGGGAGATGCTCGGCGGCGGCCTGGGTGCGGGTGATCAGGGCGGGGATGCCGCCGAGGGATTCGAGGAAGGCGAACGCCTCGTCGTACGCGTCGAAGGAGCGGCCCTCGTAGAGATCCGGGGTGTGGACGGTGTGGCCCGCGGCGCGGAAGCGGGCGGCGGCGTCGGTGACGCCCGCGCGGATGCCCAGGACGGAGTGGAAGAGCACGATCTCGGTCATGGGAGATGTATAGCGGGCGGGTCTGACAGTCGGCCGTGCGTACGGGAGTATGGCGCGCATGTCCGTATTGACGCGCGATGAGGCGCAGACCCGAGCCCGGTTCCTGGATGTCGAGCGCTATGTGATCGACCTCGATCTGACCGTGGGTGAGGAGACGTTCGGTTCGGTCACGACCGTGCACTTCACCGTGCGGGAGGGGCCCGGGGACACGTTCGTCGAGGTGCGGCCCGCCGCGCTGGGCCGGGTGGTGCTGGACGGGGCCGAGCTGGATCCCGGGGAGCTGAGCGAGGGCCGGTTCCCGCTGCGCGGGCTGGCGGCGGGCGAGCACGAGCTGCGGGTCGAGGCCGAGATGCGGTATTCGCGGGTCGGCGAGGGGATGCACCGGTTCGTGGATCCGGTGGACGGGCGCGCGTACGTGTACACGCAGTGCTGCATCTCGGACGCCCCGCTGGTGTTCGCGTGCTTCGACCAGCCGGACCTGAAGGCGGAGTTCGAGGTCGCGGTGACCGCGCCGCCGGAGTGGACGGTGCTGTCGAACGGGGTGGCGGCGCGTACGGGCGGCGGGGAGGGCCGCTGGGAGTGCGCGCGGACGCCGCGGATCAGCACGTATCTGATGGCGGTGGTGGCGGGTCCGTACCACTCGGTGCGGACGGAGCACGCGGGGCTGCCGTTCGGGCTGCACGTGCGGCGGTCGCTGGGCGAGTATCTGGAGGCGGACGCGCACGAGCTGCTGGACATCACGCGGCGGTGCTTCGACCGGTATCACGAGATCTTCGACGAGCCGTATCCGTTCGACTCGTACGACCAGGCGTTCGTGCCGGAGTTCAACGCGGGGGCGATGGAGAATCCGGGGCTGGTGACGTTCCGGGACGAGTTCGTCTACCGGTCGGCGGTGACGGCGACGGAGCGGCAGACGCGCGGGATCGTGATCGCGCACGAGATGGCGCACATGTGGTTCGGCGATCTGGTGACGCTGCGCTGGTGGGACGACATCTGGCTGAACGAGTCCTTCGCGGAGTACATGGGGTACCAGACGCTGAGCGAGGCGACCTCGTACACGGACGCGTGGACGGATTTCGGGGTGTCGCGGAAGTGCTGGGGGTACGACGCGGACGAGCGTCCGTCGACGCATCCGGTGGCGCCCGAGGCGGAGGCGGTGCCGGACACGGCGGCGGCGCGGACGAACTTCGACGGGATCTCGTACTCGAAGGGCGCTGCGGCGCTGCGGCAGTTGGTGGCGTGGCTGGGCGAGAAGGCGTTCCTGGCGGGGATCAACGAGCATTTCGCGCGGCACCGGTTCGGGAACGCGACGCTGGCGGACTTCCTGGAGTCGCTCGCGCGCGCGTCGGACCGCGATGTGCACGGCTGGGCGGAGCGCTGGCTGCGGACGACGGGCGTGGACACGCTGGTGCCGCGTGCCGAGGGCGGCGAGGTGGAGGTCGAGCACCGGGGCGGGCGCCCGCACCGGCTGGCGATCGGGCTGTACGACGAGGCGCCGGCGGATCCGGGGCGGCTGGTGCTGCGGGAGCGGCTGGAGCGGGACGTTCCGGCCCAGGGCGGTCTGTCGGTGCGGCTGGACGGGCCGCAGCCGGATCTGCTGCTGCTGAACGACGGGGATCTGACGTACGCGAAGGTGCGGCTGGACGCGCGGTCGTGGCAGACGGCGCGGCGGACGCTGTCGGGGCTGCCGGGGCAGTTGACGCGGGCCGTGGTGTGGAACGCGGCGCGGGACATGGTGCGGGACGGTGAGCTGGCGCCGCTGGAGTACGTGCGGACGGTGCGGGCGCATCTTCCGGCGGAGTCGGACAACGCGGTCGTGGAGGGTGTGCTGGCGTTCGGCCGGACGCAGGTCGCGGACCGTTTCGCGGCGCCGGACGGCGAGCGGGCCGAGGTGCTGGGGCTGCTGTCGGAGACGTGCCGCGAGCTGCTGGAGGGCGTGGGCGCGAGGGACGCGGGCGTGCGGCTGACGGCGGTGCGGTACTTCATCGACTGTGCGACGTCGCCGCGGGAGCTGGCGGCGTGGCGTGCGGCGGGGAGTGTGCCGGGCGGTCCGGAGCTGGACGCGGAGCTGCGGTGGCGGCTGCTGCTGCGGCTGGCGGTGCTGGGCGCGGTGGGGGTCGCGGACGTGGAGGCGGCGCTGGAGGCGGACCCGAGCGCGACGGGTGAGGAGGGCGCGGCGCGGTGCAGTGCGGCGCTGCCGGACGCGGCGGGGAAGGCCGCGGCGTGGGAGGCGATGTTCGGGGAGGAGGACGCGCTGTCGAACTATCTGTTCGCGGCGACGGCGCAGGGGTTCTGGCAGCCGGAGCAGGCGCGTCTGCTGGGCGGGTTCGCGGAGCGGTATTTCGCGGACGCGATGCGGGTGTCGGAGCGGCGGGGGGCTTCGCTGGCGGAGCTGGCGGGGCGGTACGCGTTCCCGCGGATGTGGGTGGACGCGGGGACGCTGGCGCGGGGTGAGGAGTGTCTGCGTTCGGGCGTTCCGGTGCGGGCGCTGCGGCGGGCGTGGGTGGATCAACTGGACGATCTGCGGCGTGCGTTGCGGGTGCGGGAGGCTGCCCGGGGCTGAGACGCGGAGTGGGGTGCGGGGCCGGAACGGGCGGGTGAGCGTCCTGTTCCGGCCCCTTTATCAGATCTCCGGCGGCGTTCCGTACGGCCGTACCCCCTTCGGGCGAAGAAGCGGCGAGATCGCCGTTCGGCGCGGGCGGGGCGCCTAGGTTAGGGCGCCCTAACCATCTTGTACGGAAAGAGCCCGCCCATGTCTGCGTTCGCCGATGGTTCCTGCCTGCTCGCGGGTGGCGCCGAGGGTCCCGCCGCGCTGCGTCCGCTGCTGGGCGATGTGCTGGAGGCGCTGGCGGGCGGGGCGGGGGCGCGGGGCGGTCCGTTGCCCTCGGGCGGGCCGGAGGCCGTGGCGGCGGACGTACGGCGGACGGTGCGGGAGGTGCTGCCGGAGCGGGGGTCGGGGGCGCGGGAGGCGCTGGACTCGGTGGTGCGGCTGGTGGCGCGGGGGGCGGCGGATCCGGCGGATCCGTTGTGCGCGGGGCATCTGCACTGTCCGCCGCTGGCGCTGTCGGTGGCGGCGGACGTGGCGGCGGGGGCGCTGAATCCGTCGATGGATTCGTGGGACCAGGCGCCGGCGGCCTCGGAGCTGGAGGCGCTGGTCTGCCGTGAGCTGGCGCGGCTGGTGTACGAGGGGGCGCCGGACGAGGAGCCCGACGCGCTGGTGACGACGGGTGGTACGGAGGCGAACCAGCTCGCGGTGCTGCTGGCGAGAGAGCGGGCGCGGATGTACCGGGGCGGGGGCGCGGTGCGGGTGGTGTGCGGGGCGAACGCGCATCACAGTGTGCACCGGGCGGCGTGGCTGCTGGGGCTGGAGGCGCCGTTGGTGGTTCCGGCGCCGCGCGGGGTGCTGGATCCGGCGGCGCTGGAGGTGGCGCTGGAGCAGACGCGGGGCGAGCCCGCGCTGGTGGTGGCGACGGCGGGGACGACGGACAGCGGGGACGTGGATCCGCTGCTGGAGATCGGTCCTGTGGTGGCGCGGTACGGGGCGCGGCTGCATGTGGACGCGGCGTACGGCGGGCCGTTGCTCTTCAGCGAGCGGCTGCGGGCGCGGCTGGCGGGTCTGGAGCGGGCGGACAGTGTGACGTTCGATCTGCACAAGCTGGGCTGGCAGCCGGTGGCGGCGGGGCTGCTGGTGGTGCCGGAGACGGCGGCGCTGCGTCCGCTGGACCATCGCGCGGACTATCTCAACGCGGGCGACGACACGGAGGCGGGGCTGCCGGATCTGCTGGGGCGTTCGCTGCGCACGTCGCGGCGGCCGGATGTGCTGCGGATCGCGGTGACGCTGCGGGCGCTGGGCCGGGAGGGGATGGCGGCGCTGGTGGAGCGGGTGTGCGCGGCGGCGGAGCGGCTGGCGGGGATGGTGGAGGCGGACGGGCGGTTCGAGCTGTACGCGCGCCCGGCGATGTCGACGGTGCTGTTCCGTCCGGCGGGGGCGGGGGACGCGACGGTGGCGCTGGTGCGGCGGCGGCTGCTCGCGGAGGGGCGGGCGGTGCTGGGCCGTGCGGAGCTGCGCGGCCGTCTGTGGCTCAAGGCGACGCTGCTGAATCCCGAGGCGCGGCCGGACGATCTGGCGGCGCTGCTGAAGCTCGTGCACGACGCGGTACCGGAGGGGCGCCGATGACGGCCGTCGAGGAGAAGGACCTGCCGGGCGGGTCCGGCAAGGAGACCCCGCTGGATCTGGTGGGGGTGGGCGTGGGCCCGTTCAATCTGTCGCTGGCGGCGCTGGCGCACGGGGTGCCGGGGCTGCGGACGGCGTTCTACGAGCAGCGGTCGGCGTTCCGCTGGCATCCGGGGCTGATGATCGAGGGGACGACGCTTCAGGTGCCGTTCCTGGCGGATCTGGTGACGCTGGCGGATCCGTCGAGCCCGTGGTCGTTCCTGCGGTATCTGCGGGAGGAGGGGCGGCTGTTCCCGTTCTATGTCGCGGAGCGGTTCCACATCGAGCGCGCGGAGTACGACGCGTACTGCCGGTGGGTGAGTGAGCGGCTGCCGGGGCTGTTCTTCGGGCATCAGGTGGACGCGGTGCGCTGGGATCCGGAACGGGCGCTGTTCGAGGTGGACTTCACGCAGGTCGACGCGGGCGGTGAGGCGGAGGCGCTGGGTCGGACGTACGCGCGGAATCTGGTGCTGGGCATCGGGACGGCGCCGCGGGTGCCGGAGCCGTTGCGTCCGCTGGCGGAGGCGCCGGCGGTGCCGGTGGTGCACTCGGCGGAGTATCTGGCGCACCGGGAGCGGCTGCTGGCGGCGGGGCATGTGACGGTGGTGGGTTCGGGGCAGTCGGGTGCGGAGGTGTTCCTGGATCTGCTGCGGCGGCGTCCGGCGGGGCGGGAGGGGCTGCACTGGCTGACGCGGAGTCCGGCGTTCGCGCCGATGGAGTACAGCAAGCTGGGTCTTGAGCACTTCACGCCCGACTACACGCGGTATTTCCACGGGCTGCCGGAGCGGGTGCGGGACCGGCTGGTGCCGGAGCAGTGGCAGCTCCACAAGGCGGTGGACCAGGGGACGCTGGCGGCGGTCCATGACGAGCTGTACCGGCGGACGGTGGGCGGCGGCTGGCCGGACGCGGTGCTGACGCCGGGGGTGAGCGTGCGGACGGCGGGGCGGCTGGGGACGACGCGGCTGGAGCTGCATCTGGTGCACGAGGACCAGGGCGAGCGCAGCAGGCTGACGACGGACGCGGTGGTGCTGGCGACGGGGTACGAGGAGCGGTCGCCGGCGGGGATGCTGGCGGCGCTGGATCCGTATGTGCGGCGGGACTCGGCGGAGCGGCCGAGGGTGGACGAGCGGCATCGGCTGGTGCTGGATCCGTCGGTGTCGGGGAGCGTGTTCGTGCAGAACGCGGCGCGGCACGCGCTGGGGGTGGGTGAGCCGGATCTGGGGCTGGCGGCGCACCGGAGCGCGGTGATCGTGAACGCGCTGGCGGGGGAGGAGGTGTATCCGCTGCCGCGGCGGAGCGCGTTCACGAGTTTCGGTCTGCGACCGGCGCCGGTGGGTGCGGACTTGAGAGAGTGTGCGCCATGACGACTTCTGAGCCCTCCTCCCCCGGGTCCCCTGTTCCGTTCGGTACGGCCGAGGCGCCGCGTGTGGCGGTGCGCGGCGAGGCGCTGCTGGAGTTCGATCCGGAGGTGGCGCGGATCGGGGTGACGGTGAGCGCGCGGGGCACGGACCGGCGGGCGGCGCTGGAGGATCTGACGCGGCGCAACGCGACGGTGCTGGAGCTGGTCAAGGGGTACGGCGAGGCCGTGGAGAAGCTGGAGACGGGTTCGTTCAGTGTGCGTCCCGAGCTGACGGAGAAGGGCAAGCGGGAGCGCGTCCGTACGTACCACGGCCGGGTCCAGGTGACGGTGGTGGTCTCCGATTTCACGGCGCTGGGCGAGCTGACGACGCGGCTGGCCGATCTGGAGCTGACGCAGGTGCAGGGTCCGTGGTGGTCGCTGCGGCCGGGGTCGCCCGCGCGGCGTCAGGCGCGGCAGCAGGCGGTGCGGGAGGCGGTGACGCGGGCGCGGGAGTACGCGGAGGCGCTGGGGGCCTCGCTGGTGGCGCTGGTGGAGCTGGCGGACCTGGGCGCGGAGGACCCGGCGCCGACGCCTCCGTATCCCGCGGCGCCGGGCGGGCTGGCCCGGGCGGCGTACGGGGGCGCGGCGGAGGCGGCGCCCGCGCTGGATCTGGAGCCGCAGCGGCAGACGGTGCGGGCCGAGGTGAACGCGCGATTTCTGATGAGCCCTCCCACGCTCACCTGAGGCATTCGGGCGGCGCCGAGGGGCTTCGCGGGGCCCGAATTCCGCTCATCGGAGCATGGGCCCGCGCACTTTATTAGTTGTCGTTCTCCGTCCAATGTCCTTTCACGGAAAGGGCATTGGACATTCCTCTGCGGGCAGCCCTCTACGGGCGGGTAAGTCGTAGGCTCGCAGTATGCGCCGAGCAAAGATCGTCAGCACACTGGGCCCGTCCACCGACTCGTACGAGCAGATCAAGACGCTCGTGACGGCCGGGATGGACGTGGCTCGCTTCAACATGAGCCATGGCACGCACGCCGAGCACGAGGAGCGTTTCCACCGGGTGCGCGCCGCCGCCGAGGAGACGAAGCGCAGCGTCGGCATCCTCGCGGACCTTCAAGGCCCGAAGATCCGTCTGGGCCGTTTCCGCGAGGGGCCCGTACTGCTTGAACGCGGGGACGAGTTCGCCATCACCGTCGAGCCGACGGAGGGCGACCGCGCGATGTGCGGCACGACGTACGAGGGGCTGGCCGCCGATGTGACGCGCGGCGAGCGGATCCTCGTGGACGACGGGCGGGTCACGCTGGAGGTGACCGGGGTCGAGGGCCCGGTGGTGCGGACGGTCGTGATCGAGGGCGGCATGGTCTCCGACCACAAGGGGCTCAATCTGCCCGGCGTCGCCGTCTCCGTGCCCGCCCTCTCCGAGAAGGACGTCGAGGACCTGCGCTGGGCGCTGCGCATGGGGGCCGACGTCATCGCGCTGTCGTTCGTGCGCAGCGGGCACGACATCAAGGACGTGCACCGGATCATGGCGGAGGAGGGCGTGCGGCTGCCCGTCATCGCGAAGGTGGAGAAGCCGCAGGCGGTGGCGAACCTGGAGTCCATCGTGGACGCCTTCGACGGCATCATGGTCGCCCGCGGCGACCTGGGCGTGGAGATGCCGCTGGAGCAGGTGCCGCTGGTGCAGAAGCGCGCGATCAAGCTGTGCCGGAGGAACGCGAAGCCGGTGATCGTCGCGACCCAGATGCTGGACTCGATGATCGACGCCTCGCGCCCGACCCGCGCGGAGGCCTCGGACGTGGCCAACGCGGTGATGGACGGCACGGACGCGGTGATGCTGTCGGGCGAGACGAGCGTCGGCAAGTATCCGGTCGAGACGGTGCGGACGATGAGCCGTATCGTCGAGGCCGCCGAGGAGGACATGCTGGCGAAGGGGCTGCCGCCGCTGACGGAGAGCAGCAAGCCGCGCACCCAGGGCGGCGCGGTGGCGCGGGCCGCCGCCGAGATGGGGGACTTCCTCGGCGCGAAGTACCTCGTCGCCTTCACGCAGTCCGGCGACACGGTCCGCCGCCTCTCGCGGTACCGCTCCCCCATCCCGGTGCTGGCCTTCACGCCGGACCCGGCGACGCGCTCGCAGCTCAATCTGACGTGGGGCGTCGAGGCGTTCCTCGGGCCCATGGTGCAGAGCACGGACGAGATGGTGGACCAGGTCGACGAGATGCTGCTGAAGCTGGGCCGCTGCGAGCGCGGGGACCTCGTCATCATCACCGCGGGCTCGCCGCCCGGGGTCCCGGGCTCGACGAACCTGGTGCGGGTGCACCACCTCGGCGAGGAGTCCTGACGGCGCGGACCGGCGGCCCCGGCGGCACCGAGTGGTGCGCCGGGGCCGCCGCGTGCGCACTCGAAACCTTTGTCGCGCGCTCGCTCGAAACAGCTAATGACCCTTCATAGGCGTATGAGTTAATCCGAAAGCGGGCAAAGCTGGATTCGTTCCAGTTCATTTCTCCGGCCGATGCCGCGGGCACCGGCCGGTGGTGTCCCCGCTCAGGAGTCCCTCTTGGAGAGCGCAGAAGCCGTCTGGTCCTGCCCGTTCGACTTTGCCGAGGGGCTGGATTTCGATCCGCTCCTGCTCAGGCTGCTGGAGGAGCGGCCCGTCGCCCGCATCGAGATGCCCTACGGCGAGGGAACGGCCTGGCTGGTCACGCGCTACGAGGACGTGCGCACCGTCACCACCGACCGGCGCTTCAGCCGCAACGCGGTCACCGGCCGCGACTTCCCCCGGATGACGCCCGAGCCCATCGTGCAGTCCGAGGCCATCAATCTGATGGACCCGCCCGCGAGCAGCCGTCTGCGGTCCCTGGTGTCCAAGGGGTTCGCCGCCCCGCACATCGCGCGGATGCGGGTGCGCACCGAACGTGTCGTGGACGAACTGTTCACCGCCATGGCCGACTCGGACGGGCCCGACCTGTTCGCCCATCTCGCCGCGCCGCTGCCGCTGCACACCATCTGCGAGGTGCTGGACATCCCGGAGCGGGACCGGCACCGGCTGCGCGGGAACGCGCTGACGATGATGAACGTCCGCGCCGACAACAGGGAAGCGGCCGTACGCGCCAAGGCCGAGCTGCGCGGCTATTTCACCGAGCTGACGGCGCAACGCCGCCGCGAGCCCGGCGAGGACCTCATCAGCTCCCTGGCCGCCGCCCGTGACGGCGAGGATCTCCTCGACGACCAGGAGCTGGCGGTGATGGCCATGGTGCTGCTCATCACCGGCCAGGACACCACGACGTACGAGATCGCCAATCTCTGCTATCTGCTGCTGACCCGGGACGATCTGCTGGCGCGGCTGCGGGAGCACCCGGAGCTGCTGCCCAAGGCGCTGCCGGAGATGCTGCGCTGGATCCCGTTCCGCAAGGGCGTCGGCATCCCCCGGGTCGCCACGGAGGACGTGGAGCTGGGCGGGGTGACCATCCGCGCGGGCGAGGTCGTGCACGTCTCGTACCTCACGGCCAACCGCGACGCCGGGAAGTTCCCCTGCCCGCACGAGGTGGACCTGGAGCGGCCGTCCGTGCCGCACATGACCTTCGGCTGGGGCGCGCACCACTGTCTGGGCGCGCCGCTGGCCGAGATGGAGCTGCTGGTGGCGCTCCAGGCGCTGCTGGCCCGGTTCCCCGGCCTGCGGCTCGCCGTCCCGGCCGGGGACGTGCGCTGGAACACGACGTCGATCTGGCGCCATCCGCTCGCGCTCCCGGTCCGCTGGTGACGGGGGAACGGGGGGATACGGCGGGCGGCCCCGCGCCGCGTCCTCAGCCGACGCTGTGCCGCCCCTCGGTCGTCGTTCCGGAACATGTGATCACGCAGGAGGAGACGCTGGCGCTGGCGCGGGAGACCCACGCCGGGCATCCGGAACTCGGCCTGGTGCTGCGCCTGATCGCCAACACGGGGGTGCGGACCCGGCACCTGGTCCAGCCGCTGGAGGACACCCTCGCCCACCCCGGCTTCGAGGTCCGCAACCGGAGATACGAGGCGGAGGCCAAGGAACGCGTCCCGGCGGTGGTGCGCGGCGCCCTCGCGCACGCGGAGCTGGAGCCGGCCGAGATCGACCTGATCGTCTACGTCTCGTGCACCGGGTTCATGATGCCGTCGCTCACCGCCTGGCTGATCAACACCATGGGGTTCCGCGCGGACACCCGGCAGCTCCCCATCGCCCAGCTCGGCTGCGCGGCGGGCGGCGCTGCGGTGAACCGGGCGCACGACTTCTGCACGGCCTATCCGACGGCCAACGTGCTCATCGTGTCGTGCGAGTTCTGCTCGCTGCTGTACCAGCCCACCGACCTCGGGGTCGGCTCACTGCTCTCCAACGGCCTGTTCGGGGACGCGCTGTCCGCCGCCGTGGTACGCGGCACCGGGGGCACCGGCATGCGGCTGGAGCGCAACGGCTCGCACCTGGTGCCGGACACCGAGGAGTGGATCTCGTACGCGGTGCGGGAGACGGGCTTCCACTTCCTGCTGGACAAACGGGTGCCGGGCACCATGCGGATGCTCGCCCCCGCGCTGAGAGAGCTGGCCTCGGGGCACGGCTGGGAGGTGGGGGCGCTGGACTTCCTGATCGTGCACGCGGGCGGCCCGCGCATCCTGGACGACCTGTGCCACTACCTGGAGCTGGACGAGCACCTCTTCCGGTTCAGCCGTGCCACGCTCACCGAGCGGGGCAACATCGCCAGCTCGGTCGTCTTCGACGCGCTGGACCGCTTCTTCGCGGCGGGCGGCGCCGCGCAGGGCGCCTCCGGCCTGATCGCGGGCTTCGGGCCGGGCATCACCGCCGAGATGGCCCTGGGCCGCTGGACGGCGACGGACACGGCGACGGGAACGGCGGCCGACGCCCTGCCGCGGCAGCGGACCGCCGCCTTCCCCGGCCTGGGCGCCCGCGAGCACCGGGGGTGACCCCGGGGGGTGACCCCCGGCGCGGGTCACCCCTGCTCCGCTCCGTTGCCGGTCACCGTCTCGTTGGCGATGCTCTCGTGGTGGCGGATGACCTCGGCGATGATGAAATTGAGGAGCTTCTCCGCGAAGGCCGGGTCGAGCTTGGCGTCCTGGGCCAGCTCGCGGAGGCGGGCGATCTGGCGGGCCTCGCGGGCGGGGTCCGCCGGGGGCAACTGGTGGGCCGCCTTGAGGCGGCCCACCCGCTGTGTGCACTTGAAGCGCTCGGCGAGCATGTGCACCACGGCCGCGTCGATGTTGTCGATGCTGTCGCGCAGGGCGCCCAGCTCCTCCTGCACGGCGTCGGTCGTGTCGGGCTGCTCGCCTCGCGTGGCTGTCATGCGCGTCCCCTGCGGAGTCGTTCGGTCGGGACCGCCAACCCTATGACGAGGGCCGGGCCACCGTCTCCGTCAGGCGGCTGATGGCGGCCTCGCCGTGGCCGTCGGCGACCGCGCGGTCGGCCAGCGCCTTCGCGGCGCGCATCACCCCGCTGTCCAGGCCGTGGGCGTCGGCGGCGTGCAGGATGTGCGTCATCGCGGCGTGGACGGAGCGGATGTTGGAGTCGTCGCCCGCGTAGCGCCCGTGCTCGACCTCCTCGGCCAGGGCGTGCGTGACGCTCGCCATCAGCGTCCCGATGTTCCGGGCGAACGGCGCGAGGTCCGTCGGCTTGACGCCCTCGGCGCGGGCCAGGGCCAGCGCGTGGACGTAGCCGCTGACGGAGGTCCAGAAGAAGTCGAGCAGCGAGGCGTCGTAGGCCCCGGCCAGGCCGGGGTCGGCGCCGAGGTACGTGCCGGTGCCGCCCAGCGCGGCGAGGGCCTCGGCGTGCCGCTCGTGGAGCTCCTGGGGGCCGCTGTAGAGGTAGACGGCGTCGGGGCCGCCGATGGTGGTGGTCGGGGTCATGATCGCGCCGTCGAGGTGACCGATGCCGTGCTCGGCGGCCCACGCGGCGGTCTCCCTGGCGTGACCGGCGGCGGTCGAGGTGAGGTTGAGCAGCGTCCTGCCGCGCAGGGCCTCGGCTGCGGGGCCGGTGATCGCGCGTACGGCCTCGTGGTCGAGGACGCAGACGACCACCAGCGGGCTCGCGGCGGCGGCCTCCGCGACGCCGGCGGCGACGTGCGCGCCCTTCTCCGCCAGCTCGGCGGCCTTGCCGGAGGTGCGGTTCCATACGGTCGTGGGGTGCCCGGCCTCGACGAACGCGGCGGCGAGCGCGCGCCCCATCGGCCCGAGGCCGAGGACGGTGACGGGGGTCTTGGTGGCGGGGGTCTCGGTGGTGCGGGTCTCGGTGGTGCGGGTCTCGGTGGTTTCGGTGTGCGTCATGGGCACACCGTGCCGGGGCGTGCGCACGGTTCTCTGACGGTTCTCTGACGGTCCCGGGCAGGCCGGGGGTGACGGAGGTCCGGGATAGCGTGTTCGTATGCGTTTCGGGGTGCTGGGTCCGCTGGAGGTGCGGGGAGCCGACGGGGAGCCGGTGGCCGTTCCCGAGGTGAAGGTCCGCGCGCTGCTGACGCATCTGCTGGTCCACGAGGGCCGGGCCGTGCCGTCCGGGGCGCTCGCCGACGCGCTGTGGGGCGAGCGGCAGCCCCGCGACCCGGCCAACAGCCTCCAGAGCAAGGTCTCCCAGCTCCGCCGCGTGATCGGCCGCGACCTCGTCGTCCGCCGCCCGCCCGGCTATCTGCTGCGCACCGCCGAGGGCGCGGTGGACGCGGGCCGGTTCCACGAGCTGACGGCGCGGGCGCGCGCGGAGGAGGCGCCCGCGCGCCGGGCCGGGCTGTTCGGGCAGGCGCTCGCGCTGTGGCGCGGGCGGGCGTTCGCGGACTTCGCCGACGAGGAGTTCGTCCGCCCCGCGGCCGTACGGCTGGAGGAGGAGCGGCTCACGGTCCTGGAGGAGTGGGCCGAGGCCCGCCTGGCACAGGGCGACCACGCGGCGCTGACCGGCGAGCTGGCCGACCTGGTCGAGCGCCACCCCCTGCGCGAGCGACTCCGCGCCGCGCAGATCCGCGCCCTGTACCGCGCGGGCCGCCAGAGCGAGGCCCTGACCGCGTACGAGCGCGTACGCACGCTGCTCGCCGAGGAACTGGGTGTGTCCCCCGGCCCCGAGTTGACGCGCCTCCACGGCGCGGTGCTGCGGCAGTCCGCGGAACTGGGGCCGGTTCCGGAGGAGGGGGCGAGGGCGGGAGCGGCGTCCGGGCAGGGGGCCGCTCCGGGGCCCTCGGGGTCGCGGCTGCCCGCGCAGCTCACTCCGCTGATCGGGAGGGAGCGTGAGGTCGAGGAGGTCCGGGGGCTGCTCGGGGCCGCGCGGCTGGTGACGTTGACCGGGCCCGGGGGCGTGGGCAAGACCCGGCTCGCGCTGGAGACGGCGGCGGGGCTCGAAGGCCGGTTCCGGGACGGGGTGTGGCTGGTGGAGCTGGCGGCGCACCGCGCCGGGAGCACCGGGGACGCGCTCGCGGAGAGCGTGCTGACCGTGCTCGGCGTCCGCGACGACGCGCGCCGTGCGCCCGCCGAGCGCCTCGTCGAGGTGCTGCGCGACCGGGAGCCGCTGCTCGTCCTCGACAACTGCGAGCAGGTCGTCGGCGAGACGGCCGCCCTGGCGGGCGCCCTGCTGGCCGCGGCGCCCGGCGTACGGGTGCTCGCCACCAGCCGCGAGCCCCTCGCGCTCCCCGGCGAGACCGTGCGCCCCGTCGAACCGCTGGCGGAGGCGGACGCGCTGCGGCTGTTCGCGGCCCGCGCCGGGGAGGGCGCGGAGGCCGACACCGAGGCGGCGCTCGCCGTGTGCCGCCGCCTCGACGGTATCCCGCTCGCGCTGGAGCTGGCGGCGACGCGCGTACGGGCGCTGGGCGTACGGGAACTGGCGGCGCGGCTCGACGACCGCTTCCGGCTCCTCGGGGAGCGCGCCGGTGCCGGGCACCGCGGGACGCCCGCGCGGCAGCGGACGCTGCGTGCCGCGATCGACTGGAGCTGGGAGACGCTGGACGACGCCGAGCGCGCCGTGCTGCGGCGGCTCGCCGTGCACGCGGACGGCTGCACGCTGCGCGCCGCCGAGGAGGTGTGCGCGGGCGACGGCGTGCCGGAGGAGGACGTGCTGGCGCTGCTGGCGCGGCTGGTGGACCGTTCGCTGGTGGTGCCGGTGGACGGCGGCCCGGAGGTGCCGCGCCGCTACCGGCTGCTGGAGACCATCGCCGCGTACGGCCTCGAACGGCTCGCGGAGGCGGGCGAGACGGAGCGCGTTCGGGACCGTCACGCGCGCTGCTACACGGCGTACGCGGAGCGCGCCGACGCGCGGCTGCGCGGCCCCGGCCAGCGGGAGTGGCTCGCCCGCCTCGACGCCGAGACCGCGAACCTCCGTGCCGCGCTCGGCCATTCGCTGGCGCGCGGCGCCACGGACGGCGCGCTGCGGCTGGTCACGGCCCTGAGCTGGTACTGGTACCTGCGCGGCCGTACGAGCGAGGCACACCGCGCACTGGACGCCGCACTCGCGGCGGCGGACCGCGCAGGGCCCGAAGCACCCGCCGTGCCCGCTCCTCTGCTCACCGCCGCCCGCGCCCGTCACGCCGGGGCGGTCCTGCTCGCGGTCGGCCCCGGGGAGGGCGGGGCCGCGTCGGGGTGGCGGGAGGCACTGGGGGCGTACGGCGCCCACGGCGCGGACGACCTGGATGGCCTGGACGGCCTGGAGGGCGTGCGCGGCACGGACGGCACAGACGCCCCGGAGGGCGTGCGCGGTACGGACAGCAGGCGCCGCCCGGACAGCGCGGACAGCGCGCGCGGGCCCTCCAGGGGTGCGGCGCATGCGGAGGCTGCGGTGTTTCTCGCGCTTGCGCTGTGGACGGCCGGTGAGCTGACCGCGAGCCAGGAGCTGGTGCCCGAGGCGCTGGCCCTCGCGCGGGCCGAGGGCGACGGCTGGGGCGAGTCGGTCCTGCTGGGGCTGCGCGCCAGTCAGGAGCTGCTGCGCGGCGAACTGGACGCGGCACGCCGCGACGCGCTCCGCGCGGACGGGGATTTCCGCGAACGCGGCGACCAATGGGGCCAGTTGCGCTCTCTCCAGGTACTGGCGTCGCTCGCCGAGATCTCCGGCGACTACGGGGAGGCCCGCCGTCTCGTACGGGAGGGCCTGGCCCGCGCGGAGGAGCTGGGCCTGGAGGTCGAGGCCACCGGCTGGCTGGTGAATCTGGGCTCCGTGGAGATGCTCGCGGGCCGCTACGAGCGTGCCGCCGCGCTCCACGAGCGGGCCCGCGGCCTGGCCGTACGGCACGGGTACGCGGCGGGTGTCGCGCACGCCGAGATCGGCCTCGGGCTCACGGCGCGGCGTGCGGGGAGGCTGGACGACGCGGAGGCGTATCTGCGGCGGATGCTGGAGTGGCACCGGCGGGCGGACTTCCTGCCGGGGACGGCGCTCGTCCTGGCCGAACTGGGCTTCGTGGCCGAGCTGCGGGGCGACGCGGCGGCGGCGCTCGCGCGTCAGCGGGAGGGGCTGGAGGCCGCCCGGGCCGTGGGCGATCCGCGCGGGCTCGCGCTCGCGTGGGAGGGGCTGGCGGGCGCGGTGTCGCTGGGCGGCGACCCGGCGTACGCGGCGCGCCTGCTGGGCGCGGCGGACCGGGCCCGCCGCTCCGTGGGCGCGCCCCTGGCGGCGGGCGAACGCGCGGACGTCACCCGCGTGACGGCCCGCTGCCACAGTGCGCTGGGCGCCGGTGCGTTCGACGCCGAGTTCGCCGCTCCGCTCCCGGAACAGGCCCCCTGACGGGACCGGCACGGGCCCGGGCGCTCACTGCTCGTTCGCGGCGTGGGTCCTGCGGTAGGCCGTGGGCGTGACGCCGGTTTCGCGGCGGAAGGCGGTGCGGAAGTTGGCCGCCGTGCCGAAGCCGGTGGCGGTGGCGATGCGTTCGACGGGCCAGTCGGAGCTCTCCAGGAGGCGGCGTGCGCTGAGGATGCGCTGGAGGGCGACCCAGCGCATCGGCGGCATGCCCGTCTCGCGGGCGAAGCGGCGGTTGAAGGTGCGGCGGGACATCAGGCTGTGGTCCGCCATGCGCTGCACGGTGAGGGGCGTGCCGAGGCGGGCGAGGGCCCAGTCGCGGGTCGCGCGCAGGGTGTCGCGGCCGGGGGCGAACGGGTCCGCGTACTGGGGCTCGTCCGCCTCGCGCACCGACGAGGAGATCACCTCCTTCGCGACGCCGTCCGCGGCGCCGACCCCGAAGTCGGAGCGGACGATGTGGAGGCAGGCGTCGATTCCCGCGCCCGCTCCGGCGCAGGTGAGGAGGGGGCCGTCCTGGACGAAGAGCCGGTTGTCGACGACGTCGATCCCGGGGTACGCGGCGCGGAGCTGTTCGGTGTGGCGCCAGTGCGTCGTGGCGGAGCGCCCGTCGAGCGCGCCGCTCGCGGCGAGGACGAAGACGCCGGTGCAGACGGCGACGACGCGCACGCCCCGCTCGACGGCGGCGCGCAGTGCTTCGGGGTACGCGGGCGGGAGGGGCAGATGCGGGTCCTCGTAGCCGGGGACGACGACGATGTCGGCCTCCGGGACCGCCGAGAGGGGCGCGGGAGACGCGGCTTCTTCCCCGCACACGAGCACGCGGTAGCCCGGGTGCCGTCCGAAGACGTGTGCGGGGATGCTGACGTCCAGTGCGTAGGCCCGTGGCACCGCGAGGATCGCCACCACGGTCCCGTCGGTCCCGTCGTCGGCGTCCGGCCGCATGCTCGCTCCCCTGTTCCCGTTCCCGTTCCCGTGACTGCCCAGCGTACGGCGGGGCCGGCGTGGCACGATCCTTGCCGTTCCCGGCACGGGCACCGCTGTTCCGCCTCTGACCTGGGCACTTAGCGTCGTGGCATGACGAATCGGAACAGTGTGACGACGGAGAGCTTCGGGGTGCCGTGGGAGAAGGGCTACGGCTACGTCCAGGCGGTGCGGCACGGGGACACCGTGCGGCTCTCGGGGCAGGTGGCGCACGACGGCACGGAGCTGGTGGCGCCCGCGCCGGTGGACGAGGACGGGCGGGTCACCGACTTCTCCCGTACGGGCGAGCAGTTGCGGCAGTGCTACGCGAACGCGGCGGAGCTGCTGCGGCGCTTCGGCGCCTCGCTGGACGACGTCGTGGAGGAGGTGATCTACGCGGTGGACGTGCCGTCGGCGGACGCCGCGGCGGGCCCGGTGCGCAAGGAGGCGTACGGCCGTCCCGACCCCCGGGTGGCGAGCACGATGATCGGCACCCCGCGGCTGGCCTTCCCCGAGCTGCTGGTCGAGGTCAGGTTCGTGGCCCAGGTGTGAACGGCCGTACGCCGGGGGCTACTTCACGGTGATGTCGCCGTTGCTGGTCCTCAGGTCGAGGAGGTGCGGAGCCTTCTTCTCGTCCGGGATCTTCACGGTCCTGTCGCCGTTGCTCGTGTCGGCCTTGACGCGGTAGGGGCCCTTGGCGGGGCGGACGGTGACGCCGCCGTTGGAGGTCTCGGCGCGGATGTCCTGCGGGGTGGCCGTGGACAGGTCGAGGGAGCCGTTGGAGGTCTCGGCGCGCAGGGAGCGGCCGGTCATGCCGCGCGTCTCGACCTCGCCGTTGCTGGTGCGGACGTCGGCGGTGCCCATGGCGTGGAGGGTGATGTCGCCGTTGGAGGTGCCGCCCTTGACGGGGAGCCCGGCGGGGAGGTCCACGGTGTAGCTGACCTCGCAGTCGTCGCCGCAGCCCTTGAGGACCAGCACGCCGTCCTCGACGCGGTGCGTGGTGCCGGGCTCGTCGCCGCGGTACTCGACCTTCCGCTTCAGCGAGACGTCCCGGGCTCCCTTCTCGCCGCGCAGGGTGATGTCGCCGGAGGAGTTGTCGAGGCGGACGGCGGTGATCTTCTCGCTGACCTTCGCGTCGTCCTCCAGGGTCTCCCCCGGCAGCAGGCCGCACGCGCTCGTGCCCGCCGCCCCGGCGGCGACGAGGACCGCGAGGCCCATGATCCGGAACCGTTGGCGCATGACTGACCGCTCCCCCGACGTACGTGAGTGATGTTCGCGGTCAGGGAGACGGCGGGAGGCCCGTCAGGGTTGAGCGTGGCTGATCATCGGCGGGCGGTCGGGGTCGGGGATGGTGTGGCTCCAGCCGCCGGGGACGGTACGGCCCTGCTGTTCGCGGAAGCGGACGGGGGCCATGCCGACGCGGCGGGTGAAGAGGCGGGAGAAGTAGGCGGGGTCGTCGTAGCCGACGCGGCGGGCGACCGTGGAGACGGGCAGGTCGGTTCCGGCGAGCAGTTCCTTGGCGCGGCCGAGCCGTATCCCGAGGACGTAGTCCTTGGGGCTGCATCCGGCGCTGCGCCGTACGGCCGTGCGGAGTTCGGCGGCCGTCATGCCGTGCCGTGCGGCGTGCTCGGCGACGGACAGGGGCAGGAACGCGTCCCTGGCCAGGGCCTCCAGGACGGGGGCGCCGTCGGCGGTCGTGTCGGCGCGGGTGCGGCGCAGGGCGACGAGGAGTTCGTGCACGGCGGCGGCGGTCTCGATCTCCAGCAGCGGGTTGCCCTGCCGGGCGGCGCGGGTGATGCGGATGATGGCGCCGCGCGCCGGTCCCGCGTCGGTGAGGGGGACGACGGGACGGCCGGGCTCGATGCAGCCGAGTTCGGTGTACGCGGCGACGGCCGAGCCGGTGAAGTCGACGAACGCCTCGTCCCAGCCCTCCTCGGCGTCCGCGCCGAAGTGGTGCGGGACGCCCGGGGTGATCCAGAGCAGGGCGGGGGCGACGACCTCGTGGCGCCGCCCGTCCACGTCCTGGCACCAGCCCCGGCCGGCGCTGATGACGATCGCGACGTGGTGGTCGAGGGTGCGGGGGCCGACGGGCGGGAGCGGTCCGTGCTGCATGCCGACGCCGAGGCAGACGAGGCCGAGGCGGTGGTGGACGGGGCCGGGGGTGAAGTAGCGCATCCAGGACTGGTATCTCTGCTCGGCCACCGCGCCTGCTCCCCTCGGGTCCTCCGGTTGCCCGGCCTTCGAGGGGAGCAGCGTACGCGGGGGGTGAGAATCCGCTCCAGCGATGTCGTCCCGGGGCCCCTCGGGCCTGCCTGTCGGCTGGGGGTACGGGGGTCGTCCCCCGGGAGAACGCTGTCGGCGCTCAGTCGAGTTCGGTCACCGTGAAGGAGTCGAGGACGCATTCGGCCTTGGCGTCCTCGCCCGTCTTGCGGAGACCGACCCAGACCTCGCCGTCGGCGGGCGCGGTGAAGGTGTGGGTGTGGCGGGTGGGCGCGGTGGCGACGGGCAGCGGGGTCCGCTCCAGCTCCTTCGCGCCGGGGCTGTCGACGCCCGTCACCCAGGCGTACTGGTCCGCTTTCTCGTTCTCGTAGCGGAAGGAGACCTCGTACTTCTTGCCGGGCCGGAAGCGGACGGTGTGCGGGACGGTGCGGTAGACGAGGCCCTTGTTCTCGCCGCGGGACTTGAGGGACTCGGTGCCGTCGATGACGTCGTCGACGGCCTTGCCGTTCCAGCCGCGCTGGGTGTACGGCGCGTGGCGCTGGGCGATGTGCGTACGGGGGTCGTTGGCGTCGCCCGCGTCGCCCTTGACGAAGGGGCCCCAGCCCTGGGGGACGTGCTCGAAGTCCTCGTGGCAGAGGGTGCCGTCCTTCGCGCTGCGTCTTCCGGGCACGACGCGGACGTTGTCGAAGCGGACGCGGGCGGCGCCCTTGGCGGCGGTGAGGGCGAGGGTGACGGGTCCGCCGCCCTCCGGGACCGTGAACCAGGTCGTCATCCGCTGGAAGCGGGTGCCGTGCTTGCGGTCGGCGGCGACGTAGTTGACGGCGGTGGACGTCTCGGTCCAGTTCTCGGCGGTGACGCCGTCGGCGGTGGTGACGGTGAGCGCGGCGCGCCGCTTCTCGCCCGCCTTCGCTCCGACCTCGACCTGGACGGACGCGGCGTACGTGCCGGGCTTGAGGCGGGCGAGGCGCTGGCTGACGGAGGAGGCCGGTCCGCCGGGGAGGACGAGTTCGTAGTCGCCCAGCGCGCTGCGCTCGACGCCGGCCTCGCCCTTGACCTGCCAGCCCTTGAGGCCGCCGGAGTGGAACCCGGGGTCGGTCAGCGGGGTGCCCTCGCCCCACTTCGGGTCGGGCTGCGCGGGCGCGGGCCGCCGGTAGAGGACGTACGGCTGGTCCTTCTCGGCCTCGATCGTGACCTTGCCGCCGGAGACGCGGAGCCGTACGGGCTTGCCTCGGCCCTGGTCGGTGAGGGGGTAGAGGTGGACGGTCGAGGCGCCGGACCAGCCGGAGGGCAGCCGCCAGGTGGTGGTGCCGCCCTTGGGGTTGTAGTGGTAGAGCTTCGCGGGGTTCTTGGCCCGGCGCGGCTCCCAGGGCAGCAGGTAGGCGCCGTCGTCGTAGACGAGGCGGCCGTCGGTGGTGATGCGGCGCTTGCCGCCCTCGTCGGTGACGGCGGTCGCGGTGTCGCCCTCGAAGGTGATCCCGTGCGCGGTCCAGGTCCGGATCGGGTGGGCCTGGAGGTACTTCGCGGGCAGGCTGTGCGTCCAGATCAGCGGGTAGAAGCCCTTGTTCCAGTCGGTCTTGCCGACCCAGCCCTCGAAGTTGCCCATGCGGGGGATGCCGAGGAGGGTGGGCCACTTGTCGGCGAAGACGTCCTTCTGGTGGTTGCGCAGGAAGCGGATCAGCTTCGAGTTGATGCCGCGCGAGGAGTCGCCGCCGTAGTCGGTCTCGGTGGCCCAGTGGGACCACAGGGCGCTGCGTTCGAAGCCGTGGCCCCACTCGGTGGTGACCATCCAGCCCTGGTCGCGCAGTTCGCGCTGGAGGCGGTCGGAGGTCCAGCCGGATTCGCGGAACACGTCGATGTAGAGCGCGTTGAGCCCCTTGTGCGCCTGGTCGCGCAGGTCCTGGAAGCGCTTCGCGATGTCGCCGGAGACCAGGTCGCGGCGCTGGTCGATGCGGTAGGACTGGTCGAGCCAGTCCCACTGCTCGTTCGTCTTGTCGACGAGCTTCTCGGAGAAGGCGTTGGCGACGGGGTAGGACTCGGTGGCGTTGACGTGCGGCGCGAAGTCGCTGTTCCAGCGGCTGCCCTTCTCCAGCAGGACGTTCATGTCGGCCAGGCCGCCCGCGCGTTCGTTCCAGTTGCCCGCGTAGTCGGGGTGCGCGGAGTCGTGGCCCTCGCTGGCGTACCCCTTCAGCAGCGTGTACTGCCGCAGCCCGTCGGTGGCCAGGTGCACGCGCTTGACGTTGTCGAGGGTGGCGAGGAACGGGTTGGTGGCCTGGCTGGCGAAGTTGAACGCGATGTGCGGGACGACGCGCAGATGCTGCTCGTCGGCGCCCAGCGGGTTCACCATGATCTCGCGCATGGCGATCGCCGCGTCCTGCCAGTCGACGGTGCCGTCGCCGTTGCGGTCGCGGGTGAGGATCACGGTGGCGTACGGCAGCGGCTCGGTGTCCCTCTCCCCCGCCGTCGCGGCCCGGTGGGTCCACTGTCCGCAGCGGACGCGGGCGACGGGCGTGCCGTCCTCGCCCTTGACGGTCTGCCGCCACAGCCGCCCGTTCTCCCAGGTGGCGCCCTTCGTCGTGTCGGGCTTGTCGTAGACGGTGTTCGTCTCGACCGCGGCGGCCAGTTCGGACGTGGAGACGACGGCGTAGGCGCAGCCGAGCGGCTCGGGGTCGGCGGGCGTGGAGCCGGTCGGCTCGACGAGGGTGTCGCCGCTCTTGTCCTTGTCGATCTCGACGCGGGCCGCGAGCAGCGCGGGCTTCTTCTGGTCGGCCCGCACGGCGAGGAAGGCGAGGCCGGGGAGTTCCAGGGTGCCGACGCGGGGCGCCTTGCCGCCGGTGTCGTCGATACCGGTGACCCGCCAGTCGGTCTTGCAGCCCTCGACGGAGATCTCGACGGTGAGCGTGGTGCCGCCGTCGAGGGTCAGGGTGTAGGCGATACGGGAGTCGCCGGGCTCGCTGGTGACCTTCGGGGTGTGCCGCTCGCCGTCGATCAGGAGGGTGGTCACGGCCCCGTCCTGCGCGTGGAGCCGGGCGCCGCTCTGCCGGTCCCGGTAGCCCACGATGCGGGGGAAGGCGGTGTCGACGGTGACGTCGAGGGCCTCGGAACGCAGGGTGTGGGTGCCCTTCGCCTCCTTCGCGCCGTCCGGCTCGTCGGCGCGTGCGGTGACGGTGCCGAGTACACCGAGCGCCGCCCCGGCGCCGACGAGGGTGCCGGTGGCGACCACGGCCCGCCGTGAGGGGCCGTCCGTACCGTCCGCCGTACGGGTGTCGAGCCGCTGCTCGCTCATGCGTCCACTCCGTTTCCCTTGCCGTGTCCCTCGCCGGGCACCGTCTCGTGGGGCGACAGCCTGCGGCAGGGGGGACGGGCGCGCCTATGGACAAAGGCGGGGCAGGTGTTGGACTTCCGGTGCTGCGGACCGCCGCGGGGGCGGGTCGTAGAGTGGCGGTGAGGGCAGTCCGCGACGGGGCGCGTGGGGGTGAGGCCGGTGGCGGCGCGTGGTGCGAAGGATCCCGTCGAGCACGGCTTCCCGCATCTGCACACCGTGCGGTCCGCCGTGACGGCGCTCTACCGGCGGCTGTCGCGGGACACGGTCGAGACGTTCGGCACCAGCATCGCGCCGGGCGACGTGGCGTTCGCCGACCACGACGACCTGTACCTCGGCGCGCAGCGCGTGGCGCAGGTGATGGTGCGGCATCTGCGGCTGCCGCGGGCCCGGGTGATCGTGAGCTTCCGCGAGATGGAGCACGCGGCGCACGTCGAACTGACCGCCGGGCCCGAGTATTTCGTCGAGCTGAACTCCCGCTTCAAGTCCCACCGCCGCGACATCGGCGCCGCGCTCGCGCACGAGGTCATGCACGTCTATCTGCACCGCCTCGACCTCGCCTTCCCCGGCACCCGGGACAACGAGATCCTGACCGACACGGCGACCGCGTATCTGGGCGCGGGCTGGCTCCTGCTGGACGCCTTCCGGCAGGACGATCTCTCCTCGCAGAAGCTGGGCTATCTGACGCCGGAGGAGTTCGGATACGTGCTGGCCAAACGGGCCCGGCTGTTCGGCGAGGACCCCTCGATCTGGTTCACGAGCCCGCAGGCGTACGAGGCGTACGTGCGCGGGAGCGCGCTCGCCGCCCGCGACGAGGAGCGGGCGCCTCTGGTCGCGGCCAACTGGGCGGGCCGCCACCGCTACGCCAAGGACCGGCGGTACGCCCAGGCCCACCTCTCCCCCGGCTCCCCTCCGCTGGGCAACGAGGCGTACACCTTCGAGCACAATTCTCCGCTGAGGGTGTCTTTCCCCTGCCCCACGTGTCACCAGCGGATTCGACTTCCCGTCCGTGGTCGTGTCCGCGCACGCTGTGGTCTTTGCCGCACGGTGTTGGAGTGCGACACGTGACGTAGGAGGCGGCATCCGGGGTGCCCCGTACGGTGCGTTGCCGAGCGCGACCGCGTCGTGCTTGCGCGCGCAGTTCCCCGCGCCCCAGACGGGGCACGTCTCGAAGGGGCCGTTCAGGGGCGCGGGGAACTGCGCGACCAGCCACGGCGTACGCGCGGTCCGCGACGCACGGCACGGGGCACCCCAGAATCGGCTCAGCCCAGCAGGGTCAAGGCATCGGCGGCAGCCGGAGAGAGCACAGCAGGGCTCAAGTCGGCCAACGGGGCCCACGTGACGTCCGACGTCGAGTCGTCGACCTTGGCCACCCGGAGGGAACCCGGCTCGACCTCGGCGCGGTAGAAGAGGCCCACCAGGTGCCAGGACACACCGAGGCGCGTCGCCCCGTAGGAGCGGGCCATGACCAGGCGCGGGGCGCTCGCGAGTGCGAGGCCCGTTTCCTCGCGCAGCTCGCGGGCGAGCGCGGAATCGGGCTGCTCGCCCGGGTCGATGCCGCCGCCCGGCAGATGCCACAGGCCCGGCTCGAAGACCGGGGACGACGCGGCGAGCCGCGTCAGCAGCAGGTGCCCATCGGCGGTGACGACGGCGTACGCCGAGACGCGTGATCGTACGGAGTGGTCCAAGGCGGCCTCCTGACCAGGGGTAGGGGAACAGATTAGCGATCACCACGCGGGGTGTACGCCCGTGCCCGCGCGGGGAGTTCACTGATCGTTAACCCCGCACCACGCGGACCGTCACATGTCATGGGTGACCATGGAGACCGACCACTACAGGTGACCGGGAGGAGGGGCGATGCTGCGCGGCGTGACCGTCGTACGGATGTGTCTGTACGCCCTCGCCCTGGTGCTCTCCCTGGTGCTGGCGGTCGACGGCGTCTCGGGGACCGAGGCGCGGGCCGAGAGCCGCGACGCGGCCACGGCGCCGAAGACGGCGGTCAAGACGGCGGGCGAGGGCGAGCAGGAGCACGCCGAGCGCGCGGTGCGCCGCACGGGCAGATACGCCGCGGCGCCGCCCGTGCCGGGCGAGCATCCGCCGCGTACGTCCGTCCGCTGGACGGCCCCGGTCGCCCTTCCGCACGGTGACGGCATCCCGCCGACGGGCACGGCGGGCGTGCCCTGGAGAAGATCCGTGCCCCTGCCCGTGCTGCACGAGGTGTTCCGGCGCTGATACGGCCGGGCGGCGGCCGCTCCGACGCGTCCCGCCCGTCCCCTCACGTCCTGTTCACCGCGCCTCCCCCGTGGCGGGGAGACGCGACGTCTTCACGCGAGGAACCCTCATGCAGTCCCTCATTCCTCATGTGCGCGCGTTCGCCGCGCGCCTCGATGCCCGGGCCGACGAGCGCGAGAGCTTCGGCAGGCTCGCGCGCGGCCAGTCGCCCGAGGCCCTCTTCATCACCTGCTCCGACTCCCGGGTGGTGCCCGCGGTCTTCACCGGGGCCCGGCCGGGCCAGCTCTTCGAACTCCGTACGGCGGGCAACGCCGTTCCCCCGTACGGCGGCGCCACCGCGCCCTCCGGCGAGGCGGCCACGATCGAGTACGCGGTGGGCGTGCTCCGGGTCCCCGAGATCGTCGTGTGCGGGCACTCGCACTGCGGCGCGGTCGGCGCGCGGGTGCGCGGCGACGACCTGGCGGCGGTGCCCGCGGTCGACGGCTGGCTCGCGGCACAGCTTCCCGACCCCTCCGAGCTGGCGGCCGACGACGACGAACGGCACCGGGCCGACGTGGCCGCCGCGGTCCAGCGCCATGTGCGTGCGCAGCTCGCCAGACTGCGCGGGTACCCGTGCGTCGCGGAGCGGGAGGCGGCGGGCGAACTGCGGCTGCGCGGCTGGTTCTACGCGATAGACACCGGGCTCGTCCTGGAGCACCAGCCGCACGCCGACGCCTTCCTGCCGCTCTGAGGGGGCCCACTGTGTCGCTCAACGAGAAATTCGGCCCTCTTCGGAACCGGAATCGGAACCGGAACCGGGACGGGGACGGGGGCCGGGGCACGCTGCGTGCCGATGTCACCGCGTCCCTCGTCGTCTTCCTGGTCGCGCTGCCGCTGTGCGTGGGCGTGGCCGTCGCCTCGGGCGTGCCCGCCGAACTCGGCCTGATCACCGGCATCGTGGGCGGTCTGGTCACGGGCTTCCTGCCGGGCAGCAGCCTCCAGGTCAGCGGCCCGGCGGCGGGCCTGACCGTGCTCGTGTACGAGGCCGTGGACAGCTACGGGCTCGGCGGGCTCGGCGTCCTGGTGCTGGCCGCCGGGGTGCTCCAGATCGCGATGGGCGTGCTGCGGCTCGGCCGCTGGTTCCGGGCGATCTCGGTCTCCGTCGTCCAGGGCATGCTGGCGGGCATCGGCCTGGTGCTGATCGCCGGGCAGCTCTACGCGCTGGCCGACGCGGAGGCGCCGAGCAGCGGCCCGGACAAGCTGCTGGGCCTCGGCGGGCTCGTCGTGGACACGCTCGGCGACTCCCGTGCGCTGACCGCCCTCGGGCTCGGGGCCGGGACGGTGCTGGTGCTGGCGCTGTGGCCGCGGTGGCGGGCCGGGGCGCGGGCGCTGCCCGCGCCGCTGGCGGCGGTGCTGCTGGCCACCGGCGTGACGGTCGCGCTGGACCTGCCGGTGGCGCGCGTCGAGGTCCAGGGCCTGCTGGCGTCCGTACAGCCGCCGGGGGCCGGGGACTTCGCGGGCCTGGCGTCCGTGGGGATGCTGGGCACGGTGCTGGCATTCACGCTGATCGCGTCGGCCGAGTCGCTGTTCTCGGCGGCGGCCGTGGACCGGCTGCACGACGGGCCGCGCACCGACTACGACAAGGAGCTGATCGCGCAGGGCGCGGGCAACGCCGTGTGCGGGGGGCTGGGCGCCCTGCCCATGACCGCGGTCATCGTGCGCAGTTCGGCGAACGTCGCGGCGGGGGCCCGCACGAAGGCGTCGCGGGTGCTGCACGGGGCGTGGCTGCTGCTGTTCGCCGCCGCGTTCCCGGCGGCGCTGGAGCTGATCCCCGTCGCGGCGCTGGCCGGTGTGCTGGTGCACGCGGGCTGGAAGCTGATTCCCGTGCGGGAGTTCGGGCCGCTGTGGCGCGAACACCGGGCCGAGGCGGTGGTGCTGGCGGTGACGGCGGTGGCGATCGTCGTCACGGACATGTTCCAGGGTGTGCTGCTGGGGCTGCTGACGGCGGTGGTCAAGACGGCGTGGGAGACGTCCCATGTGCACGTCGAGACGGAGGACCCCGGTGCGGGGCTGCCACTGCGTGTCCGGGTGCTGGGCAACGCGACGTTCCTGCGCCTGCCCAGGCTTCTGGACCAGTTGGAGGCGTTGCCCTCCGACCGCCGGGTGGCCCTCCACCTTGAGGGCCTCCGCCACGTCGACCACGCGTGCGGGCTCGCCCTCACGTCCTGGGAAGAGCAGCACAACAGGTCGGCAACCGCCCCTCGGGTAACGGCCTGACGGAGGGCACCCCCTTCTCCCCGTTCCGAGAAGGGGGTGCCCCTCGCCGCGCATCGCGGACTGCCGCGCCGTCGTGCCCGCGCGCGCGGTTCCCCGCGCCCCTGAAGCGGCCGGAACCAGATGTCGGCCTCGACGCCGCGCCCGTCACGGGTCGTGGCGGTGAACGTCTTGGCCTCGCCCGGCTCGGAGGGCGGCTCCCCGTCGAGCCCGGTGCCGAGGAGCACCGTGATGCCGAGCGCGTCCAGCTCGGCCCGTACCGCCGCGCGGAACTCCGGCGGGAACGCGGGCAGCAGCTCCTCGCCGGGGTCGACGAGGGTGACGGCGACGGTGGGCGCGTGCCCGTGTGCGTTCATCGTTCTCTCCCCGATCGATTTCGTTCGTACTCAAAACAGTTCGTAGTACGGACAAGAACAGTAGTTCGCGATGCGAACGGTCGCCAACTAGACTCCGGGCGCGGACGACGGAGAAGGGAACGCGATGGCCGAGGGGCTGAAGATCACCGATGCGCTGGTCCGGCTGACGCACCTGGTCGACCACGTCTTCGCCGACGTCTGCCGCGACCTGGACCTCACCCCGCAGCAGGCCCAGCTCCTGTGCATGCTCATCGACGGGCCCGTCGGCATGACCGAGCTGAGCAGGCTGCTGCACCTGGAGAAGTCCAGCCTCACCGGGCTCGTGGACCGGGTGCAGCGGCGCGGCCTCGTGGCCCGGGTGCCCGACGACCACGACCGGCGGGCCTGCCGCATCGAGCTGACCGAGGTCGGGGCCCGGCTCGGCGAGGCCTCGCACGGGGCCATGGGCGAGCGGCTCGAAGCGCTCCTGGGGGACCTCGACGGCCCGGACCGGGACCTGCTCATCTCGTCCGTCTCACGGATCCTCGCCGCGCACACCGCCGCGACCGGCCGCCCGTGGGACCGCACCGAGTGACGCCCGGCCGCTCGGCCCTGGAGTGCGCTCGATGCCGTACGTTCGGCGCATGAGTCCTTCCATCGCCACCAACACCCGTGTCGGCCTGGCCGGGCTGCTGGAGTTCGTACGGCCGCGGCATCGCGCGATCCTGATGACGCGCCGCGCGGACGGAGCCCCCCAGGCCTCGCCCCTGACCTGCGGCGTGGACGACGCCGGACGTGTCGTCATGTCGACGTACCCCGAGCGCGTCAAGACCCGTAACGCGCGCCGGGACCCGCGCGTGAGCGTGCTGGTCCTCTCCGACGAGTGGAACGGCCCCTGGGTGCAGATCGACGGGGACGCCGAGGTCATCGACGCGCCGGACTCGGTCGAGCCGCTCGTCGAGTACTTCCGCGTGATCTCCGGCGAGCACCCGGACTGGGACGAGTACCGCACGGCGATGATCGAGCAGGGCAAGTCGCTGATCCGGGTCACGCCGCGCCGCTGGGGCCCGATCGCCACCGGCGGCTTCCCGGCACGGCTGGCCGAGCCGGAGGAGAAGCCGGTGGAGAAGCCCGAGTGAGGGGCGGGGGCTCCGCCCTCCCCCGAGCGCCGCGCGAGGGCGCGGTGGCACGATCCGGGGAGAGTGACGGCCTGCTCGCGCCCGTCGGACGGCGGGGAGGAGCGCCGCGACAGGGAATGTGCGCGGGGGTGTTCTCCCTCTCGCGAAGCCCCCGCCGCAGGGCGCCGGGCAGGCTCACCCGCCCCGGTCGTCGCGGGTGCCGAACCACTCGAACCAGTTCATGGCGAAGAACACGTCGCCCGTGAACTTCAGCCGTCCCGCGACGAACGCCTCGTCCGCGCGGGTCTCCCCCGTCGCGAGCGCGACGAGGTCCCCCAGCTCCACACCGACCGTCACATCGGCCTCCTGGCCCGCGACGAACGTCGAGCAGTGGCCGTTGACGACGGAGAGATAGCGGTGGCGGACGCCCAGCGGGGTCACCACCTCGTACCGGAACGTCCCCGAGCGGCCCACCGCCCGCTCGGGGCGGAAGCGGTGGCGGAACCACGCGCAGACGAGGTCCAGCAGCCGCTCGATCTCCTCCGCCGAGGGCAGCGGATCGGCCCCGTCCACCGCCTCGCCCGCCTCCCGTACCCGGGCGGCCAGCCCGGCCGTCCCCTTCTCGCGCTCGCTCTCGTTCACTCCCAGCCCTCTCCTCCGGCCGCCTCGACCTCGTAGACCCCGAACGGCACCGCGTAGCGCAGGTCGCGGTACGGGCGCAGCGGGGCCGTGTCCTCGCGGTGCCCGGGGCTGCGCTCCCAGCTCCGGAACGCCTCCAGGTCGGTCCATCTGCTCATGACGATCAGCGAGGTGGGGTCGTCGGGCGAGCGCAGCAGCGCGCTGCCGAGCATCCCGGGGACCTCGGCCATCCGCTTGCTCACCACCCGGTACGCCTCGCGGACGGCCTGGAGCTGCTGGTCGTCGTGGACGGCCTGGTGCACCAGCACCCGTACCTCGCTCACCTGACCCGGCCCCTCTCCTTCGACCAGACGTAGAAGGGCTCGGCCAGCGCGTCCTTCGGCTCCTTCCAGTGCGGGTCGTAGGGCGACAGGCACTGGTTGAGGCGGGTGTTGAGGTCCTCGACGAGCGGGTGGCTGCGGGCGTGGTACAGCTCGGGGGCCACGTCGCGCTCGGTCTCGGCGAGGTGGAAGTACAGGTCGTGGAAGGTGAAGAGGGTCCGGTGGGACACCCCGGCCATGAGGGGCAGTTCGCCCGCGTCCGACTCCTCGAAGATCCGGGCGATGGTGTCGGCCTTCCCCGGTTCCATGCGCGCCACTATGAGCGTTCGGTACGCCACCGTCGGCCTCCTTCGCGGGGGAGTGATCCTGCCCGTACCACCGTGCCAAGGCGCGCTGGAGCCCCGCTCGACCCTGGCTCCAGCGGCGGGGCGCGCGGCAGGTCAGCGGAGGGGGCCGGTGATGACGGGGCGGCGCAGCGCGGCCTCCTGGGAGAGCAGCAGGGGCCTGCCGAGCAGCCGCCCGTCGTGGCGGACCCCGCCGGCGTGCGGGCCGAAGCCGCCGAACGGCCGGTTGCCGTCCTCGGCGTCGTGCGCGGTGGTGTTGCGCAGCAGGGCCGCGGTGCCGAGGGTCTCGCCGGTCAGCCGGGGCTCGCCGAGCACCGAGGCGTACCGGCCCCGGTCCAGCTCCTCCGGGGCCCGCGCCCACTCGCGGATCAGCGCCGGGTCGTCGTAGGGCACCAGGCAGAAGACGGGGGCGAGGAGTTCGGGCGGGTGGAAGGCGGGGCTCTCGGGGAGGACCAGCAGCGTCGGCTCGACCAGCATCCGGTCGGGGTCGGCGGTGCCGCCCGTCACGACGTGCGCGGCGTTCTCCTCCAGGAAGCGGGCGGTGCGCTCCACGGCCTCGATGTAGATCATCGAGGTCAGCACGGTGTCGGGCCAGGTCCGTACGCCCACGGTGAGCACCGACAGTTCGGCGCGCAGCCGCTCCACGAGCGCGTCGAGGCGCAGCCGGTGGACGAAGACCACGTCGGGGCAGAGCCGGTCCTGGCCCGAGTTGTGCAGCCGGGCGCGGAGCACCGCGCGGCAGGCGGCGGCCGGATCGGTGCGGGGGCCGATCACCAGCGGGTCGGGCGCCGGGCCGAGGGCGAGGAAGAGGGGGCGTTCCCCGATCGCGGTCATCGTGGCGCGGGCCCCGTCGGGTCCGGCCCAGCAGACGACGGCGTCGGCCTCGGCGCAGACGGGCGCGAACTCCTCCGGCGTGGCGTCCGTGAGCTGGACCCGCTCCATCAGCGCGGGGTCGAGGTGCTTGGTGAGGGCCTTGTGGAGGGCGTTGGCGGTGTGCTGGGTGCGTTCGGTGGGGCGGAGGACGACCTCGTCGGCATAGAGCGCGGGGACCAGTCCGTGGACGACGAAGGAGAGCAGCAGGTTGTGCGGCGGCAGGAGCGCGGCGACGCGGCCGAGCTGGGGCGGTCCGTGACGGGCGAGTTCGCGGGGCGCGCCCGCCAGCGTCGCGACGGCGCGCAGGAGTTCGTCGCGCGCGGTGCGGTGGGTGGCGAGGCGCGTGAGCACGGGCAGCACCGCGTCGTCGTGCCGGAGCAGCGCGCCCGCCGCGCCGGTGGCCGTCCCGTACGCGGCGCCGAGGTCGGGCCAGTCGCGGGTGAAGGACTCCAGCACGGGCATGAACGGCTGGTTCATCGGGCGTCCCCTCCGGTCCTCGGCGGCTCCCCGGCGGCCTCGACCTGCCTTTGAGACCGCCAGGCTAGAAATCGGGAAATGAACCCGTGCGCCGTGAACGGTCGCAGTCGTACAGGCGCCGAGCAGAGCATGTCGCGGAACTCTCGGAGCACGCATGACCGCCGGTCGAGGACGGCTCGCACGGGGGCCGCCGCGGGCCAGGCCGCCGCGGTCCCGGACCCGGGAGAGCGCGCATGAACCTCGCCGAGACGACCGGCGGCACCGGCACCGCCGCCACCACGGGCGCCACGGGCACCACCGGCGGCACGGGCGGCACCAGCGGCACCGGCAGCACGAGCGCCACGGGCGCCACCGACATCGCGCGGGCGCCGGTTCCCGCCCTGGCCGCCCACTGGGACACCGTGCGCGAGGCGTTCCCCGGCGGCGGGCTGCCGCCCCTGGACGACGCGCTGCGCGGCTATCTGTCCGCCGCCGGGGCAGCCGTGCTGCCGCTGCCCGACCACCACGGGGCGCGGCTGCGGCTGCTGGACCTGTGCCGCAACCCGGCCGCGCCGACGGCGGCGAGCATGGGCGCGCTGGTGACCGTCGCCCGCGCCGTCGCGCACCTGCGCGCCGGGGGCGGGCCCGTCACGCTGCTCGCGCCGTCCTCGGGCAACGCCGCGACGGCGCTGCGGGACGCGGTGCTGCGCGCCTACGCCCACGGCCTCGCCGAACCGGACGGGCTGGGGGTGGTGTGCCTGGTGCCCGCGCGCTCGCGCGGGAAGCTGCGGGACTCCGAGCTGGCCGGGCTGCCGGGCCTGCGGCGGCGCAACCCGGTCGTCGTGCACCATGGTTCGGACCCCGAGGGCGTACGCGGACTCGCGCGGGCGTACCACCGGGAGCGGGCCGAGGTGCTGCACCGGAAGTACGGCCGCTCCCTGTGGCTGACGACGGGGCTCGCAGGCGACCGGGCCGCCGGTGCCGTACGGGCGCTGCTGGAGCGGGACCTGATGGCCCCGCCGCCGCCCGGCGGGCGGGTGCACGCGCAGGCCGTCGACACCGGGGCCGGGCTGCTGGGGCACCGCGACGGCACGCTGCTGCTCCCCGGCGCCCCGGGGACGCGCCCGGCCCCGCGCTACCACCTCGTCCAGCACCTCAACACCCCGGACCTGGTGCTGCGGCTGCACTTCGGCGCGTTCTCCCGCGCGCCGATGCCGCCCTACGCGTACGACGCGGCGCGGCGGCTGCATCTCCAGTCCTCCGACCCGCGCTTCCCGTACGCGGCGCACAGCCCGGACGAGGTGCTGGAGCCGTCGTTCTACTCCCGCGCCCCGCGCACCGCCGGCGAGGTCGCCGCGATGGTCCGCGCGGGCGGCGGGGGCGGCTCGGTGGTCTCCTCGTACGAGTGCCTGGCCCGCTACCCCACCGTCCGCGCGCTGCTGCGCGCGGCGGGCGTCGCGCTGCCGGAGGGGCCCGGGCGGTTGCGCGAGTGGGCGCTGGTGATGACGCTGACGGGCGTGCTGGACGCCCTCGACAGGGGGCTGCTCGGGCCGGGGGTGCCCGGCGGGGAGACCGAGGTGCTGGTGCACGGCACCGGCAACTGGACCGCGCGGGACGGGGCGCCGCTGCCCGGTCCGCTGATGCGGTACGCCGATTCCGTCGACGAGCTGGACGTCGTCGTCGCCGAGGCGCTGGAGGAGGAGCGGCCATGACGGAGCCGGGCCCCGCGCCGTTCTTCCACGCCCCGGCCCCGGGCCGTACGGACACGCGCCCGGAGCCGCCGCGCCGCCGCCCGCCCGGCGAGATCGCCGCGCTGCTGCGCGAGGAGGTGCCGGGGACCGGCGGATCCGCGCTGCCCGCGCGGCCGTTCGTGCTGCCCCGCCGCTCCTACGACGAGCTGTTCGGCATCAGCCGCCTCGTCCTCGCCCTGCTGCGCCGGGCCGCGCTCGCGCGGGGCACGAGCTGGCCCGCGCGGCTGGCGGCGCTGGGCGCCAGGAGCGAGGACCATCCGCTGCTGTCCGGCATGGACAACACGGAGACCGGCTACTGCTCCCTGATGGCGCGGGCCGACGTCGTGGTCGGCGCGGACGGCCCCAGGCTGCTCGACTTCCACGTGGGCGGCGCGTTCCCCGGGGCCGTGGAGACCAGCGGCCTCGCCCGGGTATGGGGGCGGGTGTACGGCGCGGGGGACGGGCCGCCGTTCGCCGGGCACGATCCGCTGGCGACGCGCGCTGAGGCGTTCGCCGAGGTCTGCGCGCGGCGCCGGCTGCCGCGCGCGGTGGCCGTCCTCGGGCGCGCGGAGGACCTGGACCCGCACGCCGACGCCGGGGAAAACCCGAAGGCCGGGGCGCGGTACGCGGAGCGCGAGGTGGCGGGGTTCCGGGAGCGGGGCTTCGCCGCGGACTTCTTCGAACCCGGCGCGCTGCCCGAGGCGCTGGGCCGCCCGGCGCGGCTGCGCTACCCGCTGGGGCTGTGCCGCTTCTCGCCCACGGCCTGGGCCCGCGCCGGGCTGGACACGGGGCCCGTACGGGACGCGCAGCGCGCGGGGCTGCTCCTGCTGCCGCCGCAGAGCGGCGGACTGCTGGCCGACCGGCGGGTGCTGGCCCTCGTCTCGGCGGGGCTGCCCTGGATGACGCGCGGCGAGCGGGAGCTGACGGACCGCTGGCTGCCGTGGACGCGGCCGACCCTCGCGGGCCGTACGCCGTGGCGGGACGGCGAGCGGGAGCTGCCGGACGCGGTGCTGGCCGACCGTGAGGCGTACGTCCTCAAGAGCGCCGTCCGGGACGCCGGTCACGTGCTGGTGGGGCGCCGTACGGACGAGGCGCGGTGGCGGCGGGCCGTGGAGGACGCCTTCCGGCGGGGCGACGGGGTGGTGCAGGAGTACGTGGAGCCGCTGTCCTGCCCCCTGGAGCTGACGGACGGCGAGACGGTGTGGACCGCCCCGGTGACGCCCGTCTTCGGGCCGATGCTCTTCGGGGGGCGGCCCGGCGGCTGCTGGGGGCGGTACGCGCTGCCCGGCTCCCCCGCGCCCGCCGGGCACAACGCGGTGCCGGCGCACAACGCGGTGCTGGCCGACGCGGCGCCGGGCCGCTCCGCGGGGACCGGCGTCAGCGCCCCTGGAGCGCGCGGAGCAGCCCGCCGCTCCCGGTGAGCGCGCCGTCGGTGAACGGCGGCAGGGGGAGGGCCAGTTCGTCGGAGGAGTCGAGCACCGCGCACTGGAGCCGCTGGAGGTCGGGCGAGGGGTCGAGGCCCAGCTCGCGGGAGAGGACGCCGCGCAGCCGCTGGTAGACCTCCAGGGCGCTGCCCCGCCTGCCCGAGCGGTACAGGGCCAGCATGAGCTGGGCCTGGAGCCCCTCGTGCAGCGGGTGCTGCGCGGCGAGCCCGGACAGCTCGCCGACCAGCTCGTGGTGGCGGCCCAGCGAGAGGTCCACGTCGATGCGCTGGTTGAGGATCCCGAGGCGGGACTCCTCCAGGCGGGTCGCCTCGATCTCCAGCAGCGGCCCGCACTGCACGTCGACGAGCGCGGGGCCGCGCCACAGGTCGAGGGCGGAGCGGAAGGAGGCCGAGGCACCCACCAAGTCCCCGGCCTCCAGGGCCCGGTGGCCCGCTCCGGACAGCCTCTCGAACTCGGACACGTCGATCCTGCCGCCCTGGGTGTCCAGCAGGTAGCCGCCGGGCTCGGTGACCAGGACGCTCTTGGCGCCGTGCGGCAGGTCGGCGGGGGGCCGTTCGCCGAGGACCTCCTCGATGAGGTTGCGCAGTTGCAGGACGTACGTCTGGAGTGTCGTCTGCACGCTGCGCGGCGGGGACTCCCCCCACAGCTCCTCCACCAGCGAGGCGACCGAGACCACTTGGTCGGGGTGCATCGCGAGGAGGGCGAGGACCTTGCGGGGCTTGACCGCGGTGGGGACGACCGAGACGCCCGACTGCACGACCCTGCACGGTCCCAGCACGCTGATGTCCATTCCCGACTCCCTTCGGTTTTCCGATGTCGGGGGCCCGATGCTCACGACACGTGCTGGACGACCGGTCGAGGTCACGTGGAGGGCGCCCCCGCGGGCGCCGCGGCGGACTCCGCCACGGGCGCCGCCGCCGGCCCCGGTACGCGCTCCGCCGCGGGTCCGCTCCACACGTCCAGGGCGTTCTCGCCGCGCAGGATCGCCCGGTGCAGCCGGGCGAGGTGCGGGGAGGGTTCCAGCCCCAGCTCCTCGACGAGCGTGCCGCGCAGCCGCTTGAACGCGATCAGCGCGTCCGAGGAACGGCCGTCCTGGTACAGGGCGATCATGAGGAGCGCGTGCAGGTTCTCGTACAGGGGATAGCGCCCGCGCAGCGCGCACAGCTCGCCCAGCACCTCGTTGTGGCGGCCGAGCCGCAGGTCGGCGGCGATGCGGCGCTCCAGCGCGCCGAGCCTGCCCTCCTCCAGCCGCGTCACCTCGATGGCCAGGTGCCGTCCGTGCGGCAGGTCCGCGAGCGCGGGGCCGCGCCACAGCGCCAGGGCCGAGGAGAGCAGCCCGGAGGCGCCCGCCATGTCGCCCGTCTCGTAGGCCGCGTGGCCCCGGTGGGCCAGGCGGTCGAACTCCAGCGCGTCGACGTCGGACCTGTCCACGTCCAGCAGGTAGCCGCCGTGCCGCGTGGCGAGCAGCTCCTTGTCGCGGGGCCCGGGGCCGTCGTCCAGCGCGAGGCGGAGCCTGCGGCGGAGCTGGAGGATGTACGTCTGGATGGTGGTGGTCGCGCTCCGGGGCGGATCGCTGCCCCAGACCTCTTCCATCAGGTCGGGCACCGGCACGATCCGGCGCCCGTTGAGCGCGAGCAGCGCCAGGATCTGCCGGGGCTTGGCCGCGCTCGGCACGATCGGCACACCCGCCGTCTCGGCGTGCAGAGTTCCCAGCACTCTGATGAGCATCCGGCGCCTCCTGTCAGAGAAGAAACCCGCTTGGGAGACTTCCACCCCGCCTCTCACGGGGCCAGTGAGGAACTCACGATCATGCGCCTGAACGTGCGCCGGAGCCGACCGTGAATTCTTCACATCCAGGTTCGTGACGGCGCCACTACTCCCCCGCCCCGGTCCGTGCCCACACTTTGCTTGCGCAGCAGACCCCCTCGTTCGGGCCACTCCCCACCGAAATCGCCCCCCACCGAGAACACGGCCATCCCATATGACGGGAGATGCACGATGACAGGTCACGCGCTTTCGACGGACTGGCGGTTCGCGGAGCTGGCCGCGCGGTGCCACCTCGACCCGGTCCTGGCGACCCGGTACGCGGTCGAACCGTACGGCGTCCTCGCGGAGTTCGGCATCCACGCGGAGGAGGGGGACCCGATCCCGGCGCTCCCCGCCGACCTGGGGTCCGAGGTGACGATCACCAGTCTGGACCGGCGCGAACTCGTTCCGGCGCTGGTGCCGATCTCCGGCTGCGGCGGGTGCCGCGTGGAGCCGGGGTCGCGGTGAACACGCTCGACCACGGATGCGCCGGGGTGGGGTTCAAGCGTCACCTCACCCCGGCGGTCGTACCGGGGGACGCCACCTATCTGGTCTCCGAGCAGGGCGTGACGGCGCTGGAAGGCGACGCCGTCGCCGTACTGGCGCCCCTGCTCGACGGCAGCCGTGATCTCCCCGCGCTGGTGCGGGAGACCAGGGGGACGCTGACCCCGGCACGGCTCGGCGGCGTGCTGGGCGCCCTGACGCGGGCCGGCCTCGTCGGCCGCTCGGGACCCCCGGCGCGCCCCGGCGCCCGGAACGCCCCCGCGGCGTTCTGGGAGGCCGCCGGGCTGGAGGGCGAGCAGGCCGAGGGCCGGCTCGCCGCGGGCGGCGTCCGGCTGCTGGCACTGCCGGGCACGGACGCCGCCGACGAGGCGGCCGAGGCGCTGCGGGCGTCGGGGATCGCCGTACGGATAGCGGACCGGGCGCCGGAAGGGGCGGCGGGGACGGACGGGAGCCCGGACAACCATGGACCGGACGGCCGCACCACGGAGAACGCGGGCACGGACAGCACGGCCCGCGCCGCCCTCCCGGAGCTGACCGTCGTGCTCTGCGAGGACTATCTGAGCGACGGGCTCGCGGCCGTGGACGCCGCGCAGCGCGCCGCCGGGCGGCCCTGGCTGCTCGCCAAGCCGTCGGGGGTCACGCCCTGGATCGGCCCCGTGTTCCAGCCGGGCGCGGGGGCCTGCTGGCACTGTCTGGCGCACCGGCTGCGCCAGCACCGGCAGCCGGAGCTGTATCTCGGCGAGGCGCTGGGCCTGCGGGCCCCGCTGGTGCCGCCGCGCGCGGCGACGGCGGCGAGCCTCGGCACGGCGCTGCGGCTGGTGGCGCTCCAGGCCGAGAAGTGGCTGACCGGATTCCGGCACGAGAGCCAGTCGGCGGTGTGGGCGCTGGACGCCCTGCGGCTGGAGTCGCGGCACCACCGGCTGGAACGCAGACCCCAGTGCGCCGCGTGCGGCGACCCGGAGCTGGTGAGCGCGCGGGTGCGGCGCCCCGTGGCGCTCGCCTCGCGGCCGAAGCGCTCGGTGTCGGGCGGCGGCCACCGGGCCATGGACGCGCGGCAGGTCCTGGAGCGCTACGAGCACCTGGTGGGCGACGTGACCGGCGTGGTGCGCACGCTGCGGCGCGACCCGCGCTGCCCCGAGGCGTTCAACGCCTATGTGTCGGGCAGCAATCCGGCCCTGGCGGGCGGCGGCCTCACCGCGTTCCGCGCGGGGCTCCGCTCGCAGAGCGGCGGCAAGGGCGTGACCGAATTGGACGCCAAGGTCGGGGCCCTCTGCGAGGCGCTGGAGCGATATTCGGCCACGCTCCACGGGGACGAGCCCCGGGTGCGCGGCAGCCTCGCGGAGCTGGGCGAGGACGCGGTCCACCCGAACGACTGCCAGCTCTACCACCAGCGGCAGTTCGCCGGGCGACGCGCGTGGAACGCCGCCCAGCCCGAGTTCCAGTACGTGTGCGAGCCGTTCGACTCCCGTGCGGCGCTCGACTGGACGCCCGTATGGTCCCTCACGCAGGGCAGGCACCGCCTCCTGCCGACGGCGATGCTCTACTTCTGTACGAGGGAGCAGGCACGGACGCCGTACGTGCGGGCCGACTCCAACGGGAACGCGGCGGGCAGCAGCCTGGAGGACGCCGTGCTCCAGGGGTTCCTCGAACTCGTGGAGCGGGACGCGGTGGCCCTGTGGTGGTACAACCGCACCCGGCAGGCAACGCTGGACCTCGACTCGTTCGGCGACTCCGGCGTGGACCGGATGCGCGCCGCCTACCAGGAGCTGGGCCGCGAACTGTGGGCCCTGGACCTGACGACGGACCTGGGCATCCCGGCGGTCGCCGCGCTCTCGCGGCGGACGGACGGGCCGCGCGAGGACGTGCTGTTCGGCTTCGGCTGCCACTTCGACCCCGGGATCGCGCTGCGCCGCGCGGTGACGGAGATGAACCAGTTCCTGCCCGCGGTCACGGGCGGCCCGCCCGTCCAGGACCGCTCGCTGCTGGAGTGGTGCCGCCGGGTGACGGTGGAGGGCCAGCCCTACCTGTCGCCGGACCCGGGAGCGGCGCCGGTGCGCGCCGCGGACTTCGGCTACCGGCCGCGCGAGGACCTGCTCGACGACGTGCACGCCGCCGAGCGCCTCGTCCGGGAGCACGGCATGGAGCTGCTCGTCCTGGACCAGACCCGGCCCGATCTCGGCATCCCCGCCGTGAAGGTGCTGGTGCCGGGACTGCGGCACTTCTGGGCGCGGTTCGCCCCCGGGCGGCTGTACGACGTACCCGTACGGCTGGGGCGGCAGCCGGAGCCGACCCCGTACGAGCGACTCAATCCCATACCCGTCTTTGTCTAGTTATGGGGCTCTCGTGCGGCGACGGCACGCTTAATATCCCGCCAAGGCGAGGGGCGCGACGGGGAGAAGCAGTGGCGTGAAGACCCACCGGGAACCAGAAGCGCGACGGCTCAGTTTCGCTCCGTCCGAGGTGTCCTCGCCGGGCCTCCAGGGGAACGAGGCCCGTTCGGCGGTCCGTATCGCCTACGTGCTGCTCGTGGTGGTCCTCTGCGGGTTCTTCTTCTCCGCGTCGCTGCACCTGGTCTACATCGGGGACTCCTGGGCGAAGGTGGGCCTGGGCTCGATCGCGATCCTCGGGCTGTTCGTCGCCCAGGTCGTCCGCTCGGCGCCCCGACGCGAACGGCTGCCACAGCGCTGGCTGTACGGAGTGCTGGGCGCGCAGGCGGTGCTCGTCTACGCGCCCGTGCTGCTGCTCGGCAAGTCCTGGGTGAGCCTGCCGGGGCTGCTGGCCGGCTCGGTGCTGCTCACCCTCCGCAGCCCGCTGTCGTGGGTGCTGGCGGGCGCGGTCTGCGGCAGCGTCTTCGCGCTCGCCGTCTCCCTCGGCTTCGCCATGAACGAGGGGCTGTACCTGGGCGTTTCGAGCATGACGACGGCCGCCGTGGTCGTCGGGCTGACGCTGCTGTCCCAGATGGTGATCCGGCTGCGGGCCGCGCAGGAGGAGATCGCCCGGCTCGCGGTCGAGCAGGAACGGCTGCGCTTCGCGCGGGACCTGCACGACCTGCTGGGCTACAGCCTCTCCGCGATCACGCTGCGCAGCGAGCTGGCGCACCGGCTGGTGGACACCGACCCGGCGCGGGCCAAGCGGGAGGTGACCTCGGTTCTGGAGGTCTCCCGGCAGGCCCTGTCCGACGTACGGGCCGTGGCCCGCGACTACCGGAGCATCTCGCTGCCGGCCGAGGTCTCCTCGTCCCTCTCGGTGTTCGAGGCGGCGGGGATCGAGGCGGAGGTCGAGACCTCGCTGGAGGGCATCCCGGACCCGGTGGGCACGGTGCTGGCGACGGTGCTGCGCGAGGGCATCACCAATGTGCTGCGGCACAGCAAGGTCCGCCGGTGTGGGATCACGGTGACCGTGCTGGACGGCGCCGCCGTGCTGCGGCTCGTCAACGACGGGGTCACGGAGCCCGGCCCGTCCCTGGACGGGAACGGGGGCAACGGGATCAGCAACCTCAGCGTCCGCGTCGCGGCCATCGGCGGGACGCTGACGGCCCGCGTACGCGAGGACGGCCGCTTCCACCTGGAGGCCGTGGTCCCGCTCGACCCCGGGCGCGAGGAGGCGCGGGACGCCGACGGGGACACGGACGGAGCCGGGGACGGGACGCTGGAGGCGCTGCCCCACACGGCCTGACCTTCTCGGTCCGGGCCGGGGGCAGGGCGGGGCGGTCCGGGCAGAGCGGTCCGGGCTGGGTCACAGCCAGCCCTGCTCCCGGGCGATGCGGATGGCGTCCACCCGGTTCCGGGCGCTGAGCTTGATCACGATCGTCGTCAGGTAGTTGCGCACCGTGCCGATCGAGAGGAAGAGGCGGCCCGCGATGTCGGCGGCCTCGGCGCCCTCGGCGGCGAGCCGCAGCACCTCCGTCTCGCGCGCCGTCAGCGGGTTCTCGCGCGCCGACCAGGCGCCCAGGGCGAGTTCGGGGTCGATGACCCGCTCGCCGGAGTGGATGCGGCGGATCGCGTCCGACAGCTTGCTCGGCGGGGCGTCCTTGAGCAGGAAGCCGGAGACCTTGGCCTCCAGGGCGCGGCGCAGATTGCCGGGCTGGCCGAGGCTGGTGAGGATCAGCGTCCGGCACGAGGGCAGCTTCTCGTGCACCTCGGCGGCGGCGGTGAGGCCGTCCATGCCGGGCAGGTCGATGTCGATGACGGCGACATCGGGGCGGTGCGCGAGGACGGTGGGCAGGATGTCGTTCCCCGAGTCGACCTCGGCGACGATGTCGATGTCGGTCTCGATGCCGAGCAGGGCGACGAGCGCCCCGCGGACCATGTGCATGTCCTCGGCCAGCACCACACTGATCATCGTCGAGTTCCCCCGCGGCACTCGGCCCGCCAGCGGCCTCCCGGCCTCGCCCTCCGGCCGCTGCTTCGGAAAGCGACGATACCGCCCCTCCGTCGCCCCGGACAGGAGCATGAGCGCAACCCCAGGCCAAAGCAGCGCTGTGGGTGTACGGGACGGGGCGGATGCCTCCCGTCCCGCCCCGCACGCCCCGTACGCTCCGCACGGACCTCACGCCCCGCGCGGTCCACCGGTCCCCGCCTCGAACAGCGCGACGCTGACCGTGTAGGCCCGGTCCACCACGCAGGTGTGGAACATCCACTCCTCGCCCCGCCCCTCGGTCCCGTCGGGCCGGAGCACGGAGACGTTGCGGTCCTCCGGGCCGAAGCCGAACCCGGTGAAGCGGAACCGCATGCCCTGCCCGATCGCCTTGCTGTACGCCTCCTTCAGCGTCCACAGCCGCACCAGCGCCCCGTTGCGCCGCTCCTCGGCCATCGCCGCGAGCATCCGCAGCTCGTGCGGGGTGCACACCTGCACATCGGTGCCGAGGCCCAGCATCGGCCGGTCCCTGGCCTCCGCGTCCACCCCGATCCAGCCGCGCCGGGTCAGCCCGACGAGCAGCAGGTCCTCGGTGTGGCTGAGGCTGATGTCGAGCGGCGCGAGACCGCGCAGGTACGGGCGTCCGCCGGGCCGGTAGCCCAGCTCGACGGCCTCGGGCGGGAGTCCGGCGACCGCGCCCGCGACGTGCTTGAGCAGCAGCCGGGAGGCGACGAACCGGCTCTTGATCCCGCGGTGCGTCAGCTCCCGGCAGCGCGCGTGGTCGCGGCCCAGCAGCCGGGCCAGCTCCGGCGCCTCCGGGTCAGGCGGCGCCCAGTCGGCGAGCCGGGCGTGGACGAGGACGCTGCCGTGCGTGCCCACCGCGCGCCGCACCGCCGTCCACGAAGCGGTGGGCCCCGCGGCCCGGAGGGGCCCGGCGAACGCGGCGGGCCCCGGCTCCGCCGTGTCCCGCATCAGACGGGCCCCGGCCGGTCGCCGCCGTCCGGTCCCGTGCACTCCCGTACGTACGCGGCGAGGGAGGCCACGTCGGCCATGCTGGGCAGCATCTCGGGCAGGGACACCTCACGGAGCGCGGGGAAGTCGTCCTCCAGCCGGTTCTTCAGCTCCAGCATCATCACCGAGTCGAAGCCGAGGTCCTCGTAGAGCCGCTGCGAGGCGTCCAGCTCCTCGGGGCTCCGCCCGGCGATCCCGGCCACGACCGTGTGCACGCGCCGCTGTGTCATCGTCAGCGCCGCCCGTCGTCCGCGTACGGGACGTCGGCGTACCGTTCGCCGCCGTACGGCCCGTCCTCGGCGCCGCCCGAGCGGCCGCCGTCGACGGAGACGAGCGCCCGCACCTCCGGCGCGACGACCTCGTGCAGGGGGCTGATCTGCCCGTCGAGGAAGAGCCGCCGCATCGCGGTGCGCTGGAGCTTGCCGCTGGTGGTGCGGCGCACGGTGCCGGGCCGCACCAGCAGCACGTTCTCGGCGGCCACCTCGAACTCCTTGACCACGCACTTCTGGACCGCCGCCGCCAGCGAGGTCAGCTCCGCGTCGAAGTCCCGGCCCGTGCGCACCTCCTGGACGACGACCACGTGGTCGGAGCCGCCGCCGGACTCCACGGAGAACGCGGCGCTGGAGCCGAACAGCGCGCTCACCCGCTGCACGCTGCGCTCGATGTCCTGCGGATACAGGTTCCGGCCCGCGACGATCATCACGTCCTTCAGCCGCCCGGTCAGCAGGAGTTCGCCGCCGTCCATCACGCCGAGGTCCCCGGTGCGCAGGAAGCCGCCGGAGCCGTCGCTCGTGGTGGCGCGGAAGTCGCGGGCGTTCTCCAGCGGCCGGTTCCAGTAGCCGTGCGCGACGCTCTCGCCGCGCAGCCACACCTCCCCCACCTGCCCGTCGGGCAGGTGCGCGTGGCTCTCGGGGTCGACGACGCGGACCTCGCAGTCGCGGGGCAGCCCGCAGCTCACCAGGGTGCGCGCGGGCCGGTCGTCGCGCGGCTCGGTCAGCCGGTGGTGCTCCAGGTTCCGGGCGTCCACGGTGCGCCGCCCGGCGTGCCGCGCGGGCGTGCCGCCGGTGACGAGGAGGGTGCCCTCGGCCAGCCCGTAGCAGGGGTAGAAGGCCTCGCGGCGGAAACCCGCGGGAGCGAATTTCTCCGCGAAGGCGTCCATGGTCGCCGCCCGCACCGGCTCGGCGCCGTTGACCGCGGTCTCCCAGCGCGACAGGTCCAGGCCCTCGGTCTGCTCCTCGCGGACGCGGCGCACGCACAGCTCGTAGCCGAGGTTGGGGCCGCCGCCCGCGGTGATCCCGTACTGGTCGATCATGCGCAGCCAGCGGACCGGCTTCCGTACGAACGCGGCCGGGGGCATCACGACGCCGGTGCCGCCCAGCCACAGCGGGTGCAGCAACTGGCCGACGAGGCCCATGTCGTGGTGGAACGGGAGCCAGCCGCCGACGCGGGTCCCGGGGCCCGTGCGCAGCGCCCGCCGGATGGCCTCCTGGTTGGCGAGGAGGTTGCGGTGGGTGACCATCACGCCCTTGGGCTCGCTCACCGAGCCGGAGGTGTACTGGAGGTAGGCCACGTCGTCCGGGAGCAGCCCCGGGTCCCGCCAGGCGGCCGGGGCGCCGACCCGGGTGCGGTCGGTGGCCAGGCAGGTGACCTCGGAGTGGCCGATGTTGGCGAGGAGCTGCGAGACGGACGAGGCGTTCGCGGCGTCGGTGAGGAGATAGCTGACGGAGGCGTCGCGGACGATGTTGGCCACCCGCTCGACATTCGGCCGCGCCCCGTCGGGCGGCGGCGCGGGGACGGCGACGGCCCCGGCGAGGAGGCAGCCGAGGAAGCTGCTGACGAACTCCCGCCCGTCGGTGTGGAGGATCAGCACGCGCTGCCCGTGGCAGCCGCGCTCCTGGAGCCAGGAGGCGAGCCGCGTGGCCCGTTCGCCCAGCTCGCCGTAGGTGAGAGAGGAGGCCGACAGGGTCTCGTCGGCCTCCACGTGGACGAACGTGTACGCGTCCCTGTCGGAGAGTTCCGCCGTCCTCAGCACCGCGAGCTCGGTGAAGTTCCTCGGCCCAGCCATCTTCGCCCCCATAGCCACGACGACGTGTGACTCATCATCTCTGGCCAGAGGGTGACCCCACTCCCTCAAGTCCGCCTTTAATGCGTGTGGATGTTCCCCCTGAGACCTTCAGCCGAGCCGCAGTGCGGCGTCGATCAGGGGGACGTGGCTGAACGCCTGCGGGAAGTTGCCGACCTGGCGGCCGTGCCCGGTGTCCCACTCCTCGGCGAGCAGCCCCACGTCGTTGCGGAGCGCGAGCAGCCGCTCGAACAAGCGGCGGCCCTCCGCGCGCCGCCCGATCAGCGCGAGGTCGTGCGCCAGCCAGAACGAGCAGGCCAGGAAGACGCCCTCGCCGCCGGGCAGCCCGTCGCCGCTGACGGCCCTCTCGCCGGGCGGGCCGTCCTGCTCCACCGGATAGCGGCGCACGAAGCCGTCGTCGTTCAGCTCGCGCTGCACGGCCTCGACCGTCCCGACGACGCGCGGGTCGTGCGGCGGCAGGAAGCCGACCTGCGGGATCAGCAGCAGCGAGGCGTCCAGCTCGCGCGAGCCGTAGGACTGCGTGAACGTGTTGCGGTCCGCGTCGTATCCCTTGGCGCACACCTCCCGGTGCACCTCGTCGCGCAGCGCCCGCCAGCGCGCCACCGGCGGCTCGCCAGGCAGCCTGCTGAGCCGCCGCACGGTGCGGTCGGCGGCGACCCATGTCATCACCTTGGAGTGGGTGAAGTGCCGCCGGGGCCCGCGCACTTCCCAGATGCCCTCGTCGGGCTCCTGCCAGTTGGACTCCAGGTAGTTCATGAGCTTCATCTGGAGGATGTGGCTGTCGTCGTCCCCGGCCAGACCCGAGGTCTGGCCCAGGTAGAGGGCGTCCACGACCTCCCCGTACACATCGAGCTGGAGCTGGCCCGCCGCGCCGTTGCCGATGCGGACGGGGCGCGAGTTCTCGTACCCCGGCAGCCACGGCAGCTCGCTCTCCGCCAGCTCCCGCTCGCCCGCGACCCCGTACATGATCTGGAGGTTCCGCGCGTCGCCCGCGACCGCGCGCAGCAGCCACTCGCGCCAGGCGCGGGCCTCCTCGTGGTAGCCGGTGCGCAGCAGCGAGGCGAGGGTGATCGCGGCGTCCCGCAGCCAGGTGAAGCGGTAGTCCCAGTTGCGGACGCCGCCGATCTCCTCGGGCAGCGAGGTCGTCGGCGCCGCGACGATGCCGCCGGTCGGCGCGTACGTGAGCGCCTTCAGCGTGATCAGCGAGCGCATCACCGCCCCGCGCCACGGGCCGTTGTACGTGCAGCGGTTCGTCCAGTCGTCCCAGAACCGCTCGGTGTCGCGCAGCAGCGCCTCGGCGTCCGGGCGGGGCGGCGGGCGCAGATGCGAGGCCTGCCAGGTCAGCGTCAGTGCGGTGCGCTGACCCGCGGAGACGGTGAAGTCCGCGTACGTCGTCAGGTCGCTGCCGTACGTCTCCGTGCCCGCCTCGGTGTCCAGCCACAGCGAGTCGGGCCCGGCCACGGCCACCACCCGGTCGGGCCGGCGGTGGCCCGCGTGGCTCTCGCGGCGCACCCACGGGACGATACGGCCGTAGCTGAACCGCGTCTCCAGCACCGAGCGCATCCGCACGGTGCCCGACAGGCCGTCGACGACGCGCACCACGCACGGCGCGCCGTCCGGCGAGCCCGAACGGCCGCGCGGGGGCATGAAGTCGGTGACCCGCACGCTGCCCTCGGGGGTGTCCCACTCCTGCTCCAGCACCAGCGAGTCGCCCCGGTAGCGGCGGCGCGCGGCCGGCCTGCGGCCCGCGACGCACGCGGCGGGCGCGAGCCGCCACGAGCCGTGCTCGTCGGCGCCGAGCAGCCCGGCGAAGACCGCCGGGGAGTCGAAGCGCGGCAGACAGAGCCAGTCCACCGAGCCGTACCGGGAGACGAGCGCGGCCGTCCGCATGTCCCCCACCAGCGCGAAGTCCTCGATGAGTGCTGCCACAGGGTGCTCCTGACGCCGCCGTCCCGATCAGTCGCCCGGAGCGTATGGAGCAGGCCTCAAGAGCCGGTGGTGCGGCCCACCTGAGGTCTTCCTTGTGCCCTCTCCCGGTTCTCCTTCGTTTCTCAAGCGGCGGGGGCGACCGTGACCCGGTCCAGAGCAACCGTCCGATACACCTCAGAGGATCCTCATGGAGAGTGTGTCCACGCCACCGGCGGCACCGGCACCCGCGCCCTCGCCCTCGCACGGCACGTTCCTCGGCCCGCACCATCTGCTCTACCAGCCGGACACCCCCGAGGGGTTCGTCCTCGGCTCGGCGGCGCCGGTGCGGCAGCGTTTCGTGTTCTCCGCCGAACTGCCGGGCGAGCACCCGCTGTTCACGGACGTCGCGGCGCCCTTCCACGACCTGCTGCTGCCCGTCGAGTCGCTGCGGCAGTCGGCCCTGTTCGCCGCGCGCCAGTACTTCCGCGTCCCGGAGCGGCGCCACGCGGTGATCGCGGAGGGCGGGGCCACGGTGACCGACCTCCCGCCGTGGCGCCGTACGTCCGCGGCGCCGGGCACCCCGCTCGCCCTCGAACTGGAGCTGACCCCCGTCGACGTGGTGCGGGGCGTGCCGCGCGGGCTGGAGGCCGACGCCGTGGTGAGCATCGGCGGGCGCCGCTGCGCGACCGCGCGGGCCCGGCTCGTCTTCGCGACCCCCGGCGTCTACCGGGGCCACCGCGCCGCCGGGCTCCGCGACAGCGGCCCGGCCGCCGCGCACGAGCGCGACAGCACGTCGCCGGGCGCGCCCGGGCCGCACCAGGTCGGCCGCGTCTCGGCCCGTAACGTCGTGCTGGGCCCGCCCGTCGAGGACACCGCGGGCGACGAGGGCGGCGAAGGGGAGCTGGTCTTCCCCGTCGACTCGCGCGCCGCGCTGGAGGCCCTGCCGGGGCTCCCCGGCGAACTGCCGCCCGCGCTCTTCCTGGAGGCCTCGCGGCAGGCGTGCCTGGTGGCGGCGGCCGAGCGGCACGGCTTCGCGCCGGGCCACGCGCTGATGACGCACTGGCACGCCTCCTTCCGGGGCTTCGCCGAACCGGGCCACCCGCTGTGGTGCGAGGTGCGGCACCACGTCCCGGCGGACGGCGCGGGCCCGGCCCCGGCGCGCGACGCGGAGGACCGTCCGACCAGCGACTGGCGCCTCCACTTCTCGCAGGGCAACCGCACGGTGGCCCGCGTCCACGCCACGGTCCTCCAGGACTGCCGGTAGTCCGTGGCACGAGCAGCAAGCACGCACCGCAGAGGGGGAGCATCGTGCGTTATCGCGTCCTGGGTCCCGTGAGCATGGCGCCCCGTACGCCGTCCGCGGCCAAACCACGCGCCGTCCTCGCGACGCTGCTGGTGCAGAACGGCAGCGTCGTACCGGCCCATACGCTGATCGACGAGCTGTGGGGCACCGAGCCGCCGCGCACCGCCGCCACGACGCTCCAGGTCTACATCTCCCAGCTCCGCAAGGCGCTGGGGGACGAGCCCGCGCAGCCCCTGGTGACCCAGCCGCCGGGCTACCTCCTCCAGGTCGGCCCGGACGAGCTGGACCTCAACGTGTTCGAGGCGCTGCGCGCCGAGGGCCGCACCGCGTACGAGCGGCGGGACTACGCGGGCGCCTCGCTGCTGCTGGGCCGCGCGCTGACCCTGTGGACCGGCGCGGCGCTCTCCGGCATCCCGCACGGGCCGTGCCTGGAGACCAACGCCGTGCGCCTCGACGAGCTGCGCACCGAGGTCCTGGAACAGCGGATCTCCGCCGACCTGTGGCTGGGCCGCCACCACGAGCTGACCGGCGAGCTGATGGCGCTCGCCAACGAGCACCCGATGCGGGAGACGCTGCACGCGCACCTGATGGTGGCGCTCTACCGCTCGGGGCGGCAGTCCGACGCGCTCGGCGCCTACCAGCGGGCGCGGCGCGCGCTGATCGACGAACTCGGCGTCGAGCCGGGCCCCGTCCTCACGCGTCTGCAGGAACGTGTCCTCTCCTCCGACCCCGCGCTGGCCTGGCACGAGGAGCCGCAGCGCCCGCAGGAGGACGGCGAGGACGCGTCTTCGGCGGGGGCGGCGGAGGGGCACGCGCCCGTTCCCGTACGGACGGTGCCCGGCGACCGGCCCACGGCCGCGGGGCCCGTGCTGTGGCTGCCGCCCGTCGCCTCCGACTTCACCGGGCGCGGCACCGAACTGGCCAGCGCCGGGCGGATGCTGGCCGAGGCCGCCGGGGGCGGCGTCCGGGTCCTCGCCGTCTCCGGCCGGGCCGGCGCGGGCAAGACCGCGCTGGCCGTACGGCTGGCGCACGAGGCCGCCGACGCCTACCCGGACGGGCGCGTGCTGCTGCGGCTGCGCGACGCGGGCGGCCGCGCCGTGCCGCCGGAGGGCGCGATGACGGCGCTGCTGCGCAGGCTGAGCCGCGACGGCGCCGCCCCCGCCCCGCCCGCCGGGCGGCCCCGCGAGCGCGACGAGCTGGCGGACCTGCTGCACCGGGCGACGGAGGGCCGCAAGCTCCTGCTCGTCCTGGACGACGCGGTCTCCGAGGACCAGGTGCGGCCCCTGCTCGGCGCGCTGCCGGACACCACCGTGATCGTGACGGGGCGGCGGGCGCTGGGCGCCCTCGACGGCGTCCAGCACCTGCTGCTCGACGTCCTCGAACCGCGTGACGCCGAGCACCTGCTGTGCGCGGCGGGCGGCAGGCGCATGGGCGAGGAGCCCGCCGCCGTCGCCGAGATCGCCCGGCTGTGCGGGCGGCTGCCGCTGGCGCTGCGCGTGGCCGCCGCGGGGCTCGCGGCCCGCCCGCACTGGACGGCCGCGAGCCTGGCGCGGCGGCTGCGCGACGAGCGTACGCGGCTGGCCGCGCTGTCCCTCTGCGACCTCAACGTGCGCGGCAGCCTGGTGACGGCGTGCCAGGAGGTCGGCGAGGAGGAACGCCGGGCCTTCCGGCTCTTCGCGCTCGCCCCGCTGCCGGACTTCCCGCTGTGGACGGCCGCCGCGCTGCTCGGCACCGACACGTCCACCGCCGAGCGCCTCGCGGAGGAGCTGACCCGCGCCCACCTGCTGGAGGCCCGCCAGGACGGCGGCGCCGTCCGCTACGCCTTCCCCTCTCTCCTGCGCGCCCTCGCCCTGGAGACGCTCGACGAACTCGGCGCGGACGAGCCCCGTACGGTGCCGCGCGCGACCGAACGTCTCGGCCGCGCCTGGCTCGCGCTCGCCCGGCACGCCGACGCGCGCCTCGCCCCCGGCCGCGACGCGCTCGCGGGCACCGAGGACGTCCCCGAGGAGACCCCCGGGCCCCGCGCGGGGACGGTCCCGCTGCGCTGGTTCCGCGAGGAGGCCACGGGCCTGCTGGAGGTCGTACGCCAGTGCCACGTCGCCGGACTGTGGCGGTTGTGCAGCGCCCTGGCGTCCGCCGCGGGCGGCTACTACGCGGCGTGCGCCGTCTGGGACGACTGGGAGACCACGCACGAACTCGCCCTCGACGCGGCCCGCCGCGGCGAGGACGCCCGTGCCGAGGCCGTCCTTCTCTGCTCGCTCGGCGACCTGGCCTGGCAGCGCCGCCACCACGGCCGCGCCCTGGACCGCTACCGCCTGGCCCGCCACGTCCTGGACCGCGCGACCGACGGCGCGACGCCGCCGCGGGGGCGCTGCCTCACCGGGGAGGCCGACGTCCTCCTCGACCAGGGCCAGACGGCCCGCGCCGAACGGGCCTACGCGCGAGGCCTCGCGGCGAGCCGAGCCGAGGGCGACGCGCGCGGCACGATGGAGGCCCTGCGCGGCCTGGCCTTCGCCGCGCTGCGGCGCGGCGACGCCGGGGAGGCCGCGGGCCGCCTTGCCGCGTGCGCGGCGGAGGCCGTGGAGCTGGGTGACACCCGCTGGACGGAATACGCCCACCGCACGGCGGCCCGCCTCCAGGAGACCCCGGGCCACACCCCCACCACCCTGGAAATCCGCCCCAACATCTGGCTCACCCCCTGACCGCCCCAAGACTTCTGGGCTTGCCCCCTCAGGGACGCGGGCCTGTGCCCCATTTGCGGCTCCGCCGCGCGAGCGCGACCGGTCACAACACCACGGGGCTTGCCCCATAAGGGGCGCGGGCCTGTGCCCCATTTGCGGCTCCGCCGCGCGAGCGCGACCGGTCACAACACCACGGGGCCTGCCCGATCAGGGGCGCGGGCCTGTGCCCCATTTGCGGCTCCGCCGCGCGAGCGCGACCGGTCACAACACCACGGGGCTTGCCCCATAAGGGGCGCGGGGAACTGCGCGCCCAGCCACGGCGCAGCCGCAGCCTGCGAAGCACGGCACGGGGCACCCCGAACCCAGCCCTGCGCCTTCGCGCAGACCTCCCAAGCACAGTGGGAGGGAGAAGCGGGGGCGAGCGCTCAGTGGTCCGTGCCCTTGGGGGGCAAGGTGCGGCGCAGTTGGTCGTACGTGGGGGCCAGGTCGTGGAGGACGGCGGCGGCCGACTTGGCGTCGCCCCGTACCAGGGGGTGCTGGAACGCGCCCAGCAGGCGGGCCTGGCCGGAGAGGACGTCCGCCGGGGCGGCGAGCCCCAGTTCGGCCAGGCACGTCGACGCGTCGGCGAGCCGCCGGACGCCGACCCGTACGGCGAAGTGGGCCAGCATGTCGTGGATGCCGGGGGCGAGTCGGTCCTCCAGGAGCTGCCGGGCGAGTTCCTCGACGGCCTCCGCGCCACCGAGCGTGCCCGGCGGTACGTCCCGGTCCGTACGGCCCCCGAGCCACGCCACCGCACCCGGCAGCGCCGCGCGCAGCGCGTCCCGCGGGGCGACCTCGCGCTCCACCGTGAAGCCGGCCCGCATCACGTACGACTCGTCGCAGTAGATGACCGTGTCGCCGCGCCACGCGGCGACGAAATCCGCGGCGGGCAGCGTCGCGTACGGGTGGCCGTGCGGGTCGTGGAGGACGAGGGTGTCCCCGTCGGCCTCCACGACGACCACGTAGTGGTCGCTGCCGCCGGGCATCGGCCCCCACGGCGTCCCGGGGTGGTAGAGCAGCAGCCCCATGTCGAGGGGCCCGGCGAGGACCGGGCCCCGTGCGCAGGCGTCGCGCAGCCGGGCCAGGGCCTCGTCGGACGTACCCCCGGTGGTCCGTTCGCACGTCCGCCCGAGCAGGGCGATCGCGTCGTCGAGACCGGTCTCCGGATCCCAGCCGTACGGGTCGAAGAACGGGAGTGTGCCGCCGATCATCTCGGCGCCGAACGGCGAGCCGGTGAGCGTCTCGATGACGGCGGGCGAGGGCGCTCCGGGACCGAGCACCATCGCGAGGGAGTTGGCGTAGCAGTAGGGGCCTGAGCCGATGTAGTCACTCATGGGACGAGGGAAGCCCCTGACACGGTGTGAGGGTCAACCGGACGGGCCGGCTACTCCTCGGGCTCCGCCGGCTCCCGCTCCTCCTCAGGGCGCAGATCGCTCTCCAGGACGCCGAGCGCGGACAGGCTGCGCCACGGCTGGACGGTCGGCTTCGCGGGGTTCTGGGGCATGGTCTGGTCGTCCTCTCCTCAAGGGTCCTGCGGAGGGCAGGAACCGGTCGCGCAGCAGCGAGCCGAACAGCCACCGCCGCGTCGCCCCCAGGTGCGAGGGCGATCCGTGCACGTCGTCGAAGACCTTGAAGCGGATGTCGCCGGGTGCCTGCCGGAGCCGGGCGCGTTCGCCGGGCGGGATGATCTCGTCGCGGGAGCTGACGACGTACCGGACGGGGATCCGTACGGCGGCCAGGTCGGCGTCCGTCAGCGCGAACTCCGGGAGCAGGGCGTAGAGCTGCTCCCGGTCGGCGGCGCCGGTGAGCAGGCGGAGGGTGTCGAGCGTGACGTCGGGGACGCGGGCGCGCCACGCGGTGTCGCGGAAGAAGGCGGTGACGGGGGCGCCGACGGTCAGTACGCGCCGGATCCGGGTGTCCTTGCCCGCGGCGCGCAGCGCGAGGTGGCCGCTGAAGCTGAGGGCGAGGAGGGAGGTGTCGGCGACGCGGGCGCGGGCGCGCAGGTGGTCGAGGAACGCGGGCAGCATCCGCCAGGAGTCGGGCGCGTAGGTGAGGGTGTTCTCGCCGACGCCGGGCAGCTCGGTGACGACGGCGGCGAAGCCGAGCCTGCGGAGCAGGGGCAGCAGCGGGGCCCACTGCTCCTTGACGCTGACGATGCCGCCCATGACGACCAGCAGGGGCCGGTCGCGGTCCAGGCCCGCGGCCCAGGCGTGGCAGGAGGCGCCGCCGGGGAGGGGCAGTTCGAGGCGCTCGATGTCCTGCGGCCGGGAGCGGGCGCGGCCTTGGCCGGTGCCGCGTCGCCAGGTGTCGAAGGTGTCCACGCACAGGCGCTGGGCCGCGCGGCGGGGGTCGTCGGCGGGGTACGGGAAGCGGGCGAGCGCGTAGGCGCGGCAGGCGGCGAGGTCGTCGCCGCGGCGGGCGGCGGTGCGGGCCTCTGCGGTCCATACGGCGGCCCAGGAACGGGCGTCGCCCGGCGTGTCGTTGGCGATCCTTGCGACGACGCGTGCTGCGTGCGCGGGGGCCATTCCTTGCCCTCTCGCGTGGAGGAGGGCGAACTCCTTCAGTTCCCGGAGGTGTTCCATACCGCCACCGTCCCCCCACCCCCTTCAGCGCCGCTTGCGCCCCGTCCGGGCACGGAACGACGGGGCTTGCCCCTTCTCCCTAAGGGGCGCGGGGAACTGCGCGACAAGCCACGACGCGGGCGCGCCCCGCGAAGCACAGCCCGGGGCACCCCGAACCCGGCTCCTTCTCCGGCGCACCCGGCGAAGGGGGCTGCGCTTGCCAGCCCTGCTCCCCCGAGCTCTTCGAGCAGGGGGGACCCCCAGTGGCAGACCTCCCAAGCGCTGAGGGAGGAGTGGGGGCAGCCCCGTCGAGGGTGCCGGGTTACCAGTCGGTGAGGTCTTCCTCGGGGTCGGGGAAGTCTGTGCCCAGGGCAGTCGTGAGGGCATCCACGATTGTCGCGTCGAGCGTGGTCGACGCGACATGGTCCACGGTCCCCCCGAACCCCGCGTCGCCGACGGCGACACTGACCGTGTACTGCCCGTCGCTCGCGTCGAGCAGATACGTGCGGAAGGACCACTCGTCCCCCGTACCGGGCGTGCCGTCGGGGCGGCGTACCTCCGTGGGCGTGCCGTCGGGGCGGAAGCCGAAGTCGGTGAAGCGGAACTGCATGCCGAGGCCGATGGCCTTGCTGTAGGCCTCCTTGAGGGTCCACAGCCGCAGCAGGGCCGCGTCCCGTTCCTCCAGGGGCATGGCCTCGATGAGTTCGGTCTCGTTCGTGGTGCAGAGCTGGCGGCCGAGCCCGGGCCCGTAGAGCGAGCGGTCGCTGCGTTCGGCGTCGACGCCGATGACGCCGCCCGTGGCGAGCCCCACGAGCAGCAACTCGTCGGTGTGGCTGAGACTGATCTGCACGCCGTCGTAGCCCCGCAGGTACGGGCGTCCGGTCGGCCCGTACCCCAGCTCGATGTCCTGCGGCGCGACGCTCAGCACGGACGCCGCGGCGAACTTGAGCAGCACGCGCGAGGAGGCGAAGCGGGTGCGCAGCCCGGGGTGCGTCAGGTCGAGGAAGCGGGGCCAGTCGCGGCCCAGGAGCGCGCGCAGGCGCGGGTTGCCCGCGCGCTGCGGCTGCCAGTCGCCGAGGTGGGCGTAGAGCACCACGCTCGCGTGCTGTTCGAGGTCAGCGCGGACGCGGTGCCAGTCCCCCCGGGGACCCGAGATCATGATCGGTGCTCCGAAGGTCCGCCGGTACGGCGCCCTCTCCGGAGCCCCGGGAGTCCCGGGAGCCGTCATGGAAGTCCTCCAAGCTGCGTCGGAGATCGCTCAGCAGGTCGGCCGCGGTCGCGCCGTCGATCACGCGGTGGTCGAAGGTGAGGCCGAGCCGCATCACGGGCGCGGGCACCACGCGGCCGTCGCGGACGACGGGGCGCTCGGCGACCTGTCCCGCGCAGATCGTGACGGCCGTGCCGCCCGCGGAGTGGAAGCCGTCCACGGGCCGGTGCCCGAGGGAGCTGACCGAGACGGTGCCGAAGATCCCGGGGCGCCGGCGCGGGTCCCGCAGGGCCGCGGCGAAGAGCGCGCGGCCGAGGGGCGCGGGCAGCGTGCCGAGCTTCAGGACCTTGCGGAACTCGGGGAGTTCGGCCGCGTACCGCCCGGAGTAGCGTTCCACGTGCTCCTGGATCGCGGACAGGTCCGCGGACTCCAGGTCCGGTACGAGCGCGGAGAGCACGGTGCGCTCGGCGTCCGGCCCGACGGGGCGGTCCAGGGCGAGCTTCGCCGTGACGCCCTCGAACCGTACGGTCCGGGGCGCGCGCAGCGGCGCGGGCCAGGGCGTCGCGGCGACGGCGTTCGCCTCGGGGTGGCGCGCGAGGGCGCGGCCCGTGGCGTGCAGCAGGTAGCTCACGACGGAGTAGCGCGCGCCGTGTTCGCGGGCCTCGGCCCGGTGTTCCTGGACGCGGGTCATGTCGATCTCGGTGTCCAGGTGCACCGGGCGCTGGCGGGCCGCCCACTCCAGGAAGTAGAGCGTGTGGCGGCGCCGCCGCTCGCGGACGCGCGTGTACGTGCTCACGCGGCGACCGCCAGGTCGTAGATCTCCTTCAGGGTGCGGGCCTCCAGGACCTTGCCGACGGGCACGGAGCGGTTCAGCTCCGACTCGACGGCGGTGACGACCTTCAGCAGGAAGAGCGAGTCCCACTGGGGCAGGTCGTCGAAGTCGGCGGTCAGCTCGTCGGGGCCGAAGTCGACGCCGAGTTCGTCGTTGACGACCCGGGCGAAGGCCTCCAGGGTGAACGCGGCAGTGCTCATGATTTCTCCAGGGCTCTTCTCCAGGGCGCTCATGTCTTCTCCAGCGCGAAGCCGGCTTTGATCCACTTGCTGGACTCGATGGCGACGGCCAGCGCCTTCTCCCCCGCCGCCATCCGGCCGAGCAGGCGCTCGGTCTGGAGGAAGGGCAGCGCGTTGCCGTTGTTGCCGGTGTCGGCGACGCAGGAGATCTCGCGGGCCGTGGGCACGTCGAGTTCCTGGAAGATGCGCGCGGTCATCCGGCCGGAGAGCTGGGGCGGCAGCAGGTAGTCGAGGTCCTCGGCGTCCCAGTCGAGGTCGCCGAGCAGCTCCCAGAGGATCTCGACGGCCATGACGGGCACGGACTCCTCGATGGCCTTGTAGTCCTCCTTGAGGGCCTGCCGGTCCTCGTGGCGGTCGGCGAGCCCGAACCACTCGATGATCTGGCCGGGTTCGCGGCCCAGCCCGGTGAAGCGGTTGAGCACGCGGTGCAGCGCGACGCGCTCGCCGCAGGGTTCGGCGCTGACGACGGCGGCTCCGGCGCCGTCGCCGAAGAGCACGAAGTTGACGATGTCGCCGGGTGCCGCGCCGGACAGGTCGCGGTCGAGGTCGAGGTGTTTGCTGCACACGTCGCCGCCCATGACGAGCCCGTTGCGGTACTCGCCCGAGGCGATCATGGTGCGGGCCAGGCTCAGCGCCTGCACGGCGCCCGCGCAGCCCGACTGGAGCTGGAAGGTGGGCACCTGGTCGAGGCCGAGCTGGTCGGCGACGTGGTTGACGGTCGCGGGCATCAGGGTGTCGGGGGTCGCGGTGCCCAGCACGACGAAGTCGATGTCCTCGGGCCCCGGTCCGGGGCCGTCCAGGGCGCGCGCCCCGGCCCGCGCGCACAGGTCGGCGAGCGACCAGCGGACGGTGTTCGAGGCGAGGTCGCGGGCGAAGTGCCGGGTCTTCGTGCCGATGAAGACCTCGATCCACTCCTCGTTGACGCCGAGCGCCTTGGCGAGCGCCGCGTTGTCGACGGGGTCGCCGGGCAGCTCGGTGCCGATCGCGGCGAGGTAGGCGGGAGGGCCCGCGGGAGCTTGCTCGTTCACGCTGTCTTCTCCTCTCCGCCGGGGGTGCCCCCGAGGTACGCGCCGAGGAAGCCGGCGAGGTCTCCCGGGGTGGCGAGCCGGGGCAGCAGGTCCTGCACGGTCAGTGCGGAGATGCCGCTCAGCCGCTCCTCCAGGCGGGTCTTGAGCTCCATGATCATGACGGAGTCGAAGCCGAGGTCCTCGTAGAGCCGCAGCGAGGGCGAGAGGTCCTCGACGGCGTAGCCGCCGACCCGCGCCACGGTCTCGTAGACCACGGCCGCGACCGGGTCGCCGGTCTCCGGCGGCCGGTCGAGCGTGAGCACGCCGGCGGCGGCCGGGCTCTCCTGCGCCGCTGGTGCCGCCTCCGCGACAGGTGCGGGGGCCGCCGGGGCCGGGGGTGCCGTGGCGTCCCGGCGTACGGGCCCGCTCGTCCAGTAGCGGTGCGTGTCGGAGAACGCGTACGGCGCGAGCGGCAGCGGCGTGCGCTCCCGCGCGGGGTACACGGCCTCCCAGCGCGGCTCGACGCCGCCCCGGTAGAGCGCGGCGACGGCCTCGGCCAGCTCGCGCGCCCCGGACTCCTCGTCCTTGAGCGGGAGTACGGACGCGGGGCGGATCGCCCGCGCGGGGCCGCCCAGGTGCCCGGTCATCCCGACGAGCACGGGCTTGGGGCCGATCTCGACGAGGTGGCTGGGCCCCTCGGCGAGCAGGCCCGCGGCGGCGTCCGCGAAGAGCACGGGCGCGCGCACGTGCTCCACCCAGTAGGCGGCGTCGAGTTCCTCGCCCTCGGCGAGGAGCCGCCCGCGCAGCGTCGACCAGAACGGCGTGCGGGGCGCTCCGCCGCCCGCCTTCTCGGCCTCGCGCGCGAAGGGTTCGAGCATCGGTTCCATCAGCGGCGAGTGGAAGGCGTGGGAGACCTGGAGCCTGCGGACGCGGACGCCCGTGCCCGTCAGCTCGCGTTCGATACGGCCGAGCGCGGCCAGGTCGCCGGAGAGCACGCAGGCGCGCGGCCCGTTGAGCACCGCGAGGTCGACGAGGGGCTCGTCGGCGACGCGGTCGCGCAGCGCGTCGGGCCCGGCGAGGACGGCGAGCATGCCGCCGCCGTCGGGAAGCTGCTGCATGAGCCTGCCGCGCGCGGCGATGAGCCGGGCCGCGCCGTCGAGGGTGAGGGCGCCCGCGAGGCAGGCGGCGGAGAACTCGCCGACGCTGTGCCCGAGCAGCAGCGCGGGCTCGGCGCCGAGTTCGGCGAGCGTACGCCCCAGCGCGTAGCCGACGGCGAACAGCGCGGGCTGCGCGTACGCGGTGAGGTGCACCTCGTCATCGCCGCCGAGGAGCTGGTCGCGCACGGAGCGCCCGGTGTGCGGGAGCAGCGCGTCGTCGGCCTCGTCCAGGAACCGGCGGTAGAGCGGGGACTCGCGGTGGAGCCGGGCCGTCATGCCGGGGTACTGGGAGCCCTGCCCGGTGTGCAGGAACGCGAGGCGGGGCGGCGCGGCGGGCGCGCCGGTGAGCCGGGCGAGCGCGTCGGGCGTCGCGGCGGCCTCGCGCAGCGTGGCGGCCAGTTCGGCGCTGTCGGCGGCGGGCACGGCGAACCGGAGCTGGTGTCCGGCCTTGACGTGGTTGCTGGTCCAGCACAGCGGCCCGGCGGGCTGGCGGCGCGCGGCGAGCGCGTCGGCCTGGGCCCGCAGGTTGCGGGCGACGGCCTCGGCGTGGGGCGCGGTGAGGGTGAAGACGCCGCAGCCGATGCCGGTCGCGTCGCGCTCGCCGTCCTCCCCCTCGCCGCTCCCGCCGCCCGTGGCCGTACGGACGGCGGGCGCGGACTCCAGCACGGCGTGCGCGTTGGTGCCGCCGAGGCCGAAGCTGCTGAGCCCGGCGAGCGCGTGGCCGCTGAGCCGCAGCGGGGCCTTGAGCAGCCGCAGCCCGTGTTCGCGGAGCTTGAGCTGGGGGTTCTCCTTGGCCGCGAAGCGGCTGGCGGGGACCGTCCTGTGGTGCAGCGCGAGGGCGACCTTGATGAGCCCGGCGATCCCGGCGGCGCCCTCGGCGTGGCCGAGGTTGCCCTTGACGGAGCCGATGGCCATGGGCCGCCTGCGGCCCCTGTGGTGGTGGCCGAGCGCCTTGACCTCCATCATGTCGCCGAGGACGGTGCCGGTGCCGTGCGCCTCGGTGAAGACGACGTCGGCGGGGTCGCAGCCGGCCCTGCGGTACGCGGCCTCCAGCACGTCCTGCTGGGCCCAGCGGCTGGGCGCGGTGATGCCGTTGCTGCGGCCGTCCTGGTTGACGGCGGTGCCGCGCACGACGGCGTAGATCCGCTGTCCGTCGGCGCGCGCGTCGGAGAGCCTGCGCAGCATGACGGTGCCGACGCCCTCGCCCCTGCCGATGCCGTTGGCGCCGGCGGCGAAGGGCTTGCAGCGGCCGTCGGGCGCGGAGAGCCCGGCCTGCGTGTAGAAGATCGACAGGGCGGGGGTGAGCGCGACGTTGACGCCGGAGGCGAGCGCGGTGTCGCACTCCCCCGACAGCAGCGCGTTGCCCGCGAGGTGCACGGCGACCAGCGACGAGGAGCAGGCGGTGTCGACGGCGAGGCTGGGGCCCTTGAGGTCGAGGTGGTACGAGATCCGGTTGGCGGTCATGCAGTATCCGTTGCCGGATCCGGCCTGCGCGGTGACGCGGGCGTAGTCGGTGAGGTGGAGCTGCGCCCACTCGTTGCCCATGATCCCGACGAAGACGCCGGTGCGGGACCCGGCGAGGGCGTGCGGGGCGAGCCCGGCGTCCTCGACGGCCCGCCACGCGGACTGCAGCAGCAGCCGCTGCTGCGGGTCCATGGCGGCGGCCTCGCGGGGCGAGATGGTGAAGAACTCGTTGTCGAAGGCGTCGGGGTCGGCCATGAAGCCGCCCTGGGTGGTGTTGCTGCTGCCCTCGGGCCCGGCCCGGTCGGTGTGGAACTCCCGTGCGTCCCAGCGCTGTTCCGGCACCTCGCCGACGCCGTCGCCCGCGCGCATCAGCAGGTCCCAGTAGGCGCCCGTGTCGGGCGCCCCCGGGAACCGGCAGTCGACGCCGACGATCGCGACGGCGTCCGGCGGTGGTGCGGGTGCGGAGGCGGGCGTGGGCATCAGACGGCCTCCGACGCGGCGCCGAGCTCCTCGCGGAGGTGCTCGGCCAGCGCGCCCACGGTCGGGTAGTCCCACGCCACCGTCGGTTCGAGGACCACGTCGTAGTCCTCCTCGATGTCCCCGCACAGGCTCAGCGCGGCCACCGAGTCCAGCCCGTACTCGGCGAGCGGGACGGTGGGGTCGATCTCGGCGGGCTGCCGCTTGAGGTACAGGGCGATGCGCTCGGCCAGCCAGGTGGTGAGCGATTCGGCGGTGTGTCCTGCGGCCGGAACGGACATGATGCGTACTCCTCGGCAAGGGTTGTCACAGCGGGTGGGTCGGGCTCCGGCGGGTCAGCCCGCCAGAGGGGTGTTGTAGAGGTCGTAGCTCGCGTTCTCCTGGAACCGGCGCAGAACCTCCTCGTGGACGCGGGGTTCGCACTCGGCGGGCAGCTCCGGCGGGTGGTGGCCCAGTCGCCGGGCGAGCCGGTGCAGCGCGGCGGCGAGCCAGGCGGGGTCGGCGAGGAACGGGTCGTCGCCGGGCGCCGCGGCCGCCTGCCGCCAGACGCCGATCGCGGAGGCCGCGGCGAGCAGCACCGCGTACCGGTCGGCGAGCGCGAAGGAGGCGGGCCGGGCGAGGGCCGTACGGTCCTCCGGGGCCAGCGCGAGGGCCTCCTCCTGGACCTGCCGCAGCTCGTCCATCATCTTCAGCGCGATGCCGTGCGCGGCGCGCTCGACGGGGCTGCCGCTGGGCAGTTCGTCGACGGCGGCGACGAGCGAGGCGCTGAGCCCGTCGCGTCCGCTGGCGAGGGTGAGGCCGTCGAAGGAGACCTCGGGCAGGTCCTCGCGGGGGCGGAACAGCGCGTCGGGCGCGGGTTCGCCGGTGAACCAGGCGCGGCGGGCGAGCCGGGGGAGCTGCGGGATGATCGTGGCCTGGCAGGCGGCGGAGCCCGCGTGGCCGAGGCTGAGCACGGGCAGGTCGCGCACGTGCTTCTGGAAGATCCCGAACTCGCCCTCGCGGACGTAGAAGCGGGCCCCGAGCACGATCGACAGCTCGTTCATGGCGTCCGAGAGCATCCTGGGCACCAGGTACTTCACGGCCGCCGCGTAGACGCTGGTCTCGTCCGGCAGCAGGTGCACGGCGCGGGATCCGGCGAGGGAGAGGCTGTCGCAGACCAGGAGGTCGAGGAAGGCCCCGGAGAGGGTGGCCTTGGCGTGCGGGATCTCCATCACGGAGCGCCGGTAGAGCTGGCGGCCGAGCGCGAAGCGGACGACGGTGCGCAGGCTGGTGTCGGTCGCGCCGAGGGCCATGCCGGGCACGGCGGTGCGGGTGATCTGGAAGGCGCGCAGGGCGAGTTCGACGCCCTGGCCCAGCTCGCCGACGAGCGCGCCGGGCGGCAGCGGGCAGTCCTCGAAGTGCAGCCCGGACAGGTGGCAGCCGCGCACGCCGACGGCGTCGTAGCGGGGCAGCACCCGGAAGCGGCCGGCGTCCAGGCCCGCGCGTTCGGCGAGGACCACGGAGTGGCTGCGGCTGCCGGGCCTGTCGCTGGTGCGGCTGAACAGCACCCAGGCGTCGGCCCTGTCGGCGTTGTTGATGACCTGCTTGGTCCCGTTGAGCAGGAAGCCCTCCCCGGTCGGGGTGGCCTCGAACTCGTTGCGGACGAAGTCGTTGCCGTGCGCCAGTTCGTGGTAGGCGACGGAGACCTTGCCGCCGTCGAGCAGCAGCCGCGCGAGCCGGGCGCGCTGCTCGGCCGTGCCGCAGGTCCACACGTTGACGGCGGCCATGAACGAGGTGACGCCGTAGCCGAGCCCGAGCGCTACGTCGCGGCGGAAGACCTGCCGCATGACGCGCACGAGGTTGTCGATGCGCTCCAGCCGCCCGCCGTGGGCGCGGGGCACGAAGTCGGCGTTGAGCGCCACGTCGTCGAGGATCCGCTCGCCGGGGGCGAGCATCTCGCCCTCCTCGTCGGCCTCCAGGACGCGCGCGTACGAGACGTCGCCCAGCGGGTCGGACGGGTCGCCGAGGACCTTCTCCAGTTCGGCGATACGGGCGCCGACGCGCTCCTCCTGTGCCGCGATTCCGATCGACATGGGGTCCTCTCAGCTCTCTCCGGCGCGCGGGCCGGTCGTTCCGCGGGGCGTCCGCTGGGGCAGCAGGGAGAACAGCGCACCGTCGCGGCGGGCCGCGCGCAGACGGTCGAGCAGTTCCTCCCGGGTCTCCGGGTCCCCGGCCGCCGGGGCGCCGAGCCGGGGCAGCAGCCGGTCGAGCGCGGCGCGCAGCCACAGCCCGTCCCGCCACAGCGCCCCGGTGGGGCCGTCGGCGACGGCGTCGGCGCTGGCGGTCCACAGGCCCAGGCAGGCGGCGGCCGCGTAGCAGTGGGCGTAGCGGCGGGCCGTCGCGAAGGCCGCCTCGGGGACCTCGGCGAGGGCGTCCTGGTGCGTGGCCATCTCGGCGTGCAGCGCGTCGGCCAGCTCCTGGACGCGCCGGGCGCGGGCGGCGGTCGGCGCGAGCGCCGGGTCGGCGGCGGCCCGCCGCTCCAGCGCGGCGACCGAGCCGGGCAGCGAGGCGAGGACGCCGCTGCCGCGCCGGGCCACCAGGGAGAGGCGCGCGTGGTCGAGGGAGCGCAGCGGAGCGCACAGGTCGTATGCCGCCGCCGCGCCCTCGCGGTCGCCGGTGCCGCGACGGTGGCCGCGTACGAGCGAACGGAACTGGTTCACCAGGGAGTTCAGGTTGACCAGCGTGTTGCCGTCGAAGAGGCCCACGATCCTGTGGTCCCGCTCAACCTTCTGGAACCTGCCGTCGGCGTGGACGCCCTTGAGGAAGGCGCGCGCGCCCAGCAGCCGCGTCAGGTCGCCGAGCACCGCCTCGGTGCCGCTGGGCAGCAGGTACTTCGTGACGGCGGAGGTCACGCTCATCTCGTCCGTCTGGGTGTGCACGGCACGGGACGCGACCAGGGCCAGGGCCTCGTGGAGCAGCACGTCGGCCGCGCAGTTGGCGAGCGTGTGCCGGGCCTGGGGCAGGTCGATCAGCCGCCGCCCGTACAGCTCGCGCTCCTCGGCGAAGTCCAGGCCGAGCGCGAGCCCGTGGTCGGCGGCGCCGAGCGAGAGCGCGGCGCACAGGGTGCGGGTGAGCTGGAGGGCCTTGAGGACGGTCTCGATGCCGCCGCCCTCGGTGCCGACGAGCGCCTCGCGGGGCACCCGGGCCCCGTCGAAGGCGATGCCGGAGATGTCGGCGCCGCGGATGCCGTGGGTGTGCACCTTCGGCACGTGCCGGAAGGTGTCGCGGGCGAGCGTGCGCTTGTCGACGAGGAGGACGCTGAAGCCGCGCGGGCCGCCCGCCGGGTCGGTGCGGGTCAGCAGGGAGAGCAGGCTGCCCCGCGTGGCGTTGTTGATCAGCCACTTCTCGCCGTCGACCCGCCAGCCGCCGTGGCCGTTGCTGTTGCCGGTCCCGTCGCCATCGCCGCCGACCGGGGTGCCGCGCACGTCCCCGGCGAGCAGGTCGCTGCCGTGGGCGCGTTCGGTCAGGGCCAGCGACACGGGCAGGCCCGCGCGGATCGCGCCGCCGAGCGCCGCGGACTGCTCCGCCGTACCGGCGACCCAGACGCAGACGCCGCCGAGGTAGGTCTTGCCGTGCCCGATGGCGACCGTCAGGTCGCGGCGGGCGACCGCGCGGCAGAGCTGGAGGATCTGCTCGTAGTCCCGCATGCTGCCGCCGTGCTCGGCGGGCACGTAGTAGCCGGGCAGCCCCCAGCGGTCCAGGCGTGCGCAGATCGCGGCGGGGAACTCCTCCTTCTCGTCGAGTTCGACGCAGCGCGCGTACGAGAACTCCTCGGCGGGGTCCCGGGGGTCGCCGAGGTACCGGTCGAGGTCCTCGGCGAGCCGGTAGGGCGGATGGTCCATGTCACACCACCGGCTCCAGCGGGCGGTCGGTGGCGTCGGAGACCAGCTCGCGCACGGCGGGCTCCAGCACCTCGTACAGCGGGGTGATGGCGCCCTCCAGGAAGAGCTTGCGCATCGCGGTGCGCTGGATCTTCCCGCTGGTGGTCTTCTTGATGGTGCCGGGCCGGACGAGGACGACGTTGCCGGCCGGGACGTTGAACTCCATCCCGATCAGCCGCTGCACGCCCGTCGCCACGGTCCGCAGGTCGGTGCTGACGGCGCTGGTGCGCACCTCCTGGAGGACGACCAGGTGCTCGCGGTCGGTGTCCACGGCGAACACCGAACCGGAGCCCGCGCCCAGGGCCTTGTCGCTGGACTGCACGGCCCTCTCGATGTCCTGCGGGTACAGGTTCCGCCCGGCGAAGATGATGATCTCCTTCAGGCGCCCGGTGACGTACAGCTCGCCGCCCTCGAAGGCGCCGAGGTCGCCGGTGCGCAGCCAGCCCGCGTTCCCGCCGGTGATCTCCGCGTCGAAGATCTCCTTGTTGGTCAGCGGCCGCTTCCAGTAGCCGCGCGCGACGCTGTCGCCCTTGACCCAGATCTCCCCGACGTGCCCCTCGGGCCGCTCCTCGCAGGACTCGGGGTCCACGATGCGCACGTCGAAGTCCCTGACGACGCCGCTGCTGACCAGCTCCCTGACGGGTGCGCCCTCGCGCGTGCCGGCCAGCTCGCCGCGCTCCAGCCCGGCCGCGTCCACCCCGCGCACCACGGGGCGGGTGCCGCGCGGCACGCCGGAGACGAGCAGCGTCGTCTCGGCCATCCCGTAGCAGGGGAAGAACGTCTCGGGCCGGAACCCGACGGGCTCGAACCGCTCGGTGAACGCGCGGATCGTCTCGGCCCTGATCGGCTCGGCGCCGTTGCAGGCGGCCTCCCAGGTGGACAGGTCGAGGGTCTCCATGTGCGCGTCGGTGACGCGGCGCAGGCACAGGTCGTAGGCGAAGTTGGGGCCGCCGCCGATCGTCACGCCGTAGTCGCCGATCATCTGGAGCCACCGGAAGGGCCGCTTGAGGAACGACACCGGGGACATCAGCGCGGCGGATCCGCCCAGGTAGAGCGGCTGGAGGATGTGCCCGATGAGGCCCATGTCGTGGTAGAAGGGCAGCCAGCCGCCGTACCGCGAACGCTCGTGGGAGCCGACCGAGTTGCGGATCGCCTGCTGGTTCGCGATCAGGTTCGCGTGCGAGACCATGACGCCCTTGGGCTCGCTGGTGGAGCCGGAGGTGTACTGCAGGAAGGCGAGGCTGTCGGGTTCGAGGCCCGGCTCGTGCCAGGCGCCGGGGTCGCCGTAGGGGCCCTGGTCGGTCGCCAGGCACAGCACCTCGGTCATGCCCTCGGCGGCCAGCCAGGCGGCGATCTCCGGGGCGTTGCCGGTGTCGGTGAGCACGGCGCGCGCCTCGGCGTCCCGCAGGATCCCGGACACGCGGGCGAAGTGCTGGCCCTGCTCGGTCGGGAGGGGCGCGGGCACGGCGACGGCCCCGGCGTAGAGGCAGCCGACGAACGCCTTCACGAAGGCGGTGCCCGGCGGGTAGAGCAGCAGGACCTGGCGGCCCTCGGCCCCGTTCGCCTGGAGCCAGGACGCGATCCGCTTGGCCTCCTGGTCGAGCGTGGCGTACGTCAGGTGCTCGGGGCCCGAACCGCTGGCGTCGTCCGGCAGAAAGATGAACGAGTCCTCGGAACCGAGCGCTTCTGCGCGCGCCAGGACGAGTTCCGTGAACGTGCGGAAGCCTGTGCTTGTCACGTCGTTCCCTGACCTCTCAGACGAGGATGTGTCGGACGAAGCGAGGGTCGCCCGGTTCCCTAAGGGTTCACTTGCGCGGACCGGCGCCCCGGCCCTCAGAATCCGGCGGTGAGCGCCACGTGTTCCGGGAGCTGTGGGAGGGTCTCCAGGGAGTGGGTGAAGGACAGCGCGCCGTCCGGGTGCTCCTCGGTGAGGACGAAGCCGAGCGTGGTCCAGAAGTCCCGGTAGCGGGCGTTCTTCGCCGTGGGCCGGTACGCGGCGTACGCCCGCGCGGCGCCGGTCTCCTTCGCGTGGCGCAGCAGCGCGCCCAGCGCGGCCTGCTCGATGCCGCGGGCGAAGACCCGGCAGCTCAGCAGGACGTTGTCCAGGTGCAGCGCGCCGTCGGCCCGGTGCGCGAAGACCGCGCCGACCACCCCGTTGTCCCCGAAGCGGTCGCGGGAGCGGATCGCGAGGGCGAGCGCGTCGCCGTCCTCGCGGATCCGCTGCACGTCGGCCTGCTGGAGGCGGCGCGTCGTCAGGTTGAACTGGTTGGTGCGCAGCGTGATCTGCGCGAGCCGGGCGACCTCGTGGTCCCGCGCGGGCGACACCTCGACCCGTACGTCGAGGCCCGCGAGGTACTCCTCCATCGAGCCGGCGCTCTCCCTCAGGTCGGCGCGCTCCGCGTCGGAGCGGTACTGCCCGGCGCGCAGCCGGTCCTCGGCGGTCAGCTCCCGCACGTCGAACCAGCCGTCGGCCAGCAGCCGTTCGGCGTGCAGCGCGGGCTCGTCGTCGAGGGGCACGAGGGCGACCTCGGGGAGGTTCTCGGCGACCAGGCCCCGCTCGAAGGGCGAGTCGTCGGCGAAGACGAAGCTGTCGATGCCGAGGTTGAGGCGCGCGGCGATGTCGCGGAGGTTGCCGTCCTTGGGCTGCCAGTTGGCGGTGACGCGCACGAAGTCGTCCTCGCGCAGCGTCATGTCGGGGTGGCCGCGCAGCACCTCCCGCACGGGCTCCTCGTCGTTCTTGCTGCACACGGCGAGCAGCACGCCCTGCGCGCCGAGCTGCTTGACGACGCGCTGGAAGGCGCCGAACGCCTCGCCTCGGTAGGTCGTCGCGGCGGCGATGCCGTCGGGCCCGTCGTCGCCGAGGACGCCGTCCCACAGGGTGTTGTCGAGGTCCACGACGAGGACCTTCTTCGTACGGCCGCGCAGGGTGCGCACGAGGTGGCCGATCTCGCGGGCGTAGCGGCCGAGCAGCTCCTCGCCGAGCTGGACCTTCGCGTAGGCGGCGAGGCGGGTGTCGCGCACGGGGCCGCCCTCGGCCGCGAGGGGGTCGAGGTCCACGACGTGCAGCCGCGGGTGGCGGGCGGTGAGCCGGAGCAGGCCCGCGTTGAACTCCCGCCACACGGCTCCGAGTTCGGCCCGCGAGCGGTGGTCGGCGAGCTGCGCGGTGTGGGTGCGCAGCAGCGGCAGGGTGTTGAGGACGAGCGTGCCGGGGGCGTGCGCGGCGTGCCGCTCGACCAGGCCGCCCAGCAGCTCCAGCTTGGCGGCGGCGGCCTCGGCGACGTCCTCCACCCGCCAGGGCACGGGCAGCTCCCCGAACACCACCTCGGCGTCGAGGACACACAGGGCCAGCTCGGTGCCCTCCGCGTACAGGGCGCTGCCGGTGTCGCGCAGGTCGCGCAGCCACGCGTCGTGGTCGCCGACGGTGACGCGCAGCGGAATGCCGTGCCGGGCGAGCTGCCCGGTCAGCGGCGCGGTCAGCCCGTCGAGGGTGCCGTGGCCCGTGAGGGCGGCGGTGACGGGGGCCGTGCCGGGGTGGCGTGCCTCGATCTCCTCGACGGGGACGCGCTGGAGGAGCCGCCCGGCGCGGGCCAGGCCGGCGGGGTCCAGCTCCGCGAGGAGTCCGGGCACGGAGGGGTACTCGACGGCGAGCTTCCCGGTGGTGTGGAGCTCCCTCAGCCGCTCCAGTGCCGTGCTCGCCGGTGCAGGTGCTGCCACGGTGTCGTCCTCACTCCTGAACGGTGGTATCGGGCCGCGGCAGCGTCCCCGGCCCTGCTTAAGGCCGCCTTGCACAAGCGATCCTCGAGCGCGCCACGGGACCCTGGTCGCGGCTCGTACGCCCGACTCCCGAAAGGAACGTGACGATGACCGTCATCTCCGAAGCACGCGGGAAGAGGGGGGTGTTCTCGCGCGGCATCGCCAGCGGCATCCACATCGGGGCGCCGCCCGAGCGGGTGTGGGACGTCCTCGCGGACTTCGCGCGCTTCCACGAGTGGAACCCGTTCCTGGTGGAGGCCGAGGGGCGCGCCGAGCCGGGGACCCGGCTGAAGCTGCGCTTCAAGCTGCCCGGGGGCGGCATGGAGATGGTCTTCCGCCCCACGATGCTGGTGTGCGAGCGGGGCGAGATGCTGCGCTGGCGGGGCCGGTTCGGGATGCCGGGGGTCTTCGACGGCGTGCACACCTTCCGCCTCACCCCCCGCGACGGCGGCACGGACGTGCTGCAGAGCGAGCGCTTCTCGGGCGCGCTGGTGCCCTTCATGCACAAGATCATCACCGCGAGCGAGCGGGGCTTCGCCGACCTCAACACCGCCCTGAAGTCCCACGTGGAGCCGAACTCGGTGCCCCCTCCCGCCGGGGCGTGAGGGCGCAAGGGGCTCTTTAGCCCACCGGCCCAGCCTGGGGCGCCCAACCCCATCCACGGCGAGAGGCGGGAACGATGCCCGAGGGTCCCGAGACTCTGGAGACGCAGGTCTGTGTGGTCGGCGGCGGGCCCGCCGGGCTGACGCTCGCGCTGGAGCTGGCGCGCCGCTCCGTGTCGGTGGTCGTGCTGGAGCAGAGCGCCCGCTTCGACCGCTCGTTCCGCGGCGAGTCCGTCTCGCCCGACTCGGTCTGGCTGCTGGACCGGCTCGGCCTGCTGGACCGGCTGGCCGACGACTACCAGCAGATGCGGCACATGGAGATCCAGGACGCGGGCCGGCCCGTGCTGCGCGCCGACTTCTCCACGTTCCCCTACCCCTACCCGTACCCGGTGGAGATGCCGCAGCCCGCGCTGCTGACGGCGCTGGCCGAGGAGGGCGCGCGACATCCCGGGTTCACGCTGCTCCAGCGGGCGACCGCGACGGAGCTGGTGCGCGGCGACGACGGCCGGATCGCGGGCGTACGCGCCCGGACCCGCGGGGGCACCCGCACGGTGCGCGCGGAGCTGACGGTCGCCGCCGACGGCCGCTTCAGCAAGGTCCGCGAGATGTCGGGGCTGCCGTACCGCAGGATGCCGCTGGAGCGGGACGTGGTCTGGCTCAAGCTGCCGTTCCCCGCCGAGTGGGACGACCGCACGTACCGCATCCGGATCGCGGGCGACCAGCACGGCCTGTTCATCCCCACTCGCCCCGACAGCGTCCGGGTGGGCTTCAACATCCGCAAGGGCGGCCTGCGCGAGCTGCGCTCCCAGGGCCTCGACGCGCTGTACGAACGGCTGGACACGCTGGCCCCCGAACTCTCCACGGCCGTACGGGAGAACGTCCGCGCCTGGTCCGACACCTCCATGCTGGACATCTTCACGACGACCGCGCCGCGCTGGTCGATGCCGGGCCTGGTGCTGATCGGCGACGCGGCGCACACTCTCACCCCGATCCTGGGGCAGGGCGTCAACCACGCCATCATCGACGCGGTGACGCTCGCCCCGCTGGTCCGCGGCGCGTTCGAGGAGGGCGGCGGCCCCGACGCGCTGCTGCGCGCCTCGCGCGAGTTCCAGTCCTCGCGCGAGGCGCTCATCCACAAGTCGCGCGCGCTGCAGCTCCGCCAGGAGCGGCTGTTCGCGCTGCGGGAGCCGGTCGGCGGTACGTTCCGCCGGGGCCTGTACCGGGTGGTGGGCCGCAGCGACCGCCTGACCCAGCGCGTCCTGGCCAGCGCCTACTTCCAGTTGCAGGAGAAGGGCCCACAACAAGTCCCGGCCCAGGTGTGAGACCTGCTTTTCCCCCAGGCACGTGTCGGCCCCGGCGATCCGCCGGGGCCGATGCGCGTACCCACGTGCCGGGCAGGGGCTGCCCCTCACCGCGCATTGCGGACCGCGCCGCCATCGTGGCCGCTCGCGCAGTTCCCCGCGCCCCT
>NZ_BAAAPE010000008.1:121492-258469 GCF_039530985.1 Streptomyces albiaxialis
GCGACAAGCCACGACGCACTCGCAGTCCGCATGCCACGGCAAGGGGCACCCCCTGCTCGGCTCACCACGTGACCGGAAGTCGCTCCAGGGCGTGGACCATCATGCCGGTCGTCATCCGGAGCGCGGACACGTCCTCGGCGAGGCGCAACCCGGGAAACCGGCCCAGCAGAGAAGAGAGCACGATCTGCAACTCCGCCCGGGCCAACGCGGCGCCCAGACAGAAGTGCGCCCCGTGCCCGAAGGCGAGCTGCGAGGTGGCCGATCCGCGGCCGGGGTCGAACTCGCCGGTGGGCCGCCCGGTGAAGACGGACTCGTCACGGTTCGCGGAGCAGATCGCCGCGAGCACGGCGCTGCCGCGCGGGATGGACGTACCGCCGACGGTGACGTCCTCCAGCGTGACGCGCAGCGGGCCGCCGTCGCCGATGGGGTTGATCCGCAGCAGCTCCTCGACGGCGTGCTCCATCGCCTCGGGCCGCTCCCGCAGCGCCGCCAGGTGCTCGGGGTGGCGCAGCAGGGTCAGCACACAGGTGCCGATCATGCTGACGGTCGTCTCGTGGCCCGCGACGAGGAGCGTGATGCCCATGAGGACGAGTTCGGGCCCGGAGAGGCTGCCCTGCTCGTCGCGCGCGGCGACGAGGGCGCTCATCAGGTCGTCGGCGGGCTCCTCCCGTTTGCGCTCGATGAGCTGCCCGAGATAGCGCACCATCTCCTCGCGCCGGGAGGCGACCTCCTCGGGCGCGTGCGAGGTGAGCGAGACGAACGCGTCGGACCAGGCACGGAACTTGTCCCGGTCCTCGAAGGGCACGCCCAGCAGTTCGCAGATGACCATGACGGGCAGCGGGAAGGCGAGCGTGGTGTTGAGGTCGGCGGGCGGGTCGAGCTTCTCCATCTCGTCGAGCAGCCCGTCGGTCAGCTCCTGGATGCGGGGCCGCAGGTTCTGTACGCGGCGCGCGGTGAACTCCCGCGAGACCAGCTTGCGCAGCCGGGTGTGCTCGGGCGGGTCCATCGTGAACAGGCCGCCGGCCATCGGCGGGTTCTTGGAGAGCTGCGGCGCGCCCGGTGCGACGGTTGCGGCCCGGCTGAAGCGGGTGTCGGCCAGCACGGTGCGCACGTCCTCGTAGCGGCTGGCGACGTAGCCCTCGTCGCCGCTGGGCAGCCGGACGTGGGCCACCGGGCACGACTCGCGCAGCTTCTCGTACACGGGCGGCATCTCCACCGCCGAGGGGCGGGGGAAGGGGTAGTCCATCTCGGGCTCGGTCATCGCGCGGTCTCCCTCTCCGTCAGGAAGGCTGGGTGGGGGTGGAACACGGCTCCCCGGGCGCCGGGCCCGGGGAGCCGGCGGGACCTCGGTACGCCGGGCGCGTGGGGCCGGTCCGGGCGGCGGCGCTCCCGGCACCGCCGCCCGGCGCGCCACCCACCCGTGGCGTCATCGGACGGACACCTCCGGATGTCCGGGCTCGTCGGCGCGGGGCCGGGATCCGGTCACCGGCGGCTCCGTCTCCCGCGCGGGCGCCCCGCCGTCCGGCCGGTCCGGGCCGTCGGGGTCACCCGGGCGGTCCAGGCGGTCCAGGCGCAGCGCGTGGCGCAGCCGCCGCAGGGGCGCGGGCAGCCACCAGTTGGCGGTGCCCAGCAGGGCCATCAGGGACGGCACGAGCAGCGCCCGTACGAGCGTCGCGTCGATGAGGACGGCGAACGTGGCGCCGAGCCCCAGCTCCTGGATGAGGGCCAGTCGGGAGAGGACGAGCGCGCCGAGCGCGACGCCGAAGAGGACGGCGGCGGAGGTGACGACCGCGCCGGTGCGGGCCAGTCCCTCCCGGACGGCGGCGCGGTCGTCGCCGGTGGCCGCCCTGGCCTCCTTGATGCGGCCGAGGAGGAAGACGTTGTAGTCGGTGGACAGGCCGAAGGCCAGCGCGAAGACGACGACCGGCGTCGTGACCTCGATGCCGTTCTGCGGCGCGAAGCCCAGGTTCCCGTCCTGGAAGACCCAGACGAGGAAACCGAAGGCCGCCAGCGTGGACAGCGCGTTCATCACCAGCGCCTTGACGGGCAGCACCAGCGAGCCGGTGAACGCGAAGAGCAGCAGCAGCGTGACGACGACGAGCACGGTCAGCGCGAGCGGCAGCCGGTCGGCGATGGAGTCGCGCTGTTCGAGGAAGTCGGCGGTCACGCCCGTGTAGCGGGCCTCGTGCGGCGCGTCGAGCGCGCGTACGCCGGTGGCCGCGTCCTTGGCGGCGTCGTCCAGCGGGCTGCCCCGGAGCACCGCGTCGATCTCCCAGTGCCCGGCGTCCAGCCGGGTGGGCTCGCCGACGGAGCTGACGCCGTCGACGGCGGCCACGCGCTCGGCGTACGCGCGCAGTCCGGCGCCGTCGTGGGTGTCCAGGACGATCTGGAGCGGCGAGGTCGTCGGCTCGGCGTAGTCCCGCTCCAGCTCGTGCGCGACCTTCCCGGCGCTGACGTCCTTCGGCAGCGTCGCGGGGTCCACTCCGGTGAAGCGGATGCCCGCCACGGGCGCGGCGATCAGCAGCAGCACGGCGGCGGCGCCCACGGCGACGACCGCCGGGCGGCGCATCACGGCGGAGGCGACGGCGCTCCAGCGCCGGCCCGCGGCGTCCCGGTGCGCGGTGGAGCGCTGCCAGCGCTTCGGGGCGAGCGCGTTGATCCGCGCGCCGAGCGCGGCGAGGATCGCGGGCAGCCCGACGAGCGCGAAGAGCGCGGAGGCGGCGACGGTGATCACTCCGGCGAGGCCCATCGACCGCAGGTACGGGTGCGGGAAGACCATCAGCGCGGCCAGCGCGGCGGCCACCGTCAGGGCGCTGAACAGCACCGTGCGGCCCGCCGTCGCCAGCGTGCGGCGCAGCGCCGTGACGCCGGGGCCGGACGCGGCGATCTCCTCGCGGTAGCGGGAGACGAGGAGCAGCCCGAAGTCGATGGAGAGCCCCAGGCTGAGCGCGAACGCGAGGTTCAGCGCCCCCGTCGAGACCTGCGTCGCCTCCGTCGCGGCCCGCAGGCCCGCCAGGGTCAGCAGCAGCGAGACGAGCGCGCCGACGACCGGCACGCAGGCGGCGACCACGCCGCGGAACACGAGGAAGAGCAGCAGCAGGATGACGGGCGTCGCGATGCCCTCGGCCAGCGCCAGGTCCTCGTTGGTGACCTTCCCGACCTGCACCTGGCCCGGAGTGGCGCCGCCCAGCAGCGTACGGTCGCGCAGCGCCGGGTCGGCCTCGATGGCCTTCTGGAGGTCGCGTTCGGCGGTGAGGGTGTCCTTCTCGTCCATGGGGCCGACGTGCGCGAGGACGACGGTGCTGCCGCCGTCCCGCGCGATGAGGCCCTCGCCCTTCGGGTCCGCGTAGTCGACGACGTCCTTGACCTCGTCGCGCGTGCGCAGCAGCCTCTCGGCCGCGCGCACCGCTTCGGGGCGCGGGTCGCCCACTTCGAGCGGGGTGCTCGTGTGGACGAGCAGCGTGTAGCCGCGCAGCGAGTCGACGCCGGTGGCGTCCTGGATGATGTCCCGGGCGACGAGGTTCTGCCCGCCCGGGTCGTAGTAGTCGGCGCGGCCGTTGGTGAGCGCGCTGTTCACCGTGGCGCCCACGGCGCCCGCGAGGAGCGCGGCGAGCGTCAGCAGGAGCAGCGCGAGGCGGCGTCGGCGGTGCAGCACCGTGCCGAGTGAGGCGAGCATGCCCGGCATTGTTCTGTCCCTGCCTAGAGGTGACCTCGAAGGGCCGGGGAGCCCGTGCGGGCGCGCAGCCGGGCGTGGTCGAGGACCTGCTCCGTCATGATGTCGAGGCGGCGGGCGGTGCGGGGGTCCGTGCCGTGGTCCTCCCCGTCGCGGAGGTCGAACGCCGCGTCCGCCCGCACCACCACGCCCATCGGCACCGCCCACGCCCCCAGCGCCTGGGCCACGGCGCGCATCCCGGCGAGCGCCGGGGCGCCCGCCGCCTCGTTCCGCGCGACGGCGACGCAGCCGGCGGCGCGCCCGCCGAGGTCCTCCACATGGTCGAGGGCGTTCTTCAGCAGCCCCGACATGGCCCCGTGGTACGTGGGGCAGGCCAGCAGCACCCCGTCCGCGGCGCGCAGCGCGGCGAGGAGACGGCTCTCCGCCGCCGTACGGATGCCGCTCTCCGGGTCGTAGAGCGGCAGCGCGAGGTCGCGTCCCGCGAAGACCGTCACCCGCGCCCCCGCCCGCCGCGCCCGCGCGGCACACGCGCGCAGCGCCTGCGCGGAGACGGACTCCGCGCGCAGCGACCCGCCGAGCGCGACGATCCTGGACGTGAGGTCGAGTTCGCGGCACGTCATAGTTGCCCCCTCCTGTGGCTGCTGGGCACGGGCTGCCCCGTCCTGTGCATCGCAGACCGCGGCGTCGTCGTGGCTGGCCGCGCAGTTCCCCGCGCCCCTGAGGCCTCAGGGGCGCGGGGAACTGCGCGAGCAACCGTCCACGACGCGCGGTCTGCGACGGACAGGCGGGGCAGCCCCTGCCCAGCCCTGACGTGAGGGCACCCATGAACCGCCGGAAACGGCCAGAGGCCGACCCCCTCGCAGTACGCGGGGACCGATGCTGGGCCCCGGCCCTCAAGGGCCGGTCGCGCGGAGGTCCGGTCCGCGCCCGCGCGGCTACGCGCGTAGCATCCGGTCATGAGACCAGCGGAATACAGCGACGACGACCTCGAACAGCACGCGCGGCGGCGGCGCGTGGACGACGACGGGCAGCGCTCGGCCTTCGAGCACGACGTGGACCGGCTGCTCTACTCGACGCAGTGGCGGGCCCTCGCCGGGAAGAGCCAGGTGGTGGCCAGCGGCGAGCTGGGCGCGTACCACACGCGGCTGACCCACTCGATGAAGGTCGCCCAGCTCGGGCGGCGCATGGCCGAACGGCTGGAGCGGCGGTACGGCGGGCCGAACCCGGCGCTCGTGGAGGCGGCCTGCATGGCGCACGACATCGGGCACCCGCCCTTCGGCCACGCCGGGGAGACCGCGCTGCGCGCCACCATGGACGAGCTGCGCTTCTCCGGCGGCGGCCTGGACAGCTTCGAGGGCAACGCGCAGACGCTGCGCGTCCTCACCTTCCTCGCCGCGCACAAGTACCCCGGGCACCGGGGGCTGCATCTGACGCGGGCCTGCCTGGACGCCTCGGTGAAGTACCCGTGGGAGCGGGCCCCGCGCGACCAGGATCCGGCGCGGCACCGCAAGTGGGGGGTGTACGTGGCCGACCGCGAGGCGTTCGCGTGGATCCGGGACGGGCGCGAGGACACGTCCGTGCCCGTCGAGGAACAGCTCATGGACTGGGCGGACGACGTCACCTACGCCTGCCACGACGTCGAGGACTTCTACCGCACCGGCCTGATCCCGCTCGCCGCGCTCTTCCCCGCCGAGGGCGCGACCGGCCCCGAGACCGAACGGGAGACCGCGCGGTTCCTGGCGTACGTGGAGGCCAAGCGCCGCGCCGAGGGCGAGGAGTTCGACCGGGGCGCGGCGCTGGAGCTGCTGGCCGACATCGGCAAGCGCCTCGCCGTCCACGCGCCGTACGGCGGCACCCACGAGGACGCGGTCGCGGTCAACCGGCGTACGGCCGACCTGATCGCGTACTTCACGCGCGGCATAGAGCTGGAGGTCGGCGGCCCGTCCGCGATCCGCTACGGCGCCCGGCTGCTCGTGCCCGGCCCGCTCCGCGCCGCCTGCGACCTGCTGAAGGAGCTGGTGTGGTGCTACGTCATCGACCGGCCCGCGCTCGCCACCCAGCAGCACGGCAAGCGCCGCATCGTCGGCGAACTGCTGCGCTGGACATACGAGTCGCCGCAGCTCCTGCCGTACGAGCGGGCCGAGGAACTGGCCCTGCACGGCGACCCGTTGCGGGCCGCGGCCGACCATGTCGCCTCGCTCACCGAGGGGCAAGCGGTCGCGCTGCACCGCAAGCTGTCCGGCACGGGGCTCGGCTCGGTCAGCGACAACGTCTGGCCCTGAGCGCCCGCAGCAGCGCCCCGAGCCGCGCCCGGTCGGCCGTGCCGTCCGGGGCGCGCGGCAGGGCGTCGAGGACGTGGCAGTCCCCGGCCCCGGGCACCTTCGCGGCCTCCAGGCGCGCGGCGAGCCCGGCGCGGACCTCGTCCTCCGTCGCCGGGCCCACGGTGAAGAGCGCCATGCCGCCGCCCTCCCCGGGCACGAGCAGCACCGCGTGCCGCACCCCCTCGACGTCGAGGGCGGCGGCCTCGATCTCGGCGGCGCCCGTCCGCGTGCCGTGCCGCCGGAACTGCCCGTCGCGGCGGCCCTGGACGTAGAGGTGGCCGTCCTCGTCGAGCCAGCCGTACTGGCCCGTGCGGAGGGTGACCGTCCCGTCGGGCGCGGGGCGGAAGTGCCGTGCCGTGGCGCCGGGCGCGTGCCGGTACCCGGCCATGACGTGCGGGCCCCGCGCGGCGATCTCCCCGATCTCGTATGGGTCCAGGGGCCGGCCCCCGCCGTCGAGGGCCAGCACCCGGGTGCCGGGGAGCGCGGGGCCCAGCGAGCCGGGGTGCGCGAGATCGCCGTCGGGCTCCAGGACGGTGAGGGCCTGGCACTCCTCGCCGCCGGACACGAGGGCGACCCGCGCGCCGGGGAACGCCGCGCGCAGGGAGGCGGTGAGCGGCGCGCCCAACGGGTCGCCCGTGCCGGTCAGGAGGCGGACACGGGTACGCCGCCGGTCCCGCGCGGCACGCCGTACGAGCGGCGCGCCGAGCGAGGGTTCGAGGGGGAGGACGGTGGCCCCGTGCTCGCGCGCACGGGCGAGCAGGCCGGAGCCGTCCCCGGCCCCGCCCTCGTACAGCGAGAGTTCGGCACCGGCGAGCGCGCACAGCGGCACCTGCTGGAGCCCGTGCCCGGAGGCGAGCGGGAGGGCCGAGAGGACGACGTCGTCCCGGCGGTAGCCGAGCCGGGCGGCGACGGCGCGCGCGGCGAAGGCGACCTGCGCGTGCGGGCAGACGACGGCCCGGGGCACCGGGCCGGGCCCCGAGACGGGGAGCAGCAGCGCGGGCCGGTCCGCGGGCACCGGCGGCGCGGGGTCCTCCGGCGGGTCGTCGGGCCCGGGCCAGGAGAGGTCCAGCTCGTCGAGCGCGAGGACCTCGCACCGCGCGGGCCAGGGCATCCCGTCCACGCCCTCGCGCTCCCCGGGGACGACGAGGGCGAGCGCGGGCCGGACGTCCTCCAGCACGGCCCGCAGATGGAAGGGCCTCATGTCCGGGCCGACGGGCACGAACACCGCGCCGAGCCGCCACGTCCCGTACAGCGCCGCGACGAACTCCCGCACGGCTCCGAGCCTGACCAGCACCCGGTCCCCGGGCCGCACCCCGCGCTCGGCCAGGCGCAGCGCGAAGGTCCGCGACGCCGCGTCGAGCGTCGCGTACGTCCACGCCCCCGCCCCGTCCCGCACGGCGGGCGCGGCGGCGTGCAGGGCGGCGGCCCGCCCCAGGAAGGCCTCGGCGGCGTTCTCGGCCCGGGGCGCGGCGACGGTCCGCCGTCCCGCCGCGCCGAGAACGGGGGCACCCTCCGTCACGGGGGTGCCGCCCCGCGCGGGAACGGCGCACCGCGCGGGTCCCGCGCCCGGCGCGGGGCGGGCCGCGGGGAAGGCGTCGCGTGGGTGCATGGGCCTCCCCCGCTCTCCTCCGTCACGGATCCGTCGTCCTGCCCGGCCCAGCGTCGGCGGCGCGGCTTTGGCCCGGCTAAAGCCGGGGCTCCGAGCATCGCGGGCATGCGGACACCGGAAGTGGGACCGGAAGCGGCGGAGGGCCCCGGGACGGGGACCGGCGCCGGGCCGGAGTCGGTCGACCCCCGGCGGTGGTGGGTGCTGAGCGTGCTCTCCCTCGCCCTGTTCATGATCATCCTGAACAACGGGCTGCTGAACGTGGCCATTCCGAGCATCATGCGCGACCTCGGCACCGGCATCACCCGGACGCAGTGGATCGTGGACGGCTACGCGCTGGTCTTCGCCGCCTGCCTGCTGACCGCCGGGACGCTCTCGGACCGCTACGGGCGCAAGCGCGGCACCCTGCTCGGCGCGCTCGTGTTCGGGGCCGGCTCGCTGGTGGCCGTGACCGCCGACGGCGCGGCCCAACTGACGCTGGCACGCGGCCTGATGGGCATGGCGGCGGCGTTCGTGATGCCGGGGACGCTGTCGATCCTGGTCGACGTGTTCCCCGCGCACGAGCGGCCCCGGGCCATCGCGGTGTGGGGCAGCGCCTCGGCGCTCGGCGTCGCGGCGGGCCCCATCCTGGGCGGCGTCCTCGTCGACCACTTCTGGTGGGGCTCGGTCTTCTTCGTCAATCTGCTGCCGGTGGCCGTCGTCCTGGTGGCCGGGGCGGCGCTGCTGCCGGAGTCGGCCGCGCGGGTGCCGCGCCCGCCCGACCCGGTGGGCGCGCTGCTGGGCTCGGCGACGATGACGGGCCTGGTGTACGGCGTCATCCACGCCTCGGGCAGCGGTTGGACGTCCGCCTCGGTGCTGTCCGCGTTCGCGGTGGCCGGGGCGAGCGCGGGCGCGTTCGTGGCCTGGGAGCGGCGCCACCCCTCCCCCATGGTGGACTTCGCGATGCTGCGCCGCCGCGCGTTCCAGGGCGCGGGCACGGGCAACACGATGCTGTTCCTGGGGCTGGCGGGCACGCTGTTCGTGCTCACGCAGCAGATGCAGTTCGTGATGGGCTACACCCCGCTGGAGGCGGGCCTCGCCGTGGCGCCGTTCGCCGCCGCGGTGGGCGTGGGCTCGGCGGTCGCCCCGGCGCTGGCCCGGAGCACGGGGCCGCGCGGCGGGGTCGCCGCGGGGCTGGCCTGCGCGGCGACGGGCATGCTCGTCCTGACGCGCTCGGCGGAGGGCTATCCGGTGCTGCTGTGCGGGGTCGCGCTGTGCGGGGCGGGCGTCGGGCTTGCCCTGACCCCGGCGACGGACACGATGATGCGGCTGGTCCCGGGGGACCGCGCGGGCAACGCGGCGGCCCTCAACAACACCACGCAGGAGCTGGGCAACGCGCTGGGCGTGGCCGTCCTCGGCACGGTGCTGGCCCACCAGTACACGCACGGCCCGTCCGGCGAGATGCGCCCGCCGACGACAGCGGCGGCGCGCGACGCGTTCGAGCACGCGGCGTCCACGGGCTTCGCGGTGGCCGCCGCGCTGGTCGCCGCCGGGGCGGCGGCAGCCGCGTTCCTCCTCCCGGGCCCCCGCCCCGCCGGCCCCGCGCCCGCGCCGGGCCGGGCCGAGAAGCCCCCGGCGCCCGAGGAGAGCCGCGCCCCCACCCGCTGACCGCCGGGTCCCCATGAGTCGTGACCGGCCTCCCTCCAGCGGGGCTTGAGCGCTCGCGCGGGAGACTCGGGGCGGGGGGCCGCGCGGGTCCGCGCGGCCGGGGCGCGGACAGGGTCGGCGGAGTGCCGCCGCCGGGCGGTCCCGGCCGACCACGACGGAGGGACGCCCGTGAGCCCCACCCCGCTCGCCCTCGCCTACCACCCGTTCTTCCTCGGACTCCGCTTCGTGCTGGAGCTGTTCGCGCTGGGCTGCTTCGCGCTGTGGGCCTGGCGCGGGACGCCGGGCCCGTGGCCCGTACGGTTCCTCGCGGCGGTCGCGCTGGTGGTGGCGGTCGGCTGGGCCTGGGGCGCGTTCGCGGTCTCCGGCGACGAGTCGCGGTCGGGCGAGACGGACTACGAGACGCCCGGCCCGCTGCGCCTCCTGCTCGAACTGGCCGTGCTGTTCGGCGCGGTGGCCGCCCTCTACCACCTGCGCCTGCGGCGGATCGCGACGGCGGCGCTGCTCGTCATGGCCGCCTACCACGTGGCCGCGTACGACCGCGTCGGCTGGCTGCTCACACACTGAGCGCACCGAGCGCACCGAGTACGCCGAGTGCGCCGAGCAGCCGGCCGACGCGTGGGGCGGGGCGCGCCCGCGCGGGGCGGGGCGGGCGCGCCCGGGCTCCGGGGTCCGCGGCGGGGGGGGGGAGCCGTCAGACCCCGACGCCCGCGAGCACGGGCTCGTAGGCGTACTGCCGCAGCAGCGAGCCGAGTTCGCGCAGGAACGCCTCCTCGACGGAGCGGATGAAGAAGTGGTCGCCCGGCAGGGTGCGCACCTCGCAGCCGCGTGCCGCGTACCGGCGCCAGGCCAGCACCTCGGGCACCGTCACCAGTTTGTCCTCCTCGCCCGCGAAGAGGTGCATGGGGACGCGGAGGGGCTCGTCGTAGAGGACGGACGCGTAGCCGTTGCACAGCCGCAGGTCGTCGCGGGCGACGGGCATCAGCGCGGAGAGGAAGTCCGGGTGCTTGAGCAGCGGCGCCGGGATGCCGCCGAGCTGCGCGAGGCTGTCGACGAGTTCCTCGTCGCTGGCGCCCGGCGCGGCGATGCGGGGCGGCGGCAGGTGCGGGGCGCGGTAGGCGCTGAGCACCAGCGCCCGGGGCATGGAGGTGCCCTCGCGCTGCCGCCGCTGGGCGAGCGCGTAGGCGACGAGGGCGCCCATGCTGTGCCCGTAGAGCACGTGCGGCTGCTCCAGCTCCTCCTCCAACTGGTCGCTCATGTCGTCGATCAGCTCGTCGAGGTCGGTGAAGCGGGGCTCGCTCATCCGCCCCTCCCTGCCGGGAAGCTGGACGGGGACGACCCGTACCCCGGCTCCGTGCGCGTCGAGTTCCCGCTGCCAGCGGCCGTACGCGGAGGCGCCGCCACCCGCGTACGGGAAGCACAGCAGCCGGGGCACTCCCGGCTCCGGCGCCTCGCCGCTCTTCCAGGGCAGATATCGAGTCATGGCGCTCCGCTCGTCCTCGTCCTCGTACCCGTGCCCGTCCCTCGCGCACGTCCGTGGGCGCAGCGTGCCGGTGGGCGCTAAACCGCGGCCAAACCCCGCAGCCGGGGGAAGGAGGGCACGGCGACGAGGAAGACGAGCGTGGTGAGGATGTACGGCCAGGTGAGGGTGTGGCCGCCGAAGGGCGAGAAGAACGAGGTGACGGCGACGGTCAGCACGGTCGAGGCGACGGCGCCCACGGCGGCGTAGACCAGCGCCCAGGGGCCGCGGGCCAGGAAGACGCTGCCGAGGGCCATGGCGACGAGCACCGCGTTGTAGCCGAGCAGCCCCTCGACGACGCCGGTGGCGGGGGCGCCCAGCGCCCAGGCGGTGGCGGTGCCGACGGCGCTGCCGAGGCAGGCGGTGAACCCGGCGTGGAGGTCGGCGACGAAGATCCCGATCAGGAAGATGACGCCCACGTACCACTGCGGCATCAGGAAGATCTGGCCGACGTTGGCGAAGAAGGCGTGCGCGAGGTCGCCCCAGTTCAGCCCGGGATCGCCGTGCGCGGTGCGGGGCAGCGCGGAGAGCGAGGAGCCCTCGTGCCAGATCCGCTGGAAGCCGGGCGCGGCGATCGTGACGACGCTGGCGATCAGGCAGAACGGCAGCGTGAACGTCGGCAGCGCCCAGGGCTTCAGCAGATTGACGAGCGCTCCGGTGACGACGGCGGCGACCACGGCCCCGCCGAGCGCCATGGCCCAGGTCGAGGCGTGGCCGGGGCCGAGGAAGACGGCGAACGCGACGGCGACCAGACAGCCGTTGAAGCCCTCCAGGCCCGCGCCGATCCGCTCGCGGTCGACGCCGAGCCCGTAGGCGACACCCGTGCCGACGGCGGCGCCCAGGAGCCCGTAGAGCCCGTACTGCCAGCCGGAGGCGAAGAGGGCCGCGACGAAGAAGGCGCCGCACGCGGCGTTCGGCATGAAGTCGACCTGCGCGACGCCGCGCAGCACCTCGAAGCAGAAGCGGACCGGCTGCCGCCGGGCCGGGGCAGGAGTGGGCACGGCCCAGGGCACGGTACGGGTCATAGATGCAACGTACAACTGTGTGCGTCACCGCTGCCCGGCGGGGCGGATCAGCGGGGCAGTACGCCCTCGATCGCGGCCGTCAGCGCCGCGTCGTCCGGCTCGGTCTGCGGGGCGAACCGGGCGGCGACCGCGCCGTCGGGGCCCACGAGGAACTTCTCGAAGTTCCAGCGGATGTCGCCGCTGTGGCCCTCCGCGTCGGCCGTGTCCGCCAGCTCCTCGTAGAGCGCGTGCCGCCCCGCGCCGTTGACCTCGACCTTCTCGGTCATCGGGAACGTCACCCCGTACGTCGCCGAGCAGAACTCGGCGATCTCCTCGGACGTGCCGGGCTCCTGGCCCATGAACTGGTTGCAGGGCACGCCGAGGACGGTGAACCCCCGCTCCGCGTACCGCTCGTGGAGCTTCTCCAGGCCCGCGTACTGCGGGGTCAGCCCGCAGCGGGACGCGACGTTGACGACCAGGACGGCCTTGCCCTCGTACTGCGCGAGCCGCGCGGGCCCGCCGTTCAGGGATTCGATCTCTACCTCGTGGATGCTCATGGCCGGATGCTAACCGGAGCCCGCGGGCCGGTTGTCAGGAAACTTTCTTCACCCGACCCGCAACCCCCGCCGGGGCCGCACGTCTTGTGGGGTGTAGGCGGGCGACAACGGCGAGCGATGTCGGATGAGGTGGACGAGGGAGATGCAGCCCACATACGTCATGCTGGGAGCAGCACCGCACGCCGCGGTGATGCCCCTGACGGCGGCGGACACTCCGAGGGTCATCACCCGTCCGTTCCGGCTGCTGCGCCGCCCCCGCCCCCACCCGCGCCCCGCCCCGCCGCCGCCCGTGCGGGAGCCGCGAGCGGCACGGGAGCCGCGAGGAGCACGGGAGGCGCGGGAGTCGCGGCGCGGCGGGCGGCAGAGCCTGGCCGATCTGTACGAGGCGCGCAGGCTGGACATGGTCCGGCTCGCGGTCTTCCTCGTGGACGACCGGCACACCGCGGAGGACGTCGTGCAGGACGCCTTCGCCGCGGTCTGCCGACGGCACGGCGCGGCGCTGGACGACCTCCAGGACGCCGCCTCGTACCTGCACACCGCCGTCGTCAACGCCGCCCGTTCCGTGCTGCGCCGCCGCCGTACGGCCCGCGCCTACATCCCGCCCCACGAGGGCCACGGCGCGCCCGTCGACGAACGGCTGCTGCTCGCCGAGGAGCACCGGCAGGTCCTCGACGCGCTGATGAAGCTCACCTGGAGACAGCGGGAGGTGCTGGTCCTGCGCTACTGGTCGGACATGACCGAGGCGCAGATAGCGGAGACGCTCGGCCTGTCGCGCGGCACCGTGAAATCCACGGCGAGCCGCGCGCTGGACGCCCTGGAGAGGCTGCTGGAGGACGGGCCGTGACACGGCGCGGGGTGGAGGAGCGGCTGCGTGCCGCGCTCGACGCGCGCGCCGGTCTGATCACGCCCCAGTCCCTGCCGCCGGGCGCGCCCCCCGGCGCCCGGCGGTGGGGCGCCCGGCACGTGCGGCGCACCGCGCTCGCGGTGGCGGGAGCCGCGCTGGCGACGCTGGCGCTGTGCCTGCTCCTCCTCCCGGGGCGCGACAACAGGTAACCCCACGGATTCACGTCCGGCGGACCACGGAACTCACCTTCCGGGGGCGGGCGGACGTGTGCCAGAAGAGCGGGCGAGAAGCGCCCGTTCAACGGATGGAGAAAGGGAAAGAGTTCATGGCGAACAAGACCCTGGAACACATCAACGAGGTGTCCGCAGCGCGTTTCGGCGAGCTGACCGAGCACGCCGAGGCGGAATTCGCGCTCGCCGGTACACCGATCGCCTCGACCCCGGCGTTCGTGGCCCTGGCCACGCTCGGCGCGGCAGGCGCGGGCCTGAGCGCGTACAACTACGCGAACGACTGAGCGCGGCTGAGAATCGCGTAGCCCTTTAGCCGGGCGCGGGCGGGAAGCCTACTTTTGCCGGTGTTGTTTTCCCGCCCGCGCCCTTTTCCGAAAGGCATTCCCCCCATGCCCCGCATACGTTCGGCGTTGCGCGCCTTCTTCTCCCCCGCCGCGCCCGGCAGGGAGAAGACCCTGCGGTCGACGGAGAGGCTCAGTGCCGCCACGCATCTCGTCGCGAGCCTGGAGTATCTGGCGACGGAGCGGCACCGGCGCCCCGGCGGCCTCAACGACTGGTCCGTCGTCCGCGACAGCTACGCGGCCCGCTCGAAGCCCACCCGCGCCGTGCTCGACGCCGTCTCCCGCCCCGCCGTGACGCGGGCCCTGCACGTGGTGGCGGTCGGCGCCGCCGTCTCGCTGCTCGCGCCGACCTCGCGGCGCACGCGGCTCGCGGCGAACGCCGCGCTGTCCGGGATCGACCTCGTCCTCCACCCCCGCCACCACTTCGGCACGGACGGCGCCGACCAGGTCTCCTGGCTCGTCCAGACCTCGGCGGCGCTCGCCCGTACGGGCCGCGACCCGCGCCTCGCGGACGCCTGCCTGTGGTTCGTCGCCCTCCAGTCGGTGCTCAACTACGCGGCGTCCGGCTACGTCAAGCTCGCGGGCCCCCTCTGGCGGGACGGCGAGGCGCTGCACGGGATCATGCGCACCGTCACCTACGGCGACGAGCGCACCTGGCGGCTGCTGCGCCGCCACCCCCGGGTCTCGCGCGCCCTCGGGCTGCTCACCCTCGTGATGGAGTGCACGTACCCGGCCGTCTTCCTCTTCGGCGGGCGTCTCGCGAAGCCGTACGTGGCCGCCGCCGACGTCTTCCACCTCGCCAACGCCCGGCTGATGGCGCTCGGCCGCTTCCTCACCGCGTTCGGCGCGATGCACCCGGCGGTGCTGTACGTGACGGGCGTCCGCGAGAAGCCGCTGCCCGGCCCGGGCGGCGGGACGGAGCGGCGCGACGACCTCTTCCCCGCGCTGTGCGCCGGTACGGCCGCCGTGGCGGGGCTCACGCTGGCCGTCTCCAAGCAGCGGCGGCGCGCGGTCGTACGGACGGGGCGCGGGGACGAGGAGGCGTTCACGGCGTCCTCGGGAAACGTGCTCTCCTTCCGCCGCGTCGGCACGGACCCCGGCGAGGGCCCACTGCTCGTCTTCGAGAACGGGCTGGGCGCGACGATGGAGCACTGGGAACGCGTCGTCGCGCGCGTGGCGGCGCGGCACCCGGTCGTCACGTACAACCGTGCCGGGTACGGGCGCAGTACGTACGCCGACGAGAGCCACTACCGGCTCGACGAGGCCGTCCGGGACCTGGCGGACCTCCTCGGCCATGTCGCGCCGGACCGCCCCGTGGTCCTCGCCGGGCACTCGCTCGGCGGCCACCTGGCCTGGCACGCGGCCGCGCGGCTGGGCGGCGGGCGGATACGGGCCCTGTGCCTGGTCGACTCCAGCCACCCGGGCGAGCTGCTGGCCTCCGAGCGCCAGCGCACCGGCGAACTCGCCCTCGCCCGCGAGCTGCCGAAAGCCGAACTCTCGCTCCGTATCGGCCTCGGGCTCCAGCGGATCGCGCCCGAGTGGGCCGAGCTGCTGCCCGCGCACGTACGGAAACTGGCCCTCGCGGGCTACCGCGACCCGGGCCAGGCGGCGGCCATGCGCCGCGAATGGCTCGCGGCGCGCGAGGACTTCTACCGGTACGAGGGCGGGCTGCCCGAGATCGGCTCGCCCGTGCTCGTGCTCAGCGCGCAGCACGCGGTGCACAAGGACGCCGAACACGCCCGATTGCAGGAGGAGTTCGCGGCTTCGGCGCCCCGCGCGACGCACACGGTCGTCGAGGACGCCACGCACGAGGACATCCTCGCGCACCCGGCGTGCGCGGAGCGGGTGGCGACGGAACTGCTGACGTTCGTGGAGGGAGTGGCGAGCGATGGACGATAAGGACGGCCCGCTGGGCGTGGCGGGAGCAGCGGCGGCCACGGCACTGGCTGCCTGGTTCACGGTCACGGCGCTGAGCCAGCACCCGGACCGTACGAACTTCGACCGGATCCGGCACCTGGACTGGATCGGCCTGGGCATCCCCGACTGGCGCTTCTTCGCGCCGAACCCGGCCCAGCAGGACTACCGCCTCTTCCACCGCTCGCTGGACGCGGACGGCAACGAGACGGCCTGGCGCGAGGCCATGCCGATGGCCCCCCGCCGCTGGACGCAGGCCCTCTGGTTCCCCTCCCGCCGCCAGGACAAGGGCTTCTTCGACCTGATGTCCCAGACGGTCACGCTCATGAACGAGCCCCGCGCGAAGGTCGCCGACACCGTCCCGTACCGCCTGCTCGCCGGGCACGTCGAGCACGAACTCCGCGCCGAGCGCCGCCATTCCGGCCGTCCCCTCCCCCGCGGCTTCCAGTTCCTGGTCGCCCAGGACGGCGGCTACGACGACGAGGAGACCCCCTCATACCTCTTCACCTCGGCCTTCATCCCTTTGACCCCGTGACGCCGCCCGCGCCCCTGACGGGGCACCTCCGCCGCTCCCCTCTGCCGCGCTTGGGAGGTCTGCGCACCCCGGAAGGGAGGCAGGCTCTTACCCCTCCCCTCACTCTGCTGTGCTTCGGAGATCTGCGCACCCCGGAAGGGAGGCAGGCCCTCACCCCTCCCCTCACTCTGCTGTGCTTGGGAGGTCTGCGCGAAGGCGCAGGGCTGGCAAGCGCAGCCCCCCACGCCGGGCAACCGCGTAAAAGGGCCGGATTCGGGGTGCCCCGCACGCGGCTTCGCGGGCCGCGCCCGCGTCGTGGCCGCTCGCGCAGTTCCCCGCGCCCCTGAGGGGGCAAGCCCCGAGGTGTCGTGACCCGGCGCGCCCACGCGGCGGAGCCGCAAATTGAGCACAGGCCCGCGCCCCTGAGGGGGCAAGCCCCGAGGTGTCGTGACCCGGCGCGCCCGCGCCCCTGGAGGGGCGAGCCCCGAGGGTCAGTGGGTCGGCGGGGGCGTGTGGCGGAGGGTGGCGGCGGTCAGGGTCGCGGCGGCCAGGACGAGCGCGGCCGCCAGCAGCAGGCTGACGCGCATGCCCGCCGCGAAGTCACCGGTGACCAGCGTGCCGAAGAGGGCGACGGACAGGGCGCCACCGACCTGGCGGGAGGTGTTGAGGACGGCGGCAGCCGTCCCCGCACGCCCGGCGTCCACACTGTCGAGCATCAGCGAGGTCAGCGGCGGCATCGCCAGCGCCCCGCCGACGCCGACCGGCACCATGAGCAGCACCGCGAGCGCGGTGGGCGACCCCGGGCCCGTCGCCGCCAGCCCGGCGACGCCGAGGGCGCCCGTGAGCAGGCCCGCGACGATCACGGCGGGGGCCCCGAAGCGGGCGGTCAGGCGGGGCGAGGTCACGTTCGTGACGGTCGTCGCGGCGGCCATCGGCACGAACGTCGCGCCCGCCGCGAGCGGCGAGAGGCCCCGTTCCTGCTGGAAGTAGAGGCCGAGCAGGAACACCGTCCCGTAGAACGCCGCGTTGAGCGTGAAGCCGATCACCACCGGTACGGCGACCGCGCGCCGCCGGAACAGGGACGGCGGCACCATCGGCCCGGCGGCCCGCGACTCGACGGCGAGGAACGCGACGGCCGCGGCGAGCGCCAGCGCGAAGGCGCCCAGCACGGACGGCCGCCCGTAGCCGCCGTGGCCGCCCTCGATCACGGCGTACGTCAGCGCCGCCGGCCCGGTCACCGCCGCGAGCTGCCCCCCGGCGTCCAGCGGCGCGGGGCGGCGCGGCGAACGGGCGACGCGCGCCAGCAGCGCCACGCCGAGGACGCCGACCGGCAGGTTGATGAAGAAGACCGCGCGCCAGCTCAGCGCGCTCGTGAGCAGTCCGCCCAGCACGGGCCCGGCGGCCAGGGCGACCGCTCCGGCCGCCGTCCACAGCGCGACGGCGCGGGCGCGCTCCCCGGCCTCGGCGTACGCCTGGCGGATCAGCGCGAGCGAGGTCGGCATCATCACGGCCGCCGCCGCGCCCTGGGCCACGCGGGCGGCGATCAGCGCGCCCATGGTCGGCGCGAGCCCGCACGCCAGGGAGGCGGCGGTGAAGAGCCCGAGCCCCCAGCCGTACGCGCGCCGGGCGCCGATCCGGTCGGAGAGCGACCCGGCGGAGAGCATCAGCGCGGCGAACATCAGCGTGTAGCTGTCCACGACCCACTGGAGCCCGGCCATGCCGCCGTCGAGCCCCTCGCCGACGGCGGGGAGGGCGATGTTGACGGCGGAGACGTCGATGGTGATCACGAAGAAGCCCAGCAGCGCGGCGAGCAGCGCGGGCAGCCGCGGCGCCGGAGCGGCGACCGGCGGGGCGGAAGCGGGGCCGGACGCAGCGGCGGTCGACGACGTCACCGGCGGTAGGGGGGATGGTCTGGTCGGCATGCCGAGAACGCTCTCCCGGTTCCGCCCCCGGTGGCAGACCGCGCTCTTCGGGGGAGCGCGGTGCAGGGGTGCGACAGGGCCCCTCACGGCCGCCAGGGCCCTCAGGCGCCTTGCGACAATGGACGGATGAGCAACGAAGGCAGCAGCGAGGGTTCCGAGCTGGGCCGCTTTCTGCGGGCCCGCCGTGCGCACGTACGCCCCGAGGACGCCGGCCTCCCGGCGGGCACCGGCATCCGCCGTACGCCGGGGCTGCGCCGCGAGGAGCTGGCGACGCTGGCCGGGGTCAGCGTCGACTACTACACGCGGCTGGAGCGGGGCCGCGAGACCCGCCCGAGCCCGGCGGTGGTCAACGCGCTGGGCCGTGCCCTCCAGCTCTCCGGAGACGCGCTCCAGCGGCTGCGCGACCTGGTGTCCCTCGCCGCGAACCAGCCGTGCCCGGCCCGGCCCGTCGTCCGTACGGTCCGCCCCACCGTGGTGCAGCTCCTGGAGTCCCTGCGCCCGGCCCCGGCGTACGTCGTGAGCCGGATGAACGACGTGCTGGCCGCGAACCTCCCGGGCCGCCGCCTGCTGCCGGGGCTGTACGACTGGCCGGAGCGGCAGCGGAACGTGACGCGGTACATGTTCCTGCACCCCCGTGCCCGCGCCCTCTTCCCCGACTGGGAGGTCATGGCCCGGCACAGCGTCTCCCATCTGCGGGCGATCGGCGGCGCCAACCCGGACCAGCCGGAGCTGGCCGCGCTCGTGGGCGAGCTGGTGATGAAGAGCCCGGACTTCGCCCGTATCTGGGCGCGGTACGACGTGGAGGCGCGCGGCGGCGGCCTCAAGCGCTACCAGCACCCGGAGGTCGGCGAGATGTCCCTCGCGTACGAGGTGATGGCGCTCTCGCGGACCGACGGCCAGCGTCTCGTGGCGTACCAGGCGACGCCCGGCAGCCCCGACCACGACGCGATGCTGCTGCTGGACATGGCCAGTCCGCTGGACGGATCGCCTGTGACAGCGGACGAGCCGACCGCATAGCTTCGCGGCCCGCCTGCCGGGCTCAGGGGAGCCGGGCCGCCCGCGCCGGGCGAGCCCCGCACCACTGTCAAGGGGTTCGCGGCGCTCCGCGCCTGACGGGCCCGGACGCGGGGCTCAGTGCCCCTTCTTCGTCACCACGAAGCGGTCGATCACCAGGTGGTCGATCTCCGTCGTCAGGAAGCACTCCAGCGCGTCGCGCGGGGAGCAGACGATGGGTTCCCCGGCCACGTTGAACGAGGTGTTGAGGAGGCACGGGACGTCCGTACGGGCGGTGAAGGCGCGCAGCAGCTCCGCCAGGGGCGGGTTCTGCCGGTCGTCGACCGTCTGGATGCGTGCCGTGCCGTCGACATGGCAGGCGCCGGGGATCCGGGACCGGTACTCCTCCCGGACCGGGAAGACGAACGTCATGTACGGGGACGAGGCCTTCTTGCCCATCTCGAAGACGCGCGGGGCCTCGGAGGCGAGGACGACGGGGGCGAAGGGGCGGAAGGGCTCGCGGTGCTTGACGCGGAGGTTGATGACGTCCTTGATGTCGGGGAACGCCGGGTTGGCGAGGATGCTGCGGTTGCCCAGGGCGCGGGGGCCGAACTCGGCGCGGCCCTGGAACCAGCCGACGACGTTCTTCTCCGCGAGCAGTTCCGCCGTACGCGCGGTGACGGAGGCGGCGTCGGGCTCCTCCTGCCAGGTGACGCGGTCCCCGTACTCCTCCAGGGCCTCGCGGATGTGCGCCTCGTCGTAGGAGGGGCCCAGGTAGGGGGTGGTGACGGCGTCGGCGGGGCGGTTGCGCAGGCCCGCCGTGCGGACGGCGGCACCGATCGCGACGCCCGGGTCGCTGGCGCCGAAGCTGACCTCCATGCCGGTGAACGAGGAGCGTTCCAGCATCTTCGTGTTGGCCACGCAGTTGAGCGCCAGGCCGCCCTCGAAGAGGAGGGTGTCGAGGCCGGAGGCGGCGGTGAGGGCCCGGACCTGGTGGGAGGTGACGGTCTCGGCCATGTGCTGCGCCATCCCGGCGACCTTGACGCGGAAGTCGAACTCCTCGCGCGCGCCGCTCCCGCCCCCGCAGCCGAAGAGGCGGTCGAAGAGCGCGTAGTACGCGGTGGGGTCGCGGGGGATGTCGATCGTGTACGCGCCGTTCTCGCGCAGCCGCACCACCGCGTCGAGCAGCGGATTGCGGCGCGGCGGCGGGCCGTACGCGGCGAGGCCCATCACCTTGTACTCGTCGTTGTTGGGGACGAAGCCCAGATAGCGGGTGATGCGGCCGTAGGCGACGCCGAGCGAGCTGGTCATGGGGACGGACGTGCCGTCGAGGAGGTGGACCACGCCGCCGCGCAGCTCGCCCATGACGGAGGAGAGGGCCTCGGCGCGGCCGTCGCTGACCACGAACGCGGCGTCGCCCCCGCCCGCCAGGTACGCGCCGCACATGAGGTGGGCCAGGTGGTGGGGGACGAGGGCGAGCCGGTTGGGGTCCAGGGCGTAGCCGGTGCGTTCGACGAAGTCGGCGTGGACGGCCTCGGGGCTGAGCATCCCGGTGTACAGCTCGCCGGTGCGGCGCAGCGCGTCGAACTTCGCGGCGACGGGCAGCCCGCCGTCGGCTATCTCCGCGATCATCTCCTCGCCCACGGCCTCGGAGAAGCGCCAGGGGAACGCGAAGACGTCCACGTCGTCGAGCCCGAGGCCCGCGGTCTCCAGGCACCAGGCGATGGCCCGCTCCGGGAAGTCGGAGGTCTTCTTGACCCGGCTCAGCCGCTCCTCCTCGACGGCCGCGACGAGTTCGCCGTCGACGACGAGCGCCGCTGCGGCGTCATGGCCGACGAGCCCGTTGCGGTCCACGCCGGTCGCGCCGAAGAGGCGGCCGAACAGCTCCGCGCCCCTGGTGAATCCGTTGTAACCGAGCACGATCACTGTGGTTCGACCTCCCGTGGCGCGTGGGCAGCGGCAGGACGCCGAGACTACTGGGGCTCAGGGAGCCTGCGGTAGACCGGTGGAGGGGCGGCGGAGTTCGCGGAAGAACGCGCGGATGTCGGCGACCAGCAGCTCCGGCTGCTCCATCGCGGGGAAGTGCCCGCCCCGCTCGTAACTCGTCCACCGCACCAGGGTGTTGGTGCGCTCCGCGATGTGCCGGAGCGGGATGAAGTTGTCGCGGGGGAAGTCGGCGAGCGCGGTCGGGGCGGTGGACGGCTCGGGCGGCCTGCCCCAGTAGTCGGCGTGGGCACGCTCGTAGTAGATGCGGCCCGAGGACCCGGCGGTGCCGGTCAGCCAGTACAGCATCACGTTCGTGAGCATCTGGTCGCGGTCCACGGCGTCCTCGGGTCGGTCGGCCGAGTCCGTCCACTCCTTGAACTTCTCGGCGATCCAGGCCAGTTGCCCGACGGGCGAGTCCGTCAGCCCGTACGCCAGGGTCTGCGGCCGGGTGGACTGGATGTCCGCGTACCCCTGGCGTTCGCGCGTCCAGGCCCGCATCCGCTCCCAGGACGCCCATGTGCGCGCCCGTTCCTCGTCGCTCAGCGGCGCCAGCTCCGCCTCGGTGGGCTCGGCCGTCTGCGCCGAGTTCGGCAGCAGGTTCAGGTGGACGCCGAGCACGGCGTCCGGCCGGAGGCGGCCCAGCTCGCGGGAGACGGCCGCGCCCCAGTCGCCGCCCTGCACCCCGTACCGCTCGTATCCGAGGCGCCGCATCAGCTCCGCGAACGCGCCGGTCACCCGGAGCAGCTCCCAGCCCGGCTCCCTCGTCGGGCCGGAGAGCCCGAAGCCGGGGATGCTCGGCAGCACCAGGTGGAAGGCGTCGGCCGGGTCGCCCCCGTGCGCGCGGGGGTCGGTGAGCGGCCCGGCGACCCGCTGGAACTCCACGATCGAGCCGGGCCAGCCGTGCGTCATCAGCAGCGGCGTCGCGTCCGGCTCCGGCGAGCGCACATGCGCGAGGTGGACGGTCGCGCCGTCGATCTCCGTCGTGAACTGCGGCCACGCGTTGAGCCGGGCCTCCGCGGCACGCCAGTCGTAGACGTGCCGCCAGTGGTGGGCCAGCTCCTTCAGATAGCCGCGCGGCACCCCGTACGCCCACCCGACGCCCGGCAGCTCGTCCGGCCAGCGGGTACGGTCCAGCCGCGCGTGGAGGTCGTCCAGCTCTGTCTGCGGGACGTCGAGTCGGAACGGGACGAGGGCCTCGCCCGGCGGGGTGATCATGCGGCGGATCGTACGCGTGCCCGATCCCGCAGGACGAGCGGAATTGCGGCGGCGGCGAGGGCGGCGCCGATCAGGCAGACCGAGGTCAGCCCGGCTCCCCGGGTCAGCACGGCGGCGGCGAGCGCGGGGGTGGCGCTGATGCCGAACTGGAACGCGGAGACGGTGGTCGCCCCGGCGAGCGTCGGCGCGTCGGCGGCGAGCGCGAAGACCCGCCCGTACAGGGCCGGGTTCAGGACGAACGCGGCGATCCCCATCACCAGCACCACCGGCACCACCGCCCAGGCCCGGTGGACCGCGGCGGCCATCGCGAGCGACAGCGCCACCAGCGCCACGGCCCCGGTGAGGAGCGCGGCGTGCGGGCGCCGGTCGGCGACCCGGCCGCCGATGGACAGCCCGGCGAAGGCGCCGACCCCGAACAGGGCGAGCACCGCCGGGATCCACACCTCGCCGATCCCCGTCAGCTCGGCGAGCATCGCGGCCAGATAGTTGAACGTGATCATGTACGCCGCCGTCGTGAGGATCGTGACGGCGAAGACGCCCCACAGGGCGGGACGCCGCAGTGCCGCGAACTCCCGTGCGAGGCCGGTCCGTGCGGCGGGCTTTACGGCGGGCCCCTCGGCGCCCCCGTCCGTACGACCGCCGTGCGCGTCGTCCCCCGGCAGCCCCAGCAGGCACCCGGCGAGCCCGGCGACGGTCAGCGCGACCACGGCCCAGAAGCCGCCGCGCCAGTCGGTGAAGTGGCTGAGCAGCGTGCCGGCGGGGCCGCCCGCGACCATCGCCACGCTGAGTCCGCTGACCACGACGCCCGAGGCCCGCGCGTTGCGGTCCGGGGTCACCATGCCGATCGCGGTCACCGACGCGACGGCGAAGAAGCCCGCGTAGGCCACGCCGGACACGACGCGGGTCGCCAGCAGGACCTCGTAGCCGCCGAACAGGCCGACGGCGACGCTCGCGGCGAACACGGCCTGCGTGACGACCAGCGTCGTACGGCGCGGCCAGCGCAGGCTCAGCACCGCGAACGGCGGCCCGCCGACGACGACGCCCAGGGCGAATCCCGTGATCAGGAATCCGGCCCGGGAGAGCGTGACGTCCAGGTCGGCCGCGACGGCGGGCAGCACGCCCGCCAGCAGGAATTCCGCGCTGCCCATCGCGAACAGGCAGAAGCCCAGCAGATATACGCCGAGGGGCAGCCGCTGCCGTTGCCCTTGCCGCTGCCGCTGCCGTTGCCGCCCCGAGCGGCCTCTCTCCGTGATCGTCGCTGTGTCCATACGGATCACCTCCACGGGGAGAATCCGGGGAGCCGCCCGGTTCCCGCAAAGGACGTTGCCGGTTCCGGGACACATTGATTGACTGCGGCCATGAACGATCCGCAGCCCAGCGTCAGCGCCGCCATCGAGCAGATCGCGCCCCGACTGCGCCGCGCCCGCGAGAAGAAGGACCTCAGCCTGGCCGACCTCGCGCGCGCCACCGGCATCTCCACCAGCACGCTCTCGCGCCTGGAGTCCGCCCAGCGCAAGCCCAGCCTCGAACTCCTCCTGCCGATCACCGCCGCGCTCGGCGTCCCCCTGGACGAGATCGTCGCCGCGCCCCGCGTCCTCGACCCGCGCGTGCCGCAGCACCCCACCCGCAAGGACGGCCGCGTCCTCGTCCCGCTCTCCCGTCGCCAAGGCGAGCCGCGCGCCTACAAGATGGTGATCCCGGCCCACGACGAGGAGCCGCACCTGCGCACCCACGAGGGCCACGAGTGGCTCTTCGTCCTCCGCGGCCGGCTCCGCGTCCGCCTCGCCGACCAGGACTTCGTGATGGGCGAGGGCGAGGCCGCCGAGTTCGACTGCCGGACCCCGCACTGGTTCGGCGCCGCCGGTCGCGGCGACGTCGAGGTGCTGAGCCTCTTCGGCAAGCAGGGCGAGCGCATCCACCTGCGCACCGGGCCCTCTAGGGGGTGACGCCGTCCAGTTCCGCCCACACCGTCTTGAGCGGCGCGGGCCCCTCCGTCACGCCCCACCGCGCGCTGAGCGCCGCGACGATCAGCAGTCCGCGCCCGCCCTCGTCCTCGTCCCCCGCCCGCTCCGGCGCGGCGGGCGGCCTCTCCTCGCCGCGCGTGTCCGTGACCTCGGCCCGCAGCGTCTTCGCCGTACCGTCGAGAACGAGCCGCAGCTCGAAGTCCCGCCCCGGCACGCGGCCGTGGAGCACCGCGTTCGACGCCAGCTCCGCCACGACGGCACCGGCCTCGTCCGACGCTCTGGCGCCGTACGGGACGCCCCACGCGTCGAGCTGGTGGAGGGCGAGGAGGCGGGCGAGGCGGGCACCGCGCCTCGTGGCGGAGAACCGCTGGCTGAACACACGTACGGTAACGGGTGCTTGCGGCGGTGTGGTCGCGTGCATACGTCTACGGTGACCGCCGCGCCCCGCCGTGACCAGCACTCCCGCTCGTACGGTGGGTCAGCGTACGCCTACGGGGTGTCGACAGTACGCTGATCGACCCGTAACCCTGTGTGCATGACGGACTACGAAGAGCCCGAATCGTCGGACAGCCTCCGCGAGTTCGGCGAGATCGTCCAGTGCTTTCGGGAACGCGCCGCGATGAGCCGGCCGGAGCTGGCGGGGAGGGTGGGCTACTCCACCCACACGATCAGCTCCGTCGAGCAGGGCCGCCGCTTCCCTCCCCCCGACTTTCCGGCCCAGGCCGACGAGGTCCTCGACGCCTTCGGCACGATCGAACGAGCCGCACGCCACCTCTCCCGCAATCCCGGCCTCGCCAACTGGTTCCGCCGCTGGGCGAAGTTGGAGCGTGAGGCGATCACCCTCTACACCTACGAGTGCCGGATCATCCCGGGCCTGCTGCAGACAGAGGCGTACATGCGGGCGGTGTTCGAGAACCAGCTTCCCACCCTCGCGGATGCCCGCATCGAGGCTCAGGTCGCTGCCCGGACGGACCGCCAGCAAATGCTGCGTGAGCGACAAGAGACCGAGTTCAGCTTCATCGTGGAAGAGTCCCTGTTCCGCCGCCAGACCGGCGGCCCCGAGGTGACTCGCGAACTGCTCGACGAGGTGCTCAAGCTGACGGACCTCCGAAACGTCACGCTGCAAGTGATGCCACTGGTCCAGTGGAAGCACGCGGGCTTGGACGGCCCGATCCGCCTTCTGGAGACGCCGGAGAGCAAGTGGTACGCGTACTGCGAAGGTCAGCGTGGCGGCCTTCTCGTCTGTGACGAAAAAGAGATCAGCGTCCTGCAAAGGCGATATGCCAGGATGCGCTCACAGGCACTCACCTCAACGGACACGGTGGGTCTCCTGAAGCAACTGCGAGGGGAACTATGAACTGGTTCAAGTCGAGCTACAGCGGGGGCGACGGGGACGACTGCGTGGAGGTCGCGCACTCCTGGCGCAAGTCCAGCCACAGCGGCGGCGACGGGGACAGTTGCGTCGAGGTCGCCACGGGCGCCGAGGCGATCCACATCCGCGACTCCAAGGACACCGGGCTCCCCCATCTCACCCTCTCTCCCGAGGCGTGGGCGGCGTTCACCGCGTACGCGCGGGAGCGGGGGCGCTAACGGCGGCCCCCGAAGGTCCAGGCGTGGATCTCGACCCGGTCGTACGGGCCGTCGGCCATCATCTTCTCGGCCGCCGCGCGGTCCGGCAGCTCGGCGAGGACCGCCAGGCCCCGCGGCGTCTCGCCGTCCTCGGCGAGCAACGGGCCGTAGGCGATGAGGCGTTCGGCGTACGCGTCGAGCGACGGCGCCTCGGGGGACGTTCCGTGGGCGAGGATCAGGAAGCGCTCGTGGTCCGGGCGCTCACCGGCGTACTCCCACATCGTGCGGCCGAGGACGTTGCGCCAGCGGCGGATGAGGACGTCGTCCTCGTAGACACCGGCGCGGTAGTTCGGCTCGTCGTAGGCGAAGGAGCGGGCCGCCTCCGCGTCGGGGAGGTCCACGATGTGGAGGCTGCCGGTGACGACCGTGCCGTCGGTGGTGAACGTGGGGCCGCGCGCGATCATCCCGTCGGCGTACTGGTCCATGAAGGCCCAGTGGTCCTCCCCCAGGCTCATCCGCAGGTCGAACGTGCCGGGCCTGTCACGGCAGTAGAACAGGAATTCCACGAACATCCCCTCTCGGTCAGGCGGATGGTACCCGGAACCGCACCTCGGGGTTCGTCTTCGTCGGGCCGTCGAGAAGGCGCTGGTGCCGCCCCTTGAGGTGCTGGTCGAAGAACGCGCCGACGTAGCCCGTGGTGATCTGCCCCGAGCGCTTGCCGGAGAGCGGGGCTGCCGGGTCGCTGTGGCCGAGCTGCCCGGCGAGGACCGGCAGGTCGTTGAAGGTGAAGTGGCCGGAGTCCTTGACCGTGAGCCACCGCTTCCAGCCCTTGAGCCGCTTCCAGTCGCGCGGCCAGGTCCGGTCGTCGCTGCCGGGGCTGTGCCCGGCCTCGGTGCCGAGCATCAGCACCGGCCGCCCGAGCGCCGCGCGCGGCACGGGCGCGTAGAAGGTGCCGTCGAGGTTGGCGCTCGCGCGGATGCGCGGGTCGCGGCCCATGGCGTACGCGGAGGCGTTGCCGCCGAGGGAGTGCCCGGCGGCGCCGATCCGCTCCGGGTCGATCAGCGAGGCGTACCGCCCGAGGCCGCCCGCACGCCCGGAGCCGGAGCCGGAGCCGGAGCCGAGCAGCTTGTCGAGGACGAACGACATGTCCGCCGCCCTCCCCCGCGCGCCCTTGGCGATCATCTTCTTCTCGGCCTCGTCGTCCGGCTGTCCCTCGACGCGTTCACAGGCCGTGCAGGTGACGACGCCGCCGGGGAACTCGGTGCCGTACGACTCGTGCGCGTGGTCCAGCGAGGCGACGACGTAGCCGCGCGAGGCGAGGTCCTCGGCGAGCAGCGTGAGGGTGGCGCGGTGGAGGGTGAAGCCCGGCGAGAGCAGGACGAGCGGGTGCTTGCCGCGCGCGGGCGCGGCGCCCGTACGGGCGTGGGTGCGGGTCGCTGCGACGGTGGCAGGGTCGATCGCGTCGTCCTTCTTGATCCCCTCGAGCAGCAGCCGCGCCTCCCGCTCCGACATGTAGGGCGTGGCCTTGCCCCGCCCCTTCTCGCGGGCGGGGTAGTAGAGGGACATCATCAGCCGCCGGGGCCCGGCGGACGGCACCCAGGGGTCCTCGCGCGAGTGGTCCACGAGCTGCCGGGTGTCGCGCCCGACGGCGTACGGGCCGGTGAGGTCCGGGATCGCGAGCCGGGGCTTCTCCTTCTCCGGCGCGGCGGCGGCCGGCTCGGCCGGGCTGGCGGTGGCGGACGTGCAGGCCACGGTGGCGAGCAGCGGGCCGAGGGCGGCGACGAGAACGGCGGTCCTGGTGCGGCGTCTTGAGATCATGCCGGGAGCGTAGGAAGAACGGGACGGCGGCCCCACTGACGAAAGTAGGGTCCTTCCCTGCCCGAAAGGCAGACTCTCCGCCGGTGCTGCTCGCCGCCCTCGCCCCGGCAGGCGTCACAATTGGGTGCCGCCGCCGTCCACGGCCAGTTCGGCGCCCGTCGTGTACGTCGCGTCGAAGGCGAGGAAAAGGGCGGCTCGGGCGACCTCTTCGGGGTTTCCTACGCGGCCCATGGGAATCTGTTCGGCGAATTGCGCCATCAGGCCGTCCACCACGTCCGCGGGCATGCTCTTGCGCAGGATTCCGGTGTCGACCGGTCCGGGGCTGACCGCGTTGACGCGGATGCCGCGCGGCAGGAGTTCGCGGGACCAGGTGCGGGCCATCGACCGCAGCGCCGCCTCGCTCGCCGCGTAGAGGGTGTGGTCCGGCTGGCCCAGGACGTTCGAGACCGAGGTGGTCAGGACGACGCCGCTGCCCTCGGCGAGGAGCGGGAGCAGCCGTTGCAGGGTGAAATAGGGACCCTTGGTATTGGCCCCGAGGACCGCGTCGTAGTCCTGCTCGGTCGTCGCCTCGAACGCCCCCGAGTGGGAGACGCCCGCGTTCAGGAACACCGCGTCCAGACCGCCCAGCTCCTCCCCCGCCCTTTCCGCCAGGGCGTCGATATCGGCTTTCACGGTGGCGTCGCCGCGGACCGCGATGAGGCCCTCTTCGCGTGCCGCCGCCAGTCCGGATTCCCTGCGTCCTGTGACCATCACTCCGGCGCCCCCGGCCGCCAGCATGCGCGCGATCGAGAGGCCGATTCCACTGGTGCCGCCGGTGACGAGGGCACGCTTTCCGTCGTATGTCTTCATGCCCCGATTCAAATCCGGGGGCGGCGGCCGCGTCCAAGACCTGAATCGCAACCCGTCATGCACGGAACGCATATCGGTACGCTCGAAGCATGCGCGTTCCCGGTTCGGATCTCGATCTGCGGCTCGTCGGCTACTTCACGGTGGTCGCGGAGCACGCCAACTTCAGCCGCGCCGCCGCCGCGCTGCACGTCGCGCAGCCGTCGCTGAGCCGCCAGATCCAGCGTCTGGAGGAGCACCTGAGCGTGCGTCTCTTCGACCGCACCCCGCAGGGCAGCCGCCTCACGGCGGCGGGCCGGGCCTTCCTGCCGGAGGCGCAGGCGCTGCTCCAGGCGGCGCACCGGGCCGAGGTGACCGCCCGCGAGGGCGCCGCGCCGCGCGAGTTCACGATCGGGTATGCCGAGGACCTGGTGATCACGCACGCCGTGCGCAGGCTGCGGCACCGGCACCCCGCGGCCCGCGTCCGCACCCGCCACCTGGAGTGGAACGACGCGCACGCGCTCGCCGACCGCCGCGTGGACGCCCTGGTCGCCCGCGCGCCGCTGCCCTTCCCCACCGACCGTCTGCGCCTGACCGAGCTGTGGAGCGAGCCGCGGGTCCTGGTCGTCTCCACGGAGCACCGCCTGGCCGGAAAGGAGTCGGTGACCGTCGACGACCTCGGCGACGAGGCGCTGCCGCGGTGCCCGAGCGCGGTCCCGGAGTGGAGCGACTTCACGCGCCTGGAGCCGCGCCCGGACGGCGTCCCGGCGCCCAGCGCCCCGAGCGACTACGAGGCGTTCGAGGACAAGCTCGACCTCGTGGCCGAGGAGCGGACCGTGCTGATCCTGGCCGCGGGCGACCGCCGGCCCCGGCTGCGCCCCGGGCTGACGACGGTGCCCATCGAGGGCATCGACCCGGTCAGCGTCGTCCTGGCGACCCGCGCGGGCGAGACGGATCCGCTGATCGAGGATCTCGCGCGCGTCTGGTGACCGGGGGCGCACGGGGTGGGGCCCGGCGCGCCGCGGGTCACGGCTGCAGCGGGCGGACCGTGAGGAGCTGTTCGGCGCGGCCCACGGGGCCGTGGACGTCGTGCAGGACGGTGGACGTGAGGCCCTGGCCCGTGGGCCCGAAGACGACGCTGGTGTCGAGCCCGGTCCAGTCGCCCGAGGGCTGCCGGTGCAGGTGGATGGTGAGGTCCACGTTCGGGAACATCCACTCCTGGGGCGACTGCCGTACGGCGATCCCGTTGGCCGTGTCGACGAGCGTGAGGAACGACGTGAGCGCCCCGGCGGGCTCCCCCGCCACCAGGTCGAGCGGTGTGGAGACCCACGCCGCCGTACGGCCGGGGCGCGGCGGGGCGAGGGGCCGGACGTCGACCGAGGCGATGTAGCCGCCGGGCCACTCGTCCGCGATCGGCCAGGACTCCAGCTCCTCGGGCGGCGTGAGCCGCTCCCCGGCGCCGCCCTCGACGGCGGCGGTGTCGCCGGAGGCCAGCAGCCAGGCGCGGGTCCGTACGACGGGGCGGTCGGCGATCGTCACGACGGCTTCGAGGAGTTCGATGGTCCGGCCGGGCCGTACGGTCCCGACCCGCACCTCGCACTCGTCCAGCGCGGGCCGCCCGAGGATGTCGTGGCTGATGCGGCTGAGGGCCATGCCGGGGCGCGGGGCGGCGGCGAGGTGGCGTTCGAGGGCGTGGACCACGAGCCCGCCCAGCGGACTGAAATGCTGCTCGTCGTCCGACCAGGCACCACTGGCGTGCGGGGTGGGCTTGAAGGTGTGCTCGCCGGTGCGCTCGTAGTAGCTGCCTCGGGCCGGGGTGCCGTTGCCGGTGCTCAAGGGGGCCTCTCCTCGGTGCGGTGATCGTCGCGTCGTACCGCCGAGGATGACGCAACCCGCACACGCGTGCCCACACCGGGTCCCTCCGGGACCGGCCATGAAGTGCGGCTCGGCCCAGGTCAGTCCTGGAGCCGGGTGATCCGGAACGTGTCGAGCGTGGCGGGCGGCGGGGTGTCCCGCCCCTCGCCGCCCGTCACCGGATGCCCGGCGGCGAGGAGATAGAGCGGGGTGTGCCCGGAGTTGTCGAGCGCGCACGCCTCGGCGACCAGCGTGTCGTGGAAGGCGCCCGTCTGCGCGGGCCCGAGGCCGAGCGCGGTCGCCGTCAGCGCGAAGGTCTGCCCGAGATGCCCGCAGTTCAGGGTGCATACGCGATAGCCGCGCGGCGTCGGGTACTTGACGCTCATCCGCTCCAGCCGCGCCGCGAGCACGACGAGGAACGCGGCCCGCCCCGCCCACTCCTGGTCGGCCGCGAGATGCGCGGCCCGCTCCCGGGCCAGCCCCTCGGTGCGCAGCTCAAGACTGTGCTCCAGCGCGTTGTAGTGGTACCAGCCGGGGGCCACGTCCTCGACGCCGAGCACGCCGACGTACGCGTCGATCTCCTGCCGCGAGCCGCCCGCGGGGCTCGTACGCCGGAAGAGCCCGCCCACGCCGCAGTCGATGAAGTCGACGGGGCCGAAGGTCGTGGCCAGCAGCGTGGCCAGGACGGACCGGGCGACCGGCCCGGGGGCGAAGTCCCGGTGCGTACGCCGCCCGTAGAGCACCTGCTCGTAGGGGATCCGCAGGTCGGCGGGGCGGCGCGGCAGCGGGATCCGGGGCCCGTCCTCGTACCGCGTGAACAGCGGCGGCATGGCGGCGGAGTCGGCCCGGTCGACCTGGTCGGCCCGGTCGGCCCGGTCGGCCCGGTCGGCCCGGTCGGCCTGCGGGGTGCCGCCGGTCTCCTCGTGCCTGCCCAGCAGGACGTCCTGCGTGACGTAGTGGAAGAACGGGGCCTCCGGCGCCCACTGGCCCCACGTCTCAGCGGTCTCGGCGTCGCGCCGGGCCTCGGGGCTGTCCTCAGCGAGCAGCGCCCCGGCCCCGAGCAGCGCGAGGACGGCCTCCTCCAGCGTCTCCGGGTCGATATGGTCGAGCGCCTTCGCCGCCTCGGCCCGCCCCGTCCAGTCCTCGAACGCGGCGAGGATCTCGGCCACGGCCGGGTGCATGGCGGTGGGGGTGCCGTGCGGATAGGGGTGGAGGACGAAGAGACCCTCGTGCCAGTAGCAGGTCATGTTGCGGGAACGGCGGAGGCGCATGGGGCTGGCTCCCTCGATTCCGGTACGGGGAAGGGGACGGGATGTGGCTGGGCCGGGAGCGGCGTGCGCTCCCGGCCCCTCCGGCCTCAGCAGTAGTGCCAGTGCCAGGTCCACATGCCACGGTTCCGGTCCGACCGGCAGACCACCTGCGTGCTCACCACGAACTTACGCATTCCAGCCACCTCCCTCATTCGCCTTACATGTGCGGCTACTTCCTCCATCAGGCACCGAACGTCTTAGGCGTACAAGAGGATGAGGATCAAATCACCCGTCCGGAGAAGAGCACGCGCCGCGCGAAACCCCCAGCGCACAGAGGGCGCGCTGACGCGGTACCGGCTCAGGGGCTCAACGGGTCATATGGGCCCCTCCGTTGACGTTGAGCACCTGGCCCGTGACATGGCGGGCGGCGGGCGAGGCGAGGAAGGCGACGGCGCCCGCGATGTCGTCGGGCACCCCGGGCCGCCCGACGGCCGTGGCCGAGACGAGCTGTGCGCGGCGCTCGTCGGGGAGCAGGTCGCGGAAGAACTCGGTGTCGGCGACATAGCCGGGCGAGACGACGTTGGCGGTGACGTCGCGCGCGCCGAGTGCGCGGGCCAGCTCGACGTTCCACGCCGCGAGGCCCGCCTTGGCCGCGCCGTACGCGCCCGCGCCCTGGTCGGCGGCGATCGAGCCGATGTGGACGACCGCTCCCCCGGGCGCGAGCCGCTCCTCGACGGCCTTGGTGGTGAGGGCCGCGCTGAGCAGATTGGCGTCGAGGTTGGCGCGGAAGTCACGGGCGTAGGCGGCGAGGCCCGCTGCGCCGTCCGCGTCGAAGTCGGTGTTGCCGCCCGCGTTGTTGACCAGGACGTCGAGGGGGCCGTCCAGCTCGCCGACGAGCGCCTCGACGGCGGCGGGGTCGGTGTGGTCGCAGACGACGGGCCGGGCCCCGGTCTCCTTGGCCGCCGCCTCCAGCGGGGCCCGGCGCCGTCCCGTGATCACCACGGTGTCGCCGCCGTCCGCGAAGTGCCGGGCCACCGCGAGCCCGATGCCCGTGGCTCCGCCGGTGACGAGGATGCGCCGTGTCATAGGGTGACCTCCGTAACACTGTCGTTCAGGTCTAAATTTAGAGCTAAACGTAACATCCTCGGGAGGACCCATGACAAGCGGGAGCGGCGCGGGCGGCGCAAACAGCACGGGCGACGCGTATCCGCTGGAGAACGCGTCCGGCTACCCCGTCCAGGAGATCGCCGACGCCTGGGAGCGCGAGCGCCCCGGCACGCCCGTCTCCTCCATCGGCATCGTCACCCCGCTGTGGCGGCTGGCGAAGCTGCTCGGCGACGACCGCCGCCGCGTCCTGGCCCGCGCCGGGGTGGACGCGGCGACGCTCGACCTGCTGAGCGTCCTGCGGCGGGCGGGCGAGCCGTACGCCCTCACGACCCGCGAACTCGCCGCCCGCTCCCTCGTCACGGCGGGCGCGATCTCCCAGCGGGTGGCCCGCGCGGAGAAGGACGGCCTCGTCACGCGCCGTCCCGGCGAGTCCCGGCCCCGCGCCGTCACGGTCACGCTCACGGAGAAGGGCCACGCCCTGGTCGAGTCCACGGTCGACCAGGTCCTCACCCGCGAGGCCGACCTGATGACGGGCCTCACCGAGGCGCAGCAGACTCAGCTCGCCGAGCTGCTACGCGTCCTCCTCACCGACGTCCAGCACCGGCTGGGCGACGACCGGATCACGCATGTGGGGGCGCCGTAGTCCCGTCCGCCGGGAGGGGGTTGGCGCGCAGCCACTCCAGGACCTGCTGGGCGTGGGCGTCCGGCGGGAAGACCGGATAGAAGACGTGCTCGATCACGCCGTCGCGGACGATCAGCGTCAGCCGCGAGAAGAGGCGCTTCCCGGCCGCCTCGAACGTCGGCAGCCGCAGCCCGTCCGCGAGGACCGGCCCGGGGTCGGACAGCAGCACGAAGGGCAGCCGCAGCCGGTCCACGATCCCGCGCAGATAGCCCTCGCTCTGCACGGAGATCCCGAACACCCGCTCCGCGCCCGCCTCCCGCAGCTCCGCGTGGTGGTCGCGGAAGCCGCAGGTCTCCGGCGTGCAGCCGCGCGCCCCCGGGATGGAGTTCCAGCCCTCGGGCAGGTCCTGGTCCGGGGTGCCGATCAGCGGGAAGAAGTAGAGCACCGTACGGCCGGGGCCGAGGGCGTCGGTGCGGACGGTGCCGCCCGCGGTCGAGGCCAGTTCGGCGCGGGGCACGGCCAGTCCGGGCAGGTGGCGCGCGGCGCCGTCGTCCTCGGGCACGGGCAGGTCCGGGGGAAGCTGGGTCAGGTCGTCGGTCATCGCGCTCTCCTCGTCGTACGTCCACGGTGTACCGCTGTCGCGGTGGGCGGCCTCGCGCAGATGCGCGGTCAGGACCGCCCGACGAGCGGCGAGGGCGTCGATGCGCCGCGTCAGGTCGTCGATCGCCTCGCGGTAACCGGCGAGCGCCGCCGGGCAGTCGTCGCCGTGCTCCCGCCCGGCCGCCAGGCACTCCAGGAACGGACGCGTCCGCTCGACGGGGATGCCGAGCCCGCTGAGGCTCTTGATCTCCCCGACGAGACGGACGTCGTGCTCGTCGTAGTCCCGGTAGCCGTTGGCCAGCCGGGCGGGGGTCACCAGTCCCAGCGACTCGTAGTACCGAACCGCCTTGACCGACACCCCGGCCCGCCGCGCGAGTTCACCGATCCGCATGCCGCCGCCGCTGTCCCTGCCGCTCATCACCGTGGACGCTAGACCTTGCCCCGGGGGGCAAGGTCAAGTCCGCAGCCCGGCGGCGACGCCGTCGAGGACGACCGTGAGGCCCGCGTCGAAGGTGCGGGCGAAGTCGAGGTGCGCCGTCTCGTCCATGACCCTGGCGAGCGTGGGATAGCGGCCGGTGGCGCGCAGGCGGGCGAGATAGGGCGCCACGGTGCGCTGCCACTGCTCCTCGCTCATCCCCGTGACGCGCTCCGCTCGCCGCTCGGTGACCTCGCGGCGGACGGCGCCCACGACGTACGCGTTGACGGCCTCGACCGCGCGCATGACCCGGTTGAGGTCCTCGAAGCCGGGGGCGCTGTGCAGGGCGGCCAGCGACCGTTCCAGATACGCGAGCCCCTCGGGGCCCAGATGCGGGCGCCCGCCGAGGAGTTCGGCGAACCACTCGTGGCGCAGCACGGCGTCGCGGACCCGGTGCGCGAGCGCGCGCAGGACCGCGCGCCAGTCGCCCTCGAGCGCGTGGAGGGGACCGGCCATCTCCCCGTAGACCGCGTCCGCCATGAGGTCGATCAGCTCCTCCTTCGTCGAGAGGTAGCGATAGAGCCGCATGGGGCCCGCGTCCAGCGCGGCGGCGACCTTGCGCAGGGAGACGGCCTCCAGCCCGTCCGCGTCGGCCAGCTCGACCGCGGCGCGGACGATCCGCTCCCGGCTCAGCGGGCTCGGCGCCGGGCGCTCCGGGGGCTCGGGCCGCTCCCATACGAGCGTGGGCTCGCTCCCGCTCCCGCCGGAGCCCCCGCCCTCCCGTCGTGCAGCCATCGCGCCTCGCCTCCCGTCGTGCCGCGCGGGCGGACGTACGCCCCTCCGCGGTCCCCGCGCGGAGCGCACCCGCGCAGGGGTCACGATACGCCGGTCTCGTGCGATACAGTGTATCGACCGATACGGCGTATCGACGTGAGGCCGTGTCGGGCCTCAGGCATTGCCGCCGTCGCCACGGAAGGGGCCACACCATGCGCATCGCCATCGTCGGAGCCGGTCTGGGCGGGCTCACGCTCGCCCGCGTCCTGCATCTGCACGGACTCGACGCGGTCGTCTACGAGCGGGAGGAGTCGAGGACCGCGCGCGGCCAGGGCGGCATGCTCGACCTCCACCCGGACACCGGCCAGCGGGCGCTGCACGAGGCGGGGCTGGAGGCGGGGTTCCGGGCACTCGCCCGGCGCGAGGGCCAGGACATGAAGCTGCTCGACCACACGGGCACGCTGCTGGTCCGGCACGACACCCCCGAGGACGCCCCGATGGAGCGCCCCGAGATCGACCGCACCGACCTGCGCGACCTCCTGCTCGACTCCCTCCCCGGACCGGCCGAGGGCTTCCCGGAGGGAATCGTGGAGTGGGGCCGCGAGTTCACCCACGCGACGCCGCTGGCGGGCGACGGACCGGGCGGGCCCGGCGGCCCCGACGGACCCGGCGGGCCCGACGGCCACGGTGGGCACCTGCTGCACTTCGCCGACGGCTCCACCGTCGAGTGCGATCTGCTGGTCGGCGCGGACGGCGCCCGTTCGCGCGTACGGCCGCTGCTGACCGACGCCGAGCCACGCCACACCGGCGTCAACTCCGTGGACTGCGGCCGCATCCCGGACGCCGACCGCACCCGGCCCGACCTGGCGGCGACGGTCGGGCGCGGCAACTACTGGGGCATCGGCGACAGCCAGACCGTCGCGGCGCAGCGCAACGGGGACGGGAGCATCCACGTCGGCATCTCCCTGCGCACCCCCGAGGACTGGTTCGACACCTGCGGCCTCACCTTCGAGGACCCGGACCGCGCCCGCGCGGGCCTGCGGAACCTGCTGGAGGCACACGGCTGGGCCCCGCCGTTCACCACGCTCGTCGAGGCGTGCGAGGGCCCCGTCGTGCCCCGCCCGATCCAGGCCCTGCCCATCGGCCTGACCTGGGCCGTCACCCCGGGCGTCACACTCCTCGGCGACGCCGCGCACCTGATGCCGCCGGTCGGCGAGGGCGCCAACCTCGCGATGCTGGACGGCGCCGAGCTGGCCCTCGCCCTCGCCGCGAGCCCGGGCGACCCGGGGGCTGCCCTGCGGGGATACGAGACGGCGATGTTCGAGCGCAGCGAGACCGCGGCCCGCGAGTCCGAGGCCGTCCACACGACGCTCCTCTCCCCCACGGGGGCCCAGGACATGGCGGCGTTCTTCCAACGGGAGGCGGAGCACGCGTAGGTGTGTGTGGCGGTTCGTGGCTGCCCTCGTCTCAGGACTGGCCAGGGGCTGCCCCGCACCGTGCGTCGCAGACCGCGGCTACATCGTGGCCTGTCGCGCAGTTCCCCGCGCCCCTTGAGGGCGCTCCTCGGAGCGCCCGTCAGGGAGCGCCCCGTCAGGGGCGCGGGGAACTGCGCGAGCAACCACTCCCGGCCCGCGGTCTGCGATGGACAGGCGGGGCAGCCCCCGCTCAGCCCTGAGGTGAGGGGGACCATGAGGCGCCGGACTCGGCCGACCAGGACGCAAGGATCCGCAGACCGTCGTGTGCGGCAGCACCAGGCTCGGCCGTCCAGACGACGAGCTGCTGTTCGGGGTCGTTCACCGAGGCGAGCGCGGACCAGTCGAGCGTCAGCTCGCCCGCGACCGGGTGCCGCAGGGTCTTGCTGCCGCCGCGGTGGGCGGTCACCCGGTGCCGGCCCCACCAGCGGCGGAAGTCGTCGTCCCGCAGGGACAGTTCACCGACGAGCCGCGCCATGCGCTCGTCCCGCGGATTGCAGCCCGCCTCCCTGCGGAGGATTTCCACGGAGGAACGCGCGGTGTTCTCCCAGTCGGCGTGGAGCGCCCTCATGGCCGGGTCCGTGAAGACGAGCCACGCGTAATTGCGCTCTTTCTCGGGAAGGCGCGAGAAATCGGTGAGCAGCGCGGCGGCCATGGGATTCCAGGCGAGAATGTCCATGCGCCGTCCGAGGACGAGCGCCGGGGTCGTCGTCAGTTCCTCCAGCACCCGGCGAAGCTGCGGCTCGGCCTTCTGCACGCCTCTCCGCGGTTTCGCCGACATACGGGACGCGGCCTTTCCGGCCAGCTCGAAGAGGTGCTCGCGCTCCTCGCCGTCGAGCCGCAGCACCCGCGCGAGGGTCTCCAGGACGGGTGCCGAAGCCTGCCTGCGTCCCTGCTCAAGGCGGGTGTAGTAGTCGGTGCTGATCGAGGCGAGCAGGGCGACCTCCTCGCGGCGCAGCCCCTTGACCCGGCGCTTGGCGCCGCTGTCGGGGAGCCCGACCTCGCGGGGGCCGAGCCCGGCCCTGCGGGCCTTGAGGAATGCGCCGAGTTCGTCCGGATGCGCTTCGCCGCTCATGCGGCAAGTCTCGCAGAGAACGCCACTCGCGTGAGGGGGACAGTTCTGTCCCTGGACACAACCGTCCCCTTGTGGGCACGGATATCGAATGTGAGCGTCGCATACGTCATTCATTCATCCGCACCCGGAGAACGAGGCGAAGAGAAATGCGGACCGACGTATCCGACGTCACTTTCCCCAGCAACGGAATGCGCCTGGCGGCCCACCTCCACCTGCCGGACGGCGCCGCGGCGGGCGTACGCCTGCCGGCCGTCGTCGTCGGGCACCCGACGACCGGCGTGAAGGAGCAGACGGCCACGGTCTACGCCCGGCGGCTGGCCGCCGAGGGCTGTGCCGCGCTCACCTTCGACGCGGCGTACCAGGGTGAGAGCGAGGGCGAGCCGCGCGGCCTGGAGAACCCGTTCCAGCGCGCGGACGACTTCCGCGAGGCGGTCACGTACCTGACGACCCGCGACGACATCGACCCCGAACGCATCGGCGTGCTCGGCATCTGCGGCTCCGGCGGCTACGTCCCGTTCGCGGCGCAGACCGACCACAGGATGAGGGCCGTGGCCACGGTCAGCGCCGCCGACGTGCCGAGCTTCTTCCGGGACTCCGACCCCGAGGGCTTCCGGAAGATGGTCGAGCAGGCCGGACGGCTGCGCAGCGAGGAGGCGCGGGGCGAGCCCGCGACGCTGGTGCGCGCGGTCCCGGACACCGTGGACGCCTCGACTCCGGCGCCCGTACGGGAGTTCCACGACTACTACCGCACGCCGCGCGCCCAGCACCCCCGTTCGACCAACGAGTGGGTGCTGCGCAGCGTCGACGAGATGGCCCAGTTCGACTCGTACGCGAACGTGCACATGATCGCGCCGAGGCCGCTGCTGATGATCGTGGGCAGCGAGGCGTTCACGCGCGGCTTCAGCGAGGACGCGGTCGCGCGGGCCGGGGACAGCGCCGAGCTGTTCACGGTCGAGGGCGCCACGCACGTCGATCTCTACGACCGGGAGGAGGCCGTCGCCCCGGCCGTCGCCGAGCTGGCCCGCTTCTTCGGCAAGCACCTGTGACCGTACGGCCGTGACCGCAGGGGGCCACAGGCCTGAACCGAACGTGCCACCACCCCGTTACAGGTGACGACAGGCCCGGGGGACGTCGCGAACAATTCCGATCACGGCCCCGTCGGGCCCCGGACCGAAAGGCGACGAACCGAGTCGGAGGACGTACGGCAATGCACGTATCGCGACGCATGCTGCTCGCAGCGTCCGGTGCGGCCCTGCTCACCGCGGGCTGCACCGGTCAGGACGGCGACAAGGAGAGCGACGCCCCCTCGGGTGGCCCCTCGGACCGCCCCTCGGGCGAGCCGGTGGACTGGAGCGGGGCCCTGGGCGTCAACTTCAACTCGGAGCCCGGCGGCATGCGCCTCGCGCACCTCAAGGACCTCTCCACGGGCTGGGTGCGCGGCTTCGTCCCCCTCGTGCCCCGGACCGACCGCGGCCCCGTCACCCGGCAGCCGCCCGTGGCCACCCTGCTCACGGCGCACGGGAAGGGGTACGCCACGATCCTCTCCCTCAAGTTCCCGCACCCCCGCGAGGCCCTGCCCCGGCCCGGCACCTCCCGCATGGACAAGGAACTGGCCCGCGTGGACCGGGTGCTGAAGGCCGTCCTGGGCAAGGTGGACATCCTCGTCATCGGCAACGAGCCCTTCATCGAGAGCACCGAGGCCGACCGCGACGGCACGGGGGTCAACGTCTTCTACGAGCACGTGGCCCGGCACGTCATCGCGTACCGCAAGAAGAAGTTCGCGGACGGATGCCGCACCCGCCTCTACATGGGCGCGCTCACCTGGCTCGACGACCCCGCCCGCCGCACCGACACGACCCGCCGCTGGCTGGAGTTCGTCCACGACACCCGGGAGATCGAGGGCGTCGACATCCACCCCCACGTACGGTCGCTGGACGGCAGCAGGAAATACCTCGACTACGTGGTCCCCCGCCTCCGCGAGGACCAGAAGTTCCTCGCGACCGAGTTCTCCCTCGTGCACCTCTGGGGGGACAACATGAAGACCCGTATCCCGGCGGAATTCGCGGAGAAGTGGAAAATGCCGCGTGGGATGAGGGTCTGGCAGCTCCTCAAACGGGCGGCGGCCCAGCCCTTCCCCCAGGAGAAGTGGGACGACTTCCTCTCCATGAGCCCCTGGTTCGACCGCAACAAGCACTATGTCCGGGACCAGATGGAACAGTTCCGCGACACGGGCAAGCTGGGCGTCGCCACGTACGGCGTCGTCCAGGGCGAATCCATGGTCAAGGACATCAAGCCGGCCAAGAAGCCGTGGCTTCTCAACAGCCTCTACGCCACCCGCACGGTCCGCCCCGACGGCAAAGCCGTAACGGGCCGCAACCCCGCCTTCCAGTCGGACTTCAAGTCCCTCCAACGCAAGGAAGACCGCATCCCGGTCCACACGGGAGAGGCCTCCACCTGACGCCTGACGGCGGACCACGAGCCGGGCACGGCACCGGAAGGCACCGTGCCCGGTCGCGGAGGCGGTCTCTAACGCCTTCTCCTGTTCGGCTCGGGCGAGGGGGAAGGAGTACGGTCACGGTAGACCGGCTGCTTGCCCTTGCCCCGACCCCGGTCGGCCTCGTCGCTCGAACTCCCTCCTCCGCCCTCGCGGGAGAAAGCACCCGTATTCCCCTGCACGGGGTTACGCGGGTATTCCGAGTACTGCACGTCACCCCAAGAACTGGTCTGGTAGGGAACCGTCTCGCGTCCCTGCTCCTGGTAGTAGTCGGAGTAGTCGTACCCCTGACCGCTGTAGTTGTACTCCTCCCTGCTGAGGGGGTTCAGCTCCATGGCCGAGAGGTCGAGTTCACTCGGGGTCGGGGAGGGTACTTCCCTCGGGTCGATCTGCCCGGGCCCCGTTCCCAAGTGCGGTGCCCTCATCCCCTGGTAGAACTGTTCGTTCTGGCCCGGCTGCGGGTTCGTCGCGACGTCGTACGCCAGTTGTCCCATGGTGGACGCCCCCGTAATGAGTGCCGATGCCTGGGCCTTGGCCGGGTTCGGACTCGCCAGATCGGCCATGTCCAAGCTGGCGCCGATCACCCGTCCGAAACCCGCCACGATCGGAGCGGCCTTGGGCGGGTCGTTGGGATCGCCCTTCTTGAACTTCTTGAACTGATCGTGGCTGTCCTTGATGAAGAGGCCGTACTGCCCAACCGCCGCGGTGATGCGCGTGGAGAGCTTGCCCGGCCCCTCGGCCATACCGGCGGCCGCTATCGTGCCCAATTGCGGCGTGGCGTCCACGAGAGCCTTCGTGAGACGGCCCTTGTGATGCCGGATCCAGTCGGGTGCGCCGGTGGCGGCGTCGATGCCCCATTTGTAGATCCTCTTGGCGGCGCTGTCGACGGCGTAGGGAGTGGGGACCTGCCTCTCCACATCGACGACGCCCTGGGTGCCTCGGGGAGGCGTGGGCAGATCAGGCGGAACCGGCTGGCTCGACGCCCGGACCTTGTACCCGTGTTTGTCGTCCGGCTTGACCCGGACGGCGCTGTAGGCGCTGGTGCTGGACTCGCCGCTGCCCTGTGAGCTCGGCGAACCTCCCCTCCTTGAGCTCTCACCGAGATTCGCCTTGTTCTTGTCCTTCCGGCTGAAGGCTTTGCGGCTGGCCTCGTCCTTCGGGTCGCAGAGACGCCACTCCTTCCTGCTCTCCGAATAGCGTGCGAGATTGTGGTCCGCATCGCGCACGAAGAACCTGTCACGCTTCGGGTCGTAGACCCCGTCGGCGGAGCCCGCAGGGGGAACGGGTGCACGTCTCAGGGCTTCCGGAGAAGGTCGTTCATTCCCCAGAACGTAGTAGTAGAAGTCCGCTGAACGGTCTTCGTCTCCTGCCATCTCACTTGCCCTTCGGTGGAGGACGGTTTCAGGCTCGGCGCGCGCCTGTGCGCGTCTGCTCGCACAGTCACCACGGCCCGGGCAAGGCTTCGGTTCAATACCGGCGGGCTCCGCCCGCCGCGGACAGCACGCGGCGCCCGCCCAGCGTCCGGTCGGGGACAAGGCGAGCGCCGCGTCGGTATCCGTACGCCGTTGTACGGAAGTCCGTGGGGCGGACCGAAGGGTCCGGGGGTCAGACCGTGAGGGCGCGGTCTGTGGGGCGGATGGGGGCCGGGAGGGCGCTGGGGACGCCGGTGAGGTAGCGGTCGACCGCCTTGGCGGCCGAGCGGCCCTCCGCGATGGCCCAGACGATCAGCGACTGGCCGCGGCCCGCGTCACCGGCGACGAAGACGCCGTCGACGTTCGTGGCGTACTCGCCGTCGCGTGCGATGTTGCCGCGCTCGTCCAGCTCGACGCCGAACTGCTCCACGAGCCCGTTCTCGCGGTCGACGCCCGTGAAGCCCATGGCCAGGGTGACGAGCTGAGCGGGAATCTTCCGCTCAGTCCCCGGCTTCTGCTCCAGCTTGCCGTCGACGAACTCGACCTCGATGAGGTGCAGCCACTGGACGTCGCCGTTCTCGTCGCCCTCGAAGTGGGTGGTCGAGACCGAGTAGACGCGCTCGCCGCCCTCCTCGTGCGCCGAGGTGACCTTGTAGAGCATCGGGAACGTGGGCCAGGGCTGCCCCGGCGCCCGCTCCTCGCCCGGCTTCGGCATGATCTCGAGCTGGGTCACCGAGGCCGCGCCCTGGCGGTGGGCCGTGCCGACGCAGTCGGCGCCGGTGTCGCCGCCGCCGATGACGACGACGTGCTTGCCCTCGGCGGTGATCGGCGGGGTGACGAAGTCGCCCTCCTGCACCTTGTTGGAGAGCGGGAGGTACTCCATCGCCTGGTGGATACCGCTCAGCTCGCGGCCCGGGACGGGCAGGTCGCGGGCCGTCGTGGCACCGGCGGCGACGACGACCGCGTCGTACCGCTTGCGCAGCTTCGCCGCGTCGAGGTCCCGGCCGATCTCCACGCCCGTACGGAACTTGGTGCCCTCCGCGCGCATCTGCTCGATACGGCGGTTGATGTGCCGCTTCTCCATCTTGAACTCGGGGATGCCGTAGCGCAGGAGCCCGCCGATGCGGTCGGCCCGCTCGTAGACGGCGACCGTGTGCCCGGCGCGGGTGAGCTGCTGGGCGGCGGCGAGCCCGGCCGGGCCCGAGCCGATGACGGCGACGGTCTTGCCGCTGAGGCGCTCCGGCGGCTGCGGGGTGACGCCGCCGGTGTCCCACGCCTTGTCGATGATGGAGACCTCGACGTTCTTGATGGTGACGGCGGGCTGGTTGATGCCCAGCACGCACGCCGACTCGCAGGGCGCCGGGCACAGCCGCCCCGTGAACTCGGGGAAGTTGTTCGTGGCGTGCAGCCGCTCCGACGCGGCGGTCCAGTCGCCCCGGTACGCGTAGTCGTTCCACTCGGGGATGAGATTGCCGAGCGGACAGCCGTTGTGGCAGAAGGGGATGCCGCAGTCCATGCAGCGGCCCGCCTGCTTGCTGATGATGGGCAGCAGCGAGCCGGGAACGTAGACCTCGTTCCAGTCCTTGACCCGTTCCTCGACGGGGCGGGTCTCGGCGACCTCGCGGTCGGTGGTCAGGAAGCCCTTGGGGTCAGCCATTGATCGCCGCCTCCATCATCTTCTCGTGGGTCGCGGACTCGGAGAGCCCGGCCCGCTCGGCGGCGTCCTTGGCGGCGAGCACGGCCTTGTACGTAGCGGGGAGGACCTTGCTGAAGCGCGGCAGGGCCGTCTCCCATTCGGCGAGGAGCTTGGCGGCCACGGTCGAGCCGGTCTCCTCCTGGTGGCGGCGCACCACGTCGTGCAGCCACACCTTCTCCTCGGCGGAGGCGTCGGCCATGGACTCGACGGCGTCCCGCACGCCCGCGTTGACGTTCGCCGGGTCGAGGTCGATGACGTACGCGGTGCCGCCGGACATGCCCGCGCCGAAGTTCCGGCCGGTGGTGCCCAGGACGACCGCGCTGCCGCCCGTCATGTACTCGCAGCCGTGGTCGCCGACGCCCTCGGAGACGACCAGCGCGCCGGAGTTGCGGACGCAGAACCGCTCGCCCACGCGCCCGCGCAGGAAGACCTCGCCGCCGGTCGCGCCGTACGCGAGGGTGTTGCCCGCGATGGTCGAGAACTCGGCGAGGTGGTCGGCGCCGCGGTCCGGGCGGACGACGAGCCGGCCGCCGGAGAGGCCCTTGCCGACGTAGTCGTTGGCGTCGCCCTCCAGCCGCAGCGTCACGCCGCGCGGTACGAACGCGCCGAACGACTGGCCCGCCGAGCCGGTGAAGGTGAGGTCGATCGTGTCGTCCGGCAGGCCCGCGCCGCCGAACTTCTTGGTCACCTCGTGCCCGAGCATCGTGCCGACGGTCCGGTTGGTGTTACGGATCGCGACCTGGGCCCGTACGGGCTCCGCCGCCTCGGCGGTGTCGGCGTGCAGCGCGTCCGCCGCGAGCTTGACGAGCTGGTTGTCGAGCGCCTTCTCCAGGCCGTGGTCCTGGACGGTGACCTGGTGGCGCACGGCGCCCTCGGGCAGCTCGGGGACGTGGAGGAGCGGCGCGAGGTCGAAGCCGCGCGCCTTCCAGTGGTCCACGGCGCGGGAGGTGTCGAGGAGTTCGGCGTGGCCGATGGCCTCGTCGAGCGAGCGGAAGCCCAGCTCGGCGAGCAGCTCGCGGACCTCCTCGGCGATGAACTGGAAAAAGTTCACGACGTACTCGGCCTTGCCGCTGAACCGCTCGCGCAGCACCGGGTTCTGGGTGGCGATGCCGACCGGGCAGGTGTCCAGGTGGCACACGCGCATCATCACGCAGCCGGAGACGACGAGCGGCGCGGTCGCGAAGCCGTACTCCTCGGCGCCCAGCAGCGCGGCGATGATCACGTCGCGGCCGGTCTTGAGCTGGCCGTCGGTCTGGACGACGATCCGGTCGCGCAGCCCGTTGAGCAGCAGGGTCTGCTGCGTCTCGGCCAGGCCCAGCTCCCAGGGGCCGCCCGCGTGCTTGAGGGAGGTCAGCGGGGAGGCGCCGGTGCCGCCGTCGTGGCCGGAGATCAGCACCACGTCGGCGTGGGCCTTGCTCACGCCCGCCGCGACCGTGCCGACGCCGACCTCGGAGACCAGCTTCACGTGGATACGTGCGGCCGGGTTGGCGTTCTTCAGGTCGTGGATGAGCTGGGCGAGGTCCTCGATCGAGTAGATGTCGTGGTGCGGCGGCGGCGAGATGAGGCCGACGCCGGGCGTCGAGTGCCGGGTCTTGGCGACCCACGGGTAGACCTTGTGGCCCGGCAACTGGCCGCCCTCGCCGGGCTTGGCGCCCTGGGCCATCTTGATCTGGATGTCGTCGGAGTTGACGAGGTATTCGGACGTGACCCCGAAGCGGCCGGAGGCGACCTGCTTGATCGAGGAACGCCGCGCCGGGTCGTAGAGCCGCTCCGGGTCCTCGCCGCCCTCGCCGGTGTTGGACTTGCCGCCCAACTGGTTCATGGCGATGGCGAGCGTCTCGTGCGCCTCGCGGGAGATCGAGCCGTACGACATCGCGCCCGTCGAGAACCGCTTGACGATCTCGGAGGCCGGCTCGACCTCTTCGAGCGGCACCGAGGGCCGGTCGGACTTCAGCCCGAACAGGCCGCGCAGCGTCATCAGCCGCTCGGACTGCTCGTCGACGCGCGAGGTGTACTGCTTGAAGATGTCGTAGCGCCGCTCGCGCGTGGAGTGCTGGAGCCGGAAGACCGTGTCCGGGTCGAACAGGTGCGGCTCGCCCTCGCGCCGCCACTGGTACTCGCCGCCGATGTCCAGCGCGCGGTGCGTGGCGGAGATGCCGGAGGCGGGGTACGCCTTGGCGTGCCGCGCCGCGACCTCCTTGGCGATGACGTCGAGACCGGCGCCGCCGATCTTCGTCGTGGTGCCGTGGAAGTAGGTGTCGACGAACGACTCGTCGAGCCCGACAGCCTCGAAGACCTGCGCGCCGCGGTAGGAGGCGACGGTGGAGATGCCCATCTTGGACATCACCTTGAGGACGCCCTTGCCCAGCGCGTAGATCAGGTTGCGGATGGCCTGCTCGGGGTCCGTCCCGTCGTCCAGGAACGTCCCGGCCCGCACCAGGTCCTCGACGGACTCCATGGCGAGATACGGGTTGACGGCGGCGGCCCCGTATCCGATCAGCAGCGCCACGTGGTGCACCTCGCGCACGTCGCCCGCCTCGATCAGCAGGCCCACGCGGGTGCGCTGCTTGGTGCGGATGAGGTGGTGGTGCACCGCCGAGGTCAGCAGCAGCGACGGGATCGGCGCGTGCTCGGCGTCCGAGTGGCGGTCGGACAGCACGATCAGCCGGGCGCCGGACTCTATCGCCGCGTCGGCCTCGGCGCAGATCTCCCGGATCCGCTCGGCGAGGCCGTCCCCTCCTTCGGCGACGCGGTACAGCCCGGAGAGCGTGGCGGACTTGAAGCCCGGCAGGTCTCCGTCGGCGTTGATGTGGATGAGCTTGGCCAGCTCGTCGTTGTCGATGACCGGGAACTTCAGGGTCACGCTGCGGCACGAGGCCGCCGTCGGGTCGAGCAGATTGCCGCCCGGGCCCAGCGGCGAGCGCAGCGAGGTCACCAGCTCCTCGCGGATGGCGTCCAGCGGCGGGTTCGTGACCTGCGCGAAGAGCTGGGTGAAGTAGTCGAAGATGAGGCGGGGCCGCTCGGAGAGCGCCGCGATGGGCGAGTCCGTGCCCATCGAGCCGATCGGCTCGGCGCCCGTACGGGCCATGGGCGCGAGCAGGACGCGCAGCTCCTCCTCGGTGTACCCGAAGGTCTGCTGGCGGCGGGTGACCGAGGCGTGGGTGTGCACGATGTGCTCGCGCTCGGGCAGGTCCTCCAGCTCGATGATCCCCGCTTCGAGCCAGTCCTGGTACGGCTGCTCGGCGGCGAGCTGGGCCTTGATCTCGTCGTCCTCGATGATCCGCCCCTCGGCGGTGTCCACGAGGAACATCCGCCCGGGCTGGAGGCGGCCCTTGCGGACGACCTTGGCCGGGTCGATGTCGAGGACGCCGACCTCGGAGGCGAGGACGACGAGGCCGTCGTCGGTGACCCAGTAGCGGCCGGGACGCAGGCCGTTGCGGTCGAGAACGGCGCCGACCTGGACGCCGTCGGTGAAGGTGACGCAGGCGGGTCCGTCCCAGGGCTCCATCATCGTGGAGTGGTACTGGTAGAACGCGCGGCGGGCCGGATCCATCGAGTCCCGCGCGCCCTCGCTCTCCCAGGCCTCGGGCACCATCATCAGCACGGAGTGCGGCAGCGACCGCCCGCCCAGGTGCAGCAGCTCCAGGACCTCGTCGAAGGTGGCGGAGTCGGAGGCGCCGGGCGTACAGACGGGGAAGGTCTTCTCCAGCTCGGCGGGGAGCTGGGACTCGCGGGCCCGCATCCAGTTGCGGTTGCCCTGCACGGTGTTGATCTCGCCGTTGTGCGCGACGAAGCGGTACGGGTGCGCCAGCGGCCAGCTCGGGAAGGTGTTCGTGGAGAACCGCGAGTGGACGAGGGCGATCGCGGTCGCGAAGCGACGGTCGGACAGGTCGGGGAAGAACGGTTCGAGCTGCCCGGTGGTGAGCATGCCCTTGTAGACGAGGGTCCGGGCGGAGAGCGACGGGAAGTAGACCCCGGCCTCGCGCTCGGCGCGCTTGCGCAGCACGAACGCGGTCCGGTCGAGCGCGATCCCCTGCGCGCCCTTCTTCGCCACGAAGAGCTGGCGGAAGCACGGCATGGTGTCACGGGCGCCCGCGCCCAGCAGGTCGGGCGCGACGGGGACCTCGCGCCAGCCGAGGACGGTGAGGCCCTCCTCGCCGGCGATCGTCTCGATCCGCGAGACGGCCTCGGCGGCCTCGCTCTCCTCGGCGGGGAGGAAGGCGATGCCGACGGCGTATGCGCCGGCCTCCGGAAGCGCGAAGGGGACGTTCTCCCGAAGGAAGGCGTCCGGGACCTGGAGGAGGATGCCCGCGCCGTCGCCGGTGTCCGGGTCGGAGCCGGTGGCGCCGCGGTGCTCCAGGTTGCGCAGGACCGTCAGCGCCTGCTCGACGAGGCCGTGGCTGGCGTCGCCGGTGAGGGTCGCCACGAAGCCGACACCGCAGGCGTCGTGCTCGTATCGGGGGTCGTAAAGGCCCTGCTTGGCAGGGGATGTCGATACAGCGCGCATCGGCTCTCCCGTCGTCTCGTGGCAAAGGTGCGTACCCGAGGGACGACGTTGGCCCTCATGCGGCAAAAATTTTCGTGCAGGTTACATGATGGCCGTCTTCCCGAACAGTGGATACGCGGGTCCACGATGTGGACGGGCGAGAGCAGGGGACGACGGTCCTGTGGGACCTGCGAAAGGGGTTCTGCGTGGCTCTGCGGTGGTTCTGCTGAGGTTCTGCGGGGGATCACCCCGCGCACGGCGAAGCGGGCGTCATTGCCCGTGGGCCTTCTTGCTCCTGCCCACCGATGAACAAACTGAAACCGCTGAGTAACACGCGGATCATGCCGTGCCCTCGCGGTGCGCGCCGTGACCCAGGCCACAGACCCCCCGAAGCAGCCCCGAAGGGGCGCACTCCTGGGGCGCGGGCCCGTTTCGCTGCGCGGCTCTCCGCCGCGGGGCGCGACGGTTCAGGACTCCTGGGCTTACCACACAAGGGGCTCGGGCGGTGCCCCCATGCGCAGACCTCCCAGGCACGGCACGGAGGCGGGGGCACGCTCGCCTCACGCGCCGCGCGGCGGGCGCCGTGGCCGAGACGGCGAGATTCGAACGTCCTCTAATTCATTGACACCAAATTCAGCCGCGCCATAGCTTTCTCGCACCCTCGAAGAACAATTTCCTGGAAAGGGAAAACGTGAAATACACCAGGCACTTTACTGCCCTTGCGGCCACCGCCGCCGTCTTCGCGCTCGCCGTGCCCACCGCGCAGGCGGTCGGAAAGCAGGACGTCTCGGTGCAGGCCGGCCAGGCCCGGGCCATTGTCAAGGACGGCGGCAATGAGTGGGGCCACGGCTATTTCGACCCCGACGGCGACAAGTTCTTCGCCTCCGACTACACCGACCCGGGCGGCTGGCGGATCAAGGCCAGGCTCCAGAAGAAGACGGGCGGCACCTGGCGCACGGTTGCCACCTGCACCGCTCGCGACAGCGGCGGCAGGGAGTGCTCGCAGAACATCGCCGAAGGCACCCGCGTCAGGGTGAAGGCATGGGCCTACAAGGGCAGCGACACCGCACACGGGACCTCTTGGAAGTACACCAACGCCTGACCCCGCCCCCTAACCCAGATATACCGGGAGTGACTCCAGCTCATTCTGAGTGAGCACCGGGCGATTACGGATTTCGCCCAACGGGGCCGCCAGCCGGATATCCGGAAAGCGTGCGAAAAGAGCCGGGAGCGCGATGGACGCTTCCAGCCTCGACAGAGCGGCCCCCGGGCAGATGTGGGGGCCGTGGCCGAAAGCCATATGGCGGATCGGGGCCTCGCGCCGCACGTCGAACTCATCGGCGTCCTCCCCGTGCTGCGACCGGTCCCGTCCGATGGCCCGGTACGACATCACCACGCCTTCCCCCTCGCGGATCACCGTGTCTCCCACCGCGATGTCCTCCGTCGCGAACCGCATCAGCAGATGCGTGGACGGTGACTCCCAGCGCAGCGTCTCCTCGATCACGGCGTCCCAGCCGACTTCCCCGTCCAGCACCAGCCGGAGCTGGCCGGGGTGGGTCAGCAGCGCCCGTACGGCGCACAGGATCAGGCCGATCGTGGTCTCGTGGCCCGCCGCGACCATCGCCTCCAGATTGCCCGCGACCTCCCGCGGCGTCAGCGGCTCGCCGCCCTCGTCGGCGAGGATGAGCGCGCTGGTCAGATCGTCGGCGGGGTGCTCGGTCTTCTGCCGGACCAGGTCCGCGTAGATGCCGTCCAGCTCCGCGATGACGGCGAGGCGCTCGTCCTGCGGGGTGAGCATCGAGAAGAACGCGTCGTAGAGCGTGTGCAGCCGGGGGCGCAGCTCCTCGGGGACGCCCATGAGCGCGCACACCACCGACATCGGCAGCGGTCCCGCGAAGGCGGCCTTCAGGTCGACAGGATCATCACCCGCGCCGCCCGCGTCACCCGCGCCGCCCGCCCGCCGCTCCGCCATCGCGTCCAGCAGCCGCTCGCAGATCGCCTCGACCGTCGGGCGCAGCTCCTCCAGCCGCCGGGGCGTCACCGCCTGGGCCGTCTTGACGCGGAGTCTGCGGTGCTCGCTCCCGTCCGCCGTGAACATCGACTGTCCGGCGTCGACCATCCCGATCAGCGGCCACTCATTGGTGACCTGGCCGCTCTTCCACAGGTTCCACCGCCGGATGTCCTTGACGAGCCGGGTGTCGGTGAGCAGCTTCCGCGCGTCGGCGTGCGTGGTGATCGTCCACGCCTCGGCGCCCATCAGCTCGATCCGCGTGACGGGGCCCGCCTCGCGCAGTGCCGCGGTCTCCCCGGCCAGATTTCCGACCAGGGGGTCGATCACCAGCGGGTCGATCGGCATGGGCCCGGTGCCGGTCCCCTCGGAGCCGTTCCCCATCGGGCACTTCATTCTCAACCTCCGTACGCAGGGGTGGGAGCGAACTGGACGGGCAGCACGGTCATGCCCCGCAGGAACGGGGAGGGCCGCCGGGCGAGGGTGTCGGCCGGGACCGCGAGATCGAGCCCGGGCAGCCGGTCGAGGAGCACCTCGATGCCCGTACGGGCGATGATCTCGGCGATCTCCTGCGCGGGGAAGGGGCACTGGAACTCGCCGTGGCTGAAGGCGAAGTGGGCGAAGTTGCTGTTGCGCAGGCCGTCGGCGGAGCTGCCCGGATCGTGGGCCGCCGGATCGGCGTTGGCCCCGGCGAGGCCGAGCAGCAGCATGTCGCCCGCCTTGATCGACTGCCCGCCGAGCCGGGTGTCGCGCGCGGCCCAGCGCCCGGCGAGGATCTGCGTGGGGGTGTCCTCCCACAGCACCTCGTTCATCGCCTCGGGCACGCTGTGCCGGCCGCCGGTGAGCGAGGCGGCGAAGCGGTCGTCGGTGAGCATGAGCCGCACGGAGTTGCCGATCCAGTCGGCGGTGGGCAGATACCCGGCGGCGGTGATCGCCATCAGGTCGAGCGTGTACTCCTGGTCGGAGAACGGCTCGGGGTGCGTGACCATGTACGAGACCACGTCGGCACCCGGCGTCGTCTTCTTGTGCCCGACGAGCCTGCCCATCAGCTCCAGGGAGTGGTCGAAGCCGCCGATCGCGTCGGCGCCGCCGTCGGCCATCGCGCCGAGCGAGTGGATCAGCGCTTCGTCATCGGACTCCGGGAAGCCCAGCATCCGGGCGAGGGCGAGGACGGCGAGCGGCTTGGCGTACGCGGAGATGACCTCCGCCTCGCCCGCGCCGCAGAACCGGTCGATCAGCCCGTCGGCGATCGACTCGGTGGAGCGGCGCAGCTCGACATGGCCGACGCGCTCCAACGCGTCCTGGACCATGGTCAGATGGCGCCGGTGCTCCTCGCCGACGGTGAAGTAGACGGAGGGCATGCGCTGGCCGACCATCGGGCGCAGCGGCCAGTCCTCGGGCAGCGTCTCCCACTGGTTCCACAGGCCCACGTCCCGGGGGAAGAGGGTGGAGTCGGTGGTGACCTGGTACATCTCCTTGTAGCCGATCACCAGCCAGGAGGGCACGTCGCCCGGGAGCACGACGGGCACGACGGGGCCGTGCGTGCGCCGCATGTCGCGGTAGACGCCTTCGAGGTCGGTGTGGAACCGGGGGCCCATGAGCGGGACGGGATCACCGCCGCCGTGGGCCGGGCAGCCGGGGGGCGGACCGGGGGTCTGCGGGTGGGGCGGCTGTGCGTGGGGCTGACTGGTCACGATCGCTTCTCCCCTAGCGGCCGGTGGCGCTGAACGACGGTTGATTACCGTTGCTTGTCAACTCGGAGACAGCCTAGGTCCGTTGGGGATCATCATGGGCCACATCTCGCACACAAGTCATCACCAGTTCACGCATTTTCCGAAACACCCTTGACACCTTCCGGCCTCATGAGCAGTATCTGTAAACGTTTTCAGCTCGCTGTAAAGGTTTACAGCCTTCACGGCGGGCCCCACCGGAGCGGCAAAGGAGCTGCCTGATGTCCGATGGCGGAGGACCACCCACCATCGTGTCGATCGCGGAACGCGCCGGCGTCTCGATCGCCTCGGTCTCCCGGGTGCTGAACGGTGTGGGGGCGCGCCCCGACACCGTGCGCAAGGTCGAGCGCGCCGCGGCCGAACTCGGCTATGTGCCCAACGCGGTGGCCCAGTCCCTCAAGGGCGGCCGCACCAAGCAGCTCACCTTCGCCATGCAGGACATCGGCAACCCGGTCTACGTCGCGATGGTCCGCGAGATCCAGGCCGTCGCCCGCGCCGCCGGGTACCGGCTGCTGCTGCACTCCACCGACGCCGTGATCGAGGACGAGCTGGCCGTCGTCCGCAGCCTCGGCGACCGGACGAGCGACGGGCTGATCCTCTGCCCCATCCGCATCACGCCCGAGCACATCGAGGTGCTGAGCCAGGCCGCGGGCCCGGTCGTCGTCATCGGCTCCCTGCCGGGCGACGTCCAGGTCGACGCGGTGCAGGCCGACTCGGTGGCGGGCGCCCGGCTCGCCGTGCAGCACCTGGCCGAGACCGGGCGCCGCCGCATCGCGCTGATCAACGGCCCGCTCGACACCGTCCCCGGGCACAACCGCCGCCAGGGCTATCTCAAGGCGCTCGCCGACCTCGGCCTGCCGCACCATCCCGACGCCGAGCGCGCCACCGAGTTCGGCCTGGCCGCCGGGCGTACGGCCGCGCACCAGCTCCTCGACGAGCACCCGGACCTGGACGCGTTCTTCTGCGCCAACGACCAGCTCGCGCTGGGCGCCAGCCAGGCCGTCCACGAGCGCGGGCTGCGGATACCCGAGGACATAGCCGTCGCCGGGATGGACGACAGCGACCTCGCGCAGGCCGCCTGGCCGCCGCTGACCAGCGTCGATCTCGGCTCCGTCGAGCGCGGCAGGCTCGCCGCGCGGATGCTGCTCGACCGGCTCGGCGGCGCGGACCTGGAGGCGACCAGGGCGCGGCGCACAACCGCCGTCCCCCGCCTCGTCGTCCGCGGCTCCACGGACCCCGCCGCGCCCGCCGCCCCCGCAACCGCCCACGGCACCGGGACCGGATCCGGCACCGGGGCCTCCGCGTGAGCGCCGCGACGGCCCCCACCGGGCCCTCTTCGCCGCCGTCCGGGAACAGAGGCACGCCCCCGCCCCGTACGCCCGCCGCGCGCAAGCGGATGCTCGGGCTCGACCGGGGCGCCTGGTTCCTGCTGCTGCCCGCGCTGCTGCCGATCCTGGTGCTGAGCGCGGGGCCGCTGCTCTACGCGATCTCCCTCGCGTTCACCGACTCGCAGATGGGCCGCACGGTCGACACGGACTTCGTCGGCGTCGACAACTTCCGTACGCTGCGCCTCGACTCGCTCTTCTGGGAGTCGTTCCGCATCGGGCTCGTCTGGGCCGTCTGCGTCACCGCGCTCCAGCTCCTGCTCTCCCTCGGGCTCGCGCTGCTGCTCAACCAGAACCTCCGGTTCCGCTGGCTGGCCCGTACGCTCGCGCTCGTCCCCTGGGCGATGCCCGAGGTCGTCGTCGGCATCATGTGGCGGCTCGTCTACCACCAGGACGCGGGCATCCTCAACAAGACGCTGCGCGACCTGCATCTGATCGGCGAGAACGTCGACTGGCTGACGAACCTCTCCCTCGCCCTCCCCGCCGTGATCCTCGTCGGTGTCTGGGCGGGCATGCCGCAGACCACCGTCGTCCTCCTCGCCGGGCTCCAGAACGTGCCGCAGGAGCTGAACGAGGCCGCGCAGCTCGACGGCGCGGGCGTCTGGCGCCGGTTCGCCTCGGTCACCTGGCCCGCGGTCAAGCCGGTCGCGATCGCCATCACCGCGCTCAACTTCATCTGGAATTTCAACTCGTTCGGCCTGGTCTACGTGCTGACCCAGGGCGGGCCCGGCGGCAAGACGCGGCTGCCGATGCTCTTCGCGTACGAGGAGGCGTTCAAGTACGGCCAGTTCGGCTACGCCGCCGCGATGGGCGTCGTGATGATCGCCGTCATCGCCGTCTTCCTGACGGTGTTCCTGCGCAAGCGCCTGAAGGAGGACGCGTCATGAGAGCCACCCGTGTCGCGGGACGCACCGGGCAGTACGTGGCCCTGCTCTGCTATCTCGTGTTCCTCGCCTTCCCCCTCCTCTGGCTGCTGTCCACCTCGTTCAAGTCCCCGCAGGAACTGGGCAGCATCGATCCGACCTGGATCCCGGAGCATCCCTCGCTCGACAACTTCCGCGAGGCGTTCGACGCACAGCCGCTCGCCCGTTCCGCGCTCAACAGCCTGATCGTCGCGGGCAGCGCCACGCTGATCTCGGTGACCATCGCCGTGCCCGCCGCGTACGCGCTCGTCCGCTTCCGCTCCAAGGTGAGCAGCGCGGCCACCGGCTGGATCCTGGTCAGCCAGATGTTCCCGTTCGTGCTGGTGATCATCCCGCTGTTCCTGCTGCTCAAGAACGTCCACCTGATCGACTCCCTCTCGGGCCTGATCATCGTGTACGTCGTCTGGAACCTCCCCTTCTCGCTCTGGATGCTCCAGGGGTACGTCAAGGCCGTGCCCGTCTCGCTGGAGGAGGCCGCGGCGATGGACGGGGCCGGCAGGTTCCGCGTCCTGCGCAGCGTCGTCCTCCCGCTGCTCGCGCCCGGCCTGGTGGCGACGCTGATGTTCTCGTTCGTCACCGCCTGGAACGAGTTCTTCTTCGCCCTGGTGCTGCTCAAGTCCCCGGAGAACCAGACCATGTCCGTGATCCTCACCCGCTTCCTCGGCGCCGAGGGCGTGGCGGACCTGGGCCCGCTGGCCGCCGCCTCCGTCCTCGCGACGATCCCGAGCCTGCTCTTCTTCGCGCTGCTCCAGCGCCGGCTGGCCAGCGGCATGATCGCCGGGGCGGTGAAGGGCTGATGCGCCGCTTCCGCGCCCGTACGGCGGCCTCCGCACTGCTGGCCACCGCGCTCCTCGCCTCCCTCACCTCCTGCTCCGGCGGGGGCGACGGGAACGGCGACGGCACCGTCACCCTCGACTACTACAGCCTGGCCTGGCAGAAGGAGTCGGTCGCCGCCAACAAGAGGCTCGTCGCGCGCTGGAACAAGACCCACCCCAAGGTCAAGGTCCGCTATGTGCAGGGCTCCTGGGACACCGTCCACGACCAGCTCCTCACCTCCTTCGAGGGCGGCGAGGCGCCCGACATCATCCACGACGACGCCAGCGACCTCACGGACTTCGCGTACGGCGGCTACCTCGCCGACCTGCGCGGCCTGCTCCCGGAGAAGCTGCGCGCCGACATCCCGCAGCGCACCTGGGACAGCGTCACGATGAACGGCGGCAAGGTCTACGGGGTGCCGTTCTCCCAGGAGCCGCGGGTGATCGTCGCGAACAAGAAGCTGCTGGAGAAGTCGGGCGTCCGCATCCCGACCGCCGCGAAGCCCTGGACCTGGGACGAGTTCGAGAAGGTCTCCCGCGACCTCACGGTCAAGGGCAAGCGCTTCGGGACCGTCTGGACGATGAAGGAGCCGGTCAAGCAGTCCGTGAACCTCTCCCTGTCGACCGGCGGCGAGATCTTCACCGAGAAGCGCACGGACGACGGGCCGAAGAACGAGGTCCGCTTCGACCGCCGCGACTCCGCCGTCAGCGAGCTGATCAACCGCCAGGTCAACAAGGACCGTACGGCCCCCAGGAGCGGGCTCGGCATGGCCGGGTCCGACGCGCTGCCCGGCTTCTTCGCCGGGAAGTACGCGACGGTGCCGCTCAACTACTCGTTCCGCCAGCAGGTGAAGCAGCAGGCGCCCGACGGCTTCGAGTGGACGGTCCTCCCGATGCCGCGCGGGGACGGCCCGGGGCAGAACGCGCAGGGCGTCGTCCCGCAGACCCTCTCCGTCTCCGAGGAGAGCGCCCACAAGCGGGCGGCGGCGAAGTTCATCGCGTACATGTCCGAGCCCACGCACATGGCCGAACTCGCCAAGGGCGACTGGATCCTCCCGACCGGGCGCGAGGCCCTCGAGGACCCGGCGCTCAACCGGACGAAGGACGGCTGGCGCGTCGGCGTCGACACGGCGAAGACCCTCCGCCCCTCCCCCACGCTCGGCGTACGGGGCTACGCGGAGTGGTCCGACAAGATCGCCACCCCCGCCTTCCAGCGCTACTACAACGGCGACACCTCGCGCGCGGGCCTCGCCCGCTCCCTCACCCACGACGGCAACCTCATCCTCGACCGCTACCAGAGGTAGGCACGATCCGCACCATGACGCACAGGGACAGAGCCCGGGGAGCGATGCTCGGGCTGGCCGTCGGCGACGCGCTCGGCGCGCCCGCCGAGAACATGAAGCCCTCCCAGATCCGCGAACGCTGGGGCCGCATCGAGGGCTTCGTCTCCGACGACCCCGCGGGCACGGACGACACCGAGTACGCCCTCTTCTCCGGGCTCCTCCTCGCCGAGCACGGCGAGGCCCTGACCGTCGAGGACGTCGAACGGGCCTGGCACCGGGACATCGCCGACCGGGAGGAGGGCGCGTTCAAGGGCGCCGGGTTCAGCGAGCGCGGCACCCTGGAGAACCTGCGGCGCGGCCTCGCCGCGCCGATCTCCGCGCAGCACCGCCACGCGTGGAGCGACGGACTGGCCATGCGGGCCGCGCCGTTCGGGGTGTTCGCGGCCGGCCGCCCCGTCGAGGCGGCCCGCCTGGTCGCCATCGACGGCACCGTCAGCCACGACGGCGAGGGCATCTACGGCGGCCAGGCGGTGGCCGCGGGAGTCGCGGCGGCGATGGTCAGCGACCACCAGGACGCGGTCGTCCAGGCGGCCCTGTCCGTCATCCCGGAGAACTCCTGGACCTCCCGCTCCCTCCAGCGCGCCGTCTCCGCCGCGCGCCGCGCCCGGCGCAGACCCGAGGCGACCCGGCTCGGCATCGAGCGCGAGGTGCGCTCGTCGGTGGTGATCGGCGGCTACCCGTGGACGGACCTGGCGCCGGAGGCCGTCGGCCTGGCGTTCGGCGCCTTCACGGCGACGTGCGGCGAGTTCACGGCCTCCGTCCTCATGGCCGTGAACATGGGCCGCGACGCGGACACCACGGCCGCCGTCGCGGGAGCGCTCGCGGGAGCGCTGCGCGGCGCCCGCGCGATCCCCGACGACTGGGCCGACGCCATCCGCCCCGCCCGCGGCACCTGCCTCCCCTCCATGACGGGCCGCCACGTAGTGGAGATCGCCGACCACTTGACCCCCGACCACACCGAGGCAAAGGAGGCCTCATGACCCCCGCGCCCACCGGGTGCGCCGCCGAGGCGGCCGTCGACGCCCACGCCGGGACGGCCCCCACGAACGCCGCCACGCGGGAAACGGCCGCCCGGACGCGAGGGACGGTGAGTGCGCCAGGGACGACGGGCACGCACGGGACCGCCCGCACGCCCGGGACGACAGGCCCGTACGGGACGACGGGCGCGCCGGGGACGACGGGCGCGTACGGGACGGCCGGCGCGCGGCGTGGCGCAGCCGGGGCCGTGCGCGGGGCGTGTCCCGCCGTATCGGGCGTCGTCGGAGACCACCACCAGGCCAAGGACAGGCGATGACCAGCACATGTATCGAGTCCGTTTCCGAGGCGGCCGGGGAGGGGGACCTCCGCCGGGTCGAGGGGCTGCTGCTCGGGCTCGCCTCCGGGGACGCCGCGGGCTGGCCCGCGGGACGGCACCGTGCCGCGCGGCTGCCGGACTGGACGCGGCGGCTGACCCGGGAGCTGGACACGTTCGCCGAGCAGAACGCGACGACGACGCTGCCCGTGCCCATCGCACTCAACCAGCCGCCGGAGCCGCTGCGGCTGGGCCCGTCCGACGACGCGGAGTGGGCGGCGTTCACCGCGTACGCCGTGCTGTCCGCCGACGGCACCCCGCACAGTGACCTGACCCCCGACCAGCGCGTACGGGCCGCGCTCACACTCTCGTGGAACGCCCTCGCCGACGAGGTCGCCGCCGCGGCCGAGCGCGCGGAGGAGATCGAGTCGGCCCAGATCCCGCTGCGCGCCCGGATCTCCGTACGCGCGGGCCTCGGCAATCTCGCGGCGGGCCTGCGGCCCCCGGCCACCGGCCACGACAACCCGCACTACTTCGACGACGCGGCCTGCGTACGCGCCGCCGTGCTCGCCGTCGTCCACCCCGGGGACCCGCTCGCCGCCGCCGGGCTCGCGGAGTTCGACGCCCGTTACACGCAGGACGACGACGGAGTGCACGGCGCCCGCGCGACGGCCGCCGCCGTCGCCGTCGCGCTCGCGGGCGGCCCCGTCGAGGAGGCCGTCGCCGCGGCGCTGGCCCAGCTCCCCGACGGCACCGAGATCCGCCGCAACGCGCTGCGCGCCGTCGAGCTGGCCCGTACGGCCGTCGCGGACCGGCCCGGGATGCCGGGCAACGCGTTCGCGCTCGTGCCCGTCCTGGAGCACGAGATCGTCGACCACGTCTACAGCTACGGCATCGCCGCCGCCGAGACCGTGCCCGTCGCGCTCGCCTGCGCCACGGCCTCGGCGGGCGTCCTCAGCGAGGCCGTACCGGCCGCCGCCTGCATGTCGCGGGTCGCCGACTCGGCGCCCGCGCTCGCCGGGGCGCTGACCGGCGCGCTCGGCGGCGCGCCCGGCGTCCCGCGCGCCTGGCGCGAGGCGTGCCGGACCCTGTCGGGCTGCTCCCTCCCCCAGTTCGCCGGGGCCGACCTGGTCGAGACCGCCGACCGGCTGGCCACCCACCACCTGATCCTGGAAGGACCCCTGGAGTCATGAGCACCCCCCTCTCGCCCCTCTCTCTGGAGGACCGCACCGCAGGCTGCCTGGTCGGCGCGGCGGTCGGCGACGCGCTCGGCGGACCCGTCGAGGGCTGGACCCCGGAGGCCATCGCCGAACGCCACGGCGGACGCGTCCAGGGCATCGTCGAGCCCTTCTACAAGGACGAGTGGCGCACGGCCCGCCCCATCGCGCCGTACCACAAGGGCGACGGGCACGTCACCGACGACACCCTGATGACGCACGCGCTGGTCCGCGTCTACGAGAAGGTCCGCGACCACCTCGACGCGTACGCGGTGGCCGACCACCTGGTCCCCGACCTCATCGGCACCCCGCGCTGGATCCCCGAACTGGAGGCGGAGGCGCTCCCGCTCCAACGGATCTTCCTCGCCGAGAAGTGGCTGGTGGCGAGGCTGCACTACGGCCACGTCGACCCGCGCGAGGCGGGCAGCGGCAACATCGTCAACTGCGGCGCCGCGATGTACATGGCGCCTGTCGGCGCGGTGAACGCGGGCAACCCCGAGGCCGCCTACGCGGAGGCACTGGAGGTCGCGGCACCCCATCAGTCCTCGTACGGCCGGGAGGCGGCCGGTGTCTTCGCGGCGGCGGTCGCGGCGGCGTACCGCCCGGGCGCGGGACCGTCGTCCGTGGTCGACGAGGCCCTCCGCCTCGCGAAGGACGGTACGCGGGCGGCGATCGAGGCGGTGGCCGAAGTCGCGTCGCGCTACACGGACTTCGAGCCCGCGCTGCGGCCCCTGCGGGAGGCGGTGGCCCCGTACGACACGGTGGGGCCGGACTATCGCAACCCGTCGCTGGGCGCCCGGCGCCCCTCGCGTCTCCACGCGATCGAGGAACTGCCGATAGCCCTCGGCATGCTGCTGATCGGCGGCGGCGACTACCGCCACACGGTCCTCGGCTCCGTCAACTACGGGCGTGACTGCGACTCGATCGCCACGATGAGCGGCGCGATCGTGGGCGCGTTGCGCGGCGGAGCCGCGGTGCCGCCGGAATGGTCCGAGGAGGTCTCTCGGGCCAGCCGCCTCGACCTCGCCGGTCCGGCCTCGGCTCTGTCGGCGGTCACCCGCGAGGTCTTCGCCCGCGACCTCGACCGCCGCCGCACCCACGAGTCCGCCTTCGCGGAACTGGAGGCCACAAGGTGACGCCCTCGCTCCCTTGCCCTCTCCCCGTGCGCCGGGAAGCCGCTGCCCCTTCCGCTCCGCTGCGGGCCGCGCCGTGCGTCGTGGCCGCCCGCGCAGTTCCCCGCGCCCCTGACGGGGCATCTCCGCCGCTCCCTCCCGCGAAGCTTGGGAGGTCTGCGCGAAGGCGCAGGGCTGGCAAGCGCAGCCCCCATGCCGGGTGCCCGCCGCAACGGGGCCGGGCAGGGGGTGCCCCGCCTGTGCATCGCGGGCTGCGAGAGCACCGTGGCTGGTCGCGCAGTTCCCCGCGCCCCTATCGGGGCACCTTCGCCGCTCCCTCCCGCCGCGCTTGGGAAGTCTGCGCAAGGCGCAGGGTTGGCAAGCGCAGCCCCGATGCCGGGTTCGCACCCGTATGCCGGACGACCGATCGACCTGGAGCCCCGTATGAGCACTGAGTCAAGGCCCCTGCGACTTACCTGGGTTCAGCCCGAGGATCTCGTCGGGCATGAGTTGGCGCAGGCCGAGCAGGACGGCCGGGACGTGACCGGCGTCAAGCAGAGGTGGCTGGACGCCGGAGGCCACCTCGCGCCCGAGAGGGCCGGGGCCTCCCCCGACCCCGCGAGCCCGGAACTCCGCGCTCTCGCAGAGCAGTTGCTCGACGCACTCGACCAGCACCCCGAACCGCCGGACGAGCCCACCGCGCTGGACGCCATCCGCGCCGCCTGCCCGGCATGGCCGGCCCCCGCACCGGCCGCCCCCGGAATCGAGGCACGGCTGCACGCCGCATGGCTCGGCAGAGCCGCCGGGTGCCTGCTGGGCAAGCCCGTGGAGAAGGTCACCCTCGACGGCATCCGGGCCCTCGCCCGCGCCACCGGCAACTGGCCGCTCGGCGACTGGTTCACGGAGCGCGGGCTCGACCCCGGGATCAAGGCCGCCCACCCCTGGAACCGCCGCTCGGCCCCCACCTCCCTCGCCGAGAACATCGACGGCATGCCCGAGGACGACGACCTCAACTACCCCCTCCTCAACCTGCTCCTCCTCGAACGCCACGGCCACGCCTTCACCACCGCCGACGTCGCGAAGCTGTGGCTGGACGAGCTGCCGGCAGGCCGTACGTTCACCGCCGAACGCGTCGCGTACCGCAATCTGCTGGACGGCGTCGAGCCGCCCCGCACCGCCTCCCGCCACAACCCGTTCCGCGAGTGGATCGGCGCGCAGATCCGCGCCGACGTCTTCGGCTGGACGCACCCGGGCGACCCGGGCGCCGCCGCCGAGGCGGCGTGGCGCGACGCGGTGCTGACGCACACCGCGAACGGCGTGTACGGCGCGATGTTCACGGCGGCGGCCCTCGCCCACGCGGCGGGCCAGGGCCCCGGCACGGACGTCCACGCCTGCCTGGAGGCGGGCCTCGCGGTCGTACCGCCGCGCTCCCGCTACGCGCGCGCCGTCCGTACGGGCATCGACGCCGCCCGCACCTCCGGCGACTTCGACGAGGCCGTGGACCGGCTCCACGCCGCCTACAGCGACCACCACTGGGTGCACGTCCTGCCGAACGCCGCGCTGCTCGCCGCGGCCCTCACCCACGCGGACGGCGACTTCACCGCGTCCATCTGCCGTACGGTGTCCGGCGGTTGGGACACGGACTCGAACGGCGCGACGGCCGGTTCGCTCGCGGGCCTGCTCGCCGGTGGACCGGACGCGCTTCCGGAACGGTGGACCGGCCCGCTCCGCAATCGCCTCGCCACCACGGTCGGCGGCCTGGACGGCATCGGGTTCGACGAACTCGCCGCGCGTACGGCCGCGCTGGTCCGGGAGTCCGGCGACCGGCGGCCCGTCCTCACCGTCTTCGGCAGCGCCAACATGGACCTGGTGGCGACCGTGCCCACGGCACCCGCGCTCGGCGAGACCGTGACCGGTACCGCGTTCCGCACGGTCCCCGGCGGCAAGGGCGCCAACCAGGCCGTCGCGGCGGCCCGCGCGGGCGGCGTCACGCACATGATCGGCGCGGTCGGCGACGACGAGTTCGGCGCGGAGATGCGTGCCGCGCTCGACGCGTCCGGCGTGGGGACCGGCGGGCTCCGTACGGCGGAGGGCGCGAGCGGCATCGCGCACATCACCGTGGACGGGAAGGGCGCGAACTCGATCATCGTCGTGCCCGGCGCGAACGCGACCGTCACCGGGCTCGCCCCGGAGGACGAGCGCAGGATCGCCGACAGCGACGCGCTGCTCCTCCAGTTGGAGACCCCGATGGAGGGCGTGATCGCGGCGGCGCGCGCCGCCCGCGCGCACGGCACCCGCACCGTCCTCACCCCCGCACCCACCCAGCCGCTCCCGCCCGAACTCCTCGACGCGGTCGACCTGTTGGTGCCGAACGAGCACGAGGCCGCCGACCTCACCGGCGAGCGGGACCCGCACGCGGCGGCGCGGGCCCTGCTCGCGCTCGTGCCCGAGGTCGTGATCACCCTCGGCGCGCGCGGCAGCCTCTACGCGGCGCGCGGCGCGGAGCCCGTGACCGTACCGGCGTACGAGGTCGAGGCCGTGGACACGACCGCCGCCGGGGACACCTTCGTCGGCGCGCTGTGCACCGCGTACGGGGAGGGCGTCGCGATGCCGGAGGCGCTGGCCTGGGCCTCCGCCGCCTCCGCGCTGGCCGTGCGGCGGCCCGGGGCCTCCTCCTCGATGCCGACCCGCACGGAGATCACCGCCTTCAGGCAGCGGACCACCACGCAGCGGACCACCACGCAAAGGACGAGCGCACCATGAACGACACCGCCCCGCCCCTCCAGGGGCTCCGCGTCCTCGACCTCGCGACCCTCTTCGCGGGCCCCCTCGCCGCCACGCTGCTCGGCGACTTCGGCGCCGAGGTGATCAAGGTCGAGCACCCGCGCAGGCCCGACCCGTCCCGGGGCCACGGGCCCAGCAAGGACGGCGTGGGCCTGTGGTGGAAGCTGCTGGGCCGCAACAAGCGCACCGTCACCCTCGACCTGTCCACCCCGGGCGGGCGCGACGTGCTGCTGAGGCTCGCCGCCGAGTCCGATGTCGTGGTCGAGAACTTCCGGCCCGGCACCCTGGAGAAGTGGGGCCTGGGCTGGGAGGAGCTGTCGGAGGCCAACCCGGGGCTCGTGCTCGCCCGCGTCACGGGCTTCGGGCAGACCGGGCCGTACGCGCGCCGTCCCGGATTCGGCACCCTCGCGGAGGCGATGAGCGGCTTCGCGGCGGTCACCGGTGAGCCGGACGGGCCGCCGACGCTGCCGCCGTTCGGCCTCGCGGACTCGATCGCGGCGCTCTCGACGGCGTACGCGGTGATGACGGCGCTCGCGGGCCGCGACCGTACGGGCCGGGGACAGGTAGTCGACATGGCGATCATCGAGCCGATGCTGACGGTGCTGGGCCCGCAGCCGATCTGGTACGACCAGCTCGGCTACGTCCAGCCCCGCACCGGCAACCGCTCGGCGAACAACGCGCCGCGCAACACCTACCGCACGGCCGACGGCCGCTGGCTGGCCGTCTCGACCTCGGCGCAGTCCATAGCCGAGCGCGTGATGCGTCTCGTGGGGCGCCCGGAGTTCATCGAGGAGCCGTGGTTCGCGACGGGCGCGGGGCGCGCGGCGCACGCGGAGGAGCTGGACGAGGCGGTCGGCGGCTGGATCGCGCGGCACGAGGAGGCGGAGGTCGTCCGCGCCTTCGAGGAGGCGCAGGCGGCGGTCGCGCCGGTCTTCGACGTGCGGGACGTGATGGAGAACGAGCAGTACCGCGCGCTGGGTTCGATCACCGAGGTCGAGGACGCGGACCTGGGCACCGTGAAGATGCAGAACGTCCTCTTCCGGCTCTCGGAGACCCCCGGCGCGATCAAGTGGGCGGGCCGCGCGCACGGCGCCGACACGGACGAGGTGCTGTCCGGCCTGGGCCTGTCCGAGGCCGAGATCGCCGCGCTGCGGGAGGAGGGCGCGCTGTGAGCACCGAGACGCCGCTGACCTGGCTGTACGCGCCCGGCGACCGCCCCGGGGTCGTCGCCAAGGCGCTGGGCTCCGGCGCCGACGTGGTGCTGGTGGACCTGGAGGACGCGGTCGCGCCGGACCGCAAGGAGTACGCGCGCGCCGCCACCGCCGAGCTGCTCGCGGACCCGGCACCCGGCCCCGTGCCGATCCACGTACGCGTGAACGCGCTCGACGGGCCGCTCGCCGAGGACGACGTCCGTACGCTCGCCGGGCTCCCGGGCCTGGCGGGCCTGCGCCTCCCGAAGGTGACGGGCCCCGCGGACCTCGCCCGCGTGGCGGCATGGGCGGACGGCACGCCCCCGCCCCTCTACGCGCTCCTAGAGAACGCGCTGGGCGTCGAGCGCGCGTACGAGATCGCGGCCGGCCCGCCCGCGCCGCACGGCATCGCCCTGGGCGAGGCCGACCTCCGCGCGGACCTGGGCGTGGCGAACGGCCCCGGACAGGGCCCGGGGCTGGCGTACGCGCGCGGCCGTGCCATCGTCGCCGCCCGGGCGGCCGGGCTGGCGCCGCCCCCGCAGTCGGTCTACCCGGACGTCCGGGACCTGGCCGGGCTCGCGGCGTCCTGCGCGGAGGGCCGTGCGCTGGGCTTCCTGGGCCGTACGGCGATCCATCCGCGCCAGCTCCCGGTGATCGAGGAGGCCTTCCGGCCCACGGCGGCGGAGGTCGAGGCCGCCGAGCAGATCGTCCGCGCGGCGCTGACGGACGCGGGCGCGCTGGCCCTGCCGGACGGCCGCTTCGTGGACGCGGCGGTGGTGGCGGGCGCCCGCCGCACGCTCGCGCTGGCGGGCCACGGGAAAATTTGAATCCGCGCATTTCGGACCGGGCTGCGGTTCTCGCAGGCAGGCAACTTCCTTGATTTCCCAGGCGTTTGCCCTTCCGTAACCCCCGAATGATCTCCCCCGGGTGCGAATACAGCATCACTTACGGTCCTGCTCATGGTTCAGCCCCAGACGCAGCCCCGGTCCGTCAGCGCCGACGCACCGGCCGCGGCGCCCTCCGAGGACCTCCGGGCCAAGGGTCTCAGCGGGAACTCGGTAGGGCTCCTCGCCAGCGCCGTGATCGGCATCTCCACCGTCGCCCCGGTGTACTGCCTCACCAGCACGCTCGGCCCGACCGTCGGGGAGGTCGGGCTCCAGACGCCCGCCGTCTTCCTCGCGGGCTTCCTGCCGATGCTGCTGGTCGCCTTCGCCTACCGGGAGCTGAACAGATCCGTGCCGGACTGCGGCACCTCGTTCACCTGGACCGTGAAGGCGTTCGGGCCGCGCGTGGGCTGGATGTGCGGCTGGGGCCTGGTGATCGCCACGATCATCGTGCTCTCCAACCTCGCCGGGGTCGCGACCTCGTACCTCTATCTGCTGCTCGGCGAGATCACCGGCAGCGCGCGGGTCGCCGCCCTGAGCGACGACAAGACGGTGCACGTCCTGACCGTGCTGGGGCTCGTGGCCCTGGCCACGGCGGTCGGCTACCGGGGCATCACGACCACCAAGTGGTTCCAGTACGCGCTGGTGGGGCTGCAGATGGTGGTGCTCACCGGGTTCGTGGCGATGGCCCTTGCCAGGTCGGGGAGCAGCGAGCTGTCGCTCTCCTTCTCCTGGAGCTGGCTGGACCCGTTCTCGGTGGGCTCGTTCGCGGCGTTCACGGCGGGCCTGTCGCTGTCGATCTTCATGTACTGGGGCTGGGACACCTGTCTGACGGTCAACGAGGAGACGTCCGGCAGCGCGAAGACGCCGGGGCGCGCCGCGATGATCTCCATGGTGGTACTGGTCGGCTCGTACCTGCTGACGGCCTGCGCGGCGCAGATGTACGCCGGGGTCGGCGAGCGCGGCGCGGGCCTGGGCAACCCCGCGACCTCGGACAACGTCTTCGCCGCCCTGGCGGGACCCGTGATGGAGCCCTTCGGCGTGCTCCTGTTCATCGCCGTGCTCGCGTCGGCGGCGGCGAGCCTCCAGACCACGTTCCTGCCGGTGGCCCGCACAGTGCTCGCGATGAGCGCGTACGAGGCGATGCCGAGATCCTTCGCCGCCGTGCACCCCCGCTTCCGCACGCCGGGGCGGGCCACGCTCGCGGCGGGCGGCGCGACGGGCGTCTTCTACACGGTGATGACGCTGCTCAGCGAGAACGTGCTGGTCGACACGGTCTATGCGCTGGGCCTCATGATCTGCTTCTACTACGCGCTGACGGCCTTCGCCTGCGTCTGGTACTTCCGCCGGGACCTTGCGCGGGGCCCCCGCGACCTGGTCTGCAAGGGGCTCTTCCCTCTCCTCGGGGGCACGCTGCTGGCCGGGATCTTCGGCAAGACGCTGTACGACATGTGGGACCCGGCGTACGGAAGCGGCAGCCGTGTCCTGGGCGTCGGCAGTGTCTTCGTCATAGGCGTCGGCCTCCTGCTGCTGGGCTTCGCCCTGATGCTCCTCATGCAGCGCCGCAGCCCGTCCTTCTTCCAAGGCAAGGTCCTCACAAGAACGACCCCGCCCCTGACCACCGAGGACTGACCGCCCCGTCAGGGGCGCGGGGGGGGGTTACCCGACGGCGACGCCGAAGAGGTTGCCCAGGCCGTAGGTGACGGCTGCCGCCGCGCCGCCGAGCGCGAGCTGGCGGAGGCCGCTGAACCACCAGCTCTTCGCCGTCACGCGGGCGACAACGGCCCCGCAGACGAACAGCCCCACCAGCGCCAGCAGCACGGCGGGCCAGAGGGCGGAGGCCCCGAAGAGGTACGGCAGTACGGGGAGGACCGCGCCGACCGAGAAGGAGAGGAACGAGGAGACCGCGGCGGTCGTCGGCGAGGGCAGGTCGCCGGGGTCGATACCCAGCTCCTCCCGCGCGTGTATTTCCAGCGCCTGCTCAGGATCCCGGTGCAACTGCTTGGCGACCTCCAGCGCCAGCTCCGGCTCGACGCCGCGCGACTCGTAGAGCGCCGCCAGCTCATGGACCTCCTCGCGGGGACTGCGGCGCAGCTCGCGCCGCTCGACCTCCAGCTCGGCCTGGACCAGCTCGCGCTGCGAGGCGACGGAGGTGTACTCGCCGGCCGCCATGGAGAACGCGCCCGCCGCGAGCCCGGCGAGGCCCGAGATCACGATCGTCTGGGAGGAGGCGGCGCTGCCCGCGACGCCGGTCATCAGTCCGAGGTTCGAGACGAGCCCGTCCATGGCGCCGAAGACGGCGGGGCGCAGCCAGCCACCGTTGACATCACGGTGCGTGTGGTTGTCACGGTGGGCGACGTGGGTGGACTGGGTCGGATCTGAGACCCCGGCATCGGACATGGCCGGTCGCGCTCCTTTCACGAGCTTCGCTGACACACTCGAAGATATGCGCGAACCAGGGGTCCCCGCCAGCAAGGAAGGCCGAACTTACCTCTCTGACCTGCGCTTTTTCTCAAGAGCCGCGCCAAGGTCATCCACGACGAGATGCTCCTTGTCGACCCGTCCCGTCCGGTAGGCCGCGCGTCCGACCATGTGCGCGGCGACCGGCGTCGTCAGGAGCTGGAAGAGCCCGACGAGGAGCAGCGTCCCCAGGTCGATCACGCTGCGCAGCCAGAGCCCGGCGCCGAGCAGCACCAGCAGCAGCCCGAAGGACTGCGGCTTGGCCGCCGCGTGCATCCGCGTCAGTACGTCCGGCAGCCGCAGCAGTCCGATCCCGGCGAGGAGGCACATCAGCGCCCCGCCCAGCATGCAGACGACCCCGGCCAGGTCCGCCACCCGCGTCCAGTTCATGTGTTCGCGCCCTTCCCCTCCGCCGGGTCCTCGTCGTCGTCCGCGCCCGCCTCGTCGCGCAGCGCCATGAACCGGGCGACGCCGATCGAGCCGGTGAAGCCGAGGAAGGAGAGCACCAGCAGGACCGGCAGGTAGTACGCGTTGCGCTGCACCGCCGACTGCACCCCGATGCCCGCCATGGCCACCGACACGAGCGCGTCCAGCGCCACGGCCCGGTCCAGCGTCGAGGGCCCCCGCACCATCCGCAGCGTCACCATCGCGCCGGAGGCCAGCAGCAGTCCGACGATGACCGCGATCGTCACACCCACGGTCCGAACACCTCCTCCGCCGTCTCCGAGGCGTCGATCGCGGCGACGTCGGCGGGCGTGCCGAAGGCCCGTACGACGCGGGCCTCCAGGCGCAGCACCTCGCGCCGCGCGCGGTCGCGTTCGGCCTGGCTTCCCGCGCCCAGTACGTGCAGATAGAGCATCCCCGACCTGCGGTCCAGCTCCAGCACGGTGCTGCCGGGCACGGCGGAGACGGCCACCGCCGTGACGGTGAGCATCAGATCGCCGGGGCAGCGCATCCGTACGCCGAGGACCGCGCAACTGGGCGGGCCCGGCGCGAGGATGGACTTGTTGAGGCGCCAACTGGAGATCACCATGTCACCCAGGAAGCGCAGCGCGAACCGCACGACGCCGACCGGGTGGAGCCGGGCCTGCTTCTCGATCGGCGGCAGCGGGAAGACGAAGACGACGAGGACGCCGACCAGTACGCCCGACAGCACGTTGGCGACCGAGACCGTGCCCCAGAGCAGCACCCACAGCAGGGTCAGCCCGAGGATCATCGGCCACTGCGTCGCGCGCAGCCTGCTCGCGTCCGGCAGCCGCTGAGGGGCCGTCACCTGCCCATCACCGCCTCCACGTAGGGCGTACGGGCGAGGAGTTCCTCGGCGGCGCGTCCGGTGAGCCCGAACAGCGGCCCGGCCAGCACCGTGAACGCCAGCCCGAACAGCACCAGCGCGACGGTCGCGCCCGCCATGGTGCCCGGCAGGGTGCGGGTCGTCGTGATCGCCTGCCCGCCGAACGTGGCCACGCGCACGGTCCCCGCCGGTACGCCCGCCGGATCGACGCCGGAGCCGGTCCCGGAGTCCGCCCCGGAGCTGGACGAACCCGTGCCGGAGCCCGAATCGGAATCGGCGTCGGAGTCGTCGGTGTCCGGCTCCGCCGTGTCCAGCACCGTGCCCTCCGCGCACATCTCCGGCGTCGGCGCCCGCCAGAACGCCAGGTTCCACGCCTTCGCCATCGCGTAGAGCGTGAGCAGGCTCGTCGCCGTACCGGCCGCGACCAGGACGTACGCCATCGTCCCGCCGTCCGCGACCCCGGCCCGCAGCAGTCCCAGCTTGCCCAGGAAGCCGGAGAGCGGCGGGATGCCCGAGAGGTTCATCGCGGGGACGAAGAAGAGGACGGCGAGCAGCGGCGAGAGCGTCGCGAGGCCGCCCACGCTCTGCAGGTCCGTGCTGCCGCTGCGCCGCTCCACGAGCCCGGCGACGAGGAAGAGCGTGGTCTGCACGGTGATGTGGTGCGCCACGTAGAAGACCGCGCCCGAGACGCCGCCCGGGGAGTCCAGCGCGATGCCGAAGACCATGTACCCCATGTGGCTGACGAGGGTGAAGGACAGCAGCCGCTTGAGGTCCGTCTGCGCGACGGCGCCCAGGATCCCGACGAGGAGGGAGAGCAGCGCCACGAGCATCAGCGCCTCCTCCAGCCGGTCGCCGGGGAAGAGGAGGGTCTGCGTGCGGAGTATCGCGTAGACCCCGACCTTGGTGAGGAGCCCGGCGAAGACGGCCGTGACGGGCGCGGGCGCGGTCGGATAGGAGTCCGGCAGCCAGGCCGCGAGCGGGAAGACGGCCGCCTTGATGCCGAAGACGGTCAGCAGCGCGATCTGGATGACGGTCCTGATCCCCTCGGGCAGCGCGTCGAGCCGCGAGGGCAGTTCGGCCATGGTCACGGTGCCCGCCGCCGCGTAGACCATCGCGACGGCGGCCATGAACAGCACGGAGGAGAGCAGCGAGACGATCGCGTACGTCGCCCCGGCGCGGATACGCGCGATCGTGCCGCCGATGGTCAGCAGCACGTAGCTCGCCGTCAGCATGATCTCGAAGCCGACGTAGAGGTTGAACAGGTCGCCCGCCAGGAAGGTGTCCGAGACCCCGGCGACCAGCACGAGGTAGGAGGGGTGGAAGACGGAGAGCGGCGTCGCCTCGTCGTTGTCGGCCATGCCCTGGCCGAACGAGTAGATCAGCACGCACAGGGTCACGGCCGAGGAGACGACCAGCATCAGCGCCGAGAGCCGGTCGGCGACCAGCACGATCCCCACGGGCGGCGCCCAGCCGCCCGCGTACATCACCTGCGGCCCGTGCCGGTCGGCGGCGACGAGCAGCGTGAGCGAGATCGCGAGCACGGCGACGAGGACGGCGGCGCTGATGAAGCGCTGGACGCGCTCCAGGCGCATGCCGATGACCAGCTTCACGCCCGCCGCGCACAGCGGCAGGACGACGGGCAGCGGCACGAGTGCGCTCACGGCGGAGGCCGCCTCTACTGGCTGTGCGCCGCCGCTCATGAGTTCGGCCTCCGTGCGATTGCCGCGCAGGGGCTGCCCCCTGCTGTGCAGTGCGGGCTGCGGCTGCGCTGTGGCTTGTCGCGCAGTTCCCCGCGCCCCTGACGGGGCACTCCTGCTGAGGCCTGCTGTGCTTGGGAGGTCTGCGCTGAGGCGCAGGGCTGGCAAGCGCAGCCACCATGCCGGGTGCGCAGGGCTCGCCGCGTGCTCATTCGTCCCGGCCCAGAATCGTCTGCCATGGGTCGTCCTCCCCTGCGGCCTCCTCGGCGGTTTCTTCGGCGCGGGCCTGGCGGGCGCGGAAGGCGCGTCGCAGCTCGCGCCGTTCGCGCCAGACGGCCCGCTCCTCCGCGTACTCGGCCCGACGGGCAACGCGGATGTCCTCGGTGTCGTCCTGCACGTCGTCGCTGCCGGAGAGCTGCCAGGAGCGGTACGCCATGGTCACGAGGAACGCGGTGAGCGCGAGCGTGATGACGATCGCGGTGAGGATGAACGCCTCGGGCAGCGGGTCCGCCATCCGCGTCACGTCGGACCCGGGGTAGAGCAGCGGCGCCTCGCCCGCGGCGCCGCTGGTGGCGAGGACGAGCAGGTTGACGCCGTTCCCGACGAGGACGGCGCCGAGCAGGATGCGGGTGAGAGGCCGGGCGAGCAGCAGGGCCGTACCGGCGGCGAAGAGGACGCCGCCGGTGACGACGAGGATCAGGGTCTCGGTCATGAGGCGCCGCCCCGCTGCCGCTCGTACGCGGCCCGTGCCCGCTCCCGCTCGATACGCCGGTCGATCTCGGAGCCGAGGCTGCGCAGCACGTCCAGGACGACGCCGAGGACGAGCAGATAGACCCCGGTGTCGAAGAGGACGGCGCTGGCCGCGTGGACCTCGCCGAGGACGGGGAGTTCGGCGTGCACGGAGCCGGAGGCGAGGACGCTGCCGCCGAGGAAGAGCCCGGCGAGGCCCGTACCGGTGAGGATCACCAGGCCGAGGCCGAGCAGGAAGCCCGCGTCGACGGGCGCGGCGGCGGCGAGTTCGTGGCGCCCGCCCGCGAGATAGCGGACGGCCAGCGCGAGCCCGGCGACGAGCCCCGCCGTGAAGCCGCCGCCGGGCAGGTTCTCGGCGCAGAAGAGGAGGTAGAGGGAGAGGACGACGATGGGGTGGAAGACGAGGCGGGCCATCACCTCGAACATCACCGAGCGGCCCTCGGGCGCGAGGCTGGAGCTGGCCGCGAGCCAGGTGCGGCGCGGCGCGACCGGCGAACCGCCGCCGCGCGGCGGCAGGATGACGGGGCGTCCGGGCAGCTTCCACGCGTCGAGCCGCCCCGGCACCGGACCGGGGACCGCGCTGCCCGGGCCCGCCTCGCCGGCGCGCACCCCGGCCCCGGGTCCGGCGCCGGGCACGGGCAGCGCGACGGCGGCGCGGGCGCGGCGGCGCAGATAGACGAGGCTGGTGACGCCGACGGCGGCGACGGCGAGGACGGCCGACTCCCCCATCGTGTCCCAGGCGCGCAGGTCGACGAGGGTGGTGGCGACGACGTTCCGGACACCCTCGTGCGCGGTCGCGGTCGGCAGTTCGTGCCCGGCGGGCGGCCCGAGCCGCGCGGCGGCGGCCAGATAGGTGAGCCCGGCGACGAGCCCTCCGGCGGCGACGGCGAACACGAGCTGGGTGACGCGGCGTACGCGCCAGGTGCGCTGCCCGTCGGGGAAGCGGGCCGGCAGCCGCCGCAGCACGAGCACGAAGACGATCAGCGAGACCGTCTCGACGGCGAACTGGGTCAGCGCGAGGTCCGGCGCCCCGTGCAGGACGTAGAGCACGCCCGTGCCGTAGCCGGTGATCCCGGCGAGGATGGCGGCCTTCATGCGCTGGCCCGCCAGGACGCAGAGCACCGCGACGGCGCAGACGCCCACGGCGACGGCGAGCTGCGGCACCGAGTCGTACCAGCGGGGCTCCGCCATGTGCTGCCAGGGCTCGTCGGCGACGAGCGCGGCGCCCTCGAAGCCGACGAGGACGGCCAGCACGGTCCCGAGGTAGACGGGCAGCGAGCCGCGCTGGACCATGCCGGTGGTCTGGAGGGAGAGCCGCTCCAGCCCCCACAGGGCACGCGCGAAGACCACGTCGCCGTCGAACTGCGCGAGCAGGTCGCCGAGCCGGGCCAGCGGCCGCTGCGCGAGGAAGACCAGCAGGCCCAGCGCCCAGGCGAGCGAGGAGAGGCCGAGCGCGGGCCCGAAGCCGTGCCAGAGCGCGAGGTGGAAGGGCTCGCCGTCGGGGTCGGGGAACGTACGGGCGTAGCGCGCGAGCAGCGGGTCGAGCCACAGCACGGCGGGCCCGAGCAGCAGCCCGCACAGCGCGCAGACGGCGGGCGGCAGGAAGAGCGCTGGCCCCGTACGGCCGACGGGCGGCGGCGCGACGCCGGGCTTGCGCGCGAACGCGCCCCACAGGAACCGCAGCGTGTACGCGAATGTGAGCCCGGAGCCCACGACGACGGCCGCGAGCGCCCAGGCGTCGGCCGTGTCCCCGTCGACCAGCGCCTGCGCGGCGGCCTCCTTGGCGGCGAACCCGAGCAGCGGCGGCAGCCCCGCCATGGAGGCCCCGGCGAGCACCGCGACGGCGCACACCCACGGCATCCGGCGCCCGAGCCCGGACAGCCGGTCGAGCTGCCGCGTCCCGGTGGCGTGGTCGACGATCCCGACGACGAGGAAGAGAGGCGCCTTGAACAGCGCGTGCGCGAGGATCATCACGGCCCCCGCGAGCGCCGCGTCCCGCGTCCCGTCGCCGACGAGCAGGACGAGGAAGCCGAGCTGGCTGACCGTGCCGAACGCGAGCAGCCGCTTGAGGTCCGTCTCGCGCAGCGCCCGCCACCCGCCGAGCAGCATGGTCACCGCGCCCAGCACCAGCACCGTCTCCCGCCAGGGCACGACGTGCGCGAAGGCGGGCGCGAGCCGCGCGACGAGATAGACCCCGGCCTTGACCATGGCGGCGGCGTGCAGATACGCGGAGACCGGCGTCGGCGCGGCCATCGCCCCCGGCAGCCAGAAGCTGAACGGCCACACCGCCGATTTCGTCAGCGCCCCCACGAGGACGAGCACGAGCGCGGTCGAGAGCAGCGGCCCGGCGGCGGGCGGGTCGGCGACGATCCGCGAGAGGCGGTACGTGCCCGCCGCGTGCCCCAGCATCAGGAAGCCGATCAGCATCACGAGCCCGCCGAGCGTGGTGACGAGCAGGGCCTGGAGGGCGGCGCGGCGGTTGGTGCGGCGCTCGGGCGTGTGGCCGATGAGGAGGAAGGAGAAGACCGTGGTCAGCTCCCACATCACGTAGAGCACGATCAGGTCGTCGGCGAGGACCAGCCCGAGCATGGCCCCGGCGAACGCGGTGAGGGTCCCGGCGAAGACGCCGACGCGAGGCTCGTCCCGCCGGAAGTACCCGGCGCAGTAGACCATCACGAGCGCGCCGACGCCGCCCGCGATGAGCACCATCAGCAGCGCGAGCGCGTCGCAGCGGAGCGCGACGCCGACCCCCAGCCCGGGGATCCAGTGCCACTCGGAGACGAGCGCGTGCCCGTCGGCGACCTCCCCGTGCCGCACGGCGGCCCAGACGGCGGCGGCGCCGGGCACGAGCGCGAGGGGCAGGAACGCGCGGACGCCGAGCCACCGCACCAGCGGCACCGCCGCGCAGGCGGCACCGAGGTGAAGGAGGATCAGCCACAGCACCTCCCGAGAATTGCACACGAAACGGCACAATCCGGGCAGGCGTTGCGGGGGTGAGAGCTACGAGGTGGAGCCGCCCTTGGCCTTGTCGCCGTCCTCGGCGTCGGCCTCGGCTTCGGTCTTGGCGTCGGCCTTGTCGTCCGATGCGGGCTCGGACTTGGCCTTGGCCTCGGCCTTGTCGCCGTCACCCTTGTCCGTGTCGGCGGCGGGCTTCTCCTCCGCCGCGCCGGGCTCCACGACCTCTTCCCGGCCGGGGCGGCGCTTCGCGGAGAGCACGATGTAGACCACGGCGGCGACGAAGACGAGGATCGCGGTCCAGTTGTTGAGCCGCATGCCGAGCACGTGGTGGGCGTCGTCCACCCGCATGTACTCGATCCAGAACCGGCCCACGGTGTACGCCGCGACGTAGAGCGCGAACGCGCGTCCGTGCCCGAGCTTGAAGCGGCGGTCCGCCCAGATCACCAGCAGCGCGACGCCGACGCACCACAGCGACTCGTAGAGGAACGTCGGGTGGTACGTGGCCAGGTCGGGCGTGTCGACGGGCCGGTGGTCCTGGTCGATCTTCAGCGCCCAGGGAAGGTCGGTGGCCTTGCCGTACAGCTCCTGGTTGAACCAGTTGCCCCAGCGGCCCAGCGCCTGGGCGAGGACGATGCCGGGCGCGACGGCGTCCGCGTACGCGGGCAGCGGGATGCCGCGGCGGCGGCAGCCGATCCAGGCACCGAGCGCGCCGAGCGCGATGGCGCCCCAGATCCCGAGACCGCCGTCCCAGATACGGAAGGCGTCCACCCAGTTGCGGCCGTCGCCGAAGTAGAGCTGATAGTCGGTGACGACGTGGTAGAGCCTGCCGCCGATCAGGCCGAACGGCACGGCCCACACGGCGATGTCGGCGACCGTGCCGGGGCGTCCGCCCCGGGCGACCCAGCGCCGGCCGCCGAGCCAGACCGCGACGAACACGCCGAGGATGATGCACAGCGCGTAGCCGCGCAACGGAAGCGGCCCGAGGTGAATCTCACCGGCCGAGGGACTGGGGATAAAGGCAAGGGTCTCCATGGCCCCCCCGACGCTACCGTGCCGCACGCCACCGTCCGCAATCAGCCCGCACAACGGCTCCATAACACCCCGGCGCCGCCCGCGTACGGCCGGTGGCTAGGCCGCCTTCTGCTCCACCATCTTCTTGAGCTTGCCCGGAGTGAGCGGGTTCGACTGGTCGCTGTAGACGTCCTTGCCGTCGAGCAGGATCGTCGGCGTCGCCTTGTGCTCCGAGTTGCGGAAGGAGTCGTTGGACTCCTTCACCCACGCGTCGTGCTTGCCGCTCTTGACGCACTTCTCGAAGCCGGGCCCTTCGAGGCCGTCGACCTTGCCCGCGAGGGCGAGCAGCCGCTTGTCACTGGCGAAGGCGTCGTCCTGCTCGGCGGGCTGGTTCTGGTACAGCACGTCGTGGTACTCGGGGAACTTGCCCGCGTCGCGCGCGCAAGCCGCCGCGTTCGCGGCCTTCTTGGAGCCGCTGCCGCCCATGTTCCCGTCGATGAGCGTCACCAGGTGGTACTCGGTCTTGAGCTTGCCGGCCTTCTCCAGCCCGCGCACGGTGCTGCGGAAATGGTTCTCGAACTGGGCGCAGGCGGGGCAGCGGAAGTCCTCGTAGACGGTGAGCCTGGCGGGGGCCGAGGTCTTGCCGACCGTGATCGGCTTGGCGTCGCTCCCGGAACCGCCGTCGTCCTTCTTCGTCTGGGCGACGATCACCGAGACCGCGGTCGCCACGACCAGCACGCCGACGACCACGGCCCCCACCTTCAGCGTCCTGCGACGCTTCTCCGCGCCCTTCTGGCGCGCCTGCTCCTCACGCAGCCGGTCCCTCGCGGTGCGCTTCCCATCGTTGTTCTTCTGGCTCATCACACCCAGAGCCAACGACTCGCCGTCGAGGCAAAAGCCGACCTCTTCCCCTTTTCACCCAAAAGTGGTGAACCCCTTCTGGGCTCCCCGAACAGCGGCTGCCCCGCCCTGTGCGTCGCGGGCTGCGGCTGTGCTGTGGCTGGCCGCGCAGTTCCCCGCGCCCCTGACGGGGCACGTCAGCTTCTCCCCTGTGCTTGGGAGGTCTGCGCATGGGGGTACCTCCCTGCTCGAAGAGCTTGGGGGAGCAGGGCTGGCAAGCGCAGCCCCCACGCCGGGCAATCCGGCATGAGGGCCGCACCCGGGGTGCCCCGGACCGTGCTTCGCGGGGCGCGCCCGCGTCGGGGCTCGTCGCGCAGTTCCCCGCGCCCCTGACGGGGCGCTCTCGTCAGACTCGGTGGACGCCTGCCGCCAACTCTCCGGCCAGGGAACGGATATCCGCCAGGCCGGATTCGAGGTCGGCGGCGTCCAGGAGGCGTTTGACGAAGGCCGAGCCGACGATGACGCCGTCGGCGAAGGCCGCGACCTCGGACGCCTGGCGGGCGTTGGAGACGCCCAGGCCGACACAGACCGGAAGCGAGGTGGTGGCCCGGGTCCGAGCGACCAGCGACTCCGCCTCGCGGCCCACCGACTCGCGCGTGCCCGTCACACCCATCAGCGACGCCGCGTACACAAAGCCGCTGCCCGCCGCCGTGATCTTCGCGAGCCGCTCGTCGCGGCTGCTCGGGGCGACGACGAAGACGGTCGCGAGCCCGTTCGCCTCGGCGGCCTTCCGCCACGCGTCGGACTCCTCGACGGGGAGGTCGGGGAGGATGCAGCCCGCGCCGCCCGCCTCGCCCAGCTCGGCCGCGAAGCGCTCGACCCCGTACCGGTCGATCGGGTTCCAGTACGTCATGACCAGCACCGGCTTGCCCGTCGCCGCGTGGGCCTCGCGGACCGTACGGATGACGTCCGCGATACGGACGCCGCCGCGCAGCGCGATGTCGTCGGCGGTCTGGATGACCGGCCCGTCGAGCACCGGGTCGCTGTGCGGGAGGCCGACCTCGACGATGTCGCAGCCGCTCTCCAGCAGCGCCGTGCAGGCGGCGATCCCGCCCTCGACGGTGGGGAATCCGGCGGGGAGGTAGCCGACGAGAGCGGCCCGGTTCTCGGACTCGGCCCGCGCCAGCGCGGCGTCCAGCAGATCGATCGTTCCGCTCACTTGTCCGCCCCCTCGTCGTACAGGCCGAAGTACCGCGCGGCCGTGTCCATGTCCTTGTCGCCGCGCCCGGAGAGGTTGACGAGGATCAGCCCGTCCTCGCCCAGCTCCTTGCCGAGGTCCAGCGCACCCGCGAGCGCGTGGGCGCTCTCGATGGCCGGGATGATGCCCTCGGTCTCCGAGAGGAGGCGCAGCGCCTGCATCGCCTGGTCGTCGGTCACCGGGCGGTACTCGCCGCGCCCGCTGTCCTTGAGGTACGCGTGCTCGGGGCCGATGCCCGGGTAGTCGAGCCCGGCCGAGATCGAGTACGGCTCGGTGATCTGGCCCTCGTCGTCCTGGAGGACGTACGAGCGCGAGCCGTGCAGGATGCCGGGCTCGCCGACGGAGAGGGTCGCGGCGTGTTCGCCGGACTCCACGCCGTGGCCAGCGGCCTCCAGGCCGACGATGCGGACGTCCGCGTCGCCGAGGAACGCGTGGAAGAGCCCGATGGCGTTCGAGCCGCCGCCCACGCAGGCCGCCACGGCGTCGGGCAGCCGCCCGGCCCGCTCCAGGATCTGGCGCCGCGCCTCGACGCCGATGACGCGGTGGAAGTCGCGGACGAGCTGCGGGAAGGGGTGCGGTCCCGCGACCGTGCCGAAGAGGTAGTGCGTGCGGTCGACGTTGGCGACCCAGTCGCGGAACGCCTCGTTGATCGCGTCCTTGAGCGTGCGGCTGCCGGACGTGACCGGGATGACCTCGGCGCCGAGCATCCGCATGCGGGCGACGTTCAGCGCCTGGCGCCGGGTGTCGATCTCGCCCATGTAGATCGTGCAGTCGAGGCCGAAGAGGGCGCAGGCGGTGGCGGTGGCCACGCCGTGCTGGCCCGCGCCGGTCTCGGCGATGACGCGGGTCTTGCCCATGCGCTTGGTGAGCAGGGCCTGGCCCAGCACATTGTTGATCTTGTGCGAGCCGGTGTGGTTGAGGTCCTCGCGCTTGAGGAAGATCCGGGCGCCGCCCGCGTGCCGCGCGAAGCGGGGCACCTCGGTCAGGGCGCTGGGCCGCCCGGTGTAGTTGACCAGCAGGTCGTCCAGCTCGGCGGCGAACTCCGGGTCGGCCTTGGCCTTCTCGTACTCGGCCGCGACCTCGTCGACGGCCGCGACGAGGGCCTCGGGGATGAACTTGCCGCCGAACGCGCCGAAGTAGCCTTCGGCGCTGGGGACTCGGTTCTCCGGGTCAGGGATGAAGTAATCGGACATACGTGTGCCGTTCCTCGGGTGGGTGGGCATGGTTGCGGTGGCCGCGCCTGCGACGAGCCGTTCCCCCGTCCCGCCCCTTCCCGAAACTGGGGGCTCTGCCCCCTAAGCGGGGTCTGCGGCGGGGCTGGGGAGTGCCCCGCGCCATCGGCGGCCCCGCACCTGACCCGGCTCGCACCCGATGTGGTACCGAACGCGCCGACCGAGCACCTTGCGCGCGGGCGCGCGGCAGCCCCGCGGGCGGCACCCGCGCGCGAGACGTGCGTAACGGTCGGCGGACATGGGGCGTCAGCCCCGCCCGTGGCGCAGCGCCGGGTGGGCCCCGGCGGCGACGAGGTCGGCGACGGCCGCCTTCGGGTCCTTGCCCGTGACCAGGGACTCGCCGACGAGCACGGCGTCCGCGCCCTCGTTCGCGTACGCGATCAGGTCGTGGGGGCCGCGGACGCCCGACTCGGCGACCTTGACGATGTGGTCGGGGATCTCGGGCGCGATCCGGGTGAAGTTGCCCCGGTCGACCTCAAGAGTCTTCAGATTGCGCGCGTTGACCCCGATGATCTTCGCGCCCGCCTCGATCGCCCGCTCGGTCTCCTCCTCGTCGTGCACCTCGACCAGCGGCGTCAGGCCGATGGACTCGGCGCGCTCGATCAGGGAGACGAGGGCCTCCTGCTCCAGCGCGGCGACGATCAGCAGGATGACGTCGGCGCCGTGCGCCCGCGCCTCCCAGAGCTGGTACGAGGAGAAGACGAAGTCCTTGCGCAGCACCGGCACGTCCACCCGGGCGCGGACCGCGTCGAGGTCGGCCAGCGAGCCGGCGAAGCGGCGCTGCTCGGTGAGGACGGAGATGACGGCGGCGCCCCCCGCCTCGTAGTCCGCGGCGAGGCCCGCGGGGTCGGCGATGGCCGCCAGCGCGCCCTTGGAGGGACTGGAGCGCTTGACCTCGCAGATCACCCGGACGCTGTCGCCCTTGAGGGCCGCGAGGCCGTCCTTGGCCTGGGGCGCCCTCGCCGCGCGCTCCTTGAGCTCCTCGAGGCTGACGCGCGCCTGCCGCTCGGCGAGGTCCTCACGCACGCCTTCGATGATCTCGTCGAGCACACTCACGCGAGCGGCCCCTTTCTTGGCTGGGGGCGGCCCCCGCGAGGCTTCACGGGGGATGGTCAGGTCGGCCACTGTGATGGTATCCGCAGGGGGACGGAGGTCCCGCATCCGGTTGACCGTAGTCCCGCATTCCGGACAATTCTTCGATCGTTCCGGGCACCGTAACCCGCAGGTCACGGCGTGAGCCCGGCACCGAGGGGCGTGTTCCGGACAACTGTGAACGCGGCCGTCAGCGCGCAGGCCGCCCAGCCGTGCCAGGCGCGGACCCGTACGGGGAAGGCGTGGCGACGGCCGCGGGCCGTACGGACGAGCCAGTGCGCCCAGAGGAGCGCGAAGAGGGCGAGGGCCGCCACCGCGAGCGCGTTGGCGCCCAGCGCGGCGCCCAGGTCGCCGTGCGCGACGGCGTACGCGCAGCGCAGCCCGCCGCAGCCGGGGCAGGCGAGCCCGGTCACGGAGAGGACGGGGCAGGCGGGGTAGTGGCCGGGCTCGCGGGGGTCGAAAGCGGCCACGTACGCGAAAGCCGCGCCCACCCCGGCGAGGACGCCGAGGGGCGCGGCGAGGCGCGGCACCGCCGCCAGGGGGCGGGGCCGCGCCGTCACGGCGTCGTCACGCCGGTCGGTCAGGAGTGCGCCTCGGCGGTCTGCGCCGTCGGCGTCGCGGCCTGGCTCTGCGCCAGCTTCTGCTTGTGGGCCCGGAGCTGGTCCTCGGTGAGGCCCTTGCTCTTCGCGCCGAGACCCGCCGCGCGCATGATCCCGCCGACCACGGCGCCCGCCAGGATCAGCACCAGGCTCGCGGCCACCCCGACCGGCGAGGGGATCACCATGAAGACCGAGCCCGTGCAGAAGCCGATGAAGGCGATGATGACGCCGGTCCACGCGGCGGGGGTGTGTCCGTGGCTGTGCGCCATGAGTGCTCCTTGTGTACGTGGTGTACGTGTGACGTATGCGAACGAAGCGGGGCCCGTCACGGGGCCGCCGCCCCCCATTGTCCCTCGTGTGTCACGCGGTGCCGTGCGTGGGGTCCTCGCCGCGGTCGAGGGCCTTCCACAGATCCTCGGGCCGGTCGGGGTCGACGCGCGCGGGGCGCGCCGCGCGGGGGCCGCGCGCCGTGCGCTCGTACCGCCCGCTGCCGGACATCGAGGGCCAGGCGCGGCCGAAGCGCAGCGCGAGCAGCCCGGCGATCACCAGCAGCAGCCCGCCGGCCGCCGAGACGTACGGCCACGCGCTGAGGTGGACGGCGCCGATGTCGCTGCCGGTGAGGCCCGAGGTCTTGGCGGCCTTCTCGGAGAGCGCGCCGGGGTCGTCGGCGCCGATCAGCGCGGAGGCGATCACGCCGGCGCCGCAGAGCGTGAGCAGCACGGAGACCGTGACCCGCCCGGCGCGGCGCACCGCGAAGACCGCGACCAGGGCCGCGAGGCCGACGAGCGCCAGGGCGCTGGGGAGTCCGGTGACGTCCCCGCCCTTGGCCGTGACGGGCACGGTGCCCTGGGCGAAGGCGGCGGTGGACTCGCTCCAGGTCTGCCCGGCGGAGACGAGCGCGAGCGCGGCGCCGACCGCGCCGCACAGCAGCGCGATGCCCAGTGCGCGCCGGGCCGCGCGCTGCCCCGGGGGGCGCCCGGTGCGCTCGGAGCGCCCGGCGCCCTCGGGGCGCTCATCGGGCTCGGAGGATGCAGAAGTCACCCTTCCACGCTACCGCTGAGCCGTTCGGCGGTACGGACCGCCCTCAGCACGGCCGCCGCCTTGTTCCGGCACTCGGTGTCCTCGGCCGCCGGATCCGAGTCGGCGACGACGCCCGCGCCCGCCTGGACGTACGCGGTGCCGTCGCGCAGCAGCGCCGTACGGATGGCGATGGCGGTGTCCGAGTCGCCCGCGAAGTCGAGATAGCCGACGCAGCCCCCGTAGACCCCGCGGCGGGTGGGCTCCAGCTCCTCGATGATCTGGAGGGCACGCGGCTTGGGCGCGCCGGAGAGGGTCCCGGCGGGAAAGCAGGCGGTGAGCGCGTCGAAGGCCGTGCGCCCCTCGGCGAGGCGCCCGGTGACCGTCGAGACGATGTGCATGACGTGGCTGTAGCGCTCGACGGACATGAAGTCGACGACCTCCACGCTGCCGGGCTCGCACACCCGCCCGAGGTCGTTGCGCCCGAGGTCGACGAGCATCAGGTGCTCGGCGCGCTCCTTGGGGTCGGCCAGCAGCTCCTCGGCGAGCGCGCTGTCCTCGCGCGGGGTCGCGCCGCGCGGGCGCGTGCCCGCGATGGGGTGCATCATCGCGCGCCCGTCCTCGACCTTGACGAGCGCCTCGGGGCTGGAGCCGACGATGTCGAAGCCGTCGAACCGCAGCAGGTACATGTACGGGCTCGGGTTCGTGGCGCGCAGCACCCGGTAGACGTCGAGGGCGCTCGCCTCGCACCGGGCCTCGAACCGCTGCGAGGGCACGACCTGGAACGCCTCGCCCGCGCGGATGCGCTCCTTGACGTCCTCGACCCAGCCCTTGTACGTCGCGCCGCCCGACCGCGCCTCGAAGTCCGGCAGCTCGGACGGCGGCAGCGCGGCCGGGGCCACCGGGGCCGGGCGCGCGAGGTCGGCCTCCATCGCGTCGAGCCTGCGGACGGCGTCGGCGTACGCCTCGTCGACGCCCGTCGCCAGGTCGTTGTGGTTGATCGCGTTGGCGATCAGCAGCACGGTGCCGTCGCGGTGGTCGAGCACCGCGAGGTCGGAGGTGAGCAGCATCGTGAGCGGCGGGAGGCCGAGGTCGTCCTCGGTGCTGTCGCCGATCTTCTCCAGGCGGCGCACGATGTCGTACCCGAGGTAGCCGACCATGCCCCCGGTGAACGGCGGCAGCTCGCCGAGCGCGCCCGCCTCGTGCAGGTCGCGCGGGGTGTGCAGGGCCTCGACGGTCTCCCGCAGCGCGTGCAGCGGATCGCCGCTCGTCGGTACGCCCACGGGCGGCGTGCCCCGCCAGTGCGCCTGCCCGTCCCGCACGGTGAGCGCGGCGTCGCTGCGGACGCCGACGAACGAGTAGCGGGACCAGGTGCGGCCGTTCTCCGCGGACTCCAGCAGAAACGTGCCGGGGCGCTCCGCGGCGAGTTTCCGGTACAGGGCGATGGGGGTGTCGCCGTCGGCCAGCAGGCGTCGCGTCACGGGGATGACGCGGCGGTCCTCGGCGAGGGTGCGGAAGGCTTCGAGGGAGGGGGCGGTCATGAACGCCGAGCCTAGTGGGCGCCGACCGCGCCTTTGGCGCCCGGCATCCTGGGCTGCACCCGGGCTGCCCCGTCCTGTGCTTCGCGGTCTGCGGCCGCGTCGTGGCCGCTCGCGCAGTTCCCCGCGCCCCTGATGGGCACCCCCGACGTCGGGCTGTGCCTTTCAGGGCGTCAGCCGAGAGGAAGAGGGTCGGCGTCGAAGCAGGTCCGAGCGCCCGTGTGGCAGGCGGGGCCCGTCTGGTCGACCTTGACGAGGACCGTGTCCGCGTCGCAGTCGAGGGCGACGGACTTCACCCGCTGGACGTGCCCGGACGTATCGCCCTTGACCCAGTACTCCTGGCGGCTGCGGCTCCAGTACGTCGCGCGGCCGGAGGAGAGCGTGCGGGACAGCGCCTCGTCGTCCATCCAGCCGAGCATCAGCACCTCACCGGTGTCGTACTGCTGGGCGACCGCGGGGAACAGGCCGTTCGCGTCACGCTTGAGGCGGGCGGCGACGGCCGGGTCGAGGGAGCTGTCGGGGATGTCGTTCGAGGGCATGTGCTCCATTGTCCCGTACGCGCGCTGGGGAAGAATGGCCGCATGTCGACCCACGCCAAGCGGGAACGCCTGCTGCTCGCCGATCTGCTGGAAGCCAACGGCCCCGAGGCCCCGACACTGTGTGAGGGGTGGAAGACCCGCGATCTCGCCGCGCACATCGTGGTGCGCGAGCGCCGCCAGGACGCGGCGGGCGGGATCCTGATCAAGCCGCTCGCGGCGCGCCTGGAGCGCGTCCAGGGCGAGTTCGCCGCCAAGCCCTACGAGGAGCTGATCCAGCTCATCCGCACGGGACCGCCCCGGATGTCGCCGTTCTCCGTCAAGCAGGTGGACGAGGCGGCGAACACGGTGGAGTTCTTCGTGCACGCCGAGGACGTGCGCCGCGCGCAGGCCGACTGGTCGCGCCGCGAGCTGGACCCCGTCTTCGAGGACGCCCTGTGGCGGCGCCTGGAGAGCGGCGCGCGGGTGTACGGGCGCAAGTCGCCGGTGGGCCTCGTGCTGCGCCGCCCGAACGGGCAGACCGCCGTGGCCCGCAAGGGCACCCCCGTGGTGACGGTCACGGGCGAGCCCTCGGAGCTGCTGCTGTTCGCCTCCGGGCGGCAGGAGGTCGCCGATGTCGGGCTGGAGGGCGAGAAGGACGCCGTCGCGCAGGCGTACGAGGCCCGGCTCGGCATCTGAGCGGACTTTCTCCGGCCGGAGGACTCCTGACGGTCGGTGACCGGGCGTATCCTCGCCGGACATGGGGGACCCAGGAACGGGCGCCGCGTGTCCGCACACCCTCTTCTCGGGTGCGCGGTGCGCCGGGCGCCTGACCGTGACGGGGTACTGCGACGGGTGCGGGCGGCACCCGCGGACGGCGGCCCGGGGCCCGGGGAAGCCGGCGGACGAGAGCGGTGCCGGGACCCCGCCCCTGCTGTCCCTGCCGTGGCTGGCGCCCCGCTCCCCCGGCGCGCGGCTGATCCCGGAGGACTCCCCGCCGCCGCCCGGACGCAAGTGCGGCGACCCGGAGTGCGGGGCGCCGCTCGGGCCGCCGCTGCTCGGGCTCCCGCCGCCGGAGGGGTTCTGCCCGCTGTGCGGCCACCGCTTCTCGTTCGCGCCCTCGCTGCGCGCGGGGGACACGCTCGCGCAGTACCGGGTGCGCGGGTGCCTCGCGCACGGCGGTCAGGGCTGGGTCTATCTCGCGGACAGCACCGAGCTGACCGATGTGCCGCCGCTGGTGGTCAAGGGCCTGCTGAACCGGCACGACGAGCGGATGCGGAAGCTGGCCACCGAGGAGGCCCGCTACCTCTATCTGCTGAACCACGAGGGCATCGTCGGCTTCCACAACTACGTGCGCCACACCCACCCCGGCGACGCCGAGCCGACCTCGTACCTGGTGATGGAGTACGTCGGCGGCAGCACGCTGGAGGAGATCGTCACCCGGACCCGGCGGGGCGAACTGCCGCTCGGGCGGCCGCTGGACATCGAGACCGTGCTCGCCTACGGCTGCCTGATCCTGGAGGCGCTCGGCCATATGCACGGGCTGGGGCTGGTCTACAGCGACCTGAAGCCGTCGAACGTCATCCACGTCGGCGACCGCATCAAGATCATCGACCTGGGCGGGGTACGGAAGGCCGGGGACCAGCAGTACGAGCCGACGCTCTCCGAGCCGTTCGCCGCGCCTGAGGTGCTCGCGGGCCGCACGGGGCCGACCGTCGCGCACGACCTGCACACGGTCGGCCGGACGCTGAACGAACTGGCCGCCTACGCGGTGCGGGACGTGCCGGGCCTCGCGATGCGCTCGTTCCGCCGGGTGATCGACCGGGCCACGCACCCGCTGCCGTACTACCGCTTCTCCTCGGCGCGCGAGATGGCGGGCCAACTGCGGGGCGTGGCGCGGGAGGTGCGGGCGCTGCGCGGGACGCGGGACGACCCGGAGCCGTCCCGCTACTTCGCCCCGGCCGGGGAGCTGCTCGGCCGCGAGCTGGGCACGGTGCCGCCCCGCGCCCGGTGGCTGGCGGGGCCCGCGCCGGTGCGGGGGCAGCAGTTCCGCTCGGCGCCGCTGGACCCCGCGGTCCCCTCGGCGCGCGCCTTCGCGCTGGGGCTGCCGGTGCCGGGCCCGCATCCGGAGGACAAGCGGGCCGGGGAGTTCGGGCTGACGACGTACGACCCGCTCCAGGTGCTCCAGCAGGATCCCGCGCGGCCCTCGTCCGACATCTGCCTGCACCACGTACGCCGTCATCTGCGCGGCGGCGGCGAGGAGGCGTGGGAGCGGGCCGCCGGGGAGTACGCGAGGGCCGTGGACATCCTGGGCGCCGGGCCCGCGCTGCGCTGGCGGCTCGCCTGGCACCAGGGGCTGCTGGCGCTGGTCCGCGCCGACCTCGCGCGGCGGGCCGGGGCGGGCGGGGAGGAGCGGGCGCATCTGGAGGCGGCACGCCGCGCGTTCGACCTGACGTACGGGGCGATGCCCGGCGAGTACGCGCCCAAGCTCGCGCTCGGCTACTGCGCGGAGCGGCTCTCCCCGCGCTCGGCCGAGGCCGAGGAGTTCTACCGCGCGGTGTGGGCGCGCAACCCCGCGCACGGCAGCGCCGCTTTCGGGCTCGTCCGCCCGGCGCTCGCGCGCGGCGACCGGCGGCGGGCGCTCGACGTGCTCGACCGGGTGCCGCCCGACGCGCACGACCGCGCGGCGGTGCGCGTCGCCGCGCTCCGCGTCCTGACGGCCCGGCTGGAGGGCGGGCGGCCGCCGCTGCCCTCGCTCGCGGAGTTCGCCGAGGCGCAGCGGCGGCTCGCGGGCGACCTCGCCGACCGGGAGCTGCGCGACGCCCCGCACGTCGGCGAGGAGGGCCGCACCCGGCTGACGGCGGAGGTCCTGGAGTGGGCGCTCGACCTGGTGACGCACACCGGGGCGGACGAACTGCCGTACGGGGAGATCTTCGGGCCCGCGCCCGGGGACCGTCCCCCGCCGCCCCGTTCGCGGGTCGCGCGCCGACTGCGGCGCCTGGCCGGCGCGCCGCTGTCCGGGCCCGAGACGCGGGTGCGGGCCCGGCTCGCCGAGTGCTACGGCACGCTGGCGCGGCTGTCGGGGGACGACGCGGAGCGCGAGCGGTTCGCCGACCGCGCCAACGCCGTGCGCCCGATGACCCTGACGTGATCCGAGGCGGGAGGCGGCCGATGGCCGGGGACGACGAGCGGGGGCTGTACGCGCGGCTGACGGTGGACATGCGGACCGACCGGTACGCGGACCGGCGCCTCCTCGTGCGCGCGGTGGTGCGCGCCGACATGTACGAGGAGCGGCCCGAGGACGCCGGGGCGCGCTGGCTGCCCGCGCGGGGGACGGCGGGCGGGGCGTCCGGCGGGGAGCCCTCGGGGATCGGGGTGCTCGTCGCCGTCGACTTCGCGCCGGGCGAGCCGCGCGCGGGGCGGCCCGGCGCCGAGGAGCGGAAGCGGGCGCTGGCCCGGGCGGCGGGCGCCGCCGTCGACGCGCTGCCGGACGGCACGCACTTCGCGCTGCTGGGCGGCGGCGCCCGGCCCGGCGTCGTCTATCCCTGGACCGGCGAGTGGGCGGTGGCCGGTGACGAGCCGCGCCGCCTGGCCCGGTTCGAGACGCGGGGGATGATGCCGCACGGCGCCGCGGACGAGACCCGGACGAGCTACGCCGCGTGGCTCGCGCTGGCCCGCCGGATGTTCGCGGACACGCGGCACGCCGTACGGCACATGATCATGGTGACGGACGGCAGCAGCGGCGACGCCGCGGCGGGCCCGGACGGCCTGGAGCGCGAACTCGACGCCTGCGCGGGCCACTTCACCTGCGACGTCCTCGCCGTCGGCGACGGCTGGCGGGTGGGCCCCCTGACGCGTATCGCGACGGACCTGCACGGCACGGCGGACGCGGTGGGGGAAGGCCACGAGCTGGGCGCGCGGCTCGCCGGGACCGTGCGGGGGCTGGTCGACGCGCGGCTGCCCGCGCTGCCGGTGGAGATCACCGTACGCACGGGCGTCCGGCTCGTGTCGTTCGCCGAGGTCTCGCCCGTACGGCGGGCGTTCCGCGTCGAGGCACCCCCGCTGGACGCGCCGGACGGGCCGCGTACGCACCGCTTCCGCACGCACCTGTGGGCGGCCGGGACGCGCGAGTACCAGATCGAGCTGACGGCGAGCCCGCACGGGGAACCGCTCGGCGAACACCTCCAGTTGGCCGCCTTCGCGCTCGGCGGCGACGGGCCGGGCGGGGCGGGCGGTACGGACGCGGTGGGCGGGCCGGACGCGGTGGGCGGGCCGGGCGCGGCTGGTCCGGCCGTCCCGGTGCTCGTGCGGTGGACGGACGACGTGGCGGCGGCGGAGACCTCGCGGTTCACCGCGCGGGGCGGCAGCGTGCTGTACCACGCGCGGCGCACCGACCGGGTCACGGCGTACATGGAGGGGTGCGAGGCCGCGCTGCGCGGGGAGCGCGAGCGGGCGGAGAAGCTCCTCGGCCACGCCTGCCGGCTGGCGGCCGGGGCGCGGGACGAGCTGCTGCTGACGCTGCTGGACAGGGTCGTGCACGTGCTGGACCCGGGCGGCGGCGTCGTGCGGCTCCGCGCCTCCGTGGCCCCCTTCGAGCTGCGCCGCAGCCAGTTGCGCGCCCAGCGCGTGCCGCCGTCCCCCGCCTCCGCGCCCGGCGCACCGCCCCCGCCCGACTGCCCCGCGTGCGGCGCCGGGTCCGCCCCGGGCGCCCGTCACTGCGTACGGTGCGGGGCCCGGCTGGCGGCGGGGGCCGGGGAGCGCCGCCGGGAGCGGGGAGGTGACCGGTGGTGAGTCCGGGCGCGAGACCGTGGCGCGGGGTCCGGGCACGGCTGCGGGCGGTGTCCACCCGTGCGCTGCTGCGGCGGCATCTCGCGGCGCTCGTGGTCCTGGCCGTGCTGGCGGGCACGGCGCTGCTCGTCTCGTACGACGTGGTGCACCGTTCCCCCGAGCGCGTCCGCACCGGCATCGCGCCCGCTGCGCAGCAGGTGGCCGCGGCGCGGATCGCGCTGGAGACCGCGCACCGCCACGCCGAGGCGGCCGTGGGCAGGCCCGCCTCCCGGGTGACCGGAGTGGGAGAGGGCTTCCGCACCCAGCTCTCCGCCGCCGACCAGAACCTCTCGCGCGCCGCCGACAAGCAGCTCGCGGGCCCGTACGGGCGGGGCGAGCTGGACACGGTCGACGGGCTCCTGACGGTGTACGCGGACGCGGTCAACCAGGCGGCCGGGATGTACGGGGGCGAGCCGGAGGACGAGCTGCGCACCATGCGCGAGCTGCGGATGACCGAGGCGGGTTCGCTGATGCACCGCCGGGTCACCGGCATGCTGCCCCGGCTCGCCGCGCTCCAGGAGCGGCAGCTCGAAGAGGTCCGCGAGGAGCTGGAGTTCAGCACCGCGCAGCGGGTGGGGTGGGCGCTGGCCGAGGCCTTCCTCGTGCTGACGGCGCTCGTGCTGCTGTCGGCGTCGCGCGTGCTGCGGCGGCGCTGCGGGCGGATGTTCGACGGCTGGCTGCTGTGCGGGCTCCTGCTCACGCTCGTCCTCGCCGTCGTCCCGGTGCGCTGGACCGGCACGACGCAGGACCGGCTCGACACGGTGAGCGCGCGGCTGACGAGCCTGGAGCACGCGGCCGCCCAGCAGCACATCACCCGCACCGCGACCGAGGTACGGCGCGCGGCCGACTCCGCGCACGGGCGCGCGGGCCCCCTCCTCGGCTTCGGCGCCTGCGGCCTGGCGCTGCTCGTGCTCCCCTCCGCCGGGCTGCTGCACCGGCTCCGCGCCGACTACGGGAGGGCGCGGCCATGACGCGCGCGGTCCGGGCGCTGCTGGGCGTCCTGCTGCTGGTCCTCACCGCCGCCGCGGCCGGGTGCGGCGGCACCGCGGAGCTGGGCTCGCCCGAGGAGCGCCCGGTCGCCGTGCTCGGGCCCTGGACCGGCGACCAGGAGGAGGACTTCCGGGCGCTGCTGGACAGGGCGGGCGTCCGCTACACGTATCAGGGCACGGCCGCCCAGCGCGAGGTCCTGCTCTCCCAGGTCCAGTCGGGCAGCCCGCCGGACATCGCGCTGCTCCCGGGCCCCGGCGAGCTGGCGGACTACGCGCGCAAGGGCCATCTGGCGTCCCTGGAGGGGCTGTACGAGCCCGTCGAGTACGGCGGCGAGGGCCCCTGGCAGCCGGTGGCGAGCGGCACGGGCGGCAGCTACTGGGTGCCGGTCAAGGCCGATGTGAAGAGCCTCGTCTGGTATCGCGCGGGCGGGCCCCGTCCGGACGGCTCCACGGTCGGCCAGTGGTGCCTGGGCATGATCGACGACGGTGCCTCCGGCTGGCCGGGCAGCGACTGGATCGAGGACATCGTGCTCCAGGGCTACGGCACCGGGATCTACGAGCGGTGGGCGGGCGGCACGCTGCCGTGGACCGACGAGAGGATCGCGGCGGCGTGGCGCGAGTGGGGCCTGCTGCTCGCCCAGGACGACGGGAGCGGCGGAGAGGACGGCGACGGCCGGGGCGACAGGGGCGGCGGGAGCGCGGCGCGGCGGGCGCTGCTGACCGACCACCGGGGGAAGCCCGGCGCGCACGGCCTGCTCTTCGGCGGGGGACGCCGGTCCTGCGCGCTGGAGCACCAGGGCACCTTCGCCCCGTTCTTCTACGGCGAACGGGCCTCCGACGCCCGCTTCGTCAGCTCGCGCTCCCTGCTGCCGGGCGGCCCGTACATGTACGAGGGGCCCGAACGCAGCGAGGTCTCGGCCGACTTCGCCGTGCTGTTCAAGAGCGGCGGCGGCCCTCCGGGGGACCGCCGGAAACTGCTCTCCTTCCTGGCGTCGACGCGGGGCCAGCGCGCCCTGCTGAAGACCACGGGCTACTTCTCCGCGAACTCCACGGCGTACCCGGGCGCTCCGGGGGCGGAACGGAGCGGGGAGCGGATCGCGCGGCGCCTCACCGGGAAGGAGAGCGAGCGCTGCCTGGACGCCTCGGACGTGATGCCGCCGGCCGTCCGTGACGCGTTCTACGAGGAGGTGCTGCGCTTCCTCACCGCCCCGGCGAAGGACCCTCTCCCCCGCCTGCGCGCGATCCAGTCCATCCAGCGGACGGAACGGGCCCGGCTGGGGCTGGGGCCGGGGACGCCGTGGATGCGGGGCGTGTGCACGTAGGCCCCTTCCGTACGGGCAGTTCGGCGCGCAGGCAGACGCGGGAGGCGAGCGGCAGCAGCGAGCCGAGGCCGAGGAGGCCGCAGCACACGAAGACGGGCCCGGTGCCCCACGCGCCCGCGGCGGCGCCGAAGACCGGGTACGACAGGGGCGCCAGCCCGGTCGCGCCGAGGCCCGTGACCGAGGTGACCCGGCCCAGGTAGGCGGGGTCGGCGGTGACCTGGACCAGGGCCCGGGAGAGCCCGCCGCACAGCCCGCCCGCGAGCCCGGCGAGCGCGGCGAGCCCCACGGCGGCGGGCAGCCCGGGCGCGAGGCCCACGGCGCCGACGCAGAGCGAGGTGGCGGCCACGGCCGCGCACTGCACGGCACCGGCGCGCGGCACCCCGCCCCGCACGGCGAGCACCAGCGCGCTCGTACCGGCGCCGGCCCCGAAGGCGCTGACCAGCCATCCGACGCCCGCCGCGCCCCAGCCGCGCTCGGCGGCGAGGAGGACGAGCCCGACGTTGAGCGGCCCGGTGACGGCGAATTCGCACAGCGCCCCGCTCAGCGCGAGCCGGGCGAGGAGGGGGCGCCGCCGCATGTGGCGGAAACCGTCCACGAGTTCGCCGGACGGGGAGGGGCGGGGGCGCCCCGCCCGCTCGTCCGGCACCGTGGCCTCGTCCGACGCCGTGGCCTCGCCGGGCGCCGGCGGCCTCAGCCGTACGGCGGCGAGCAGAGCCAGCGACACGGCGAACAGGCCCGCCGCGACGGCGAACGCGGTCGCGCCGCCGCCGAGACCCAGCGCGAAGCCGCCGAGCGGCGGCCCCGCCACGTTGCCGAGCCGGACGGCGAGCAGGCTCATGCCCTGCACCCGCGCGAGCTGGTCGCGGGAGGTGAGGCGGGGCGGCAGCGCCCCGACGGCGGGCACGAACAGCGCGTCGACGGCGCCGAAGACGAGCGCGCCGAGGACGAGCGGCCACAGCCCCGTCGTCCCGGCGCCCAGCGCGAGGGCCACCGCGAGGACGACCGCGCAGCGCACGGCGTCGCTGCCGAGGACCACCCGGCGCGGCCCGTAGCGGTCGGCGACGACGCCGCCGCCCAGCATCAGCAGCACGCGCGGCACCGCGCTGACGGCCATGACGAGGCCGACCCCGGCGGGGCCCGTGACGCGCTGCGCGGCCCAGCCGAAGGCGAGGAAGCAGACGCCGTCGCCGATCATGGAGGCGGCGTACGCCGCGAGCCAGCGCAGCACGGAGCCGTCGCGGTACGCGGGAGGGGCCGGTGCCCCGTTCGCCGTCATGGCCGGAACGGGAACCCGTAGAGGTGCAGGGCCACGTGCTCGCGACGGGCGTCGTCGCCCTCGGCCCCTGCCTCGCGCGCGTGCTCCTTCCAGCGCGCCGTGACCTCCGCCAGCTCGGCCTCGCAGCGGGCGAGTTCGTCGGGGGTGAGCCGGACGAGCGTCTCGGAGCTGAACGCCGCGTCCATCCACTCCTTGGACCAGGACGCCATCTGGTCGAGGAACGTCGTGTACTGCTCGCCGCGCGTCTCCAGCAGCCGCCGGACCACCTGCGAGGCGACGGCCGCGCCCTCGGGCCGGTCGTGGAAGTCGGAGCTGCGGAAGCTGAACGGGCGGTCGTCCGAGGGTTTCCACCAGCGCTCCCGCCCGTCGCCGCCCCGGCCCTCCGGGCTCTCGGCCTCGACGATGAAGCCGTGCTCGGCCATCTTCCGCAGGTGGTAACTGACCAGCGAGACGGCCTCGTCGACCTGGTCGGCGAGCTGGGAGGCGGTCGCCGTGCGCACGGTGCCCAGCGCGCGCCACAGCTCGATCCGGAGCGGGTGCGTGAAGACCTTGAGTGCGGCGAGATCGGTGATGCGGTTCTGGACGTTCGAGTCATGCGAGTCATCGGCCATGGCTCCGACCGTAGACAGGAAAGAGAAGTTGCACAATTATTTTTGCGCAAGTTCTCTTTCGCATCTGGTCGTTCGCTAGAGGGTGACCCCGTATCCCGCGAGCCACTTCGCGGGGTCGACCGCCGAGCCGTACTCGGGCGTCGTGCGGACCTCGAAGTGCAGGTGCGGGCCCGTGACATTGCCGGTCGAGCCCGACTCGGCTATGTGGTCCCCGGCGCCGACGGACTGGCCGTCCTCGACGAGGATCCTGGACAGGCGCCGACGAGCGGCAGCGCGAGGGTGGCCCCGGCGGCGGAGACGCGGGTGACGAGCTTGCGGGCTCTGCCCCGGGGGCGCTCGGCGCGGTGCCGGGCGCGGCGGGGGTGGGGGTGGGGGTGGGGGTGGGGGTGGGGGTGGGGGTGTTCGGCGAAGGGGGTCGGTGACGACGCATACGTCATCGGGTGACTCCAACTGTCTCCGGCCGCCTGCGGGGTGAGCTGGCGGGCTGGGGCGGGAGTACGCCCCGCCGCGCCTCCGGTCTCCAGGACGCGGCCTCGCCCCCAGCCGCCATGTTGTGTGTGCGGGGGGGGTGCGGCAAAGGTGGGCCCCCCGCTCCTGCCCTGCGGTCGGGGGGAGGTGCCGCGTCCGGCGCGGGCAGGATTCGGCGTGCTGACCGGCGCGGTGTTCGTCTCTCGAACACGCGGCACGCCAGGGGGATCCGCCCCACGAGCACAACCTCTTCACGGAAGTACGCCCCGAACCCTCCCTGCTCACCGGGCACTTCACCCACGCCGGCCCCGGCAAATCCCCCATGACCGCCTCAGTGCCGACTCGGGGTCCGGGTCGGGGCGTTCCCGGATGGCGCGGGCGCGCGGGGGCGGGAGCGTGTCCGTATGACTTCCCTCCCCTCCCTCTCCCGCCGGGGCCTCCTCGCGGGCGCCGCGACCGCGACCGCGCTGGCGACCCTGGGCCCCGGTGCGCCGGCGAGCGCGGCGGACCGTACGGGCCGTACGGGCCGTGTGAGCGCGGCGGGCCGTACGGGCCACGCGGGCACGGGCACGCTCCCGGCCCTCGACCCCGAGGCGCTGCGCGCGGCGATCGGCGATCTCGACCACCCGCCCGCCGTCGCCGCCCAGTTGCGGGTCAGCGGCTCGGCGGGCCGCTGGTACGGCGCCTCCGGCGTCTCCGACACGGCGACGGGACGGCCGGTGGGCCCGAACGACAAGGTGCGCGCGGGCAGCGTCACCAAGCCGTTCGTCGCCGTGGTCGTCCTCCAGCTCGCGCGGGAGGGCCGCCTCGCGCTCGACGCGCCCGTACGCCGCTACCTGCCCGACCTGCTGCCCGCGACCGGCGCCTTCCGCCGGATCACCGTCGCGCACCTGCTCGACCACACCAGCGGCATGCCCGACCACGTCGGGCTCCCGCCGGACGACACCCCCGAGGACGTGCTGCGGCACCGGTTCGACAGATGGACGCCGCCCCGCATCGTGGCGACGGCGACCGGTAGCCCCCCGAAGTTCGAGCCGGGCACCGCGCAGGAGTACCGGGGCGTGAACTACGTCCTGGCCGCACTGGTCGTCGAGCGCGTGACGCGGCGCCCGTACGGTGCCGAGGTCCGCGACCGGGTGCTGCGCCCGCTGGGCCTGGGCCACACGGACCTGCCGTCGCTCTCCGGCCATGACACCCGCGTCCACGGGCCGCATCTGCACGGCTACCTCGACATGTCGGACGGGCGCCGCGAGGACATCACCGCGTACGACATGTCCAGTTCGTGGGCGGAGGGGGAGATCGTCACCACCACCGGCGATCTCACGCGCTTCCTCGCCGGGCTCTTCTCGGGCGCGCTGCTCCAAGGGCCGTGGCTGCGGCGGATGTTCACGCTGCCGCCCGACGACGTGCGCATGCTCGACGGCGGCCCGGCCCGCTACAGCGCGGGCCTCCAGACCGCCACCGTCAACGGCGTCACCTTCTGGGGCAAGACCGGCGAGCAGTACGGCTACGGAACGGGCGCGTTCTCCACCCGCGACCAGCGCCGCCGCCTCGTCTGGACCTTCACCCCGACCGGCCTGGACGCCGACCGGGGGAAGATGAGCCGGCGCGTGGTCGAGGCGGCGACGACGCGCTGACGTCCGCCGGGGGGCCTACGCCTTCCAGTCCCGGAGACAGCGGGCCGTCCAGGAAAGGTCGGCCCGCCCGGTCTCGGAGTCCTTGGTGAGCTTGGCGAGCGCCTGCGGGGGCGGATCGATGGGCTCGCCGGACTGCCCCATGTACTCCCAGGCGCAGACAGCCCCGATCAGCCGGTTGTAGTCCTCGAACGGCTTCAGCCGGACCATCGTCTCCAGAAGGACGGCGGCGCGGGTGGGCACCTCCTCGTAGTAGACCTCACCGGCGAAGCGTTCGAACCGGTGCCTCTCCACCGCGGAGTGCAGAGCGCCCCAGTCCCGGAGCACCGGGTCCGAAGGCACCTTGCTGGTCTGGATACCGAGAATCCAGCCCGCGTCGACGAAGAGGGTCACCGGTCTCCCTCGTCGAACATCTCGATGAACTCCGGGGCGAGCAGGGCGAACTTCTCGCTCGCGCCCTCGATGAACGACTGCCGCTGCCGCCTCCGGACAACATCCTCGGTCAGTATGTCGTGGGCCAGGCGCTTGATCGCCTTGCCCTGCTCCTTGGCCTCGGCGCGCAGCTCGGCCAGCTCTTCCTCGGTGAACTCGATCGTGATCCCAGGCATACGAGCAGGCTAATCACGCCGCAACCACGATCGCTACCAGCATCACTACCACGAGCGAATCCGAAGCTCACCCCTCGCTCGCGCGCCCCCTGCCCCGCACCGTGAGCAGCAGCAGGCCGACGAGGACCAGGGCGACGCCCGTCCACGCCCACGCGCCGAGGCGTTCGCCGACGACGAGGACGCCGAGCAGTGCCGCGACCACCGACTCCAGCAGGGTCAGGGTCGTGGCCGTGCTCGGGGTCGTACGGGCGAGGCCCGCGCCGAAGAGGACGTAGGCGAGGCACATCGGCACGACGGCGAGGTAGCCCGCGACGGCCAGGCCCCTCGGCTCGCCCAGCAGCGGGCCGCCCGTCACGGCCAGGACGGGGAGCAGGAGCAGCGCCCCGAGGCCGAAGACCGCGCCCATCGTGGCGCGCGACGTGCTGCCGCGGCGCATCAGCCCGGAGCCGCAGCAGGTGTACGCGGCGTACGCGGCGCCGCCCAGCAGGCCGAGCGCGACGCCCCCGGCGGCGTGCGGCGCGCTCCCGTCGTGGCTCTCGCCCGTGAGGACGAGCAGGACGCAGCCGACGCCCGCGGCGAGGGTGGCCGCGGCCCAGCGGCGGGTGAGCCGGGTGCCGTCGAGGGTGCGTTCGAGGAGCGCGGCGAAGACGGGCGCGGAGCCGATGGTGACCACGGTCCCCACGGCGACGCCCGCCCAGGCCATGGCCGTGTAGAAGGCGAGCGGGTAGACGGCGACGGACAGTCCGCCGCACAGGACGCGCGGCAGCGCGCCCCCGCCGCCGCGCGGCACGGCGAACGCCGAGCGCCCGGCGAGCAGGAACGTGAGCAGGCCGCCGATGCCCATGGTGGCGGCGCCGATGGAGAGCGCGGAGGCCCCGGCGGGGGCGAGGCCGGCGACGGTGCCGGTCGTGCCCCACAGGGCCGCGGCGGTGAGGACGAGCAGCGGCCCTGTGGCGGGCGCGGGCGCGGGAGTTACGGACGCGGACGCGACGGGGGAAGGGCGGACGGAGACGCGTTCTGACATGCGGAGAGACACCTGGTCCTGATCATGAGGTCGGCTGCGGGCAGTCGCATGAGGGCGCAGCGGACCACGGCGTGCCGTCGGTGACGGTCTCGCCGGTCAGGATGCTCGGAAGCGTCTGGTGGGTGCGCCCTCAGAGGGACGCGGGGGGCGGTGTGACCGCGTGCCAGTACGTGGTGGTGTCCATGACCGCGACTCTAACCCGTACGGCACGACCCCCGTCACCCCGTCCGCATACTGACGCACCCCGGAAACCGCCCCGCGCGGCCCGGCACCGCGACGCGGGCGGCGGCACCGCGCCCAGCACGGCCCCGAGCGAACCGCGCTCACGCCCCGGTGCCCACCGCAGCCGCCCGATGGGCCCCGCCCCGGCGCGCGGCGCGCAGGCCGCGGCGCAGCCCGGCACCGGGCGCGGATTCCCTCCGCGAGGAGGCCGCGCTCACGCCTCGCCGCCCCGCAGGCGCTCCGTGAGGATCCGCTGCAGTTCGCGGGCCGCGCGTGGTGGGGAGACGTCGCCGCGGTGGGCGACGGAGATCGTGCGGTGGAGGCCCGGTGCGGCGAAGCGGGTGGCGCGCAGGCCCGCGCGGTCGGCGACCATGCCCGGCACCACGGCGACGCCCAGCCCCGCCCGTACGAAGGCGAGGACCGCGTCCATCTCGCCGCCCTCGACGCCCATCACCGGCTCGAAGCCCGCCTCGCGGCACGCGGCGACGGTGAACTCCCGCAGGTCGTACCCCCGGCGGAACATCGCCAGGGGGCGGTCGCGCAGGTCCTCCACGCGGATCCGGGTACGCCGCACGGGCGGCGGCGCGTCCGGGGCCGAGACCACGACCAGCTCCTCGCGCAGCAGCTCGGAGGTGTGCAGGGCCGGGGCCTGCCCGTGGAGCGGGGTGATGATCAGGGCGAGGTCCAGCTCGCCCGCGGCCAGCACCCGTACGAGGTCCTGGGAGCCGTCCTCGTGGACGACGAGGTCGACGCCCGGGTAGGCGTCGTGGAAGGCGCGCAGCACGTCGGGGACGAGGCTCGCGCACAGGCTCGGCGTCGCCCCGAGCCGGACCCGGCCGCGCTGGAGGCGGGCGACCTCCTGGACCTCGCGGCGCGCGGTCTCGGTGTCGGCGAGGATGCGGCGGGCCAGCGGCAGCAGCGCCTCGCCCGCGTCCGTCAGCGAGATGTGGCCGCGGGCACGGTGGAACAGCTCGGCGCCCAGCTCCCGTTCGAGCGCACGGATCTGCTGGGAGAGGGAGGGCTGCGCGACGTGCTCGCGCTGCGCGGCGCGGGTGAAGTGCCGGGTGTCGGCGACGGCGGCGAAGTACCGGAGCTGCTGGAGCTGCATGGGACCAGCGTAATCATGATTCATAGGCAGCACCTATCCAGCGCAGCATTTCTATGTCTTGGACTGATGCCGCCCCGGCTCCCTACCTTCGGTGTCCATGGCACTGGCAACGCGAACGAGCGCGCGCACGGGCACGGGCCGCGCCCCCCGCAGGGGGCCCGTCCGCACCCTCTGGTCCTCGACGATCGGCAAGAAGACCGTCATGGCCGTCACCGGACTGGCCATGCTGGCGTACCTCGTCGCGCACATGCTGGGCAACCTGAAGGTCTTCTTCGGGCCCGACGAGATGAACGGCTACGCGCACTGGCTGCGCACCATCGGCGACCCCCTGCTCCACTACGAGTGGTTCCTGTGGGTCGTCCGGGTCGGACTGCTGGCGGCCGTGGTGCTGCACGGCGTCAGCGCGTACCAGCTCAGCCGCCGCGACCTCGCCGCGCGCCCCACCAAGTACGCGCACACCCGCGCCCGTACGAGCTACGCGACGCGGACCATGCGCTGGGGCGGGATCATCCTCGCGCTGTTCATCGTCTGGCACATCCTCGACCTGACGACCGGCACCGTGAACCCGCGCGGCCAGCACGGCCATCCGTACGAGAACGTCGTCGCGACCTTCGACACCTGGTACGGCAACGTCATCTACATCGTCGCCGTGACCGCCGTCGGCCTCCACGTCCGGCACGGCTTCTGGAGCGCGGCGCAGACCCTCGGTGTCACACGCCCGGGCGCCTCGCGCGTCCTCAAGACGACGGCGAACGTCCTCGCCGTCGTCCTCACCCTCGGATTCATCTCCGTCCCCCTCGGGGTCATGACGGGAGTCGTGAGCTGACCATGAACGCCTACGGGACCGCCTACGGAACCCCCTACACCTCCTACGACACCGGCAAGCCGCTCGCCGACGCCAAGGCGCCCGGCGGGCCCGTCGCCGAGCGCTGGGACCGGCGGCGCTTCGAGGCCAAGCTCGTCAACCCGGCCAACCGCCGCAAGCGCACCGTCATCGTCGTCGGCACCGGCCTGGCCGGCGGCTCGGCGGGCGCGACGCTGGCCGAACAGGGCTACCACGTCGTGCAGTTCTGCTATCAGGACTCGCCGCGCCGCGCCCACTCCGTCGCCGCGCAGGGCGGCATCAACGCCGCGAAGAACTACCGCAACGACGGCGACTCGGTCCACCGCCTCTTCTACGACACGGTCAAGGGCGGCGACTTCCGTTCCCGCGAGTCCAACGTCCACCGGCTCGCGGAGATCTCCGTCGAGATCATCGACCAGTGCGTGGCCCAGGGCGTGCCCTTCGCCCGCGAGTACGGCGGGCTGCTGGACACCCGCTCGTTCGGCGGCGTCCAGGTCTCCCGTACGTTCTACGCCCGCGGCCAGACCGGGCAGCAGCTCCTGCTCGGCGCCTACCAGGCGCTCTCCCGGCAGATCGCCGAGGGCAACGTCGAGATGCACCCGCGCACCGAGATGCTCGACCTGATCGTGGCGGGCGGCCGGGCGCGCGGCATCGTCGCCCGCGACCTGCTCACGGGCCGCATCGACACCTACTTCGCGGACGCGGTCGTCCTCGCGACGGGCGGCTACGGCAACGTCTTCTACCTCTCCACCAACGCGAAGAACTCCAACGCGACGGCCGTCTGGCGCGCCCACCGGCGCGGCGCGTACTTCGCGAACCCCTGCTTCACCCAGATCCACCCCACCTGCATCCCGCGCTCCGGCGACCACCAGTCGAAGCTCACGCTGATGAGCGAGTCGCTGCGCAACGACGGCCGGATCTGGGTCCCGAAGAAGCACGGCGACACCCGCGAGCCGGGCGCGATCCCGGAGGACGAGCGGGACTACTACCTGGAGCGCCAGTACCCCTCGTTCGGCAACCTGGTCCCCCGCGACATCGCCTCGCGCGCCGCGAAGAACGTCTGCGACGAGGGACGCGGCGTCGGCCCCGGCGGCCAGGGCGTCTATCTCGACTTCGCCGACGCGATCTCCCGGATGGGCCGGGAGGCGGTCGAGGAGAAGTACGGCAACCTCTTCGACATGTACGCCCGCATCACCGCGGAGGACCCGTACACCCGCCCCATGCGGATCTATCCGGCCATCCACTACACGATGGGCGGCCTGTGGGTCGACTACGACCTGATGACCACGGTCCCCGGCCTCTTCGCCATCGGCGAGGCCAACTTCTCCGACCACGGCGCCAACCGGCTCGGCGCCTCCGCGCTGATGCAGGGCCTGGCGGACGGCTACTTCATCCTTCCGGCCACCCTCGGCGACTACCTCGCGCGCACGCCGCGCGCGGAGCTGGAGGACCTGGACGAGGACCACCCCTCGGTGCACGAGGCCGTCTTCGAGGTCACCGACCGGCAGTACCGGCTCCTGTCGAACAACGGCGACCGCACACCCGACTCCTTCCACCGCGAGCTGGGCGAGCTGATGTGGGACCACTGCGGGATGTCCCGTACGGACGCGGGGCTGCGCAAGGCCCTGGACCGGATCCCGGCGCTCCGGGAGGAGTTCTGGGAGCGCATCCGCATCCCCGGCAACGGCCGGCAGCTCAACCAGTCCCTGGAGAAGGCCAACCGCGTCGCCGACCACCTCGAACTCGCCGAGCTGATGTGCCTCGACGCCCTCCACCGCACCGAGTCCTGCGGCGGCCACTTCCGCGAGGAGAGCCGCACGGAGGACGGCGAGGCCGCGCGCAAGGACGAGGAGTTCTCCTACGCGGCGGCCTGGGAGTTCACGGGACCGGGCCGGGCGCCCGTCCTGCACAGGGAAACCCTCGACTTCGAGTACGTACACCCCACACAGCGGAGTTACACGTGAGCACGGGCATGAGATTGACGCTGCGCATCTGGCGCCAGGAGGGCCCCGGATCGGACGGGGCGATGCGGACGTACGAGGTCGAGGACATCTCCCCCGACATGTCGTTCCTGGAGATGCTCGACACCCTCAACGAGGAGCTGATCCTCAAGGGCGAGGAACCCGTCGCCTTCGACCACGACTGCCGCGAGGGCATCTGCGGGGCCTGCGGCATGGTGATCAACGGCGAGGCCCACGGCCCCGAGCGGACCACCACCTGCCAGCTCCACATGCGGCACTTCCGGGACGGGGACACGATCGACATCGAGCCCTGGCGTGCCGCCGCCTTCCCCGTGGTGCGGGACCTGATGGTGGACCGCTCGGCCTTCGACCGCGTCATCGGCGCGGGCGGCTACGTCACGGCGCCCACGGGCAGCGCGCCCGAGGCGCACGCGACGCCGGTGCCGAAACCGGCGGCCGACGCCGCGTTCGCGCACGCGGAGTGCATCGGATGCGGGGCGTGCGTGGCCGCCTGCCCCAACGGCTCCGCGATGCTCTTCACCTCGGCGAAGGTCAACCACCTCAACTCCCTGCCGCAGGGCGCCCCCGAACGGGAGTCCCGGGTGCTGGACATGGTGGCCCAGATGGACGCCGAGGGCTTCGGCGGCTGCACCCTCGCCGGGGAGTGCGCCACGGCCTGCCCCAAGGGCATCCCGATGCCGTCCATCGCGAAGATGAACCGCGAATACCTCCGCGCCGCGACCAAGAGCTGACCCCTGACGGGGCGAGCCCTCTGTGCCGGGCGCAGGGGGTCAGGGGGCCAGGGCGAAGGCCTCGATCTCCAGGAGGAGGTCGGGGCGGAAGAGGGCGGCCACCTGGACCGCGCTGCTGGCCGGAGGGCGTGCCGTGTCCACGTACTCGTCCCGCACCTTGCGGATCGCGGGCAGATACGCGACGTCCGTCACGAAATATGTCAGCTTGACGACCTCGTCGAACCCCACCCCCGCCGACCCCAGACAGCGGCGCAGGTTCTCGAAGACCTGCCGCGCCTGGGCCTCGGGGTCGCCCTCCCCCACCAGGTTCCCCTCGGGGTCCAGCGCGATCTGCCCGGCCACCGTGACGAGCCGCCCGGTGCCGGTGACGACGTTCGTATAGCCGTTCCCGGGGCGTACGCCCTCCGGCTCGGGGATGTGTGTGATCTCGACCTTCTCGCTCATGCCCGCCATCCTCACCCCCGCTCCACCCATCGCACCAGCGCATATCCCGCAGGGCAGCGATGCGCGGCACGCATAGCCGGGACTACGCTGCGCTCCCATGGACGTCACCGCCCTCCGCTCGTTCTCCGAGGTCTGCCGCCGCGGCTCGATCAGCTCGGCGGCCCAGGCGCTCGGGTACACGCAGTCCGCGCTCTCCCGGCAGATCGCCTCGCTGGAGACCCGGCTGCGGGCCCCGCTGCTGTGCCGCCACGCCCGCGGCGTACGGCCCACGCCCGCGGGCGCCGCGCTGCTGGACCACGCGACGGCGATCCTCGCGCAGTTCGACCGCGCCGAGCGGGAGGTCGCCGCCGTCGCGCGGTACGGCACGGCCGCGGCCCGTATCCGCGTCGGCGCCGTCCCGTCGGCCTCGGCGGCGCTGCTGCCGCGGGCGCTCACCGCGTTCACGGCCGAACGCCCGGCCGTACGCGTCGAGTTCACCGAGGACGTCACGCCGCGGCTGCTGCCGCGGCTGCTCGACGGCGAGCTGGACGTCGCCGTCCTCTCCGACTACCCGCCGGGTCTGCCCGCGCGCGAGGGCCTGCGCGCCACCCACCTCCTCGACGACGAGCTGCTGTGCGCCCTGCCGCGCGGCCACCGCCTCGCCGACGCGGACGGCGGCCCGCTGGACCTGGCCGAACTGGCCGAGGAGACCTGGGTCGAGGACTACGCGGGCTCCGCCTCCGTCCTCGCGACGGCCTGCGCGCGGGCCGGGTTCACGCCGCGCATCGACATCCAGTGCGGGGGCTGGCTCGGCAAACAGGCGTTCGTCGCCGCGGGCTTCGGCGTCCTGCTCGCCCCCGCGCTGCTGCTCCCCGCACTCCGCCCGGACCTGGCGATCCGCCGCCTGAGCGAGCCGCCGTACCGCAGCGTGTACGCGGTCCTCCAGCAGCGCCACGCCGCGCCCCCGGACGCCTCCGCCGCCTTCGTCGAGGCCCTCGCCCGCTCCGTCCCGGCCGAGGCCGAGGTCACCTGACGGGGTGGCCCGTGGCGCGCAGCCTCTCCTTGACGTCGCCGATGCGCAGGTCCCCGAAGTGGAAGACGGACGCGGCCAGCACGGCGTCCGCGCCCGCGTCGATCGCGGACGGGAAGTGGCCCAGCTCGCCCGCGCCGCCGCTGGCGATCACGGGGACGCCGACGTGTTCCCGTACGGCGGCGATCATCTCGGTGTCGTAGCCGTCCTTGGTGCCGTCCGCGTCCATCGAGTTGAGCAGGATCTCCCCCGCGCCCAGCTCGGCCGCGCGGTGCGCCCACTCGACGGCGTCGATACCGGCGCTCCGCCGGCCGCCGTGCGTCGTCACCTCGAAGGAGCCGGAGTCGGTGCGCCGGGCATCCACCGACAGGACCAGCACCTGGCTGCCGAACCGCTCGGCGATCTCCCGGATCAGCTCGGGCCGGGCGATGGCCGCCGTGTTGACCCCGACCTTGTCGGCCCCGGCGCGCAGCAGCCGGTCGACGTCCTCGGCCGTACGGACGCCGCCGCCGACCGTCAGCGGGATGAACACCTGCTCGGCGGTGCGCCGCACCACGTCGTACGTCGTCTCGCGGTCGCCGGATGAGGCGGTGATGTCGAGGAACGTCAGCTCGTCGGCGCCCTCCGCGTCGTACACCTTCGCCATCTCCACCGGGTCTCCGGCGTCGCGCAGGTTCTGGAAGTTGACGCCCTTGACGACCCGGCCGCCGTCCACGTCCAGGCAGGGGATGACTCGGACCGCGAGGGTCATGTGCTTCTGGCTCCTCGTGCTGTGTTTCTCAGGCTTCTCGGAATGCTTCGACCTCGACCTCGACGAGGATGCGGGAGTCGACGAACCCCGTGACCACGACCATCGTCGTGACGGGGCGGGCCGCGCCGAACGCCTCCGCGTGGGCCCTGCCCACCGCGTCCACGTCGCGGGTGTGGGCGAGATAGAGCCGGGTGCGCAGGACGGCGTCCGCGCCGAGGCCGAACTCGGCGAGCGCCGCGAGCGCGTTCTCGCAGGCGACGCGCGCCTGTTCGTACGGATCGCCCTCGCCGTGCAGCACCTTCCCGCGGAACGCGGTGGTGCCGCCGACGAGCACGCGGTCCCCGGCCGCGACGGCACGTGCGAATCCGAACTCCTCTTCCCAGGGGCTTCCGCTCTGCACGCGCCGCACGTCCGTCATCCCGCAACCGCCTCCAACGCCTCTTCCAGGGTGAACGCCTCGGCATACAGCGCCTTGCCGACGATCGCTCCCTCGACACCCTCCGGTACCAGACTCGCGATCGCCCGCAGATCGTCAAGGGAGGAGACGCCGCCGCTCGCGACGACGGGCCGGTCGGTGGCCGCGCAGACGTCGCGCAGGAGCTGGAGGTTGGGGCCCTGGAGCGTGCCGTCCTTGGCGATGTCGGTGACGACGTAGCGGGCGCAGCCCTCCGCGTCGAGCCGCTCCAGCGTCTCGTAGAGGTCTCCGCCGTCGCGCGTCCAGCCGCGTCCGCGCAGCGTGGTGCCGCGTACGTCGAGGCCGACGGCGATCTTGTCGCCGTGCTCGGCGATGATCTTGGCGACCCACTCGGGGGTCTCCAGCGCGGCCGTGCCGAGGTTGACGCGGGTGCAGCCGGTGGCGAGCGCCGCGGCGAGCGAGGCGTCGTCGCGGATGCCGCCGGACAGCTCGACCTTGAGGTCCATCGAGCGGGCGACCTCCGCGATCCGCTCGCGGTTGTCGCCGGTGCCGAACGCGGCGTCCAGGTCGACCAGATGCAGCCACTCGGCGCCCGCGCGCTGCCAGGCGAGGGCCGCCTCCAGCGGGTCGCCGTACGAGGTCTCGGAGCCGGACTCGCCGTGCACGAGGCGCACGGCCTGGCCGTCGCGGACGTCGACGGCGGGAAGCAGTTCGAGCTTGCTCACAGGACTCACAGGACTCACAGGGTTCCGATCCAGTTGCTCAGCAGTTGCGCTCCGGCGTCGCCGGACTTCTCGGGGTGGAACTGGGTGGCCCACAGCGGGCCGTTCTCGACAGCCGAGACGAACGGCTCACCGTGCGTCGTCCAGCTCACCCTGGGGGCCGTCATGGCCGGGTTGACCGTCTCCAGCTCCCAGTCGTGCACGGCGTAGGAGTGCACGAAGTAGTAGCGCGCGTCGTCCGGCAGACCGGCGAAGAGCCGCGAGCCCTCGGCGGCCTCCACGGTGTTCCAGCCCATGTGCGGGACGACGGGGGCCTTGAGCGGACCGACCGTTCCCGGCCATTCGTCCATGCCCTCGGCCTCATGACCGTGCTCGATGCCGCGCGAGAAGAGGATCTGCATGCCGACGCAGATGCCCATCACGGGCCGTCCCCCGGCGAGCCGCCGCCCGATGACCCAGTCGCCGCGCGCGGCGCGCAGCCCCTCGACGCAGGCGGCGAACGCGCCGACGCCGGGCACGAGCAGCCCGTCGGCGGTCATCGCCGTGTCGTAGTCCCGGGTGATCTCGACGTCGGCCCCGGCCCGGACGAGCGCGCGCTCGGCGGAGCGGACGTTGCCGAAGCCGTAGTCGAAGACGACGACCTTCTTCGTGTCCGTCATGACCACCAGTCCAGCCGCAGGATCCCGGCGAGCAGCGCGAGCACGGAGGCGCCCGCGAGCAGCCCGATCACGCCCTTGGGAAGCTGCTGCTTCCAGAACGAGACGGCGCCGCCCGCGAAGAAGAGCCCGACGAAGATGAGGAGCGCCGACAGGCCCGTCACAGCGCGCCCTTGGTGGACGGAATCCCCTTCTGCCTGGGGTCGATCTCGCTCGCGTACCGCAGTGCGCGGGCCAGGGCCTTGAACTGGCACTCGACGATGTGGTGCGCGTTGCGCCCGTACGGCACGTGGACGTGCAGCGCGATCTGGGCCTGCGCGACGAACGACTCCAGTATGTGCCGGGTCATCGTCGTGTCGTACTCGGCGCCGATGATCGGGGCCATGCCCTCGGGCTCGGTGTGCACGAGGTACGGGCGGCCGGACAGGTCGACGGTGACCTGGGCCAGCGACTCGTCCAGCGGCACCGAGGCGTTCGCGAAGCGGACGATGCCCTTCTTGTCGCCGAGCGCCTGCTTGAAGGCGGCGCCCAGCGCGAGCGCGGTGTCCTCGATGGTGTGGTGGCTGTCGATGTGCAGATCGCCGTCGGTCTTGACCGTGAGGTCGAAGAGCCCGTGGCGGCCGAGCTGGTCGAGCATGTGGTCGTAGAAGCCCACCCCGGTCGACACGTCGACCCGACCCGTGCCGTCGAGGTCGATCTCGACCACGACCGAGGTCTCCTTGGTGGTGCGCTCCACGCGGCCTCTGCGCGTCATCGTTCGCTCTTCTCCTTGAGGTCCTTCGTCACGGCTCGCACCGCTTCGAGAAAGGCGTCGTTCTCCTCCGGGGTCCCGGTGGACACCCGCAGCCAGCCCGGTACTCCGTTGTCCCGTACGAGCACGCCGTGGGCGAGCAGCGCCGCCCAGGCTTCGTGGGCGTCGGCGAACCGGCCGAACTGCACGAAGTTGGCGTCGGACGCGGTGACGTCGCACCCGATCGCGCGCAGTTCGGTCACCAGCCGGTCCCGTTCGGACTTGAGCTGCTCGACGTACCCGAGCAGCGTATCGGTGTGTTCGAGCGCGGCGAGCGCGGTGGCCTGGGTGACGGCCGACAGGTGGTACGGCAGCCGGACGAGCTGCACCGCGTCCACCACCGCCGGGTCGGCGGCGAGATAGCCGAGCCGCAGCCCGGCCGCGCCGAACGCCTTGGACATGGTGCGCGAGAGCACCAGCGTCGGGCGGCCCTCGATCAGCGGCAGCAGCGAGGGGTGGTGCGAGAACTCGCCGTACGCCTCGTCCACCACGACCAGCGCGCCGTGCTCGGGACGGGCCGCCTGCGCCGCCTCGTACAGCGCGAGGACGGTCGCCTCGTCGACGGCGGTGCCCGTGGGGTTGTTGGGCGAGCAGACGAAGACGACGTCCGGCCTGTGCTCGGCGATGGCGCGGACCGCGGCCTCGACGTCGATCGTGAAGTCCTCGTTGCGCGGGCCCGAGATCCAGCCGGTGCCGGTGCCGCGCGAGATGAGGCCGTGCATCGAGTACGAGGGCTCGAAGCCGATCGCCGTGCGCCCGGGGCCGCCGAAGGTCTGCAGGAGCTGCTGGATGACCTCGTTCGACCCGTTGGCCGCCCATACGTTCTCGGCGCCGACGGTGTGGCCCGCCGTGCGCGACAGATACCGGGCCAGCTCGGTGCGCAGCTCGACCGCGTCCCTGTCGGGGTAGCGGTTGAGGTGGCGGGCGGCCTCGGTGACGCGCTCGCCGATCCGCGCCACGAGTTCCTCGGGCAGCGGGTACGGGTTCTCGTTCGTGTTCAGCCGCACGGGGACGTCCAACTGCGGGGCGCCGTACGGGGACTTGCCGCGCAGCTCGTCCCTGATCGGGAGGGAGTCGATGGTGCTCACTTGCCGCTCTCCGGAACCTTCCAGTCGAACCTTGCCTTGAGCGCCGCGCCGTGCGCGGGCAGATCCTCCGCCTCGGCCAGCGTCACCACGTGGTGGGTGACGTCGGCGAGGGCCTCCTTCGTGTAGTCCACGACATGGATGCCGCGCAGGAACGACTGCACGGACAGGCCGGAGGAATGGCAGGCGCAGCCGCCCGTGGGCAGCACGTGGTTCGAACCCGCGGCGTAGTCGCCGAGGGAGACCGGGGCGTAGGGGCCGACGAAGACCGCGCCCGCGTTGATCACCCGGGACGCCCAGTGCGCGGCGTCCTCGGTCTGGATCTCCAGGTGCTCGGCCGCGTACGCGTTCACGACCGCGAGGCCGTGCTCCAGGCCGTCGACGAGGACGATGCCGGACTGCCGCCCGGCCAGCGCCTCGGCGATGCGCTCGCGGTGCTTCGTGGCGGACACCTGGGTCTTCAGCTCGGCCTCGACGGCCTCGGCGAGCGCCTCGGAGGGGGTGACGAGGACGGCGGCGGCGACCACGTCGTGCTCGGCCTGGCTGATCAGGTCGGAGGCGACGTGCGCGGCGTCCGCGGTGTCGTCGGCGAGGATCGCGATCTCGGTCGGACCGGCCTCGGAGTCGATGCCGATGACGCCCTTGAGGAGGCGCTTGGCCGCCGCGACGTAGATGTTCCCCGGGCCCGTGACGAGCTGGACGGGGGCGCACTCCTCCGTCCCGTACGCGAACATGGCCACGGCCTGGGCGCCGCCCGCCGCGTAGACCTCGTCCACGCCGAGGAGGGCGCAGGCCGCGAGGATGGTGGGGTGCGGGAGGTTCCCGAACTCGGCCTGCGGCGGCGAGGAGACGGCCAGCGAGCCGACCCCGGCCTCCTGCGCCGGCACGACGTTCATGACCACCGACGACGGGTAGACGGCACGGCCGCCCGGGACGTACAGCCCCACGCGCTCGACGGGCACCCAGCGCTCGGTGACGGTGCCGCCGGGCACGACGTGGGTGGTGGTGTCGGTGCGGCGCTGGTCGCGGTGGACGATCCGGGCCCGGCGGATGGACTCCTCCAGCGCCGCCCGTACGGCCGGGTCGAGCGTGGTGAGGGCCTCGGACAGTGCCGCGGCCGGGACGCGCAGCCGCTCCAGCTCCACGCCGTCGAACCGCTCCGTGGCCTCGACGACCGCCGCCGTGCCCCGATGCCGCACGTCGTCGCAGAGGGGGCGCACCTTCTCCAGGGCGGCCTCCACGTCCAGCTCGGCACGGGGCAGCAGGTCACGGTCGAGCGCGGAGCCGCGCAGATCGATTCGGGAGATCACACTCCCCAGTCTCTCAGACCCCGCCTCGGTGTCCGGCGGCCGTATCAGTGGCTGATACGGGCCCCGGGAGCCGATCGTCGCCACTAGCGTTCATCTGGTCACAGAGCGGGAAGGAAGCGTGACGACCGTCAAGGACACAGCCGTCATGAACACGGCCGTCATCGACACGGCCGTCATCGACACGGCCGTCAAGGACACAAGCGAAGACCGAGGGGGAGGGGACGCGGCGTGAGCGAGCCCGTGGACGCCGGTGAGCCGCCGCCGGGCCTGCAACTGACCACCGCGGAGTGGGGCCTGTGGCAGGCGTTCCGCAACGGCAGCGAGCACGATCTGCGCAGCCGGGAGCCCGAGCTGGACGATCCGAACGGCGACCACCCGTGGGGGCCCGAGCGCACCGTGCGCGCCCGCGTGGTCGCGCTGCTCCTGCTGCACGGCCCGCCCCCGCTCCTCGGCCGCGTGGCCTCGCTGCACCTGACCGGCGCGTACGTCACGGGGTGCCTGGACATCTCGGGCGGCGCCGTCGAGCACTACTTCGAGCTGCGCCAGTGCCGCTTCGAGAAGGAGATCAGGATGCCCGAGGCGCGGGTGCACACCGCGCGCTTCGTGGACTGCTTCATCCCGCGCCTGGAGGGGGCCAGGCTCACCACCGAGGGCGATCTGCACCTGCCCCGGTGCAGCGTCCCCGACGGCATCAAGCTCACGGACGCCACCATCGGCACGGACCTGCTGCTGAACGAGGCGACGATAGGCAGCGGCCGCCGCAGCCACGCCGTCTCCGCCGACGGCATCACCGTCTCCCAGGAGCTGCAGGCCAGCCTGCTGGTCACGGACGGGCTGGTGAGCCTGCGCGGCGCGACGGTCGGCAGCTCGCTGCACATGTTCGGCTCGGTGCTGCGCAACCGGCGCGGGCGGTACGCGCTGTACGCGCCGCAGATGACCGTCGAGCAGGTCGCCAGCTTCGCCGACGCGGGCCGCGCCAGCGCCCCGCAGATCTACGGCGCCACCCCGCCGACCGGCACGCGCTACGACTTCCACACGCATGGGGGCCCCTCCCGGCCGGAGGCCGGGGGAGGGACGAGGTGGCGCACCAAGCACTTCGAGTGCACGGGCGGCATGGTCCTGGACGACGGCCGCTTCGGCTCCTCGCTGGTGATCGAGAACGCCCGCCTGGACCTCCAGCGCGACCAGGAACTGTCGCTGCGCCGCATCACCACCCCGGAGCTGACCTTCACACCGCAGACGCCCGAGCGGGGCCTGATCGTGCTGTCCGGCGCGACCGTGGAGAAGCTGATGGACCGGACGCTGAGCTGGCCCCGGGACGAGCGCCTGTGGATGGCGGGCTTCACGTACCAGCTCGCCATCGCGAAAGAGGGCCACTTCAACGTCCGCGAGCGGCTCCAGTGGGTCGAGACGGCCACCGCGGAGTACGCCCCGGAGCCGTACGAGCAGCTCGCGCTGATGTACCGGAACAGCGGAGAGGACACCAACGCGCGGATCGTCCTGCTGGCCAAGCAGCGCCGCCGCCGCGCGACCCTGCCGCTGCCCGGCAAGATATGGGGCTATCTCCAGGACTGGACGGTGGCCTACGGGTACCGGCCCGGCCAGGCGGCGCTGTGGATGGGCTTCCTGTGGCTGACCGGCGCGCTGCTCTTCGAGTCCCACCGCCCCTCGGCCCTCAAGGGCGACGAGCACCCGCACTGGAACGCCGCGCTCTACACGCTGGACCTGCTGCTCCCCGTGATCTCCTTCGGCCAGGACCAGGCATGGAACCCGGCGGGCGGCTATCAGTGGCTGGCCGCCGGACTGATCATGCTCGGCTGGATCCTGGCGACGACGGTGGCGGCGGGCGCGACACGGCTGCTGCGGCGGCAGTAGGGGGCGGAGGAGCGGCGGGCGAGGAGCGTACGGCGGGGACGCGGGGGCGTACGGGAGGGGAGGCGAGGAGCGTACGGAGGGAAGCGGAAATCACCGCTCCAGCTCTCTCACTCTCCAAAGGCTTTAGGCTTACCGGTTGTGACAACCGCCCTACCGCTCTTCCCCCTCAACACGGTGCTGTTCCCGGGCCTGGTCCTCCCCCTGAACATCTTCGAGCCGCGCTATCGCGCCCTGATGCGCGACCTCCTCGACCTGCCCGAGGACGCGCCGCGCCGCTTCGGCGTGGTCGCCATCCGGGACGGCCGCGAGGTCGCGCCGACCGCGACGGGGCTGCCCGAGTCCGCGCCGCTCCCCGGCGCCGAGGCGGCGGCGGGCTTCGGCCCCGACCCGATCAAGTCGTTCTACGCGGTGGGCTGCGTCGCCGACGCCTCCACCATCCGCGAGCGCGCGAACGGCGGCGCGAGCGGCCCCGGCGAGGAGCCCGAGCCGGGTCCCCCGGGCGCCGGCTCGGGCTCCGACCCGCGCACGAGCACCGCCGGGTACGAGGTGCTGGCGACCGGCACCACCCGGTTCCGGCTGCTCTCCGTCGACGCGAGCGGCCCGTATCTGATGGCCGAGACGGAGGAGATCCCGGAGGAGGAGGGCGACGGGGCCGGCGCCCTGGCCTCCGGGGTGCTGCGTGCCTTCCGCGGCTACCAGAAGCGGCTGGCCAGCGCCCGCGAGCGGACGCTGACCGCGGGCCAGGACCAGGACCTGCCGGACGACCCGTCGGTGGTCTCGTACCTCGTGGCGGCGGCGACGGTGCTGAGCACGCCCGCCAAGCAGCGCCTCCTCCAGGCCCCGGACACGGCGACGCGGCTTGCCGACGAGCTGAAAATCCTGCGGCGCGAGACCTCCATGATCGGTAAGCTCCCGTCGCTTCCGCTCGTGGACCTCACCCGCAACCCCACGAGCCCCAACTGATCCTGGCGAGGGCATGGCGAAGAAGAAGGCCAAGCAGGCCAAGCAGCAGTCCGCGGCGACCCCCGCCACGGTCGCCGCGACGGAGGCGGGGGTCGCGTTCACCACCCACGCCTACGAGCACGACCCGGCCGCCGCCTCGTACGGCGAGGAGGCCGCCGAGGCCCTCGGGGTCTCCCCCGAGCAGGTGTTCAAGACCCTCGTGGCCGACGTCGACGGGACGCTGACCGTCGCCGTCGTGCCCGTCTCGGCCTCGCTCGACCTCAAGGCGCTCGCCTCCGCCACGGGCGGCAAGCGCGCGGCGATGGCCGACCCGGCGGCGGCCGAGCGCACCACCGGCTACGTGCGCGGCGGCATCTCCCCGCTGGGCCAGCGCAAGCGGCTGCCGACGGTGCTGGACGCCTCGGCGGACGGGCACCCCACGATCTGCGTCTCGGCGGGCCGCCGCGGCCTGGAGATCGAGCTGTCCCCGAAGGACCTCGCGGCCCTCACGGACGCGGTGACGGCCCCGATCGCCCGCGCATAGGGCGGTCCTCAGGACCGCGCCCCGCGACGGCGGGGAAGGAGCACCCTCGTGTCGGCCCGACGGAAGAGAGCCGCGGGGCTTCACAGCGCACCCGTCCTCCGTTACGACCAGAGGGACACTCCGGCCGACGGAGAAACGGGAGGGCCCATGTCCAAGCGCACCCGGAAACGCCGCTGGCGGCTGAAGAAGGGCCGGGCGAACCACGGCCGCCGCCCGGCCTGAGAATCCGCTAGCTCTTCTCGACGGGCGGCGGAGGCGGGGGCGGTCCGAGCGGGGCCGCCCCCGCGTCGCGCAGCCACTGGACCACGGTCAGCGCGAGGTGGGTGACGAGCGCGGCCAGCGGCCAGGCCAGCAGCACGCCCTTGGCCTGGAGCTTCATCGGCGCGTCGAAGGTCGCGCCCTTGCCCGCCTCCTTCGCGGCGACGGCCATGTCCGACTCGGGCCCGAGCCACACCCCGAGCCGCCAGGCGAGGAACGAGCCCGCCAGCGCGCCGAGGCCGAGCCCGACGGCCAGGCCGACGCCGCCGATCCGGCGGGAGTAGAACACGAGGGCGCCGGTCACCACGCCGATCACGACCCCGATCAGCAGGAACGACCCGTCCGAGCCGAACGCCTCCTCGCCCTCGGGATCCTTGAGGTAGACGGCCTTGCCGTCGGTGAAGAGCGGCACCTTGGGCGCCATCCAGACCCACAGCAGCGCGAACACGACGCCGACGACGGCCACGCCGAGCCCGTAGAGCACCGCGTCGCGCACCTCGCGCCCGGCGCTCGCGCCTCCCTCGTCGTTGGGCCCCGGCGTCCATTCGGCGACGGGCGGCGGGACCGGGCCCGCTGCCCCCTGGGGCGGCGCGGCGGGCTGCGAGGGGTCCTGGTTGTGGGAGGAGGGTGTCGGTACGCTCACCCCGCCATCGTGCCAGGCGCTACCGCTGTGGTGTGGGCCGACCCTCTCAGCGCAGGGTCCCTTGCAAGGGCTGATCAGGAGGCTGCCCTTACCCGTGCCTTGCAGAACGCGGCTGATGCCATGGCCGGGCGCGCGGTTCCCCGCGCCCCTGCGGGGCGCTTCAGCGAACCGTCGCCCACCTGTAGGCCCGCGTCGCGACGGCCAGCGAGAGCACGCCGACGGCCGCGCAGACGCCCAGGTCGAGCGCCACCACGCTCCAGTCGGGCCGCGCCTCGAACGTATGGGCGAGGGCCTCGACGCCGTACGTCGACGGCAGCACGTCGCGCGCCCACTGGACCGGCAGCGGCAGGTCGTCGCCCGGCAGCACGCCCAGCAGCAGCGCGGCCGACATCCCCAACTGGCCGCACACAGTGGCGAGTTCGGGACGTGGCGCGAGGAGGCCCAGCGCGGCGCCGAGCCCGGCGAGCGCGGCCCCGGCGAGCGGGATCACGGCGGCGAGCACCCACAGCCCGCCCAGCGGCAACTGGAAGAGCAGGCTCCCGGCGACGGCGCAGACCGCGACGCCGGGCACGGTGAAGGACGCGTAGGCCGCCGCCGTCCCGAGCACCACCGAGGCGGGCGGCACGGGGAGCGTCGCGTAGTGGTCGAGCCCGCCGCTGGCGCGGAGCTGGCCGAAGTACTGCGCGAGCAGGTTCAGCGCCACGAACGCGACGACCAGCACGCTGGACCCGGCGACCACGGCCCGCGCCTCCGCTCCCCCGTCCACGACGCCGCGCATCAGGATCATGATCCCGAGCGACTGGAAGGTCGCCACGAACAGCAGCGGGATACGGGCCACGCGCGCCCGCGAGAGCTGCGCCCGGTAGACGGCCCCGAGCGCGGGCCACAGCCGCGCGGGCGCGGCGAGGGCGGCCGGGGCGCCGTCGGCGCCGTCATCGGCGCCCGTGGTGTCCGGGGCGGCGGCGCCGGACGGCGGGGCGTCCGGGGCCGGGCCTTCCGTGCGGGTGCGGGCGGCACGGCCCCGGTCGGGACCGGAGCCGGGGTCGGCGGCGGTCGCGGGCACCGCCCGGTTCTCCGCTGCGGCTGTACTCACGTCGCTGCTCCACCCCTCGGCCTCGCCCGCATTTCCCTCACGCCTTCACCAGGCCCTCGGCCCCGTCGGCCCCCTCGGCGCGCCCGCCGAGCGCCACGTACACGTCCTCCAGGCTGGGCGTCGCCAGCCGGAAGTCGTCCAGCGCGGCGAACGCCGGGCCGCCCGTCACCAGGGACACCGCCTCGCGTGCCGCCTCCGGGGCCAGCCGCAGCGTCCAGCGGCGGCCGGAGACGGCGGCGGTCCCGTGGAGCGCGGCGACCTCGGGGACGTCGAGGGGCGCCGCGTCGCGCCAGACCAGTTCGAGCCGCACCTCGTCGCCGACGGTCGCCTTGAGCCCGCCCGGGGTGTCGCAGGCGATCACCCGTCCCCGGTCGATGACGGCGACCCGGTCGAGCACGGTCTCGGCCTCGATCACGTTGTGCGTCACCAGCACCACCGTCGCGCCGTGCTCCGCGCGGCGGCGGTCCACGGCGGCCCAGACAGCCCGGCGCGCGTACGGGTCCATGCCGGTGGTCGGCTCGTCCAGCACCAGCAGGGGGCGCTCGCCGACCAGCGCGGCCGCCACGCACGCCAGCCGCCGCTCGCCGCCGGAGAGGCGCTTGAGCGGGCGGTCGGCGAGCGGCCCGAGGTCCAGCTCGTCCAGCACCTCGTCGCGGGCCCGCCGCGCGGCGGGCAGGTCGAGCCCGCGCAGCCGCCCGGTGGTCTCGGCGGCGAGCGCGACGGTCAGCTCGTCGAGGGCGCTGGACTCCTGTGCGAGGTAGGCGAGCAGCCGCGCGGCGCGGCGCGGGTGCCGCACGAGGTCGTGCCCGAGCACCTCGATGCCGCCCTCGTCGGGCCGCAGCAGCCCGGTGAGCTGGCGGACGAGGGTGGACTTCCCGGCGCCGTTGGGCCCGAGGAGGCCGAAGATCTCGCCCGGGCGGACCTCCAGCGTGACGCCGTCGCTCGCGCGTACGGCGGGCACGGCTGCGGCACGGCGACGGGCGCGGACCGGCGGATAGGTCTTGACCAGGCCGCTCACGCGCACGGCGGCCCGGGTCCGCGTCTCCACGCCTTCCACCGAGCCGTCCACCGCCTGCCGCATGCCCGTCATCACGAACTATGAGGGTACGCGCCCGGTCCCGTGGGCCTCTGCCGAGGGCGGCCTTCCCCCGCGATTCCCAGGCTTCTCCCAGCCTGTCCGGTACGCCCGGTCACTCCCCCGCGGGCGCATGCTCGGCGGACGTGCCGGTACGGGCGTCCACCTCGCGCCAGAAACCCGCCCTGATCGCGTACCTGTCGTGCTCGTCGATCTGGTCGTCCTTGTGGGCCAGGAGGCCGAAGCGGGCGGCGTACCGGAGGAGTTCGCCGTCGATGCGGTGCGGGATGCGCGGGTACTCGCCGGAGAGCTGCTCCAGGTGCGCGGGGGCGGCGAGCCGCTCGATCCAGCGGCGCGCGAAGACCTGGCCGACCTCGAAGGGGTCGCCGCTGACCGCGGTGATGTCCTCCTCGCGGTCCGCCCAGCGCTGCTCGGCGGTGGTGAGCTGGGCCAGCATCGGCAGCGCGGCGACCTCGGCGGACTCGCCCGGTGCGCCCCGCTCGACCCAGCCCCGGTCGGAGGACCAGCGCAGCGTGGCGCCCTGCGCCCCCGTCGCGGGCCCGGCGGCGCCCGCCGCGGTGCCGGCACCGGGGCGCGCGAGTCCGGCGAGGTCCTTGGGGGTGGGCACGCCCGCGCCCTCGGTGCGCTGCGGGGGCGTCGCGGAGGAGGGGTCCTCCGCGCCCTCTCTCCCCTCCTCGGCCGCGCCCTCGCCGCCCTCCCGTTCCCGTTCCCGTTCACGCTCGCCGGTGCCGTGCCCGGGAGCGCCGGGCTGCCGGGCCCCGGCGCTCCCGGGCACGGCACCGGCACCGGCGCTCCCGGGCGCGGGCTCGACGGCGTCGGGGGGAGGCACGGCCGGTGTGCCGTTCTTGGCGGTCTCGGGCAGCGGGGCCGAGAGAATCGCGGCGATCTCGGGCCGGGGGGCCGGGGAGGGCGCGCAGGCGCCGGTCAGCTCCTTGGCACGGACGACGCGGGTGATCCACGTACGGTCGAGGACGCGCCGCTCGTCGGCCTCGGCGACCAGGTCCTCGGACTGGTTGTAGTCCCCGTCGGCCGCCTGGACGGCCCACAGGTGGACGGCGACGCCGTGCTCCTTGGCCGACATCAGGCCGGGCAGCAGATCGCCGTCGCCGGTGACGAGCACGATGTCGGAGCAGGCGCGGTTGCGGGCCAGCTCCGTCAGCTCCGCGTGCATGGCGGCGTCGACGCCCTTCTGGGCCCAGCGGCCGTCGCTGCGGGTCAGGGCGCCGAGCCGGACGGTCACCCGGGGCATCACGCGCAGCCTGCGGTGCTCGGGCTGGGGCACCCGGTCGGGCGCACCGTCGAACCAGTAGATACGCAGCAGTGCGCACTGGGTATCGGCCTCGGCCTGCTCCCGCAGCGCCTGGATCAGCGCGGCGTGATCCACGCTGATGCGGGAGCGGGTCGGCTCACCGGCCAGCAGACTCGCGGCGGCACCCAACAGGTATCCGGCGTCCACGAGGACGACGCAGCGGTCCACGTTCCACCCACTCTCGGTCGGCTCCTTCGAGTCTGCCCGACCGTACGGGGGTTATCAGCCCGAACTCGATCATCGGCGTGGCGACCCCGGTGGGGCCACGGACCCTCTCACCCAGGGTAACTGCCCGAAATGCACCTCTTGTCGGGCCGTGCAAGGCTGATCGCGGCCACTCGTTCGGAACCCCCAGGAGGCGATCATGGCCAAGAACAAGCGGCAGAACCGCGACCGGAAGCAGACCCCCGCGGCGGAGCGGGGCAAGGAAGACGCCCAGAAGACCTCCATGGAGGCCCAGTCCAAGACGGCAGCGGCCACCCCGGGGGACGTGGCCCGCAAGCACCGCGAGCGCCGCTTCGGCCACAACTAGGAGTGCGCCGGGGCTGAGTAGGGGCTGCCCCTCGCGGTCTCGTCGCAGCCTGCAGGTGCGCCCGAATTGCGCGCGCAGTTCCCCGTGCCCCTGAAGGGGCACGGGGAACTGCGCGACCGGCTACGGCCTCAGTTGGAGCTGGCCAGACAGGCGGGCCCCAGCAGCTCCTTGAGGTCTCCGAAGAGCGCCGGATCAGGGGTGACCCGGTGCCGGTCCAGGCGGAGCACCGTCGTCTTGCGGGCCCCCTGGAGGCGGACCCGGACCTCGCTCGCGCCACGGTGCTGGGTCAGCACATAGCCGAGCTTCTCCACCAGCGGCGGGGTGATCTTGACGGTCGGGATGGTGATCGTCACCGGCGCGTTCGCGGAGGCGTCGCTCAGGTCCGGGATCATCAGCTCCATGGCGACCAGCCGCGGCACGTCCTCGCGCTTGTCGAGCCGTCCCTTGACGAAGACGACCGCGTCCTCGATGAGCTGCGTGGAGACGAGCTGGTAGGTCGCGGGGAAGAACATGCAGTCGATGGAGCCCGCGAGGTCCTCGACGGTCGCGATCGCCCAGGCGTTCCCCTGCTTCGTCATCTTGCGCTGGAGGCCCGAGATGATGCCGCCGATGGTGACGATCGAGCCGTCCGAGTAGTCCCCGCCGGTGAGCTGGGAGATGGCCGCGTCCGCCTTGTCGTTGAGCACGTGCTCAAGGCCGAAGAGGGGGTGGTCCGAGACGTACAGCCCCAGCATCTCCCGCTCCTGGGCGAGGAGGTAGGTCTTCTCCCACTCCTCTTCGGAGAACTCGACGTCGAGGCCGAAGCCGGGGCCCGAGTCCGCCTCGTCGTCCCCTCCCAGGTCGCCGAAGAGGTCGAACTGGCCCTCGGCCTCCTTCCTCTTGACCTGGACCACGTTGTCGATCATGGGCTCGAACTGCGCGGTGAGGCCCTTGCGGGTGTGGCCCATCTCGTCGAAGGCGCCGGCCTTGATCAGCGACTCGACCGTGCGCTTGTTGCAGACGACGGCCTCGACCTTGTCCAGGAAGTCGGGGAACGAGGTGTACTTCCCCTTGGCCTTGCGGCACTTCACGATCGAGTCCACGACGTTCTGCCCGACGTTCCTGACCGCCGTGAGGCCGAAGACGATCGTGGAGTCGTCACTGGAGGTGAAGTTGGCCTCCGACTCGTTGACGTTCGGCGGGAGGACCTGGATGCCCATCTTCCGGCACTCGTTGAGATAGACCGCCGACTTGTCCTTGTCGTCCCGCACGGAGGTGAGCAGGGCCGACATGTACTCCGCGGGATAGTTCGCCTTGAGGTACGCGGTCCAGTACGTCACCAGGCCGTACGCGGAGGAGTGGGCCTTGTTGAACGCGTAACCGGCGAAGGGCACGAGCACGTCCCAGACGGCCTGGATGGCCTCGTCCGAGTACCCGTTGTCGCGCATGCCCTTCTGGAAGTTCACGAACTCCTTGTCGAGAACCTCCTTCTTCTTCTTGCCCATCGCACGGCGGAGGAGGTCGGCCTGACCCAGCGAGTACCCGGCGAGGACCTGGGCGGCCTTCTGCACCTGCTCCTGGTAGACGATCAGGCCGTAGGTGATGTCGAGGACCTCCTTGAGAGGCTCCTCCAGCTCCTTGTGGATCGGCGTGATCTCCTGCTGGCCGTTCTTCCGCAGGGCGTAGTTGATGTGCGAGTTCATGCCCATCGGGCCCGGGCGGTACAGGGCCGAGACGGCGGAAATGTCCTCGAAGTTGTCGGGCTTCATCATGCGCAGCAGGGAGCGCATGGGGCCGCCGTCGAACTGGAAGACGCCGAGCGTGTCGCCCCGGCAGAGCAGCTCGAAGGTCTTGGCGTCGTCGAGCGGGAGATCGAGGAGCTTGAGGTCGACGTCCTTGTTCTTGCGGATCATCTTGACCGCGTCGTCCATGATCGTCAGGTTGCGCAGCCCCAGGAAGTCCATCTTCAGGAGGCCGAGCGACTCGCAGCTCGGGTAGTCCCACTGCGTGACGACCGTGCCGTCGTTCTTCGGGGAGAAGATCGGGGCGTGGTCGATGACCGGCTCGCTGGACATGATCACGCCCGCGGCGTGCATGCCCATCTGGCGGACCAGGCCCTCGATGCCCATGGCGGAGTCGATGACCTTCTTGACGTCCGGCTCGTTCTCGTACATCGACCGGACCTCGCCCGCCTCGCTGTAGCGCGGGTGCTTCGGGTCGGTGATGCCGGAGAGCGGGATGCCCTTGCCGAGGACGTCGGCGGGCATGGCCTTGGTGATGCGGTCACCCATCGCGTACGGATAGCCGAGCACGCGGGAGGCGTCCTTGATGGCGGCCTTGGCCTTAATCGTGCCGTAGGTGCCGATCATGGCGACCTTGTCGGCCCCGTACTTCTCCGTGACGTACCGGATCACGTCACCGCGCCTGCGCTCGTCGAAGTCGATGTCGACGTCGGGCATGGTGATGCGCTCGGGGTTGAGGAACCGCTCGAAGATCAGGCCGTGGGTGACGGGGTCGAGGTCGGTGATGCCCATGGCGTACGACACGATCGAGCCGGCGGCGGAGCCTCGGCCGGGGCCGACCGCGATCCCGTTGTCCTTCGCCCAGTTGATGAAGTCGGCGACCACGAGGAAGTACCCCGGGAAGCCCATGTCGATGATGACGCCCATCTCGTAGTCCGCCAGCTCCTGGCGGTCCTGGGGGATGCCGCCGGGGTAGCGGCGGGCCATGCCGCGCCGGACCTCCTCCTTGAACCACGACACCTCGTCGTACCCCTCGGGGACGTCGAACTTCGGCATCAGGTTCTTCGGGACGAACATGCCCTCTGTGTCGACGCGCTCGGCGATGAGGAGCTGCGTGTTGCGGCAGCCCTCCTGCCAGGCGTCGGAGGAGTCGATCGCGTACATCTCCTGGGCGGACTTCAGGTAATAGCCCGCGCCGTCGAAGCTGAAGCGGTCGGGGTCGGAGAGATTGCTGCCGGTCTGGATGCACAGCAGGGTGTCGTGGGCGCTGGCCTCGCTCTCGTACGTGTAGTGCGAGTCGTTGGTGACCACGAAGGGCGCGTTGATCTTGCGGGCGATGCGCTCCAGGCCGTCCCGCGCCCGCTTGTCGATGTCGATGCCGTGGTCCATCAGCTCGACGAAGAAGTTCTCCTTGCCGAAGATGTCCTGGTACTCCCCGGCGGCCTGGAGAGCCTCGTCCTCCATGTCGAGCCGGATCTTGGTGCTGACCTCACCCGAGGGGCAGCCGGTGGTGGCCATCAGCCCGTCCGCGTACTCCGCGAGCAGCTCGCGGTCCATACGGGGCTTGCGGAAGAAGCCCTCCAGGCTCGCGCGGGACTGGGCGCGGAAGAGATTGTGCAGTCCCGTCGCGTTCCGCGCCCACATGGTCATATGCGTGTACGCACCGTTACCGGACACGTCGTCGCGCTTCTGGTGGGGGGTGCCCCACTTCACCGGACGGGTGTTCCTGCGGTGGTCCGGGGCGAGATAGGCCTCGATGCCGATGACGGGCGTGATGCCCGCGTCCTTCGCGGAGTGGAAGAAGTCGTACGCCCCGTGCAGATTGCCGTGGTCGGTCATCGCGATATGCGACATACCCATCTCGTTGCACGCGTTGAACATGTCCTTCAAGCGCGCGGCGCCGTCCAGCAGCGAATACTGAGTGTGCACATGCAGATGTGTAAAGGGCTGCTGGGTCACGACGAGGCACACCTCCGAGCACGGTCTTCCAGGACGACTGAGGAGTCTACGACCCGGCACCGACAGTCCGGGGCACTCGGGGCACCCCCAGGGACCTCCGGGCACCCCGGCCACCCCCGGCGGGCACTCCGCCGAGTGCGAGTACGTTGACACCTCGGCCCCGCACGCGCGCGGCCCCCGCATCCATCGGCGCACCCGGAGAGCATCCCTTCACCATGGCTGACGACACCGAGACCCGCGGCGAGCGCATCCTCACCGTCTTCGACACGGCCTTCGGCGAGCTGCTCGCCGCCGACCCCGCCGCCTTCCAGGTCAAGTTCCGCAAGATGGCGGCCTCCGCCTTCGCGTTCTACCGCGGCACGGCCTGCCTCTTCTACGCCGACCTGGACGGCGAGCAGCACGGCGGCCCGTTCCTCGACGAGAGCACGAGCCGCGTCTGGATACACGGCGATCTGCACGCCGAGAACTTCGGCACGTACATGGACGCCCAGGGCCGCCTGCTCTTCAACGTCAACGATTTCGACGAGGCCTACGTCGGCCCCTTCACCTGGGACCTCAAGCGCTTCGCCGCCTCGATCGCCCTCCTCGGCTACAGCAAGGCGCTCAGCGACGCCCAGATCACCGAGCTGGTGCGGGTCTACGCCCACGCGTACCGGGAGCGGATCCGCGTCCTCGCCTCCGGCGCCCGGGAGGCCGAGGCCGCCGCGCTCAGCCTGGACACGGCCAGCGGCCCGGTGCTGGACGCGCTGCGCGCCGCGCGGTCCAACACCCGCTTCGGGCTGCTCGGCACCATGACCGAGATCCGCGACCACGAGCGCCGCTTCACCCCGGGCGGCGGCGCCAGCGAGCTGGACGACGACACCCGCCGCCGGGTCCTGACGGCCTTCGACGCCTATCTGGACACCCTCCCCGGCACCACCCGCTCCCGGCAGGGCGCGCACCGCGTCAAGGACGTCGTCGGGCGGCGCGGCATCGGGATCGGCAGCGCGGGCCTGCCCTCGTACAACATCCTGCTGGAGGGCCACAGCGACGCGCTGGAGAACGACCTGGTCATCTACATGAAGCAGGCCCAGACCCCGGCCGTCTCGCGGCACATCACCGACCCCGCGATCCGGGAGTACTTCCAGCACGAGGGCCACCGCACCGTGATCTCCCAGCGCGCCCTCCAGGCCCACGCCGACCCGTGGCTGGGCTGGACGGAACTGAACGGGACGGGCCAGCTCGTCGCCGAGGTCTCGCCGTACGCGGTGGATCTCGACTGGTCCGACCTCGCCGACCCCGAGGAGATGGGCCAGGTCACCGCCGACCTCGGGCGCGCGACGGCGGCCATGCACGCGGCGGCCGACGAAGCGGAGAGCGGCCACAGCCTGGTGCCGTTCTCCACCGAGCAGGCCATCGACGCGGCCGTCGCCAAGGACGAGGAGGGCTTCGCGGAGATGCTCGTCGAGTTCGCGCACGCGTACGGCGCGACGGCCCGCCGGGACCACCAGATCTTCCTCGACCTGTTCCGTAACGGCCGGATACCGGGCCTGTAGAGCGCGGGGAAAGCCTGTACCCCGGGAAAGGAACTGGCGGACCCTCGTCCCTTTAGGGGCCGCTTACCGGTTCGCATGGCAGACTCGGGCGACGATGGCGAGAGGTACGGCCGACATGGCGGCGGCAGGGATCAGGACAGCGAGGGCGGCGGTCTTCACCGCGCTCTGCGTCACGCTGTCCGCGGGCGCTCATGTCCTGCTCTCCGGAGCGCCGGTCCCGCTCACCGCCTTCGCGGCCATCGCCGCCGGGGTCTTCCTGCTCGCGTTCGCCTTCGCGGACCGCGAGCGCGGCTTCGCGGGGATCGCCGCGCTGCTGATCCCGCTGGAGCTGGCGGCCGACACGGTCTTCACCACGGGCCAGCACGCCTGTTACGGACAGGCGGGCGGCCCCGTCACCGGGCCCCTGCGCTCGGTCGGCGTCGATCTGCTCTGCGGCGGGGGCGGCGTCGGCACGCCCCTGGCGCGCATGGCCGCGCAGGGCGGCGGCGCGGGCCCGGTCCCGCTGGGCGCCGACCCCGCCGTGCCCTGGCTGCTGCTCGCCGCGCACCTGGGCGTCGGGCTGCTCGCCGCCGTCTGGCTGCGCCGCGGCGAGGCAGCCGTGGCACGGCTGCTGCGCGCCGCCGCGGCGACCGCGTTCCGCCCGCTGCGGATCGCCTTCGCCGTGTGCCGTACGGCGGCGCCCGCGGGCCCCGTGCGCGCGCCCCGCTTCCGGCCGGTCAGGACCGAGCGGTCGCTGCCCCTGCTCACCCACTCCGTACACCGCCGCGGGCCGCCCTCCTGGGCCGCCTCCGCAGCGTGACCGCGCGACTCCAGTCCCCGTGACCGGCCGCGGGATCCCTCCCCGATCCCGTCCGTGACCGCGCGTGGTCCGCCGTCCCCAGACCACAGATACGCCGCGCGCCCCACCGCGCGCGTACACATCCACGGAGAAGACCAGACATGAGCAAGCGCAACAGCCAGGAAGCCAAGCGTCAGGCACGCGAGCGGCTGCGCATCGAGCGCGAGAAGCAGGCGAAAAAGGAGCGGACCCGGCGGCAGTTGATCGTCGCGGGCTCGGTCGTCGGTGTCCTCGCGCTCGTCACCGGCGTCGGTGTCGGCGTCGCGAAGATGAACGAGAAGGAGTCCAGCGGGGCCGACATGGCCGTCACCACGGGCGGCGGCAAGGCCAAGAAGACGATCGACGTCTACGAGGACCTGCGCTGCCCGGCGTGTGCCCAGTTCGAGCAGGCGATGGGCGAGTCGCTGCAGAAGGGCGCCGACGAGGGCAAGTACAAGCTCCGTATCCACCTCGGCTCGATCATCGACGACAACATGGGCGGCAAGGGCTCCAGGAACGCCGCCCGTGCGCTGGGCGCCGCCAAGGCCGTGAGCGTCAAGGCGTTCACCGAGTACCACAAGGTGCTGTACTCCAAGGAGTTCCACCCGCCGGAGCAGGAGGACAAGTTCGCCGACAACAAGTACCTGCTCAAGGTGTCGGACGAGGTCCCCGAGCTGAAGGACAACAAGAAGTTCGAGAAGGCGGTCAAGGGCACCAAGTACAAGAAGTGGGCGGACGACATGATCGCCAGCTTCAACGGCGCGGAGATCCAGGGCACGCCCACGATCAAGGTCGACGGCAAGAAGACCGAGCCGCAGGACCTGGTCAAGGACCTGAAGAAGATGGGCGTCGACGTGACGCCCAGCGGCTCGGGCGAGGACTCGGGCGAGAAGAAGAAGTAAGCGTTCCGGGACGCGCGCACGAACGTCCCGGGAACGCACGCGAGGGGCGGGCCACTTGGCGACAAGAGGCCTGCCCCTCACGCGTACCCGTACGTAACATGACTGCTCGTGACTTCCACGAGCCCCGAGAGACCTCAGAAACCGACCGCCGCCACCGCCCCGGCCGCCCCGCGCACGCCCCGCCGACGCGCCGTCGTCGCCGGTGCCGCCGGGGTGACGGGTGCCGCGCTGCTGCCGCTGGCGGGTGCCGCGCCCGACGCGAGCGCGGCGGCGCCCTCCGACGCGCGGAAGCCCGCGTTCCTGCACGGCGTCGCCTCCGGCGACCCCCTCCCCGACGGCGTCCTGCTGTGGACCCGCGTCACCCCCGAGCCCGGCGCCGTCCCCGGCTCCGGCAAGGGCGCCCCGGTCGAGGTCGCGTGGGAGGTCGCCGCGGACAAGGAGTTCGCCGAGATCGTGAGGCGCGGCTCCGCCAAGGCCGAGGCCGCCGCCGACCACACCGTGAAGGCCGACGTGCGCGGCCTGGCCCCGGCCACCACGTACTGGTTCCGGTTCACCGCCGACGGCGTCCGCTCCCCCGCCGGACGCACCCGTACGGCCCCCGCGGCGGGCACGCCCGCCGGCAACCTCCGCTTCGGCGTGGTCTCCTGCGCGAACTACGAGGGCGGTTATTTCGCCTCGTACCGCCACCTCGCGGCCCGTACGGACCTGCACGCGGTGCTGCACCTGGGCGACTACATCTACGAGTACGGGACCGGCGAGTACCCGGAGGGCGACGGCGTCGTGCGCGGGGTCGAACCCGAGCACGAGATCCTCTCCCTCGCCGACTACCGCGTCCGGCACGGCCACTACAAGGCCGACGCCGACCTCCAGGCGATGCACGCCGCGCACCCGCTCGTCGCGATATGGGACGACCACGAGTTCGCCGACAACGCCTGGTCGGGCGGCGCGGGCAACCACGACCCGGCCACCGAGGGCGCCTGGAAGGACCGGGTCGCCGCGGCCAAGCAGGCGTACTTCGAGTGGCTGCCGGTGCGCCCCTCCACCGCGGGCACCACCTTCCGGCGGCTGCGCTTCGGCGACCTCGCCGATCTGCACCTGCTCGACCTGCGCTCGTTCCGCGACGCGCAGGCGTCCGTCGGCGACGGCGGCGACATCGACGACCCGGACCGCACCCTCACCGGGCGCGAGCAGCTCGCCTGGCTCAAGAAGGGCCTCACCGAATCCCGCGCCCGCTGGAAGCTCGTGGGCAACTCGGTGATGGTCTCCCAGGTCGCCTTCGGCTCGGTGCCCGCGAAGTTCCTCGGCCCGCTCGCCGAGCTGCTGGGCGTCCCGAAGGAGGGCCTGGCCGTCAACACCGACCAGTGGGACGGCTATACGGACGACCGCCGCGAACTCCTCACCCACCTGCGGGACAACCGGGTCGAGGACACCGTCTTCCTCACCGGCGACATCCACATGAGCTGGGCGAACGACGTGCCCGTACGGGCCGCCGACTACCCCCGCGAGGCGCCCGTCGCCACCGAGTTCGTGATCACGTCCGTCACCTCGGACAACCTGGACGACGTGCTGAACGTCGCGCCCGACACGATCTCCGGCGTCGCCGAGGCGGCCGTCCGCGCGGCCAACCGCCATGTCCGCTGGGTGGACATGGACTCGCACGGCTACGGCGTGCTGGACCTGACAGCGGAACGGGCGCAGATGGACTACTTCGTCCTGTCCGACAAGGCCGACAAGAACGCCACGTCCGAACTCCGTCGTTCCTACCGGACGGTATCGGGCAGTCAGCGCGTCCAGAAGACGGATCAGCCCGTACGCTGAGCCCATGGCCGGGGGTGAACAGGGACAGATCGTCGACGGCCGCTTCGAGTTGCTGGAGCGGCTCGGCAGCGGCGGCATGGGGCATGTGTGGCGCGCGCGGGACACCGCGCTGCACCGCGAGGTGGCCCTGAAGGAGGTCCGCCCGACCGATCCCTCGCTCGATCCCGAACAGGCGGCCGACTCCGAGGCGGGCAGGACGCTGCGCGAGCGCGTGCTGCGCGAGGCGCGCGCCCTGGCCCGCCTCAACGATCCGCGGGTGGTGACGATCCACCACATCGTGGACGAACGGCCGTACCCCTGGCTGGTGATGGAGCTGCTGCCCGGCGACACGCTCCAGGACCGGATCGAGAACGGGCCGCTGGAGCCGATCGAGGCGGCCCGTATCGGCCGCCAGATGCTGGGCGCGCTGCGCACCGCGCACGCCGCCGGGATCCAGCACCGCGACGTGAAACCGGCCAACGTGCTGCTGCGCGCCGACGGTTCGCCCGTGCTGACCGACTTCGGCATCGCCGCACTGCAGGGCTCCTCGACGCTGACGCAGACCGGCGAGTTCCTCGGCTCGCCCGAGTACATCGCGCCGGAGCGCATCCGCGGCGACGACGACCCGTCGAGCGACCTGTGGTCGCTGGGCATGACGCTCTACGTCTGCGCCGAGGGCCACAGCCCGCTGCGCCGCCCCACGACGCTCTCGACGCTGGCGGCCGTCCTGGACGAGCCGGTGCCGCCGCCCGTGCGCAGCGGCCCGCTGACGCCCGTCCTCACCGCGCTGCTCGTCCGCGACGTCGCCGCGCGGCCGGACGCCGAGACGCTGGACCGGATGCTGGCGGACGTCGAGGAGGGGCGCGGCGCGGTCGCGTACGTACCGACGGAGACGGCCCTGAGCGCACCGCCGCCGCCCGGTCCCGCGGAGGTGCCGACACCGCCGCAGCCGATGCCGTCGGGCTCTCCGCCCGTACGGCGCCGGAGCCGGGCGCCCCTCGCGATCGTGGGCGCGGTCGTCGCGGCGGCGCTCGTCGCGGGCGGCACCTATCTGCTGACGCGCCCCGGCGACGAGGACGGAGGGGACGCGAAGGGCGGCGCGAGCGCGGCGCCCGCGACCGAGGAGCCCGGTGAGGCCAGTCCCTCGGAGAACGGCGAGAGCACGCCGACCCCGACCCCCGGCAAGAGCCGGGACGGCCAGGACGGCGGGAAGGACTCCCCGGAGCCGACGCCGACCACGAAGAAGCCCGAGCCCCCGAAGCCGGGCGGGGGCGGTCCGCCGCGGAACGTGTGGGTGGCGCAGCTCGGCTCGGTAGCCAAGGCCGACGGGCCGGAGGCCCGCGCGAAGATGAACTCCCGGCTCACCGCCAAGGCGGGGCCCGTGCGCTGGCTCGACAGCGACAAGCGGGCCTCGCTGCGCCCGGGGTACTGGATGTTCTACCGCCCCGCCCCGTTCCCCGACGGGAAGGCCGCCGCCGACTGGTGCCGCTCCAAGGGCCTGACCGGCTCCGACGCGTGCGTCGGGCGGTACGTCAGCGACGACGCGGCCGACCGCCCGTACATCTGCCAGCCGCACGGCTCGGAGCCGACGGGCCGCTGCCGCAAGCCCTAGGCGTCCGGGCCTAGTCCAGGGAGTCGAGGAAGCCGAGCGCGGTGTGCCAGGTGCCCTCGGCGGCCTCCTTGTCGTAGTCGTCCAGCCCGTCGTCCGTGTAGAGGTGCCCGGCGCCCGGGTACCGGTAGACCTCGACGTCGGCCCCCGCCCTGCGCATCAGCAGGTACCAGGCGGAGAGCCAGTCGTGCGGCTCGAAGGGGTCGGGGTCGGCGACGTGGAGCTGGACCGGCAGGTCGTCGACCGCGGCGTCCTCGGCGATGTCCGAGGTGCCGTGCAGGAGCAGCAGCCCGCGTGCCTTCGCGTCGCCCAGCGCGAGGTTCTGCGCGATGGCGCCGCCGAGCGAGAACCCGGCGTAGACCAGGCCCTTCTCGGAGAGCGGGGCCGTCGCGGTGATCGCGCGTCGGAGCAGCTCGTCGCGCCCGAACTCGTCCTTCAGCTTCATGCCCTCCTCGATCGACGGCGCGGTGCGCCCGTCGAAGAGGTCCGGAGTGTGCACCTCGTGTCCGGCGGCCCGCAGCCGCTCGGCCGCGCTGTGCACGGCCGGCCGCAGGCCGTAGACGGAGTGGAACAGCACGACGGTGGCCACGAGTGTCACATCCTTCACAAAGAGCGCCGTGGGAGCGCCCTAGGTCGAGTTTCCCCTCATGGTGCCAGGTACGGTCTTCGGTGGCCTTCCCCCTCGGACCCAAGGAATGAGACGAATGGAGAACGTACTGCGACCGGTCATCGTCTTCGGTGGCGCGCTCGTGCTGGCGTACGTCCTCGCCTGGGCCGTCGACCGGCTGATGGTCCGCCTCGACACGCGGCACCCCGAGACCCCGATGTGGGGGCTGCTGCGGCGCGGCCGGTTCCCGCTCCAGGCGGTGCTCTTCGTCGCGCTGGTGAGCGGCTTCTTCGACAGCACGCATCTGGCCAAGGCCGACCACAGGGAGACCGTCGACCTGTGGATGACGATCATCCTGATCGCGGGCTCGACGTGGCTGATCCTGCGGGTGGTCGCCGCCATAACGGAGACGGCCGCCACCCGGTACGCGGGCTCGACGCACGACCCCGCCAGGGGACGCCGGGTCCGCACGCAGCTCACGCTGATCCAGCGGCTGGTGACGGCGGTGGTGACGGTCATCGCGGTGGCGGCCGTCCTGCTCCAGTTCCCCGGCATGAAGACGTTCGGCACCTCGATGCTGGCCTCCGCCGGTGTCCTGGGCATCGTCGCCGGTATCGCCGCCCAGTCGACGCTGGGCAACCTCTTCGCGGGGCTGTCGATCGCGTTCGGCGACATGGTGCGGATCGGCGACGAGGTGGTGGTCGACGGCGAGATGGGCACGGTGGACGAGATCACCGTCTCCTACCTGGTCATCCTCACCTGGGACGAGCGCCGCATCACGATGCCGGTGTCGTACTTCACGAGCAAGCCGTTCGAGAACTGGTCCCGCGGCGGCCCCCAGCAGACCGGCACCGTCTACCTCCAGCTCGACCACGCGGCGCCGGTGGAGAAGATCCGCGGGAAGACCGAGGAGATCATCCGCGCCAGCGACCACTGGGACGGCCGGAGCTGGAGCCTCGTCGTGACCGACAGCACCCACACGACGCTGGAGGTACGCGCCGCGATGACGGCCCGCACCTCCGACGACCTGTGGACCCTGCGCTGCCACGTCCGCGAGTCCCTCCTCACCTGGCTGAAGGACACCCACCCCGAGGCGCTCCCGGGCATCCGCCTGACGAAGGAGCCGGAGAAGCTGCTGTAACCCGACGGACCGGGCACCCGGGCACCCCGGCACCCTGTCGAGGGCGGCCCCTCACACTCCCCGGAAGCTCCGCAGGTCGAGCTGGTGGAGGACTCGGTCCACGACCTCGGGGTCGACGCCGGGTTCGCCGCGGGCGGCGAGGACCTCGTGGCGCGCGGCGGAGAGAAGCTCGCCCTGGAGGCGGCGCATCTTCTTGAGGCGGGCGACCCGCTGGACGTGGGCCGCGCGCCGCTCCTCGTCCACGATGTCGGGCGAGATCCGCGCCCCCACGTCCCACGCGCGCCGCGCCAGCGCCTCGGAGACCTCCTCCGGCAGATCCTCGACCTCCTCGATCTCCTTCAGCCGCCGCCGCGCGGCCTTCGCGCACCGCATCGCCAACTGCCGCTCCAGCTCCCGCTCACCGGCGCTGTCCGTCCGTACGCCGAGCCGCTTCACCAGCCACGGCAGCGTCAGCCCCTGGAAGACGAGCGTCACCAGGACGACCGCGAAGGCGACGAAGACGATCGCGTCGCGCCCGGGGAAGGCCGCGCCGGAGTCCACGCTCAGCGGCACCGCCAGCGCCAGGGCGACCGAGGCCACGCCGCGCATCCCGGACCACCACACGACGACCGTCTCGCGCCAGTTGGCGGGGATGTCCTCGTCCAGGTCCTTCCGCCGGTGCAGCCGCTGCGCGAGCCACGCGGTGGGCAGCAGCCACATCAGCCGTACGAGCACGACGACGCCGACGACCGCCAGCGCGGCCGGGAGGAGCTGCTCCCACTCGCTCCGCACGGTCCCCACGACCGTGTGCAGCTCCAGTCCGATCAGCCCGAAGGCGACCCCGGTCACGAGCGTGTCCACGATCGGCCAGAACGTCTGTCCGGCCAGCCGCCCCTGCACGTCGTCCGCGTCGACCGCGTGCCCGGAGGAGAGGTAGAGCGCGGTGACGAGCACGGCGAGGACGCCGGAGCCCATCAGCTCCTCGGCCAGCACGTACGAGGCGAAGGGCACCAGCAGCGTCAGCCCCGTCTGGAGCGTGGCGTCGCCGAGGTAGCCCATCAGCTTGTTGGCGGTCCAGCCCAGCACCAGCCCGACGACCACCGCCACGACGCCCGACAGCACCAGCTCCCCCGCGGCGCCGCCCAGCGAGAAGGAGCCGGTCACGGCGGCGGCGATGGCGACGTGGTAGAGGGTGATCGCGGTCACGTCGTTGAAGAGCCCCTCGCCCTCCAGTGCGGAGACGAGGCGGCGCGGCAGTCCGACGCTGCCCGCGACGGCGGTCGCGGCGACGGGGTCGGGCGGCGCGACGAGCGCGCCCAGCGCGACGGCCCCGGCGAGCCCGAGCCCCGGCACGAGCGCGTCGGCCACGAAGGCGACGACGGCGGTCGTCACGAAGACGAGGGCGACCGCCATCAGGAAGATCGGCCGTTTGTTCGCGGCGAACTGCCGCCAGGACGTGCGCTGCGCCGCCGCGTATATCAGCGGCGGCAGCACGAGCGGCAGGATGTACTCGGGCGGCAGCGAGACGTTCGGCACCGACGGGATGAGCGCGAGCACCCCGCCGAAGATGGTCATGAGAACGGGCGCGGGGAGCCCGAGCCGGTCCCCGACGGGGACCATCACGACGGCGGCGAGCAGCAGTGCGAAGAAGAGGGCGAGCTGATCCACGGGTTCTGTCCGACCTGTCCCTCTCCGGTTACGCGCTCTCGGCCCGCACCCTGTCCAGCGCCCTCTGCAGGTCCTCGGGGTACGCGCTCTCGTACTCGACCCAGCGGCCGTCGGCGGGGTGCTCGAAGCCGAGTCGCATCGCGTGCAGCCACTGCCGCTCCAGCCGGAGCCGCTTGGCGAGCGTCGGGTCGGCCCCGTACGTCAGGTCGCCGACGCAGGGGTGGCGGTGCGCGGCCATGTGCACGCGGATCTGGTGCGTGCGCCCCGTCTCCAGCTTGATGTCGAGGAGGCTCGCGGCGCGGAACGCCTCGATCAGGTCGTAGTGCGTCACCGACGGCTTGCCCTCGGCGGTGACCGCCCACTTGTAGTCGTGCTGGGGGTGGCGGCCGATGGGCGCGTCGATGGTGCCGCTGAGCGGGTCGGGGTGGCCCTGGACCATCGCGTGGTACCGCTTGTCGACGGTCCGCTCGCGGAACTGCTGCTTGAGCAGCGTGTAGGCCCGCTCGGACTTGGCGACGACCATCAGCCCCGACGTGCCGACGTCGAGCCGGTGCACGATGCCCTGGCGCTCGGCGGCGCCGGACGTCGTGATCGTGAACCCGGCGGCGGCGAGCCCGCCGATCACGGTCGGCCCGGTCCACCCCGGGCTCGGATGGGCCGCGACCCCGACGGGCTTGACGATCACGACGATGTCCTCGTCGTCGTGGACGACCTCCATCCCCTCGACCGGCTCCGCGACGACCCGCACGGGCTGCGGCGCCTCCGGCATCTCGACCTCCAGCCAGGCGCCGCCGGTGACCCGGTCGGACTTCCCGGCCGGGGCGCCGTCCAGCAGCACCTTCCCGCCCGCGGCCAGCTCGGCGGCCTTCGTACGCGAAAAACCGAACATCCGGGCGAGCGCGGCATCGACGCGCTCGCCTTCGAGGCCGTCCGGAACGGGCAGGGTGCGGGTCTCAGGAAGCGTGCTCACCTGATCGAGTATGCCGGACGCGCCCCGTCCGCCCTCACCCGCGCGGCCTACGCGGGCCGCGGGAGACCGTCCCGGAGGCCTCACCCGCCTGGCACGCGCCGGAATGCGACGGGGCCCGCTCCCCACGACGGTGGCTCGCAGAGCCGGAATCCGAGGGGAGCGCGTCATGACCTCGCGCAACGAGCGCCGCCGGCGGCACCGGCGACCGACGGGCAGGACCGCGCTGACCGTGACCACGGCCCTGGCCACGGCGGGCCTCGCGCTGACCCCGGTGAGCACGGCCACGCCCTCGGCGACCGCCGGGGCGTGCGCGATAGACGCGCCCCGGGGCACCGGCGAGGGCCCCGTACGCCCCGGCTTCGTCCGCCCGCGCGGCGAGAAGCGGGCCCTGATGCTGATGGTCGACTTCAGCGACCTGCCCGCCGTCACCCCGGCCGCCGCCCGCGCCGCGTTCTTCTCGCGCTACGGGGACGCGTACCTCAAGCGGGCCTCGTACGGGAAGTACCGCCTGCGCCTCTCCCCCACGCCGCACTGGATACGGATGCCGCGCCCCTGGTCCTCGTACGGCATAGCGCGCGGCGTCCCCACCCCCCTGATGCGGCAGTACGTGCAGGAGGCCCTCGACGCGGCCCGCGCCCAGGGCGTCCGCCTCGGCGGTGCCGACCTGGTCTACGTGGTGGCCGACGCCAACGTCCCCGCGGCCCCGACCGTCTCCCAGGCCCACACCTTCCCGACCCTGCGCTCGGGCCGCGCCCGCGTGAACTCGGCGGCACTGATCTTCGGCCGCACCGGCGACTCCGCGCTCTGGCAGCGCGGCAACTTCGTCCACGAGGCCAACCACCTCTACGGCCTGCCCGACCTCTACAACGTCCGCAAGGGCGCCTCGGTCGAGTACGCGGGCGGCTGGGACACCATGAGCATGGCGGGCATCTCGGACCTGCTCGGCTGGCACAAGTGGAAGTTCGGCTGGATCCCGCCCCGCGACGTCGGCTGCGTGACCTCTCCCGGCACGACGGAGCACACCCTTTCGCCCGTCGGCTCCCCCGGCGCCCGCCTCGCCGTCGTCCGTACGGGCCGCCACACGGCCCTCGTCGCGGAGGCCCGCACCCGCGAGGGCCTCGACGCGGACATCTGCGCCGAGGGCGTCCTGCTCTACACGGTCGACTCCCGCGTCCCCACGGGCCGGGGCCCGGTCCGCGTCGTCGACGCCCACCCCCGCAGCGGCGGCGGCCCGGACTGCGCGGACCGCCTCCCCACGGAGCTGGCCGAACTCTCGGACGCCCCGTTCCGCCCCGGCGAGAGCCACACCTTCGCGAACGGCGTCCGCGCGACGGCCACCCGCGCTCTCGACGGCGGCTACGGCGTCAGGTTCACGGTCCCGCCGAAGCGCTGACGCGCCCGCACGCCCGAGCGCCCGCACACCCGAGCGCCCTCGCGCCCTCAGTCCCGGTGCACGGTCCCGTCCGGGTCCAGCCCACGGAACGACAGCAGCACGATCAGCACGCCCCCGCACACGATCGCCGAGTCGGCCAGATTGAAGACGGCGAAGTGCGTCGGGGCGATGAAGTCGACCACCGCGCCCTGGAAGACGCCGGGCGAGCGGAAGATGCGGTCCACCAGATTGCCGCAGGCGCCGCCCAGGAGGAGGCCCAGGGCGATGGCCCACGGCGTGCTGTAGAGCTTGCGGGCGATACGGGCGATCACCACGACCACGGCGGCGGCGATCGCCGTCAGCAGGATGGTCAGCGCCTCGCCGATGCCGAACGCCGCGCCGGGATTCCGGATCACGTTGAGCCGCAGCAGGGAGCCCACGACCTCGATCGGCTCGTGGTTCTCCAGCTTGGCGACCACGATCAGCTTGCTGATCAGGTCCAGCACGAAGGCGAGTCCGGCGACCGACACGAGCACGGCGATGCGCCGCTTCTTCGCCGGCGCCGCCCCGGATTGACCTTCGGTGCCCTCGTCCGGCGTCTCGATGGGCCGCTCCACCTCTGTCACGTGTTGAGGGTACGACACACGCGTACGAGCGCGTTCAGCGGCGTTCCTGCTTCTGCTTGCACTCCACGCACAGAGTGGCCCTGGGGAACGCCTGCATCCTGGCCTTTCCGATAGGTTTGCCGCAGTTCTCGCACAGGCCGTACGTGCCCGCGTCGAGCCGTTCGAGCGCGCGCTCGGTCTGGTAGAGCATCTCGCGCGCGTTGGCGGCGAGCGCCATCTCGTGCTCGCGCGTGATGTTCTTCGTACCGGTGTCGGCATCGTCGTCCCCCGCGCCGTCCCCGGAGTCCCGCATCAGCCCGGTCAGTGCCTCCTCCGAGGAGGCGATCTCCGCGCGCAGCCGCACGGCCTCGCCGCGCAGGCCTTCGCGCGCCTCGTCGACCTCTTCAGGAGTCCAGGGGTCCTCGCCGGGACGTACGGCCAGCTCGCCGGGGGACGCCGCGTCCGCCGCACGGGCGGAGGGCACCGTCTCGTCCTTCGTCGCCGCCGGAGTCTTCTTCGCAGCCACCGTCTTGGCTCCCGTCGTCTTCGCTGCGGCCTCGGCACTCTGCTCGGCGGGGGCCGCCTTGGCCGCCGATGCGGTCTTCTTCGCCGGAGCGGCGGCCTTCCGGGCCGCCGTCGCGCTGCGTGGTGCCGTCTCCTCTCCCGCCGAAGCCTTCTTCGCCGCGGCCTTCTTCGCCACCGCTTTCTTGGCCACGGTCTTCTTCGCCACGGTCTTCTTGGCGGCCGTCTTCTTCGCGGCCGTCTTCTTCGCCGCGGTCTTCCCGGCCGCGGCCTTCTTCGCGGGTGCGGCCTTGTGTGAGGTCTTCTTCGCTGCTGCCGTCTTCTTCGCGGCGGACTCTCTCGCCACCATGACCGCGGCCCCTTCACATTTTGTGATCTTGCTCGCGAAACGTGACCGGAACGATAAATCGACTTCAAGCGCACGGCAACGGGGCACGCCGGTCTGCAAGCGTTGTGCCCCGCCCGGCGGCCCGAAAACCGCTCTGCCGCCGCCCGCGCGGCCCCGTACACTGGGGGCGGCGAAAGGCGATGAAGGGGACGAGTAGCGTCCGTATGCGGCCAGGAGCGACCCGGGGACGGTGAGAGCCCGGGGGCGAGCGCGACGTGAAAATCACCCCGGAGCCGCCGGAAGAAAGCTCCCCGGAGCGAGTAGACCCGGCAGCGTCACTCCCAATGAGGGGGCAGTGGGCGGACCGCCGATTCCGCTGCCAAGGAGGGTGGTACCGCGGGCCGCCGCCGGACTCCGGCAGGCGCACTCGTCCCTCCGACGGAAGACGATCAGACGTGTCCGCCGGAGGAAGCCCCGACGATGCAATACAACCAGGTGCCCGCCCAGGTCGACCTGCCAGCGCTGGAGCGCGCGGTGCTCGACTTCTGGAGCGAGAGCAAGGTGTTCGCCCGCAGCCTCGAACAGTCCGAGGGCCGCCCCGAGTGGGTCTTCTACGAGGGCCCGCCCACGGCCAACGGGATGCCGGGCGCCCATCACATCGAGGCCCGCGTCTTCAAGGACGTCTTCCCCCGCTTCCGCACCATGCGCGGGTATCACGTCGCGCGCAAGGCGGGCTGGGACTGCCACGGCCTCCCGGTCGAGCTGGCCGTCGAGAAGGAGCTGGGCTTCAGCGGCAAGCAGGACATCGAGGACTACGGCATCGCGGAGTTCAACGCGAAGTGCCGCGAGTCGGTGACCCGCCACACGGACGCCTTCTCCGAGCTGACGACCCGCATGGGCTACTGGGTCGACATGGACGACGCGTACCGCACCATGAACCCCGAGTACATCGAGTCGGTCTGGTGGTCCCTCAAGGAGATCTTCAAGAAGGGCCTCCTCGTCCAGTCCCACCGCGTCGCCCCCTGGTGCCCCCGCTGCGGCACCGGCCTCTCGGACCACGAGCTGGCGCAGGGGTACGAGACGGTCGTCGACCCGTCCGTCTATGTCCGCATGCCCCTGACCTCCGGCCCGCTGGCGGGCGAGGCGGACCTGATGATCTGGACGACCACGCCCTGGACACTGGTCGCCAACCTCGCGGTCGCCGCGCACCCCGACGTGACGTACGTGGTCGCGACCGACGGCACCGACAAGATCGTCGTCGCCGAGCCCCTGGTCGAGCAGGCCCTGGGCGAGGACTGGCACGCCACGGACCGGCGCTTCACCGGCGCCGAGATGAAGGGCTGGACGTACCGGCGGCCGTTCGAGCTGGTCGACATCCCGGGCGCCCACTTCGTCGTCAACGACACGTACGTCACCACCGAGGACGGCACCGGCATGGTGCACCTCGCACCCTTCGGCGAGGACGACTTCCGCGTGGCGAGGGACAACGGGATCACGCCGGTCGTCCCCGTGCGCCCCGACGGCACCTTCGACCCGGACCTGCCGCTCGTGGGCGGCGCCTTCTTCAAGAAGGCCGACGAGGACCTCGTCGCCGACATGGACGCGCGGGGCATTCTCTTCCGCCACGTCGCGTACGAGCACAGCTACCCGCACTGCTGGCGCTGCCACACGGCCCTCATCTACTACCCGCAGCCGTCCTGGTACATCCGTACGACCCAGGTCAAGGAGGCCCTCCTCAGGGAGAACGAGGCCACCAACTGGTTCCCGGACTCCGTCAAGCACGGCCGCTTCGGCGACTGGCTGGACAACAACGTCGACTGGGCCCTGTCCCGCAACCGCTACTGGGGCACCCCGCTGCCCATCTGGCGCTGCGAGGACGGCCACCTCACCTGCGTCGGCTCGCTGGCCGAGCTGAGCGAGCTGACCGGCACCGACCAGTCGGGCCTGGACCCCCACCGCCCGTTCATCGACGCGGTCACCTTCACCTGCCCCGAGCCGGGCTGCGCCCTGGAGGCGCACCGCGTCCCCGAGGTCATCGACGCCTGGTACGACTCGGGCTCGATGCCCTTCGCCCAGTGGGGATACCCGTACAAGAACAAGGAGCTGTTCGAGAAGCGCTACCCGGCACAGTTCATCTCCGAGGCCATCGACCAGACCCGCGGCTGGTTCTACACGCTGATGGCCGTCGGCACCCTCGTCTTCGACCGCTCCTCGTACGAGAACGTGGTCTGTCTCGGCCACATCCTCGCCGAGGACGGCCGCAAGATGTCCAAGCACCTGGGCAACACCCTGGAGCCCATCCCGCTCATGGACCAGCACGGCGCCGACGCGGTGCGCTGGTTCATGGCCGCGGGCGGCTCGCCCTGGGCCGCGCGCCGCGTGGGCCACGGCACCATCCAGGAGGTCGTCCGCAAGACCCTGCTGACGTACTGGAACACGGTCGCCTTCCAGGCGCTCTACGCCCGTACGACCGGCTGGGCCCCCTCCGAGACCGACCCGGCGCCGAACAAGCGCCCGCTGCTGGACCGCTGGCTGCTGAGCGAGCTGCATGCCCTCGTCGACCAGGTCACCCTGGCCATGGACGGGTACGACACGCAGCGCGCCGGCAAGCTCCTGTCCACCTTCGTCGACGACCTCTCGAACTGGTACGTGCGCCGCTCCCGCCGCCGCTTCTGGCAGGGCGACCCGGCCGCGCTGCGCACGCTGCACGAGGTCGTCGAGACGGTCACCAAGCTGATGGCGCCGATCACCCCGTTCATCACCGAGCGCGTCTGGCAGGACCTGGTCGTTCCGGTCACGCCCGGCGCCCCGGACTCGGTGCACCTCGCGGAGTGGCCGGAGGCCGACCTCGGCAAGATCGACCCGGAGCTGTCCCAGGACATGCTGCTGGTCCGCCGGCTGGTCGAGCTGGGCCGCGCCACGCGTGCCGAGTCCGGCGTCAAGACCCGGCAGCCGCTCTCCCGCGCGCTGGTCGCGGCCCAGGGCTTCGAGACCCTCTCCCCCGAGATGCGCGACCAGATCACGGAGGAGCTGAACATCTCGGAGCTGGCCTCCCTCGCGGAAGCCTCCACCGGTCCGGCGGGTAGCGGCTCCCTGGTCGACACCACGGCGAAGGGCAACTTCCGCGCGCTGGGCCGCCGCTTCGGCAAGGAGACCCAGGCCGTGGCCAAGGCCATCGCCGACGCGGACGCCGCCGCGCTGTCCGTCGCCCTCCGCGAGGGCACGGCCACGGTGGAGGTCAACGGCGAGCCGGTGCCCCTCTCCCCCGAGGAGGTCATCATCACGGAGACCCCGCGCGAAGGCTGGTCCGTGGCCTCGGACTCGGGCGCGACGGTCGCCCTGGACCTGGAGATCACCCCGGAGCTGCGCCGCACGGGCCTGGCCCGCGACGCCATCCGCCTCGTCCAGGAGGCCCGCAAGAACTCGGGCCTGGACGTCGCCGACCGTATCTCCCTGCGCTGGCGCTCCTCGGACGACGAGGTCACCCAGGCCCTCACGGACCACGCCGCGCTCATCGCGGAAGAGGTCCTGGCCACGGAGTACGAGGAGGCGGACCCGGAGGCCCCGGTCTTCGAGGACGAGTCCCTGTCGCTGGCCTTCAGCCTGAAGAAGGCCTAGCACCCCGGCCGGTGGGCGGGCGCCCGCCCACCGGCCGCCCCCCCCCGCACG
>NZ_BAAAPE010000008.1:258476-275092 GCF_039530985.1 Streptomyces albiaxialis
CGCCCCCACCCTCACGGACGTACGCGAAACGGGCCGGGCCCGAGAGCAAGGAAACTCGCTCTCGGGCCCGGCCCGAACTGCTGTGACCCGGAGGGTCAGGTCAGACGCTCAGCTATCGTCCTCGTCGATGAGGAAGCCCCGCATCGGCGACGGCGCCTGCTGCGCCGGAGCCGGACCGCCCTGCGGACGGACGGGAGCCATCGGCTGCGTCATCGCGGGCTGCATCTGCTGCTGCCCGCCGTACGACTGCCCGGCTCCGCCCTGGGTGTGCGCGGGGCCCGCGGCACCGGCGGGACCGCCCATGGAGTGGTTGTTGCCGCCCATGGACTGGTGGCCGCCCATCGAGCCGCCACCGCTGGTCGCGGCGCCCGCGGGGGCGGGCGCCGCGGCACCGGCCGGGGCCATCGACGGCGCGGGGGACGGCGGCAGGGAGGCCGTCGCCGGGGTCCGCGGCGGGGCCAGCGAGTCGTCGGCCTGGTTCTCCAACTGGCGGAGCTGGCTCTCCAGGTACGACTTCAGCCGCGTGCGGTACTCGCGCTCGAAGCCGCGCAGGTCCTCGACCTTGCGCTCCAGCGTGGCGCGCGCGGACTCCAGGGAGCCCATCGCCACGCGGTGCTTCTCCTGCGCGTCCCGCTCCAGCGCGTCCGCCTTGGCGCGGGCGTCCCGCTCCAGGCCCTCGGCACGGCTGCGCGCCTCACCGACGATCTTGTTGGCCTCGGAACGGGCCTCCGCGATCGCCTGGTCGGCGGTCTGCTGCGCCAGCGACAGCACACGCGCGGCGCTGTCGTTGTTCTGGCCGGGCATCTGCGGCTGGGGCGGCTGCGGCTGCTGTTGCTGCGGCGGCTGACCCTGCGGGCCGGGGCCGCCGGGGCCCATCGGGCCACCCTGCGGACCGGGGCCGCCCGGACCCATCGGACCGCCCTGCGGGCCGGGGCCGCCGGGACCGCCCGGGCCACCGGGGCCGGCGGGAAGCGCGGGCTGCCCACCGGGAAGCTGCGGCGGGCCGCCCATGGGACCGCCCTGCTGGTGCGGGGGCGGGCCCTGCTGACCGGGCGGCACCGGCTGCGGACCGGATATGGCGGCGGGCACAGGGGCCCCGCCTGGGCGCTGATCCTGAGGTTCAGGAGGCTTTCGCATCCCGCCCTGCTGCTGGTTCTGCGCGGCGGCGCGCGTGGCGGCCGCGAGCTTCGCACGCAGGTCTTCGTTCTCGCGCAACAGGCGGGTCAGTTCGGCCTCGACCTCGTCGAGGAAGGCATCGACCTCGTCCTCGTCATAGCCTTCGCGGAGACGGACGGTCGTGAACTGCTTGTTCCGTACGTCCTCGGGGGTCAGTGGCATCTCTTCACCTCAACGTAAGTCATCGGCATATCGGCAAGACCATATGGATCGTTCACACCTGGGCCACGACTTGGATCAGGATGTAGACGATGATCATGAGCACGAAGAAGGACAGGTCGAGCGCCACGCCCCCGAAGCGCAGCGGCGGGATGAACCGCCGCAGGAGCTTGAGTGGCGGATCGGTGACAGTGTAGGTGGCCTCCAGAACGACCACCATCGCCTTGCCGGGTTGCCATGACCGGGCGAACTGGAAGACGTAGTCCATCACCAGCCGGAAGATCAGCACGAGCAGGAAGCAGTACAGCGCGATTTGGACCACGTCCAATGCGGTTCTCATCTACGCGTCCCTCTCCCCTGGGTCCTCGTACCGGCCTCGCGGCCTGTTGCCTTGATCCTGTCGTCTCAGCTCTGGTTGAAGAACCCGCCCTCTGCGATGCGGGCCTTGTCCTCCGCCGTCACGTCGACGTTAGCAGGAGACAGCAGGAACACCTTCTGCGTCACCCGCTCAATACTTCCGTGCAGTCCGAAGACCAGACCGGCCGCAAAGTCGACAAGTCGCTTCGCATCCGTGTCGTCCATCTCCGTCAAGTTCATGATCACCGGGGTGCCCTCACGGAAGTGTTCCCCGATGGTACGGGCCTCGTTGTAGGTCCGGGGGTGGAGCGTGGTGATCCGGTACGGCTCTCGCTCGGACACGACCTTGGGCATGATCACCGGCGCGCTCTTCTCCAGGTTCTGTCGTTCAGGTGTGATGGATGCCACCGGGGCGATTCTCCCGGATCGTCCGCTTTCGCCGACGACCGCCGGGGGCGGCGTCTGTTCGCGCTCGCGCTGCGCGGGCGGATTCACCACCCGCGCGGGCTCCGCGGGTTCGTGGGGGTCGGTCTTCTGCAAGGAATGATGTGACTGCTCGGGCTGGTACCGCCGACGGTCCCGTTCGGGCTCGGGCTCGGGCTCGAACTCGTCGTCGGGGTCGAAACCCCGGCCGTCGTACCCATCGTCCTCCACGAGGCCGAGGTAGACCGCCATCTTGCGCATCGCGCCGGCCATTCTCTGCGTCCTCCGCTCTGTGGTGGATCGGCTCCGTCACCTTCACCGGTGGCCTAGGATCCACGCAGTCCCTCCGCTCGGATTTTCCTGGCGGAAATGACCATATTTTGTGCTGTGGTCCGACTTGCTTGGCGACGTTACCCGAGGCGGGGTCGGTCTCCGAGCACCGCGCTGCCGACGCGCACATGTGTCGCACCGGCCTGCACCGCCTCTTCGAGATCAGAGCTCATCCCTGCCGAGACCATGTTCGCAGCAGGATGCGCCGCTCGCAGGCGGGTTGAGATTTCCCTCAGTCGTGCAAACGCCTGACCAGGGCTTCCGGCATAGGGCCCGGTCAGAGGTGCGACTGTCATCACACCTTCGAGCCGGAGGCCTTCGGCCGCCGCCACCGCGTCGGCGAGCGCGGAGACCGCGTCCGGCGCCGCACCACCCCGTGCCCCGACGTCCCCTGACTCCACGTCAAAGGCCACCTGGACCAGGCATCCCAGCTCGCGCCCGTTCCGTACGGCCGCCGCCGAGAGCGCCGTGACGAGCTTCGGCCGGTCCACGGAGTGCACGAAGTCGGCGTAACCGGCCACGGAGCGGGCCTTGTTCGTCTGGAGCTGGCCCACGAAGTGCCACTTCAGCTCCGCGTCCGCGCAGGCCGCGGCCTTGGGCGCGGCGTCCTGGTCGCGGTTCTCGGCGACGTGCCGCACCCCCAGCTCCGCCAGCAGCCGCACATCGCTCGCCGGGTAGGTCTTGGTCACGACGACCAGAGTGACGTCCTCCCGCTTACGCCCCGCCGCGACACAAGCGCTCTCGATGCGCTCCTCCACCCGGGCGAGATTCTCCGCGAGTTCCGCCTTCCGCGCCGACATGGCTCACTCCACCCCGATCCAGACATAACTCGCGAGACGCCCGGTGGCCTTGTTCCTCCGGTACGAGAAGTGGTCCCCCGATTCGAGGGTGCACACGGACGACTGTTCCCATGCCGTGACACCCGACCGGGCCAACTGCGCGCGCACTCCGGCGGCCATGTCGACGGCGGGAGTCCCCCGCCTCGTCGTCGCGTACGCCTCGGGAACGGCGGCGGCCACCTCGTCGCGCATCGCCTCCGGCACCTCGTAGCACCGTCCGCAGACCGCGGGTCCCGTACGGGCGATGATCCGCGCGGGCTCCGCGCCCAGGCCCCTCATCGCCTCGACCGTCTCCCCGACCACGCCCGCGAGCAGCCCCGGACGGCCCGCGTGCGCCGCGCCGGTGACCCCGGCGACCGGGTCGGCCAGCAGCACGGGGGTGCAGTCGGCGGTGAGCACCGCGAGCGCGAGCCCGCGCCGCGCCGTCACCACCCCGTCGACGGGCGGCGGGTCCTCGCCGAAGGGCGCGTCCACGACGGCCACGTCGCGCCCGTGCACCTGACGCATCCAGACCACCTCGTCGGGGGACAGCCCCAGGGACTTGGCCGCGAGCGCGCGATTGGTCCGTACGGCCTCGGGGTCGTCGCCGACCGCGCCGCCGAGGTTGAGGGCCTCATACGGAGCGGCGCTCACCCCGCCCCACCTGTCGGTGAAGGCGAAATGCGCGCCGCTGACCGTCTCCTGCGTGCCTATCACTTCAAGAAGTCCGGCACATCCAGCTCTTCCGCCTGACTGTCCTGGTACGAACGCGGCGGCGGCGGGACGCGCGGGGAGTCCTCCGGCGGCGGGGGAACCTCGCTCACCGGAGCGGGCTCGGTGCGCCGCGACGGCTCCTCCTCGCGCGGGGCGACGGTGCCGATGCCGCTGAACGAGGAGGAGCGCTCGGGCTCCGGCTCGGGAGCGGGCGGCTCCTCCTTGTACGAGGGCGCCTGCGCGGGTGCCGACGACGAGGACGCGGGGGCGCTCGAACCGAGCGCCTTCTCCCCCTTCTTCGACGGCGGCTGGCCCCCGTCGAAGCCGGCGGCGATGACGGTGACCCGGACCTCGTCGCCGAGCGCGTCGTCGATGACGGCGCCGAAGATGATGTTCGCCTCGGGGTGCGCGGCCTCGCTCACGAGCTGCGCCGCCTCGTTGATCTCGAACAGGCCGAGATCGGAGCCGCCGGAGATCGAGAGCAGCACGCCGCGGGCGCCGTCGATGGACGCCTCCAGCAGCGGCGAGGAGATCGCCATCTCGGCCGCGGCCACCGCGCGGTCGTCGCCGCGCGCCGAGCCGATGCCCATGAGGGCGGAGCCCGCCTCGGACATCACGGACTTGACGTCGGCGAAGTCGAGGTTGATGAGGCCGGGGGTGGTGATGAGGTCGGTGATGCCCTGGACGCCGGACAGCAGCACCTGGTCCGCGGACTTGAACGCGTCGAGCACGCTCACCTGGCGGTCCGAGATGGACAGCAGCCGGTCGTTCGGAATGACGATCAGGGTGTCGACCTCGTCGCGCAGCCCCGCGATGCCGTCCTCCGCCTGGTTCGCGCGGCGGCGGCCCTCGAAGGTGAACGGGCGGGTGACGACGCCGATCGTCAGGGCGCCGAGCGAACGGGCGATGTTGGCGACCACGGGCGCGCCGCCGGTACCGGTGCCGCCGCCCTCGCCCGCCGTCACGAAGACCATGTCGGCCCCCTTGAGGACCTCCTCGATCTCCTCGCGGTGGTCCTCGGCCGCCTTGCGGCCCACGTCGGGGTTGGCCCCGGCGCCGAGGCCGCGCGTGAGCTCCCGGCCCACGTCGAGCTTGACATCGGCGTCGCTCATCAACAGGGCCTGCGCGTCGGTGTTGATCGCGATGAACTCGACGCCCTTGAGACCGACCTCGATCATCCTGTTGATGGCATTAACGCCACCGCCGCCGATTCCGACGACCTTGATGACTGCGAGGTAGTTCTGCGGTGCTGCCACGTCGAAGGCCTCTCGCCTCGAGTTACGTATCCCTGTGGGGCGGTTCGAACGCCGACCCGAACCCTAAGCGTGAAGTTTAGGGTTACCAGTGCCTGTCTTACTTGGACTCTCCGGAACGGACACTAAGTCGACAAGTGGTGGGTGTTCAACGAACACGCCGAACCTCCCGTTTTTCTTTTCACCCTATGTGATCAGGCCGGGCGGTAGCCATCCAGGGTGCTGGCCTGCGGTGACGTCCGTCAACTGACACGGCCCGGAAGATGACGGAGACCAGCCACTTCGCCGAGCCGGGCGACAATCGCCACCGTCAACTCCCCGAGGCCGCCGGGGCGCTGGGGACGCTGACGTCGAAGTGGGACGCGTCCTTGGCCGCTTTCATCAGTGCGGTAAGCGACTTGGCCTTGGCCTTGCCGCGCTCCGCGCTGCCCCACAGGACCGTCCGGTCCCCGGAGAGCTCCAGGGTGATGGAGTCGTAGGAGCTGACCCGGACCGTGCGGGTGGAGCGGTGCAGGGATTCCGGGAGGGCCGCCGCGGCCCGCACCGCCTCGCGGCGCAGGCGGGCCGCACCGAAGTGGCGCAGGCTCGCGGAACGCTCGGCTTCCAGTTCAAGAAGCGGAACTCCCTTCGGGGGCCTGCCCACTGTGGCGAATCGCACGCCTTCGGCGTCCACTTCGACGTATTTTCCGGCGCTTTTCATCAGCAGTTCCGGACGTCTCTCGGTCACTTCGAGCCCGATTCCGTCCGGCCACGACCGTACGACCTCGGCGCGTGCCACGCGTGGCAGCTCGCCGGTGATGCGGTGGGCGATCGCGGTCCTGTCGACGGTGGCGAGCGGGTCGCCCTCGGGCACGGCGGCGGCCCGGGTGATCTCGGCCTTGCCCAGTTTGTGGTTTCCGGTGACCGATACGTGCCCGACACGCAGCCAGGGCGAGAAGTAGAGGGCGTAGACGGCGAAGCCTCCGAGCAGGACCACCAGGACGAGTGTCAGCAGAAGGGCGCGTCTGCCCGGCATCCGCGGTCTCAGGCGGGAGCGCGCGGGCCGGCCTCCGCCGGAACCGGAGTCCGGCACCGGCCGTGCCCGCACGCTTCCGCGCGGGCGCCGGTCGGCGGTCTTCGTCGGTCCGGTCGGTCCGGCCACGCGCACCCCTGCCTCTTCGCCACTGTTCCGGTCGCCCCGCGAGGGGCGGTGTCGTCAGCCCTGGCGACGCGCCGCGAGCGCCTCGTACACCATGCCGACCAGCAGCTCGTCGGCGTTGGGGCGGCCGAACTCGGCCGCCGCGCACGACATGTCGTACAGCCGCTGCGGGTCGGCGAGGACCGGGAGCACATTGCCCTGGATCCACTCCGGCGTCAGCTCGGCGTCGTCGACGAGCAGTCCGCCGCCGGCCTTGACGACCGGCTGGGCGTTCAGCCGCTGTTCGCCGTTGCCGATGGGCAGCGGGACGTAGGCGGCGGGCAGCCCGACGGCCGACAGCTCCGCGACGGTCATCGCGCCCGCACGGCAGAGCATCATGTCCGCCGCGGCGTACGCGAGGTCCATACGGTCCACATACGGTACCGGCACATAGGGCGGCATTCCGGGCATCTGCTGCACCTGCGGCAGTTCGTTCTTCGGCCCGACCGCGTGCAGCACCTGGATGCCCGCGCGCTGGAGGTGCGGGACGGCCTGCTGCACGACCTCGTTCAGCCTGCGGGCGCCCTGGGATCCGCCGGAGACGAGCAGGGTCGGCAGGTTCGGCGCGAGGCCGAAGGAGGCGCGGGCCTCCGGGCGCGCCCCGGCGCGGTCGAGGGTCGCGATGGCGCGGCGCAGCGGGATGCCGATGTAGCGCGCGCCGCGCAGCTTGCTGTCGGGGGTGGAGACGGCGACCGCGTACGCGTACCGCGAGCCGATCTTGTTGGCGAGGCCCGGGCGGGCGTTGGCCTCGTGGACGACGATGGGGACGCCGAGGCGCTTCGCGGCCAGATACGCCGGCAGTGCCACGTACCCGCCGAAGCCGACCACGCAGTCCGCCTTGGTGCGCTCCAGGATCTGCTCGGTGGCCTTGATCGTGCCGCGCAGCCGTCCCGGCACGGTGATCAGCTCGGGGGTCGGTTTGCGCGGCAGCGGCACGGCCGGGATCAGTTCGAGCTGGTAGCCGCGCTCGGGGACGAGGCGCGTCTCAAGTCCGCGCTCCGTGCCGAGGGCCGTGATCCCCACGGTCGGGTCCTGCCTGCGCAGGGCGTCCGCGAGGGCGAGCGCGGGCTCGATGTGGCCGGCGGTCCCCCCACCGGCGAGTACGACGTGCACTCTGATTCACCGCTCTCCGGACGGCCGCCGTTCGGGGCGCCGTCTCATCGTCTTCCTTCTCCCTGCCAGCCCTCCCCGCAGCAAGCGCTGCCCCAGGGCGGGCTGCCGCACGGCCAGTGCCGCACGCGCCGCCGGGTCGCTGCGCGCGAAGGCGATCAGCAGTCCGACGGCGAACATCGTCGGCAGCAGGGCGGATCCTCCGTAGGAGAACAGCGGGAGCGGGACACCGGCGATCGGCAGCAGACCGAGCACCGCACCGACATTGATCACGGCCTGGGCCGTGATCCAGGTGGTCACGCCTCCCGCGGCATACCTCACGAACGGATCCTCCGTACGTCCGGCCACGCGGATACCCGCATAGCCTAGAGCCGCGAAGAGAGTGAGCACCGACAGCGTCCCCGCCAGACCGAGTTCCTCCCCAGTCACGGCGAAGATGAAGTCGGTGTGCGGTTCGGGTAGTTGACCCCATTTTTCCACACTCGCGCCGAGGCCCGAACCGAACCAGCCGCCCGACGCCAGGGCGTAGATCCCGTGGACCGCCTGCCAGCACTGGTCGTTGGCCCCCGGGTCGGTCGCGCCGATACAGCCGAGGCGGGACATGCGGTTGGGGTTGGATGTGATGAGGAACGCACCGGCGGCGGCCGCGGCGGCCAGCACGCCGGTGAAGAGCCGGGTGGGGGCGCCCGCGAGCCACAGCAGCCCGAAGAGGACGGCCGTGAGGATGATGGCCGTGCCCATGTCGCCGCCGAGCATGATGAGCCCGAGCAGCAGCAGGGACATCGGGACGAGCGGGACCAGCAGGTGCTTCCACTGGGTCAGCATGTTCTTGTCGCTCTTACGGGCGAGCAGGTCGGCGCCCCACAGCACCAGCGCGAGCTTCGCGAACTCGCTGGGCTGGAGCTGGAAGGGGCCGCCGAGATAGATCCAGTTCTGGTTCCCGTTCACCGCGTGCCCTATCCCCGGCACCTGGACCAGGCACATCAGGAACACGGAGACGGCGAGCAGCGGATAGGCCAGCGCCCGGTGCAGCTTGAGCGGCATCCGGGAGGCGGCGAGGAGCAGCAGGGTGCCGAGCACGGCGGCGACGAGCTGCTTGCGGAAGAAGTACGTGGACGCCAGGCCGGACTGGAGCGCCTCGATCTGGGAGGCGGAGAAGACCATCACCAGGCCGAGCGCGGTGATGAGCAGGCTGCCGCCCAGGATCAGGTAGTACGCCGTCAGGGGGCGGTCCCAGGCGCGCTTCGCCCGGCCGTAGAACCTCCGGGGCGAGCCCAGGGCCGTGCTTCCCGCGCCCCGGGTGGGGCGCGGGCGGCGCGGCGGGCGCACGGGCGCGGGCTGTCCCGCTCCGCGCCGCGCCGCGGACGGTTTGGCGGATCGCGCCGTCATCCGTGTCCCTCCGTCTCACCCGCGCCTCGGTCCACGGGGACGGACCTGCGGGTTATGTCTCGCTCGCCAGTGCCCGTACCGCTTCGGCGAACGCATCGCCCCGTGCGTTGTAGTTGACGTACATGTCCATCGACGCGCACGCGGGGGCCAGCAGTACGGTATCCCCCGGCTGTGACAGGGCCGCCGCTTCGCGGACCGCCGCCGCCATCGCCCCAGTGTCCGTGCGCTCCAGGTCGACCACGGGCACATCCGGGGCGTGTCGCGCGAGGGCTTCGGCGATGAGCCGGCGGTCGGCGCCCAGGAGGACGGCGGCACGCAGCCGGGGCGCGGCGCCCTCGACCAGCTCGTCGAAGGTGGCGCCCTTGGCGAGGCCGCCCGCGATCCACACGACGGAGTCGTAGGCCGCGAGGGACGCCTCGGTGGCGTGGGTGTTGGTGGCCTTGGAGTCGTCCACGTACGCGACGCCGCCGATGTCGGCGACATGGGTCATCCGATGCGCGTCGGGGCGGAAGGCGCGCAGCCCGTCGCGTACGGCCGCGGGCGCGACCCCGTACGCGCGGGCGAGCGCCGCCGCGGCGAGCGCGTTGGCGATGTTGTGCGGGGCCGGGGGCGTGACGTCCGTGACCTCGGCCAGCTCCTGCGCCTGCTTCTGACGGTCGTCGATGAACGCGCGGTCGACGAGGATGCCGTCCACCACGCCGAGCTGCGAGGGCGCCGGGGCGGCGAGGGTGAAGCCGATGGCGCGGGCGCCCTCGACGACGTCGGCCTCGCGCACCAGCTCCTCGGTCGCCGGGTCGGCGACGTTGTAGACGCAGGCGACCTCGTTGCCCTCGTAGATGCGGCCCTTGTCGGCGGCGTACGCCTTCATCGAGCCGTGCCAGTCGAGGTGGTCGGGGGCCAGGTTGAGCACGGCCGCCGAGTGCGGGCGGAGGCTGGGCGCCCAGTGGAGCTGGTAGCTGGACAGCTCGACGGCCAGCACGTCGAGCCCGTCGTACGGCTCGCGCTCCAGGACGACGTCCACGAGCGAGACGCCGATGTTGCCGACCGCGGCCGTGCGGAGCCCGGCGGCGCGCAGGATGCTGGCGAGCATCTGGACGGTGGTCGTCTTGCCGTTCGTGCCGGTGACCGCGAGCCAGGGCGGGCTCTCGGGCCCGCGCAGCCGCCACGCCAGCTCGACGTCGCCCCACACGGGCACGCCCGCTTCGGCGGCGGCCAGGAAGAGAGGGCTGTCGGGCTTGAAGCCGGGGGTGGTGACGACGAGGTCGGTGCCCTCGGGCAGCGTACGGTCGTCGCCGAGGCGGACCTCGGCGCCCAGCTCCTCCAGCTCGGCGGCCTGGCGGCGCGGCCCGTCGCCGTCGCCGCCGTTGACGGCCGTGACCCGGGCGCCGAGGCGCAGCAGGGCCTTGGCCGCCGGGATGCCGCTGACGCCGAGCCCGGCGACGGTGACGTGTTTGCCGTCGAGCTGCTCGGTGAGGTCCTTGAATCCCCGGGTGCTCAATTGCTCGCCGCCCAGCCCGCGTAGAAGATGCCGACGCCGACGATCGCGCACATGCCCTGGATGATCCAGAAGCGGACCACCACAAGGACTTCGGACCACCCCTTGATCTCGAAGTGGTGCTGGAGGGGCGCCATCTTGAAGACGCGCTTGCCGGTGAGCCGGAAGGAGCCGACCTGGATGACCACGGACATGGTGATCAGGACGAAGAGGCCGCCGAGGATGGCGAGCAGCAGCTCGGTGCGGGAGCAGATGGCGAGGCCCGCGAGGGCGCCGCCGAGGGCGAGGGAGCCGGTGTCGCCCATGAAGACCTTGGCGGGCGAGGTGTTCCACCACAGGAAGCCGAAGCAGGCGCCCATCAGGGCCGCCGCGACGACCGCGAGATCGAGTGGATCTCGTACCTCGTAGCAGCCGGGCCCGGCCGTGGCCATGTGGGCGCAGGACTCCTGGTACTCCCAGACGCAGATGAAGACGTACGCGCCGAAGACCATCACCGAGGCGCCGGTGGCGAGGCCGTCGAGGCCGTCGGTGAGGTTCACGCCGTTCGACATCGCGAGGATCATGAACAGCGCCCAGACCACGAAGATGACCGGCGGCAGCGCCCAGCCGAAGTCCTGGGTGAAGGAGAGCTTGGTGGAGGCCGGGGTCAGCTTGCGGGCGTCCTCGAAGCTGAGCGCGAGGACGGCGAAGGCGATGCCGACGATGAGCTGGCCGGACATCTTCGCCTTGGCGCGCAGGCCGAGGCTGCGCTGCTTGACGATCTTGATGTAGTCGTCGAGGAAGCCGACCAGGCCCATCCCGGCGAAGAGGAAGAGCACCAGCACGCCGGAGAAGGTCGGCTCGCTGCCGGTGATCAGCTTCGTCAGCGCGTACGCGATGATCGTCGCCAGGATGAAGGCGATGCCGCCCATCGTGGGCGTACCGCGCTTGCTGTGATGGTCGCGGGGGCCGTCGTCGCGGATGAACTGGCCGTAGCCCTTCTTGGCCAGCAGCTTGATCAGCAGCGGGGTCCCGACCAGGGACAGGAAGAGGCCGATGGCCCCGGAGAAGAGGATCTGCCTCATCGGGCGGCGGCCCCTTCGTGTGCGAGCAGCGCCTCGGCGACGCGCTCCAGGCCGACCGAACGGGAAGCCTTCACCAATACGACATCCCCCGCGCGCAGTTCCCCGCGCAACAGGTCGACGGCCGCCTCAGCGTCGGACACGTGCACCGACTCCTCACCCCACGAACCCTCGTTCTTGGCGCCCATGTCGAGCCAGGCGGCCTCCTGGCCGCCCACCGCCACGAGCTTGCTGACGTTGAGCCGGACGGCGAGCCGTCCGATCGCGTCGTGCTCGGCGAGCGCTTCGTCGCCCAGCTCGGCCATCTCGCCCAGCACCGCCCACGTCCGACGACCGCTGCCCATGGCGGCCAGCGCGCGGAGCGCGGCCCGCATGGAGTCGGGATTGGCGTTGTAGGCGTCGTTGACGACCGTGACGCCGTCGGCGCGCTCGGTGACCTCCATACGCCAACGGGAGAGCGTGCCCGCTTCTGACAGCGCGGTGGCGATGTCCCCGGCGGGCATGCCCAGTTCGTGGGCGACGGCCGCCGCGGCGAGCGCGTTCGACACGTGGTGCTCACCGTACAGCCGCATGGTCACGTCACCGCACCCGGTAGGGGTGTGGAGGGTGAAGGCGGGTGTGCCGCGCTCGGTGAGCCGTACGTTCTCGGCCCGTACGTCCGCATCCGCGTCCTCGCCGAAGAGCGTGACGCGGGCACGGGTGCGGGACGCCATGGCGCGGACGAGCGGATCGTCGGCGTTGAGCACAGCGATTCCGCCCTCTTCTGCCGGTGGCAGCACCTCCACGAGTTCGCCCTTGGCCTCGGCGATCTGCTCCCGGCCGCCGAACTCCCCGATGTGCGCGGTGCCCACGTTGAGCACGACGCCGATACGGGGTGGGGTGAGCCCGGCGAGGTAGCGGATGTGGCCGATGCCGCGGGCGCCCATCTCCAGCACCAGATGGCGGGTGTCCGCCTCGGCGCGGAGCGCGGTGAGCGGCAGCCCGATCTCGTTGTTGAAGGAGCCGGGCGGCCAGACCGTGGGCCCGAGCCGCTCCAGCAACTGGGCGATGAGGTCCTTGGTGCTGGTCTTGCCGCTGGATCCGGTGAGGGCGACGACCTGGGTGCCCAGCTTCCCGACCGTATGGCGGGCGAGGGCGCCGAGGGCCGCGGTGACGTCGTCGACGACGATCGAGGGGACGCCGACGGGGCGGGTGGCGAGCACGGCGGTGGCGCCGGACTCCACGGCGCCGCGCGCGAAGTCGTGGCCGTCGACGCGCTCTCCGGCGAAGGCCGCGAAGAGGCTGCCGGGGCCCACCTGGCGGGAGTCGATCACCACGGGCCCGGTGATCCGCGCTTCCGGGTCCGTTATGTCGTGCTGCCGTCCGCCGGTGAGGGCGGCGATCTCTGCGAGGGAGAGGGGGATCATCGGTTCTGGTTGTCTGTCCGGTGAGGTGTCGGAGCTGCGGGACTGGGCTGTGCGGTCGGAGCGTTCGAAGCGTTCGGGGTGGCCTGCGGGGTGTCCGCGGTGTGCCGCAGGATGGCGCGGCGCAGCACGTCGTTGTCGTCGAACGGGCGGACCACGCCCGCGATGTCCTGGCCCTGCTCGTGCCCCTTGCCGAGGACGAGCACGGCGTCGCCGGGCTCGGCGCGGGCGACGGCCGCGTCGATGGCCGCGGCCCTCTCCTCCTCGACGAGCACCGTGCCGCGCTCGTACGCGGGCACCTCGGCGGCGCCGGCGAGCATGGTCGCCAGGATCGCGAGGGGGTCCTCGGAGCGCGGGTTGTCGGAGGTGAGCACCGCCGTGTCGGAGAGGCGGGCGAGGGCCGAGCCCATCGCGGGCCGCTTGTGCGGGTCGCGGTCGCCGCCGCAGCCGAGGACGGCGTGCACGCGGCCGTCGGTGACCTTGCGGATCGCGTAGAGCACGGACTCGACGGCGTCGGGCTTGTGCGCGTAGTCGACGACGGCCAGGTAGTCCTGCCCGGCGTCCACGCGCTCCAGGCGGCCGGGGACGCCCGGCACGGCGGCGACGCCGTCGGCGGCCGTACGGGGATCGATCCCGGCGGCGACGAGCGCGGTGATCGCGGCGAGCGTGTTCGCGACGTTGAACGGGCCGGGCAGCGGCGCGTGCGCCGGTACGGACTCGCCCTCGGGGCCCACGGCGGTGAACGTCGAGCCGAGCGGGCCCAGCTCGACGTCCTCGGCGCGCCAGTCGGCGTCGGGGTGGCCCTCGGCGGAGAACGTGGTGACCGGGACCTCGGACTCGGTGATGAGCCGGTGACCGTACTCGTCGTCGAAGTTCACGACGGCGGCGCGGGAGCGGGCCCGGGTGAAGAGCTGCCGCTTGGCCTGGAAGTAGTCCTCCATGTCCGGGTGGAAATCGAGGTGCTCGGGGCTGAGGTTGTTGAACACCGCGATGTCGAACACGCAGCCGTCCACCCGGCCCAGGACCAGCGCGTGGCTGGAGACCTCCATGGCGACCGAGCGGACGCCCCGCTCGCGCATCACCGCGAACAGGGCCTGGAGGTCGGTGGCCTCGGGCGTGGTGCGCTCGGACTTGATGCGCTCGTCGCCGATGCGGGACTCGACGGTGCCGATCAGGCCCGTCAGCCCGCCGTCCTTCTCGGCCGCCTGCCGCAGGCCGCCCTCGATGAGATAGGCGGTGGTCGTCTTGCCCGAGGTGCCGGTGATGCCGATCTGGAGCAGGTCGGCGCCGGGCTCCCCGTACACGGCGGCCGCCAGTTCGCCCATCCGGCCGCGGGGGTCGGGGACCGTCAGCACCGGCAGCCCTGTGGCGGCGGCGCGCTCGGTGCCGCCCGGGTCGGTGAGGACGGCGACGGCGCCGAGGCTCTGGGCCTGCGCCACGAAGTCCGCGCCGTGCAGCCGCGCGCCGGGCAGTGCGGCGTAGATGTCGCCGGGGCGCACCGCGCGCGAGTCGTGGGTGATGCCGGTGGCGGATCCGTCGGCCCCGCTGTCTTCGGGGAGCACGGCGTCCAGCCGTCGGGCCAGCTCCGCGAGCGGTACGGGCCGGACCCGGGCGGGCCGGGGCGGCCCCGGAAAGGACTCGGAGGAGGTCTGATCAGCTTGTGGCACGGCGGTGAGCGTACCGGGCGGGCCCGCCGCGTCGCGAAGCGAGGGGCCGGGCGCGGACGGACCGGCCTGGGGGTTGCACGGATTGTCAGTGATCGTTCTCACGCGGTTCTCACGGTTCTCACGGTTTGCACGGTTCTCCCGGACCTTCCTCACGTGCGCGCCCCCGTCAGCGGCCCTGCCCCGCGAGGACGGGCAGTCGCGCCGGGGCCGCGCCGGTCGGCGGGACCTGGAGGGACTTGAGCGCGAACTTCATGACCTTCTTGTAGACCGGGCCGCACACGTCGCTGCCGAAGTAGCTGCCGCTCTTCGGGTTCTGCACGGCGCAGTAGACGGTCACCCGGGGCTTGTCCGCGGGCGCGAAGCCCGCGAAGGACGAGGTGTAGCCGTGGTAGCGGCCGGTCACCGGGTCCACCCGGTTGGCCGTACCGGTCTTGCCCGCGACGCGGTAGCCGGGGATCTTCGCGGTGGTCCCCGTGCCCTCCATGTCGCCGACGACGGACTCCAGCATCTTCGCGAGGGTCTTCGCGGTCTTCTCGCTCACCACGCGGCGCTCGTCCGGCTTCTTCGCGGGCGCGTACCGCCCGTCGGGCCCGATCGTGCCGCGCACGAGGCTGGGCTCCGTACGGACGCCGCCGTTGGCGATCGTCGAGTAGATCGACGCGGCCTGGACGGCGTTGAGCGAGAGGCCCTGGCCGAAGGGGATCGTGTACTGCTGCGAGGCGCTCCACTTCTCCGGCTTCTCCAGGATGCCGTCGGTCTCCCCGGGGAAGCCGAGGCCGGTGGGCCTGCCGATGCCGAAGTCGCGCATGTAGTCGTACAGGACCTTGTTGGCCTTCTTCTGCGTCTTGCCGAGCTGCTCGGTGGCGAGGATCGTGCCGATGTTGCTGGACTTGGCCAGGACGCCGTTGAGCGTGAGGTTCCACGTGGGGTGGTCGACGTCGTCGGCGAAGGCGCGGTCGGCGCGCTTGAGCCGGTTCGGCACGGTCACGGCCGTGCCCGGTGTGGCCTTCTTCTCCTCCAGCACCGCGGCCATGGACATCAGCTTGCTGGTCGAGCCCGGCTCGTAGACGTCCTGGAGCGCCGGGTTGCCGAACGAGTCCAGCTTCGACTTCCCGATGTCGTTCGGGTCGAAGCCGGGGGCGCTGGCCATGCCGAGCAGCTCGCCGGTCCTGGTGTCCTGGACGATGACATAGCCCCGGTCGGCGTTCGACTTGCGGACCTGCTTGCTGATCGCCTGCTGCGCCGACCACTGGATGTCGCGGTCGAGGGTCAGCTCTATGTCGGACCCGGGGCGTGCCGCCTTCTCCCGTACGCCCGCCGTGGGCACCTGACGGCCGCCCGACTGGGCGTACGTGATCTTGCCGTTCTCGCCCGACAGCTCCTTGTCGAGCATGGCCTCGATGCCGGCGCCGCCCTCGCCCTCCCGGTTCACGAAGCCGAGGACGGAGGAGGCCAGCTCCTTGTTCGGGTAGACGCGCTTGGCGTGCTTCTCCTGGTAGATCCCCGCGAGGACGTTGGCGCCCTTGTGCGCGGCGGCGTCGGCGGCGAGGTCCGCCTTGAGCTTCTTGATCTTCTTCCAGGTCTGCGGGGTCTGCTGGCGCGCGAGCAGCACGTACCGGGTGTCGGGCTTCGAGAGCTTCTCGGCGAGCTCCTTCCGCTCCTCCCCCACCAGCGGCGCGAGCAGCTTCGCGGCCCGCTCGGGCGCGTCCTTGACCTTGGCCTGCTTGGGCGTGAAGAGGTACGGGTCGGCGGTGATGTCGTACGCGTCCACTGTCGTGGCCAGCGAGGAGCCGTCCCGCGCCGCGATCGTGCCGCGCTCGGCGGCGAGGGGCACGGTGATGTACCGGTTCACGGCCGCCTTGTCCGCGAACGCGCTGGCGTCCACGGCCTGCACCTGGAGCAGCCGCACGGTGAACGCGAGGACGACGAGGGTCAGCCCGACCGCGACGAGCCGCAGCCTCGGCCGGGGATTCGCCAGCCGCAGCGCGGCGCCCTCCCCCGGGGAGGGACGCCCAGGACCGCCGCCGCCACCGCTCCGGCCGCCGCGTCCGCCGCGGCCGGAGCGTCCACCGCCGCCCTGCGCG
>NZ_BAAAPE010000008.1:275205-298440 GCF_039530985.1 Streptomyces albiaxialis
TGCCCGGCCGCCCGCCGGGCGCGCCTCGCCCCGGGGACGCGCCCCGGAAGCGGGCCTCCGCGCGTCCCGCTCGCCCGTACGGTCGCGCTCACGCCGGACCTCGTCCCGGGGCCGGGACCCGGGGGCGGGCCTCCGCCTCTCCCGGTCACCGCCCGCCGGGCGCCCCTCGCCCGCACGGTCGCGTCCCGTACGGTCGCGGCCCGTACGGTCGCGGGCGGGGCGGCCGTCGTCGTCGCCGGGGCGGTCGTTCCTCGGGGTCACGGGCCCACCTGCTCGTCCTGGGCGTCGGACGTACCGCGCACCTTGCCGTCGGGGGTGAGGAAGACGGGGTTGCCGCCGGGGACGAGGCCCAGCTCACGGGCGCGCTTCTCCAGCTCGTCCGGCGCGGAGTAGCCGTCGACCTGCTGCTGGAGCGCCTGCTGCTCGTCGGTCAGCTCCTCTGTCTCCTTCTCCAGCTTGTCCAGCTTGAACGATCCCTTGTTCAGCGAGGCGTTGAGCAGCAGCAGCGCCAGCAGCCCGGAGCCCAGCAGCACCACGACGAGCAGGACGAACGGCGTACGCGCCGCCGTCGACGTTTTGCCCGCCGGCACCAGCCGGGCCAGCCGGGCGAGACGCTGCTGGGCCGTCACGTCGTGGCCTCCCGGATGCGCTTCGCCGCGCGCAGCCGCGCCGGGGCCGCGCGGCGGTTCTCCGCGATCTCCTCCTCCGTGGGCAGCTCGGCGCCGCGCGTCAGCAGCTTCAGCCGGGGCTGGTACTGCTCGGGCACGACCGGCAGCCCGGGCGGCGCCGTGTTGTGCGAGCCCGCCGCGAAGACCTGCTTGACCAGCCGGTCCTCCAGCGAGTGGTACGAGAGGACGGCGATACGGCCGCCGACCGCGAGCGCGTCCACGGCCGCGGGGAGGGCCCGCTCCAGGACGGCCAGCTCGCCGTTGACCTCGATGCGCAGCGCCTGGAACGTCCGCTTGGCGGGGTTGCCGCCGGTGCGCTTGGCGGCCTGCGGGAGGGCGTCGCGGATCAGCTCGACCAGCCGGGCGCTGTTGCGGAAAGGCTCCTTCTCGCGCTCGCGCACCACGGCCTCGACGATGCGCTTGGCCTGCTTCTCCTCGCCGTACGTCCGCAGGATCCGGACCAGCTCGCCCGGCGCGTAGGTGTTGAGGACCTCGGCGGCGCTGATGCCCGTCGTCTGGTCCATGCGCATGTCGAGCGGGGCGTCCTGGGCGTAGGCGAAGCCGCGGCCCGCCTCGTCGAGCTGGAGGGAGGAGACGCCCAGGTCGAAGAGGACGCCCTGGACGCGGGGGACCTCCAGACGGGCGAGGACCTCGGGCAGCTCGTCGTAGACCGCGTGGACCAGCGTGGCGCGGTCCCCGTACGGCTTGAGGCGCTCACCCGCCAGGCGCAGCGCGTCGGGGTCGCGGTCGAGCGCGATCAGGTGCGCGGAGGGGAAGGTGTGCAGCAGGGCCTCGCTGTGCCCGCCCATGCCGAGGGTGCAGTCGACGACGGTGGCGCCCGGCAGGGCGAGAGCGGGGGCGAGCAGGTCCAGTGAGCGCCGGAGCATGACCGGGTTGTGGAGTTCGCCGACGGGCTGCTCGTTGGTGGTCATGTGCCCTCTCAAGTCTGGCGGGCACTGGTGCACATGCTCCTTGGTCCCCGCCCGCTCGAAGGGGAGTGACCCGCCTCCGCCTGGTGGGCGTCGGAGGGCCGGGAGCGGGAGGAGGCCGAGCCGCACGTGCGCGCCCGCGCACGCGAGGGGATTCGGGGTCCTTGGGGAGAGTTGCGCCTCCCACTTCGCGTCACTTTAGTCCACTCGTCCCCTCGGTCAACTACGGTACGAGGCGCGTCCGGCCCCCTGTTCGGCACGCCCCGTCAAGCTCCCCGCAGCGGTCTGGGGGAGAATCGACCGTATGGACGCGAAGGACACTGCTGACACTGTCACCGACGAGCTGGTCGCGGCGAACGCCCAGTACGCCGAGAGCTTCACCGACCCCGGAATGGACGCCCGGCCGGTACGCCGCGTCGCGGTCGTCGCGTGCATGGACGCCCGGCTGGACCTCCACGAGGCCCTGGGGCTGGCGCTGGGCGACTGCCACACCATCCGGAACGCGGGCGGGGTCGTCACCGACGACGTCATCCGGTCGCTCACCATCAGCCAGCGCGCGCTGGGCACCCGCTCGGTCGCGCTGATCCACCACACGAACTGCGGCCTGGAGTCGCTCTCCGAGGAGTTCCGGCACGAGCTGGAGATGGAGGTCGGCCAGCGTCCGGCCTGGGCCGTGGAGGCGTTCAAGGACGTGGACCAGGACGTGCGCCAGTCGATGCAGCGCGTCCGTACGTCGCCGTTCGTGCCGCACACGGACGACGTGCGGGGCTTCGTCTTCGACGTGACGACGGGCCTGCTGCGCGAGATCGACCCGGAGATCCCCCGGGAACGGTGACGAACCACCGGGTGGCCGTGAAGAATACGAGAAAGCGCGCACGGGCGTTACGCAGCACGACGAGCACGGCCCGTGTCGACCCAGCACAACCCAGCACGACGGGGACGGGGCCGAGGAGGGCCGGGTGACGACCTATGACGAGCGAGCGAACCTCAGCGATCTGAGCACCACAGCAGGACAGGTGCGGCGCTCCGTGGAGACCGTGATCGAGGGGAAGCCCGAGGTCGTCCGGCTCTCACTGACGGTTCTGCTGGCCGAAGGGCACCTCCTCATCGAGGACGTGCCGGGGGTGGGCAAGACCATGCTGGCCAAGGCGCTGGCGAAATCGATCGACTGCTCGGTGCGCCGCATCCAGTTCACGCCCGACCTGCTGCCCTCCGACATCACGGGCGTGAGCGTCTACGACCAGCAGCGGCAGGACTTCGAGTTCAAGCCTGGCGCGGTCTTCGCGCAGATCGTGATCGGCGACGAGATCAACCGCGCCTCGCCCAAGACCCAGTCGGCGCTGCTGGAGTCGATGGAGGAGCGGCAGGTGACCATCGACGGGCAGACGTACGAGCTGCCCGATCCCTTCATGGTCGTCGCCACGCAGAACCCGGTCGAGATGGAGGGAACGTATCCGCTGCCGGAGGCGCAGCGCGACCGGTTCATGGCGCGGGTCTCGATCGGCTATCCGAGCCCGGCCGCCGAGCTGGAGATGCTCGACGTGCACGGCGGCGCCTCCCCGCTGGACGACCTCCAGCCGGTGGCGCACGCGCACGACATCGTGAAGCTGGTGGACGCCGTGCGCGGCGTCCACGTCTCCGACGCGGTGCGGCGGTACGCGGTGGAGCTGGTCTCCGCCACCCGTTCGCACCCGGACCTGCGGCTGGGCGCCTCGCCGCGCGCGACGCTGCATCTGCTGCGGGCCTCGAAGGCCGCCGCGGCGCTGGCCGGGCGGGAGTTCGCGCTGCCGGACGACGTGCAGTCGCTGGCCGTGCCGGTGCTGGCCCACCGTCTGCTGCCCACCGCGCAGGCGCAGTTGAACAGACGGACGTCCGAGCAGGTCGTCCAGGAGATCGTGCAGCGCGTGCCGGTGCCCGCGATGAGCCCGCCGCCCGGCGCCCCGCAGGTCCCGGGCGGCCCCGTGCCCGGCGCCCCGCACAGCCGGTACGGCGGCCCCGCGCAGCCCGGTCAGCCTCCGCAGCCCGGGCACCCCCAGGCCGGGCCGCCGCAGCCCGGGCAGCAGCAGCCGCGGGGCTACTGATGACGGCTGGGGGGCCGTCCGCGCCGGGCGGGGAGAGCGGCGAGGCGCGCGGTTCTCTGCGTACGGCGTTCGGGGGGCTCACCACGCGCGGCCGGTCCTTCCTGGCAGCGGGCGTGGCCGCGGCCGTCTGCGCGTACGCGCTGGGGCAGGACGAGCTGCTCCGCGTCGGCATGCTCCTGGCGGTGCTGCCGCTGGTGTGCGTGCTGGTGCTGCACCGCACCCGGTACCGGGTGGCGGGCTCGCGGCGGCTCTCGCCCGCGCGGGTGCCCGCGCGCACCGAGGCCCGCGTCCACCTGCGGATAGACAACATCTCGCGGCTGCCCACGGGCCTGCTGATGCTCCAGGACCGGGTGCCGTACGTGCTGGGTCCGCGCCCCCGCTTCGTGCTGGACCGGGTCGAGCCGGGCGGGCGCCGCGAGGTGTCCTACCGGGTCCGCTCCGACCTGCGCGGGCGCTATCCGCTGGGGCCCCTCCAGCTCCGGCTGACCGACCCGTTCGGCATGTGCGAGCTGACCCGCTCCTTCAGTACGTACGACACGCTCACCGTCGTCCCGCCCGTCGAGGCCCTGCCGCCGGTGCGGCTCTCCGGCGAGACCAGCGGGTACGGGGAGGGGCGGCAGCGCTCCCTCGCCCTCGCCGGCGAGGACGACGTGATCCCGCGCGGGTACCGGCACGGCGACGACCTGCGCCGCGTCCACTGGCGCTCCACCGCGCGCTACGGCGAGCTGATGGTGCGCCGCGAGGAGCAGCCGCAGAAGGCCCGCTGCACGGTGCTGCTGGACACCCGGCGGCAGGCGTACGCGGGCTCGGGGCCCGACTCGCCCTTCGAGTGGGCGGTCGCGGGCGCCGCGTCCGTCTGCATGCACCTGCTGGAGCGGGGCTACGCGGTGCGGCTGCTGACCGACACGGGCGCGATGTCGCCGGGCCCGGAGGGCGGGCTCTTCGCCGCCGACTCCTCGGACACGGCGGGGCTGCTGCTGGACGCCCTCGCGGTGATCGAGCACTCCTCGGAGCCGGGCCTCTCCTCCGCGTACGACGCGCTGCGCGGCGGCATGGGCGGCGCCGAGGGGCTGCTCGTCGCCTTCCTGGGCACGCTCGACGAGGAACAGGCCATCACGGTGGGGCGGATGAGACAGCGGACGAACCGGGCGGTGGCCTTCACCTCCGTCCTGGCCCCGGGCGGCAACGGCACGACGGACGCGCCGCCGGAGGGCGCCCAGGCCCAGGCCCAGGCGCAGCCCCAGCACCAGCCCCTGGCCGGATCGCCGGACGAGGCTCCCGGGCTGCGCGCCCTGCGTGACGCGGGCTGGACCGCGCTGGTGGCCGGTCCGGGGACGGCGCTGCCCGCGCTGTGGCAGGAGGCCGACAAGCAGACGGTGAAGGGACTGGACCGATGAGCGGACGGGGCAGGCTCGCCTGCTGCGCGGCGCTGGCCACCCTGGCCGCGTCCTGCGCGCTGCTGCCGCTGGTCGACCCGGCGACGTGGCTGCTCCAGGCCGCGCTGCTGGTCGCCCTGCAGAGCGGGGTGGGCGCCGCGGCGCGCCGGGTGCCGCTGGCACGCCCGGTGACGGTGCTGGTGCAGGCGCTGGTCACGCTGCTGCTGCTCACCCTGATGTTCGCGCGGCAGGACGCGCTGGGCGGGGTGCTGCCGAGCCCGGCGGTCTTCGAGCGGTTCGCCGATCTGCTGACGGCCGGGACGCAGGACGTCAGCCGCTTCGCCATCCCGGCGCCCGTGACGGACGGGATCCGGCTGATGCTCGTCGGCGGGGTCCTGGTCATCGGACTGCTGGTGGACGCGCTCGCGGTGACGTACCGCAGCGCGGCGCCCGCGGGGCTGCCTCTGCTCGCGCTGTACTCGGTCGCGGCCGGGCTCTCCCAGGGCGGGGCGCGCTGGCTGTGGTTCCTGTGCGCGGCGGGCGGCTATCTGCTGCTGCTCCTCGCCGAGGGCCGCGAGCGGCTCTCGCAGTGGGGGCGGCTCTTCGCCGACCGGTCCCGGCCGGGCTCGGCGCCGCACGAGCCGGGCTCCGTGGGCGGCCCCGCCGTCGCGCCCGTACGGACGGGACGGCGGATCGGCGCGCTGGCCCTCGGCATCTCGCTGGTCGTGCCCGCCGTGCTGCCCTCGCTCAGCGGCGGCCTGCTGGACGCCGCGCGGAACGGCGGCGCGGGCAAGGGCGGCGACGGCGGCGGCACGATCTCCGCCGTGAACCCGCTGGTCGCGCTCCAGGACAGCCTCAACCAGCCCGAGGACCGTACGGCGCTGACGTACCGCACGAACGCGAAGGAGACGCAGGAGCTGTACATGCGGATCGTCGCGCTCGACAAGTTCGACGGCTCCGCGTGGAAGCCCTCCGAGCGCCGGATCACCTCGGTCCCGAGCCCGCTCCCGAGCCCGCGCGGACTGGCCCCCGACGTCCGCACGCAGAAGGTCCGCAGCAAGATCAAGGCCGCCGACTGGTACGCCCAGGACTGGCTGCCGATGCCGTACCCGGCCGACCGTGTGCAGGTCGGCGGCAAGTGGCGCTTCGAGCCGGAGGGCCGCACCCTCGTCGGCTACCAGGGCCAGACCACGCGCGGCGCCTCGTACGAGGTCGAGAGCCTGGTCGTCGAGCCGACCGCGGACCAGCTCCGGCAGGCCCCCGAGCCGCCCGCCGCGCTCCGGCGCGAGTACACGAAGGTGCCGGACTCCCTGCCGTCCGTCGTCCCGGAAACGGCCCAGCGCCTCACGCGCGGCGCGGCCAACGACTACGAGCGGGCGGTGCGCCTCCAGGACTGGTTCGCGCGCAAGGGCGGCTTCCGGTACGACACCCAGGTCCAGGCGGGCAGCGGCACGGCCGCCATCGCCAACTTCCTGGAGCAGAAGGAGGGCTTCTGCATCCACTTCTCCTTCGCGATGGCCTCGATGGCCCGCACGCTCGGCATTCCGGCCCGGGTCGCCGTCGGCTTCACCCCGGGCACGGCGCAGGGCGACGGCTCGATGGCGGTCGGCCTCCAGGACGCGCACGCCTGGCCCGAGCTGTACTTCGAGGGCGTCGGCTGGACCCGCTTCGAGCCCACCCCGACGCGCGGCACCACCCCGGACTACGCGCTGCCGGACTCCCCCGACCCCGACGACAACCCCGAGGAGCAGCTCCCGGACCGGGGCCAGAGCGCGTCCCCGACGCCGAGCCCCTCGCAGTCGGAGCAGTGCACGCCGGAGGAGAAGCGGGCGAACCCCGACTGTGGGGCCGTCGTCCCGCCGGCGGACAGCGGCCCCCGTGACGGCGGCTTCCCCACGGGGACGGTCGCGGCGGTGGCGGGCGCGGTGCTGCTGGGGCTGCTGCTCCCGGCGCTGCCGCTGCTGTGGCGGATCCGGCGCCGGGCGCGACGCCTGCGACCGCCGCCCGCCGGGGCTCCCCCGGAGGCCGTGGCGGCCTCCGTCCTGTCCGTCTGGCGTGAACTCCTCGACACGGGCTGGGACTACGGCGTCATGCCGGAGGACTCCGCGACGCCGCGCACGGCCGCGGCCCGCATCGCCCGGGTCGGCGAACTCGGCCCCGAGGAGGCCGAGGCCGCGCACCGGGTGGCGCTCGCGGTGGAGCAGGTGCTGTACGCGCCGAGACCGCGCCCGGCGACAGGCCTCGCGGACGAGGTCCGCCGCGTACGCGAGGGGCTGCGTGCGGCGGCCCCGCGCCGCATCCGGTTCCGTGCCCTGGTGTTGCCGCCGTCCACGGCGCGGGTGGTGTGGGGAGCCTCCGCCGTACGGCGCCGCTGGACCGGATCCCTACGCACCCACCTCCGCTTCGCGAAGTAAGAGGGGGCGCCCCCGGGGTGCCCCGGGGGGTGCTTCGCGGGATGCCCCGGACCGTGCTTCGCGAGGTAGAGGGGGGCGTCGCGGGGTGCCCCGGACCGTGCTTCGCCGGCCGCGGGTGCGTCGCGGCCGGGCGCGCAGTTCCCCGCGCCCCTGACGGGGCGCCCCTGCTGGCGCGAAACGGAACGCGCGCTCACGCGGCGGAGCCGCACATCGGCACAGGCCCGCGGGGGCCTCGTCGTGCGGCGTGGGCGTGGTCCGAGGGAGACGGACCACGCCCACGTCGCACGGGCACGTCTGACGGCAAGGACTCCTTGGCGGCTACAGGCGGCCGCCCAGGCTCAGTGCTGGCCTTCGTCGCGGCGGCGCTGCCACCGCTCCTCGATTCGGTTCATCATCGAGCGCCGGGAACGGGACTGTCGGCGAGCCTGTGACGGCTGCCCGCCGCCGCCCTGCGGCGACTGCCCGCTCTGCCCCTGCTCACCGGCCTTGGGCGCCTTGCGCCACCCGGTCACCGCGAGGACGGCGCATCCGAGCATGACGAGGAAACCCACGACGCTGACCCAGATCTGCTGCGCGACCATCCCGGCCATGAGGAGCGCGATACCCACCAGAAAGCCTGCGATCGCTTGATAGACCCGCTTGCGGGTGTATCGGCGCAGCTCACTTCCTTCGAGCGCTGTCGCGAACTTGGGATCTTCGGCGTACAGCGCTCGCTCCATCTGCTCGAGCATCCGCTGCTCGTGCTCAGAGAGCGGCACGGAGTCCTCCTACTCGTCGGTCGCGGGGGCGACCGGATGCGACCCTTCAAGGATAGGCAGGGAATCGCCCCCGTGAAACCCGCCCCTCTACGCCAATTCCTCCCACCGGATCCGAGATGCCGGATGGTGGCTCCGAGCGACGTGTTCCGTACATTCCCTCACCACCTTTCCGCCATGCCGGACGGTGTGCCTCGATCATACGGCGCGTAGCCGATGATCGGGCGGGCTGTGAGCCAGACCGCTATCGGGGGCCCGCGGCCGTGACCGGCGGGACCTCGGCCAGGACGTGGAGCTGGCTGGCCACGGACTGGAAGGCGGGCAGCTCGGCGGCGGCGGCCTCCAGCCGGGCCAGCGCCTCCAGGGCGTCCGGCTCGGTGTCGACGAGGGCGCCGGGGACGAGGTCGGCGAAGACGCGGACGCCGTGCACCGAGACGACCTCCAGGCCGCTGCCGGTGACCAGGCCGGTGAGCTGCTCGGGGGTGAAGCGACGGGGCATCGGATCGTTCGCCCCCCAGCGGCCGCCCTCCGAGGTGAGGGCCTGGCGGGCCTCGGTGAAGTGCCCGGCGAGGGCGCGGCCCAGCACGGCTCCGCCGAGGCCCGAGGCGAGCACGCTGAGGGTGCCGCCGCCGGTGCGGAGGGCCGCGACCGCGTTGCGCACGCCTTCGGCCGGGTCGTCGACGTGCTCCAGGACTCCGTGGCAGAGCACCGCGTCGTATCCCCCGCGCTCCGCGACGTCGAAGAGCCCCCGGGCGTCGCCCTGCACCCCGCGGACGCGGTCGGCGACGCCGGCCTCGGCGGCGCGGCGCTCCAGCGCGAACAGCGCGTTCGGACTCGGGTCGACGACCGTGACGTGGTGGCCGAGGCGGGCGACGGGCACGGCGAAGTTGCCGGTGCCGCCGCCGGTGTCCAGGACGTCCAGCCGGTCGCGGTCCGCCAGCTTGGCGCGATGGTCGAGGGCGCCCCGCAGGACCTCCCAGACCACGGCGGTACGGATCGATGCGCTGGGGCGGGACATGGCTGATGCTCCTCGGCTCAGTGACGGGCGCCTCCCACCCTATTGCCTCGGGACCTCCCGCGATCCGTCCGCTCCTCCGGCGATCCGGGGGCGCGGCAGGGCGGGCTGGGGGACGAGCATGCGCTCGACGATGCGGAGGAAGACCCCGGCGTCCCGCACGAGGTCGTCCGCGTCGCGCCAGCTCGCCGCGTCGGCTATGCCCGCCTCGGCGCGGGCCCGGCGGGCGGCGCCGGACTCGAAGAGCGCGGACCATTCGGCCAGCTCGGGGGCGACCTCGGGGAGGATCTCCCACGCGCTGCGTATCCCCTGGCGGCGGGCGCGGCGGGACGGGCCCCCGCGCCTGCGGGCCGGGGCGGGCTCGGGCCTGCCGCGCACGGCGAGGACGGCGGCGGCCGTACGGAGGGCGGCGAGGTGGGCGGTGGCATACCGCTCGTTCGCCGTTTCCAGGGTCATGGCCTCGTCCAGGCCGTGCTGCGCCTGGGCCAGCAGGTCGAGCGCGGCGGGCGGGGCCGAGGCGCGGCGCAGCACGGGGTGGACGTCGGTCTGGGACAGGGCGCTCGGTCGCATTGCTGAACCAACCTCCCGTCGTCGGGCGCCGGTTGTCCGGATTCGCGGACAACCGACCGTATGACCCACATCGTGGCGCATGCCACTGACAATCGGCCCTGACCTGCGCAAATGCCATCCAGGCCCCCCTCCTCCCGCCGCTCCCCCACCCCCCGGTTCGCGTCGGCGCGCCCGTATGGCGCATACTTTGAACTGACCGGTCAGTTCAAAAAATGGGAGGGGAGGACCAGTGAGCCAGCGGGAGTACGCCGTCGCGGCCGAGGACTTCGGGCTCAAGGGGCCGCGCGGACGGGTCTTCGACGGGATCACCTTCACCGCGCCCGAGGGATCGCTGATCGCGCTGGAGGGGCCCTCGGGCTCCGGGCGGACCTGTCTGCTGCTCGCGCTCACCGGCCGGATGAAGGCCACCTCCGGGCACGCGGACGTCCACGGCGAGCGGCTCCCCAAGCACCTGGCGGCCGTACGCCGGATCAGCGCCCTCGGCTCCGTCCCCGGCGTCACCGACCTGGACCCCGCGCTGACGGTCACCGAGCAGCTCCGCGAACGGGTGCTGCTCCAGCGGCGGTTCGGCGGCTCGCTGCGCTCCCTGCTGCGCCCGCGCGCCGAGCGCGCCGCGGCCAGCCGCGCCCGGCTGGAGAAGGCGCTCGCCGCCGCCGGGCTCGACCTGGACGCGCTGCCGCGCGGCGGGCGTACCCCCGTGCGGGACCTCGGGCGGCTGGAGGAGCTGCGGCTCTCGCTCGCGCTCGCGTTGCTGGGCGAGCCCCGGCTGCTCGCGGTGGACGACGCCGACCTGAAGCTCTCGGACGCCGAACGCGACGAGATGTGGGCCCTGTTGCGCTCCCTCGCGGGCACGGACGGGCTGACCGTGCTGGCCGCGTGCAGCGAGGCCCCGGAGGGCGCGCTCGTGGTGCGTACGGGACAGAAGGACACCACCCCAGCGGGCGGGGACGACGGGAAGACCGAGGCGGAGAAGAAGGGGGAGGCGTTCGATGCGCTCGCCGAGGCTAGCCGCGCTTGAGCTGAAGCGGTTCGGGAGGGGACGGCTGCCGCGCGCGGCCATGGCGGCGATGCTGCTGCTGCCGCTGCTGTACGGCGCGCTCTACCTGTGGTCGTTCTGGGACCCGTACGACCGGCTCGACAAGATCCCCGTCGCGCTCGTCAACGACGACAAGGGCGCCGAGGCCAAGGGCGAGAAGATCGAGGCCGGGGACTCGATCGTCAAGGGGCTGCGCGACAGCGGGACGTTCGACTGGCACGAGACCAGCGCGAAGGAGGCCCGCGAGGGCGTCGAGGACGGCAGCTACTACCTCTCGCTGACGATCCCCTCCGACTTCAGCGAGCGCGTCTCCTCCAGCTCGGGCGACTCCCCCGAGACGGGCGCCCTGAAGGTGCAGGCGAACGACGCGAACAACTACATCGTCGGACAGATATCCCGCAGCGTCTTCTCCGAGGTACGCGCCTCGGCCTCCAGCAAGGTCTCGCGCGGCTTCTACGACAACATCTTCGTCTCCTTCTCCTCCCTGCACGGCAAGACGGCCGAGGCCGCCAAGGGCGCCGACGACCTCGGGGACGGTATCGGCAAGGCCAAGAAGGGCGCCTCCGACCTCAAGAGCGGCCTCAAGGACGCCGGGGACGGCAGCGGCAAGCTCAAGACCGGCACCTCCGACCTGCACTCCGGCGCGGGCGACCTCAAGAAGGGCGCCAAGAAGGTCGCCGGGGGCACGCAGAAGCTCGCCGACAAGGCCAACGGCGTCTCGGGGAAGGTCACGCCCTTCCTCAAGGAGCACGGCGACGAGATCGGCAAGGCCGCGCGCGGCGTCTCCCGTACGAGCAAGGCGCTCAAGAAGCACCTGGACGAACTGCCGGGCGCGGCCCGGCGCGCGCAGACCGACTCGCGCAAGGCCGCCGACGCGCTCGCGACGCTCTACGCCTCGGGCTGCGAGAAGGGCGGCACCCCTACGGCCACTCCGACGACGCCCGTCCCGACGCCCTCCCCGGCGGGAAATCCCACGGGAGAGGCCCCCGGCGGCGCCAAGGACAAGGCGTGCCCCGAGCTGAAGAAGGCCGTCGACGCGGCCGAGCGTTCGGCGAAGGTCGCCAAGGACGTCAACGACGCGGTCAAGGGCCACAAGGACCTCGACGAGCTGGGCACGCACCTGGACGATCTCGACAAGAAGGCCACGCTCCTCGCCAAGCGCGCCCCGCACCTCGGCAAGGACGTCGACTCGGCCGTCCGGCAGATCAACAAGCTCAACAAGGGCGCCCACCAGGTCTCCAAGGGCGCGGGCAAGCTGCACGCGGGCCTGGCCACCGCGAAGACCGGCGCCGCCGACCTCGACACCGGGCTCGGCAAGCTGACCAAGGGCGCGACCTCGCTCGACGGCGGCCTCTTCAAGCTCGCCGACGGCTCCGGCAAGCTCGCGGGCGGCCTGCACGACGGCGCCAAGAAGATCCCGGACTACGACAAGAAGCAGCGCGACGACCGTACGGTCGTCATGTCCGACCCCGTGGGGCTCGCCTCCGGCAAGGCGCACGCCGCGCCGAACTACGGCACGGGCTTCGCGCCGTACTTCATCCCGCTCTCCCTCTGGGTCGGCGCGATGATCGCGTACATGCTGCTTCAGCCGCTCAACAAGCGCGCCCTCGCCTCCGGGGCCCCGGCCTGGCGGATCGCGCTCGCGGGCTGGCTGCCGGTCGCGGCGATCGGCGCCGCGCAGGTGGCCGCGCTGATGGGCGTGCTGCACTGGGGGCTGGGCCTGGAGATGGCGCGCGGCGCGGGCACGATCGGGTTCCTGCTGCTGGTGACGGTCTGCTTCACCTCGATCGTGCAGTTCCTCAACGCCCGTTTCGGACCGGCCGGACGCATCCTCGTGCTGGCGCTGCTGATGCTCCAGCTCACCTCCGCCGGAGGCACGTACCCGATCCAGACCAGCCCGGGATTCTTCAACGCGCTCCACCCGTTCCTGCCCATGACGTACGTGGTGGAGGGGCTGCGGCACCTCATCACGGGCGGCGGGCTCTGGCCGGTGTGGCGGGCGTGCGCGGTGCTGCTGGCCTTCGCCCTGGGCGCCCTCGCGCTCACCGCGGTCACCGCGCGCCGCAAGCAGGTGTGGACCCTGGACCGCCTGCACCCGGAGCTGACCCTGTGAGGAGAGAATCGGCGTCATGACGAGTGCCCGCACCACCCCACGCAGCCGCAGCGCCACGAAGCAGAAGCTCTTCCAGGCCGCGGTGACCCTCATCGCCGAGCAGGGCTTCTCCTCGACGACCGTCGAGGAGATAGCCGAGCGTGCCGGTGTCGCCAAGGGCACGGTCTACTACAACTTCGCCAGCAAGACGGAGCTGTTCGAGGAGCTGCTGCGGCACGGCGTCGAGATGCTCACCGCCGATCTGCGGCAGGCCGCCGAGGAGACGGCCGGGCGCGGCGGCGGGCGGGTGGACGCGCTGGACGCGATGATCCGCGCCGGGCTCGGCTTCATCGACCACTACCCGGCGTTCACCCAGCTCTACGTCGCCGAGCTGTGGCGCACCAACAGGGCGTGGAACGACACGCTGATGGTCGTACGCAAGCAGGCCGTCGCCGTCGTGGAGGAGGTGCTGCGCGAGGGCGTCGCGGAGGGCGAGCTGAGCGAGGAGATCGACATCCAGCTCACGGCCGCGGCCCTGGTGGGCATGGTGCTGGTGGCGGCGCTGGACTGGAAGGCGTTCCAGCCGGAGCGCTCTTTGGAGGATGTGCACGGCGCGCTCTCGCTGCTGCTGCAAGGGCGAGTCGGAGGCCGTGGGCGGTCCCGTTAGGGCGACTGGTTACCGGTTCCGCCCACGGCCTTTGTTCCCCGTTTCCCTGATGCCCGGACCGGTCAAGGTCCGGGCCCCCGTGTTCCCCCGGTTCCCCCCGGAAAGGGGCGCGACCCCGTTCCGCAGCCCCGTGTCGGCGGTCCGGCGCCGCGCCCTTTCCGTGTGCATCACTCTGCCGTCGGCGCAGGTCGGGGCCCATCCGCGCGGCTACTCAACAGCGCGTCTGAGTAGCACTACCTAGGCGTGCGCGTAAGGGCTCAGGCGGTGCCGGGCGCGGCGCGGGCTCCGGCTAGAGTCGCTGACCATGGCACGTATCGCGGTGATCGGCGCGGGAATGGGCGCGATGGCGGCGGCGGCTCGGCTGGCCGTCGCGGGGAACGAGGTCACGGTCCACGAGCGCACCGGTACCTACGGAGGTGCCCTGCGCCGCTTCGAACGAAACGGCTTCGCCTTCGACACGGGGCCCGGGCTGCTGCGGCTGCCCGCCGTCTACCGCGACCTGTTCCTCAAGACGGGCCGCGAGCCCCTGGAGCAGTGCGTGGAGATGGCGCAGGTCGATCCGACCGCGCGCCACGTCTTCACGGACGGCACCGTCCTCACCCTGCCGAACGCCTCGCGCGGCAAGGTCGTCGCGGCGCTCGACGCGGCGCTCGGCGCGGGCGCGGGCGAGCGCTGGGGCGAGGTCCTCAACCGCGCGCGCGACGCGTGGGAGGCCACGCGCCGCCCGCTGCTGGAGGAGCCACTGCGCGACGAGTCGCGCGCGGCGCTCGCCCGCGACTCCGCGTACCCGGCGCTGCGCCGCAAGGGGCTGCTCCGCCGCCGTCCCCCCACGCTGGCCGAGGTCGCCGCCGACGAGCTGCGCGAGCCGCGGCTGGCGGCGCTCCTGGAGAGCTACGCCCGGGCGTACGGCCTGGACCCGGCCGTCACCCCCGCGAGCGCGGCGGTGCTGCCGTACGTGGAGGACTCGTTCGGCACCTGGTACGTGCGCGGCGGGATGCGGGCGCTGGCCGACGCGCTGTACGAGCGGTGCCGGGCGCGGCGCGTGCGCTTCGTCTTCGACTCGCCCGTGGCGTCCGTACGGGAGAAGGACGGCCGGGCCGTCGGCGTCGAGCTGGCCGACGGCTCGTCCGTCGACGCCGACGCGGTGGTCCTCGGCGGCGGCCCCGCGCTGCGGCCCGGGCGCGCGGAGTGGCCCGCGGGCTCCTCGCGGCTGACCGTGCTCCTCGCGCTGCGCGGCGCGCACCCCGAGGGCACCCCGCACCGTACGGTCGTGCACCGCGCGGACGGCCCCCCGCTCACGGTGCTGCGCCCCGACGACCCCGCGCTGCGGCCCGACGACGCGCACGGGACGGCGGTCCTCACGGTGCCGGTTCCTGTGGGGGCCGTACGGGAGGAGGGCGAGGCCGAACGTCTCGCCTCCGCCCTGCTGGCGGCGGCGGACGGGGCGGGCCTCGGCCTGTCCGAGCGGGTGGTGTGGCGTGAGATCCGCACGCCGCGCGACTACGAGGACGAGACCGGCGCTCCTGGGGGCCAGGTCCCTCCTCCGGCGCTCGCGGGCGCTTCCGGGGCGCTCCTCCAGCCCCCGAACCAGACCGGGCTCGAAGGCCTCTTCGCCGTCGGCGGCTGGTCCCACCCCGGAGGCGGCCTCCCCCACGCCGGCATGTCCGGCACCCTCACCGCGGGCCTCTACGTAGAGGGCCCCAACTGGCGCGGCTCGTCCTAACCCACCAGGGGCCTCAACAGGAGCGCCCCGCCAGGGGCGCGGGCCTGTGTCTGATGTGCGGCTCCGCCGCGCGGGCGCGACGCACGTGAGGTCCCCGTCAGGGGCGCGAGGAACTGCGCGCCCAGCCGAGACGCGGCGGCAGCCCGCGAAGCACCGGCGGGGCACCCCGAACCCGGCGGCACAGCGCCCGCACCCGGCATCGGGGCTGCGCTTGCCAACCCTGCGCCTCCGCGCAGACTTCCCAAGCTTCGCGGAAGCGAGAAGCGGCGGGCTGCCCCGTCAGGAGGGCGGGGTTGCGTAGGCGTGGAGGTGGGAGGAGGCGGTGAGCATGGCGGCGGCTCTGGTCGCGAGCTCGGCGTGACGGCGGGACACCGCCTCACGCAAGGCCTCCGCACTGCCCGTGCGGCGGAGCCCGTCGAGCACGGGGCGGATCTGCGGCAGCGGATACCGGCTCTGGCGGAGCATCTGGACGAAGCGCGCGTCCCGCACGTCGGCGGGGCCGAAGAGCCGGTAGCCGGTGACGCGTTCGCGCCCGGGGGCGAGGAGGCCCGCCGCCTCCCAGACGCGCAGTGCGGACGTCCGTACGCCCAGGAGGTCGGCGACCTCACCGATGCGCAGGTCCGAAGGGGGCAACGCACCCGGCGTCTGGCCGGCGAGCGCTTCGAGGGCCTCGCTCGTGGCCTGGAGGGAGCGGCGCTGCTCGTGGAGCGCCGCGTGCCCGGCGTCGATCAGCGCGAGCGCCCCCGGCAGGTCGTCCGCGTGGACGGCGTGCATGACGGCTCGGGCGGTCGCCGGGCCGTAGCCGTGGGCGAGGGCGCGGTAGGTGAGCACGGCGTCCCGGTGGCGGGGGCCGAAGGTCCGGTAGCCCGTGGCGGTGCGGGGGACCGGGGGCAGGAGCCCGGCCTCCTCGTAGTTGCGGATCTGCTGGGTCGAGACGCCCGCGGCGCGAGCGAGATCGACGGGGCGTAGGCGCGGGCTCTCCATCGCAGGAGGTCAGTAACCGCCCTGGCCCTGGCCGTAGTACCCGTTCTGGTACTGCTGCTGTTCGTCGTAGCCGTACGGCGGGGCGGCGGGCGGCTGTTCGGGCGGGAGCGGCGTGCCGCCCTCGCGCTGCTGGGGCACCCAGACGCCGCCGGGCGGGGTGTCGGGGTAGTACGGCTCGGTGGGGGGCGCGCCCGGCGTCTCATAGCCGTACCCGGCGCCGTTGCCCTGGGGGTAACCCTCGTAGCCCTCGTAGCTCAGGCCCTGGCCTTGGCTCTGGCCCTGGTCGCCGTACCCGTAGTCGTACTGCGGGGCCTGGGGCGCGGGCTGGGCGTACCCGCCGTAGGGGTCCTGGTAGGGCGCGTACGGCTGCTGGTCGTCGTATGCGACGGGCTGGGCCGGAGGGGCGGCGGGGGCGGGCGGCGCGTAGTCCCCGTAGACGGACTGGACCTGGGTCTGCTCCTGGGCCATGGCCGCCTGGTACCCGGCGTAGTCGAAGTCCGGGACGGGGGTGCCGCTCGGCGGGGTGTCGCCGGGGCCGGGGCCGGGACCGGGGTCGTAGGCGGGAGGGCCCGTGGGGGCGCCCTGGCCCGCGGAGTAGTCGGGGACGCCGTTCTCGTCGTACCCCGCCTCCAGGCCGGTGACCTCCAGGGAGGGCTCCGCGTCGCGCGCGGCCGGACCGCCCCGGCGGCGCCGGCTGGCGCCCGGCGATCCGCCGAGCGCCCAGCCGGTCGAGAAGCCGCGGCGGTACGAGAGCGTGACGAAGGTCTGGCCGGTGGCGAAGGCCGCGATGCCGACGCCGATCACGATGACCTGTCCCAGCACGGCGCCCGCGACGACGCCGAGGAACCCGCCGAAGGCCAGCAGCCGCCAGCGCAGGCGGGCCTTGTACTGGAGCAGGACCTCGCCCAGCAGCCAGAGCGCGACGATTCCGAACGCGACATAGAGGACCGTCCAGCCCATGTACGCCCCTCTTCCCGCTGCTCGCCGCCCCGTCGGCCAGCCGCCAGCTTCTCAGCTCAGGACCTGTCGTGAAGTCCCAGATTCTCGTGGATTTCCAGCGTCGCCGTGGAGTGGTTCAGCGTAATGAAATGGAGTCCGGGGACTCCTTCGGCCAGCAGCCTCGCACACAACTCCGTGGCGTACTCGATCCCGACCGAGCGTACAGCGGCCGGATCGTCTTCGACCGCCCGGAGGCGGTCTGCCATCTCGCGCGGGATGGTCGCGTTGCTGAGCTGCGCGAACCGTTCGATCTGCTTCACGTTCGTGACGGGCATGATCTCCGGGATGATGGGCGTTTGGCAACCGGCCGCGACGGCGCTGTCGCGGAGCCGCAGATAGTCCTCGGCTCGGAAGAACATCTGGGTGATCGCGTAGTCGGCGCCCGCGCGGCACTTGTTCACGAAATGCCGGATGTCGGTGTCCCAGTCGGCCGAGCGCGGGTGCATCTCGGGGAACGCGGCGACGCCGACGCAGAAGTCACCGGACTCCTTGATCAGCTCGACCAGCTCCGAGGCGTAGTCGAGCCCCTGCGGGTGCCGGACCCACTCGCCCATGGGGTCCCCGGGAGGGTCGCCCCTGATCGCGAGCACGTTCTTGATCCCGGCGTCCGCGTACTGCCCGATCACGTTGCGCAGTTCGGCGCGCGAGTGGTTCACGGCGGTGAGGTGGGCGACCGGAGTGAGGGTGGTCTCGGTGGCGATGCGCTCGGTGTTGCGTACGGTGCCCTCGCGGGAGGAGCCGCCTGCGCCGTAGGTCACCGACACGAAGGTCGGCGACACTGCCTCGATACGGCGCAGCGCGTCCCACAGGGTCCGCTCCCCCTTCTCGGTCTTCGGGGCGAAGAACTCGAAGGAGAAGGACTGCTCTCCGGTCGCGAGCAGCTCACGCACTGTCGGCGGACGGTCTGTCCTGGGAGCTGAGATACCGATGGCCATAGATGCAGGTTAGCCGCACCGTCCCCGTCATGGCTGTGCGCTGGGACGATACGGCGGCATCTGTCCGTTTCCCGGATGGCCGATGTCCGCCTACTGGACAGACCGGAGCCGCCCGGCCATGTGCGCGGCGGCCGCGCCCGGGTCGTCGGCCTCCGTGATCGCGCGGACGACGACCACCCGGCGGGCACCGGCGTCCAGCACCTCCCCGAGGTTGTCCGCGTCGATCCCGCCGATCGCGAACCAGGGCCGCTCGGGCGCCCGGGCCGCCGTATGACGCACGAGATCCAGCCCCGGTGCGGGGCGCCCCGGCTTGGTGGGGGTCGGCCAGCAGGGGCCGGTGCAGAAATAGTCCACGCCGGGCTCGCTCGTCGCGGCGTCGGCCTCGGCGGCGGAGTGGGTGGAACGGCCGATCAGCACGTCGTCCCCGAGGAGCTTCCGCGCGGCGGGGACCGGCAGATCGCCCTGGCCCAGGTGCAGCACGTCGGCGCCCGCCGCGTGGGCGACGTCCGCGCGGTCGTTCACCGCGAGGAGCGTGCCGTGGCGGCGGCAGGCCTCGGCGAGGACCGCGAGGTGCTCCAGCTCCTCGGCGGCCTCCATGCCCTTGTCCCGCAACTGGACGATGTCGACGCCGCCGGCCAGCGCGGCGTCGAGGAAAGCGGGCAGGTCACCGCGGTCCTTGCGGGCGTCGGTGCACAGATACAGCCGCGCGTCGGCCAGCCGCTCGCGGACGGTGCGGGACATGGGTCGTTCCCCCCAGGAAGGGGGTGCATGAGCCGGAGAGGCCCATGCACCCCATGGACAGGTTCACCGATCGGTGATCGATGGTTCCGCGGCTCGATGGTTCCGCGGATCGGTGCGGGTCAGACGGCGAGGGCCTGCGCGCGGCGCTTCACCTCGGTCCCCCGGTTCTCCCGGAGGGCGCGCACCGGGGAGCCCGGCAGGGACTCGTCCTCGGTGAACAGCCACTCCAGCATCTCCTCGTCGCTGAAGCCGTCGTCCTTCAGGAGCGTGATGGTCCCGACGAGCCCCTTCACGACCCTGCCGTCGCCGATGAAGTCGGCCGGCACCTGGAGCACCTTGGACTCTCCGTCCTCGCCCACCCGCCGGACGGCGAGGAGCTGGCCCTCCTTGACGAGCTGCCGGACGCGGGTCACTTCGACGCCGAGCCGCTCGGCGACGTCGGGCAGAGTGAGCCACGCGGGGACGAGAGCATCGGTCTTTGCGTCAATCTCGGTCACGGGTCCCAGAGTGCCACCCTCCGCCGACAGTCACTACCGCGCCGCCTTCTTCAGGGCGACGGACGGGTCCGCGACCAGCGCCTCGTCCACCGGCGCCGCGCTCTGGACGAGCTTGCGGCCCTGGGCCAGATCGCGCGGCCGGCCCACCGCCAGCAGTGCCACCAGCCGCTCCTCGCGCAGCCAGCACACGGACCACGCGGCGGTCGCCGGATCGCCCCGCCACACGAGTACGTCGCCGTCGCGGTGGTGCCCGGCGTACTGCACGAAACGGCCGAACTGCTCCGACCAGAAGTACGGCACCGGGTCGTACGCGACACGCTCGGCCACGCCGCCCGCGTGGCCCTCGGCGACCAGGTTGGCGGCGACCGTGCGGGGGCCCTGGAGCGCGTTGTCCCAGTGGTGGATCAGCAGCCGCTCGCCGTAGCGGGCGGAGGGGAAGGAGGCGCAGTCCCCGACCGCGTACACGTCCTCGGCAGAGGTGCGCAGGCCCGCGTCGGCCAGCACCTCGCGGTGCGCGCCCAGCTCCAGCCCCGAGCCGTCGAGCCAGCCCGTCGCGGGCCGGGCGCCGATGCCGACGACCACCGCGTCGGCGGGCAGCCGGGTGCCGTCCGCGAGGACGACGGCGCCCTGCTCGACGGAGGCCACGGCGACGCCCGTACGCAGCTCCGCCCCGGCCTCCTCGTACCAGGCCCGCATCGGCTCGGAGACCTCGGCGGGCAGCGCGCCGGGCAGCGGGCGCGGCGCCGCCTCCACGACCGTGACCCGGCAGCCGCGCTCCCGGGCCGCCGTCGCGAACTCGGCGCCGATCCAGCCCGCGCCGACGACCACCACGTCGCCGCCCGCGGCGAGGACGGGCCGCAGCCGGGCCGCGTCGTCGAGGGTGCGCAGCAGATGGACGCCGGGGACGCCCTCGCTGCCGGGCAGCGCGACGGGCTCGGCGCCCGTGGCGATCACCAGCCGGTCGTAACGCACCGGGCCCGCCTCGGTGTCCAGCAGGTGCTCGCCGGGGCGCAGCCCGGTGACGGTGCGGCCCAGCTCCAGCTCGATGCCGAGCGCGGCGAAGTCGATGTCGAACACCGGGTGCTCGGCGGCCTCCCCCTTGCCGAGCAGCACGGCCTTGGACAGCGGCGGGCGGTCGTACGGCGCGTGCGGCTCGGCGCCGATGAGCCGGACCGATCCGGGCCAGCCCTGCTCGCGGAGCTGCACGGCGGTCTGCACGCCCGCCATCCCGGCCCCGACGATCACGACTCTCTGCTGCTTCTGACTGTCGCTCACACGATCACTCTAGGACTCCCCGCGCCGGAGCCCTCGCAGTACCCTGGAGCGGACATACGCGGGAGCCCGGACGCACCGGGCTGAGAGGGAGGCTGCGGCGGCCTCCGACCGTCCGAACCTGATCCGGGTCATACCGGCGAAGGGAGCTGCGTTCTTCTCATGCGCCCCGATCCCCATTCCGTTTCCCCTGCGCCCTCCCCCGATGTCGCCGTGCTCGGCGGCGGGATCATCGGCCTCGTCACGGCCTGGCGGGCCGCGCTGCGCGGGCTGCGCGTCACCGTCGTGGACCCCGCGCCCGGCGGCGGCGCGGCCCGGGTGGCCGCCGGGATGCTCGCCGCCGTCACCGAGCTGCACTACGGCGAGGAGACGCTGCTCGCCCTCAACCTCGCCTCCGCGGAGCGCTATCCGTCGTTCGTCGCGGAGCTGGAGGAGGCGAGCGGCGAGGAGACCGGCTACCGCGCCTGCGGCACCCTCGCCGTGGCCCTCGACGCCGACGACCGGGCGTATCTGCGCGAACTCCACGCGCTCCAGCGCCGTTGCGGCCTGGACGCGGAGTGGCTGAACGGCCGCGAGTGCCGCCGCCTGGAGCCGATGCTGGCCCCCTCGGTACGGGGCGGGCTGCGCGTCGACGGCGACCACCAGGTCGATCCGCGCCGCCTGGCCGCCGCGCTGCTGCGGGCCTGCGAGCGCGCGGGCGTGACGTTCCGCCGCGCGTCGGCCGTACGGCTGCGCACCGCGAACGGCCGTGCGACGGGCGCCGAGCTGGACGACGGCACGGTGCTCGACGCGGGGCAGACGGTGCTGGCGCTCGGCTCGTACAGCGGGCGCCTGGACGGCGTGCCGCCGGACGTGCTGCCGCCCGTGCGGCCGGTGAAGGGGCAGGTGCTGCGGCTGCGGATGCCGCCGTCCCGGTTCGGCCCGTTCCTCTCCCGTACGGTGCGTGCCGTGGTCCGCGGCGGCCACCTCTATCTCGTCCCGCGCGCCAGCGGCGAGCTGGTCGTCGGCGCCACCAGCGAGGAGATGGGCTGGGACACCACGGTCACGGCGGGCGGCGTCTACGAACTGCTGCGCGACGCCCATGAGCTGGTGCCCGGCATCACCGAACTCCCCCTGGCCGAGACCCTCGCCGGGCTCCGCCCGGCCTCCCCCGACAACGCGCCCCTGCTGGGCCCCTCCGCGCTCCCCGGCCTCCACCTGGCCGGCGGCCACTACCGCAACGGCGTGCTGCTCACCCCCGTGACGGGCGACGTGATGGGCGCGCTGCTGGAGACGGGCGAGCTGCCGGAAGAGGCACGCGCCTTCGCCCCGGAGCGCTTCGCGCACGACCGTAAGGAGCAGTACGCATGAGTTCCGATGCCGCCGGTGTCCCGGTCACCGTGACCGTCTCCGTCAACGGGGAGGCCCGCGCCGTTCCGGACGGGCTCGCCCTCGACCGGCTCGTGGCGACGTTCAGCACCGCGCCCTCCGGGGTCGCGGCCGCCGTCAACGAGGACGTCGTACCGCGCGGCCGCTGGGCGGACACCCGCCTCGGCGAGGGCGACCGCGTGGAGATACTCACCGCCGTACAGGGAGGCTGACCGCACCATGGCCGACGACGCACTGACCATCGGCGACACGACCTTCACATCCCGCCTGATCATGGGTACGGGCGGGGCGCCCAGCCTCGACGTCCTGGAACGGGCACTCCTCGCCTCCGGCACCGAGCTGACGACGGTCGCCATGCGCCGCCTCGACCCGAACGTCCAGGGATCGGTCCTCTCCGTCCTGGAGCGGCACGGCATCCGCGTACTGCCGAACACGGCGGGCTGCTACACGGCGGGCGAGGCCGTCCTCACCGCCCGTCTCGCGCGCGAGGCGCTCGGCACGGACTGGGTGAAGCTGGAGGTCATCGCCGACGAGCGCACGCTGCTGCCCGATCCGGTCGAGCTGCTCGACGCCGCCGAGACGCTGGTCGACGACGGCTTCACGGTCCTCCCCTATACGAACGACGACCCCGTGCTGGCCCGCAAGCTGGAGGACGCGGGCTGCGCGGCGATCATGCCGCTGGGCTCCCCCATCGGCTCGGGCCTGGGCATCCGCAACCCGCACAACTTCTCCTTGATCACCGAGCGGGCCAGGGTCCCGGTCGTCCTCGACGCCGGGGCCGGCACGGCCTCGGACGTCGCGCTCGCGATGGAGCTGGGGTGCGCGGCCGTGATGCTGGCCTCCGCGGTGACGCGGGCCCAGGAGCCGGTCCTCATGGCCGAGGCCATGCGCCACGCCGTTGACGCCGGGCGGCTGGCCTGCCGGGCGGGGCGTATCCCCCGCCGATACTTCGCCGAGGCGTCCTCGCCGGTAGAGGGCATGCCCTCTCTTGACCCGGAACGCCCTGCTTTCGGCTGAGCAGGGGCTGCCCCTGCCCCGCCGTTCCAGTCCGTGCGTGCGCTGTGGCTTGGCGCGCAGTTCCCCGCGCCCCTGACGGGGCGCCCTTTCGTGGCC
>NZ_BAAAPE010000008.1:298451-405266 GCF_039530985.1 Streptomyces albiaxialis
GCGCCAGCAGGGGCGCCCCGTCAGGGGCGCGGGGAACTGCGCGAGCGACCACGGCGCACGCACGGTCTGCGACGCACCGCAAGGGGCAGCCCGGGGGCAGTCCGGATGCCGGGCAACGTCACTGTTCGGCTCCAGCAGGGCACCGCACGAACCCGAAGGGCATCGCGGCTCGTAAACTCTCCGCAATGGACACCACCCTCAAGGATCCGCTGGTCGGCCAGGTGCTGGACGGGCGTTACCGCGTGGACGCGCGGATCGCCGTCGGCGGCATGGCCACGGTCTACCGTGCGATGGACACACGCCTGGACCGCGTGCTGGCCCTGAAGGTGATGCATCCCTCTCTCGTGGCCGACGACACGTTCGTGGGCCGGTTCATCCGGGAGGCCAAGTCGGCCGCCCGCCTCGCGCACCCCAACGTGGTCGGCGTCTACGACCAGGGCACCGACGGGACGTACGTCTATCTCGCGATGGAGTACGTCTCCGGCTGCACGCTCCGTGACGTGCTGCGCGACCGGGGCGCGCTCCAGCCGCGCGCGGCGCTCGACATCCTGGAGCCCGTCCTCGCCGCGCTCGGCGCCGCGCACCGCGCGGGCCTCGTGCACCGCGACATGAAGCCGGAGAACGTCCTGATAGGGGACGACGGCCGGGTGAAGGTCGCCGACTTCGGGCTCGTACGGGCCGTGGACAGCCAGTCCGGGGTGACGACGGACTCGATCCTGGGCACCGTCTCGTATCTCGCGCCGGAGCAGATCGAGCACGGCGCGGCCGACACCCGTACCGATCTGTACGCGTGCGGCGTGATGCTCTACGAGATGCTGACCGGCGCCAAGCCGCACGCGGGCGGCACCCCGGCGCAGGTGCTCTACCAGCATCTGCACGAGGACGTCCCGGCCCCGTCGGAGGCGGCGCCCGGCGCCGCGCGGGCGCTGGACGAGCTGGTGGCGCGCGCCGCGGCGCGCGACCCCGAGCGACGCCCCGCCGACGCCGTCGCGCTGCTGTCGGAGACCCGCGCGGCGCGGGCCCGGCTGACCGACGCGGAGCTGGACGCCGTGCCGCCGCGCGCGAAGGCGGACGGCGCGGAGGAGCAGGCGGCGGGCTCCGGCGGCGACGAGGCCAGTACGTACGTGATCCCGCGCCCGGCGCTCGTCTCCGCCGCCGAGCCGCTGAACGCCACCACGCGGCTGGCCCCGCCGCCGCTGGACCCCCCGGCCACGCCCGGGGGCGGCGGGGACGCGCGCGGAGGGCCGCGCCGTCCGCCGCGCTGGGCGCTGGTCGCGGTGGGCGCGCTGCTGCTCGTCCTGCTGGGCGTGGGGATCTGGTACATCAACTCCGGACAGTTCACGCGGACGCCCGCCGTGCTCGACAAGACGCAGGCGGAGGCGACCCGGCTCCTCGACGACGAGGGCCTCGACGTGAGGGTCACGCACGACTACAGCTCGCGGGTGAAGCGCGGCCACGTCATCGACACCAACCCGAATCCGGGCGAGCGCATCCGCAACACCGGCACCGTCACGCTGGTCGTCTCGCGCGGCCCGGACGTCGTGAAGGTCCCGGACGTGAAGGGTTCGCCGCTCGCCGAGGCCAAGAACGAGCTGAAGAAGGCGGGCCTGGAGCCCGGCGTGGTCAAGCGCCGCTTCAGCGAGAGCGTGCCGCGCGGCGAGGTCGTCACGACGGACCCGACACCGGGGACGAAGCGGCGCTCCGGCTCGGCCGTCGCGCTGTCCGTCTCCAAGGGCGAGCCGCTGGACGTGCCGGACGTGGTCGGCGAGGACGAGAGCGCGGCCCGGGAGGAGCTGAAGGAGGAGGGCTTCAAGGTCCGCGTGGCGGCGAAGCGGGTCTTCTCCGAGGAGGACGAGGGCGCGGTCGCCCGCCAGTCCCCCGCCGACGGCGCCGTACGGGAGCGGGGCGCGACGATCACGCTCACGCTCTCCAAGGGCCAGGACATGGTCGAGGTGCCCGACGTGGAGGAGACGGGCAAGGACGAGGCCCGCAGGAAGCTGGAGGACGCCGGGTTCAAGGTGAAGGTGCGCAGGCTCTTCATCGGCGACACGGTCTTCAACCAGTCCCCCGACGCGGGCGACGAGGCCCCGCGCGGCTCCGAGGTCACCCTCTGGCTCCGCTGAGCCTCTTCGCGGAGTCCCCGCGGAGCCTCACTGAGCCCTCACTGAGTGCCGATTCCGGTGATGTGCCCTCGACAGAGGGTGAGATCAGGGGGTCCCCCGTGTGAGCCCGCGCATAGGGCGCACATCACGTACGAAGGGGATTAGTGGAACAGAACCGGACATGCGGCACTTCTGACATGACGTCATACGCCGCCCACTAATCAGGGTCGTACGTCACACCTTTGATTTGCCAATTCGAAGCCTTTAACACTTGGTCTTCGTCGCACGGCGCCGGGACATGAACTCGGCGTTAGCCCGCCTACCCCCGGCTCTGCGACGCAAACCAACGGAAAGGCTCCGCTCTCCCCATGCCCAGCATCTCCGGTTATCTCCGCAACCCCAAGGCCAAGAAGATTTCCGCCGTCGGTATCAGCGCGGCGGGCGCGGCGGCCCTGGCTCTTACGGTCGTCCCCGGTTCCGCCGAGGACGGGAACCACAGCCAGGCCGCGGCCACCATCTCCGCCGAGCCCGTCGCGTTCGCCGCGGGCTCCGCCTCCGCGAAGCACGAGTCGTCGGTCGCCAAGAAGGACCCCGCCGTGGCCAAGCAGGAGGCCGACGAGGCGCGGAAGGCCGCCGAGGCCCGCAAGGACGCCGCCGCCAAGCGCGACGCCGAGCGCAAGGCCCAGGAGGCCCGCGAGGCCGAGGACGCGAAGGCCGAGGCCGCCGCGCGCGACAAGGCCGACAAGCCCGCCAGCCGCTCCGCCAAGCGCGCCGCCCCCGCCAAGCCCAGCTACCCCGACAACCTCGACGGATGGATCCGCGAGGCCCGGTCGATCATGAAGCAGCACGGCATCCCCGGCTCGTACGACGGCATCAAGCGCAACATCATCCGCGAGTCCGGCGGCAACCCGAACGTGGTCAACGACTGGGACGTGAACGCCAAGAACGGCGTGCCGTCCAAGGGTCTGCTCCAGGTCATCCAGCCGACCTTCGACGCCTACCACGTCGAGGGCACCCCGAAGAACCTCACCGACCCGGTCGCCAACATCGTCGCCGCCTGCAACTACGCGGCCGACAGGTACGGTTCGATGGACAACGTCAATTCGGCATACTGAGCGTGTGACCGCACAACAGACGAAGCAAGAGCGCAATCCCATTGGCGGCCATGTCCCCGTAGCCGGGGGTCTGGCCGCCAATGGCATTTCCTATGCGCGGGAAATAGCGGCGGAGACGGTTCAGGTCTTCGTCGCGAATCCGCGCGGCTGGGCCACTCCCCCGGGAAATCCGGAGCAGGACGAGAAATTCCGCGCCGCCTGCGCGGAGGAGAACATTCCCGCCTACATCCACGCGCCGTATCTCATCAATTTCGGCTCGGACAACGAGGCGACGGCCGCCAAGTCCGTCTCCTCGATGCGCCATTCGCTGCGCCGGGGCCGGGAGATCGGCGCGCTCGGCGTGGTCGTCCACACGGGCTCGGCGACGGGCGGACGGCCGCGGGAGACGGCGCTCGCACAGGCGGGCGAGCTGATGCGACCCCTGCTGGACGAGCTGACGCACGACGACGACCCGTGGCTGCTGCTGGAGCCGACCGCGGGCCAGGGCGCCTCGCTCTGCTCGCAAGTGCGCGATCTCGGCCCGTACTTCGACGTCCTCGGCCGGCACCCCCGGCTCGGGGTCTGCCTCGACACCTGCCACGTCTTCGCCGCCGGGCACGACCTCGCGGCGCCCGACGGCGTACGGGACACGCTCGACGAGCTGGTGGCGGTGGCGGGGCCCGGGCGGCTCAAGCTGATCCACGCCAACGACTCGAAGGACGTCGTGGGCGCCCACAAGGACCGGCACGCGAACATCGGCGCGGGCCACATCGGCGAGAGCCCCTTCGCCGAGCTGCTGGCCCACCCGGCGACCGAGGGCGTCCCGCTGGTGATCGAGACCCCGGGCGGCAAGCAGGGGCACGCGGACGACGTGGCCCTGCTGAAGAAGCTCCGCTGATCCGTTTCCCGGGTACGGGAATACCCCTCAGGGGTATATGGTTCACCTCGTAGCACGCCAGGAACCGCTCCGTTCTCGCGAGGTGTCGCACATGTCCCAGCACCACCACGACCACGCGCAGCACGACCACACCCCGCACGACCACACCCACGCGCAGCCCGAACACGCGCAGCACGACCACGGCGGCCACGGCCCCGTCTCCTGGGCCATGGCCGCCAGGGCCACGCTGCACTGCCTCACCGGCTGTGCCATCGGCGAGATCCTGGGCATGATGATCGGCACGGCGCTGGCCTGGCACAACGCCCCGACGATGGCGCTCGCGATCGCCCTGGCGTTCGTCTTCGGCTACAGCTTCACGATGTACGCCGTGCTCCGCGCCGGGCTCGACTTCAAGTCCGCCTTCAAGGTCGCCCTGGCCGCCGACACGGTCTCGATCCTCGTCATGGAGATCGTCGACAACGGGGTGATCCTGGTGACCCCGGGCGCGATGGACGCGCACCTCACGGAGTGGCTGTTCTGGATCACGCTGGCCGTGGCCTTCGCCATCGCCTTCGTGGTGACCACGCCCGTCAACCGCTGGCTCATCGGCAAGGGCAAGGGCCACGCGGTGGTCCACCAGTACCACTGACCCCGCCGCACGGGGCCTACAGCTCGGGACCGTCCCCCGGCTCCTCCTGGTAGGAGTAACGCTGCTCCTCCCAGGGGTCGCCGATGTTGTGGTACCCCCGCTCCTCCCAGAAACCGCGGCGGTCGGCCGTCATGTACTCGATGCCGCGCACCCACTTGGGCCCTTTCCAGGCGTACAGATGGGGCACGACGAGACGTACGGGGAAGCCGTGCTCGGCGGTGAGGAGTTCGCCCGCGCGATGGGTCGCGAACACGACGTTGTCCGCGGCGAAGTCGGCGAGCCGCAGATTCGAGCTGAAGCCGTACTCGGCCCAGACCATCACATGGGTGACGTCCGGCGCGGGGGGCGCCAGCTCCAGGACCGTACGCGCGCGGATCCCGCCCCACTCGGCGCCCAGCATGCTGAACTTGGCGACACAGTGCAGGTCGGCGACCACCGTCTCGTACGGCAGAGCGGTGAACTCCTCGTGCGTCCACGACCGCTTGTCGCCGTCGGCGGTGGCTCCGAAGACCCGGAAGTCCCAGCGGTCGGGCTTGAACTTCGGCACCGGCCCGTAGTGCGTCACCGGCCAGCCGCGCTGGAGCCGCTGCCCGGGCGGAAGCTCCGGTTGCTCCCCTTCGCGGCTTTGCGGTTGACCCATGTCTCCATGGTGACAGACCGACAGGGGTGCTCCTTACCGCCCCCTCACCCCTCACTCGCGGTCGTAAATCCGGGCAAATTCGGTAAGCCTGCACTTACTGGACCGGCGCGCGGGGGCGGTGCGAGGATGCGCGGGCGCGCGCAAGCACTCGCACATTCCTGCCCCCTGGAAGGAGCCCGCCACCATGCAGGGCGACCCCGAGGTCATCGAATTCCTCAACGAGCAGTTGACCGCGGAGCTGACCGCGATCAACCAGTACTTCCTGCACGCCAAGATGCAGGAGAACTTCGGCTGGACGAAGCTCGCGGAGTACACGCGGTCCGAGTCCTTCGACGAGATGAAGCACGCCGAGGTGCTCACGGACCGGATCCTGTTCCTGGAGGGCCTGCCGAACTACCAGCGGCTCTTCCATGTGCGCGTCGGCCAGACGGTCACCGAGATGTTCCAGGCCGACCGGCAGATCGAGGTCGAGGCCATCGACCGGCTGCGCCGGGGCATCGAGCTGATGCGCTCCAAGGGCGACATCACGTCGGCGAAGCTCTTCGAGGACATCCTCAAGGACGAGGAGCACCACATCGACTATCTCGACACCCAGCTCGAACTGGTCGAGAAGCTCGGAGAGGCGCTCTACATCGCCCAGCTCATCAAGCAGCCGGACTCGTAAGAGCCCGCTCTTGCACGGGCTCGGGCTCCATCGGCTCCAGGGCCGGCTCCCCCTTGTCCATGGCCGCGCGGCGGGGGCAGGTGCCCCGGCCCAGGAGGCCCTGGATGCGGCGCACGCAGGAGCCGCAGTCGGTGCCCGCCTTGCTCTCGGAGGCTATCTGGCGCGGGGTGCACGCACCCGCCGCCGCGTGCTCGCGCACCTGCTCCTCTGTGATGCCGAAGCATGAGCAGACGTACACGCGGTCACCTCCGTGGAGCATGGTGGAGCATCAGGGCATCGAATCGATGAGGTTAACCTAACCTTACCCCGGCCGGAGTGTCCATAAATGCGCGTGGGGCCCGCATCACATCGATGCGGGCCCCACGGCTGCGCGGCGGTCGGCTACTGGTCCCGGTACATCTCCGCGACCAGGAAGGCCAGGTCCAGGGACTGGCTGCGGTTGAGGCGGGGGTCGCACGCCGTCTCGTAGCGCTGGTGGAGGTCGTCGACGAAGATCTCGTCGCCGCCGCCCACGCACTCCGTGACATCGTCGCCGGTCAGCTCCATGTGGATGCCGCCCGGGTGGGTGCCGAGGCCCTTGTGGACCTCGAAGAAGCCCTTGACCTCGTCCAGCACGTCGTCGAAGCGCCGGGTCTTGTGCCCGCTGGCGGCCTCGAAGGTGTTGCCGTGCATCGGGTCCGAGATCCAGGCCACCTGGGCGCCGGACGCCGTGACCTTCTCCACCAGCTCCGGGAGCCGGTCGCGGATCTTGTCGGCGCCCATCCGCGTGATGAAGGTGAGGCGCCCCGGCTCGCGGTCCGGGTCGATCTTGTCGATGAGCGCCAGCGCCTCCTCGGAGGTGGTCGTCGGGCCCAGCTTCACGCCGACCGGGTTCCGGACGCGGGAGGCGAACTCCACGTGCGCCCCGTCCAGTTGGCGGGTGCGCTCGCCGATCCAGACCATGTGCCCGGAGACGTCGTAGAGATTCCCGCTGCGGGAGTCGACGCGGGTGAGCGCCGACTCGTAGTCGAGCAGGAGCGCCTCGTGCGACGAGTAGAACTCGACGGTGCGCAGCTCCTCGGGGTCCGTGCCGCAGGCCCGCATGAACTTCATGGCCTGGTCGATCTCGCGGGCCAGCGCCTCGTACCGCTGCCCGGACGGGGAGCTCTTGACGAAGTCCTGGTTCCAGGCGTGCACCTGGCGCAGGTCCGCGTAACCGCCGGTGGTGAAGGCACGCACGAGGTTCAGCGTCGAGGCCGAGGCGTGGTACATCCGCTTCAGCCGCTCCGGGTCGGGCGTACGCGCCTCCGGCGTGAACTCGAACCCGTTCACCGAGTCGCCCCGGTACGACGGCAGGGTGACGCCGTCGCGGGTCTCGGTCGGCTTCGAGCGGGGCTTGCTGTACTGCCCGGCGATCCGGCCGACCTTCACGACCGGGACGGACCCGGCGTAGGTCAGCACGGCGCCCATCTGGAGCAGCGTCTTGAGCTTGTTCCGGATGTGCTCGGCGCTGACCTGGTCGAATGCCTCGGCGCAGTCGCCACCCTGGAGCAGGAACGCCTCACCGCGGGCGACCGCGCCCAGCCGGGCACGCAACTGGTCGCACTCGCCGGCGAAGACGAGCGGCGGATAGGACTCCAGCTCCGCGAGCACGTCGCGCAGAGCCTCGTGGTCCGGCCAGTCGGGCTGCTGTGCCGCGGGAAGGTCTCGCCAGGTGTGGGCACCGGCGTCGGTGTTGGCGTTCACAGTCACACGGTAAAGATTACGGGGTTTCCGGGGGCCTCCGTCCCCCTGCCCGCGATACGAGACCGGTATCACGGCTTCGCCGGGAGGTGGACGCCGGAGCCCGGGCCCAGCGGGAGGTCGGCGAAGTAGAAGATCCCCAGCACCGCGAGCCAGGCCAGCAGGAACGGCACGGTGAAGACGGCCAGCCGCGAGAGCAGGGTGCCGAGCCGCGCCTCGGGCTCGTACCGCCGCAGCAGGGCCAGGGCCAGGAAGAGGTACGGGTTCATCGGGGTGATCATCTGCGTCGCGGAGTCGCCGATCCGGAACGCGGCCTGGGTCAGCGCGGGCTCCAGCCCGAGCAGCATGAAGGTCGGCACGAAGACCGGCGCCATCAGCGACCACAGGGCCGAGCCCGAGGTGATGAAGAGGTTGAGGACGCAGACGAGCAGCACGAAGAGGAGGACGCCCAGGAAGCCCGTCAGGCCCGCCGCCTTCAGCAGGGCCGCGGCCTTGACCGCGAGCAGGGTACCGACGTTCGACCATTCGAACACCCCGATGACCTGGCTGATCATGAAGATGAGCACGATGTAGCCGGACATCCCGGTGACCGACTGGGCCATGATCTTCGGCACGTCGTCGGCGCCGCGCAGGGTGCCGACGGACACGCCGTACACCACGCCGCCGAGCAGGAACGCGACGAAGAGCAGCGGCACCACCCCGTCCAGCACGGGCGAGGGCACGAGCGCGCCGCCCTCGCCGCGCAGCGGGCTGCCGGGGAGCAGCCAGCAGACGACGACGGCCGCGCCGTACGCGCCGACGGCGAGCAGCGCGCGCAGCAGCCCGCGCTTCTCGGCGGCGGTGACGGCGGTGGTGACCTCGCCCGCCTGCGCGGCGCCCTCGGGGGCCCGGCCGGTCTCCGCGGCGTCCGGGTCCGTGACGCCGTCGCCCGTGGGCTGGGGCAGCCGGGGCTCCAGGACGCGCGCGGTGAGGAAGCCGCCGAGGAGGCCGAGCAGGGCGCTGGCGGTCGCGGTGAAGAAGTAGTTGATCAGGATGTGGGTCTCGACGCCCGGCGCGTCCGGCAGGACGGCGGCGGCCTTCTCGGTGATCCCGACGTAGAGCGCGTCGAGGGCGCCGATGGTGAAGCCCGCCGCGTATCCGGCGCAGACGGAGGCGAAGGCGCCGATCAGGCCCGCCACGGGGTTGCGCCCGGCGGCCCGGAAGGCGAGCGCGGCGAGCGGCGGGATCACGATGATGGCGATGTCGCTCATCAGGTGCGCCTGACAGGCCACGAAGGCGATCACGTACGGAAGGAAACGGGCGGGAGTGCGCGCGATGCTGATCCGTACGGCCGCCTCCAGCAGCCCCGTCTTCTCGGCGACGCCGACCGCCATCATCATCAGCAGCACGGTCCCCAGCGAGGGGAAGCCGGTGAAATTCGGGATGAGGTTCGCCAGCAGCCACTGGACGCCCTCGCCCGTGAGCAGGCCGTGGATCTCCAGCGTCTTGTCCGAGCCCGGCACGGTCACGCTCGCGCCCGCCACGGCCAGCACGGTCGAGGCGACGGCGAGGACCGCGAAAATGCCGGTGAACAGGTAGAAGGGGTGCGGCAGCCGGTTGCCGCCGCGCTCGATCAGGCCGAGCACCCTGTCGAGGAGCCCGCCGCCGGCCGGGGCCGGGGCCTTGTCCGTCGTCTTGGCCATCGTCGTCGCTACCCTCTCGCGTCGGGCTGCGCTGGCAGCAGGTTCTTGCGGACGGTGCCGCCCTGGAGGACGTACGCGATCCGCTCCGGCTCGGCCAGGACGGAGATGTCCGCGAGCGGGTCGCCGTCGCAGACCACGAGGTCGGCCTCCTTGCCCGCGGCGAGGGTGCCGACGCGGTCGTCGAGGCCGAGCAGCTCGGCGGCGGTGCGGGTGCCCGCGGTGATCGCGTCGAGCGGGGACATGCCGAGTCTCACCAGATGGATCAGCTCGCGCAGGTTCCGGCCGTGCGGACAGATCGCGGAGTCGGTGCCCAGCGCGATCCGGACGCCGTCGGCGATGGCGGCCGCGATGTTCTCCTGGGTGATCCCGGACCAGCGGACCTTCTTCTCGTAGTGGTACGACTCCATGGTCGACTTGTCGATTCCGTCGAAGACCGTGGAGAGCGTCGGGACGACGAACGTGCCGCGCTCGCCCGCGAGTTCACGGGCCCGCACGTCGAGTCCGTAGCCGTGCTCGACGCTGGTCACGCCGCCGCGGATCGCGTTGAGGATGCCCGCCGTGCCCTGCGCGTGGGCGGCGACGGGACGGCCGCCGTGCCGCGAGACCTCGTCGACGACCGCGCGGATCTCCTCCTCACTCAGCCCTTCGTCGTCGGGCTGGTCGTGCGGGCTGCCCATGCCGCCGGTCGCGCAGACCTTGATCACGTCGGCGCCCTCGCGCAGCAGCCTGCGCACCGAGATCCGCACCTGGTCGACCGTGTCCGCGATCTCCCCGACGCCGCCGCTGAGGTCCATCCCGCAGGGCGTGCTGTAGTCGGCGTGGCCGCCGGTGTGGCCCATGATCCGTACGGCCGTACGGATCCGCGGGCCCACGGTCAGCCCCTCGGCCTGCGCGACGCGGAACCCGGCCGGGAGGCCACCCAGGTCGCGGGCCGTGGTGACGCCCGCCTCCAGCGTCAGCCGCATCCGCTCGGCGGCACGGAAGACGCCCACGGTCGGGTCCTCCTGAAAGCGCCGGGTGAGGTCGGCCGAGGAGCCCGCGCAGAAGTGGACGTGGGTGTCGATGAACCCGGGCAGCACCGTGCGGCCCCCGACGTCGAGGGTCCGCGTGCCGGGCTCCACGGGCGGCTCGGCGGCGGCGGGCCCGACGTAGGCGAGCGTGCCGTCCGCGCCCGTACGCACCACACCGTCGTCCACGGGGCCCGCGCCGGTGCCGTCGACGATGCGGGCGCCGGTGATCCGGAGCGGGGCGGAAGAGGCAGGGGAGGTCACAGAAACTCCTGGTGTCGTCGCGGTGAGGTCTGGGGATACGGTCAGGTCTCTCGACGAACGGGCTGTCGAATCGCCGGAATCGTTCATCGGGAGCCTGTATACGCACGATCCGGAAAGGCCAGAGAGATGCAGGGATCTGCCGACCCGCGCGGAACGCGGGGGGCGCCGGACGCGGTGGACGAGCTGGACGAACTGGGCGAGCTGGACGAGCTGGACCTCCAGCTCCTGCACGCGCTCCAGATCCAGCCGCGCGCCCCCTGGTCGCTGGTCGGCAAGGTGCTCGGCGTCGACCCCGTCACCGTCGCGCGCCGCTGGCAGCGGATGCGGGACGCGGGCACCGCCTGGGTCGACGGCTACCTCTCGATCGGTCACGAGGGCGCGGTCCGCGCGCACGTCGAGATCGTCACGGACGGCGCCCGGCTCGCCGAGGTCTCGGGCGTCCTCGCCGACGACGCGGAGATCATGAGCCTCAAGCAGACCTCGGGCTCCCGCGACCTCATCGCCATCGTCATCGCCCGCGACCTGGGACGGCTCGTCGACTACGTCTCCGAACGCGTCTCCCGCATCCCCGGCGTCCGTACGACCCGCATCCACGTCATCACGGCGGCGCCGTGGGAGGGCAGCATGTGGCGGCTGCGCGCCCTGACCGCGCGGCAGCGCGCCGCGCTCCAGCCGCCGTCGCCCGAGCGGCCCGCGGTCCTCACCTCCCTGACCCCGGTCGACCAGCGCATCGCCGTGGCCATCGGGCAGGACGGACGGATGCCGCTCACCGAGCTGGCCGCGGTGGTGGGTACGAGCGTGGCGACGGCCCGCCGCAGACTCCAGCTCCTCACCGCGAGCCGCCAGGTCTCCCTGCGCTGCACCGTGGCCCGCCCGCTGTCGGGCTCGCCGGTCGCCGCGGTGTACTTCGCGTCCGTACCGGCCGAGCATCTGGAAGCGGCGGCGCAGGCGCTCCGCACCCTGCCGGAGCTGCGCCTCTGCACGATCACCGCGGGCCCCTACAACCTGGTCCTCGACGTGTGGCTCAGGGCCCTCCACGACGTCCACGCCCTGGAGACCCACATCGGGCGCGAGCTGCAGGGGCTGTCGCTGCGCATCGACGAACGGGCGGTGGTGCTGCGCACCATCAAGCATGTGGGGCGCGTCCTGGACAAGGCGGGCCGCAGCGTAAGAGCTGTACCGATGGAACTGGACGGCTGACCAGACCTCTGCGAGAGCACCCGGTCCAAGACTTCTGGGCTTGCCCCATAAGGGGCGCGGGGAACTGCGCGCCCAGCCACGGCGCAGCGGCAGCCCGCGAAGCAGCGTGCGGGGCTGCCCGAACCCGGCCCCCTTGCAGCCGCACCCGGCATGGGGGCTGCGCTTGCCAACCCTGCGCCTTGCGCAGACTTCCCAAGCGCTGCAGGGAGGAGTGGGGCTTGCCCCGTCAGGAGCGCGGGCCTCCCAAGCGCAGCGGAAGGGAGGAGTAGGGGGCAGCACGGGCTCGGCTGGATCCGTTAGGGTGCTCGCATGCACGCGCTCATGAACATGAACTGGTGGTGGCCCGCTCAGTCGGCGGCCCATCCACTTACGCGCGTGCGCTAACGCAACGTACCGGCCGCCCGAGGGGCGGCCTTTTTCGTGTCTGCGTCCGGCCGTTCCTCCCCACGTGAAGGAACCCGCCCATGGACCGCACCAGCACCCTCATCAACCGCCTGACCAGCGACGACGCCCCACCTTTCGCCCTGCTCCGCAGGCGTACGCCCGGCCGCGAGGCCGATACCGTCGAGCTCCTGACCGGGCCCGTGGTCGAGAGGGAACGGCTCGCCGGCATGCCCGTGGACGGCACCGGCGCGCTGGCGCTGATCCCCTTCCGGCAGATCCGGGAGCGGGGGTTCGACGTGACCGACGACGGTACGCCCCTCTCGGTCCTGGTCCCGGAACACCGGCACGAACTCCCCCTCGACGACGTGCTGGAGGCCCTGCCCGCGCACGCGGTCACCGTAGAGGGCGGCGCGTTCGACGTGGACGACACGGCGTACGAGGAGATCGTGCGCCGGGTCGTGGAGGACGAGATCGGCGCGGGCGAGGGCGCGAACTTCGTCATCCGCCGCACCTTCGAGGGCACCGTCCCCGGCTTCTCGCGGGCCGACGCGCTCGCGCTCTTCGGGCGGCTGCTGCGCGGCGAGCAGGGCGCGTACTGGACGTTCGTCGTGCACACCGGCGACCGTGTCCTGCTGGGCGCCAGCCCCGAGGTGCATGTGCGGATGAGCGGCGGGACCGTCGTGATGAACCCGATCAGCGGGACCTACCGGTATCCGCCCGAGGGGCCGGGCGTGGAGGGGCTGCTGGAGTTCCTGGGCGACCGGAAGGAGAGCGAGGAGCTGTCCATGGTCGTCGACGAGGAACTGAAGATGATGTGCACGGTCGGCGACGAGGGCGGCGTCGTCGTCGGGCCCCGGCTCAAGGAGATGGCGCATCTCGCGCACACCGAGTACGAGCTGCGCGGCAAGAGCACGCTCGACGTGCGCGACGTGCTGCGCGAGACGATGTTCGCGGCGACCGTGACCGGCTCGCCCGTCGAGAACGCGTGCCGCGTGATCGAGCGCCACGAGCACGGCGGGCGCGGCTACTACGCGGGCGCGCTGGCCCTCGTCGGACGGGACGCGGGCGGCGCGCAGACCCTCGACTCCCCCATCCTCATCCGCGCCGCCGACATCGACGCGGCCACGGGCAGGCTGCGCGTCCCGGTCGGCGCCACGCTCGTCCGCGCCTCGGACCCGGCGAGCGAGGTCGCCGAGACGCACGCGAAGGCGGCCGGGGTGCTGACGGCGCTCGGCGTGCGCGAGGGGCGCCCCCGGGCCGCACGCGCTCGCGTCAGGCTCGCGGACGACCCGCGCGTGCAGGCGGCGCTGGAGGAGCGGCGGGCGGGGCTCGCGCCGTTCTGGCTGCGGATGCGGACGGGGCGGCCGGAGAGGGACGCGCGCGAGGTGCTCGTCGTGGACGGCGAGGACACCTTCACCTCGATGCTCGCCCATCTGCTGCGCGCCTCGGGCCACCCGGTGACCGTACGGCGCTACGACGCCCCGGGGCTGCGCGGGGCGGCGCTGGCGCACGAGGGTCCCGTGGTGCTGGGTCCCGGGCCCGGCGACCCGCGCGACACCGGCGACCCGAAGATGCGGCTGCTGCGCGGGCTCGCCGCCGAGCTGGTGCGCGAGCACCGGCACGGTCTGCTGGGCGTCTGCCTCGGGCACGAGCTGCTCGCCGCCGAGCTGGGGCTCGACCTCGTACGGAAGGAGCAGCCGTACCAGGGCGCGCAGGAGCGGATCGACCTGTTCGGGCGGCCCGCGACCGTCGGCTTCTACAACTCCTACACCGCGCGCTGCGACGACGAGGCCGCCGAGGAGCTGTCCCTGCACCGCGTCGAGCTGAGCCGGGACGCGGCGAGCGGCGAGGTGCACGCGCTGCGCGGGCCGGGCTTCGCCGGGGTGCAGTTCCACCCCGAGTCGGTGCTGACGCTGGACGGCGCGGGGATCATCGCGGAACTGCTGGAGGCTGTCCTGGTGCGGTGAGCACATTGGCGCTGGTGCGGCCGGCCAGATAGTCCTCCACGTTGCTCACCGTGGTGTCGACGATCTGGCCGACCGCGTCGCTCGTGTAGTACGCCTGGTGCGAGGTGACCAGCACGTTGCTGAACGTCATCAGGCGGGCGAGGACGTCGTCCTGGACCACGTCGAGCGACTTGTCGTGGAAGAAGAGGCCCGACTCCGCCTCGTACACATCCAGGCCCACGCCCGAGAAGCGGCCCTGGCGCAGCTCCTCGACGAGCGCCTCGGTGTCGATCAGGCCGCCCCGCGAGGAGTTGACCAGCAGCGCGTCGTCCTTCATGGAGCGGAGCGCGGGGCCGTCGATGAGGTGGTGGGTGTCGGGGAGCAGCGGGACGTGGAGGCTGAGCAGGTCGGCGTCGGCGAGGAGGCGCGGCAGCTCGACGTACCGCATGCCCAGCTCGACGCAGGCCGGGTTCTCCGCGACGTCCCAGCCCAGCAGGTTCATCCCGAAGCCGTGCGCGATGCGGGTGAACGCCTCGCCGATCTTGCCGGTGCCGACGACGCCGACCGTACGGCCGTGCATGTCGCGGCCCATCAGGCCGTCCAGCCGGAAGTCGAACTCGCGGGTGCGGCGGGCCGCGCGGACGACCCGGCGGTTCACGGCCATCGCCAGGGCCCAGGCGAACTCGGCGACGGCGAACGGCGAGTAGTACGACACCCGGGCCACCGTCATGCCCAGCTCGGCGGCGGTGTCCAGCGCGATGTTGTTGAAGCCGGTGGCCCGCTGGGCGATCATCCGCGTGCCGCCCTCGGCGAGGGCGCGCAGGGTGTCGGCGTCCAGGTCCGCGTTGACACTGACGGAGATGACCTCGTGGCCCGCGGCGAGGGGCGCCGTGTCCCGGTTCATGAACACGTCGACGCAGCGCGCGTGGAGCTGGCGCTGCCGGAACGCGCGCTCCAAGAAGGGCCGTTCGTCCTGCTGAACGCCGAAGGCGAGGATCTCCATGGCACGCACTCCCGGGACAGAGGGCTCATATCGGGCGATACGTCGTACGTTACTCGGACTCTCCGCGTGATGTCCTGGCGGGGCATCCCGGTCGACCTGCCTGTCCGGCCGGGGATCCGGGGACCGTCGCCCGGGGAAATGCAGCCGGAGTGACCAGGGCGTACGCCTGCGGAGGGTCCCGCCCCGGCCCCCGGCCGCCCCGGGCCCGCCGCAGGCGTCGGCGCCTCAGCCGAAGAAGACGCCCGCCTCCTCGTACAGCGCGGGGTCGACCGTCTTGAGCTTCTCCGTGGCCTTGGAGAGCGGCACCCGGACGATGTCCGTGCCGCGCAGGGCGACCATCGTGCCCCACGCCTCGTCCCGGACGGCGTCGATCGCGTGGAGCCCGAAGCGCGTGGCGAGCCAGCGGTCGAACGCGCTGGGCGTGCCGCCGCGCTGGATGTGGCCCAGCACCGTCGTCCGGGCCTCCTTGCCGGTGCGGCTCTCGATCTCCTTGGACAGCCACTCGCCGACGCCCGAGAGGCGGACATGGCCGAAGGAGTCCGTGGAGCCGTCCTTGAGGACCATCTCGCCGCCCTTCGGCATCGCGCCCTCGGCGACGACGACGATCGGGGCGTAGCTCGCCTTGAAGCGGGAGGTGACCCAGGAGCAGACCTCCTCGATGTCGAAGCGCTGCTCGGGGATCAGGATGCAGTTCGCCCCGCCCGCCAGGCCCGAGTGGAGCGCGATCCAGCCCGCGTGGCGGCCCATCACCTCCACGACGAGGACGCGCATATGGGACTCGGCGGTGGTGTGCAGGCGGTCGATGGCCTCGGTGGCGACGGTGACCGCGGTGTTGAAACCGAAGGTGTAATCGGTGGCCGAGAGGTCGTTGTCGATCGTCTTGGGGACGCCTACGCACCGGATCCCGTACTCGTCGGTGAGCTTGGCCGCCACCCCGAGGGTGTCCTCGCCGCCGATGGCGATCAGGGCGTCGACCTCGTGCTTCGCGAGATTCTCCTTGATGCGCCGGACCCCGTCCTCCTCCTTGAAGGGGTTGGTGCGCGAGGAGCCGAGCAGCGTGCCGCCCCGCGGCAGCATGCCGCGGACCGCCGGGATGTCGAGCTGGGCGGTGTCCCCCTCCAGGGGGCCGCGCCAGCCGTCGCGGAAGCCGACGAAGTCCATCTCATAACGCTGGACTCCCTTACGGACTACGGCCCGCATGACCGCATTGAGACCGGGGCAGTCACCGCCGCCGGTCAGCACTCCGACCCGCATGGGGTCTCCCTTCTCCGCGTGGACGCGCCTGTGGACACAACTGCGGCCACGCTAACGGTGATCCACGTCACAGGGGATGCCGCGCGAAGCGGAATTCCTTGGGGGAAAAGGGGAGTTGCCGATCGGCAATCACTCGTACGAAGGACAGGTGTGCACGTCCCAGGCGCACATCCGTGCCCTCGTCCGCGCCGTCACCCGCGTCCTCACTCCTCGTCGAGTCCGCGCTCGATCGCGTACCGCACCAGCTCCACGCGGTTGTGCAACTGGAGCTTGCCGAGGGTGTTCTGGACGTGGTTCTGCACCGTGCGGTGCGAGATGACCAGGCGCTCGGCGATCTGCTTGTAGCTCAGCCCCTTGGCGACGAGCCGCAGGACCTCCGTCTCGCGCTCGGTCAGGTGCGGCACCGCGGGCTTGTCCGGCGCGGACGGCGCCGGGTCGGCGGCCAGCCTGCGGTACTCGCCGAGGACCAGCCCGGCCAGACCCGGGGTGAAGACCGGGTCGCCGACGGCCGTCCTGCGGACGGCGTCCAGCAGCTCCTCCGTGCTCGCCGACTTCACCAGATAGCCGGTGGCGCCGGACTTCACGGCCTCCAGGACGTCCGCGTGCTCGCCGCTCGCCGAGAGGACCAGCACGCGCGGACCCGTGCCCTTGCCGACCAGCTCGCGGCAGACCTCGACGCCGGGCTTCTCCGGCAGGTTCAGGTCCAGCACCAGCACGTCGGGCCCGGTCGCGCGGGCCCGGCGCACGGCCTGCAGCCCGTCGCCCGCCGTCGCGACGACCTCGAACCCGGCCTCGCCCAGGTCGCGCGCGACCGCGTCCCGCCACATCGGGTGGTCGTCGACCACCATCACCTTCACGGGCTTCCCCGCCGCTTCGTCCGTCATCTCTTCGGCACCCTCAGCTCGACTTCGGTCCCCTGTCCCGGAACGGACACCAGCTCCGCGCTGCCGCCCAGGTCGCGCAGCCGCCCCCGGATCGAGAGCGCGACGCCCATCCGGCCCTCCGCCTCCGCGTCCGCGAGGCGCCCGCGCGGGATGCCGGGGCCGTCGTCGCGGACGGTGACGACGACCTCGTCCGGCTCGTCCTCCAGCAGGATCCACGCCTGGGCCTCCTGCCCCTCGGGGCCGCCGGCGTGCTCGCGTACGTTGTCCAGCGCGGCGCTGACGGCCGCCGCCAGCTCCGCCGCCACCCCCGAGGGCAGCTCCACGGGCATGCCCGGCTCGGCGAACGAGACGCGCGCGGCGGAGTGCGCCGAGAGCAGCGTCCGCAGATCGCAGGGCGCCCGGTCCACGGCGCCGTCCTCGTCCGCGCTCCCGGCCCCTGCGGGGACGGGAGCGGGCTCGTCCTCGCCGTCCCCGGGTCCGTCTCCCGGGCCGCCCCCCGGGCCGTCTCGCGGGCCCGCCCCGTCGCCCTGCCGCGGCACGATCCCGCTGGAGACGAGCGTGCGCAGCGCGACCTCCTGCTCGCCCGCCAGCCGCCCCAGCTCGGCCGCCTCGCCGCCGAGCGCGGTGCCCCGGCGCTGGACCATGGCCAGGACCTGGAGGACGCTGTCGTGGATGTCGCGGGCCAGGCGCTCCCGCTCGCGCGTCGCGGCCTCGATCTGGAGGGCGCGGGCGAGCGTCCGTTCACTGTCGCGGGCCACCTCCACGACGTAGCCGATCGCGACGCTCGCGACGCAGACCAGCAGCACGTTGTGGAGGGTGGGGCGGGTGACGGCGCCGCGCTCGATCACGTTCGCGACGCCGACCAGCAGCGAGGCACCCGCGGCCCAGCGCCAGCCGCCCTTCAGCGCGAAGGCCAGGACGGGGCCCGCGACCCAGATCGACGGGAGCGTCGGGCCGACCTTCTCGTGCGTGTCGATGAGCGGCGAGAGCAGGATGCCGACGAGCGCGAAGGAGATGTCGGCGGCGAGGAACGGGCGGGTGCAGCGGCGGGCCGAGGAGACGCGACGGAGCGTGACCAGCGTCCATACGGTCAGGGCGCCCAGATAGACGGCGCCGGGCACGGGGGCGCTGTAGTCGTCGAACTGCCAGGAGAAGACGACCAGCGCGTACGCCAGCGTCAGCACGCGGTAGCCGGTCAGGGCATGCCAGAGCGGCTGCTCGACCGACATCTTCCGGATGCCTCCGAAGCGCTTCGCCCGCTGCCGCGCCGCCATCGACGCTCCCCCCTCCGGCCCCCCGCGGGCCGCTATGCCGCCCGGTCGGTCTTCCCCGCCCGCTCGGACGCGGCCTTCTGCTCCGTCTGCTCGGCCTTCTCGGCCTTCTCCGCCTCGGCGCGCTCCGCCTTCTCGGCCTTCTCCGCCTCCGCCTCGCGCTTCGCGGCCTCGGCGATCTGGCGCTTGGCGGCCGTCGCGTACATGTCCACGTACTCCTGCCCGGAGAGGCGCAGGATCGCGTACATCACCTCGTCGGTGACCGCGCGCTGGATGAAGCGGTCGTTGTCCATCCCCTGGTAGCGGCTGAAGTCGAGCGGCTCCCCGATCCGGATGCCCGGACGCATCAGCTTGGGGACGACCTTGCCGGGGGGCTGGATCTTCTCGGTGTCGACCATGGCGACGGGGATGACCGGCGCCCCCGAGCGCAGCGCGAGGCGGGCCAGGCCGCCGGGCTTGCCCCGGTAGAGCCGGCCGTCGGGAGAGCGCGTGCCCTCCGGGTAGATCCCGAACAGCTCGCCGCGCTCCAGCACTTCGAGCCCGCTCTTGATCGCGGCCTCGCCCGCGCCCCGTACGCCCGAGCGGTCCACCGGGAGCTGGCCGACGCCCTTGAAGAACGCGGCGGTGAGCTTTCCCTTCACGCCGGGCGAGGTGAAGTACTCCGCCTTGGCGATGAACGTGACCTTCCGGTCGAGCACGGCCGGGAGGAAGAACGAGTCGGAGAACGAGAGATGGTTGCTCGCGAGGATCGCGGGCCCCTCGTCCGGCACGTTCTCCAGGCCCTCGACCCACGGCCGGAACGTGAGCTTCAGGGCGTTGCCCACAGAGAGCTTCATCGCGCCGTAGAACAACCTGGACCTCCTGTGTCTGACGCCTCGACCCTATCTCGCCCGGCCCCCGGGCACTCAGCGGAGCTACCCGCCACGGGACCGCGCGGCTAGGGTGGCAGCACCTCCCCCGACCAGCAGCCGACCACTGACGAGCCCCCTGGAGGCCCACCGTGACCCCCATCCTTCCTGGTGCCGAGCCCCTGCGGCGCGACGGATCGTCCGAGGTGGGTGTGCTGCTCTGTCACGGCTTCACGGGTACCCCGCAATCGCTGCGCCCCTGGGCCGAGCACCTCGCCGACCGCGGCCTGACCGTCTCCCTGCCGCTGCTGCCGGGCCACGGCACCCGCTGGGAGGACCTGGAGCTGACGGGCTGGGTGGACTGGTACGCGACGGTGGAGCGCGAGCTGCGGCTCCTCAAGGAGCGCTGCGACCAGGTCTTCGTCTGCGGCCTGTCGATGGGCGGCGCGCTCGCCCTCCGCCTCGCCGCCCGGCACGGCGCCGACATCAGCGGCGTCGTGGTCGTGAACCCGATGGCGACCTTCCCCCGGCTGGAGGGCTACCTGCTGCCGCTGGGCCGTCACGTGCTGCGCTCGGCCAAGGGCATCGCCAGCGACATCGCCAAGGAGGGCTCCGCCGAGGTGGGGTACGAGCGGGTGCCGACCCGCGCCGCGTACGAGGTGCGGAATTTCTCGCGCGTCATCCGCGCTGAACTGCCGCAGGTGACCCAGCCGTTGCTGGTGCTGCACAGCAGGACCGATCATGTGGTCCCGCCGGGCGACTCGGCGCTGGTGCTCGGCAAGGTCTCCTCGGTGGACGTGACGGAGACCGTGCTGGAGCGCAGCTATCACGTGGCCACGCTGGACCATGACGCGGAGAGCATCTTCGCGGACTCGTACGGATTCATCACCCGGCTGACGGCGAAGAGGGCGGCAAGTGACGGAGCGTGACCCGGACGCGGAGCGCGGCGACGACGAGACCCCCGGCGGGGCGCGCCGCGAGCCCACCCTGCCTCCGGACGAGGAGGCGGCCTGGGCCCAGATCGTCGCCGCGTACGGCGAAGAGCCCGCGGACGACCCCGGCCCCGGCCCCGACCCGGACTCGGACTCGGACTCGGAAAAGGAGGCCGAGCCCGACGCTCCCCGTGAGCCGGACGGCGACACGCTCACCAAGCCGGGCGGCGACAGCGCGGAGAGCGACCCCCCGGTCCGCAGCTTCACGGTGTACGCGGCGGGGACGGGCCCCCGCGACTGGGACGGCCCGGACGACGAGGACGAGGGCCACTTCGTGCCGCCCGAGCCCCCGCCGCTCCCGGAGACCGACGTCACGACCAAGTTCGCCTGGCTCGCGGTCCTGGGCGGCCCGCTCCTGCTGCTCGGCGCGATCCTCTTCCAGGTCCACCTGACGTGGTGGATCGTCACGCTCGGCGTCGGCGGCTTCCTGGGCGGCTTCGGCACGCTGATCGCGCGGATGCGCGATGGCCGAGACGACGACGACTGGGACGACCCGGGCCGAGGCGCCGTCGTATAGCCGTGCCGGGCACGGGCTGCCCCGCCACGCGCCTTCGCGGGCTGCGGCTGCGCTGTGGCCTGTCGCGCAGTTCCCCGCGCCCCTGACGGGGCACTCCTGCGAGGGCAGGGCGAAGGTGCCCTTCAGGGGCGCGGGGAACTGCGCGAGCGGCCACGACGCACCCGGAGTCTGCAGCGCACCGCAAGGGGCAGCCCCTTGGCAGCCCCTCAAGCAGGGGGCACGCGGAGTGCGGCCAGCACCGGCAAGTGGTCCGTGGCCGACAAGAGGTCACTCTCTTCCACGCCGGGCAACCCCACCGGCACCCCACACCCCAGCACTTCCACGCCCCCCGTGGCGAACACGGCATCGATCCGCTGCCGCGGATCACGGGGCTCCGAGGTCATCTCGGAGCCCCAAGGCGCCGTGGCCCAGCCGTCCTGCAGCTCTCCGGCCAGGCGGCGGAACGTACGGCCCTTCGGGCGGTCGTTGAGGTCACCGGCCGCGACCGCGTACGGCCCGAGGGCGCGCAGCCGTTCCAGGAGCAGGCCCCCCTGCTCGTACCGCTCGCTGCTCTGCAGGCTCAGGTGGCAGCTCACCACGCCCAGCCGCGCGGCAGTGCCGAAGCGCAGCACGGCCGTCGCGAAGCCGCGCTGGTGCAGCCCCGGCGTACGGGGCAGCAGCACGTCCTCCGTGTGCTCCACGTGCGGGCGCAGGGAGGAGAGGATCATCGGGCCGCTCGCGGTGGCGCCGCCCGTGACGTAGTGCAGCTCGGCCGACATGGCGAGCCGGGAGGCGTACTTGCGCCACCGGAAGAAGCGGGGCGCCTCCTGGACGCAGACGACGTCGGGGGCGCAGGCCCGGATGACCCGGGCGAGCGCCCCCTTGTCGTCGCGCATCGAGCGGATGTTGTAGCTGAGCAGCCGGACGACGGCCGAACCGTCCGGCTCGGTACGGGAGGACGGCAGGTCCGTCAGAGGAGTCATGGGTGCTCAGCCCTTCCGGGGTCTCAGCCCTGCCGGGCCAGGTCCGCGACGCCCACCATCCCCGCCTTGTTGCCGAGTTGGGCGGCGAGCACCTCGGCGTGGGGCCGCCAGCGGCTGCCGACGAGCCAGCGGCGGTACGACTTGCGGATCGGGTCGAGCACCAGCTCGCCCTCGTCGGAGACGCCGCCGCCGACGATGAACGCGCCCGGGTCGAAGAGCGAGGCCAGGTCGGCGAGGCCCGCGCCCGCCCAGCGGGCCAGCTCGCGGAAGGAGTCGATGGCGACGGGGTCGCCCTGCCGGGCCGCCTCGCTGATGTGCTTGCCCTCGATGCCCTCGGTGGTGCCGTCGCCCAGGCCGAGCAGGATGGCGGCGCTCTCCGGGGTGGCGGAGGCGCGCTGCTGGGCGTAGCGGAGGAGGGCGCGGCCCGAGGCGTACTGCTCCCAGCAGCCCTGGTTGCCGCAGCCGCACAGCAGGCCGTCCGGCACCATGCGGATGTGGCCGAACTCGGCGGCCACGCCGAAGCGTCCGCGGTGCAGCTTGCCGCCGATGATGACGCCGCCGCCCAGGCCCGTGCCGATGGTGATGCAGACGACCTCGCCGTGGCCGGTGCCGACGCCGAACTTGTACTCGCCCCAGGCCGCGGCGTTCGCGTCGTTCTCGATCACCACGGGGACGTCGATACGCTGCTCGACCTTGTCCTTGAGCGCCTCGTGCCGCCAGCTCAGGTTGGGGGTGAACAGCACGGTGGCGCGCTTGTCGTCCACGTACCCCGGCGCTCCGATGCCGACCGCTTCGACCCGGTAGGACGAGCTCGCCTGGCGGACCGCGTCCGCGATCGCGTCGATGACGGCGTCGGGGGTGGGCGGCGTCGGCACCGTGCTCGTTTCGAGGATGGTGCCTTCCTCGTCGACAACGCCTGCCGCGATCTTGGTGCCGCCAATGTCGACGCCGATAGTGAGTCCCATGTGTCCCTCGGTTATCCGGTCTGACCCCGCCGCCGACAACCGTACCGGAGGGGCCTCGTGTGCCGGGTTCAGTCCCGCTTGTGGCAGGGCGGGAAACCGAGGTCAGACGCTGTCGTCGCGGGGGTCGTCCGAGGCGTCGCGGGCGTCCTTGCCGTCGGCGCCGTCCGTGCCCGCCGCCGCGTCGTCCGCGTGATCCGCGTGATCCGCGTCGTCCAGCTCCACGCGCTCGTCGAGCCGCTTGTCCAGTGCGGCCCGGTCGTCGGGGACGTCCGCGGGCTCGTCCAGCTCCACGTGCTCGTCGCGCGGATCGGTGCCGCCGGTGCCCTCGGAGGTCCAGCGGCGCTCGGCGTCGTGGACGGCGGAGCGGTAGGCAGCCAGCAGCTCGTTGCCCGCCGCGGCGAGGTGGTCGAAGAGCTGCGGATTACGGGCGACCACCGGCTCGATCGACGCCTTGGCCTGCGCGATCAACTGCTGGGCCACGCCCTGCGCGGCGGCCGAGGCCATGGCCCCGCCGAGCGGCTTGCTCAGCCCGGCGACCTTCTCGGTGACGGCGTCGGCGAGGCGGCGCAGCTCCTCCGCCGCGTTCGTGGGCGGCGGGCCGTACTGGGCGCGGCGGCGGGCCTTCTCCGCCTTGAGGTCCTCCTCGCAGGCCGTCGCCCAGGCGTCGGGGTCGGGCCGCGACGCGGGCTCGGAGAGGGTGCGCTCGACGTCGTCGCTCATGGCGGTCTCCTCGCAGTTTCCTGGGACTCAACCGAGGTTACTCGACGGCCCGCCCTCAGTGCCCCGACGGCCAGAGGTCGGGGTCCGGGCGGAAACGGACGCCCAGCTCGCCCCCGCGCAGCCCCGCGCCCGCGACCCGGCAGCGGCGCAGCGCCGGGGGCAGCGGCAGCACCCGGCGGTACGGGCCGACGCCGACGATCAGCTCGTCGCCCCGCCGCACCAGCTCCAGTTCGCCGCGCTCGGCGCCGGGCATCGGCAGCCGCCACACGAGGTGGCCGTCGGTCTCCAGCCGGTCCTCGACCCAGCCGTGCCGCGCGGGGCCCTGCGGGTCCGGGACCCGCGAGGCGGTGGCACGGGCCGCGCGCGCGAGCGCGGCGAGGTCCTCGGGGCCGCGCGGATCGCGCCCGAGGTGCGGGAGTTCGCACAGCGGCACGCCTTCGGCCTCGCACGTCGCGCGCAGCTCCTTGAGCACGTCCTGCTGCTGCCCGGAGAGCGAGGCGAGCCAGGGGTCGGCGGAACCGGCCGGGAGCAGCCGGTTGGCGACGACGGCCTCCAGCGCCAGCCCGTGCAGCCGCAGTCCGGCCCGCGCCGTGCGCAGCGCGTCGGCGGCCAGCGGGCCGGGCTCGGCGACGAGCCGTACGGCCGTGTGCGGGGACTCCACGACGTCCTGCACCGCCGCGAGTTCGCGCTCCCAGCGCGCCGTCGCCTCGTACAGCCACGGGCCGGGCGCCGGGGCCCCGGCGAGCTGGGCGAGCACCGGGCGCAGGGCGCGCGCGGCCTGCCGCTCGGGCGGGACGAGACGGCGCAGGTACCGCCGCAACTGCTCGGGCAGCACGAGCGCGTTGAGCCCGTACGGGGTCGGGGGCAGGTCGATGACGACGGTGTCCCAGTCGGCGGAACGCGCGTGGCCCAGCGCGTGCACCAGCGCGAACGTCCCGGCGCCGGGCAGCTCCGTCAGCTCCTCCCCGTCGAGCGGGGCCGTGCCGAGCAGATCGAGCGCGGCCTTCCCCCGCTCCTGGAGCGCCGCGCCGCGCGTACGGAACTCCTCGCCCGCGTCGATACGGGCGAGCCACAGGCCGGGCACGGCGCGGAGGGCGACGGGGGTGCCGGGACCGTCGCCCTCCGCGCCGTCCCCGCTCTCGCCCTCACCCTCGCCCAGCAGCGCGCGGAGCCGGCCCCCGGATTCGGCGCTGACGAGGAGGACTCGCTGGCCCTCGGCCGCGGCGGCGCACGCAGTGGCCGCGGCGATGGTCGTACGCCCCGAGCCCCCGGCCCCCGTGACGAGGACGGTCTGCGGCCGGGTCTCCTCCGTACCGCCGGACCCCTCGGACTCCTGCTCGCTCAGTTCTCGGCCCCGCTCCCGGCGGCGCCGTCGGCCGCGCCGGACTCGACGCGCTTCTTCAGCCCGTCGAGGGCGCGGTCGATGATGACCTTCTCGGCCTTGCGCTTGATCATCCCGAGCATCGGGATCTTGACGTCCACGGTGAGGCGGTACGTCACCTCGGTGCGGGAGCCGTCCTCCAGGGGCGTGAGGTGGTACGCGCCGTCGAGGGAGCGCAGCATCTGCGACTTCACCAGCTTCCAGCGCACCTCGTTGACCTCGCCGCCGGTGCCGGGGCCCGAGATCCACTCGTACGCGAGGGTGTGCTCGTCCTTGATCGCTCCGGCGTCCAGCAGCAGGCGGACCTGCTCGGCGCGGCCCTCGGCGTCCTCACCGAGCACCTCCGCCTCCTTGACCTCGCCCGCCCACTCCGGGTAGCGGGGGAAGTCGGCGATCACCTTCATCACGGCGCCGGGCGCCGCTTCGACGGTGATGCTCGAGCTGGTGTGTTCCGCCATCGCGATGGCCCTCCGATTTGCTGCGATCCCCTGGCGCCCGGTACTCCGGTTCTGCCGTGGAAGGCTACCGCGCGCCCCGAGGGGGTGCCGCGTCGGTGGTCACCACTCCAGCACCCAGGGGGTGCCGGTCGCGTTGAAGTGGCCGACGTTGACGCACTCGGTGGCGCCGATCCGCATGCGCCGGACCAGCGGCTGATGGACATGGCCGAAGAGGTGGTAGCGCGGGCGCACGGCGTGGATCGCGTCCAGCAGGGCCGCGCTGCCGCGCTCGAAACGGCGCGCGACCGTGTCGTAGCAGAGTTCGGGCACGTCGGGCGGGATGTGGGTGCACAGCACGTCGATCTCGCCGAGCGCGGCGATCTTCGCGGCGTACGTCTCGTCGTCGATCTCGAAGGGCGTGCGCATCGGGGTACGCAGCCCGCCGCCGACGAAGCCGAAGCGCCAGCCGCCGATCTCGGCCGTCTCGCCGTCCAGCACGGTGGTGCCGGGGCCCGCGTACTCGGGCCACAGGGGCGGCATGTCGACATTGCCGTAGGTCGCGTACGTCGGGTCGGGGAAGGCCGCGAAGAGTTCCGCGTACTGCCTGCGCACCGCCTCCTCGGTCACCTTCGCGCGGTCCACGTCGGACCACAGGCGGCGCGACAGCTCGCGGGCCTCGTCGAAGCGGCGCGCGGTGCGCAGCGCGACGATCCGGTCCGCGTTCTCCACCCCGAACAGGTCGGGGAAGATGCCGCGCGAGTGGTCGGCGTAGTCGAGGAAGAGGATCAGGTCGCCCAGGCACACGAGCGCGTCGGCGCCGTCGCCGGCACGCGCGAGGTCCCCGCTGTTGCCGTGCACATCGCTCACCACATGGACTCGCATGACGTCAGCGTACGCACGCCGTCCGCCCGCGACGGCCCGGAATCCGACTTCCTGCACACCGCCTGACCTGCGGGTCCGCCGAGGGCCCGGGGATTCGGGGCCCGAAGGATACTGTCGGGTCACCGAACACCTGGTCTAGGCTGCACAAAACAGACCTCCGGCGTGTGACGCACAAGACATCTCGGGGTCTCCCCCTATCCCGCAAGCGATACCCATGGGTAACGTCCGGGCCGTCAACCCCCTCCCAAGATCCGAACCCCCCACGTTTCTTGGGCCGAGCCAATGGAGGCCGCCCCCGACGGCCCCCTGTCCGGTGCCGACGAGGAGCAGCAGTCTTGCGCGAGTTCAGCCTTCCGGCCCTCTACGAAGTCCCCGCCGACGGCAACCTCACGGATCTCATCCGCCGCAACGCGGCGCAGCATCCGGACGTCGCCGTCGTAGGGCGCAAGCGGAACGGGCGCTGGGAGGACGTGACCGCGACCGTGTTCCTCGCCGAGGTACGGGCGGCGGCGAAGGGCCTGATCGCGGCGGGCGTCGAGCCGGGCGGCAGGGTCGCGCTGATGTCGCGCACGCGGTACGAGTGGACGCTGCTGGACTTCGCGATCTGGACCGCGGGCGGCGTGACCGTCCCCGTCTACGAGACCAGCTCGCCCGAGCAGATCTCCTGGATCCTCAGCGACTCGGGCGCGGTCGCCTGCCTCGTCGAGACCGACGCGCACGCCGAGGCCGTCGCCTCCGTCCGCGACCGGCTCCCGGGGCTCGCGCACCTGTGGCAGATCGAGCCGTCGGACGGCACGGAGAGCGCCGTCGCCGCCCTGACGGCGGCGGGCGCCGCCGTGGACGACGCGACCGTGGACGAACGCAGCTCCGCCGCGAACGCCGACTCCCCCGCCACGATCGTCTACACCTCGGGCACCACCGGCCGCCCCAAGGGCTGCGTCCTCACCCACCGCAGCTTCTTCGCCGAGTGCGGCAACGTCGTCGAGCGGCTGCGCCCGATGTTCCGCACGGGCGAGGGCTCGGTGCTGCTCTTCCTGCCGCTCGCGCACGTGCTCGGGAGGCTCGTGGAGGTCGCCGCGCTGATGGCGCCGATCAAGCTCGGGCACGTCTCCGACGTCAAGACGCTCACCGACGAGCTGGCCTCCTTCCGGCCGACGGTCGTGCTCGGGGTGCCGCGCGTCTTCGAGAAGGTCTACAACTCGGCGCGCGCGCAGGCCGTCGCGACCGGCAAGGGCAAGATCTTCGACCGCGCGGCGGACGTCGCGGGCGCGTACTCGCGGGCGCTCGACGAGAAGGGCGGCCCCTCGCTGGGCCTTCGCCTCCAGCACAAGCTCTTCGACAAGCTCGTCTACGGCAAGCTGCGGGCCGCGCTCGGCGGCCGCGCGACCCACGCGATCAGCGGCGGCGGCCCGCTGGGCGAGCGCCTCGGCCACTTCTTCCGCGGCCTCGGCTTCACCGTCCTGGAGGGCTACGGCCTGACGGAGTCCTGCGCGGCCACCACGTTCAACCCCTACGACCGGCCGAAGATCGGCACCGTCGGGCAGCCGCTGCCCGGCTCCGTCGTCCGCATCGCCGACGACGGCGAGGTCCTGCTCCACGGCGAACACCTCTTCACCGGCTACTGGAACAACGAGCAGGCCACCGCCGAGTCCCTCGCCGACGGCTGGTTCCACACCGGTGACCTCGGCACGCTCGACGTCGACGGCTACCTCTCCATCACCGGGCGCAAGAAGGAGATCCTGGTGACGGCGGGCGGCAAGAACGTCGCCCCGGCGGTCATCGAGGACCGCATCCGCGCGCACGCGCTGATCGCCGAGTGCATGGTCGTCGGCGACGGCCGCCCCTTCGTCGGGGCCCTCCTCACCGTCGACGAGGAGTTCCTGCCCCGCTGGGCGAAGGAGCACGGCAAGGAGTCGCTGTCGCACGACGCGCTCCTGTCCGACCCGGACCTGCTCGCCGAGCTGCAGAGTGCCGTGGACGACGGCAACAAGGCCGTCTCCAAGGCGGAGTCGGTCCGCAGGTTCCGCGTCCTCAAGCACCAGTTCACGGAGGAGTCGGGTCATGTGACGCCCTCTTTGAAGCTCAAGCGTGGTGTGGTCGCGAAGGACTTCGCCGACGAGATCGAAGCGATCTACACCAAGTAACCGCACCTCTGCTTCTCCCTCCACCCGACTGTGCTTGGGAAGTCTGCGCAAGGCGCAGGGTTGGCAAGCGCAGCCCCCTACGCCGGGTGCTCCGGCAAGAGAGCCGGGTTCGGGGTGCCCCGGGTTGTGCTTCGCGGGCCGCGCCCGCGTCGTAGCTGGCCGCGCAGTTCCCCGCGCCCCTAACGGGGCACGTCCGCTTCGCCCTCCCGCGAAGCTTGGGAAGTCTGCGCAAGGCGCAGGGTTGGCAAGCGCAGCCCCCTGCGCCGGGTGCCCCGCGTACAGGGCCGGGTTCGGGGTGCCCCGGGCTGTGGTTCGCGGGGCGCGCCCGCGTCGGGGCTGGGCGCGCAGTTCCCCGCGCCCCTAGTTGGCAAGCCCCCGCGCGGCGGAGCCGCAACTTGAATACAGCCCCGCGCCCCTGAAGGGGCAAGCCCAGAAGTATTGCGGGCTTACAGGAGTTCGCGGAGTTGGTCCGCGAGGAGGTCCCAGCGCCAGTGGGATTCGACCCAGGTCCGGCCCCGTTCGCCCATACGGGACCGGAGTGCCGGGTCGCGCAACAGCTCGATGAGGCGGTCCGCGGCCTCGCGGGGGTGGCCGCCGCGGACGACCCAGCCCGTCTCGCCGTCCAGGACGGCATCCGGCGCACCCCCGGAGTCGCCCGCGACAACGGGCAGGCCCGTCGCCGACGCCTCCAGGTAGACGATGCCGAGCCCCTCGACGTCGAGCCCGCCGCGCCGCGTCCGGCACGGCATGGCGAAGACGTCGCCCGCCCCGTAGTGCGCGGGGAGTTCCTCCCAGGGCACGGGCCCGGTGAAGCGGACCGAGTCCGTGAGGCCGCGGTCGGCGGCCATCCGTTCGAGGTCGGCGCGGTGCGGCCCGCCGCCCACGATCAGCAGCACCGCGTCCGGCACGGCGGACAGCACGCGCGGCATCGCCTGGATCAGCGTGTCCTGCCCCTTGCGCGGGACGAGGCGCGAGACGCAGACCACGACGGGGCGCTCCGCGAGGCCCAGCCGGGCGCGGATCGCCTCGCCGCCCGACCCCGGGTGGAAGGTCTTCTCGTCGACGCCGGGCGGCAGTTGGACCATGCGGGACGCCGCCGAAGGGCTGAGCGCACTCGCGATCCGGGAGCGGGTGTACTCGCCGAGGTACGTGAGCGTGTCCGTGCCCTCGCCGATCCGCCGCAGGAGTTGCCGCGCGACGGGAAGCTGCGCCCAGCCCGCCTCGTGCCCGTGCGTGGTCGCCACCAGCCGCTCGGCCCCGGCCCGGCGCAGCGCGGGGGCCATCAGCCCGAGGGGCGCGGCGGCGCCGAACCAGACCGACCGGCAGTCGTGTTCGCGCAGCAGCCGGACCGCGCGCCGGGTCACCCGGGGCGTGGGCAGCAGCATCGTCGTACGGTCGCGGACGACCGTGAAAGGCTGCTCGGCGTCGAACTCGGCCGTCGCCCGGACGCCCTCGCGGCTCCGCTTCCACGTCGACGCGTAGACCACGACCTCGGACGGGTCGAGCCGCAGCGCCATGCTGTGCAGGAACGCCTGGATCCCGCCGGGCCGGGGCGGGAAGTCGTTGGTGACGATCAAGGTTTTACGCATCGCGCCCGACGTTACCGGGTCGCTGGGCACGACAGTGCGGAGTGTCACCCTCCTCGTGGCAGGTCACGGTCAGGAACGGCATGATGGCCGCATGCGAAGGACAGGGACCGTCAGCGGCCCGCTGGCGGCCTGGGCTGTCACGCGCGCCGTACTGCTGCTGTGCGTCTTCCACGTGATCGACACCCCGGGCCAGGATGTGACGTCCGATGTGTCGGTGATCTACCGCGGCTGGTTCGAGACGCTCAGCGGCGGCTCGTTCCCGGCGGACGACGTGACGTGGCAGTATCCGCCCGCCGCCGCGCTGGTGATCCTCTCCCCCGCCGTCTTCACCGGACTGGGCCTGCTCGGCTACGCCTCGGCGTTCTACGTGCTGGCCTGCGCCGCCGACGCCGCCGTCCTCGCGCTGCTGCTGTACGCCCGCCGCCGTACGGACGCGCGGCGCGCGGGCGCGTGGGTGTGGATCGCGGGCGTACCGCTGCTGGGGCCTACGGCGTACGCGCGCTACGACCTGATGGTCACCGCCCTCGCCGTCGCCGCGCTGATCGCCGCGGTCCGCCACCCCCGCGTCGGCGCGGCGCTGGCGGCCCTCGGCGCGATGGTGAAGGTGTGGCCCGCGCTGCTGCTCCTCGGCACCCCGCGCGGCCGGGCCTCGCGGGCCGCGTGGACGACGGCGGTCGCGGTCGCGGCGCTGCTGACGGCGGGGTTCGCGGCGACGATGCCGGGGGCGCTGGACTTCCTGACCGCGCAGGAGGGCCGGGGCACCGAGATCGAGTCGCTGGGCGCGCTGGTCCTGCACGTCGCGCGGCACTTCGGCTGGGAGGGCCAGGTGCTGCTGCACTACGGCTCGATGGAGTTCCTCGGCCCTCATGTGGACCTGGTCAGCAGCGCGGCGCTGGTGCTGTCGGTGCTCGCGGGCGGCTGGATGCTGCTGTGGCGGATCCAGGCGGTGGAGTGGACGCCGAGCACCCCGGCGGACGCGGCGTTCGCGGCGGTGCTGCTCTTCACGACGACGAGCCGGGTGCTCAGCCCGCAGTACATGATCTGGCTGGTGGGGCTCGCGGCCGTGTGCCTGTCGCTGCGCGCGAGCCGGCTCGCGCTCCCGGCCGTCCTGGTGCTGGTCGCGACGGGCCTGACGGCGCTGGAGTTCCCCGTCTGGTTCACGCACGTCGTCGCGAGCGACTGGCGCGGCATCGTGCTGCTCGCCGCGCGCAACGGGCTGCTGGTGGCGGCCTCGGCGCTGGCCTGCGCGCGGCTGTGGCAGGACACGGTGACCGGGCCGAGGCGCCGCGCGGCCGAGGACCGCGAGCGCGCGGCGGCGCCCGCCCGCCCCGAGCGGCTCCTCTCCTGGTGAGGAGGAACGTTCAGCCCACCTCGTCCTCGACGTACGCGCGCCAGCGTGCGGTGAACTCGGCCTCGCCGATCCCCAGTACGGACCGCAGCGCGCGGTCGGTGCCGCCGCGCTCGCCCTCGCCCACCCGCGCGTAGAGCGCCAGCAGCCGCTTCTCGCCCCACCGTTCGGCGATCATGCGGCAGGCCAGCCAGCTCCCCTCGTAGGCGCGGGACAGCCGGTCGGAGCCCGAGCCGAAGCGGAAGTCCTCGTCCCGGGGCAGCGCGCGGGGCGGCCCGTCGGCCCCGGCCAGCTCCGGCGCGGCCTGCCGCGGCCCCTGCCCGCTGTCGCGGTACGCCGCCCAGTCGGCGATGCCCTCGGAGAGCCACATCGGGGTCGCGGGGGTGGTCTGGCGCCGGGTGGCGACGTGCACGGCCTCGTGGGTCGTGACGATCTGCCGCCCCTCCGCACTGAGCGCCGCGTACGCCTCGGGGTTGATCAGCACGCGGTCCGAGGGCGCGTCCGGCTCGCCCTTGCCGCTGGCCTCGCCGGTGGTGACGGCCGCGATGCCCGCGTACGCGGACGGGGACTCGCCCAGCAGCCGCGCGAGGTCCTTCACCGAGGACGGGGCCTCCAGCACGAGCCTGCGCGACCAGGCGCGGGGCCAGTGGCGCTGGACGGCGGGCACGGCGGCGTCGGCGGTGCGCGCGAGCCGGCGCAGCTCGGACCGTTCGCGGCCGACGCCGAGGACGAGGCTGCGCGCGCCGCGCACGACGCTCATCGCGCCCTGCTCCCACAACTGCCGGGCGCTGCCGGGCGCCTCGCCCTCGACGCGCCACGTGCCGCGCTTCCGGGAGAACGTCAGCTTCTCCACGGCGGAGGTCGTCGCGCGGTCGTACCCCTTGAGGCGGTAGCGCAGCCGGGCCTCGACGGTGGTGCCGGTCACCCCGGTGACGTCGTACGTCCACGTGGCGAGCGGCAGCCTTCGCAGATTCCGGAACACCTGGCGCCCGTGGTCGCGGGAGCCGGGGGCGACGGTCGCGAGATAGGCGCCCTCGTCGCCGTCGCGCACGGCCGCCGCCTGCCGGTCCAGCACCCGCTGGAACGGGGCGCCGGGCGGGGCGCTCCCGGCGCCGTCGTCACCGCAGGAGACCGCCCCGGCCAGCAGCGCGAGCGCGAGGACCGCGCCCGCCGGCCGCCGCCCGCTCCTCCAGTCCTTCACACACGCGATCGTACGTGCGAATGCTCAGGGCCTGGTCACCGAGGAGACGGGCATCATGCCCACCGGGTCGTACCGCACGGGGGCGCCGGGGTGCGGGGCGTGGACCACCTGGCCGTTGCCCACGTACATCCCCACGTGGCTGGCGTCGTCCCGGTAGACCACCAGGTCGCCGGGGCGGGCCTGGGAGAGCGGGACCTGCTTGCCCGCGCCGCGCTGCCCCTGCGAGGTGCGCGGGATGGAGGTGCCCGCCTTCCCGTACGCCCACTGGGTCAGCCCCGAGCAGTCGAACGAGCTGGGCCCGGCGGCGCCCCACACATAGGGCTTCCCGACGGCGGACTTGGCGGCGGCCACGGCGGCGGCGGCGCGGCCCGAGGACGCCCGGTCGCCGCCGAGGTCGGGCGTGTCCCCGCTCTGCTGCCCCCGGCCGCCCTCACGCGAGGCGCGCTCGCGCTCGGCGCGCTGCTTCGGGGTCAGCTCGTGGAGCAGGCGGCGTGCGGCGCCGAGCTTCCGCTGCACGTTCCGCTTCTGCTTCCTCAGGGTCCGCGTGTGCTGTTCGAGGTCGGCGAGCTTGCCGGTCGCCTCGGTGCGCTGCCGCTTCAGCTCGCGCTGGGCGGCCTGGAGCTGGCGGAGCTGGAGCGACTGGCGGCTGCTGACGCGGTCGAGCGCGGAGGCCTTGTCGAGATAGCTGTCCGGGTCGGCGGTGAGCAGCAGCGCGACGGACGGGGAGATGCCGCCCGAGCGGTACTGCTCCCCGGCGAGCCCGCCCAGCTCGCCCCGCAGCCGGTTCACCTTCGCCTGGCCGCGGGCCACGCGGTCCTGGACGGTCTCGACCTGCTCGCGGAGCTTGCCCGCGCTCTCCGCCGTCGCGTTGTACTTCTCCGTGGCACCCTCCGCCTGCTCGTAGAGGCGGTCGATGCGGGAGTTGACCGTGGCGGCCGAGGGGCGCGCCGGGTCGTCGGCGGGCCGGGCGCCCGCGCTGCCGGGCGCGAGCGCGGCGGCCGAGGCCGCCGCGGCCGACAGCACGGTGACCCGGGCGGGCCAGCCGTGGACCGGCAGCGGGGTACGTCGAGGGGACCGGTGCGATGCCACTGGGGGACGCGCTCCTTCCGCGAGGCGAACTGCGCCCGCAGAATGTAGCCGCGCCGTCCCGGGGCTCCAAGGACCGTGACTCGCAAGAGAATCCGCATGTGCCGCGTGCGGCACGGTGACGGTGCAGGTCACCGGCGGGGTACGGGGGTCACCCCGGCCCCGCCGGATTCACCCGGAGGAACGACGTTTAACGATCGTAGGACCGGCGGTTGATCCGGCCGGGAGCCGTGCGCCCGTCGGTCAGCCGACGCGCGCGCCGAACATGAACGGCATGTTGTTGATCGACTCGAAGCGGACGTTCGCACCCGGCTTCGGGGCGTGCAGGATCTGGCCGTTGCCCGCGTAGAAGCCCACGTGGTGCAGGTCGTTGTAGAAGAAGACCAGGTCGCCGACCTTGAGCTGGCTCTGGCTGGAGATCCGGGTGCCCGCGTTGGCCTGGGCCTGCGACGTACGCGGCAGGGAGACGCCCGCCTGCTTGTACGCCCACGAGGTGAGGCCCGAGCAGTCGAAGGAGCTGGGGCCGGTGGCGCCCCACACGTACGGGCTGCCGATCTTGCCCTTGGCGGCGGCGAAGGCGGAGGCCGCGCGGCCGGAGCCGGGCTTGCCCGACGGGGCGTCGTTGCTGGGGAGTTCGGCGCGCTTCTGGGAGTCGCGGTCGGCGCGCTCCTGCTTCTCCTGGAGGCGCTCGCGCTCCTTCGCGCTGAGGGAGTTGAGCAGGGACTGTGCCTTGGAGAGCTTGCCCTGGATGCTCTTCTTCTTGTCGCCCAGCTCCTTGCGGGTCTCGGCGAGGTCCTTCAGCTTGCCGGCGGCCTCCTTGCGCTGCTGCGCGAGGGAACGCTGCTTCGACTGGACCTTCTTGAGCGCTGCGGCCTGCTTGCCGCTCAACTGGTCCATGGCCGAGGCCCGGTCCAGGTAGTTGTCCGGGTCGGAGGAGAGGAAGAGCTGCACGGACGGGTCGATGCCGCCCGAGCGGTACTGCGCGGTGGCCATCGAACCGAGGTTGTCGCGCATCTTGTTGAGCTGGCCCTGACCGCGGGCCACGCTGCCCTGCAGGTTCTCGACCTGCTTCTGGAGCTTCTTCTGCTTCTCCTTGGCGCCGTTGTACTTCTCGGTGGCGCCTTCGGCGTCCTCGTAGAGCTTGTCGACCTTCTCCTTGACGTCCTTCTTCGACGTCTGCGGATCGGCGTGCGCCGCCTGCGAAGTGAGGGCGACTGCGGCCGCGGCGGTCAGAGTGAACACACCGACTCGTGCGCGGCCCGGCTGCTTGGGACGACGGTGGGACGCCACTGGAGGCGAGCTCCTTCTCCTCAGCCGCCACTGCCGTGCCGGGCGGTCAACTCCGACGGACGTGGGCGGGCCTCCGCGGTCACCCCGGATGGGTGATCAACCGCGCGAAGGTTCGGGCCAGACACTAGCCATGGGTAACTCGTAGGATCAAATCCCTCTGGAAAAAAGGGCATCGGCAAGCGCAATCTTTTACCTGCACCGCACAGGGCGCGACAAACCAATTACGCACCGTCTCTCCCAGCGCCCATTGGGGTGCCCCGACTGCCGTCGGGCGGCTGCGACCGCGTCGTGCTCGCTCGCGCAGTTCCCCGCGCCCCTGACGGGGCGCTCCCGTCGGGCCCCGAAGCGCCCCGAAGGGGCTGCTTCAGGGGCGCGGGGAACTGCGCGGCCGGCCACGGCGGACCCGCAGTCGCGCGACGAGCGAAACGGGCAACCCGGTGGGCGTCTTACGTCCGGGCAAGGCGATTCAGGAGCAGGGAAGAGGCGACCGGTCGGGCCCCGGCCGCGGCACAGCCGTCGGCGACCTCGCGGTCCGAGGAGACGACCACCACGGGCCGGCCCGGCGGTTCGGCACGGACAAGGCGGCGGATCAGCTCGTCCGCCGTCTGGCCCGGCTTCGAGAAGAGGACGCGGACACCGCGCGGCGGCGCGAGCAGCACCGGCGCCGCCAGCTCCGCGCCGTCGAAGACGCAGGTCACCTCCGCGCCCGACTGGGCCGCGAGGATCGCGAGTCCGCCCAGCAGCCGCAGCCGCTGCTTCTCCAGCGGGAGCGCGGGATAGCCGGTCTTGGTGACGTTGTAGCCGTCGACGACGAGGTGGGCCTGGGGCAGGGCGAGGAGTTGGTCGAGGAGCGCCGGGTCGGTGTCCGAAAGGGCCCTGGCGGCCACGTCCTTGGGGGTCATCTGTCCGGGTTCGACCGCGTCGACCGTATCGGCAGGGCGGGTCGCCGCCGGGGGCAGCGCCAGCTCGCGGCGGAGCCCCTGCGCGGCGTCCAGGACCGTGTCGAGCAGCAGCCGGACCCGCATGTCCTCGACGCTGCGCCCCTCACGGGCCGCGCGGCGCCCGGACTCCAGCGCGGACTCGGCCTCGGCGAGCCGGGACTTGAGGCGCCGCACCTCGCCGTCGGCCGCGGCCTTCTCGGCGCTCGCCGCGTGCCGTACGGACTCCAGCTCGGCGCGGATCTTGCGGACCTCGGCCTCGCCGCGCCGTACGTCGCTCTGGGCGCTGCGCAGCTTGCGGTGGGTGGAGTCCAGTTCGCGGCGGAGGGCGTCCAGCTCGGTGCGCGCCTCCTCGGAGTCGGCGCGCGCGGCGGCCCTGGCCTGGGCCAGCTCCTCGCGGAGCCGGGCCAGTTCGCGCTGGGCCTCCTCGCCCGCGCGTTCGGCCTGGGCGCGCTGGGCCTCCTCGCCCGCGGCGGCGACGAGCTTGGCCCAGCCCGCGGGCCGCAGCACGTAGGCGAGCGCGGCGACATCCACGGGGTCGGCGGCGGGCGGCGGGCCCGACTCCTCCAGCGCCCCCGCCAGCTCGGGGAACCTCTCGCGGAACCGCGCGGCGATGCGCTGCCGGAAGACCGCGTCGCCCTCCAGTTCGGCCGCCATCGCGTTGCCGCCGAACTTGGTGCGGCGCTGCGGGGTGAAGCGGGCGTACTGGCGCAGGGGCGCGGGGAGTTCGGCGAGGGTCAGTCCGCCGAGCGCGTCACCGGTGAGGGCCACGACGCGGCGGCGCACCTTCTCCGGCAGGGGCCGGTCCAGCGCCTCCGGCTCGGCGGCGGCACCGTCCTCCTCCGGAGCGTCCTCGGGGGCGTCCTCGGGGGCGTCCTCCGGAACGTCAGCGGCGTGAGGGGCATCAGGGGCGCCAGTGGCATCGGCGGCGTCAGGGGCGCCGGGAATGCCGGGGACGTCGGGAACGCCCTCGCCGACGCCTCCGGCGTCCGGCTCGTCGCCCGTCCGTTCCACCACCGGTCACACCCGCCGTTCCTCAGACCTCTGCGCCAGGGCGGTCGACCAGCTCGACCTCGTCCACGGCATTGCACCAGCGGCAGCGCACGGACTCGATGCTCTCACTGAGCACCTCCCGCTCCTCGACCTTCGGCTCCCCCGCCAGGTCCAGATGGACGTACTCCACCACCTTGCTGGAGCGCGTCACGTCGAACCGCGTCAGATTGCCGCAGAGCGTGCAGCGCCAGCGGGTCTCTGCCGTGGGGGTGGGGACCGCCATTGTCTCGTCCTCTTTCCTTCGGAGCCCGGGGAGCCCGGGGAGCCTCGGAGGACCCGGGGAGAGTCCTGCACTGCCGGGCGTCAACCCTACGGCCTGCCGCCCGCCGCGTGTGTCGTGGCGTACGCGCCGTAGTGGAGCCGTCATCATCCGCGCATGGACGGCACCGCTCGCTCGCCCGGAACGCCACGCTCCGTGATGACCTATACCCTCATCGGCTCCTGTTGCCTGATCTTCCTCATCGGCCCCGCCTCGGGCTTCTCCCCCTCGTACGGGACGGGCGAGGCGCTGCGGGAGGCGCAGTCCGCGTACTTCAACCGCTGGGGCGTGGTGCCGCGCACCCTGCTCAGCGGCGCCGTCCGGCCGCTGCTCGCGCCGCTGACCGCGCTCTTCCTGCACGGCAACTGGCTCCATCTGCTCGGCAACCTCCTCTTCCTGTTCGTCTTCGGCGGGATGGTCGAGCAGCGGATGGGCCCGGCACGCTTCGCCCTCTTCTATCTGTGCGTCGGCTACGCCGCGATGCTCTGCTACGCCGCCTCGCACCCGGAGTCGGCCGAGACCCTCGTCGGGGCCTCCGGGGCGATCTCCGGGGTCCTCGGCGCCTTCCTCTACCTCTTTCCCCGTACGCGGGTGACCAGCGTCTTCCCCTTCCTCTTCTTCCTGCCGCTGCGCTTCCCCGCCTGGATCGTGCTGCTGTTCTGGCTGACGCTCCAGTGGCTCGCGGTGCGCCGGGACACCGACGGTCCGGGGGTCGCGCATCTCGCCCACGTGGTCGGTTTCACGCTGGGCTTCCTCTATGCGTGGCTCCGGTTCCGCCGGGCTGCTGCGTCTTCCCGGGGGACGACCCCCGGACCCCCAGCCGGACAAGCAGGCCGGCCGACGCGCTCGGCACGGCAACCACCAGGCAAGCCTGAGTAAAGTGGCCATCGCCAGCGCCAGCGCCCGCGTCCGAGGGAGAGAGCCCGCCGTGATCACTTCGATCGTGCTCATCAAGACCAGCACCGACCGCATTCCGGAGATCGCCGAGCAGATCGCCGCGCTGGAGGGCGTCAGCGAGGTCTACTCCGTGACCGGTGCGCACGATCTGATCGCGATGGTGCGCGTGGCCCGCCACGACGATCTCGCGGACGTCATCCCCGGCCGCATCAGCAAGGTGCCGGGCGTGGAGTCGACGGAGACCCACATCGCGTTCCGCACCTACTCGCAGCACGACCTGGAGACGGCCTTCAGCATCGGCCTGGACGCCTGAGGAAAGCTCCGGAGGAAGGCTCCTGATGACGGCTCCTGACGAAGGCCCCGGATGAAGGTTTCCTCATCCGGCGTTCATCGGGCGGAAAGGGTGCCCGGGGGAGCCTTTTCCGCATGGCCTTCTCCCACCGCATAGCGACTCTCGCGGCCGTGGTGGCGATTCCGCTGGGCATCGCCGTCACCAGTTACGCGCTCACCGACAGCCCCGATACGCCGGAGCCGCCCGCGAAGGTCGAGCTGGAGTCCGAGAGCCCCGCCCCCTCGGGCAGCCCCTCCGGGGGCCCCTCGGACGGGCCCTCGAAGTCGCCGAAGTCCTCGGACCCCTCGCCCTCCGGCGACGAGGCCGTCCCCCAGCCGCCGGCGACGGACGACGACGGGAACGACGGGAACGACGACGGCGACGACGGCAATGGCAAGGGTGAGAAGAGCGACAAGGGCGACCAGGACGACGACGGCCCCGGTGACGACGGCTGATCACGCGGACCGTACACCCGGCTCCCGCACCCTGCCCCGGATAACGGCGCGCGTCCGCATCCTGCTGTGGCTGCTCGTGGTGATGACGGTGGCGCTCACCGCCGTCGCCACGACCACCCGCTCGATCCTGGCGCGCGATGTCGACCACCGCATCTCCCGGCTGCTGGCCCAGGAGACCGGGGAGTTCGCGAACTTCGTGGAGCGCGGCAGGGACCCCGAGACCGGGCGCCCCTTCACCACCGCCCGCCGGCTCCTGCACGTCTTCCTGGAACGGCAGTACTCCGACCCCGACGAGGAGCTGCTCGGCGTCGTCGACGGCGACAGCGTGATCCGGCAGCGCCGCGACATCCCCTCCGGCCTGCCGCTCCACGAGGACAAGGAGGCGCTGCGCCGCATCACCGAGGGCGAGGCCCGCTCCGGCACCCTGGAGCGGCCCGAGGGCGAGATCCGCTGGGCGCGGGTGACGATCGAGCCCGGCGGCCGTACGGAGCCCGGCACGTTCGTCGTCGCCTTCCACGCCGACCGCGAACAGGCCGGGCCCGACGAGGTGTTCCGCATCCTCCTCGCGATATCCGGCGTCGCGCTGCTGCTGACCTGCGGCATCGGCTGGGTCGTCGCCGGGCGCATCCTCGCGCCCGTACGGCTGGTACGGGCCACGGCCGCGCAGCTCACCGAGCAGGACCTCACCCGGCGGATCCCGGTCCAGGGGCGGGACGACATCGCGGCGCTCGCCGAGACGTTCAACGCGATGCTGGACCGGCTGGAGCGGGCCTTCGCGGCGCAGCGGCAGTTCGTGGACGACGCCGGGCACGAGCTGCGTACGCCCATCACCATCGTCCGGGGCCATCTGGAGCTGATGGGCGACGAGCCGGAGGAGCGCGAGGAGACGGTGCGGGTCGTCACGGACGAGCTGGACCGGATGAGCCGCATCGTCGAGGACCTGCTGCTGCTCGCCAAGGCCGAACGCCCCGACTTCGTCACGCCCGGCCCCGTGGAGCTGGCCGAGCTGACCGCCGACGTCTTCGTGAAGGCCCGCACGCTGGGCGAGCGCGACTGGCGGCTCGACGGGGTCGCCGAGGGCACCGTGCTGCTCGACCCGCAGCGCGTCACCCAGGCGATGGTGCAGCTCGCGCAGAACGCGGTGCAGCACACGGCGCCGGGCGCGCGCGTACGGATCGGCTCGCGCCGCCTCCCCGAGGACCGCGCGGTGGAGCTGTACGTCGCGGACAGCGGGCCCGGCGTGCGCGCCGAGGACAGCGAGCTGATCTTCGAGAGGTTCCGGCGGGGCACGACGCGGCGCGGCTCGCGCGGCAGCGGCGCCGGGCTGGGCCTGTCCATCGTGAAGGCCATCGCCGAGGGCCACCCCGGGCCCGGCCGGGTCGAGCTGCGCGCGACGGAGGGCGGGGGTGCCACGTTCGTCCTGGTCCTGCCGGACAGCGCGGCCGACGTGGCGGAAGAGGAGGAGGACGAGGAATGACGCGGATCCTGATCGTCGAGGACGAGGAGCGGATCGCGGCGTTCGTGGAGAAGGGGCTGCGGGCCAGCGGCTTCACGACGACGGTCGCCGCGGACGGCGAGACCGCGTTCGACTACGCCTGCACGGGCGGCTTCGACCTCGTGATCCTCGACATCGGACTGCCGGGGCGCGACGGCTTCACGGTGCTGCGGGAGCTGCGCGAGGCGCGGATCACGGTGCCGGTGATCGTGCTGACCGCCCGCGACTCGGTGCGGGACACCGTCGCCGGGCTCGAAGGCGGCGCCGACGACTGGATGACGAAGCCGTTCCGCTTCGAGGAGCTGCTGGCCCGCGTGCGGTTGCGGCTGCGCACCGCCGCGCGTACGCCCGAGGTCACCGTGCTGCGGAGCGGCGCTCTCTCCTTGGACCTCCGCACGCGGCGGGCGCGCGCCGACGACCGTACGGTCGATCTGACGGCCCGTGAGTTCGTCCTGCTGGAGCTGTTCCTGCGGCATCCGGGGCAGGTCCTCTCCCGCGAGCAGATCCTCTCCCACGTGTGGGGCTACGACTTCGACCCCGGGTCGAACATCGTCGACGTCTACGTGCGCGCTCTGCGCAAGAAGTTGGGCGCCGCGTGCGTGGAGACGGTACGCGGCATGGGCTACCGCCTGCCGTGACTTCCGGCTGCCTGAACAGGGGCTGCCCCGACCGGTGCGTCGCAGGCCGCTCCTCTCGCCGTGGCTTGTCGCGCAGTTCCCCGCGCCCCTGACGGGGCACTCCCGCGAGGGCGCTCCGAAGGTGCCGCTAAGGGGCGCGGGGAACTGCGCGAGCGACCACAACGCAGGCGCGGCCTGCGAAGCACCGGCAGGGGCTGCCCCCTGCTCAGTACTCGGATGAAACCTCCTTCATAGAGGGCTCATTCAGGGCTCACCGGGTCGTCGAAGACTCATTCGCATGACATTGAGTCTCCGGCAAGCCCTACCCCTCGTGGTCGCGCTGAGCGCATGCGCCGCGCTCGCCGTGCCCGGCAACTTCGAAGGGCTGAGCGGCGACGCCCGGGTGACGCTCGCCGTGTTCGCGGTGGCGACCTGCGCGTGGATCGGGACGCCGATCGACGACACGTACATCGCGCTCGGCGCGGGCCTCGCCCTCGCGGCCACCGGGGTGATCAGCTCCGAGACCCTCTTCGGGACGCTGGGCGACGAGACCGTGTGGCTGCTGATCTGCGCGTTCGTGCTCGCCGCCGCGATCTCGCGCACGGGGCTCGCTGCGCGGGCCGCCGCGTTCCTGGTGAGCGGCGCCCGTTCCGTACGGCAGCTCACGCATCTGACGACCGCGGCGCTCGTCGTCACCGCGTTCGCGATTCCGGCGACGTCCGGGCGGGCCGCGCTCGCGCTGCCCGTATTCCTCGCGCTGGCGCGGGTGCTGCGGGACCGCAGGCGGCTCGTCGTGATGCTGGCGCTGCTCTTCCCGACGGTGATCCTGCTCTCCGCCGTCGCCACGCTCATCGGCGCGGGCGCGCACCTGATCACGGTGAGCGTGCTGTGGGAGTCGGCGGGCGAGCACGTCGGCTTCGCGCAGTGGCTGCTGCTCGGGCTGCCGCTGGCGGTCGTGACGTCCCATCTGGCGGCGGAGGCCGTGCTGCTGACGACGACCCGGCGCGAGGACCGCAGGGGTCCCGTGCGGATCACGGCCGAGGACATCCAGCGGCACTCGGAGACCACGGTCACGGGGCCGCTGTCGCAGCCGGAGGCGCGGGCCGCGCTGCTGCTGTGCACGGTGGTCGCGCTGTGGTGCAGCGAACCGCTGCACGGGGTCTCGCCCGCGCTCGTCGCGCTCATCGGCGCGGTCGTGGCAGCCTCCCCCGCGCTCGGCACGGTCGGGCTCAAGGACGCGCTGAAGACCGTGCCGTGGTCGCTGCTGCTGTTCATGGCCGCGACGATGGCGATGGGCGTGGCCCTGTCCGCCTCAGGCGCGGCGAAGTGGCTGGTGAGCGGGTTGCCGGGGGACGCGGCCGTACCGCCGTGGGCGTTCCTCGCGGCCGTCGTCCTGGTCAGTACGGGCGCGCACCTGCTGCTCCAGTCGCGCTCCGCGCGCTCCAGCGTGCTCGTACCGCTGGTGGTGGCCGCCGCTGCGGGCGCGGGCGTCAACCCCGTCTCGGCGGCGCTCGCCTCGACCGCCGCCGCCGGGTTCTGCCACACGTTGCCCGCCTCCGCGAAGCCCGTCGCGCTCTTCGCCGACGTGCCGGACACCCCCACCTACACCCCGCGCGACCTGCTGCGTCTCTCCGCCGTGCTCGCGCCGCTCACCGCGGCGCTCGTGCTGCTCTTCGCCGTCGCGGTGTGGCCGCTGCTCGGCGTCTCCGTGCGCTGAACGACCCTTTGGGAGCTGACAGATGAACACCCTCCGCAATCCCCTGCACATCGCTGTGGCGCCCTCCGGCTTCAAGGAGTCGCTCTCCGCGCGCGACGCCGCCGAGGCCATCGCCGAGGGCGTACGGCGCGCCGCGCCCGACGCCTCCGTCGACCTGATCCCGCTCGTCGACGGCGGCGAGGGCACGGCCGAGGCGCTGGCCTCCGCGACGGACGGCACGCTGCTGCGCCGTACGGCCACGGGGCCCGTCGGCGATCCGGTGCGCACGCACTTCGCGATGCTGGGCGCGACGGTGCCCGCCGTGCCGACGGCGCTCGTGGAGATGGCCGCGGTCGCCGGGCTCACGCTCGTCCCCCCGGACCGCCGCGACCCGGGGCTGACGACGACGTACGGCGTCGGCGAGCTGATCCGCGCCGCCCTCGACGCGGGGGCGCGGCGCGTCCTCGTCGGCTGCGGGGACTCCGGTACGTCCGACGGGGGCGCGGGCGCGCTCCAGGCGCTCGGCGCGCGCCTGCTCGACGCCGACGGCGCGGAACTGCCGCGCGGCGGCCACGCGCTGCCCCTCCTCGACCGCGTCGATGTGAGCGGCCTCGACCCCCGCCTCAAGGACACCGAACTGCTCGTGGCCTGCAACCCGTTCAACGTGCTGTGCGGGGAACGGGGCGTGGCGCGGGTCTTCGGCCCGCAGAAGGGGGCGACCCCGGCGCAGGTCGAGCAGCTCTCGTACGGGCTGGAGCGGTGGGCGGACGTACTCGTACGGGACCTCGGCGCGGACGCCGATCTCCGGTCCGCGCCCGGCACGGGCGCCTCCGGCGGGCTCGGCGCGGGCCTCGCGGCGCTGGGCGCGCGGCTGCTGCCGCGCTTCGACGTGCTGCTCGACCGGCTCGACCTGGACGCGCGGCTGGGCCGCGCGGACCTCGTGGTGACGGCGGAGGGCGCGCTCGACGGCCAGACCGTGCGGGGCAAGGTCCCCTCGGAGGTCGCCCGCCGCGCGAAGGCCTTCGACCGGCCCGTACTGGCCCTCGCCGGCACGCTGGGGGTCGGCGCCGAGGAGGTGCGTGCCGTCGGCGTCGACGCCTACCGCTCGATCCTCCCCGCGCCGGTCGGGCTGGCCGAGGCGCTGCTGCATGCCCGCGAGTACCTCACGGACGCCGCCGAACATGCGGTACGCATGGTCCTGCTGGGCACGCGCATGCGCCCCGCGCCCATGTTGGCCGCCGTCCCTGGAGTCCGGACCCCGTGACTGCCCCGAATCCACCGCTGCCGAGCGCGCGCCCCTTAGCGGCACCTTCGGAGCGCCCTCGCGGAAGTGCCCCGTCAGGGGCGCGGGGAACTGCGCGCCGAGCCACAAGCTCGCCGGCACTCGGCGACGGCGGCAGAGGGGCAAGCTCTGCTCCGCACATGCGGTCGTCCGCACTCGGCAGCGGCGGCGAAGGCGCAGGGCCTACTCCGCGGCAGCCGGAGCCGGAACGCAACGCCCGGCCTCGGTCCGGTAGGACCACTTCGCACCGTTCCGCACCAATTCCCGTACCGCCGAGACAAAGCGGGAGACATGCTCGTCCGGCGTGCCGACGCCGAAGCTCACGCGGATCGCGTTGAGGGACACGGCCCCCGCGGCGGCGTCCGGCGCCCCGCACTCGCCGGCGGCGCCCGACTCCGCCCCCAGCAGCGTGCGCAGCAACGGGTGAGCGCAGAAGAGGCCGTCCCGTACACCGATACCGTGCTCGGCGGAGAGCGCGGCGGCGAAGTGCGAGCTGTTCCAGCCCTCGACGACGAAGGAGAGCACGCCGACCCGGTCGGCGTCGTCCCCGAACAGGGAGAGGACCGTGACCTCGGGGACCTCGGCGAGCCCGGCGCGCAGCCGCGCCAGCAGCTCCTCCTCGCGGGCCACGAGACGTTCGAAGCCCGCCGCCCGCAGGGCCCCGCACGCGGAGGCGATGGCGTACGCGCCGATGACGTTCGGCGAACCGGCCTCGTGCCGCGCCGCGTTCGTGTGCCACTCGACGTCGACGCCGCCGTCCTCGCGCCGCGCGACCGTACGGCTGGCGCCGCCGCCCGCGAGGTACGGCTCGGCGGCACGCAGCCAGTCGGCGCGCCCGGCGAGGACCCCGGCGCCGAACGGCGCGTACAGCTTGTGACCGGAGAAGGCGACCCAGTCCACGTCGAGTTCGCTCACGTCCACCGGGCGGTGCGGGGCGAGCTGCGCGGCGTCGAGGACGAGGCGGGCGCCGTGCCGGTGCGCGGCGGCGGTCAGTTCGCGGACGGGCCAGATCTCGCCGGTGACGTTGGACGCGCCGGTCACGCACACGAGCTTGGGCCCGGCGGGCGCCGCGTGCAGGGCCTCCTCCAGCGTGGCGACGGCCTGTTCGGGCGAGCGGGGCGCGTCGAGGTACGTCACGTCGTGGCCGCGCCACGGCAGCAGCGAGGCGTGGTGCTCGGTCTCGAACACGAACACCCGGGTCCCGGCGGGCAGGGCGGAGGCGAGGAGGTTGAGGGAGTCCGTCGTGGCCCGGGTGAAGACGACCTCGTCGTCCTCCCGGCACCCCAGGAACTCGGCGACGGCCCGCCTGCTCTGCTCGAACAGGTCGGTGGAGAGCTGGGAGAGGTACCCGGCGCCCCGGTGGACGCTGCCGTAGTACGGCGCGTACGCGGCGACGTCGTCCCAGACCCGCTGGAGCGCGGGCGCGCTGGCGGCGTGGTCGAGCGCGGCGTAGGTGACCTCGCCGCCGGTCACGAGCGGGACGGTGACGTCGCGGCCGAGGACGGGCAGGACCGGCGTACAGGACTCGGCGGACGCATTCGTGGAGGAATCAACGGAAACGGCGGCAAAAGGGGTGGCGAACGGCATGACGGAACTCCGCGTGGTGAGAGAAAGGCGTGACGACGTGACGACGTGACGGAGAAGGGGCCTGCGGCCCTATCGCATTCGCTTGCTCACGGGGAACTCCCTCGATAGACCAGGACCCCTGGCGCGAGGGATCCGCGCTTGCCGCGGACCTTGCTGTCCTACGGCCTGGTCATCACCCGGGGCACCCCGCCACGGACGGAGGGTTGCCGGACAGCGGGCCGGGGCCTTGATCGCTGTCGCTCGTGACCTGGCCAGGAGTATGGCACATGGCTCCTGGCGGAGTGCAGGGGGCGTCCACATAGCGGACCCCATACGGCGCACGCCCCGCTTCTCCGCACCGCGCCCCCTACAGGGCGCTCAGCACCAGCTCCCGTGCCTCCGCGTACCGGTCGCGGACGTGGGGCGTCGGGTCCGCCTCGTAGCGCGTGGCGCCCGTGGTCGCGGACCAGTCGGGCGGGGTCTCTCCGCCGTCGAGGATCCAGGCCGCCTGGCGGGCCGCGCCGTCCGCGACGTACTCGCCCGGGGGCGGGACGACGACGGGGCGGCCGAGGACGCCGGGCGCGATCCGGCGTACGGCCTCGCTGCGCGCGCCGCCGCCGACGAGCACCACGCGGCGGCACTCCACGCCGAGCGCGACCATCGCGTCGAGCCCGTCGGCGAGCCCGCACAGCAGGCCCTCGACGGCCGCCCGGGCGAGGTGGGCGGGGCCCGAGGTGGCGAGCGTGAGGCCGTGGACGGCGCCGGTGGCGTCGGGGCGCGCGGGGGTGCGTTCACCCTCCAGGTACGGGACGACCACGAGCCCGTCGGCGCCCGCCGGGGCGGAGAGCGCCAGCTCGGACAGCTCCTCCAGGCCGACGCCGAGGAGCCGCGCGGTGGCCTCCAGGACCCGTGCGGCGTTGAGCGTGCACACCAGCGGCAGGAAGCCGCCCGCGGCGTCCGCGAACCCGGCGACGGTGCCGCTCGGGTCGGCGGTGGGGCGGCCGGTGACGGCGAAGACCGTGCCGGAGGTGCCGATGGAGACCACCACATCGCCCGTACGGGCGCCGACGCCGAGCGCGGCGGCGGCGTTGTCCCCGGCGCCCGGGGCCAGCGCCGCGCCGGTGCCCGGCAGCCGGGCGGCGGTCTCGCGGGGGCCGACGACGCGGGGCAGCGCGGCGTCGTGGCCGAGGGCGCGGGTGAGCAGGTCGCGGCGGTAGCCGCCCTCGGCGGGCGACCAGTAGCCGGTGCCGCTGGCGTCGCTGCGGTCGGTGGTGAGCGCCTCAAACCCGTCCGCTCCCGCGAGCTGCCAGGTCAGCCAGTCGTGCGGCAGTGCGACGGCGGCCGTGCGCGCCGCCTCCTTCGGCTCGTGCTCGGCGAGCCAGCGCAGCTTGGAGACGGTGAACGAGGCCACGGGCAGGCTGCCGACGGCCTCCGCCCACGCCTCCTCGCCCAGCTCGGCGACGAGCGAACGGGCGGCGTCCGCCGAGCGGTTGTCGTTCCAGAGCAGCGCAGGACGCACGACCTCGCCGTCCTCGTCCAGGCAGACCATGCCGTGCTGCTGCCCGGCGACGGACACGGCCTCGACGTCGGCGAGCCCGCCGGCCCCGGCCGCGGCGGCGCGCAGCGCCCGCAGCCAGGCGTGCGGATCGACCTCGGTGCCGTCGGGGTGGGGCGCCTTGCCCTCCCGTACGAGGCTGCCGTCGGCGGCGTCGCGGACGACGATCTTGCATGACTGGGTCGAGGAGTCGATCCCCGCGACGAGGTGCCGTGTCACTGTGCGCGTGCTCCGGTGAGGTGGTCGAGGGCGAGCTGGGACAAGCGTACGAAACCACCGCCGCGCTCGGCAGCCGCTTCGGGGTCGAAGTCCTCGAACGCGGTCTTGTCGGCGGCCAATTGGGCGGGCGTCTCGCCCGGGTCGAGGGTGGGGACGGACAGCTCGCCGACGCGGGCCGCGCTCAGGGCCTCGCGCACCTCGGGGTCGGCGCGGAAGGCGCGGGCGCGCTCGCGGAGGATCAGATAGCTGCGCATGTTGGCGGCGGCCGAGGCCCAGACGCCGTCGGCGTCCTCGGTGCGCAGCGGCTTGTAGTCGAAGTGCCGGGAGCCGTCGTAGCCGCCGTGCTCCAGCAGGTCGACGGTGAAGAAGGCGGAGAGCAGGTCGCCGTGGCCGAAGACGAGGTCCTGGTCGTAGCGGGGGCCGCGCTGGCCGTTGAGGTCGAGGTGGAAGAGCTTGCCGGACCAGAGGGCCTGGCCGATGCCGTGCACGTAGTTGAGCCCGGCCATCTGCTCGTGGCCGACCTCGGGGTTCACGCCGACGCGCTCGTGGTGCTGGAGGCGGGAGATGAAGGCGAGGGCGTGGCCGATGGTGGGGAGCAGGATGTCGCCGCGCGGCTCGTTCGGCTTGGGTTCGAGGGCGAGCCGCAGGTCGTAGCCCTGGTCGAGGGTGTACTGGGCGAGGGTGTCGATGCCCTCCGCGTACCGGTCCAGGGCCGCCCGTACGTCGATGCCCGCGTCGGTCTCCGAGCCCTCGCGGCCGCCCCACAGCACATACGTACGGGCGCCGAGTTCGGCGGCCAGGTCCATGTTCCGCATGACCTTGCGCAGGGCGAAGCGGCGGATGTCGCGGTCGTTGCTGGTGAGGGCGCCGCCCTTGAAGACGGGGTGGGTGAAGAGGTTGGTGGTCGCCATCGGGACGACCATCCCGGTCGCGTCGAGGGCCTCGCGGAAGCGCGCGATCCGGCGCTCCCGCTCGGTGTCGTCGGCGCCGAAGGGGATGAGGTCGTCGTCGTGGAACGTCACGCCCCACGCGCCGAGTTCCGCCAGCCGGTGCACGGCCTCGGCCGGGTCGAGCGGCGGGCGGGTGGCCTCGCCGAAGGGATCGACGGCGCGCCATCCGACCGTCCACAGTCCGAAGCTGAACCGGTCCGCCGTGCTGGGTTCGAACGACATGCGCACACCCTTCGCTCGTCGAGGCGTCAAGGTATTAGTTTGATGGCTGGACTAAAACATCGGTGAGCGCGGCACGTCAACGGAGGCGCAACGTCAAATGTCCTCGCCCGTAGGCCAGAACGACATCCGGCGGCACAACTCCGCGCTGGTCCTGGAGACCGTCGCCGCCTCCCCCGGCATCTCGCGCGCGGGCATCGCCGAGCGCACGGGGCTCACCAAGACGACCGTCTCGATGCTGGTCGAGCGGCTGCTGTCGGCCGACGTCCTCGCCGAGACGGGGCCGCAGCCGCGCCCCTCCGGCCGGGGCCGCCCCGCGACGGCGCTCTCCCTCTCCCCCACCGGGCCGCACGGCCTGGGCGTCGAGATCGGCGTGGACCATCTGGCCCTCTGCCTGGTGGACCTCGCGGGCCGCGTCCGTACGTACCGCACGCTGCCCGGCGACCACCGGGGCGAGGATCCGGCGCGGGTGCTCGACCGGGCGTGCGGGGCGGCCCGTACGGAGCTGGGCCGCGCGGCGGCCGACGGGATCCCGGTCAGCGGGGTGGCCCTGGCCGTGCCGGGCCTGGTCGAGGCGGCGACGGGCGTCGTCCGCGCGGCGCCCAACCTCGGCTGGCGCGACGTCCCCCTGCCCGACTCCCTCGACGGGCTCCCCGTCTCCGCCGCGAACGAGGCGGACCTCGCGGCCTGCGCCGAGCTGTGGACCGGCGGCCACCCGGGGCTGCGGGACTTCCTGTACGTCTCGGGCGAGATCGGCGTCGGCGCGGGCCTGGTCGTCGACGGCGCGCTCTTCCCCGGCAGCCACGGCTTCGCGGGCGAGATCGGGCACGTCTGCGTCGACCCGACGGACGCGGGGGCCCGCTGCCGCTGCGGGGCGCGCGGCTGCCTGGAGACGGTCGCGGGCCGCGAGGCCGTGCAGCGGGCGGCGGGTGCCGGGGCCGGTGAGCTGGTCCCGCGCCTGGAGGCGGACGACGCGCGCGCCGTCGGCGCCGTACGGACCTCGGGCCGCCTGCTGGGAACGGCCCTGGCCTCGGTCGTCAACGCGGTGGGCGTGCCCGCCGTCGTGCTGGGCGGGGACTACGCCCTGCTGGAGCCCTGGCTGCGCCCGCCGCTGGAGGACGAGCTGGCCGCCCGCGTCCTCACCGCGCGCTGGTCCCCCGTCCCCGTGCTCGCCGGAACCCTCGGCCGCGAGGCCCCCGCCCGGGGCGCGGCCCAGTCCGCGACGCGGGCGACGCTGGCGGACCCGGAGGCGTACGTGACGGGACGCCGGGACCGGGCGGCCACGGAGGCGTGAGCGCCCCCGCGAGGCGGTCGGTCAGCGCGCGCCCGCCAGGCGGCCGGTCAGCGCGCGCCCGCCAGGCGGTCGGTCATCAGCTCGTCGCCCAGGTCGCTGCGGCGGTACAGCACATGCCGCCCGTCCCGGACGCCGGTCACCAGGCCCGTGGTGCGCAGGACCCGCAGGTGCTGGGAGACGGCGCTCGGCGTCACGTCGAGGCGGCGGGCCAGCTCGACGGTCGGGAGCGGGTCGCCGAGCATGCCGAGCAGCCTCGCCCTGGCCTCGCCGAGGAGCGAGGTCAGGGCCGGCGAGACGGGCCCGGACCCGGGCTCGGGCGCGGACTCCCTCTCCCAGATCGTCGCGATGCCCCGCGAGGGGTAGTTCAGCACCGGCGGGTCCTCGGGGCTGACCGGCGAGCAGGGCTTGAAGGCGAAGACCGTCGGGATGAGGAGCAGCCCCTCGTCGCCCACCGCGACGCTGTGCCGGCTGATCATCCGGTCGATGTGCAGGGCGTGCGGCGCCCCGTCCCAGCGCAGGTTGGGGTGCAGTCCGGTGAAGAGCCCCCGCGCGCCGCCCGTGGCCAGCAGCCGGGCGCGGTAGGTGATGTCGGACTCCAGCGCGAGCCGCATCCGCGGCCAGTACGGCTCGACCGCGGCCCGCCAGTGGCGCAGGAGGAGCGCGCACAGGTCCTCGACCAGCGCGCGTACGGGCGCCTCGCCGGGCTCCAGGGCCCGGCGCAGCGGCGCGGGCAGCGGGCGCGGGGCGTGCGTCAGCAGCAGGTCGCGGCGCACGGTGTCCGGCGGCGTGGCCCGTACGGCCGCCAACTGGTCCTCGACGGACGGTGCGAAGACCGCGGGGCGCGGGGTGAGGAAGTCGGGCAGGCTGTGCTGGTGCCCGACCAGGGCGAGCAGCGCGCGGGCGTCGTCCGGGGGCAGGGCGCGCAGGGCCTCGCGGCGCCAGGCGGCGTGCAGCGGATAGCGGCCCGGGTCGTCCAGAGCGCGGAGGCTGCACACGGTCTCGTGCAGGGGCGACATCACGAACCGGGTGTTCGCGAGCCCGTCGACGCCGAGCAGAAAGCTGATCATTTAGCCCCGGGCTACATCCTTTGGCAGCCGCGCCGGGCTGCCGTGAACTGCGACGCATGACGGATGACTTCACCCGGCAGCGTACGCGGACGGCGATCGTGACGGGAGGGGCCGGCGGCATCGGCGCCGCGACGGCCGGACGGCTGGCAGGGGACGGGTTCGCGGTGGGGGTGGTCGACCGGCGCGAGGAGGACTGCGCCGCCACCGTCGACGCGATCACCGCCTCGGGCGGCCGGGCGACGGGCGTCGGCGCGGACGTCGCGGACGAGGCCGCGGTCACCGGCGCCGTCGCGCGGATCGCGGCGGCGCTGGGGCCGCCGACGGTGCTGGTCAACAACGCGGGCTTCGCCCACCGTTCGGCGCTGGTGGACACGGCGACCGAGCAGTGGGACGCGGTGCTGGGCGTCAATCTGCGCGGGGCGTTCTTCGCCACGAGGGCCGTCGTGCCGCACATGACGGAGGCGGGCTGGGGCCGCGTCGTCAACGTCTCCAGCGTCTCCGCCGCCGGGGACGCGGGCCGTATCGGCTACGCCAGCGCGAAGGCCGGGCTGATCGGCTTCACCAAGACTCTCGCCCTCGAACTCGGGCCGCACGGCATCACGGCCAACGCCCTCGCGCCCGGCTTCGTGGTGAGCGCCATGACCCGGGAGTCGGCGCGGCGGCTCGGGCTGGACTTCGAGGAGTACCGGAGCAGGGCCGAACGGGCCGTTCCGGTCGGCCGGGTCGGGCAGCCCGAGGACGTCGCGCACGCGGCCTCGTTCCTGGTGAGCGACGGGGCGGGGTTCGTCTCGGGGCAGGTGCTGCATGTCGCGGGCGGGCCGGTGGGCTGAGATGACGACGCGGACGGAGACCCCGGCACAGAGCACCGGGGACGGCGGGGCGGGCGGACCGGGCCGGGGCATGCTGTTCCTCCTGGCCGTGACCTGCGGGGTGGCCGTGGGCAATGTCTACTTCCCGCAGGCGGTCAGCCCGTTGATCGCCGACGGGCTGGGGATCCCGCCGGGCCGGGCGACGCTCGCGGTCACGGCGGCGCAGTTCGGCTACACGGCGGGGATCCTGCTGCTGGTGCCGCTCGGCGACCGGTTCGCGTACCGCCCGCTGCTCGTGACGCTGCTCGCGCTCACCGGCACGGGCCTGCTCGCGGCGGGCGCCGCGCCGGGGCTGCCGCCGCTGGTCGCCGCGGGCGCCCTCGTCGGCACGACGACGGTGATCGCGCCGCTCGTCGGCCCGATGGTGGCCGGGATGGTGCCGAGGGAGCGGCACGGAACGGTCAGCGGCACCCTGGCCAGCGGCACCATCGGCGGCATCCTGCTCTCCCGCACGCTCGGCGCGACGCTCGGCGAATGGCTGGGCTGGCGGGCGCCGTACGTGCTCATGGGCGTGGTCACGCTGCTGCTGGCGGCGGTGCCGGCGCGGGCGCTGCCGCGCGGCGGAAGGCCTCCGGGCGCGGAGAACGTACGTGTGGCCTCCCTCCTCGCACAGCCCCTGCGCCTGCTGCGCACCGAACCGGCCCTGCGCCGCTCCTGCTTCTGCCAGGCCCTGGTCTTCGGCGGCTTCTCGGCCGTGTGGACGAGCGTGGCGCTGCTGCTGACGGGGCCCGCGTACGGGAGGGGCGCGACGGCGGTCGGGGCGCTCGCGTTCGTCAACGCGGGGACCATGCTGTGCACTCCGCTCGCCGGGCGCCTCACCGACCGCCGGGGCTCGGACGTGGTCGGCCTGGCGTGCGCCGCGGCGGTGGCCGCGGGAGCGGGCGTCCTCGCGCTCGGCGGGGCGGGCGGCACCTGGGGCCTGGCGGCGCTGGTGCTGGGCACGCTGCTGCTCGACGTCGGCATGCAGTCCGGCACGATCGCCAACACCGTCCGCCTCTACGGCCTGCGCCCCGAGATCCGCTCCCGCCTCACCACCGCCTTCATGACCTGCTCCTACCTGGGCGGCACGGTCGGCTCCTGGCTCGGGGCCCGGACGTACGCCGCGGTGGGGTGGTGGGGCGTGTGCGCGCTGGTGGCGCTCGCGGCGCTGGCGGCGGCGGTGCGGCAGGTCACAGGGCGTGCCCCGGTGTGACGTCCACGTGGGACGGGACGTCCTCGTGGCGGTCGCCGACGGAGAGGGTGCCGGTGGGTTCGAACATGAGGATCGCGGCGCCGTCCGGGGCGGACGGCTTGTGCTCCGTGCCGCGCGGGACCGTGAAGACGGAGCCCCGGGGCAGGGTGACGTGCCGTTCGCCGTCGGCGTCGCGCAGCGCGATGTCCAACTCGCCGCGCAGGACGAGGAAGAACTCGTCCGTGTGCTCGTGTACATGCCACACGTGCTCGCCCTCGACCTTGGCGACGCGCACGTCGTAGTCGTTGACCTGGGTGATCACACGGGGGCTCCACAGGGCGTCGAAGGTGCTCAGCGCGTGATCGAGGGCTACCGGTTCGTTGCTCATGCACATATGCTCCGGCCTGATACATCTGTCCGCTAGTGCTAGAAATCGCATATGGCGCAAGAATCCTTGCATCGGGTCGTCGTGATCGTCGACGCGAACTCGAATCCGTTCGAACTCGGCTGCGCGACCGAGGTCTTCGGCCTGCGCCGCACCGGGGAGCTGGGCCGCGAGCTGTACGACTTCGCGCTCTGCTCGCCCGACCCCGCCACGCTGATGCGGGACGGGTTCTTCACGCTCACCGGCGTGGCCGGGCTGGAGGCGGCCGAGGACGCGGACACGCTGATCGTGCCCAACCGGCCCGACGTCGAGGTGCCGCGCCGCCCCGCCGTGCTGGAGACGGTACGGCGGGCGCACGCGCGCGGCGCGCGGCTGGTCGGCTTCTGCAGCGGCGCCTTCACGCTCGCCGAGGCCGGAGTGCTGGAGGGGCGGCGGGCCACCGCGCACTGGCAGTGGGCGGACGCCTTCCGCACCCGCTTCCCCGGCGTACGACTCGAACCCGACGTCCTCTTCGTCGACGACGGCGACATCCTCACGGCGGCGGGCAGCGCGGCGGCGCTCGACCTCGGGCTGCATCTCGTACGGCGCGACCACGGGGCCGAGGCCGCCAACGCCGTCAGCCGCCGCCTGGTCTTCGCCGCGCACCGGGACGGCGGCCAGCGGCAGTTCGTGGAACGGCCCGTGCCGGACGTGCCGGACGAGTCGCTGGCCCCGGTGCTGGCCTGGGCGCAGGAGCGGCTCGGCGAGCCGCTGACCGTCGACGACCTCGCGGCCCGCGCCGCCGTGAGCGCGGCGACGCTGCACCGGCGCTTCCGCGCGCAGCTCGGCACGACGCCGCTCGCCTGGCTCACGGGGGAGCGCGTCGCGCTCGCGTGCCGGCTCATCGAGCGCGGCGAGTCCCGCTTCGAGGTCGTCGCGCGCCGCAGTGGCCTCGGCACCGCCGCCAACCTCCGCGCCCGGCTCCACCGCGAGACAGGCCTCAGCCCCTCCGCCTACCGCCACCGCTTCGGCCCCGCCTGACGATTCCGGCGCCGCCGGGCCGCGCGCTACGGTGCCGGGATGTCCTCCTCACCGGCTGAGCCCGCCCCCGCCCCCTGTCCCGGACCCGTCACCGCTGACGACCTCGACGAGGCGGTGCGGCTCGCCGTCGCCACCCTCCGCGAGGCACCGGCCGCCGCGTGGGAGGGGCAGGCGGCGGGGGCGCTGGAGTGGGACTGCTGGGAGACCGTCGAGCACCTCGCCGACGACCTCTTCGCGTACGCCGTCCAACTCGGCCTCCGTACGCCCCCGCTCGACCGCGACGTCCCCTTCCTCTGGGAGAGCCGCAGGCCGGGCGGCCCCGCGAACGCCGTCCACGCCGACCGTACGGCCGGGCCCGCCGGGCTGCTGCAGATGCTGGAGGCGAGCGGGGCGCTGCTGGTCTCCATGGTGCGGACGGCTCCGCCGGAGGTCCGGGCCCATCACGCCTACGGGCCCGCGAGCCCGGAGGCGTCAGCGGCGATGGGTCTCGTGGAGGTCCTCGTCCACACGTACGACCTCGCGGAGGGGCTCGGCCTCAACTGGACGCCGCCGGACGGGCTCTGCGCCCGTGCCCTCGCGCGCCTCTTCCCCGACGTCCCCTTGTCCGGCGCCCCCTGGCCCCTGCTCCTGTGGGCCACGGGCCGCGCCGAACTCCCCGGCCTCCCCCACCGCACCGCTTGGCGCTGGCACAACGAGCCCCTCGCCTAGCGAAAGAGGGCGTCCCCTCTCCCCCGATACCCCACCGGCATCCACGCTGCCGTCGGCAGGCCGCGCGTTCGCCGTGGCCGCTCGCGCAGTTCCCCGCGCCCCCAGGGCGTACGGCCACCCGCCCACCGCCGAGATGACCGGCATCCGCCGCCGCGGCCGGGCTGCCCCTCCCCGCCGTCGTGGCCGAGCGCGCCGTTCCCCGCGCCCCCAGGTCACACGGCCACCCGCCCGCCGCCGAGGTGACCGGCATCCGCGCCGCAACCCGGCTGGCCCTCCCCGCTGAAGGGGCGGGGCCTCGTCGGTCCGGGTGGTGGGTGGGCTCGTTCGGTGAGGAGGCGGAGGACCGCCGGGTGGGCCCCCAGCGGGTCGGCCACCACGTCCGCGCCGCAGGAGCGGACGCGGTCGGCGAAGAGGCCCGGGGCGAGGAGCCAGGTGGCCACGGCGACGCGGCGTGCGCCGGACGCGCGGAGTTCCGCGACCGTCTCCTCGATGCGCGGCTCCGCGGTCGCCGCCCAGCCGACCGGCGCGGGGCCGTGGCCGCCGACGAGGCGGCCGAGGCGGGCCGCCACGCCCTCGACCTCCGCGCGCGCCTCCGGCGACGACGTACCGGCGGCGGCGAGGACGACCACGTCGCCGTCCCGTACGCCCGCCTCCGCCAGCCGGTCCACGAGCGCGGGCAGGAGCGCGGGCCCGGAGCCGAGGGGCGGCGTGACCGTCACGTCCGTACGGCCGGTGCTCCGGACCTGTTCCGGGATGTCCACCCGCACGTGGTAGCCGGAGGCGAGGAACGCGGGGACGACCGTGACCGGCCCCGCCATCCCGTCGAGGGCCTCCGCGACGGTCGGCCCCCGTACGTCCGCGAACGCGAGGGCGGCCGGGGCGCCGAGGCGCGCGGCCATGCCGTCCGCGAGCCGGCGTGCGGTCCGGGCGCCCGCCGCGTGGCGGGTGCCGTGCGCCACGAGGAGGACGCCGCCGCCCGTCACCGGGCGCCCTCCTCGGGGGACCCGCAGTCGCCCGCGTCGAGCGCGAGGCGGTAGCCGCGTTTGACCACGTTCTGCACCAGGCCCGGCTCCCCCAGGGCGCTCCGCAGGCGCGCGACCGCCGCCTCGACGGCGTGCGCGTCGGCGCCGCCGCCCGGCAGCGCGGGGAGCAGCTCCGTCACCGGGACCACCTGGCCGGGGCGGGCCGCGAGCACGCGGAGCACGGCCATGGGCCCGGGCCGTACGGGGCGCGGCTCGCCGTCGAGCAGGACGGCCGTGCCGCGTACCTCCAACTGCCGCCCGGCGACCGGCAGGCGGGGCGCCGCGGCGGGGAGGCGCTCGCAGAGCAGGCGGACGAGGGCGCCGATGCGGAAGCGTTCGGGCCAGTACGCGGGGATGCCGCGCGCGAGCAGCGGCGCGGCGGTCACCGGGCCGACGCACGCGGCCTGCGTACGCCCGCCCCGGAACGCCTCGGCCAGCGCGTCCGCCGACGTGCCCGGCGACGCGTCCGACGGCACTCCATCCGGCTCGCCCGGGCCCCGGCCCGGGCGGGCCCGCTCCTCCGCCCTCGCGAAGAGCCCCGTCGCCGCCAGCGCGCTCGTGAACGTCACCGCGTCCACCGCGCCGCCGGTCACCGCGTCGATCAGCCGGTCGAGCGGCGCCGTGTCCGCGGGCCCCGTCCACCGGTACACCGGGACCGCCACCACCTCGGCCCCCGCGGCGCGCAACGCGTCGAGGAAGTCGCGCAGCGGCTCGCCGTGGAGCTGGACGGCGATCCGGCGCCCGGAGAGGTCCTGCCCGAGGAGGCGTTCGAGGACCTCGGTCGAGGACTCGGACGCCGGTGACCACGCCTCCTTCAGCCCCGCGGCCCGGATCGCGCCGCAGGCCTTGGGGCCCCGGGCGAGGAGTTCGGCGCGTTCGAGGACGCCGCGCAGCGCCTCGCCCTCGCCCCAGCCGTCGGCCGCCTCCATCCAGCCCCGGAAGCCGATGCCGGTCGTGGCGACGACGGTGTCCGGGGGCCGGGCCGTCACCTCGCGGGTGGCGTCGCGCAGCCGGGCGTCGTCGGAGAGCGGCACGATGCGCAGTGCCGGGGCCCGTACGACGTCGGCGCCCCGGCGCTCCAGCAGCGCGGCCAGCTCGTCGGCCCGGCGGGCGGCGGTGACGGCGACCGTGAATCCGGTCAGGGGAGGAAGGGCTGTCACTCGGTGGTTCTCCTTACGGGCCTCACGGCACGGTCGCGGCTCGCCCTCATGGTGCGCCGACGGGCGTTTCCACCGCGTTTCCCGCGGGCGACACCTCGATCACGCCGTCGCCCGTGAGCCGTACGCCGTGCACGGGCAGCCGCGCCTCCGTCGTCCCGTCGAGGCATCTCCCGGTCGCCAGCTCGAACGGCTCCTTGCCCAGCGGGCTCGTCACCACCGGCACACCGCCCCGGTCCCCGACGATGCCGTGGCACATCACGGGCGCGCCGGAGACGGGGTCCAGGTTGCCCAGCGCGTACAGCCCGCCGTCGTGCAGCCGGAAGAGCGCGACGGCCGTGCCGTCCGGCAGCAGCGCGGCGCGGCCCTGCTCGGGCGGCAGGTCGGACAGGGCGCAGACGGGGGTCCAGGCCAGATCGAGGGGGTTCATACGGTGGCCACCTTCCGGTCGAGGGGGGCGGTGAGCAGGACGGGCACGGGTCCCGGCGCCGGAACCGGCTGCTCGCGCTCCACGGCGAACTCGATCGCCGGGTCCGGCGTCCCCGGCGCGTTGACGAACGAGCGGAACCGGGCCAGCTTCTCCGGGTCCTCCAGGACCCCGCGCCACTCGTCGCGGTAGTCGGCGACGTGCCGGGCCATCGCGGCGTCCAGCTCCGCGCCGATGCCGAGCGAGTCGTCGACGATCACCGCGCGCAGATGGTCGAGACCGCCGTCCAGGGTCTCGATCCAGGCGGCGGTGCGCTGGAGCCGGTCGGCGGTGCGGATGTAGAACATCAGGAACCTGTCGACCGTCCGTACGAGCGTCTCGCGGTCGAGGTCGGCGGCGAGCAGTTCGGCGTGGCGGGGCGTGAAGCCGCCGTTGCCGCCGACGTAGAGGTTCCAGCCCTGCTCGGTGGCGATGATGCCGAAGTCCTTGCTCCGGGCCTCGGCGCACTCGCGGGCGCACCCGGAGACCCCGGCCTTGATCTTGTGCGGGCCGCGCAGGCCCCGGTAGCGCAGCTCCAGTTCGACGGCGAGCCCGACCGAGTCCTGCACGCCGTAGCGGCACCAGGTCGAGCCCACGCAGGACTTGACCGTACGGACAGCCTTTCCGTAGGCGTGCCCCGACTCGAAGCCCGCGTCCGTCAGGCGCCGCCAGATCGCCGGGAGCTGTTCGAGGCGGGCGCCGAGCAGGTCGATGCGCTGACCGCCGGTGATCTTCGTGTAGAGGCCGAAGTCGCGGGCGACCTCGCCGAGGAGGATCAGCCTGTCGGGGGTGATCTCGCCGCCGGGGACGCGGGGCACGACCGAGTAGGTGCCGTTGCGCTGCATGTTGGCGAGGTGGCGGTCGTTGGTGTCCTGGAGGCCGCCGTGCTCGCCGTCGAGGATGTGGGTGGCGCTGTCGCGGGAGGCGAGGATCGAGGCGACGGCGGGCTTGCAGACGTCGCAGCCGCGCCCGCCCCTGCCGTGCGCGGCGAGGAGCGCGGAGAACGTGGTGATGCCGGTGGCCGCGACGATCTCGTACAGCTCGGCGCGCGAGTGGTCGAAGTGCTCGCACAGCGCACGGGACTGCTCGACGCCCTCGGCCTCCAGGAGCTGCTTGAGGGCGGGGACGCAGGAGCCGCAGCCGGTGCCCGCCTTGGTGCAGCTCTTGAGCCGGGCCACGTCGGCGCACTCCCCGGAGCCGATGGCCTCGCGCAGCGCGCCCTTCGTGACGGCGTGGCAACTGCAGATCTGCGCGGCGTCGGGCAGCGCCCCGATCCCGGTCGCCCCGTCCGCGCCGGGAGCGCCGCCCTCGGGCGCGAGCAGCGCGCCCGGGTCGGCGGGCAGCTCGCCGCCGACCAGCGGGCGCAGCAGCGGATACCGCGTCGCGTCGCCCACCAGGATCCCGCCGAGCAGGGTGCGCGCGTCGTCGGAGACGACGAGCTTGCCGTACGTGGCCGCCACCGGGTCGTTCAGCACGACCTCCAGCGCCCCCGGCGTACGGCCCAGCGCGTCCCCGAACGAGGCGACGTCCACGCCCAGCAGCTTCAGCTTCGTGGACGTGTCGGCGCCGTCGAACGCCGCCTCGCCGCCCAGCAGCCGGTCCGCGACCGTCTCCGCCATCGCGTAGCCGGGCGCGACCAGCCCCAGGGGGCGCCCGCCCGCGCCCTCCGGCGCCGCGACCTCGCCGACCGCCCACACGGCCGGGTCCGTCACCGAGCGGCAGCCCAGGTCCACGGCGACGCCGCCGCGTTCGCCCAGCGCGAGCCCGCTCTCGCGGGCCAGCTCGTCCCGGGGCCGTACGCCCGCGGCGAAGACCACGACGTCCGCGTCGATCCGCGTGCCGTCCGCCAGTTCGACGCCCGTCGCCGCGCCGCCGTCCGGCCCGGTGACGACGCGCGAGGTCGCCGTGCCGCAGTGCACCGCGACGCCCAGGTCCCCCACCATCCGGCCCAGCAGCGCGCCGCCGCCCTCGTCGAGCTGCACGGCCATCAGATGCGGGGCCAGCTCGACGACATGGGGCTCCAGACCCAGCAGCCGCAGCGCGTTGGCGGCCTCCAGGCCGAGCAGCCCGCCGCCGATGACGACGCCGCGCCCCGTCGTGGAGGCCTCGGCGGCCCGGCGGATGCCGTCGAGGTCGTCCAGCGTCCGGTAGACGTGGCAGCCGGGCGCGTCGCTCCCGGGCAGCGGCGGGACGAAGGCGCGGGAGCCGGTCGCGAGGACGAGCGCGTCGTAGCCGTACCGCGCGCCGGACGCGGCCGTGACCGTACGGGCCGCGCGGTCGATCTCCGTCGCCGGTTCGCCGAGCCGCAGGTCGAGACGGCCGTCGTCGGGGAGCGGCGGCAGCCGCAGCTCCTCCTCGCCTGCGCCGTCGAACCGGGAGGAGAGCGCCACCCTGTCGTACGCGGGCCGCTCCTCCTCCGCGAGCACGGTGACCCGCCAGCGCCGGTCACCGTCCCGTTCGAGCAGGGAGCCGACGAGCCGGTGCCCGACCATGCCGTGGCCGACGACGACCAGGCGGGACTGCTGGGGATGCGTAGTCATACGGACCTCACAGAACGGGAACGGAATCGGAAACGGGGTCCTGGACGGCGCCGCCCGACGTGGGATCGGCCCCCGGCACGGGGTCCGTCTCGGCGAGCCAGGCGGCGATCTTGTCCACGGCCGCGCGGCAGCCTCCGCAGCCGGTGGTGGCGCGGGTGGCGGTGGCCAGCTCTTCCGTGGACTTCGCCCCGGCGTGCCAGGCGGACCGCAGCGCGCCCTTGGTCACGCTGTTGCACCGGCACACGGTGCTGTGGTCCGGCAGCGCCGCCGGTCCTCCCCCGCTCTCCGGGGGCAGCGCACGGCCGAGCATCAGGGCGAGCCGGTCGGAGGGCGCGGGCGCGCCCCGGTCGTAGAGCTGGACGAGCCCGGCGGCGGCGTCCGGGACGCCGAGGAGGATGGCGCCGGTGACGCGCCCGCCGCGCAGCACGAGCTTGGTGTAGCGCTCGCGGGTGGGGTCTTCGAGCCGCAGCACCTCCGGCTCGTCACCCTCGTCCTCGTCCCCGCCCTCGCCCTCGTCCCCCTCCTCCAACGGGTCGCCCAGGCAGGCGAGTTCGATGCCCGCCGCCTTGAGCCGGGTGACCTGCGGCGTGCCCGCGTAGCGGGCATGCGGGTCGGCGCCGGTGAGGCGGTCGGCGAGGACCTCCGCCTGCTCCCAGCCGGGCTGGACGAGGCCGGGCGCGAGGGACGCGCAGTCGCCGAGCGCGTGCACGGCGGGGTCCGAGGTGGTCAGCGTCGCGTCGACGGTGACGCCCGCCGGGCCCGTCGCCAGCCCGCACGCCTCGGCGAGCCCGGTCTCGGCGCGGGCGCCCGTGGAGAGCAGCAGGCCCTGCGCGGGCAGCAGTCCGCCGTCCTCCAAGCGCAGCCCGACCCCGGGCTCCCAGCCCGCCGCTCCCCCGCCGAGCCGCAGCGCGACGCCGGTCCTGCGCAGGGCGCGGGCCAGCACCCGGCCGCCCGCCGCGTCGAGCTGGCGGTCCATCACGTACGGCGCCGGGTGGACGACCGTGACGGCGACCCCGCGCGCGGCCACCGCGCGCGCCGCCTCCAGCCCCAGCACGCCCCCGCCGAGCACCGCCAGCCGCCCGCCGTGCCGTCGTGCCCGGTCCGTGAGCATCCGCAGCCGTCGCGCGTCGGCGAGCGTCCGCAGCGGGGTGACGCCCCGCGCGAAGCCGCTCCCCTCCAGTAGGCCGGGCAGCGGCGGCACGGCCGCGCGTGCGCCCGTCGCGAGCACCAGCCGGTCGTACGGGACCCGTTCCCCGCCGTCCGTGACGACGACGCGCGCGGCGCGGTCCACGGAGACGGCGGCGACCCCGGTCCGTACGCCCCGGCCCGGGGCCCCCAGCCCCAGATCGTCCTCGGTCAGCGTCCCGGCGAGCAGCGAGGGCAGCAGCACCCTGTTGTACGCGGGCCGGTGCTCGGCGCCGAGCACCGTGAGGCGTACGCGCGCGCCGGACGGGTCGCGGCGGCGTATCTCCTCGGCGAGCCGCGCGCCGACCATCCCGTTCCCCACGATCACCACACGCGTCACGGGACCCCCGGGACCCACGGGGCCCACAGGACTCACGGAGCTCACGGGGCTCATGAGGCCGCCTCCAGCCGTACCGCACACACCTTGAACTCCGGCATCCGGCTCACCGGGTCGAGCGCGGGGTTGGTGAGTCCGTTGGCGGCGCCGTCGCCCGGGAAGTGGAAGGGGAGGAAGACGGTGTCGGGGCGCATGCTCGCCACGTACCGGGTACGGGCGAGGACGCTGCCCCGCCGCGAGACGACCCGCGCGGGGTCGCCGTCCCCGAGCCCGGCGCCGCGCGCGGTGTCGGGGTGGACCTCGACGTACGCCTCGGGGACGACCGCGTTCAGCTCCGGCACCCTCCGGGTCTGCGCCCCCGACTGGTAGTGCTGGAGCACCCGCCCTGTCGTCGCGTACAGCGGCAGTTCCGCGTCGGGCTCCTCGCCCGCCTCCCGGTGCTCGACGTCCACGAACCGCGCCCGCCCGTCCTCGTGCGCGAACCGGTCGAGGAAGAGCCGGGGCGTGCCCGCGGACCCGAGGGGCGCCGGCCAGTGCAGCGGCTCCCCCTCGTCCAGCAGTTCCGGCGTGACGCCCGAGTAGTCGGCGGGGCCGCCCGCCGAGGCGCGCCGCAGTTCGGCGAGGACGGTGTCCGGGTCGGCCGGGAAGTCGTCCGGCGTACGGCCCAGCCGTACGGCGAGCCCCCGCAGCACCTCCAGGTCCGTCCGTACGCCCGGCGGGGGCGGCACGGCGCGGCGGCGGCGCAGGACGCGGCCCTCCAGGCTGGTCGTCGTCCCGGACTCCTCGGCCCACTGGGCGACGGGCAGGACGACATCGGCGAGCGCGGCCGTCTCGGAGAGGACGAAGTCGGCGATGACGAGGAGGTCGAGGGCGCGCAGCCGTTCGACGGCCCGGCGCGAACGGGGCGCCGAGACCGCCGGGTTGGAGCCCATCACGAGCAGCGCCGAGGGGCCGCCCGGCGTGCCGAGCGCGTCCAGCAGTTCCCAGGCGCTGCGCCCGGGCCCCGGCAGGGAGTCGGGCGGTACGCCCCACACCCCGGCCACCCACTCCCGCGCGGCGGGGTCGTCGAGGCGCCGGTAGCCGGGCAACTGGTCGGCCTTCTGGCCGTGTTCGCGCCCGCCCTGCCCGTTGCCCTGCCCGGTGAGGCAGCCGTATCCGGAGCCCGCCGTGCCCGGGAGGCCCAGCGCGAGCGCGAGGCCGATCCAGGCGGAGACGGTGTCCGTGCCCTTGCTGTGCTGCTCGGCGCCGCGCCCGGTGAGGATGTGCGCGCGCCGCGCCCCGGCCAGCACGGCGACGGCCCGGCGCAGGTCGGCGGCGGCGACGCCCGTGAGCCGTTCGACCCGCTCGGGCCACCAGCGCGCGGCGGTACGCCGTACGTCCGCCCAGCCGCGCGTCCGTTCCTCCCGGTACGCACGGCGCGCGGGCGTGTCCAGGTGGCCGTCGACCAGGGCGAGATGGAGCATCCCGAGCGCCAGCGCGAGGTCCGTGCCGGGCGAGGGCTGCAGATGGAGCCCGCCGCCCTCGACGGCGGCCTCGGCGGTGGCCGTACGGCGCGGGTCGACGACGATCAGCCGGGCCGGGTCGAGGTGGCCCATGAGCGGCGGCATGGTCTCGGCCGGGTTCGCGCCGACGAGGACGACGCACTCGGAGTCGTCCAGGTCGGTCACCGGGAAGGGGAGGCCGCGGTCGAGCCCGAAGGCCCGGTTCCCGGCGGCGGCCGCGGACGACATGCAGAACCGGCCGTTGTAGTCGATCTGCGAGGTGCCGAGCGCGACGCGGGCGAACTTGCCCAGCGCGTACGCCTTCTCGTTCGTCAGCCCGCCGCTGCCGAAGACGGCGACGCTGTCGGCCCCGCGCGCGGCGCGCAGCGCGGCGAACCGCCCGGCGACCAGGTCCAGCGCCTCGTCCCATCCCGCCGGGCGCAGCTCGCCGCCGCGGGCGTCCCGTACGAGCGGGGTCGTGAGCCGTTCGGCCGAGGAGAGCAGCGTGGCGGACGTCCAGCCCTTCTGGCACAGGCCGCCCCGGTTGGTGGGGAACGCGCGCGGGGTGACGGCGATTTCACCGGTCGCGGCGTCGGGCGTGAGGGTCATCGCGCACTGGAGGGCGCAGTACGGGCAATGAGTAGGGGTGCTCACGCGCCTCACGCCCACACCGGGTCGGCGGCGACGGGCGAGCGGCGCAGATAGACGGCCCAGGTCACGGTCGCGCAGAGCGCGTAGAAGGCCAGGAACGCGCTGAGCGCCGGCACGCCGTCGCCCGTGGCCTGGTACGACTGCCGGAACGCGAGGTTGACCCCGACCCCGCCGAGCGCGCCCACCGCGCCGGAGATCCCGATGACGGCCCCGGCCCGCCTGCGGCCCTCCTCGCGGGAGGCGGAGGTCGCGGCGTAGATGCCGGGGATCATCTTGTACGTGGACCCGTTGCCCAGCCCCGTCAGCACGAAGAGCGCGGCGAAGGCGGCGACGAACAGCGGCAGCGACCCGGCGGCCGAGGCCCCCAGCGCGCCCAGCGTCCCGAGCCCCATGCCGAGGAACGCCCCTACGGTGACGCGGGCACCGCCCCACCGGTCCGCGAGCCGCCCGCCGACGGGCCGGGCCAGCGAGCCGAGCAGCGGCCCGAGGAAGGTGAGCGCGGCGGCCTGCGCGGGCGTGCGCCCGAAGTCGTTCTGGAGGACGAGGCCGAAGGCGAAGCTGTAGCCGATGAACGAGCCGAACGAGCCGACGTAGAGCACCGACAGGATCCAGCAGTGCCGGTCGCGCAGCACGGCCCGGTGGACGCCCCGCTGCGTGCGGGCCGCCGCCAGGTTGTCCATCCGCCGGTACGCGAGGAGCGCGGCGAGCAGCAGCGCGGGCACGAAGAGCAGCGGCAGGATCTCGGGGTGCGCGACGCCCGCGGCGCCCATGACCGCGAGCCCGGCGAGCTGCACGGTGGCCACGCCCAGGTTGCCGCCCCCGGCGTTGAGCCCGAGGGCCCAGCCCTTCTCACGCTCGGGGAAGAAGCGGTTGATGTTGACCATGGACGAGGCGAAGTTGCCGCCGCCGAGCCCCGCGACGGCGGCGCACACGAGCAGCGCCCAGAACGGGGTGTCCGGGTTCCGTACGAGCACCGCCGCGAGCCCCGTCGGCACGAGCAGCACGAGCGCGCTGAACACCGTCCAGTTCCGGCCGCCGAAGCGGGTGACGGCGAAGCCGTACGGGAGCCGCAGCGCGGCGCCGACCAGCGAGACGACGGAGACCAGCAGGAACTTGTCGTCGGGGGTGAGCGCGAAGCCGTTCTCGGCGGTCATGAACAGCACCAGCACCGACCACAGGCTCCACACCCCGAAGCCGATGTGCTCGGCGAAGACCGAGAGGAAGAGGTTCCGCCGCGCGGTCCGCCGCCCCTCGCGCGCCCAGAACCCGGGGTCCTCGGGCTCCCACTCGGCGATCCACCGCTGTGCCACGTCGGCCTCCTCCACTTGCTGGCAGGAGCTCCGACGTTAGAAAGGGGCTATTACCTCACCGTGTCCTCACGTAACACGGGCGCAAGCTCTTCCTCACCCGGCCGCCTTCTCCGGTGTGAGGGGCGCCGGATCCGACGGACCGGACGGGTCCGACGGCAGCGCGACCGGCTCCCGCACCGCCCCCGGCCGTACGCGCGTCCACACCACCAGCACCGCCGCATTGATCCCCATCGACACCAGCCCGGGGTTCACGCCCCAGAACTCGGTGTGCCGCACGTACAGCACGATGGCGACCGCGACCCCTGCGGCCATCCCGCAGGCGGCCCCGGCGGCGGACGTACGGCGCGACCACAGCAGCGCGATCCACGCGGGCACGAGCTGCGCCAGCAGCATGTACGTGAGGTTGAGGACGGTCAGCATGAGCGCGGCGGCGTAGAGCGTGAGCAGCGCGGCGACGACGATGAAGCCCGCGACGACCAGCGTGGACGCCCGCCGCTGCACGTCCGTGCGCGCGCCCCGCATCAGGGTCCGGGTCACCACGCCGCTGACGTTGAGCGCGGTCACCGCGAGGACCAGCACCCCGCTGAGCGCGGCCCCGGCGGCGACGAGGCCGACCAGCCACTCGGGCAGCACCTCGCGCGCGGCGGTGAGGAAGACGGTGTTGGGGTCCTTGAGGTCCGGCTTCGCGTGCAGCGCCCAGTAGGAGGCGAGCACGAGGAAGGGGAACATCAGCATGTAGAGCGGCATCCACACGGTCGAACTCTTCACCGCGGCCTCGGACCTGGCGGGGAAGATGTACGCGGCGCCGAACGCGAGATAGAAGACGACGGCCTGGAAGACGATGGTCGTCAGCGTGTACGTGAGCCGGCTGCCGTGGATCGTGACGCTGTCCACCGGCACCGCGTGCGCGCCCGTCACCCGCTCGACGCCGCCCGCCTTCATCACGGCCGCGATCCCGACGGCGGCCACGCCCAGCACCATCAGCGTGTCCTTGAGCACGGACACGAACGCGGGCGAACGGACGCCGGAGACCGCCACGTAGAGGAAGCCCAGCACCCCGGCGGCGGCCACGCACTGGACCGGGGTGAGCCGGAGGTCCATCGCGCCGAGCACGGTGCGCAGCCCGATGAACTGGTACTGCCCCCACGGGATCAGCGCCACCAGCATCGTCAGCGCCGCGACGACCTCCAGCGCGCGGCTGCCGAAGTGCCGCCCGAACAGCTCGGGGATCGTCATCGCGTCGTAGCGGTGTCCGGCGCGCCACACGAGGGGCGCGAGGAAGTAGCCGAGGGCGTACGCGAGGAGGATGTAGCCCATGAACCAGACGGCGGACGACGCGCCCTCGGCGTAGACGCCGCTGGGGAAGCCGATCATCGCGCCGATGCTGTAGACCTCGCCGACCGCGAGGAAGTAGATCAGCCAGGCGGGGAACGAGCGCCCGCCGACGAGGAATTCGGAGATCCCGCCGCCCCTGCTGATCCGGCCCGCGAGCAGCGCCAGCAGCATGGCCCCGGCGAGGACGAGTGCGACGATGACGGCGATCACGACCCGGCCCCCTCCTCCCGGTAGTGCGGTCTGTCGAAGACCCGCCAGCTCACCGCGAGGCAGAGCGTGGTGAGCGGGAAGCAGCAGAAGACCCAGAGGTAGAGCACCGGCCAGCCCAGCACCCGCGCGCCCGAGCCGGACAGCAGCGTCACCCCGCCGAGCAGCGCGACGGCCGGGATGCCGAGCCCGACGAGGACGCTGGGCCAGCTCCGTACGGCCGCGAGCGCCCCGGGCGCGCTCACGCGCCCGCCTCGTACGCCACGCGCCCGCCGACCACGGTCGCCTCGACGCGCATCTCGCGCAGCGCCTCGGTCGGCACGGCCGTCGGGTCGTCCGGGAGCACCGCGAGGTCGGCGTACTTGCCGGTCTCCAGCGTGCCGCTCTCCCGTTCCTCTCCGGCGAGATGGGCGGCGTCGACCGTGTACGCGCGCAGGGCCTGCTCGACCTCGACCGCCTGCTCGGGCCCGAGCGTGTGCCCGTCCCGCGTACGGCGCGCGACCGCGCACCACACGCCCTCCAGCGGCGGCACGGGCGTGACGGGCGTGTCCGAGTGCAGCCCGTGGACGATGCCGCGGCGCCGCGCGGAGACGAGCGGGCTGATGCGGCGGGCGCGGTCGGGCCCGAGCCACTCGTCGCGGTGCCCGTCGCCCCAGTAGTAGACGTGCTTGACGAAGAAGGAGGCCAGGACGCCCTGTTCGGCCATGCGGTCGAGCTGGTCCTCGCGCACGGTCTGGCAGTGCTCGATACGGTGCCGCCGCGCGGCGCTGTCCACCCGGCGGTACGCGGAGACGATGGCCTCGATCGCCGCGTCGCCGTTGCCGTGCACGGCCGCCTGCCAGCCCGCGGCGTCGACGTCGGCGATCATCTCGGCGAGCCGTTCCGGGGACTGGAGCATCATGCCGTGCTCGTCGGGGTGCCGGTGGTAGCCCTCGGCGAGACAGCCGGTGCCGCCCTGGATGGACCCGTCGGCGATGATCTTCACCCCGGCGAGCCGGAACCGCTCACCGTCCCCCGCGTCCCCGAGCTGCGCCGGGGTCGGCATCCGCCCGTCCTCGCCCGCGAAGGCCTGGTGCGCGAGATAGCTGCGTACGCGCGTGCCCAGCTCACCGGCGGCGGACAGCTTCCGGTAGAGCGCGAGTTCGCCGGGCCCGCCGAAGAGCCCGGTGCCGGTGTCGTGGACGGTGGTGATGCCGTGCGCCAGGTACTCGCGGTCGGCCAGCCGCAGCGCGTGCGCGACGGTCTCCTCGTCGGGCGCCGGGAGCTGGGCGTTGACGAGGAACGCGGCCGTCTCGACGAGCACCCCCGTCGGCTCCCCCGCCGCGTCCCGCTCGATCCGGCCGCCGGGCGGGTCGGGCGACTCGCGGCCGATCCCGAGGAGCCGCAGCGCCGCCGAGTTGACGGTGCAGAAGTGCCCGGTCACATGGGTGAGCACGACCGGGTTCCGGGGCGAGGCGGGATCGAGGTCGTGCCGGGTGGGGTGCCGCCGGTCGGCGAGCAGCGTGTGGTCGTACCGGAAACCCCGCACCCACTCCCCGTCCGGCCGCTCCCGTACGGCCGCGGCGACGCGCTCCACGACGTCCGCGATCCGGTCGTTGGGCGGCGACCCGGCGTCGACGGGCGCGGCGAGGGCGAAGCCGAAGAAGAGGGGATGGTTGTGGGACTCGACGAAGCCGGGGATCGCGGTGCGCCCGCCGAGTTCGAGGACCCGGGTGCCCGGGCCCGCGAGCGCGGACAGCTCGCGGTCGTCGCCGATCGCGGTGATCCGCCCGTCGCGCGCGGCGAGCGCGCTCGCCCGCCGCCCCGCGGGATCGAACGTGAGCACGGTGCCGCCGCGGACGAGGAGATCGGGGGTCGCGGTGTCTGCCATACGGGCCATGCTGATCTTGCGGAGGAACCACGGAAAAGGTCCAGGGGGGACCCCTCTCATGGAACCAGCGATGAGTTCCGGCCCCGGGCCGGGTCTATCCACTGTCCGCCCGTGAAGCCAAGGAGGCATCATGCAGACGCTCCACAAGATCACACCCTGCCTGTGGTTCGACGGCCAGGCCGAGGAGGCGGCGAACTTCTACGTCACGCTCTTCCCCGACTCCCGCATCACCCACATCCAGCACCACGGCGAGGCGGGCCCCGGCGAGCCCGGCAGCGTCCTCGTCGTCACCTTCGAGCTGTCGGGCCAGCCGCTGATCGGCCTCAACGGCGGCCCCCAGTTCCCGTTCACCGAGGCGGTCTCGCTCCAGATCGGCTGCGACTCCCAGCAGGAGGTCGACGACCTGTGGGCCCGCCTCACCGCGGACGGCGGCGAGGAGGGCCAGTGCGGCTGGCTCAAGGACAAGTACGGCCTGTCCTGGCAGGTCGTCCCCCGCCGCCTCTTCGAGCTGATGGACGAATCAGACCCGGCCCGCGCAGCCCGCGCCACCGAGAAGATGCTCACGATGCGCAAGCTGGACATCAACGTCCTGGAGGAGGCGGCGAAGGGCTGACCCGGCCCCTTCAGGGGCGCGGGGAACCGCGCGCCCGGCCACAGCGGCGCGGCACCCCGCCACGCGCGGGAAGGGGCACCCCCCTGCTCAGCCGGCAGCGGTCGCCGCGACCCAGCGTTCCAGCGCGTCCCGGGCAGCGCCGGAGTCGATGGACTCGGCGGCCCGCTCCATCGCGGCCCCGATCTGCCGGGCCAGCGGAGCGGACCCCGGCTCCAGGGCGACCAGCGCCGCGGCGGAGTTGAGCAGGACCGCGTCCCGCACCGGACCGCCCTCGCCGCCGAGCAGCCGCCGGGCGACATCCGCGTTGTACGCGGCGTCCGCGCCGCGCAGCGCCTCGACGGGCACCAGCTCGATGCCCACGTCACGCGGGTCGAACGACTCCTCCCGCACGGTGCCGTCCCGGACGACCCACACGGTGGACGTGGCCGTCGTCGTCAGCTCGTCCAGCCCGTCGTCGCCCCGGAAGACGAGCGCGGAGGAGCCCCGCGCCGCCAGCACCCCGGCGAGGATCGGCGCCATCCGGGCGTCGGCCACGCCCGTGGCCTGCGCGCGGACCCGGGCCGGGTTGGTGAGCGGGCCCAGGAAGTTGAACGGCGTGGGGATGCCCAGCTCCTTGCGCGCGGTGCCGACGTGGCGCAGCGCGGGGTGGAACTTCACCGCGAAGCAGAAGGTGATGCCCGCCTCGCCCGCGACCTCGGCGACCCGCTCGGGGGACAGCTCCAGGTTGACGCCGAGCTTCTCCAGGACGTCGGAGGCGCCGCTGGCGCTGCTCGCGGCCCGGTTGCCGTGCTTGACGACCTTCACGCCGGTGCCCGCGACGACGATCGCGGACATCGTCGAGATGTTGACGGTCTTGGCCCGGTCGCCGCCCGTGCCGACGATGTCGACGGAGGGGCCGGGCACCTCGATCGTGCGCGCGTGCCCGTACATCGCCTCGACGAGGCCGGAGATCTCCTCGACGGTCTCGCCCTTGGCCCGCAGGGCCACCGCGAAGCCCGCGATCTGCGCGTCGCTCGCCTCGCCCTGCATGATCCGGTCCATGGCCCACGCCGTGGCGTCCGCGGAGAGGTCCTCACCGGCCACGAGGGAGCCCAGGACGTCCGGCCACGTGTGCGCCGCCATGGTGTCGCCTCCGGCGGGGGTAGCAGCGCTCATGGGGATCACTCCTGGCGGGATACGAAAAGGGGCTCCCACCCTATCGGCCGCCGACCGCCCCGTTCCCCCCTGTCCACAAGCCGAGAGGGGCTCCCGGGACGAGTCCCGGGAGCCCCTCTCAGGTGGCGTGACAGCTAGCGCGGCACGGTTGCCTCAGTGGTGGCCGTGACCGCTGGTGATCTCCTTGTACTCCTCGGCCGTCGGCTTCGGGATCTGGCTCTCCTCGCCGTACATGCCCTTGGAGAGCTTCGACCGGAGCTTCTGCCCGCGGGTGACCTTCCGCTCGACGCCGTTCTCGTCGGTCCCCGCACCGATCTCGACCGGCTCGTACTGGTCGTGCGCGGTGAGGGTGTGGAGCTGCTCCTGGCTGAGCGGCTCGTGGACCTCGACGAACTCACCGTGCGGCAGGCGCTTGATGATGCCGGACTCGCGCCCGTGCAGCACCTTCTCCCTGTCCCGGCGCTGGAGGCCGAGGCAGATCCGCTTGGTGGCGATGAAGACGAGCACCGGGACCACGAAGAACCCGATACGGACGAACCAGGTGACGGCGTTGATCGACAGGTGGAAGTGCGTGGCCCACAGGTCGTTGCCGCCGCCGATCAGCATCACGAAGTACCAACTGATCCAGGCCGCGCCGAACGCCGTACGGGTCGGCGCGTTCCTCGGCCGCTGCGCGATGTGGTGCTCGCGCTTGTCGCCGGTGACCCAGGATTCGATGAACGGGTAGGCCGCGATGACGCCGAGCACCAGCGGCATCAGGACCACGACCGGGATCATCACGCCCAGGACGAGCGTATGGCCGCCCCAGACGCTGATCTCCCAGCCTGGCATCGCCCGCACCAGGCCTTCGGGGAAGCCCATGTACCAGTCGGGCTGCGCGTTCGTGGACACCTGGTCCGGCCGATAGGGGCCGAGGACCCAGATCGGGTTGATGCTGAAGCAGGCCGCGATGACCGCGATGACGCCGAAGACGAGGAAGAAGAAGCCTCCGGCCTTGGCCATGTAGACCGGCAGCAGCGGCATGCCGACCACGTTCTTGTTCGTCCGGCCGGGGCCCGCGAACTGGGTGTGCTTGTGGTAGAAGACCAGGATCAGGTGGGCCACCAGCAGGCCCAGCATGAGTCCCGGCAGCAGCAGCACATGCACCGAGTAGAACCGCGCCACCATGTCGTGCCCGGGGAACTCGCCGCCGAACAGGAACATCGACAGGTACGTGCCGACGATCGGCACCGACAGGATCGCGCCGTCCATGAACCGGACACCGGTGCCGGACAGCAGGTCGTCCGGCAGGGAGTAGCCGGTCAGACCGGTGAACATGCCGAGGACCAGCAGCAGGAAGCCGAACAGCCAGTTGACCTCGCGCGGCTTGCGGAACGCGCCCGTGAAGAAGACGCGCATCATGTGCACCATCATCGCGGCGAGGAAGATCAGCGCCGCCCAGTGGTGGATCTGCCGCACGAGCAGACCGCCGCGCACGTCGAAGCTGATGTCCAGCGTCGAGGCGTACGCCTCGGACATCCGGACGCCCTGCATCGGGACGTACGAGCCGTGGTACTCGATCTCGTTCATCGACGGGTGGAAGAACAGCGTCAGATAGACACCCGTCAGGATGATGATGATGAAGCTGTAGAGCGCGACCTCGCCCAGCATGAAGGACCAGTGGTCCGGGAAGATCTTGCGCATGTTGGCCTTGGCCAGGGAGTAGATCCCCAGGCGGCCGTCGGCCCAGTCGGCGACCCGCTCACCCGCGGGGGCCTTCTTCTTGGCGCCGCTCGCGGCGGTGTCTGTCGAAGTGCTCATCGCTTCCGCTCCCAGTAGGCCGGGCCGACGGGCTCTTCGAAGTCGCCCTGCGCCTCGAGATAGCCGTCCTTGTTGACGCTGATCTTGAGCTGCGGCAGGGGGTGACCCGCGGGGCCGAAGATGACTCGTGCGCCGTCGGACAGGTCGAAGGTCGACTGGTGGCACGGGCAGAGCACGTGGTGCGTCTGCTGCTCGTAGAGGCTGACGGGGCAGCCGACGTGCGTACAGATCTTCGAGTACGCGACGATGCCCTCGTGTGACCAGTCGAGTTCCTTCTTGTCCTTGATGTCGCCGGGCTCCAGCCGGACGATCATCAAGGCGGCCTTCGCGATCTCGTTGTTGAATTCCTCGTCGTCGTGCTCCAGGCCCTCGGGCCGGGCGAACGTCAGCGAGCCGACGGAGACGTCCTCGGGACGCAGCGGCTCGTTGGTGTTCTCGTTGACGAGCAGCTTGCCCTTGCGCCACAGCGTGTGGGTGAGCTTGTCCTCGGGCAGCGGACCCAGGTCGCGCAGCAGGACCACGCCGGAGAGCGGCACCAGGGCCACCGCGCCGAACATCGTGTTGCGGATGAGCTTGCGGCGGCCGAAGCCGGACTCCTTCGCGCCCTGCACGAAGTCCGCCTTGACCTTGGCCTCGGTCTCGGGGTCGGCGGCGACGGCGTGCCGCTCGTCGACCATCTCCTCGTCGGACATCAGCGTGCGGGCCCAGTGGACCGCGCCGGCGCCGATGAAGAAGAGCGCGATACCGAGGGTCAGACCCAGCGCGAGGTTCAGGATGCTGACCCGGCCGAGCGGCCACACGTAGACGATCTTGTCGATCGGGAAGGCCACGTACGACGCGATGAACGCGACCGTGGCCAGCATGGACACCGTGAACATCAGGGCGACGGTGCGCTCGGAGCGCTTGGCCGCCCGCTCGTCGATGTCCTGGATGCGGTGCTCGTGCGGCGGCAGTCCGGGGTCGGCGAACGGGTCGTCCGCCTTCTCCACCGCGCCGTGAGCCTGTGCCTGCTCACTGGGCAGGTTCTCGTCAGACACGTTCTCGTGTGATCCAGTCTCGCTCATGACTTCTTGGCCTTTGCGGTCCGAGCGGCGACCCAGACAGCGACGGTGATGAGGCCGCCGAGCCCGAAGATCCAGGCGAACATGCCCTCGCTGACAGGGCCGAAGCCGCCGAGCTTGAAGCCGCCCGGGCTGTCCGACTTGTCGCTGTTCACCGTCTTCAGGTAGGCGACGATGTCCTTCTTCTCCTTCGGGGGCATCGCCCCGTCGGTGAAGACCGGCATGTTCTGCGGGCCCGTCTGCATGGCCTCGTAGATGTGCTTCTCCGAGACGTCGCCCAGATCGGGTGCGAACTTTCCGTGCGTCAGCGCTCCGCCCTCGCCGGTGAAGTTGTGGCACTGGGCGCAGTTGTTGCGGAACAGCTCGCCGCCCTTGGCGACGTCGGCGCCGTTCGGGTCGTACTGCTCCTTGGTCGGCTGGTTCGGACCGGCACCCAGCGACGCGACGTAGGCCGCGAGCTGGTTGGTCTCGTCCTGGCTGTAGACCTTCTTCTTCTTCGGAGCCTGGGCGCCCGGCTGCTGGAGCGGCATCCGGCCCGTTCCGACCTGGAAGTCCACGGCCGCGGCGCCGACGCCGACCAGGCTCGGCCCGTCGCTGGTGCCCTGGCCGCCGGTCCCGTGGCAGCTTGAGCAACCGGTGGCGTAGAGCTTCTTGCCCTCCTCGATGGCGAGGGACTGACTCGACTTCTTGTCGGCCTTGGCCTCACCCGCAGGAGCGAACGCGGTGTACAGCCCCCCGGTGGCCGCCAGCGCGAAGAGTAGAACGACGAGCGCCGCCAGCGGATGGCGCCGTCGTGCGGAGAGCTTTTTCACGGATTACCCCGGTGTCAGGATCTTCTGCGTCGATGCTTCTGTGTCCGTCTGTCTTCGGTCCGGGGTGGAACCCGGGCCGCGCCCCGACCGACTACTTGATCAGGTAGATCGTGGCGAAGAGGCCGATCCAGACGACATCGACGAAGTGCCAGTAGTAGGACACGACGATGGCTGCGGTGGCCTGGTGATGAGTGAAGCGCTTGGCCGCGTACGTCCGTCCGAGGACGAACAGGAACGCGATCAGGCCACCCGTCACGTGCATCCCGTGGAAGCCGGTGGTCAGGTAGAACACCGATCCGTACGGGCCGGAGGAGAGCGAGGTCCCCTCCTTGACCAGCTCCGTGTACTCGAAGACCTGGCCGCCGATAAAGATCGCACCCATGACGAACGTGACGATGAACCACGCCCTGAGCTTCTTCACGTCACCGCGCTCGGCGGCGAACACGCCGAGCTGGCAGGTGAGGGAGGAGAGCACCAGGATCGTGGTGTTCGTCGCCGAGAAGGGAAGGTTCAGAACATCGGCGTGCTCCTTCCAGTACTCGGCTCCTGTCACCGATCGCAGGGTGAAGTACATCGCGAAGAGGGCCGCGAAGAACATCAGCTCGGAACTCAGCCAAATGATGGTTCCGACGCTGGTGAGGTTCGGCCGGTTGACCGACGGGTGCGCGTGCCCGGTTTCTACTGCTGTTGCTGTCGCCACGACCGACATTATGTCGGTCGCTTATCCCGGCCTCACTTCGGGGGGTGCCGTTCGGTGTGTCAGGTCCCCCGACGGCCCCTGTGCCCTGCTCGAATGGCCCAGCCTCGGCCCGTACGAACCGGTGTTGACGGTGCGTCCGAGGGAGTAGCATCGGCGCGCACGACCACCATGTACGCGGACCTGAACGCGGAGGAACAATGCAGCCGACCGCCACGGTGCTGGTCTACAGCGACGACGCCAACACCCGCGAGCAGGTACGGCTCGCCGCCGGGCGCAGGCCCGCCGCCGACGCCCCCACCGTCGAGTACATCGAGTGCGCGACCCTCCCCGCGGTGCTGAGCACCCTGGAGGAGCGCGTCGTGGACGTCTGCGTGCTGGACGGCGAGGCCACCCCCGCCGGGGGGATGGGCGTCTGCCGCCAGATCAAGGACGAGATCTTCGAGTGCCCGCCCGTGCTGCTGCTCATCGGCAGGCCGCAGGACGCCTGGCTGGCCACCTGGAGCAGGGCCGAGGCCGTCGTCTCGCACCCGATCGACCCGACCACCCTCGCGGACGCCCTGGCGGGCCTGCTGCGCAACGGGCACAGCAGCGAACTGGCGGGCGCCTAGCCGCCGCACACCGCACCCGCCGGGGCCCGGACGCACCTCGCGTCCGGGCCCCGGCGGCATGTGCGACGACGTGAATCTCACACCCGCGAGGTCACACCTGGGGGCGCAGCCGCGCCGCGTCGGCGGGGTTGCTCCCCTCGCGCTTGCCCTTCTGCAGGGCGCTGCCCTCGCGCCACTCCTTCCAGGGCATGTTCCAGTCCCCGAATCCGTTCCCGAACGTGGGCATCTTCTCGCCGTCCGTGTTGACGTGCGTGACGATGTCGCCCTGGCGGATCGAGTTGAAGAACGTCCGGGCCGCACCGGTGCTCATGCCGGTGCAGCCGTGGCTGGTGTTGGAGACGCCCTGCGAGCCCACGGACCAGGGCGCGGCGTGCGCGTACTCGCCGCTCCAGGTCAGCCGCGTGGCCCAGTAGACGGGCAGGTCGTAGAAGTCGGAGGAGCCGATGCTGGCGCTCGTCATCCGTACGAAGGACTCCTTGCCCAGCACGACCTTGATGCCGTTGCGGGTGCGGTAGCCGGCCTTGCCGGTGGTGATGGGCACCGACTGGACGGTCTTGCCGTTCTTCTTCACCCGCATCACCAGCGAGGAGCCGTCCGCGATCGCCTCGACCCGGTCCCCCGTCCGCATCTTCACGGGCTTGGAGGGGCCCCCGTAGAGCCCGTCACGCACCTTGAGGCCCTGGAGGGCGGACCGGAGCGTGATGGAGGCGTGCGCGGGCCAGTATTCGCGCGGGCGGTAGTGCAGCTCCTTGCTGTCCACCCAGTGCCAGGCGCCCTCCACGCGGGGCTTCGAGTCGACCCTCAGGGCGCGCTCGACGATCTCGCGCTCCCTGGGGTTCTTCACCCGGTGGCTCAGCTCCGCCGTGAGGGGCTGTCCCACGCCGTAGGTGCCGCTGTCCGGGCCCAGCGTGACCTTCAGGCGCTTGTCCGAGGGCTTGGTCTCGAAGTGCGTCGTGCGGCGCCCCGGCGCGCCGTCCTCGTTCTCCGTGCTGATCTGGACGGTGTAGCGGACACCGGCCGCGAGGGGCGCCGTGCTGCGCCAGCGGCGGCCGTCGGCGGAGAGTTCGCCGGGCAGCACCCGGCCCGCCGCGTCGGTGGCGAGGACGTCCGTGAGCGTGTCCTCGCCCCCGGACGCCGTGATGTCGAGGGGCTTGTCGGGATCCACGGTGCGGCTGTCGTCCCCGGCGTTGACCGCGACGACGTCGCTCGCGTCGTACGGGGCGGAGGAGAGCGGATCCGCGTCGTCACCGCCGCAGGCCGTCAGCCCGACCGTCAGGGGCGCCAGCAGGGTGGCGCAGCTCAGCACCGCTCGGCGCCTGGTTCTGTTGGACCTGTCACTCATGGGCCCAAAATATGAAGAATCGTCAATTCGGGCGCGCTGGACGCATACAAATGGGTCGGCCCCCGGAGTGTCCGGGGGCCGACCCTTGCTTTCGCGGAGATTCTCCGCTCACCGCGTCCTACTGGGTGCGGTTCTCACCGTGGTAGTACTCGAAGACCCAGCCGAAGAGGCCGATCAGCAGCAGCGGCGCCGAGACGTACACGAGCCACCAGCCGAGGGCCACGCCCATGAAGGCGAAGGCGCCACCGAGGCCGAGCGCGAGCGGCTGCCAGCTATGCGGGCTGAAGAAGCCCAGCTCACCGGCGTCGTCCGCGACGTCGGCCTCCTTGTTGTCCTGCGCCCCGGTGTCCACCCGGCGCGCGGTGAACGCCAGGTAGTAGCCGATCATGATCGACAGACCGAAGGCGAGGAAGAGGGCCGTGGTGCCCACGGGCTCCTTCGACCAGAGCCCGTAGGTGACGGCTACTGCCAGCAGGAACACCGACAGCCACAGGAACATCTTGCCCTGGATCTTCACTTCCCGGCCTCCTTGCTGCCGGCGAGCGCCTTGTCGTCCGCACCGTGCCCCTCGAGCTGCTCAAGGGCGGTGATCTCGGGGTGGTGCAGGTCGAAGGCCGGGGATTCGGACCGGATGCGCGGCAGCGTGAGGAAGTTGTGCCGCGGCGGCGGGCAGGACGTCGCCCATTCGAGCGAACGGCCGTAGCCCCAGGGGTCGTCGACCTCGATCTTCTCGCCGTACTTGTGCGTCTTCCAGACGTTGTAGAAGAACGGCAGGAGCGACAGGCCCAGCAGGAACGAGCTGATCGTCGAGATCGTGTTCAGCGCGGTGAAGCCGTCGGCGTCCAGGTAGTCCGCGTACCGGCGCGGCATGCCCTCGGCGCCCAGCCAGTGCTGCACGAGGAAGGTGCCGTGGAATCCGATGAACAGGGTCCAGAAAGTGATCTTCCCGAGCCGCTCGTCCAGCATCTTTCCGGTGAACTTGGGCCACCAGAAATGGAATCCGGCGAACATCGCGAAGACCACGGTGCCGAAGACGACGTAGTGGAAGTGGGCCACCACGAAGTACGAGTCGGAAACGTGGAAGTCCATCGGCGGCGAGGCCAGGATGACGCCCGTGAGACCACCGAACGTGAAGGTGATCAGGAATCCGATCGTCCAGAGCATCGGTGTCTCGAAGGACAACGAGCCCTTCCACATCGTTCCGATCCAGTTGAAGAACTTCACACCTGTGGGAACGGCGATGAGGAACGTCATGAACGAGAAGAAGGGCAACAACACCCCGCCCGTGACGTACATGTGGTGCGCCCAGACCGTCACCGACAGGCCCGCGATGGCGATGGTCGCGCCGACCAGGCCGATGTAGCCGAACATCGGCTTGCGGGAGAAGACCGGGATGATCTCCGAGATGATGCCGAAGAACGGCAGCGCGATGATGTAGACCTCCGGGTGCCCGAAGAACCAGAAGAGGTGCTGCCACAGCAACGCGCCGCCGTTGGCGGAGTCGAAGATGTGGGCACCGAATTTCCGGTCGGCCTCCAGTGCGAAGAGCGCGGCGGCGAGCACCGGGAAGGCGAGCAGGACCAGCACGGCGGTCAGCAGCACGTTCCAGGTGAAGATCGGCATCCGGAACATCGTCATGCCGGGGGCGCGCATGCAGATGATGGTGGTGATGAAGTTGACCGCACCGAGGATGGTGCCGAAGCCCGAGAGGGCCAGACCCATGATCCACAGGTCGGCGCCGACGCCCGGCGAGCGGACCGCGTCCGACAGCGGGGAGTAGGCGAACCAGCCGAAGTCCGCGGCGCCCTGCGGGGTGAGGAAGCCGCCCACGGCGATGGTCGAGCCGAAGAGGTACAGCCAGTACGCGAACATGTTCAGCCGCGGGAACGCCACATCGGGGGCACCGATCTGGAGCGGCATGATCCAGTTCGTGAAGCCCGCGAAGAGGGGCGTGGCGAACATCAGCAGCATGATCGTGCCATGCATGGTGAACGCCTGGTTGAACTGCTCGTTCGACATGATCTGCATGCCGGGGCGGGCGAGCTCGGCGCGCATGAAGAGCGCCATGACGCCGCCGATGCAGAAGAACACGAACGACGTGACCAGATAAAGGGTGCCGATCGTCTTGTGGTCCGTGGTCGTCAGCCACTTCACCACGACGTTGCCGGGCTGCTTACGGCGTAGAGGTGGTGCTGCCTCGGCCGTGGCTGCGGCGGCACCCTGGGGTTCGTTGAGGATGCTCACGGGTTATTCGTCTCCGCATTCTTGGCGCCGCCCGTGGTGGCGGTACCCGCCGGGATGTAGCCGTTCTGGCCCTTCTTCGCCAGGTCCTCCAGGTGCTTCTGGTAGCGCTCCGGGGAGACGACCTTCACATTGAAGAGCATCCGGGAGTGGTCGACGCCGCACAGCTCGGCACACTTGCCCATGAAGGTGCCCTCCTTGTTCGGAGTCACCTCGAAGCGGTTGACGTGGCCCGGGATGACGTCCTGCTTCATGAGGAACGGCACGACCCAGAACGAGTGGATGACATCGCGAGAGGTCAGGATGAACTGGACCTTCTCGCCCTTGGGCAGCCACAGCGTCGGACCCGGGTTGTTGTTCTGCGGGTTCCGCTCGCCCGGCGTACCGACCTCGTACACACCGTCGGCGCCCTTCGGGAAGCCCTTGGCCATCCGGTCCGGAATGGCGTCGAGTTCCTTGTCCCCGGTGTTGTCCGTGGAGGCCTTGCCGTCGACGTCCTCGACGTAGTTGAAGCCCCAGCTCCACTGGTAGCCCACGACGTTGATCACGTGGTCGGGCTTCTTCGAGGTCTCCAGCAGCTTCGTCTCATCGCGCGCGGTGAAATAGAAGAGCACCGAGATGATGATGATCGGGACCACGGTGTACAACGCCTCGATCGGCATGTTGTACCGGGTCTGCGCGGGGACCTCCACCTTGGTCCTGGACCGCCGGTGGAAGATGATGCTCCACAGGATCAGGCCCCAGACCAGCACGCCCACGGCGAGCGCTGCCGCCCAGGAGCCCTGCCACAGGGAGAGGATCCGCGGCGCCTCGTCCGTTACCGGGGTGGGCATTCCGAGGCGGGGAAAGTCCTTGTATGTGCAACCGGACGCGGTCGCCAGGACCAGGCCCGCGGCCAGCGCCTGCTGCAGCTTCCGCCGCATCGGGCGCCGCGACGAGCGGTCGGAGCCGTTGGGACTCACGTAGCGCCTTCCCGAGAGTCTCGCCCGCGCCGGTCGGGCGCGGCCCTCTTACGTGGTCGGGCGCCGCCCTGGCGCGGGCAGGGTTTGGATGTTTATGCGGACCAAACCCTAGCCGACGCCATTTGGGGTCGCGCGGGGAGGGGGCGTAACGCGCCGCGCGCCACCCCATTGGGGTGGAATGCCGCGCTCCACCCGGCAACTGACGGCCCGGAGGCTGCGGGCCCGCGGCGGGCGCTAGCGTGCTGCCGTGCCCTACTTCGACGCCGCTTCGTCCCTTCCCCTCCACCCCGTCGCACGCCAGGCGCTGCTCGCCGCGCTCGACGAGGGGTGGGCCGACCCCGGACGTCCGCACCGGGAGGGGCGGCGGGCGCGGATGCTGCTCGACGCGGCGCGGGAGACGGCGGCGGAGGCCGTCGGCTGCCGTCCGGACGAGCTGGTCTTCACTCCTTCGGGGACGGCCGCCGTGCACGCGGGGGTCGCCGGGGCCCTCGCGGGACGCCGCCGTACGGGGCGGCTGCTGCTCGTCTCCGCCGTCGAGCACTCCTCCGTGCTGCACGCGGCCGAGGCCCACGAGCGGACGGGCGGCGCGGTGCGGCAGATCCCGGTGGACCGTACGGGGCGAGTGAGCGCGGAGGAGTACGCGGCAGCGCTCGCCGAGTCCCGCGCGCCGGGCGAGGGGGTGGCCCTCGCCTGCCTCCAGTCCGCGAACCACGAGGTCGGCACCGTCCAGCCCGTCGCCGAGACCGCCGCCGCCTGCGCGGAGGAGGGCGTTCCGCTGCTGGTGGACGCCGCCCAGTCGCTGCCCTGGGGCCCGGTCGAGGGCCCCTGGGCCCTGCTGGCCGCCAGCGCGCACAAGTGGGGCGGCCCGGCGGGCGTGGGGCTGCTGGCCGTACGGAAGGGCACGCGCTTCGCCGTGCCGGGCCCGGCGGACGAGCGGGAGTCCGGGCGCTCCCCCGGCTTCGAGAACCTCCCCGCGATCGTCGCCGCGGCGGCCTCGCTGCGGGCCGTGCGCGCCGAGGCGGAGGCCGAGGCGGCGCGGCTGCGGGCGCTGGTGGACCGGATCAGGGCGCGGGTGCCGGCGCTGGTGCCGGACGCCGAGGTCGTCGGCGACCCCGTACGGCGGCTGCCGCACCTCGTCACCTTCTCCTGCCTCTACGTGGACGGCGAGGCCCTGCTGCACGCCCTCGACGCGGAGGGCTTCGCGGTCTCCTCGGGCTCCTCCTGCACGTCCAGCACGCTGACCCCGAGCCATGTGCTGCGCGCGATGGGCGTGCTGTCGGAGGGCAACGTCCGCGTCTCCCTGCCGCCGGGCACCTCCGACGCGGACGTCGAGCGCTTCCTCGCGCTCCTGCCGGGCGCGGTCGCGGGGGTGCGGGCCCATATCGAGCCGGCCGCGTCCCCGCCGGGGCACACGATCGACGCGCTGGGCAAGCTGTGCCCTCTGCCCGTGATCGAGCTGGCCAAAGTGATCAAGACGGTGCCCGTCGGGACCGTGGTCACCGTCCTCGCCGACGACGAGGCGGCCAAGCTCGACATCCCGGCCTGGTGCGAGATGACGGGCCACGCGTACGAGGGAGCGGAGGGGTCCGCATTCCGGGTACGCAGGGTGACCCCCGAGTAGGGGGTGACCCCTCCAGGGGCGCGGGGAACTGCGCGGCCAGCCACGACGCGGCCGCGGACTGCGAAGCACGGACAGGGGCAGCCCCTGTGCAGACCTCCTCGCGGGGCGAGCCGGCTCTGACGGCTCGCCCCACGGGGCAACGGCTAGGCCGGAAGGTGGGCCCGGACCTCTTCGGCGGCGGCCTCACCGTAGGCACCGGTGAACCTCTCCACGAAGTGGACCCGCTTCAGCTCGTACTCCTGCGTACCCACCGTCTCGATGACGAGAGTCGCCAGCATGCAGCCGATCTGCGCCGCACGCTCAAGGCTGACGCCCCAGCTCAGCCCCGAGAGGAAGCCCGCGCGGAAGGCGTCGCCGACACCCGTCGGCTCGGCCTTGACCTTCTCCTGGGGGCACTCGACGTGGATCGGCTCCTCGCCGAGCCGGTCGATGCGGGCACCCTTCTTGCCGAGGGTGGTGACGCGGGTGCCGACCTTCTTGAGGATCTCCTCGTCGCTCCAGCCGGTCTTGGACTCGATCAGCTCCTTCTCGTACTCGTTCGAGAAGAGGTAGGTCGCGCCCTCGGTCAGCTCGCGGATGCCCTCGCCGTCCATGCGGGCGATCTGCTGCGAGTAGTCGGCGGCGAAGGGGATGCCGCGGGCCCGGCACTCCTCGGTGTGGCGGATCATGCCCTCGGGGTCGTCCGCGCTGATGCAGACGAGGTCGAGGCGGCCCACGCGGTCGGCCACGTGCTGGAGTTCGATGTGCCGGGCCTCGCTCATGGCGCCGGTGTAGAAGGAGCCGATCTGGTTGTGATCGGCGTCGGTGGTGCAGACGAAGCGGGCGGTGTGCAGGACCTCGGAGATGCGGACCGAGGCGGTGTCCACGCCGTGGCGTTCGAGCCAGGCGCGGTACTCCTCGAAGTCCTCCCCCGCGGCGCCGACGAGGACCGGCCGGGCACCGAGCTGGCCCATCCCGAAGGCGATGTTGGCCCCGACACCGCCGCGGCGGATCTCCAGGGCGTCGACGAGGAAGGAGAGCGAGACCGTGTGCAACTGGTCGGCGACCAGTTGGTCGGAGAAACGCCCCGGGAAGGTCATCAGGTGGTCGTTTGCGATGGAGCCGCTGACTGCGATACGCACGACGATTTCTGCTCCTGATTGAGGAATGGCGGGCGCAAATAACGCTACCCGCTCCCCCCGGATCCCCGAACAGGACACAATTACCAAATAGTAGGGCCTTCCGGGCACCTCGCAGAATGCGTAGCGTCGGAACCATGGAAAAGCCCGCTTTTCAGAGCACCGAACCCGAGTCACTGGAGCAACTGCTCGGTGACTGTGCGCAAATGACGCCGCACTGGGTGGTGACGCCCCCGCCCGGCAGGGCCCCGGTGCCGCCCCGCGCGCTGCACGGCGTCCAGGTGCCCCGTAGGTCCGCGCGTCTGCTGGACGGCATGTCCGAGTACGGGGACTGAACGGACCGGAGGGGAACCGCCCGCTTCCCGGCTCCGTCCCATCGCCGTCAGAGACGCACGACGCGTGGAGCCGAAGGAGCAATACGGTGAGCACAGACCTCTCCCCCGAACCCGAGGAGCGGCCCGGACCTCAGCGGCGCCGGAGGCAGCTTTCGGTCGTCTCCGTCGCCGCGGCGGTGCTGCTGGCGGGAGGCGGCGGCGCGTACTGGGCGTCGGTCGCCTCGGACGGCGGCGGTGACGACACCTCCGCCGGTGACGCCCCGACCCCGCCCCGGCTGACCCTGGACGGGAACACGCTGGGCACCCAGGAGGCGGCCCGGTCCGACAAGGGCGGCCCCGGCATCGCGCCGGGCGAGCCGATGGGGCCCCGCGCGCTGAAGGCCGCGGCCGACCTGCCGGACGGGCCCGACTCGGCGGCCGTGCACCGCACGGACCGGCGGGCGACCGAGGCCCAGGTCAAGGAGCTGGCCAAGGCGCTGAAGCTCGACGGGACGCCCGAGAAGAAGAAGGACCACTGGGAGGTCAAGGCCTCCGGCGAGGAGAAGCCCGGCGCTCCCATGCTCGGGGTCAACCTGCGCGACGAGGGCCCGGAGTGGGCGTACATGAGCCAGGGCGCGGCGACCGGACGGTGCGCCACCCCGGCGCCCGGCCAGGAGCACCTGCGCGGCGGCCAGAAGCCGGGCGGCGCGCCGCAGTGCCTGCCGGGCCCCGGCGCGGGCGAGGGCGACCCGGTCTCCGAGAGCAAGGCGAAGGACGCGGTACGGCCGGTGCTGAAGACGCTGGGCCTGGAGGACGCCGCGCTCGACACGAGGACCACGGGCGGCGCGGTCCGTATGGTGACGGCCGAGCCGCGGGTCGAGGGGAAGGCCACGCACGGCTGGGAGAGCACGTTCCTGGTCGGCAAGGACGGCCGGATCATGCACGCGATGGGTGACTGGGGCGACAGCGACAAGGGCGCCGAGTACCCGGTGATGAGCGCGAGCCAGACGCTCAACGAGCTGAACAAGGCGCGCCAGAAGGGCGGCGGGGTCTCCGTGCAGTGCGCGGCGCCGGACATGGGGAACCCGGAGCGCCCGCAGCCGGCGGTCGCCCTGGAGCAGCACGACTTCGTCCCGGGCCCGCCCTGCGGCTCGGGCAGCCCCGCCGGTCCCGCCGGTCCGGGGAAGAAGAAGGGCCCGGAGAAGGTCGTCGGCGCCGAGTTCGGCTACGCGATGCAGGCCTCGAAGGGCAAGCCGGTGCTCGTCCCGTCGTGGATCTACGACGTGCGGCGGCCGGACGGCAAGGGGACGTACCCGGTGGCGTACCCGGCCGTGGAGCCCAAGTTCCTGAAGCCGTCCGACTCGGTGAGCGCGCCGGGCGAGAAGCCCGCACCCGGCGGCTCCGGCGCCCCGTCGCCCAGCACTCCGGGCAGCGGCACCGAGAAGCCGGGCGGCGGCGGCATCGGGACCGGCGGCGGCTCGGGCGGCGGCTCGCAGGCGGTCAACTCCTATGAGGCGGACGGCAAGAAGCTGAAGCTGACCTTCTGGGGCGGCGTCTGCGACACGTACGAGGCCAAGGCCGACGAGTCCGGCTCGAAGGTGAAGATCACCCTGACCTCGAAGCCGAAGGACCCGGAGAAGAAGGTCTGCGTGAAGATCGCCAAGCGGATGACCACGGAGGTCACGCTCGACAAGGCGCTGGGCGACCGGAAGGTCGTGGACGCGCGCGACGGCGACGTGGTGCCGCGGCGCTGACGCGGAACGCGCCCCACGCGGCGGAACGCGCCCCACGCGTGAGGGGGCGGACATGACTGGGCGGCGGGTCCCTGGTGGGGGGAACCCGCCGCCCTTCGCGCGGTGGAACCGGCTGTCAGTTGAAGGAGTCGCCGCAGGCGCAGGAGCCGGTGGCGTTCGGATTGTCGATCGTGAAGCCCTGCTTCTCGATCGTGTCGACGAAGTCGATGGAGGCACCGCCGAGGTACGGGGCGCTCATCCGGTCGGTGACGACCTTCACACCGTCGAAGTCCTTCACGACATCGCCGTCCAGCGAGCGCTCGTCGAAGAAGAGCTGATAGCGCAGGCCCGAGCAGCCACCCGGCTGGACGGCGACGCGCAACGCCAGGTCGTCGCGGCCTTCCTGCTCAAGCAGGCTCTTGACCTTCGCGGCGGCGGCGTCGGACAGGATGATGCCCTCGCTTACAGCGGTCTCGTCCGAAACGGACATCTGCTTCTCTCCCGGGTTGTACGGACTGCTCTTGGCCGTCAACTTCAACCGACGGCCTCCCGGATTCATTCCAGGAGCGGCACGAACTTTTCCTTGCTGCTCCCGATGCTCGCACATCGCGCGCGGCGCTGGGAATGCGTCACATCGACGCGATGCCCATCGTCAAAGTGACGCGAAGCGGTTATGATAGATAACGTCAGTTAGACGAGAAGCCTGGACGGGGTAGCCCCCGTGGCGCTTACAGAAAGGGTGGATCCGTTGAGTGCCGCCCAGCCCCTGGACGTACAGCCGACGCCGCTCGCGCTGCTGCTGCTCGGCCGCGAGGCCGACCCGAAGAGCGAGCGCGGAGTCGAGTGTCCCGGCGATCTCCCCGCCCCCTCCGACCCGGACCTGGTGGCCCGCGCCCGCGCGGCCAAGGAGCGGCTCGGCGACCGCGTCTTCGTCCTCGGGCACCACTATCAGCGGGACGAGGTCATCGAGTTCGCCGACGTGACCGGCGACTCCTTCAAGCTGGCGCGCGAGGCCGCCGCCCGCCCCGAGGCGGAGTACATCGTGTTCTGCGGTGTGCACTTCATGGCCGAGTCCGCCGACATCCTCACCAGCCCCGCGCAGCAGGTCGTCCTGCCCGACCTGGCCGCGGGCTGCTCGATGGCCGACATGGCCACGGCCGAGCAGGTCGCCGAGTGCTGGGACGTGCTGACGGACGCGGGTGTCGCGGAGACCACGGTCCCCGTGTCGTACATGAACTCGTCCGCGGACATCAAGGCGTTCACCGGCCGCCACGGCGGCACGATCTGCACCTCGTCCAACGCCGAGCGGGCCCTCGACTGGGCCTTCCAGCAGGGCGAGAAGGTCCTCTTCCTCCCCGACCAGCACCTCGGGCGGAACACCGCGGTCCGCGACATGGGCCTCTCCCTCGACGACTGCGTGGTCTACAACCCGCACAAGCCCGGCGGCGGCCTCACCCCCGAGCAGCTCCGCGACGCGAAGATGATCCTGTGGCGCGGCCACTGCTCGGTGCACGGCCGCTTCTCGCTGGACTCGGTGCGCGAGGTCCGCGAGCGGATCCCCGGCGTCCGCGTCCTCGTCCACCCCGAGTGCAAGCACGAGGTGGTCTCGGCGGCCGACGAGGTCGGCTCGACCGAATACATCATCAAGGCCCTGGAGGCCGCCCCCCGCGGCTCCAAGTGGGCCGTGGGCACCGAGCTGAACCTGGTGCGGCGGCTGGCCAACCGGTTCGCGGAAGAGGACAAGGAGATCGTCTTCCTCGACCGCACGGTCTGCTTCTGCTCGACCATGAACCGGATAGACCTCCCGCACCTCGTCTGGGCCCTGGAGTCCCTCGCGGACGGCACGGTGGTCAACCGGATCGAGGTCGACGCGGAGACCGAGAAGTTCGCGAAAACCGCCCTGGAGCGGATGCTGGCGCTGCCGTAACCTGCGGCGGATGCCTCCCATACTGCTGCGTCCGGTCAGGGACACCCCGGAAGACGCCGAGACGGTACGGCTGTTGGCCGCGGCCGCCTTCGGGGACTCGCACACGCTCAAGGGCGAGTCCCCGGAGACCCCGCCCGACCCCGAGCGGATCGCGCGCCGGCACGAGAAGATCCGGCACTTCGTCCGGACCGACCCCGCCGGGAGCTGGCTCGCGGAGGACGGGTCCGGGCAGGCGGTCGGCGTCGCGCAGTCCGTGATCCGCGAGGGCACCTGGGGCCTCTCGCTCCTGGTCGTGCTCCCCGCCGCGCAGGGCAAGGGCGTGGGCACGGCGCTGCTGAGCCGGGCGCTGGAGTACGGGCGGGGGTGTCTGCGCGGCATCATCTGCTCCTCGCGCCACCCCGCGGCCGTACGGACGTACCGGCGCGCGGGCTTCGAGGTGCATCCGACGATCCGGATGCGGGGCGTCGTCGACCGGACCCGGCTCGACCCGCCGGACGGGGCGGCGGTCGAGGGTTCGGCGCGCGACCGGGACCTCATGGACTCGGTCGACCGGCGGCTGCGGGGCGGAGCGCACGGACCCGACCACGACTATCTCCTCGCGCACCACCGGCTCGTCGTCGCGGACGACCTCGCGGGCAGTGCGTACTGCTACGTGCGGGACGGGGGCCGCGTCGAGCTGCTGGCGGCGACGTCGCGCCGGATGGCGACCCGGGTGCTGACCTCCGCCCTTCTCGGGCTGTCCGAGGGGGTCACGGCCGAGATCTGGGACGTCACGGCCGAGCAGCAGTGGGCCGTGGACGTCGGGATCGCCGCCGGGCTCGAACTTCGGGCGGCGGGGTTCGTCTGCTACCGAGGCATGCGCCCGCCTGCGCCGTACATCCCCTCGGGGGCGTTCTTGTAAGGCCCCGTGGCCTTACGTCCCCCGGCACCCCACCACGGGGCTTGCCCCATCAGGGGCGCGGGGAACTGCGCGACAAGCCACGACGCGGCGGCAGCCCGGGGCACCCCGGGCGCGGCCCTCCACGCGGAGCACCCGGCGAAGTGGGCTGCGCTTGCCAACCCTGCTCCCCCAAGCTCTTCGAGCAGGGGGGACCCCCAGCGCAGACTTCCCAAGCACAGTGGAGCCGGGGGCGAAGCAGGAACCTGCCCCGTCAGGGGCGCGGGGCAGTTCGGGGAAGCCGAGGGCCCGGCCAGGACCCCCCACGGGTCGGCCGGGCCCTCGGGGCACGGAGCTCGGGGATCAGCCGCGTTCGGCCATCTCCGGCTCGCGGGGCGAGGGCGGGGTGCCCTCTTCCTCCGAGGCGCCGCCTCGTTTGGCGGCCTTCTTCGCCGCCCGGCGCTCCTTCCGCAGCTCGACCATCGCGTAGAGCGTCGGGACCAGGAGCAGGGTGAGCAAGGTCGAAGTGACCAGGCCACCGATCACCACGACCGCCAGCGGCTGCGAGATGAAGCCGCCGTCGCCCGTGACCGCGAGGGCCATCGGCGTCAGGGCGCAGATCGTGGCCAGGGCCGTCATCAGGATGGGACGGAGACGGTGGCGACCGCCCTCGACGACCGCGTCGATCACTCCGTACCCCTGCGCCCGGTACTGGTTGATCAGATCGATCAGCACGATCGCGTTCGTCACCACGATGCCGATCAGCATCAGCATGCCGATCATCGCCGGGACGCCCATCGGGGTGCCGGTGAGGACCAGCAGGCCCAGGGCGCCCGTCGCGGCGAACGGGATCGAGACCAGCAGGATCAGCGGCTGGATCAGCGAGCGGAACGTCGCGACCAGCAGCATGAACACGATCGCGATCGCGGCCAGCATCGCCAGGCCCAGCGAGGCGAACGCCTCGTCCTGGTCCTCGGAGACGCCGCCGATCTCCGCCGTCGCGCCCTTCGGCAGGTCCAGCCCGTCGATCTCGCTCTGGAGCTTGGTGCTGACGGCGCCGGTGTTCTCGCCGGTCGGCTTGGCCGTGACCGTGGCGGCGCGGGCGCCGTCGATGCGGGTCATCTGGACCGGCCCGTTCACCGTCCGCACGTCCGCGACCTTGCCCAGCGTCGTCTTGCCGAGCGGCAGCTTCTTCAGCTCGGCGACGGTCTCCGCGGGCTTCTCGGACTTCACGACGACGTCGCGCTCGGTGTCGTCGAGGACCGCCTTGCCGGACTTGGTGCCGCTCACGGCCTGGGTGACGGCCTGGCCGAGCGCCGCGTCGTTCAGCCCGAAGCGGGCGGCCTCCGGCTTCGCGGTGACCGAGATGCGCGGCACGGACTGGGACAGGTCGCTCTGCACGTCCTCGACGTCGTCGAGCCCGGCGACCTTCTTGCGGACCTTCTCCGCCGCCTCGCGCAGCACGTCCTCGTCGCCCGCCTTGACGACGACGCTCAGGTCCTGCGCGCCGAAGCCGTCGCCGGCCGAGATCGTGGTGTCGCCGATGCCGCCGCCGAGCTTGTCGAGGCCGTCGCGGAGGTCGTCCTGGACCTTGTCGCTGTCGGCGTCGCCGTCGAGCTTGATCTGGTACGTGGCCTGGTTCGCGTCCGTACCGCCGCCGAAGGCCGCCATGAGTCCGGCCGAGCCGACGGTGACCTGGTAGTCCTCGACGCCGTCGGTCCCGGCGAGGAGCTTCTCGACGCGCTTGGCCTGCTTGTCGGAGGCGGCCAGGCTGGTGCCGGGCTTCAGCTCCTGCTTGACGGTGAGGGCCTCCTGCTGGCCCTGGTCGAAGAAGTTGGTCTTCAGCAGCGGCGCCATGCCGAACGTGCCGATGAGCACGACGACCGCGATCAGCAGGCTGGTGAAGCGGCGCCGGGTGGCGAACCGCAGCACCGGCACGTACATCCGCTGGAGCGGGCTGCTCGCCTCCTTCTCCTCCGACCTGCGGCGCTGCTCCTCCGGGTCGAGCCCGGCCAGCGCCTTGGGGGCGCGCAGGAACCAGTACGAGAGGACCGGCACGATCGTCAGCGACACCAGCAGCGAGGCGAGCAGCGCCACGGTGATCGTCAGGGAGAAGCCGCCGAAGAGCGCGCCGACCATGCCGCCGACGAACGCCATCGGGAGGAAGACCGCGACCGTCGTCAGCGTGGACGAGGTGATCGCGCCCGAGACCTCCTTGACGGCGTCGAGGATCGCGGTCTGCCGCTCCTTGCCGTACGCGAGGTGGCGCTTGATGTTCTCCAGGACGACGATCGAGTCGTCCACGACGCGGCCGATGGCGATGGTCAGGGCGCCCAGCGTCAGCATGTTGAGCGACAGGTCCCGGGTCCACAGCACGATCAGCGTGAGGACGACGGAGAGCGGGATGGAGACCGCCGTCACCAGCGTCGAGCGCAGCGACAGCAGGAAGACGAGGATCACGACGACCGCGAAGACCAGGCCCAGCAGGCCCTCGGTGGTCAGCGAGCTGATCGACTTGGACACCTGCGGGCCCTGGTCGGAGACGACCGTGAGCTTGGCGTCCTTGCCGAGGTCGTCGCGGAGCTGCGGCAGCTTGTCCTTGACCTCGTCGGAGATCGCGACGGCGCTGCCGTCGTTGTCCATGGTCACGGAGACGGCGAGGCTGCTCTCCCCGTTCGTACGGGTCAGCGAGGTGGCCGTGTCGGGCGCCTGCTCGACCTTCGCGACGTCGCCGACGCGTACGGCCTTCCCATCGGCCCCGCCGCCCTTGCCGGGGACGCGCAGGTCCTCGATCTGCGCGAGCGAGGTGAAGCCCGAACCGACCTGCACCGTCTTGCTCTTGCCGTCCTCGTCGAACGACCCCGCGGGCAGGGAGGCGCCGCCCGCCTCCAGCGCCTTCGACAGGTCGCCGGGCGAGAGGCCCGCGCCCGCCAGCTTCCCGGTGTCCGGGGTGACGGCGACGACCTGGTCCCGCACGCCGTCGATCGTCACCTGGCCGACGCCGTCGATGTCCTTGAGGACGGGGACGACGGAGGAGTCCAGGGCGTCGTTGAGCGCCTGCTGGTCCTTGCTCGGGGAGGACGCCGCGAGCACGACCGTGGGAATGTCGTCGGTGCCGCCGGAGACGACCTGCGGGTCCACGCCGTCGGGGAGCTGGCCGCGGGTGCGGTTCACGGCCTGCTCGACGTCGGCGACGGTCTGCTCGGTGTTCTCGCCGTAGTCGAACTGCGCCGTGACGACGGCCGAGCCCTCGCTCGCCGTCGCGTTGACGCCGGTGATGCCCTCGACGCCCTGGATGTTGTCTTCCAGCGGCTTGACGACCTGCTTCTCGACGACATCGGGGGAGGCGCCCTGGTACGGCGCGATGACCGAGACCATGGGCAGATCGATGGAGGGGAGGAGCTGCTGCTTGAGCTGGGGAATGGCGATGGCGCCGAAGACGACGGCGACCAGCGCCATCAGCGCGATCAGCCCACGCTGTACGAGGCTGAAGCGGGACAGCCAGGACATGGGTGGCGGGTCTCTCTTCCGGACGTGTGGGGACAGCGGCAGTCGGCGGCACAGACTTGGGTGCCGCCTACACCCTCACCCACACGGAGAGCCGATCCCTCCGACCCAGGTGCCCTTCTGGACCAGCCCGCATACTGCGGTCGCAGTACGTCAGGCTCCACCCGAAGGTCGTACGAGACCACTCTCGTACGCGGCGACCACCAACTGCGCCCTGTCGCGGGCGCCGAGCTTCGCCATGGTCCGGTTGACATGGGTCTTCACGGTGAGCGGGCTGACCGCCAGCCGCTCGCCGATCTCGTCGTTGGAGTACCCGGCGGCGACCTGGGCCAGCACCTCGCGCTCGCGGCCCGTGAGCGCGGCGAGCCGGGCACCGCCGGCGCCGCCCTCCCCGTCGCCCTCGACGCCCGGACCGCCGCCCTGCGCGAGGAACTTGGCGATCAGCCCCTTCGTCGCGGCCGGCGACAGGAGCGCCTCGCCCTTCGCCGCCGTCCGGATCGCCGCCAGCAGCTCGCCGGGCTCGGCGCCCTTGCCGAGGAAGCCGGAGGCGCCCGCGCGCAGCGACTGGACCACGTAGTCGTCGACTTCGAAGGTGGTCAGGATGACGATCTTGACCTCGGAGAGCGCCGGGTCCGAGCTGATCTCCCGCGTCGCCGCGAGCCCGTCGGTACCCGGCATCCGGATGTCCATGAGCACGACGTCGGCGCCCCGCTCCCGGACGAGCGCCACGGCCTCCTCGCCGTCGGCGGCCTCGCCGACGACCTCCATGTCGGCCTCGGAGTCGACCAGGACGCGGAAGGCACTGCGCAACAGGGCCTGATCGTCGGCGAGAACGACACGGATCATGCGGACAGCTCCTTACGCGGCGGCGAGGGTTCCAGCGGCAAGCGTACGTACACCCGGAAGCCGCCTCCCGGGAGCGGGCCCGTCTCGCAGTGGCCGTGCAGGGCCGCGGCGCGCTCGCGCATCCCCACGAGTCCGTGTCCGCCGTGCGCCTCGGCACCGTCCGCCCGGTCCGCCCCGTCGGCCCGGTCCGCCCGGTCCGCCCGGCCCGCGGTGCTCTCCTCCGGCGCGCTGCCGTCCGTGCCCGCGCCGTCGTCCAGCACCGTGATCTCCAGCGCCCTCCGGCCGCGCCGGATCCGGACCTCCGCGCGGGCGCCGGTGCCCACATGCTTCTGCACGTTGGTCAGCGCCTCCTGCACCACGCGGTACGCGGTCAGGTCGACGGCGGAGGAGAGCGGCGGCGCCTCCCCGGCCGCCAGCGCGGGCGCGTCCAGCTCCACATGGAGCCCGGCCCGGCGGAAACCGTCGAGCAGCTCGTCCAGCACGCCGAGCCCCGGCGCGGGTTCGGTGGGCGCCGCGCTCTCGCCGGACTGGCGCAGCAGCCCGACCGTCGTCTGCAGCTCGCCGAGCGCGTGCCGGCTCGCCTCCCGTACGTGCGCGAGGGCCTGCTTGGCCTGGTCGGGGCGGCGGTCCATGACGTGCGAGGCCACGCCCGCCTGCACGTTGACGAGCGCGATGTGGTGGGCCACCACGTCGTGCAGCTCGCGGGCGATGCGCAGCCGCTCCTCGGCGACGCGGCGCCGGGCCTCCTCCTCGCGCGTGCGCTCCGCGCGCTCGGCCCGCTCGCGGATGGCGTCCACCACCGCCCGCCGGTTGCGCACGGCCTCGCCGACGGCGGCGGCCATGCCGGTCCAGGCGAAGATGCCGAGGTTCTCCTGCGCGTACCAGGGCCGGGCGCCGAAGAGCATGCCCGCGGCCGTGAGGACGACGACGGTGACGGCGCCGATGCGCCAGCTCGTACGCCGGTTGGTGCTGTTGGAGACCGTGTAGAGCGCGATGACCGCGCCGAGGACGAGGGGGGCGCGGCGGTCGGAGGGCGCCCCGTTCCCCGTCTCCAGGGCGAGGCCGATGACGCAGATGAGGCTGGTGAGGCAGAGGACGGGCAGCGGGGCGCGGCGGCGCAGCGCCAGCACGCCGCAGGAGAGCAGCGCGAGCACCACCGTCTGGGTGTTCAGCTCGCGCTGGCCGAAGTGGGGCTCGCCGTCGGGGCCGCGCGGCTCGGTGGCGGCGCCGATCAGCACCAGCACGAACGCGGCGGCGGCGACCAGCGCGTCCACGACGTACGGATGGTCGCGCAGCCGACGACGGACCTCCCCGAGACGGCCGTATCCGGAACCGTCGGGGGAGCCCGGGGTGGGGGGCGGGGAGGAGGCCGAGTCCATGGTTCTCACGGCGTTCGCGGCAGGCACAGCAGAACCGTACGGCTCCCGCGTGGCACCGCGCGCCCCCGCCTCCGGCACGCGGGCCGGGGACACGCGGTGTCCTCGCTGGTCAGCCGGGGATGAGCCCGTCGTCGCTGAGCATCTCCCGCACCTCTTCGAGGGATGCCTCGGGGGACGGCAGGATCAGCTCGGAGGGTTCGAGCGCGTCGTCGGGCAGGGGGGTGCCGAGGCGGCGGACGGCGTCGAGGAGGGCGCCGAGGGTGCGGCGGAAACCCGCCTCGTCCCCGCCCTCCATCTCCTCCAGCAGCTCGTCGTCCAGCTTGTTCAGCTCGGCGAAGTGGCTGTCGTCCAGCTTCACCTGGCCTTCGCCCATGATTCTGACGATCATGGCGTACTCCTTAGCGCGAGGGCGGGGTCATCAGCGGCGCGGTGCGCGGGTCACTCCTTGCTGAACTTAGGCGTGTCCTGCGACTGCTGGGTGCCCGGCTGGGCCGACTGGCCCTGCTGTCCCCCCTCGATGGCCTGCTGGCCGCCGCCGGTGGTGCCGCCCGCCAGCTCGGCCTTCATCCGCTGGAGCTCCAGCTCCACGTCCGTGCCGCCGGAGAGGCGGTCCAGCTCGGCGGTGATGTCGTCCTTGGCCATGCCCGACTGGTCGTCGAGGGCGCCGGAGGCGAGCAGCTCGTCGATCGCGCCGGAGCGCGCCTGGAGCTGCGCCGTCTTGTCCTCGGCACGCTGGATGGCCATGCCGACGTCGCCCATCTCCTCCGAGATGCCGGAGAAGGCCTCGCCGATCCTGGTCTGCGCCTGCGCCGCCGTGTAGGTCGCCTTGATGGTCTCCTTCTTCGTCCGGAAGGCGTCCACCTTGGCCTGGAGGCGCTGTGCGGCGAGCGTCAGCTTCTCCTCCTCGCCCTGGAGCGTCTGGTGCTGCCCCTCCAGGTCGGTGACCTGCTGCTGGAGCGCGGCCCTGCGCGAGAGAGCCTCACGCGCCAGGTCCTCCCTGCCGAGCGCCAGCGCCTTCTTGCCCTGGTCCTCCAGCTTGGAGGACTGCCCCTGGAGCTGGCTGAGCTGGAGCTCCAGCCGCTTCCGGGAGGTGGCGACGTCCGCGACGCCGCGGCGCACCTTCTGCAGCAGCTCCAACTGCTTCTGGTAGGAGTAGTCCAGCGTCTCGCGCGGGTCCTCAGCCCGGTCCAGGGCCTTGTTGGCCTTCGCGCGGAAGATCATCCCCATACGCTTCATGACACCGCTCATGGGCCTCGCGCGCCCCCTTCGTAACGGACTCAAGCCTCAGCCTCGGCACATCTACAGACCCCACAGTACGGCTCGCGGTTGCTCCCTGTCTCTGGCTGGTTTCGCCCGGAGACGATCGCTGGACGGGGAGAGACGCACCGGCGCACTGTTCGGCCGTTTTATCTACAGTCGAGACTACAGACCGCGCGGCGCCTTGGGCTCCTGCTGCGGGAGGAGCGGCCCTCTCCTCCCGCAGCAGGAGCCCGTTGCCGGATCGTGCCTCAAGGGGCTGGGGCCCACTCAGGGCCACACCGTACTCTTGAGGCGTGTTCCGAAGCCGTTCGAAAGACGGGCAGGCGGCAACCCCCCAGGTGAGCGACGCCGAGCCCCAGCAGCCCCGCGACCCCGAGGCCCCCAAGGGCCGCCCGACCCCGAAGCGGAGTGAGGCGCAGAACCAGCGCCGCTCGCTCGCCAAGGCGCCGGCCAACCGCAAGGAGGCCGCCAAGCGCCAGCGCGAGGCACGCCGTGCCGACATGGCCAAGCAGCGCGAAGCCCTGGCCAGCGGCGACGAGCGTTTTCTGCCGCCGCGCGACAAGGGCCCGGTGCGGCGCTTCGCGCGGGACTTCGTGGACTCGCGGTGGAGCGTGGCGGAGTTCTTCCTGCCGATGGCCGTGATCATCCTCGTGCTGAGCATGCTGCCGTCGCTCCAGCTCAAGAACATCTCGCTGCTGCTGTGGCTCGTCGTGATCGTCATGATCATCCTCGACTCGGTCGGGATCGCCGTCCGCCTCAAGAAGCGGCTCCGCGAGAAGTACCCCGACGAGCCCAAGCGCGGCGCCGTCGCCTACGCGCTGATGCGTACGCTCCAGATGCGCCGCATGCGCCTGCCCAAGCCGCAGGTCTCCCGCGGCGAGAAGCCCTGATCCGGCAGGAGCTGGTCGCCCGGCAGCTCGACGAACAGATCGCCGCCCGCTTCGAGGTGGGCAGGCGGCTACGGGTGCTGGACGTGGGCCTGGGCGAGGGCACCCAGGCGCTCCGGCTGGCCCGCGCGGGCCATCAGGTGACCGGTCTGGAGAACGACCCCGCGTTGCTCGACGTCGTCAGGGACGCGCTGGAGCGCGAGCCCGAGGGCATACGGGAGCGCTTCAAGCTCGTCCCGGGCACGGGCCAGGACACGGGCGTGCACTTCCTGCCCGGCACCTTCGACGTGGTGCTGTGCCACGGGGTGCTGATGGAGGCGCGCGATCCGGAGTCCACCCTCGCCGGGCTCGCCCGGGTGCTCGACGCCGGGGGCCTGCTCTCGCTGGTCATCAGGAACGAGGCGGCGCGCGCCATGCGGCCCGGTCTGGACGGCGACTGGGACGCGGCGCAGGCGGCGCTCAACGCGGCGCACGCGGCGACCGCCGACGACCGCGCGTTCCGGCTCGAAGGGCTGACCTCGCTGCTCCAGCGCATCGGCACCCCGCTTGACCGCTGGTACGGCGTGGACGTCTTCTCCTCCCGCCCCGCCGAGGACGGTACGGACGACGAGCGTGCCCTCGTCGCCGAGGCGCTGGCCGGGCGCACCGACCCGTACCGCTCGGTGGCGGCGCTGCTGCATCTGTGCGGGGTGCGCGGCTGATGTGCGAGGTGCGCGGCTGAGGCGATTCCGTCACGGCCGGTAATTCCTTTGCCGTGGGTGCCGCCGTGCTGGTCTGCTCCCGGTATGCCCGCGCAGCAGGAGAAACCCGCCGACACGGACACGAAGACCCCGAAGCTGCCCGCCAGGGAGACCTGGCGGGCCCTCTACGCCCACATACGCCCGCGCCGCGGGGCCATCGTCCTCGGCGGCCTCCTCACGCTCGTCGGCTCGGTGACCGGCCTGATCCAGCCACTCGCCGCCAAGGAACTGGTCGACCGGCTCGGCGAGGGGCAGGGCATCGGGGACGTCCTGGTCCTGCTGACCCTGCTCGTCGTGGCGGGAACGGTCATCGAGGCCTTCGGGGCGTACGTGCTGGAGCGCACCGCCGAGTCCGTGGTGCTCGCCGCGCGGCGGCAGCTCGTGGCGCGGCTGGTGCGGCTGCGGATGCCCGCCGTCGACCGCGTCCAGCCCGGGGACCTGATGTCCCGCGTCACCGCCGACACCACGCTGCTGCGGCAGGTCACCACGAACGCCCTGGTCTCCGCCGTCGCGGGCAGCCTCACGCTGCTCGCGACGCTGGTGATGATGGCGTTCCTCGACCCCGTGCTGCTGGCCGTGACCGTGGGCGTGACGGTCGTGATCGGCTCGGGGCTCGGCTTCGTCTACCCCCGGATCGCCCGCGCCACCGAGCGGGCCCAGGCCGCGGTCGGGGAGATCTCCTCCACGCTGGAGCGCACCTTCGGGGCGCTGCGCACCGTGAAGGCGTCCGGCGCCGAGGCGCGGGAGGCGGCGGCCGTGGACGAGGCCGCGCGCCGGGCCTGGCGGCACGGGGTGCGCGCCGCCAAGTGGCAGTCGGTGGCCTACACCTCGACCGGCGTCGCGATCCAGGTCTCGTTCCTGGTCGTCCTCGGCGTCGGCGGCGCCCGGGTCGCCTCGGGCACGATCCCGGTCTCGACGCTGGTCGCCTTCCTGCTCGCGCTCTTCTATCTGACCGACCCGATCTCCCGCCTGGTCGAGGCGGGCTCCGACTACCAGGAGGGGACCGCGGCCGTCGCCCGTATCAGCGAGGCGGAACGGCTGGAGACCGAGCCGGAGGAGACGGCCGCCGGATCCGGGGCCGGAACCGGGACAGGGACAGGGACAGGGACCGGGGACGCGGCGAGCGGCCCCGCGTCCGTGGCCTTCGAGGACGTCACGTTCCGCTACCGCCCCGAGCTGCCGCCCGTGCACCGCGAGGTCTCCTTCGCCGTGCCCGGCGAGGGCGGCATGACGGCCTTCGTGGGCCCCTCCGGCGCGGGCAAGACCACCGTCTTCGGACTGATCGAGCGGTTCTACGAGCAGGAGGCGGGCCGTATCCTCCTCGACGGCCGCGACCTGCGCGAATGGCCCCTGGACCGGCTGCGCGCCGCCATCGGCTACGTCGAGCAGGACGCCCCCGTCCTCGCCGGGACCCTCCGCGAGAACCTGCTGTTCGCCGCGCCGGACGCGGGCGAGGAGGAGCTGCGCGAGACGCTCGTACGGACGCGGCTCGCGGCCCTCGTGGACCGGCTGCCGGACGGGCTGGAGACGGTCGTCGGGCACCGCGGCAGCAAGCTGTCGGGCGGCGAGCGGCAGCGCGTCGCCATCGCCCGGGCCCTGCTGCGCCGCCCCCGCCTGCTGCTCCTGGACGAGGCGACCTCGCAGCTCGACGCCGCGAACGAGCGGGCGCTGCGCGAGGTCGTCGCCGAGGCCGCGCGGACCACGACGGTGCTGGTCGTCGCGCACCGCCTCTCGACGGTGACGCTCGCCGACCGGATCGTGGTGATGGAGGCGGGCCGCGTACGCGCGGTGGGCACCCACGAGGAGCTGGTGGCCGCCGACCCCCTCTACGGGGAACTGGCCGCCACCCAGCTCCTGGCCTCGGGGCCCGGACCCGGCTGAGGGGTCAGCCCGCCGTCTCCTCCGCGTGGAGGCTCATCGGGCCGTAGACCACGCTGCCGTCCTCCAGCAGCGTCACCTGGTCGGCCCCGCCGTCCGCCAGCTCCTTCCAGACCTCGCCGATCCAGGACTCGGCGTCCCCCTGCGTGGGGAACTCCTCGGGCTGGACGGCCGGTTCCGTCTCCGTGCCGTCGGCCTTCTCGAACCGCCACGTCCACGCCATCAAATGCCTCCCGAGATCGGCAGTCGCTCACGGCAGCGTACTGAAATCCGCCCGTCCTGTCGGTTGTAGCCCGTCCAGCCCCGGTCCCTGTGCGCGCGGCGGCGGAGGTCACGAGACGATCAGGGGGTGGAACTCACTCTGCTCGGCACCGGCGCGCCCGCCGGTCTCCCCCGGCCCGGCTGTCCCTGCGCCGACTGCGCCACCGCCGCCGGCGACGAGGCACGCGCCGCCACGGCGCTGCTCCTCGACGGCACGCTGCTGCTCGACCTGACCCCCGGGCCCGCCTTCGCCGCGGCACGGGCCGGGCACACGCTCAGCGGCGTACGGCAGGTGTTCCTCTCGCACCCGCACGACGGCCCCGCGCTGGAGGTCCCCGCCGGGCTCCCCCAGCCCGTACGGGTCCCGGACCGCCAGGAGCTGGCCCTCATCAGCGGGCACCGGGTGCGGGCGCTGGCGCTGGACTCGCCGGGCACGGGGTACGCGGTGACCGCGCCCGGCGGCGAGCGGCTGCTCTATCTGCCGCCGGGCGCAGCGCCCGCGGGCACCGGCGAGGGCGAGGACACCCCGTCGTACGACATGGTGCTGCTCGACGTCCTCGGACGGCCCGACGCGCTCGCGCGGCTGCGTGCCTCGGGCGCGGTGGGGCCCACGACGGATGTGCTGGCCGTCCATCTCGACCACGGCGTGCCGCCGGGCCGCGAGCTGCACCGGCGGCTGGCCGCCGCGGGCGCCCGCGCGGTGCCGGACGGCACCTCGCTGGAGGTCGGCGCGTACCACGCGGTGCCCGACATCCCGCGCCGCACGCTGGTGCTGGGCGGGGCGCGCTCGGGCAAGTCGGTGGAGGCGGAGCGGCGGCTGGCCGCGTTCCCCGGCGTCGTCTACGTCGCGACGAGCGGCACCCGCGACGACGACGCCGAGTGGGGCGCCCGCGTCGCCGCGCACCGCGAGCGGCGGCCCGCGTCGTGGCGTACGGAGGAGACGTGCGCGCTCGAACCGCTGCTGGCGGAGGACGGGCCGCCGCTGCTGATCGACTGCCTCTCGCTGTGGCTCTCGCACACGATGGACGACGTGCGCGCCTGGGACGACTCGCTCTGGGACAACGGCGGCTCGCGGGCCCTCGCGGAGCGCGTCGCGTCCCTGATCGCGGCGGTGCGGGCCACGCCCCGCCGGATCGTCGCCGTCAGCAACGAGGTCGGCTCCGGCATCGTCCCGGCCACCCCCTCGGGCCGCCGCTACCGCGACGAACTGGGCCGTCTGAACGCGGCGTTCGCCGCCGAGTGCGAGCATGTCCTGCTGACGGTCGCCGGGTTGCCGCAGCCCCTGAAGTGAGGGGCCGTCCCTTCCTGCGCGCCCCTTTGGGGCACGGCCCCCATGTGTGCCGTACGCTCCGTGGGCATGAGTGAGCGGGCGTTGGACCTGGACGAATTCTCCGATCTCATCGAGCGCCCTCACGGCGGTGTGCGCCGGGAGGCCGAGGAGCGGCGCGCCCGGACGGGCCTGCCCGAACGGGCGCTGGGGCGGCTCGACGAGCTGGGCGAGTGGCTGAGCGCCGCGCAGGGGCAGGTGCCCGTGCGTCCGCTCGCGCACCCGCGCATGGTCGTCTTCGCCGGGGACCACGGCGTCGCCGGTCTGGACGTGTCGAGCCGCCCGGCGGGCTCCGCGGCCGCGCTGGTCCGCGAGACCCTGGACGGCGACTCCCCCGCGGCCGTGCTCGCGCGCCGCTTCGACGTGCCGGTCCGCATTGTCGACATGTCTCTCGACTGCGAGCTGGACGAGCTGCCCGCCGAGGTGACGCGGCACCGCGTACGCCGCTCCTCGGGCCGGCTGGACATCGAGGACGCGCTGACGCTCGACGAGGCCGAGGAGGCGTTCCGGGCCGGAATGGCCGTCGCGGACGAGGAGGCCGACGCGGGCACCGACCTGGTCGTGCTCGGCGACCTCAGCGTCGGCGGCACCACGGCCGCCGGGACGCTGATCGCCGCGCTCTGCGGGACCGACGCCTCGGTCGTCACCGGGCGCGGCGGGGGCGGCATCGACGACCTCGCCTGGATGCGCAAGTGCGCCGCGATCCGGGACGGGCTGCGCCGGGCGCGCCCGGTGCTGGGCGACCAGCTCCAGCTCCTCGCGACCATCGGCGGCGCCGACCTGACCGCGGCCACGGGCTTCCTCCTCCAGTCGGCGGTACGCCGTACGCCCGTGATCCTGGACGGCGTGGTCTCCGCCGCGTGCGCCCTGGTGGGCCAGCGCGTGGCCTTCCGGGCCCCCGACTGGTGGCTCGCCGGGCAGGCGAGCGCCGAGCCCGCGCAGGCGAAGGCGCTGGACCGCCTGGCGGTGGACCCGGTGCTGGAGCAGGGAGTGTCCGTCGGTGGGGGGACCGGGGCGCTCCTCGCTCTTCCGCTGGTGCGGGCCGCCGCGGCGCTCGCCGCCGAGCTTCCGGTGACGCCGGAAGAGGGCGACAAGCCGGATTCCGAGGGCGTCGACGCCTACGAGGCAACCTGAGCAGGGGCTGCCCCGTCCTCTCCATTGCGGGCCGCGGCTCGCGCCGTGGCTTGGCGCGCAGTTCCCCGCGCCCCTTGAGGGGGCACCCTCCGTCGTAGAGGTGCCGCGTCAGGGGCGCGGGGAACTGCGCGAGCGGCCACGACGCGACCGCGGACCGCATCGGGCAAACCGGGGCACCCCTGCCCGGAAAACACCACAAACGGTCACATATGCTCCCCGTATGGGAGAAAAGTGGCGGCGCTATTCCGCCGCGTTCGTGGTCTGGTACCTGCGCGCGGCGACCGGGATCAATCTGCTGGGCGCCGTCTGGGTCTCGTTCGGCAACGACCTCAAGCGGCACAACGCCGGGGACTTCTTCACCCCGCACCTGGTCGCCGCCGGATTCACCGGTGCGCTGTTCGTCGGCGTCCTGGCCGTGACGATGCGGCGGCGCAAGCGGGCCGCCTGGATCCTCAACGTCGTCATGGGCCTCCTCGTGCTCGCCCTCTACACCCTGGTGATGGTGCTGTTCGAGGAGCTGCGGGCGCACGCCTTCAACTGGCTCTCGCTCGCGCTCAGCGCCCTGTTCGTGGCCGCGCTCTTCGCCGGGGCCGGGGAGTTCCGCTCGAAGGGCGACCGGTCCAACCCCAAGCTGGCCACCGCCGTCGCGCTCGTCGGGCTGCTGGTGGCGACCGCGATCGCCACGCTGCTGGTGACCGTCACCAACCACTCCCCCACCGAGGAACGCTCCGACTTCGGCGGCCGGTTGGCGTACGCCGTCGCTCGGCTCGTCTTCATCGCCGCCTCCGACGAGCGGTACGAGGGCGTCGCGATCCCCGGCTGGGTGGACGTGCTCATCAACGTCATGGCCGCCGTGCTGCTCCTGCTCGTCCTCGCCGCCGCCTTCCGCTCGCGGCGCGCGACCGCGCCCATGAGCGCCGAGGACGAGGAGAGGCTGCGGGCCCTGCTCGACAAGCACGGGGCACGCGACTCGCTCGGCTACTTCGCGACCCGCCGCGACAAGAGCGTCGTGTGGTCCCCGTCCGGCAAGGCTGCCGTCACCTACACCGTCGTCGGCGGCGTCTCGCTCGCCTCCGCCGACCCGATCGGCGACCCGGAGGCCTGGCCCGGCGCGATCGACGCCTGGCTCACCGAGGCGGGCGAGCACGCGTGGGTCCCCGCCGTCATGGGCGCGAGCGAGGAGGCGGGCACGATCTACGCGCGCCACGGCCTCCAGGCCCTCGAACTCGGCGACGAGGCGATCGTGGAGACCGCCGAGTTCACGCTGGAGGGCCGCGCGATGCGGACCGTACGGCAGGCGTACAACCGGGTGAAGCGCGCCGGTTACGAGGTACGGGTGCGGCGCCACGCGGACATCCCGCCCGCCGAGATGGCCCACATCGTCGAACGCGCCGACGCGTGGCGCGACGGCGAGACCGAGCGCGGCTTCTCCATGGCGCTGGGCCGCCTCGGCGACCCCTCCGACGGGCAGTGCGTGATGCTGGAGTGCACCGATTCCCAGGGCGAACTGCGCGCCGTGCTCTCCTTCGTGCCCTGGGGCCGCGACGGGCTCTCGCTCGATCTGATGCGGCGCGACCGGGACTCCGAGAACGGGCTGATGGAGTTCATGGTGCTGGAGCTGATCCAGCGCGCGAAGGCCGAGGTCGGCGTCGCGCAGATCTCGCTCAACTTCGCGATGTTCCGCTCCGTCTTCGAACGCGGCGGACGGCTCGGCGCCGGGCCCGTGCTGCGGCTGTGGCGCGCGGTGCTGAGCTTCTTCTCCCGGTGGTGGCAGATCGAGTCGCTCTACCGGGCCAACGCGAAGTACCGGCCCGTGTGGGAGCCCCGGTTCATCCTCTTCGCCAAGAGCAGCGAACTGCCGAGGATCGGGCTGGCCAGCGCGCGTGCCGAGGGCTTCCTCGAAGTCCCCGCGCTCGCGCGGCGGCTGGGCTCCGGCCGGTGAGACGGCTTCTCGCCGATGTACGGAGCGCACTGCGGGGGCGGCCGGTCCACGTCCTGCGAACCCTCTGGCTCACCCTTCTGTGCGTCTGCCTGACGGGCGCGCTGCACGCGTGGCAGACCTCGGGCCCCGACGGGCTGCGCGCGGTGTCCTGGCTCGGGGGCGTCGAGGCGGGGCAGGCGTGGTGGGTGGCGCTGCTCCGCACGCCGCTCTCGCTCTTCGTCCCGGCGCCGGACCTTCCCGTGTGGGGCGCGCTGGCCCAGGTCCTCGTCGTCTTCGGCGTCGCGGAGATCGCGCTGGGGCGGCGCTGGTTGCTGCTCGTCGCGTACGTGGGGACGCTGGCCGGTACGTGTTTCGCCCGGCTCGGGGTCGCGCTGGGCCCCGACGTGCCCGTACTCGGCCTTCCGGCGCATGTCGCCGCCGAACGCGACACGGGCCCGTCCGCCGCCGTTCTCGCCCTCGCTCTTGCCTTGGCCTGGCGCTACCGGGCGTATGTGACCGGCACCGTCCTGTACGCCGTGATGCTCACGGAAGCCCTGGCCATCGGCAACCTGGCCGGCAAGGAACACGTAACGGCCCTGACGGTGACCCTGGCCCTCTGCGCGCTCTGGCTCCGCCCGTTGCCACGGGACCCGGCGTAGAGGGCTGCGCTTGCCAGCCCTGCTCCCCCAAGCTCTTCGAGCAGGGGGTACCCCCAATGGCAGACCTCCCAAGCTTCGCGAAATGCCAGAGGGTGCCCCATCCAGGGGCGCGGGGAACTGCGCGACGAGCCACGACGCACTCGCAGCCGCCGGAGCACAGCCAGGGGCAGCCTCTATCGCGAGGGAGGGCCGCCCAGAAAGTCTTCGAGGCGGCGGAGACGGGGGGTCCAGCGTTTGTCGTGGCGGGCGGCACGGCGTACGGCGCGGGCACGGGCGCGGGGGCGGCGGGCGTAGAGGCGGCGGGCCCACCACGACCCGGGCCGGCCCAGGCGCACCGCGCCGACCAGCGACAGCAGCGGGACCAGCACGCCGAAGAGGGCCACCCTCGGCTTGCCCTTGAGGAGACAGAGCAGCGAGCACACAAAGTGGAAGCCGACCACTCCGCCCACCGCCCTGCGGTCCCGCCGCTCCGCCGAGGAGAGCGCGTCCACTCCGAACGGCAGCGACCCCGACAGCAGGATCGCGACGAGCGCAGCGGTGATCACCACGATCTCGACACTCTTGCGCCCCTCCTCCGACCAGTAGACGTCGTCGAGGTGGAGCAGCAGCGCGAACTCGTCCAGGACGAGGCCCGCCCCGCAGCCGAAGAGCGCGGCGACCGCGCACGCGGCCGCTCCCGCCCGGCCCGCGCCGACCGCGCCGAAGCCCCCGATCACCATGAGGACCAGGCCCGGCACGGCGTGATGGATGTGCAGGCCCCCGGCCGAGACGTTCCGGAAGGGCCCGCGCCCGGCCCGGATGAGCCGGGTGACCAGCCGCGTCACGGCGAACGTCACGACGAAGGAGACCAGCGCCGTCAGCAGCGGGAGCTTCCCCGGCTCGACGATCTCGCGGTACCACCAGTCGCCCATGGGCCCTCAGCCTGAGCGGATAGCCTGGCTCGCCGATGGACACCACGCCGCCGCAGCCCCCGCCCCCCGCGCCCGCCACCCCGATGGACGGCGTGCGCTTCGCGTTCGGCACGCTCACCGTGCTGCGGGTGCGGGTGCCGCGCTGGGACCGGGAGGCCGCGCGGCAGGGGATGCGCTGCGCGCCGCTGGCCGGGCTCGTCGTGGGGCTCGCCGCCTCGGCGCTCGGCGCCGTGCTCCTCGCGCTGGGCGCGGAGCCGCCGCTGGCGGCGGTGGCCACGGTCGCGGTGCCCGCGGCGCTCACGCGCGGGCTGCACCTGGACGGGATCGCGGACGTCGCGGACGGGCTGGGCAGCGGGAAGCCCGCGGACGACGCGCTGCGGATCATGAAGCAGTCGGACATCGGCCCGTTCGGGGTGCTCACCCTGGTGCTGGTGCTGCTGGCGCAGGCCGCTGCGGTCGCCGAACTGTACGGGGAGGGCTGGGCGTTCGGTGCCGCCGCGTTCGCCGTCGCCTCGGTCGCGGCCCGTACGGCGCTGACGCTCGCCGCGCGCGCCGGGGTGCCCGCGGCGCGCCCGGAGGGGCTGGGCGCGGCGGTGGCCGGGGTCGTGCCCGTACGGTCCGCCTACGGCGTCGGCGCGGCGGTCGTCGTGCTCGCGGGGTGCGCCGGGCTGCCGGAGGGCGTGGCGGGCGCGGTGCGGTACGCCACCGCCGTCGTGCTCGGCCTCGCCGCCGCCGAGGCCCTGCTGCGCCGCTGCCTGCGCCGCTTCGGCGGCGTCACCGGCGATGTCTTCGGCGCCCTCGCGGAGACGGCCGCGACGACGGCGCTGGTCGTGCTCGCGCTGGGCTGAGTACAGGCGCAAGAGGGCGCGGGGAGCAAGCGGTTCACCCATACCGTCGGCCGCCGCTCGCACAGCACAGGGGTCGCATACGATGCCGGGGAGCGCCCCTACGCCGTACGCACTTTCCATGGGCTGCGGTTACTCAATGGAAGAAGGTCTCTCCCACCGTGTCTGCACTGACTCTCAGCACCTCGTCCGCCGCGACGCTGCGCGCGGACGCCGTCGTCGTCGGCGTCGCCAAGGGCGCCAAGGGTCCCGTCGTCGCTCCGGGTGGCGACGGCGTGGACAAGGCCTTCGGCGGCAAGCTGGCCGCGACCCTGGAGACGCTCGGCGCGAGCGGCGCTGAGGGTGAGGTCACCAAGCTCCCGGCCCCCGCCTCCGGCGTGAAGGCGCCGCTCGTCGTGGCCGTGGGCCTCGGCAAGGCCCCGGGGAAGAAGGAGTCCTACGAGCCGGAGGCGCTGCGCAAGGCCGCCGGTGCCGCGGCGCGTGCCCTCGCGGGCTCGAAGAAGGCCGCGTTCGCACTGCCGGTCGAGGACGCCGACGCCGTGGCCGCCGTCGCGGAGGGCGCGCTGCTGGGCGCGTACTCCTTCACCGCTTACCAGGGCAAGGCGGAGGAGAACGGGGCGAACGGCGCGGCCAAGAAGGGCGGGAAGAACGGCAAGGACTCCGGCGTGCCGCTCGCCGAGATCGCCCTCGTCGGCGCCAAGCCGCGCGACAAGGAGCACAAGGCCGCCGCCGAGCGCGCCCAGGTCCTCGCGGCCGAGGTGCACCGCGCCCGCGACCTGATCAACACCCCGGCCAACGACCTCGACCCGAAGTCCTTCGCCGCGCAGGCCCAGGCCGCCGCCAAGGAGCACGGCCTGAAGATCGAGATCCTGGACGAGAAGGCGCTCGCCAAGGGCGGTTACGGCGGCATCCTCGGCGTCGGCACCGGCTCGGCGACCCCGCCGCGCCTGGTCCGTATCGGCTACACCCACCCGAAGGCCAAGCAGACCGTCGCGCTCGTCGGCAAGGGCATCACCTACGACTCGGGCGGCATCTCCCTGAAGCCCGCGGGGCACAACGAGACGATGAAGAGCGACATGAGCGGCGCCGCCGCCGTGTTCGCGGCCGTCGTCGCCGCGGCGAAGCTGGGCCTCAAGGCGAACGTGACCGGCTGGCTGGCCCTCGCCGAGAACATGCCCTCGGGCTCGGCCACCCGCCCCGGCGACGTGCTGACGATGTACAGCGGCAAGACCGTCGAGGTGCTCAACACCGACGCCGAGGGCCGGCTCGTCCTCGGTGACGCGCTGACCCGCGCCTGCGAGGAGGAGCCGGACGCGATCGTGGACGTGGCGACGCTCACCGGCGCGATGGTGCTGGCGCTGGGCAACCGCACGTTCGGGATCATGTCGAACGACGACGCGTTCCGCGCCTCGCTGCACGAGATCGCCGAGGAGGCGGGCGAGGCGGCCTGGCCGATGCCGATGCCCGCGCACCTGCGCAAGGGGATGGACTCGACCGTCGCCGACATCGCCAATATGGGCGAGAGGATGGGCGGCGGCCTGGTGGCCGGTCTCTTCCTGAAGGAGTTCGTCGCGGAGGGCACGACCTGGGCGCACCTGGACATCGCGGGCCCGGCCTTCAACGAGTCGGCCCCGTTCGGGTACACGCCCAAGGGCGGCACGGGCTCCGCGGTGCGTACCCTGGTGGGCCTTGTCGAGCGCACCGCGGCCGGCGACCTCGGCTGAACTCCACCCGGACCCGAGCGAGAGGCCGCCGGGCGCACGG
>NZ_BAAAPE010000008.1:405289-407248 GCF_039530985.1 Streptomyces albiaxialis
AAGCACAGCCCCGCGTCCCGTTATCCGTCAACAAGTGCGAAGATGGATCCTCGGCAGGACAGGGCCCCGCAGACGGCTGCCACAGCAGCCGGAGACCAGGGCCGAGCAAGCAAGACAGCGGCCGTACGTAAAGCCGCCCGGTCGAGGGAGACCGGTCCCGGCGTACCCATGCATGGAGGACGTGACGTGGCGAACGACGCCAGCACCGTTTTCGACCTAGTGATCCTCGGAGGCGGTAGCGGCGGTTATGCCGCTGCGCTCCGCGCCGCGCAGCTCGGTCTGGATGTCGCCCTGATCGAGAAGGACAAGGTGGGCGGCACCTGCCTGCACCGCGGCTGCATCCCGACCAAGGCCCTGCTGCACGCGGGCGAGGTCGCCGACCAGTCGCGCGAGAGCGCCGAGTTCGGTGTCAAGACCTCGTTCGAGGGCATCGACATGGCGGGCGTGCACAAGTACAAGGACGGCGTGATCTCGGGGCTCTACAAGGGCCTCCAGGGTCTGGTCGCCTCCCGCAAGGTCACGTACGTGGAGGGCACCGGCTACCTGTCGTCGCCGACCTCCGTCGACGTGAACGGCCAGCGGTATGAGGGTCGTCACATCCTGCTCGCGACCGGCTCCGTGCCGAAGTCCCTGCCGGGTCTGACCATCGACCACGAGCGCATCATCAGCTCCGACGACGCGCTGGTCATGGACCGGGTCCCGAAGTCCGCGATCATCCTGGGCGGCGGCGTCATCGGCGTCGAGTTCGCCTCGGTCTGGAAGTCCTTCGGCGCGGACGTCACCGTCGTCGAGGGCCTCAAGCACCTCGTCCCGGTCGAGGACGAGAACAGTTCGAAGCTGCTGGAGCGCGCGTTCCGCAAGCGGGGCATCAAGTTCAACCTCGGCACCTTCTTCGACAAGGCCGAGTACACCGCGGACGGCGTCAAGGTCACGCTGGCCGACGGCAAGGAGTTCGAGGCCGAGGTGCTGCTGGTCGCCATCGGCCGCGGCCCGGTCTCCGAGGGCCTGGGGTACGAGGAGGCCGGGGTCGCCATGGACCGCGGCTTCGTCCTGGCCGACGAGTACTGCCGGACGAACGTGCCGACGATCTCCGCCGTGGGCGACCTCATCCCCACGCTCCAGCTCGCGCACGTCGGCTTCGCCGAGGGCATCCTCGTCGCCGAGCGGCTCGCGGGCCTCAACCCGGTGCCGGTCGACTACGCGGGCGTGCCGCGCGTGACGTACTGCAACCCGGAGGTGGCCTCCGTGGGCCTCACCGAGGAGCAGGCCAAGGAGCGGTACGGTGCCGACAAGGTCGTCACCCTCAAGTACAACCTCGCGGGCAACGGCAAGAGCAAGATCCTGAAGACCACGGGCGAGGTCAAGCTCGTCCAGGTCAGGGACGGTGCCGTGGTCGGCGTCCACATGGTCGGTGACCGCATGGGCGAGCAGGTCGGCGAGGCCCAGCTCATCTACAACTGGGAGGCGCTCCCCGCCGAGGTGGCGCAGCTCATCCACGCCCACCCGACGCAGACGGAGGCGCTCGGCGAGGCCCACCTGGCCCTCGCGGGCAAGCCTCTGCACTCCCACGACTGATCACCGAGTCCGTCAGGGCGCGACCCACCCCGCAATTCGTAAGGAGCAAGAGAAACCATGGCGGTTTCCGTAACCCTGCCGGCGCTCGGCGAGAGCGTCACCGAGGGCACCGTCACCCGCTGGCTGAAGGCCGAGGGTGAGCACGTCGAGGCCGACGAGCCGCTGCTCGAGGTCTCGACGGACAAGGTCGACACCGAGATCCCGGCCCCGGCGGCCGGGACGCTGGCCTCCATCAAGGTGGCCGAGGACGAGACGGTGGAGGTCGGCGCCGAGCTGGCCCTCATCGACGACGGCAGCGGCGCCCCCGCCGCGGCCCCGGCTCCGGCCGCCGCCGAGGCTCCGGCGCCCGCCGAGCCCGCGAACCCGGCCACGACGATCCCCGCG
>NZ_BAAAPE010000009.1:0-105196 GCF_039530985.1 Streptomyces albiaxialis
CGGAGTCTCCCCGTCCGTCCCGTGATCGTGCACCGCCACGATGTGCGGACTGTCCAGCGCCGCCGCGGCACGGGCCTCGCGCTGGAAGCGCCCCTGCAGCTCCTCCTCGCTGGTCTCCCGGCCGGAGCCGCTGGAGCCGCCGGAGCCGCCGGTGCCGCCGGAACCGTCGGTGCCCTCCGTGCCGTCGGACGGGCTTCCCTTCGTCTTCGATCCGGCCGTCGGCCGCGCGGGCGTGAGCAGTTTGACCGCGACCTCGCGGTCCAGCTCGGCGTCGCGCGCCCGCCAGACCTCCCCCATACCACCCGAACCGAGCAGCTCCAGCAGCTCGTACCGCCCGTTGACACGTCGTCCCCGCACGCCGTCCCCTCCCCGTGTGGATCACCCAGAGGGTAGCTCGCGCGGCACATCCCGCGCCGGACAGCCCTCGGGTCGCTCGAAAGCATGACGTTTCCCTGGTCCCGAACGCACCGGGAGCCGCGTGACGGGAACAGGTACGTGACTCTTCCGACACACCCCCGACGCAGGAGGCACGGATGTCCGAGCAGGGCGCACGGCCCGGTCCGGCCTCGGCCAACCAGGAGCTGGGGCACAAGATCCTGGGGTATCCCGTCGCGCAGTCCCTCTTCACGGTGAACGAGTTGGGCGTCCCCGACCTCCTCGCCGACGGGCCCCGGGACGTGGCCCGGCTCGGCCCCGTCGACCCAGGGCGTGAGCCAGGGCGTGGCGCGGGCGGCGGCGGTGAACCGTTCGGGGTGGCGCAGTTCGCGCAGCGCCGGGTCGCCCGGCGGCACGGTCAGCACGACGGAGTGCGTGCCGTCGTCCCCGAGATGCATGTAGGCGGCGTAGTGGTCCCGGACCCCGCCCGCGACGATGCCCCTGTTGAGCGCGCCCGGGAGGGGGGCGGGGTCCGGGGCGCCGGTAGAAGCGTGTGCAGACGGCGAGGTCGGAGCGGTGTTCGAGATCGTCGCGCACGGGGATGCCCAGGTCCGTGAGCCATGTACGGGCGGCGGCGCGGCGGCGGCCCGTGGCGTCGATCACGGCGTCGGCGGGCACGGAACGGCCGCCCTGGACGACCACGCCCATCGCCCGTACGGGCCGCGCGGGCCGCCGTTCGATCCGCAGTCCGCGCACGGTCGTGCCGTGCCGGATCTCGACGCCGGGCGCCGCGCGCGCCGCCCGGTAGAGGGCCAGCTCCAGCGACGTACGGCGGCACCCGAGGGCGACCAGTTCCTCGTCGCCCTTCCTGCGGGCGCGGTCCCCGATGCCGACGGGCATGTTCTCGGTCAGGTCCACGAATCCGGCGCCCGCGCGCAGCACCTCGTCCAGGACCTGCGGGGCGTGGGCACGCAGCACCTTGACGCCGAGGCCCGTCAGATTGTGCGAGTGCGCGGCCTGCGGCACGGTCGGCCGGTACCAGCGTTCGGCGGCCGGTGCGAGGGGGCCCTCGGGCGGGGGCGGGCTCCGTTCCAGGACGACGGCCCAGTATCCGGCGGAGCCGAGGGCGAGTGCGGTGGCCGGCCCGGCGAAGCCGCCTCCCGCGATGACGGCGTGGGCGAGGACTCCTTCGCGCGACTCCCTCCCCGCGGCGTGCGGGCACTCGTCGTGCGTCCACGCCGCCCACACTCGTGTCGCCCCCGCCGAGCCGCCGCCCGGAACAGTCGTCCGGGTGACGCGCGTCCCCGCCCGCCGGGGACGCGCGTCCGGTCGTGCGGGACGGGCTACGCGGACCTCCGGTAGGCGCGGAACGCGCGCGTCGAGAGGAGAGCCGTCGCCAGGGCCGCCGCCGCGAGGAGCGCCAGGCGGATGCCGACGACGGACGGGTCCGGGTGCGCCCCGTTCGCCTCGCGGGCCGCGGTGACCGCCCACTCCACCGGGTTGTACGCGGCGACGCGGGCGACCCAGTCCGGCGCGAGGTCCAGGTCCATCACGGCCGGGCTGAGGAACATCAGCGGCAGGGTGGTGAACTGGGAGAGCGCGATCAGCGTCGCCTGTTGGCGGGTCAGCAGCGCCACGGCGCCGGAGAGCGCCGAGAAGAGCAGCGCCAGCAGCGTCGCGGCCAGCACCGTGACGCCGACGCCCGTGACGCCGCCCGCGAAGCGGGCCCCGGCGAGCAGCGCGAGGGTCACCACGACCAGGCTCTGGACGACGGTCTGGAGCGCCTGGTGGGCCAGGGTCGCGGCCACCATGGCGCCGCGGCTCGCCGGGGAGGCCAACAGCCGGTCCAGCACGCCGCGTTCGATGTCCTGGAGGTACGCCGTCCCGGCCCAGGCGCTCGCGAACAGCGCGGTCATCATCACCACGCCGGGCGTCAGGAACTCCAGGAACCCGCCCTCCCCGCGCGCGAATCCGGGCAGGTCGGCGACCGCCCGGAAGAGCTGCCCGAACAGCAGCAGCCAGATCGCCGGCTGGACGAGCCCGATGACGAGGAAGGCCGGCATCCGCCACAGCCCGCGCTGGAGGCGGCCGGTGAGGAGAAGGGTGTGGGCGAGCCCGGTCGGTCCCGTTGCCGTCGTCATCGCGCGGCCTCCAGGGTGTGACCGGTGTGCCGCAGGTAGACGTCGTCGAGCGAGGGGCGGGCGAGCGTCGCGGAGGCGACGGCGACGCCCGCCTCGTCGAGCGCGGCGAGGACGGGCGGCAGGGCCCGCGCGCCGTCGTCCGTACGGCCCCGGACGGTGGTGCCGTCCACGGTGATCTCCCGTAGCCCCGGCACCCGTTCGAGGGCGGAGAGGGCGGCGCGGGCGGCGCCGGTGCGGGCGTCGGGGGCGGCTCCGGCGCGGGCAGCGGGGGCGTCGCTGCGGGCGTCGGCGGCGAGTTCCACGTGCACCGCGTCCCCGCGCAGCGCGCTCTTCAGCGCGTCCGGGGTGCCCTCGGCGACGACCGTGCCGTGCGCGACGATCGCGAGCCGGTCGGCCAGCCGGTCGGCCTCGTCGAGGTAGTGCGTGGTGAGCAGCACGGTCATCCCCTCGTCCGCCGCCATCCCGGCGATCTCCCGCCACATCTCGCTCCGCGCGCGGGGGTCGAGGCCCGTGGTCGGCTCGTCGAGGAAGAGCACGGGCGGGCGGTGCGTCAGCCCGAGGGCGACGTCCAGCTTCCGCGCCATGCCGCCGGAGTACGTGCGTACGGGGCGGTCCGCGGCGTCGGACAGGCCGAACCTGTCGAGGAGTTCGCGTGCCCGCGCCGCCGCCGCGCGCCGCGGCATCCCGTGGAGGCGGCCCGCGAGCAGCAGGTTCTCCGTCGCGGTCGCCATGGGGTCCGTGCCGGGCTTCTGCGCGACGTATCCGAGGGCGCGCCGTACCCGGTCCGGTTCCTTCGCCACGTCGAGGCCCGCGACACGGGCCGTGCCCGCGTCGGGGGACGTGAGCGTGGCGAGGATCCGCACCGTGGTCGACTTGCCCGCGCCGTTCGGGCCGAGGAGCCCGAAGACGGTTCCGGGCGCGGCGGAGAAGCTCAGCCCCCGCAGCGCTTCGACGGGGGGTTTGTTCCTGCCCGCCGAGTAGTTCTTGACCAGACCGGCGGCTTCGAGAGCCGCCTCTTCCCGTGGCACAGCAACCATCGCCGCACACCTTTGCCAGAAGCGGTGTGACTCCCACCTTCCCGGCGCCATGGGGCGCGAGGAGGCTGATCGGCGAGGGCGGGAAACCCTACGGTGAGATGTCGCGCAGGACGTTAACAAGGACGCGCGAGAGTGCGCAACGCGCTCAGACGGCCACCGGCGTACGGACGTCGGTGACGCGGAAGCCGCTGGCGGGCCGTGCCGGGACGCGCCGGAGCGAGATCGTCAGGTCCTGCGGCGGCACGGTGCACTCCAGCCGCGCGAACCGGGTCGCGAGGGCGCTGACCAGCGCCGTCGCGAGGTCCTCGCCGGGGCACCGGTGGCCGGTGCGGGGGTCGCCGCCGCCCTGCGGGATCAGCTCGTCGCGCGCGGGCGGCCGCTCCAGGAACCGCGCGGGGCGGAAGGTGTACGGGTCGCCCCACAGCTCCTCGTCGTGGTTCTGCCCGTAGACGTCCAGGAGGACGAGCCCTCCGGCGGGGACCCGTTCGCCGTGCCAGGTCAGGTCGGTGGCGGCCACTCCGCCGAGGAACGGCACGAACGGGTAGAAGCGGCGGACCTCGTGCGCGTACGCCGTCGCGAACGCGGGGTCCTCGGCCTCCAGCCGCTCCCGGTGCTCCGGGCGGCGGTGCAGCGCGTGCGCGGCGAACGCGACGAGCCAGCGGACGGCGACCGTGGGCCTGAGGACGTTGAGCAGCTCGACGGCGGCCGTCCGCGCGTCCAGCGGCCGCCCGTCGGCCTCGCGGTGCCGGACGGCCCGGTCGAGGAACGAGCCGTCGGGCGCGAACGCCGTGCCCGCGCGCACGTCCTCCACGAGCCGCGCGAGCCGGGACTCCTGGCGGCGGCGGGCGCGCCGGGCCCGCCAGTGGCGCGGGCCGGGGGAGGCGAATCCGTCGACCATGGCCACCAGGTCGCCCGCCACGGCACCGGCGTCCTCCTCCGCCAGCGGGACGCCCGTCCAGCGGTGGACGGCGCGGGTGAGCACCTCGCCCGCCTCGTCGAGGAGCACGACCTCGGGGCGCGCGGCCCAGGAGGCCACGGCCTCGTCCCAGGCCGCCAGGACTTCCTGGGTCAGGTCCGCGACCCGTCCGGCGTCGAGCAGCGGCAGGAACAGCTCCTTGCGGGCCCGGTGCGTCTCCCCGTCGAGGGTGTGGACGGCGCCCCGGCCGAACAGGGTGTCCAGAACGGGCCCCGGCAGGGCGCCGTGCCGCAGGACGTTCCGCTCGTCGTAGAAGAACCGCACCGCCTCGGGGCCCCGGACGGCGAGCGCGGGCCTGCCCAGGACGCGGGTGCGGAGGGCGGGCCCCGCGCTCGCGCGCATCCGGTTCGGCAGCCAGGCGTACCCCTCGGCCAGCAGGAACGGGGAGCGGTCGGTCACGGTGCGGAGCAGAGTGTTCATGGCGCCCGAGTGCCCTCACGTGCCCGGCGGACACTCCGCTTCGGCCCCGGTTCCACCCCGGTCCGGCCCGTTCCGCCGAACACCGGGCGCCGGGCGCCGGGCGCCGAACGCCGGGCGCCGTCACCTGTCCGCGTACCGCCGCGTACGTTCCGCGCGCCGGGCCAGCTCCCGGCGCTCGTTCTCGCAGGTGCCGCCCCAGACGCCGGACGTCTCCCCCGCGCGCAGCGCCCAGTCCAGGCACTCCTGGATCACGGGGCAGGTGCGGCAGACCGCCTTCGCCCGCTCGCGCTGGAGCGCCCCGGGCCCGGACGACCCCACGGGGAAGAACAGGTCCGGGTCCATCCGCGCACACGCAGCGTGCTGCCGCCAGTTCATCGGTCCCTCCTCGGCGAACGATCGACCGCTCCGGCCACCGCCCGCGAGTGCCCCGCCCTCGCGCCCTCAAGCCCTGTGGAGGGGCCCTCCCGGAGATGGAACACCTGGCCCGCAGGCTGCGGGAGTCCGGCATCCCCGCCGCGGCGACGCGACCGTAAGAGTCCCCTTGTCCTCCGGTGCGCGGGGTCGGACAGACTGAGGACATGTCCGAGGACCCCAGGCTCGCCGCGCTCTACGATCCGATGAACCCCGACCGGAGCGATCTGGACGCGTACGTCGCCATGGCCGAGGAGTTCGGGGCGCGGCGGGTCGTGGATGTCGGGTGCGGTACGGGGGCGTTCGCGTTGCGGCTCGCGGCACGCGGGGTCGAGGTCGTGGGGGTGGAGCCCGCGCCGGCCTCGCTCGATGTGGCGCGGGCGAAGCCGGGCGCGGAGCGGGTGCGCTGGGTCCACGGGGACGCGACGGCACTGCCGGCGCTGCGCGCCGACCTCGTGACGATGACGGCGAACGTGGCCCAGGAGATCACCGGAGGGCCCGCCTGGCACGCCACGCTGCGCGGCGCGTACGGCGCGCTGCGGCCGGGTGGGCACCTGGTGTTCGAGAGCCGCGATCCGGCCCGGCGTGCCTGGGAGCGGTGGAACCGCGCGGACTCGTACGCCGTGACGGACGTCCCCGGCGTGGGCGCCGTCGAGAGCTGGGTGGAACTCGTGGAGGTCGCGGGGCCGTTGGTGACGTTCCGCTGGACGTATGTGTTCGCCGCCGACGGCGCGGCGCTCACCTCGCGGTCGACGCTGCGCTTCCGCGAACGGGCGGAGATCGAGGCCGATCTGGCCGCGTGCGGCTACGAGCCGGGGGAGGTGCGCGACGCGCCGGACCGCCCGGGGAGGGAGTTCGTGTGCGTCGCGCGCCGCCCGCGGCCGTGACCTCGGACCCGCTCGGACCGTCCGGTCGCAGACCGTCCGGCCTCAGACCGCCCGGTGGTACGGCTCCGGCCAGCGCGGCTCGGCGCCGAGTTCGCGCGCGGCCTCGTTGGGCCAGTACGGGCGGCGCAGCAGCTCGCGGCCGAGGAGTACGGCGTCGGCGCGGCCCGAGGCGACGATGTCCTCGGCCTGCCGGGGCTCGGTGATGAGCCCGACGGCGCCGACCGGCATGCCGGTCTCCCGCTTGACCCGTTCGGCGAAGGGGACCTGGAAGCCGGGGGCCGGGGAGATACGGGCGTCGGGCGCGTTGCCGCCCGTGGAGGCGTCGAGCAGGTCGACGCCGCGGGCGTGCAGCTCCTTGGCGAACCGGACGGTGTCGTCGCCGGTCCAGCCCTCGCGGCCGTCCTCGGCGTTCTCGCTGAGCCAGTCGGTCGCGGAGATCCGGAAGAGGAGCGGGAGTTCGTCGGGCCATACGGCGCGCACCGCGTCGACGACCTCCAGCGCGAAGCGGCTGCGGCCCTCGAAAGAGCCGCCGTACTCGTCGGTGCGGCGGTTGCTGAAGGGCGACAGGAACTCGTTGATCAGGTAACCGTGGGCGCCGTGGATCTCGACCGTCCGGAAGCCCGCCTCGTGCGCGCGCCGGGCACTCTCGGCGAACTGCCCGACCAGTTCCCGTATCTGCTCGCGCGTCAGCTCGTCCGGCGTCGTGGACGCGTCGCTGAACGCGACGGGGCTGGGCCCGACCGGCTGCCAGCCGTGGTCCTCCCCTGGCGCGAGGGGCGCGCCGCGCCGTACCCAGGTCCGCTCGGTGGACGCCTTGCGCCCGGCGTGCGCGATCTGGACCCCGGGGACGGTGCCCCACTGGGAGAGGAAGTGGTTGATGCGGGCGAACGCCTCCTGCTGGCGGTCGTTCCACAGCCCCAGGTCGTACGGGCTGATGCGGCCGTCGGGGCGCACGGCCGTCGCCTCGAAGAGCGCCAGGCCGACGCCGCCGACGGCGCGGGAGCCGAGATGCGCGAGGTGCCAGTCGGTGGGCACGCCCTGCTCGGGACCCTCGGGGGCCGCGCTGTACTGGCACATCGGCGCCATCCACACACGGTTGGGCACGGTCACCGACCGCAGCGTCAGCGGTTCGAACAGTGCGCTCACGGAACGCTCCTCTCATCGATTCGCTTATTACGATAACGACCGTAGTACGGCACCTGTCAAACTTCGATGCCTGTCGTACGATGAGGGGGTGCCGACGACGACCGCAGTGCGCCGACTCCCGCATCCCGCACGGGAGGAGATCCGCCTCGCCACCGTGCTCCACGCGCTCTCCGACCCCATGCGGCTGCGCATCGTGACGGCCCTGGACCCGCACGGCGAGGGCGAGGGCCTCGGCGCCACCTGCTCCGAGGTCGATCTGCCGGTCTCGCCCTCGACGGTCACGCACCACTTCCGCGTCCTGCGCGAGGCAGGCGTGATCAACCAGTGCTACCGGGGCACCGCCAAGATCAACTGCCTCCGCCGCACCGACCTCGACGCCCTCTACCCGGGCCTCCTGGACGCGGTCCTGGCCGCGGCGAAGCGCGAGCTGTAGCCCCCGGCGGCGCGCGGGGCGGTCAGTCGGCCTCGGTGAGGAGGATCCGGCGGCGCTCGCGGTCGAGTTCGGCGAGCGTGACGCGGACCGCGGCGCCCGGCGTGCGGTCCGCGCCGTCCGTTCCGTCCGCGTCCGGGAGCAGGCCCTCGATGCCGGGCGCGAGGCGTACGAGGGTGCCCGGCGGGATCCTCGCGACGACGGTGCCGTTCACCGTGTCGCCCGGCCGGTGCGCGGCGGCGAACGGGTCCCACGGATCGGGCAGCAGCGCCTTGACGGACAGGCCCACGCGCTCCGCCGACCAGTCGACGTGCAGGACCTCGGCGCGGATCTCCCGTCCGACGGGGGCGACCTCGTCGACGGACTCGAAGCGCTCCCAGGCCATCTCCGGGACGCGCAGGAAGCCGAGGCCCTCACCCCGGGGGCGGTCCAGATCGACATGGACCCCGACGTCGTCGAGCCCGCTCACGACGGTGCCGGTGACGACGTCCCCGGGCCGCAACGAGCCCAGCAGCGCCCGCCGTTCGTCGGCGGGCGTACGGTCGGCGCGCCAGCGTGCCCGTACGACGCCGTCGGCATCCGGCACCAGGCCCGTGAGCAGCGCGTGCCGCGCGGGGTCGCCCAGCGGCACGAGCCCCGCGCGGCGGCCCGGGCCCTCGGGGATCTGGGCGTGGGCGAGTTCGGCCCCCATCCACGGCTCGGCGACGCGCGGGGCGCGGACGTGCCCGTCGGCGTCCCGCTGGACGAGCAGCGCGAGGCGCTCCGAGGCGCGGACGGCGGCGCGCACGGCCCGGATGTCCTCGCTCAGGTCGGGCCAGACCGCGAGCCTGGCGCGCGGCGCCAACCGGCCGCGCACGGCGTCCGCCTCCCCGTCCGCGGCGAGCCGGTGCCACCGCCGGGCGTGCCCGGCGTGCTGCTCCTCCAGCAGCACCGCGCCGCGCTCCGCGACGAGTCGGCGCACGCGCGCCCAGAACGCGTCGTCGGCGGGCGGCCGTACGTCGAGGGTGTCGGACTCCGGGTCGTACGGCGAACGCGTGGCCTTCTGTGCGCGCAGCCCCAGCGTGCGGGCCCGTGCCGCGGCCCCGTCCAGCGCGCGTGCGGCACCGACGTGGATCTCGGCGTGCTCTCCGACGTGCGCGAAGAACCCTCCCCCGCCGCGCAGTCGGCACCAGGCTCCCTCGCGCAGCACCATGGCGCGTACGAGCCCGAGGCCCGTGGCGAGCGGGACGCGCGCCCCGTCGTGGTAGCCGGACAGGTCGGCGGGGAAGAGCCCGGCGAGCCCGTTCCCGCGCCACGCGCCGCGCGTGGAGAAGGAGAAGAATCCCTCCGCCATCGGGTTGTCCAGCGTGAGTTCGTCCGCCCCGGCGTCCAGCGCGAAGCCCGCCACCGCGGCCACGCACGCGGCGGCCGTCGCCTCCCGCGAGGCGAAGTCGTGGGTACGGGGGCTCAGCCGCCAGAGGGAGGACGTCACGCACGCAGCGTACGGGCGCGAACGGACCCGGAACGGCGAATTGCGGAGGGCTCGTGAAGATCCCGTGTCCGGACGTCCTTATTGCAGCACAGCGAAGTCGTACATACACTGCGGGTCACAGGCGGTTCGCCCCGGTCCCCGGCGAACGCGCGCCGGTGGCCGACGCGGTGTCGCCATGGGCGCATTCCTGACTCCCGAAACCGGGCGCGCTCCACCCCGTGACGAGCGAGCGCCCCGGCAGCCCTTCCCCACGCCTCGGAGGGGAGGGATCGGGTCGGCCTGGGGCGCGAGGGGGGGCCTTGCCGCGCCCCGGGCCGGGTCCGACCGTCGCCGAGCCATCCGGCGGCGGTCGGACGTCACGGGCCGCGCGCGGGCGAGCCCATGACCTATCTCCTCAACTATCCCCGCCACGGCGGATATATGCACCGCCCGCGCGCGAGAAGGCGTACGAACACGCCGCCCGGGACGGGCGGCGCGCGGGCGGGGGGAGACAGTGGCCCGGGACGGGAGGAGGTGAGGGAGAGCACCCTCGCCCCAGGCCACCGGGGGCGGCGTCCTCACGGGACGCGCGGGTACGGGTGCCCGGGCGCGAGAGGCGCACACCGTCCGGATCCGGCCACCGGACGGCAGGCATCAGCCCCGGCCCGCCGCCTCGCGACCGGCACCGGCAAGGCACGCGTCCCGGTCATGGCCACGCTCCCGGTCATCGCCGCAGTCCCGCTCCCGATCCCGGCCCTGGCCCCGGTCCCGTTCGTCGTCATACGTGCCGTCGCCCCACGGCTCCTCCTCGTCGGCCAGGCCCTCGCGCAACGCGGCGAGGACCGTGCACCAGGTGACGACGAGGACCGTCAGGGAGAGCGCGAGGGCGAGGGCGAAGATCGTCAGCACGAGGTTCACGAGGCCATGATGAGGGTCGGGGGCCTCCCCCGCCGAACCGGTGAGGCCCGCAAAACCGTTCGGCGGACAGCTCGTTGGGCGCACGCATTACCAGAGGCGTCCCGCCGGAGGGGCGGCTTTGCCGGAGCACAGGACATCGCCGTGAAAAGTTGGCCGGAAATCGCCGCTAGAGTGGCCCGTGCCCTCGCGGCATCTCCGGCCAATTCCCCCCTGAGTGATCATTTAAGGGTCTTCACGCATGCAAGGCACGATCGACGGTTTCCACTACGGCCTGGTCACCCCCGTGGCCGGTTACATCATGGCGTGCCTGGGGGCCGCGCTCGGGCTGCGCTGCACGGTGCGGTCGCTGCGCACCGACCGCACCTGGAAACCGGGATGGCTCGCGCTGGGCGCGGCGTCCATCGGCTGCGGCATCTGGACCATGCACTTCATCGCCATGCTCGGCTTCCAGGTCCAGGAGGTCTCCCTCAGCTACGACGCGCCTCTCACCCTCCTCAGCCTGATCGTGGCCGTCGTGGTGGTCGCGGTCGGCGTCTTCATGGTCGGCTACCGGGGCACGGCACCGGCCGTGCTGCTCACGGCGGGCGTCCTGACCGGCCTCGGCGTCGCCGCCATGCACTACCTCGGCATGGCCGCGGTGCGGATCGACGGGCAGGTGGAGTACGACCCGATGACGGTCGCCCTGTCGGTCGTCATCGCCATCGTGGCGGCGACCGCCGCGCTGTGGGCCGCCGTCTCGATCCGGGGCTTCCTCCCGAGCCTGGGCGCGAGCGTCGTCATGGGCGTGGCCGTGACGGGGATGCACTACACCGGCATGGCGGCGGTCAGCGTGCGCGTCGACGAGATCACCGGGCCGCGCTCGGTCGGGGGCTCGCCCGCCGTGGAGATGCTGCCGATGCTGATCGGCCCGCTGAGCTTCCTGGTCATCGCGGGCGTGGTCGTGATGTTCGACCCGATGCTGATCATGGGCGACGACGAGCCGGCCCGTACGCGCGCGGGGCGGCCCGCCGCGGCGCGTGCCGCGGAGAGCCGCCCCAGGGTGCCGTCCCGGACCCCCTTCTTCGACGAGCGCTCAGCCGGCGCCGCTCAGGAGAACACCACCGACCTCACCTTGAGGCGCTCCGTCCCGTAACCGGTGTGGGGGCGCATGCTGAAGTGGTCGCCCGTGCAGTCGGGCCCGGTGAAGACCACGGCGGTGGCGTCCGTACGGTTCCTCGGCGTGTGCGCGGGCGGCGTCCACGGGGCGGCGGCCTCGGGCAGGGTCACGCACTGGCGGCTGGGCGGGTCGTGCAGGACCCCGATCCGCGGGCCGGCGGGCGAGTCGTAGACGTAGCTGAACGTGCCGGTCGCGGCGGCGGCCGGGGCCGCCAGGGCCAGAGCCAGCGCGACGGCGCCGAGACCGGTGCCCACGGTGGTGCGCAGCCTCATGAAGGTTCCCTTCTCTCAGGTGAGTTCGGGATCACGGTCGTGCGTGATCAAGCGCTCCGTTCCTGCCCCCCGCACCCTGGGCGATACGTCCGGCGCCCCGGGCTCACTCGAAGGCGTGGAATTGTCAGTGGCCCGGGATACCTTGCGGACCACTGGCTGATTCGGGAACGGCGAAGGAGCGGGGCCGTGGGGACGTACGTGCAGCTCGGTGCGGTGAGGACCTGGTACGGGGAGGCGGGCGAGGGCGAGCCGCTGGTGCTGATGCACGGCGGGCTGGTGGACGCCCGGTTCTTCGAGCCGAATCTCGGGCCGCTGGCCGAGCACTTCCGGGTCTACACCCCGGAGCGCCGCGGCCACGGCCACACGCCCGACGTGGCGGGCCCGATCACGTACGGGCTGATGGCCGAGGACACGATCGCCTTCCTGGAGAAGGTGATCGGCGGCCCGGCCGATCTGGTCGGGCACAGCGACGGGGCGTTCACCGCGATGCTGGTCGCGATGCGGCGGCCCGACCTCGTGAAGCGGCTCGTGCTGATCAGCGGCGGCTTCAACAAGGCGGGGTCGGCCGAGCCGGAGGGCACGGAGTGGGACGTGGAGGAGATCGCCCGGTTCCTCGGCCCGGCCTACGGGGAGGTGTCGCCCGACGGCGAGGAGCACTTCGAGGTCGTCGCGACGAAGATCGGCGAGATGGCGGCCAGGGAGCCCGATCTCCAGGCCTCCGAGCTGGCCGCCGTCACGGCGCGCACGCTGGTCATGTTCGCCGACGACGACCTGGTGACGCTCGCGCACATGACGGAGATGTTCGAGGCCCTGCCGGACGCGGAGCTGGCCCTCGTCCCCGGCACCTCGCACTTCCTCACCCAGGAGAAGCCCGAGCTGGTCAACCGGCTGGTGCTCGACTTCCTCACGAAGGACCCGGTCGAGACCGTGGCCCCGATCCGCCGGGCGCCCGCCGGCTGACGCGCCCGGGGGGCCGGGACAGACGTGGCTGACGCCCGACGGGGGTGGGCGTCAGCCCAGATCGAAGAGGTTGGGCAGGCCCAGCCGGTAGCGCGTACGGTCGTGCCGCTTGAGCGCCTCGATCGCCGGGGCGCGGAAGAGCGGCTCGACCGTGCACCGCTCGGCGTCCGAGCCCGCGCGCTCCAGCAGCGCGTTGACGGCCTGCCGCGCCGAGGCGTTGGCGCCCTCCATGGTGGCCAGGTCGATGTCGACGGAGACGTAGTCCCCCGCGAGGTAGAAGTTGGGCACGCGGGTCGCGGCGTCGGGCCGGTTGTGGAAGGTGCCGACGGGGTGGATCAGCAGCTCGTCCTCGTTGGTGGGGTGGGGCGTGCCGATGCCGTCGACGCCCGGGTCGAGGAACCAGGAGTGCAGGGCGCTGTCCTTGAGGACCGTCTTGCCGGTGTCGTTGAGGGCCGCCTTGAGCTGGGCCCAGACCTCCTTGGCGACCTGCTCGCGCGTGCACTCCTTGGCCGTCCTGCCGTACAGGACACCGGGCTTGTCCCACTCGGAGATGTCCACGGAGAGGCAGTCGGCCGCGTTGCCGTCGCCGTAGTCCGCGGGGAAGTCGCGGTCGGGCCAGTGGGTGGCCTGCGCGATGGCGGTGAGCGACCAGGGCGAGTCGATGCAGTTGAGGTGCCCGTGCAGGATGGGCGTGCGCTCGGTCAGATAGAACTGGATGCCCGTCATCCAGTCCGTGCGCAGCTTGTCGCAGCGGGCGAGCTGCGGGTCGGCGGCGCGCAGCTCGCGGCTCCACAGCTTCCGGGCGCGCTCGACGGGCAGGGCGCAGATGTAGTGGTCGGCGGTGACGTTCCGCCGTGTGCCGTCCGCGTCCTTGACCGCGACATGCGGCACCTTGCCGTCGGCGTACGGGACGGACTCGACCTCCCAGCCGATCCGGAAGTCGACGCCGAGGGACTTCAGGTGGTCCACCCAGGGGTCGATCCAGGCCTCGTTGGTCGGCGCGTCGAGGATCCGGTCGGGCGGGCCGTCGGCGCCGAGGCCCAGGGAGTTGAAGACGAACGCCTCACCGAGGGTGCCGACCGTGCGGGTGCTGGCCTCCTCGGCCTTGGTGGCCACGATGTTGCGGGTCACGCCGATGGCGAGGATGCGCTGGTAGTCCTTCGACATCTTCTCCGCGCGGACGAACTCCCACCAGGGCGTCTCCTCCCACGTCTTGTCGCGCCGCTCGTCGCAGCTCGTGAGGAAGACGAGAGCCCTGCCGACGAAGTACGCCGTCTCGTGCGCGGGCAGGTGCAGCGCGGTGTCGAGCAGGGCCGTGAGCATCCGCCGGATCTCGTCCGGCGTCAGCTCCGGCGGCTCCCCTCCCCCGTCCCCCAGCCAGGGCACGGGAAAGCGCAGGTCCTCGCGGCCCGTACGGGCGAACATCATCTCGCGGGGCGCGACGAGGTTGTCGAAGACGCCCTGCTTGTTCCCGGGGAAGGGGATGCGCCGCATCGTGTCCGGCAGGTTGTGGTAGATGCCCGGGATGAACCGGAAGCCGTGCTCGCCGGGCAGCGGCTTGCGCCCGCCCTTCGCGCTGTCCGGTACGTCCATGCTGCGGGCCTTGCCGCCGAGCGCCCGGCGCTCGTAGACCGTCACCGCGAAGCCGCGTTCCGCCAGTTCGTGCGCGGCGGTCAGGCCCGCGACGCCGCCGCCGAGCACCGCGACGGTGGGCGCGGCCCTGCCGCCCGGGCCGCCCGGCCCCTCCGGCGCGGCGGCGGCGGAGGTGGCCGAGGTGGCCACTCCTCCGGCCACCGCGCCGGCCGCGACCACCCCGGCCCCCGTCACGAACGTCCGTCTGTCCGTACCCGCGCCTGTTCCCCGACCCATCGTGCCCCTCCCCGGCTCCTCTGGGCTTACCGCGAGTAAGCCCCGCAGGCGCAGGAGCATATTGCGGTCACCGCCGCCCCGGAAGACACGGGGATGAGGGACGTGACGTTGGCCGAAAGTCCCTGTCCTGTATGGCAGTTGGCGGCCGTTGCGCGTCCGGCGGATCTTGACTGCCCTCTGCTGTGGCTTCTGGGCAGGGGCTGCCCCTTGCCGTGCCTTGCAGGCTGCGGGCTGGAGGCGGTTGCTCGCGCAGTTCCCCGCGCCCCTTGAGGGCACTCCCCGCAGCGCCGTGTCAGGGGTGCCCCGACAGGGGCGCGGGAACTGCGCGCTCGGCCATGGCGACGGCCGCGGTCTGCGACGCACGGCAAGGGGCAGCCCCTTGCCCAGCCCTCATCAGAGGGCAACCATGGTCCGCCGCAAACGCCCTAGTCGGCGGTGCGGGCCGGCTTCATCTCCAGGGGGACGCCCAGCCGGTTGAGGGCGTTGATGAGCGCGACCTGGACGACCAGGTGGCCCCGCTCCGCCTCGTCGGGGACCCGGGCGCACAGCTCGTCCCAGAGCGGCTGTGGGACCTGGGGGCCGCGGGTGACCGCGTCCGTGTAGGCGAGGGCAGCCCGCTCCTTCGCGTCGAACAGTTCCGACTCCTCCCACACGGGGAGCTGGTCGAGCCGGTCCTGGCGCTCGCCCAGGCTCCGGGCCTCGCGCGTGTGCATGTCCACGCAGTACACGCAACCGTTGAGCTGCGAGGCCCGGATCTTCACCAGCTCGCGCAGCCCCGCGTCGAGCGGTCCGGTGCGGATCGCGCCGTCGGCCTGGCGGAACGCCTTGTACGGTTCCGGGGCCGCCGTGCCGAGATCCATCCTTGCCATGGTCCGTGTCTCCTCGGTAGTCGTCGATGTGCTCACCAGGGAGACGAGCGGGCACCCCTCCGTGTGACGGCCTCGGGCGGATCAGATGTGGGCGAGTTTCGACGGGGTAAGCTGGCGGCGGTACGCAACGATCCGGCCGTCCCGGATCAGCGCCGTGTCGACGGCGTGTACGACGGTGTGGGCGCCGCTGTCGTGGGCCCCGCCGCCGTGGGCCCCGCCGCCGTGGGCCTCCCGGCGGAACAGCAGCGCGGGCTCGCCGCCGACCTCGACCAGCTCGACGCGGTCCGCTCCCGCTCTGCGGCCCACCCGCAGCAGGACCTCCGCGACGCGCCGCCCGCCGACGATCGGCTTGCGGGCCGCGAACACCTCGCCGCCGCCGTCCGTGACGTACACCGCGTCGGGGTCCAGCAGCCGCACCAGGCCCTCCAGGTCCCCCGCCTCGTACGCGGCGCGGAACGCGCGCAGCACCCGCTCCCGCTCGGCGCGCGGGACCGCGGCGGCCGGGGCGGCCGGGGCGGTGCCGTCCTCGCGCACGGCCGCGATCCGGCGCCTGGCGCGCGAGGCGAGCTGGCGCGCCGCGGCGGGCGAGCGGTCCAGCACCTCCGCGATCCGCGCGGCCTCCAGCCCGAACACGTCCCGCAGCACGAAGGCGACCCGCTCCGGCGGCGTCAGCTCCTCCATGACCAGCATCATCGCGGCGCCGACGGACTCGTCGACGAGCACCGGTTCCGCCGCGTCGGGCCCCGTCAGCAGCGGCTCGGGGAGCCAGGGGCCGACGTACGTCTCGCGTCGCACGCGCGCGGACTTGAGGATGTCGTACGCCCGCCGGGCCGCGACCGTCACCAGCCAGGCCCGGCGGTCCGCGACGTCCTCCAGCCGGGCCCGCGTCGTGCGCAGCCAGACGTCCTGGACCACGTCCTCGGCGTCGGCCACGCTGCCCAGCAGCCGGTAGGCCACGCCGAAGACGGCGGGCCGGTGCTCCTCCCACTCGGCGCCGGGCATGCCGGTGCCGGACGGGGTCTCCCGTTCGCTGATCACAAGGCATTCAACCAACGCCCCCGCCCCGGCCTTCCCGGCGGGCCCGGTCAGGCGGAGGACAGCCGCCGGTCGAGGTCGCGCACGGCGCGGTCGCCGTACGCGGAGCGGACCGTCGCGCCGAGGTCCCGGGCGCGCCGGGCGGGCGCGGCGGCGGGCGCCGGCTCGTGCTGGCGCAGGTGGCCCCGCGCCAGCCACACCGTGTAGAGCGGCGTCTCGCGCACCCGGCGCGGGTCGCAGCCGCGCAGCGCCGCCCGCAGCCGCTCCCGGCCCTGGCGCGGGCGCCCGAGGGCGATGTCGAGGCGGCCGACGACGATCTCCATCTCGTCCGGGGTCAGCCAGTACGCCCAGTCGGGATCCGGGCCGTCGTCGCGCCTACGCGCCTACGCGTCCCGGGCCCGGCGGCACTCCTCCTCCGCCCGCCCGGGCCGCCCTCGCCCCGTACCGCCGGACACGCGCGCGGAGCTGCGCGCGGCGGCGGGCGCGGGGCTGGCGTGACCCCGCCCCGCTGGCCCGCGTCCGCGCCCGCGCCCGCGCCCGCGCCCGCGTGAACGTCCACGTCCGCGTTCACGTCCGGGCGTATTATCCGCGTTCCGCTTTCCTTTCGCGCCCCGAAATGATCCCTCCGCGAAAGGAAGGCGGAAACGGATCCGCAGAAGGTCCCAAGAAATTGGTCCCGGAAATGTACGACGGGCGGGTTCCCACCGGAGATGGCACGCTGAATCGGTGCGCGATTCCCTGAATTCCTCCCCGTCCCCCTCCGGCGCCACGGAACACCCGCCGCACCGGTGGTGGACACTGGCCGTGATCGGGCTCGCGCAGCTCATGGTGGTGCTGGACGCCACGATCGTGAACATCGCGCTGCCCTCGGCCCAGCGCGACCTGGGCTTCTCGAACGACGGGCGGCAGTGGGTCGTCACGGCCTACGCGCTCGCGTTCGGCAGTCTGCTGCTGCTCGGCGGGCGGCTGGCGGACCTCTTCGGCCGCCGCCGGACGTTCATCACGGGCCTGATCGGCTTCGCCGCGGCGTCCGCGCTGGGCGGCGCGGCGCAGAGCTTCACGATGCTGATCGCCGCCCGCGCGCTCCAGGGCGCGTTCGGCGCCGTGCTCGCGCCGTCCGCGCTCTCGCTGTTGACGACGACGTTCACCGACCCCGGCGAACGCTCGCGCGCCTTCGGCGTGTTCGGCGCCATCGCCGGTTCGGGCGGCGCGATCGGGCTGCTGCTCGGCGGCGTCCTCACCGAACACCTGGACTGGCGCTGGACGCTCTACGTCAACGACGTCATCGCCGTGTTCGCGGTGATCGGCGCGCTCGTCTTCGTGCGCAGCCGGGTGCCGACGGAGCGGCCCGTGCTGGACCTGCGCGGCACGGTGCTGGTGGCCGCGGGCCTGTTCTGCGTGGTGTTCGGGTTCTCCAACGCCGAGACGCACGCGTGGAGCGACTGGTCGTGCTGGGCGTTCCTCGTGGCGGCCGTGGTGCTGCTCGCGTCGTTCGTGCTCTGGGAGGCCCGGGCCGAACACCCGCTGCTGCCGCTGCGCGTGCTGCGCGACCGCAACCGCTCCGCCTCGTACATCAGCGTGTTCATCGCGGGCGTCGGCATGTTCGGGGTCTTCCTGTTCCTGACGTACTACCTCCAGCAGACACTGGACTACACGCCGGTCAAGACCGGGCTGGCGTTCCTGCCGATGGTCGGGATGCTGATGCTGACCGCGCAGTTCTCGACGAACGTGCTGCTGCGGCGCGTCGGGCCCAAGCCCGTGGTGCCGCTGGGCATGGGGCTCTCGGCGGCCGGACTCGTGTGGCTGACGGCTCTCGGCCTGCACAGCGGGTACGCGGCGCACGTACTGCCGCCGCTGCTCGTGCTGGGCCTGGGCCTCGGCCTGGTGATGCCGACCGCGATGAGCCTGGCGACGCTCGGCGTGGCCGCGCACGACCAGGGCGTGGCCTCGGCCACCGTCAACACCATGCAGCAGATCGGCGGGTCGATCGGCACCGCCCTGTTCAACACCATGGCCGCGAGTACGGTCACCGACTACGCCGAGCACCACTTCGGCGAGCCGAACGTCGAGGCGGAGGCCGCCGTGCACAGCTACGCGACGGCCTACTGGTGGGCGGCGGCCTTCTTCACCGTGGGCCTGGTGATCTCCGCGCTGCTGTACCGCCGCGGCCGTCCCCTGGAGGAGACGCCGGCGCTCTCGCCGGACGACGAGGACGCGCCCGTACCGGCGGGGCGGCCGTAGCTGTTCACGCCCACAGCGCCTCGGCGCACGTGATCCCGACGAGGACCGCGCCCAGTCCGGCGACGACGCTCGCGACGGCGTTGACGGCGGCGAAGAACCGCGCCCCGCCCTCCGCCAGCCGCAGCGTCTCGTACGAGAACGTCGAGTACGTCGTCAGTGCCCCGCACAGCCCCGTCCCGAGCGCCAGGCTGACGTGCGAGGACGCGGCTCCCGCCGCGGCGGCGCCGGTGAGGGTGCCCAGCACGAGGCAGCCGAGGACGTTGACCGCGAAGGTGCCCCAGGGGAAGACCGTGTCGTGCCGCCGCTGGACCGCGCGGTCGGTGAGGAAGCGCAGCGGGGCGCCGACCGCGGCGCCCGCCAGCACGAGCAGCCAGTTCACTCGTCCCGCTCCCGTCCCGCGTAGCGGACGACCTCGACCTCGTCGAGCGTCACCAGCCCCTCCCCCACCAGCTCCTCGATCCGCGGCAGGAACGCCCGGACGCGCTCGTGCGTGTCCACGACGACGACCGCCACGGGCAGGTCCTCGCTCAGCGACAGCAGCCGCTGCGTATGGATGAGCGAGGACGCGCCGAAGCCCTCCACGCCCCGGAACACGCTCGCGCCCGCGAGCCCGTCCTTCCGGGCCCGGTGCACGATCTCCGTGAACACCGGCTTGTGGTGCCACAGGTCCGACTCGCCGGTGTAGACCGTCAGCCGCAGCGCCGGTCCGTGAAGTCTCGTCATGGCTGCCTCCATGCCCTTCGTGCCCCCGGTGCCCTCCGTGCCAGCACGCGGCGCGTCGCCGCCACCGCGCTCCACACCGCCGCCAGCGCCACCAGCGGCGTCAGTCCCAGATATACGAGCCCGGCGCGCGCCTCGCCCGCGTCCATCAGGCGCTCGGCCTCGACGGCGTACGTCGAGAACGTCGTGAACCCGCCCAGCACCCCCGTGCCGAAGAACGGCCGCACCAGCCTGTGGGCCGCCCACACGTCGCTGATCACCACCATGAACACCCCGATCACCGCGCACCCCGCGGCGTTCACGCCGAAGGTCGTCCACGGGAAGGCGCCGGGCTCGGTCGGCCAGATCAGCGAGGCCCCGTACCGGGCGGCGGCGCCGACGGCACCGCCGAGCGAGACGACGGCCACCACGGGCGCCAGGGCCCGCGCGGCGGCTCTCCGTGACGGACGGGAGGGCCGTGACAGTCGGGCTTCCATGGGCATACGTCTCCTACTCGCCGGGCGCCTCTCGGGCGCGCACTCCGCAAGCAGGGACCGTTGGCGGCACCTGTGCCGCGGTTCGGGTACGGCGGGCCCCACCGCCGCGCGACGGCCCAGGCCGTCACCGTGATCCACGATACCCGCCTGGCTATGGTTGCTCAGCACGGGACCGACGGGGACGACGCGGGCGACGGGACTACGGGAGGCAGGAATGACGACGGCGGAGCGGCCCGCCCGGATACGGGTCCCCGTGGGTGACGACGCCGCGCGATGGGCCACGCGCGGACGGTGCCACCGCGTGCTGCTCGTCGTGCACAACGTGACCTCGGCGAGCCGCCTGCTGGACGTGCTCCCGCTCTTCCACGACGACTTCCGGGTGCAGCTTCTGCTGACGTCGACGGGCTCGTCCGCCTTTCAGTCGGGAATCGGAGAACTGTTCGCGGAGACCGGACTTCCCGTCATCCCCTGGGAACAGGCGCTCACGACGAGATTCGACCTCGTCGTCTCCGCCAGTTTCGGTGGCCGACTAGGGGAATTCTCCGGCGAATTGGCCGTACTGTCGCACGGAATTGGCTACACTAAGAGGCTGGCGACACCGGACACCGGACACCGGACACCGGACACCAGACACCAGACACAGGCCCCTGTTTTCGGGCTCTCTCCCGAGTGGCTGCTCGTCGACGGGAAGCCTCTCGCCGACGCCCTCGTGCTCTCCCACCCCGAGCAGGCCGAACGGCTGCGGCGGGCCTGCCCCGAGGCGGGGGACACGGCCGTGCTGGCCGGGGACCCCTGCTTCGACCGGATGCTGGCGGCGCGCCCGTACCGCGAGCGGTTCCGCCGGGCGCTGGGCGTACGGCGCGGTCAGCGGCTGGTGGTGCTGAACTCCACGTGGAACCCGGAGTCCCTGTTCGGGGACGGCGGCGGGGAGGATCTGCTGCCGAGTCTGCTGCCCCGGCTGACGGCTGAGCTGCCCGCCGACGCGTACCGGCTCGTCGCCGTGCTGCACCCCAACATCTGGCACGGGCACGGCCCGGGGCAGATCCGCGCATGGCTGGACCGGGCCCGACGGGGCGGGCTCACGCTCATCGACCCGCTGCGCGGGTGGCGGCAGGCGCTCGTGGCGGCGGACCTGGTGATCGGCGACCACGGGGCGGTCACGTACTACGCGGCGGCGCTGGGCACCCCCGTGCTGCTGGGGGCCGCGCCCGTGGAGGGTCTCGATCCCGGCTCGCCCGCCGCCGACTTCGTGCGGTCGGCGCCGCGTCTCGACCCCGCGCTGCCGCCGCTGCCGCAGGTGGAGGCCGCGCTCGCGGGGCATGTCGCGGCGAGCGGTCCGCGCGAGTTCACGACCTCGGTGCCCGGGGAGGCGGCGGCGCGGCTGCGCCGGCTCTTCTACGGGATGATGCGGCTCCCCGAGCCGTCGTCACGGGCGCTGCTGGAGCCGTTGCCGCTGCCGCCGTACGAGCCGCCGTCGCGGACCGCGCCGCTGCGGGTGGTGACCCGGGTGCGGGACGGGGAGGTCGCGATCGAGCGGTACGCGGAGCCGGGCCTGGAGCCCGGGGCGGTGAGCGCCGGGGGCGGCGCGGCGCACACGGCCGTGCACGAGGACACCCGCGACCAGGGGGCGCTCGGTCTCGCCGACGTGCTCTTCCGGGAGGGCGCGGCCGACGATCCCCGGCTGGGCGGCCCCGCGCGCTGGACGGCCGAGGTGCTGGCCCGCCACCCGCACTGCGCGCTCGCGGCGTACGCCACGGGGCCCGGCACCTGCGTGGCCCGCCCCAGGTCGGGCCCGCTCCTGCGCCTCGCCACGGAGGGGCCGGGCGCCGACCTCGACCCGTCGGCGGCGGCCTCGGCCCTGCACGCGTGGCTGTCCGCGTACGACGACGGCGGCGCGAAGCTGCTCGTACGGACCGGGGCGACGCTCCACTCCGTGGCCGTCACGCCGGTGGAGGGCTGACGCACCTCTCCCGCAGGGCGCGGAGGTAGACGAGGTGGTAGTGGCCGCCCTCCTCGGTGAGCAGCGCGGACGCCTCATCGATGAGGGGTGGCGCCGCGGCCGGGTCTCCGGCGTCCACGGCGGTGTCCGCGAGGTCGGTCAGCGTACGGGCCGTGTTGTAGGCGTCGCCGCTGGCGCGGAAGCACCGCAGCGCGCTGTGCAGCCACTCGCGCGCCTCCTCGAACCGCCCGAGGCCGCGCAACGCGCGTCCCCGGTGCCGCTCCAGCAGGGCGTGGGCGCGCTCCAGGTCCTCCGCGCCCTCGTCGTCGGGGCCGATGGTGCCGTAGCGCCGCCCGGACTCCTCGAAGCACGCGTACGCCTCGGAGAACCGCCACTGGCGCAGCCGGAGCAGCCCGAGGAACTCGACGGCGGAGGCGTGGCCGCGTGCGTGCCCGGCGGCGCGCTCGTTCTCGGCGGCGGCGCGTGCCGCCTCCTCGGCCTCGTCCCACCGCCGCAGTTCCGTGAGGCTGTGGGCGACCTGCGCGTGCAGGGCTCCGGCAGTCCGGGAGCGGGGGAAGCGGGTGTCGGCGGTCCGGGCCGCGAGGCGGAGCGCGGGGAGCAGTTCGTCGTGGTACCCGGCCTTGAGCTGGAGCGGCCACAGGGCACGGGCGAGCAGGACGACCGTCTCGGCGTCGCCGAACTCCTCGGCGGCATGGACGGCTTGGACCAGGTTCCCCCGTTCGGCGACGAGCGCCTCGACGGCGTCGGCCGGGCGGGCGTACGGGACGCGGGGCGGCAGTTCCCCGGGGCGCGGCGGGACTCGCCAGCTCTGGGGCAGGACCGCGTGCGCGGCGTCGAGGGTGAACCGCAAATATCCGGCGACGACGCGGGTGACGGCGGCCGAGCAGCCCGCGACGCGGTCCTCGCGGACGGCGGCCTCCTCCGCGTGCGCGCGGACGGCGGGACGGTGGAAGAACCGGCCGCTGTCCGTGCGCTCCAGCAGGTGGGCGGCGGCCAGTTCGTCGAGCAGCGCCCCGGCGGCCGCCTCCCCGGCCCCCGTGGCCCAGGAGGCCGCGGCGGGGCCGAACGCGGGCCAGGGGCGCAGGGACATGAGCCGGTGGACGCGGGCGGCGTCGGGTGTCAGCGAGCGGTACGCGCTCTCGGCCGCAGCGCGGACGGGGTCGCCGGGCGGGGGTTCGGACACGGCGGGGGCCTCCGGGGGACGACGGGCCGGGGGCGCGGTCAGCTCCGGGGCGGCGGCGCGCAGGGCGAAGGGCGAGCCGCCGCAGCGGGCGAGCAGCGCGGGAAGCGCGGCGTCGGCCCGGGACACGGCCTCCTTGCCCACGAGGTCGGTCAGCAGCAGCCGCGCGTCGCGGTCCTCCAGCGGCTCCACCGGGACGGGCACGGCGTCGAGCCCGGCGAGCGGGCCCGCGGCGACGACCAGGACGAACACCCCCGGCGCCGCCGGGACGAGCGGGCGGACCTGCGCGGCGGAGTGCGCGTGGTCGAGCACGACCAGGACGCGGCGGTCCGCGAGGAGCCCCCGGAAGCTCCTGATCCGGTCCTCGGCGGACGGCGGCACCTCGGGGCCCGGCACGCCCAACTGGCGCAGCAGGGAACGCAGCGCGGTGCCCGCGTCCAGCGCGCCGCCCGTGGCGGAGCCGCGCAGGTCGACGTAGAGCTGCCCGTCGGGGAAGCGGGCCGCCTCGCGGCATCCCCAGTGCACGGCGAGCGCGCTGGTGCCCATGCCGGGGCCGCCGTGCAGCAGGGCGATCCTGGGGCGGCCGTCGGCGCGCCGGGACGCCTCGCGGTCCAGCTTCCGCATGGCTTTCTCGCGGTCGGTGAAGAAGCGGGTGGAGGACGGGAACTCGGGTCTCGGGCGCGGGGCGTGCGCGAGGTCCGGGACGCCGCGCGCGAGGGCGAGCCAGGCGCGCGCGTGCGCGGGGTCGCGCCGCACTCCGTCGTGGACGGTGTGCGCGAGGGCGTCCAGGTCGCGGGGGCCGTCGGGGGCGGGCACCTCGCGCCCGGCGATACGGCGGACGAGGCCGCCCGCCGACTCCCACGCCTGCTTCCCGGCCTCGTTGGCCATCCCCATTCCGACGGCGCCCAGCGTCGCGGTGATGGCGGTCAGGGAAAGGGGGTCCAGCATGGCGCGCTCCGCTCTTCCGTACCGGCGTCGGGGCCGCTCGTCACGGCCCAACAACCCTAACGGCAAGCGGTGTTGCGTGAGCTGCCGCGACGGTCCGCCGGGATCTTCCCGGGCGGTTCAGCCCCCGGCGCCGTAGCACCGCAGGAAGGTGTCGACCGTGTCGCGGACGTACTCGGGGGCGATCTCCTGGTCGCCGAGGAGGCGGCGGAAGAAGAGGGGGCCCACGAGCTGGTCGACGGCCGGGCCGATGTCGAGGGCGGCGGGGAGGTCGCCGCGCTCCTTCGCGTCGGCCAGGACGCGGCGGAATCCGGCCGTGCCCGCCCGGTACATCGCGTGCTTGAGGTCGGTGAACGAGGGGTCCACGCCCGAGCGTTCGATGAATGTGCGCATCGCGCGCTCGCTCGCGGACTGGTGCAGCAGCTCCCGGGTGCCCTGGAGCAGGGCGAGCAGGTCGGCGCGCAGTTCGCCCGTGGGCTCGGGCTGGGCCGTGTCGAGCAGCTCGGCGATGGCGTCCTTGAGCATCGCGGCGGTGTCGGGCCAGTGCCGGTAGAGCGTGGTGCGCCCGATGCCGCTACGGGCGGCGACGGCCACGTGCGTCACGCCGGGCAGCCCCTGCTCGACCAGCAGTTCGCGGGCAGCGGCCAGCGCGGCGGCGCGGCTGCGCACGGCACGCGGGTCGGGCCCCCGGACAGCCTCGGCTCCGTGGCTGTGCGCGCGTTCGACTGGGGCTGGCATCGGGCTCCATCTCGACGTTCCGGATCGGCGGCCAGTCTGCCACGGCATCTATGGAACAGCTTGCACCGGACACGCCTTACGGTGCACTCTGTTCCAAATCTTCGGGGCAACATGTTCCGGAGAGCGTCTCCGTGTGCGTTCGAAGGGCACGCCCATGACCACGAACAGCAGACTCGATCTGACGATGATGTACGCGGCGCACGACGCGTTCCGCCGCGATCTCGGCCGGATGGCCGCCACCGGTTCGGCCGCCGGACTCCGGCCGCTCTGGCGCGCGTGCTGGGCTCCGCGCTGTCGATGTTCCTCTTCTCCGGGTTCGAGGCGCCGCTGAACGCCTCGGTGTTCAGCGCCTGCGCCGCCGCACTGCTGCTCGCGCTGGCGCCCCCGGGCACATACATCCTCACGCTCGACCACCGGCTGGGCCGAGCGCGCCGAGGCAGCGGGCGGCCTGGGCCCGGAGCGCGGCGGCCAGTTCGGGCGGACCGTCCCGCAGCGTGAAGTCCGCGTCCACCGAGGTGATCATCCATACGAGGTCGGAGAGGTCGTCCGAGCCGACGTGGAGCAGGCACGAGCGCTCGTCGAGCGCCTCGACCACGCCCGTGCCGGGCCACAGCCGCGCGGCGACGGACTCCACGGGCTCGTGCAGGACGGCCGTCGCCCGGTGCGGCCAGGCGCGCGAGGAGAGCCGGTGGGCCAGATAGGTCGCGGCGTCGCCGTGGGGCAGGGGGCGCGGGGTGAAGCGCGGGCCGGTGGGCGTACGGGGCGCGAGGCGGTCCACACGGTACGTCCGCCAGTCCTCGCGGCCCAGGTCCCAGGCGATCAGGTACCAGTGGCGGTCGAAGCTGACCACGCTGTGCGGCTCCGCCTCGCGCCGTGACGTGCCGCTCCGGGGGTTCTCGTAGTCGAAGCGGAGCCGCTCCCGGCGGCGGCACGCCTCGGCGAGCGCCATCAGCGTCGCGGGGTCGATCGCGGGGCCGCGCGCCGCGACGTGGACGGTGGCCGCCTGAAGGGTGGTGACGCGGTGCCGCAGCCGGGGTGGCAGCACCTGTTCGAGCTTGGTGAGGGCGCGCAGCGCGGTCTCCTCGATGCCCGCGACCGAGCTGCCCGCCGTCGTCCGCAGCCCTACGGCGACGGCCACCGCCTCGTCGTCGTCCAGGATCAGCGGCGGCAGCGCGGCACCGGCGCCCAGCCGGTATCCGGCGCTGCCCCGGGCCGCGCGCACGGGGTATCCCAGCTCGCGCAGGCGGTCCACGTCGCGGCGCACCGTGCGGGTGGTGACGCCGAGCCGTGCGGCCAGGTCGGTGCCGGAGCGGTCCTCGCCGCTCTGGAGCAGGGACAGCAGCTTCAGCAGGCGCGCGGCGGGGGTCGTCATCGAACTCCTTCGCTTAGGACCGGAACTGTCCTACGTGGAGTCTACCGTCGGCGCCATGCACACCACACCGCAGGGCGTGGAGCCCTTCCGCATCGCCGTTCCGCAGGCCGAGCTGGACGATCTGACCGCGCGGCTGGCCCGTACGCGCTGGCCCGACGAGCTGCCGGGCGTCGGCTGGAGCCGGGGCGTGCCGCTGTCCTATCTGCGCGAGCTGGCCGCGTACTGGGGCGACGGCTTCGACTGGCGGGCGCGCGAGGCCGAGCTGAACGCCCTTCCGCAGTTCACGACCGAGATCGACGGGCAGCGGCTGCACTTCGCGCACATCCGCTCGCCCGAGCCGGACGCGACGCCGCTGATGCTGCTGCACGGCTGGCCGGGGACGTTCGCCGACTTCCTCGACGTCGTCGGCCCGCTGAGCGACCCGGCGGCACACGGCGGCGACCCCGCCGACGCCTTCCACCTGGTCGTCCCCTCCCTCCCCGGCTTCGGCTTCTCCACCCCGCTGGCGGGCCCCGGCACGGGCCCCGCGCGGATGGGGGAGCTGATGGCCGCCCTGATGCGGCGGCTCGGCTACGAGCGCTACGGCGTCCAGGGCTACGACACCGGCACCTGGGTCGGCCCGGAGATCGCCAAGCTGGCGCCGGACGCCGTGACGGGCGTCCATCTCAACGGGGCGATCAGCTTCCCGACGGGCGCCGAGGGCGAGTTCGACGGGCTGAGCGACGCGGACCGGCGGCGCTGGGAGCGGATGGAGAACTTCAACGACGGCTATCTGCAGTGCAATTCGAAGCGCCCGCAGACCGTCGCGTACGCACTGACCGACTCCCCCGCCGGGCAGCTCGCCTGGATCGTGGAGAAGTTCAAGGAGCTGACCCACCCCGAGGAGGGCCTGCCCGAGGAGAGCGTCTCCCGCGACCGTATCCTCACCACCGTCGCGCTCTACTGGCTGACGGGCACGGCGGGATCGGCCGCGCAGGTCTACTACGAGGCGCTCGCCGCGGTGGAGGCGGACTGGTCCTGGTCGGACCCGGCGGAACACGGCGCCCCGCCGCCCGCGCCCGCCGTGCCGACCGCGCTGCTGCTCTCCGCGCACGACGTGACCGTACGGCCGTGGGCCGAGCGCGATCACCATGTCGTGCGCTGGACCGAACTCGACGCGGGCGGCCACTTCCTGGCCATGGAGGCGCCCGGCGCGCTGGTGGACGACGTGCGCGCCTTCTTCCGCGAACTCCGGGGTCAGGGCTTGCGGGCCACTCCGCAGTAGCCGTCGAGAGGTTCGGGCGGGCCCCACGGCGAGGGCTCGGGGCGCCAGTGGGGGAAGGAGACCACGCCGGGGTCGAGCAGGTCGAGGCCGGTGAAGAGGCGGGCGATCTCCTCGGGGGTGCGGGTGCGCATCCTGGGCTCGCCGTGCTCGTTCCAGAGGCGGATGTTCGCGGAGATGCCCGCCGGGTCGACCACGGCCGTGGCGTGCGAGAGGACGAGGTGGCTGCCGGAGGGCACGGCGTCCATGAGCCGTCCGACGATCTCCCGGGCCTCCTCGTCGTCGAGCAGGAAGTGCACGATGCCGAGCAGCGTCACGGCCACGGGGCGGGTGAGGTCGAGGGTCCGCGCGGCCCCTTCCAGGATCGTGGCGGGCTCGCGCAGGTCCGCGTCGAGGTAGTCGGTGGCGCCCTCGGGGGTGCTGGAGAGCAGCGCGCGGGCGTGGGCGAGGACGAGGGGGTCGTTGTCGACGTAGACGATCCGCGCGTCGGGCGCGGCACGCTGGGCGACCTCGTGGGTGTTGTCCACCGTGGGCAGGCCGGTGCCGATGTCGAGGAACTGGCGCACGCCCGCCTCATCTGCCAGGTGCCGCACCGCGCGCGCGAGGAAGGCACGGTCGGCGCGGGCGATCCGCACGATGGCCGGGAAGGCCCGTGCGATCTCCTCGCCGACCTGGCTGTCGACGTCGTAGTGGTCCTTCCCGCCGAGCCAGTAGTTCCAGATCCGCGCCGAGTGGGCCACGTCCGTGTCGATACCGGCGTCGGCTCCGCGCTGCTCCATGGTCAACTCCCGCTGCTGTCGGCGTCGTCGGACGGGGCCGTACGGGTCACGGGGCCAACCTATGCCGACGGGCGCTCAGCGGACCGCGACGAGCACGTAGTCGTCGCCGAACTGCCAGACGGGCGCCACATCGGCGAACCCCGCCTCGCGGAGCAGCGCGGTGTGCGCGTCCGGGCCGAGCCCGTTGTGGCGGAGGCCCGGCGTGCGCGCCGGGGCGGGGGCGGGGAGGAGCGCGGCGAGTTCCGGGTCCTCGGCGGCGGCGCGCCACCACGTGTCCCAGTCCTCGCGGCCGGCCGGCCCCTGGCGCGCGGCGCGGCGGCGGCCGACCTCCCGCGCGAGGCGCGCGACGGGCCCGGCGCCGTCGCCGTTCGCCGCGTCGTTCCCGTCGCTGTTGACGAGCACGCCGCCGGGGCGCAGCACGTCGGCGAGGCCCTCGTACGTACGCCGCAGTGCCGCGGCGTCGAGGCAGTGCAGGGCCGTGGTGGAGACGGCGGCGTCGAGCGGGCCGTCGAGGTCGAGTTGGCGGAGCCAGCCGTCGGCGCCGATCTCCGCGTGCACGAAGCGGGCGGCGTCCGCGTGGTGGGTGCGGCCGAGTTCGAGGAGCAGCGCGTCGACGTCGGCGGCGGTGACGGCGGCGTGCGGGAGGCGGCGGGCGAGCCGGGCGGCGAGCGAGCCGGGGCCGCAGCCGAGGTCGGCGACGCGCGGGCGCCGTACGTGCGCGGTCGCCTGCTCGACCACGTCGGCGATCACGGTGAACCGTTCCTCGCGGTCGAGCGCGTACCGCTCCTGCTGCGCCTCCCAGCGGCGCACCCACCGCTCGGCGGTGGCCATGCTCAGTCCCATGCGGGGGACGATACAAGTGGAAACGGTTCCCATTCGCGTCGGCTCACTCCAATGAGGCCAGCGCGTGGAGGAGCCGGGTGATCTCCTCCGGGGAGTTGTAGACGTGGAGGCTCACCCGGACCGAGCGCTGCCGCTCGTCCCTGCCGCCCTGGCAGAGGCTGTCGGAGCGCACCATGAAGCCCTCGTGGTAGAGGACGAAGCCCAGGTCACCGGAGTCGACACGGCGGTGCCGGAAGGTGACGATGCCCTGCCGCCGGGCCACCGGGGAGTCCGCCGCGAGGCTGCGCCCGCAGCCCAGCACCTCGTACGACGGCAGGTGGCGCAGCCCGTCGGTCAACTGGGCGGCCAGCGCGCGGGTCCAGCGTCCGATACGGGCGGTGCCCGCGGCGTCCAGCCAGTCGAGCGCGGCGAGCAGCGCGACGGCCCCGGTGGTGTTGGGGCTGCCGTCCCAGCCGCCGGGCTCGAAGGCGGGCCCGCGCGCGTTGCGGGCCCACACGGCGCCGGACCCGGGCAGCGCGAGGGTCTTGTGCCCGGAGAACACGGCGAAGTCCACGTCGAGTTCGGCCATCGACACGGGCATGTGGCCGACGCTCTGCGCCGCGTCCAGGCAGATCAGCACGCCGGGCCCGACGGCGCGGCGGACGCGGTGGACGTGCATGTCGGCGCCGTAGACGTGGTGGACGTGGGTGACGGCGACGAGCCGGGTGCGCGGCGTGACCGTTCTGGCCAGCTCCGCCGTGTCGTAGTCGCCGGAGGACTCCTGCACGGGCAGGGCGCGGACCCGGACGCGGACGCCCTGCCGTGCCATCAGGTCGCGGACCTCCAGCCAGGGGTGGAGGTTGGCCCGGTGGTCGGTGAAGGGGACGACGATCTCGTCGCCGTCGGCGAGCTGCGGCGCGAGCCAGTCGCGGGCGACGGCCCGCAGCCCCTCGGTCGTGCCGCCGGTGAGGTGCACGCCGGAGCGGTCCGGGTCGGGGTCGTGCAGGAACTCCTTGATCCGGCGCCGGGTCTCCTCGACCAGCGCGGTGGTCCGGTTGGCCCAGGGGTAGGTGCCGCGCCCGGCGTTGGCGTTGCTGGTGGTCAGGTACTCCCGTACGGCGTCGAGGACCGCCTCGGGCTTCTGGCTGGTGGCCGCGCTGTCGAGGTACGCCGGTTCGGGGTGGGCGGCGAGGATGGGGAACTGGACGCGCAGTTCCTCGTGCCAGGCGCGCAGCTCCTCCAGGACGCGTGCGGCGGGGGCCTGCTGAGTCGTCACGGGCGTCAGTCCCTCACCAGCGGGGCGCCCGCGTCGCGCCAGGCGATGATCCCGCCGCGCAGGCTGCGCACCTCGGGGTGGCCGCGCCGGGCGAGCAGCGCCGCGTAGATCCCGGACCGCTCCCCCACCGGGCAGGCCAGCAGCACGGGGCGGCTTCTGCTGAACGGCATGCCGTCCCGGACGAGTTCGTCGAACAGCTCCTCGACGATGTTGACCGAGCCGTCGATGTGCAGCGCCGCGTACGCGAAGGGGCTGCGGAGGTCCACGACGAGCGGGCGGTCCCGGGCGAGCCAGTCGCGCGCGTCCTCGACGCCGATCTCGGTCGCGGAGGCCTCGGCGGGGCCGATGTCGGCGGGGACGTGCTGCCGGGCGGCACCGCCGAGGAGTTCGGGGCGGCGCTCGCGGACGTAGCCGAGGTAGCTCTCGATGCGGTCGCAGACGATGAAGACGGCCGTGGCGCGCTCCTCCCGCCCGGGCTGCCCGGCCAGTTCCTCGTCGAGCGGGCGCAGATGGCGCACGGCTCCCGTGTACGCGGCGCCGCCGGTGGGGCCCGCGAGCACGCCGCAGCGGCGCGCGAGGGTCAGCATCCCGTCGAGCGCCTCGTCGGAGGTGACCGGGGCGATCGTGTCGTACGCGGCCGGGTCGAAGAGGCCGACCTCCTGGACCTCGTCGAGGGTACGGATGCCGGGCACGAAGTCGGCCTTGTGCGCGACGAGGCCGACGACGCCCACCCCGGGGTCGTGGTCGCGCAGCACGCGCGCGACGCCCGAGGAGGACCCGGCGGTGCCCACGCAGGCGATGAACCAGTCGGGGGCCCGCCCGTCGAGGTCCTTGAGGATCTCGGGGCCCGTGCCGTCCGCGTGGGCGCGGGTGTTGCGCTCGTTGAAGTACTGGTCGGTGTAGAGGTAGCTGCCGTCCGGCTCGGTGAGGGCCTGGTGGAAGAGGGTCATCGGGTCGTCGGTCTGGGTCGGGTCCAGGCACTCGGTGCGGCCGGGCAGCTCCTCGATCTCGGCGCCGAGCAGCAGGAGCAGGTCCTTGTGCTCGGGAATGCGCATCCGGTTGGTGACGGTCTTGAACGGCACCCCGTGCAGGCCCGCGAGCGCCGCGAGGGCCTTGGCCGTGTTGCCGCTGGACAGCTCGACGACGGTGCGGCCCTCCTCGCGCGCGGCGTCGAGTCCGGGCCGGACCATGTTCCAGGCGGCCCGGTCCTTGACGGAGCCGAAGGGGTTGAGCATCTCCAGCTTCGCGTAGAGGTCGATGTGGCGCAGGCCGTGCACGTCCGGGTCGATACGCAGGAGAGGGGTGTTGCCGATGGCGTCGGTGATGCGCTCGCACCTCATGTCAGTCCTCCCGTTCCGCGATCGGCCAGTACTCCTCGTCCAGGGTCCAGCGCCATGCCTCTCCGTCCTGTGGATGTCCGTCCTGCGGATGTCCGTCCTGCGGATGTCCGTCCGCGGCCTCTTCGGGCTCCTGCCATACGGCGACCTTGCGGGCGACGGGCTGCTGCTGGGCCTCGTCGGCGCTGAAGTCCATGCAGTAGCCCGCGGTGTTGGCGAAGGCCAGCAGGTCGCCGGGGCGCGGCGGGCGGGGCAGGAACACCTTCCGCCGCGTGATCAGGTCCGCCTCCAGGCAGAGGTTCCCGGCCAGATGGACGCCGACGGGGCCGCCCTCGTGCCCGCGTCCGCGCGGGACGAGGACCGGATCGACGTGCACGCCGTGCTCCTCCAGGCCGATGTCGTCGGCGTTGGCCTCCAGCCGTACGAGGGGCTCGCCGTCCTCCGTGCGGCGCACCTCCAGGACGCGGGCCAGCGTCGCCCCGCACTGGTCGGCCAGCGCCCTGCCCGGCTCCGTGCACAGGTCGTAGAGGTTCTCCAGGAGCAGCGAGGCCAGCGGGCGGCCCAGGGTGGGCGCGGGGTGGGCGAGCAGCGCGTCGAGATAGCGCTCGGCGGCGACCGGGCGGTGCGCGGGGTAGAGGGCGAGGGCGCCGCGCAGGGTCCCGCCCTCGTTGCGCAGCCCGTAGCCGTGGCGGCGCCAGGTCAGCGGCTCCCGGCGGCCGAGCACGGCCTGCGTCAGCTCCGTCGTCCAGCGCTCCCACTGGGCGGCGTGCGCGAGGTAGTTGACGCCGAAGCCACCGCCGATGTCGATGACGCGGGGGGTCAGGCCGCGCCCCCGGCACTCGTTCAGGGCGAGCACACAGCCTTCGAGGGCGAGGGCCTTCTCGGCGAGGCTGGTGGTGTCCAGGTGGTAGCCGACGCCGGTCAGCTCGACGGCGTCGGCGTGCCGTTCGACGGTCTTGAGGAGGGGGTCCAGCTCCGCGACGGGCGTGCCGAACCTGCTGCGGCGGCTGAGCTGCCGGACGCCGCCCCCGGCGGCTCCCGCCGTGCCGGACGCGGCGGGGGTGACGGGAGAGGCGGGCGCCGGGGAGAACGCCGAGAGCCGCAGCACGATCCGTACGCGCGGCAGCCCGTACCGGCGGACGAGCCCGGCGAGCGCGTCGAGTTCGGCGGCGCCGTCGATGTGCACGGTGGTGCCGCTGCGGGCCGCGAGCCACAGGAACGCGGGGTTCTTCGGGCCCGTCGCCAGGACCCGGCCGGGGGCGAAGCCCGCGCCGAGCGCGTGCTGGGCCTCGGCGGCCGAGGCGACGTCGATGCCCGCGTCGGTCGCCGCGAGCCGCCGTACGAGGGCGCGGGAGCGGCTGGCCTTGTGGGCGAAGTACACCTGTCCGCCCAGCCGGTGGCGGCGGTGGACGGCACGGAAGCGCGCGAGGTTGTCGGCGATCTGTTCCGGCAGCACGAGGTTGAGCGGGGACCCGAGTCCTCGGACGAGTCCGTGCAGGAAGGGGCCGGACCGCAGCAGCGAGGCGAGGCGCGACGCCAGCATCGGTTCCAGGTACAGCGGCTCCGTGTGCGGGGGAACACCCATACGGAATGTCTCCCCCGCAGCGCTCCGATGCCCACCTCACCGGCCGCCTCACCGGTCGGGATCCGGCCAGCGCCCGGTCCGCGCGTCGCTCGTCGGGGTGAGCGGGGGCCGCCCGCGCGGAGGACGAGGCGCACGCGGGGCAGGCATGGCACGACGACCGCCGTCCGACGAGAGGATCTCCCTTGCCCCGCGCCCGCCTTGCCCGTTTCCGTACGGGCGGAGCACTGCTCGCCGCCGCGCTCCTGGCCCTCCCCGCACCGGCCCAGGCGCTGGGGTCCGCCCCGCCCGACGTGCGGCAGTCCCTCGCCCCGCTCGCCGACCTGTCCGCACGGCGCGTCGGGCTGGCGGACCAGGTCGCCGCCGCCAAGTGGTTCACCGGCAAGCCGGTCGACGACCCCGGGCGGGAGCGGCGGCTGCTGGCCGACGTCGCACGCCGCTCGCCCGCACGGGGCCTCGACCCGGCCCGTACGACCGCCGTGTTCCGCGACCAGATCGAGGCCAACAAGCTGGTGCAGCGCGCGCTCCACGCGCGGTGGCGCGCGCACCCGGCCGAACGGCCGCGCCGCGCGCCGGACCTGGGCGCCGAGGTCCGGCCCGCCCTCGACCGGATCACCACCGACCTGCTCGACGAACTCCGCCGCACCCGCGCCGTCCGCGCGGAAAGGGCCTGCCCCTTCCGGCTCCGCGCCGCAGTCGTCCGCGAGCGGCACCAGGACGGCCTGCACCGTACGGGGACGGAGCGGGCCCTGCGCTCGGTGTGCGAGGTCTAGCCCGGACTGAGCAGGGGCTGCCCCGTGCGGTACGTCGCAGGCTGCGGGCGCGTCGTGGCTCGTCGCGCAGTTCCCCGCGCCCCTGACGGGGCGCTTCCTGACGGGGTGCTCCGGGAAGTGCCCTTAAGGGGCGCGGGGAACTGCGCGGGCAACCACCGCCGATCCGCAGCCTGCAAGGCACAGCACGGGGCAGCCCCTGCCCAGCGCACCCGCGGAGCGGTGGCGTATGGTGCGTGATGGACATGTCACGTATGGTGACGGCTCATGAGGATCCAACTGAGCGTTGTATCAGCTAAGTTGGCCACCATCATCACGGTCTCCGCACTCCTGCTGACCGGGTGCGCAGACGGCTCCGGCGACGGCGGGGGCGGCGGTGACGGGCCGGAGAAGACGACCCTCACCGTCGCGGGGCTGCCGCTCGCCGACGTGGCGGGGCTGCATCTCGCCATCGAGCGGAAGTTCTTCGAGAGAGAGGGGCTGACCGTCCGCGTCCGGCCCGTCCAGCAGAGCGTGCAGGCGCTGCCCGCGCTCGCCAAGGGCCAGGTGGACATCATCGGCGGCGCCGACTACGTCAAATTCCTCCAGGCCCGCGAGAAGGGCACGCTCAAGACCCCCTACCTCGCGGAGGGCGCGCGCAACGCGCCGCACATGATGGACGTGCTCGTCCCCCCGGAGTCCGACATCAGGACGGCGCGGGACCTCAAGGACAAGCGCGTCGCCGTGAACATCCTCAACAACATCCAGTCGCTCACCCTCAACGGCATCCTGCGCCAGGAGGGCGCCGGGCGGCCCGACTACCGGCAGGTGCCCTTCCCGCAGATGGCCACGGTGCTGGAGCGCGGCCAGGTGGACGCGGTGCACATCGCGGAGCCGTTCCGCACCGCGCTCAAGCGGAAGCTGAAGGCCCGTACGGTCGTGGACGGGGACGCGTCGCCCGCGGACGGGATTCCGCTCAGCGGCTACGCGACCACCGAGCAGTTCGCCGAGAAGAACCCGAAGACGGCCGCCGCGTTCGTCCGCGCCCTGCGCAAGGGCCAGGCCGTCGCGGCGGAGGACCGGGAGGCGGTCGCGAAGGTGCTGCCCTCCTACACAGAGATCGAGCCCGACGAGGCCGCCGCCCTCAAGCTGCCCGCGTACCCGGAGACGGCCAGCGCCTCCCCTCTCGACCGGCTCATAAGGGAGATGCGCGAGCAGGGCCTCCTCAAGAAGAAGCTCGCCGCCGGCGACGTGCTCCACGAGCCGGGGAAGTGAAGCCCAGGGACGCGCTGCTGGGCACCGTGGGAGTGGCCGGGGCCCTCGCCGCGCTGGAGACCGCGAGCCGTACGGGACTGGTGCGGCGCGACTTCCTGCCGCCCGCCTCCGAGGTGCTGGCGCGCGCCGCGGAACTCGCCGGGGACGCGGCGTTCCTGGACGGGGTCGTGTGGGCCGGGGTGCTCGGGCTGGTGATCAACGGGGTGCTGGTCGCCGCCGAGCGGCGGCTCTTCCCCTGGGCCCCGGCCACCGTACGGAGACGGAGGGGGCATGAGGTCCCATCTGCCGCTCCGGGTGGGCGTGCCCGTGGCCGCCGTGGCGCTCTGGCAGGCCGCCGCGCTGCTGCGCGACAGCGTCTGCTTCCCGCCCCCGGCGCGGATCCTCGGGCACGCGCACCGGCTCTGGTTCGACGGCCCGGCCTCGCGGCTGTTCCTCACGGACGACGCGGTGGCCAATCTGCCGCCCAGCGTCGGCCGGGTGCTCGCCGGGTTCGGCACGGCCGCCGTCTGCGGGATCGTGCCGGGGCTGCTCCTGGGCGCGCTCGGGCATCTGCTCAACAGCCTGCTGCTGGCCGTCGAACGGCTCGTCGATCCGTTCGCCCACCGAGGAGGTGACGCGGATGGCACCCACCGTCCGTGAGTCCGTGAGGGAATTCTGCCGGGCCGCCGGGATGACCATCGTCTTCGGCAACCCCGGCTCGACCGAGGTCCGCATGTTCCGCGACTGGCCCGAGGACTTCCGCTACGTCCTCGGGCTCCAGGAGTCCACCGCCGTCGCCATGGCCGCCGGCCACGCGCTCGGCACCGGCCGCGCCGCGCTGGTGAGCCTGCACTCGGCGGTGGGCGTCGGGCACGCGCTGGGCTCGGTGTTCAACGCCTTCCGGGACCGGGTGCCGCTCGTCCTCGTCGCGGGCCAGCAGTCCCGGTCGCTGCTGCCGACGAGGCCGTTCCTCGGCGCCGACGACCCGGCCCGCTTCCCCGAGCCGTACGTGAAGTACACACGGCAGCCCGAGCGCGCCGCCGACGTGCCCGCCGCGTTCGCCGAGGCCCACCGGCTGGCCATGGCCCACCCCCGGGGCCCGGTCTTCCTCTCCGTCCCCGAGGACGACTGGGACCGCCCCGCGCGGCCCGTCGCCCCGCGCACCGTGCACAGCGGCCACACCGCCGACCCCGAGGCGCTCGCCGAACTCGCCCGCGCCCTCGACGCGTCGGCGCGCCCCGCCCTCGTCGTCGGGCCCGGCGTCGACGACGAGGGCGCGTACCACGAGGTGGCCGAGCTGGCCGAACGTACCCGGGCCGCCGTCTGGATCAGCCCGCTCTCCGGACGCTCGGGCTTCGACGAACGCCACCCGCTCTTCCAGGGCTTCCTCCCGCCCGTCCCCGACCGGCTCTCCGGCACGCTCGCCCCGTACGACCTCGTACTGGCCCTCGGCGCCCCGCTGTTCACGTACCACCTGGCGAGCGGCGACCCGGACGCGCCGCCGCTGCCCGAGGGCACCGCGCTCCACCACCTCGACTGCGACCCCGCCCAGGCCGCCTGGCTGCCGGTGGGCACCAGCCTCGTCACCACGCTGCGCCCGGCCGTACGGGCGCTCAACGGACAGGTCCGCAAGGCCGACAGGGCCGCGCCGCCGCCCCGGCCCGCGCCCCCGGCCGCGCGGGCGGGCGACACGGCCTCCGCCGAACTCCTGCTGGACCTGCTGCGCGAGCGGCTGCCCGACGGCGCCGTGCTCGTCGAGGAGGCGCCCAGCCACCGCGAGATCCTGCACGCCCGGCTGCCGCTCAGCGGCCCGGGCCGGTTCCTCACCACCGGCAGCGGCGGCCTGGGCTGGGGCCTGCCCCTGGCCATAGGACGGGCCCTCGCGGAACGGGACGCGCCGCCCGGCCCCGAGGGCGCCGCCCGCGTGGTCTGCCTGCTCGGCGACGGCTCGGCGCTCTACGCGGTGCAGGCCCTGTGGACCGCCGTGCGCCACCGCGCCCCGGTGACGTTCGTGCTGCTCGACAACGGCGGCTACAGCGCGGTCCGCGGGCTCGGCGCCCGTATCGGCGTCCCCGAGGTACCGGGGACCGCGATCGGCGGCATCGACTTCGCCGCGCTCGCCGCCTCGTTCGGCTGCCCCGGCCGCAGCGTCGAACGGGCCGTGGAACTGCCCGGGGCGCTCGACCGGGCGCTCGGACTCGGCCCGGACGAGGGCCCCGCGCTGCTCCACGTCCCGGTCCTCGCCGACGACACCCCGCCCTACGGCACGGGCGGCGAGTGACGCGCGTGCCGGAGACCGAGGGCCTCGGCCACCGCTACGGAGACGGGCCGCCCGTGCTGGCGGACATCGACCTGACCGTGCCCGACGGCCAGTTGCTCGCCCTCGTCGGCCCCTCCGGCTGCGGCAAGTCCACGCTGCCGCGCTGCGTCGCGGGGCTCACCCGCCCCGCCACCGGCCGGATCGTGCTCGACGGCACGCCCGTGGACCGCGTCCCCGACCGGCTCGGCGTGGTCTTCCAGAACTACAGCCGCTCCCTCTTCCCCTGGCTCTCCGTCCGCGAGAACGTCGCCCTGCCGCTGCGCCGCCGGGGCCTCGACCGCGCCCGGCGGCACGAGGAGGCGGCGCGCATGCTGGAGCAGGTCGGCCTGGCGGGCACGGAACGGCGCCGCCCCTGGCAGCTCTCCGGCGGCATGCGGCAGCGCGTCGCGCTGGCCCGCGCGCTCGCCACGCGGCCCGCGCTGCTGCTCATGGACGAGCCTCCCCCACCGCCTGAACGGCGTGGGCGGTGCCCCCAGGCGCGCTGGACGCGCAGACCCGCGAGGACCTGGAGGACCTGCTGCTGCGGCTGCACCGCTCCGCGGGCATGACGGTCCTGTTCGTCACGCACGGCATCGACGAGAGCGTCTACGTCGGCGACCGCGTCGTCGTCCTCGCCCCGGGCCCCGGACGCGTCCACGCCGACCTGCCCGTCACGCTCCCCGCCGAGCGCGACCAGATCGGCACCCGCGGCCTCCCCGCCTTCACCGCGCTCCGGACCGAGGCCGGCCGCGCGGTCCGGCCGAAGGGCTGACCGCCGCCGTCCCGCCCGCAACCGCTCGTACGCGCGTACGCGTGACTGCACACATGCCGCTGTACGACGCCCTGCGCGCCCTGCGTCCGACCCGCCTCGTCCCCCGCACCCGGCGGGGCAGACGCCGGGCCGTCCGGGCCGTGGTGGCGCTGTGCGTGCTCGCGCTGCTCCCCGCGACCTGGCTCCGGCTCACGACGGACGACCGGCTCGCCCGTACGGCGGCGGACGCGCCCTCCGCGCCCGTCGCGCTCGTCTTCGGCGCGGGCCTGTGGGACGGCGAGCCCTCCCCGTACCTCGCTCACCGCCTCGACACGGCGGCCGAGCTGTACGCGCGCGGCAAGGTCCGTGCGGTCCTCGTCTCCGGCGACAACAGCCGCGAGGAGTACGACGAGCCCTCCGCGATGCGCCGCTACCTCGCCGCGCACGGCGTGCCCGCGCGCCATGTCGTCGCCGACTACGCGGGGTTCGACACCTGGGACTCGTGCAGCCGCGCCCGCCGCGTCTTCGGGGTGCGCCACGCGCTGCTGGTCAGTCAGGACTTCCACATCCGCAGGGCCGCCGCGCTGTGCCGCTCCGCGGGCATCGCCTCGCACGGCGTCCCGGTCCCCGAGCCCCGCGACGCGACCTGGTACGCCGCCTCCCTCCGCGAACTCCCCGGCGCCACGAAGGCCGCCCTGGAGTCCGCCTTCACCCCGGACCCCCACTTCCTGGGCCCGGAGGAGAAGGGCGTGGCCCGGGCCCTGACCGACTGACACAGGGCACCAACTGAGGGGCGCGGGGAACTGCGCGATCAGCCACGACACACCCGCGGCCCGCGACGCGCAGCGAGAGGCACTCTCAGCCCGGCCCCCCGCGCGGTCCAGCCACGAAGTCGGCGGCCGAGACACGCCGCAGGGCGCGCCGTACCCGTCGCGGCTCCGCCGGGGCGGGGACCGTGAGGACGGGGACGCGCGCGTGGGCGAGAACGTACCGACGGACCCGCCCGGCACGGGCGCCCAGCACCAGACGGTCCTCCGGCTCGGAGGCCGCGGCGCACAGGGCGGGGCCCGGCCGGTCGCGGACCACGCGGCGTTCGACGGCCGGCACCCCCGGCGGCGTACCGCCGAACGCCTCGTCGAAGGCCCGGTCGAGCCGCGCCCGCGCCTCGTCCCGCCAGTGCCGGAGCCAGGCGCGGTCCGGGCGGCGCAGGTACGCGCGTTCGCCCTCGGGCGGTGCCCAGGCGGTCACCGCGACGAGCGTCGCGCCGCGTTGCCGGGCCTCCCGCGCGGCGGCCCGCAGCGCGGCGAGGCTCGCGAGCGAGCCGCTGACTCCGACGACGACGCGTGCGGAACCCGGTCCCCGCATGCCGTACCTCCCCTTCCGTTCCCGTCCGCCCGTGCCCTCCCCGTCGAGGGTCCGCGCGGAGGTCTCCTCTCCGTCGTTCCGGGCCAAACCCGGTGGTGCGAGGAGTCTGTAGGCTGATTGGCCTGGATGACAGGGCCAATACGGGAGAGTTGGCATGGCTGAAATGCGGATGGTCCACTCTGTGGACAGGACGGCGGTCGGCGCGGAGACACTCGCCCGGCTCGTCTCCCGTACGGCCGGGACGCACCCCGGATACCGCGCCCTGGCGCGGGGCGTACGGACGCTGCTCCTCGACGGGCGGGTTCCCCTCCGCACCCGGCTCCCGGCCGAGCGCGAGCTGGCGGGGGCGCTGGGCGTCTCCCGGGCCACGGTCACCGCGGCGTACGACCTGCTGCGCGAGGGGGGTTACGCGCTCAGCCGCCGCGGCGCGGGCACGTGGACGGCGCTGCCGCAGGGCGGACGTCCGGCGAACGTGGCCTCGTTCCCCGCCGACGACTGCACCCTCGACCTGGCGATCGCCGCGCCGGGCGCGCCGGAGAGCGAGCTGCTCGACGCGTACGCGGACGCGGGCCGCGCGCTGCCCCGTTACGCCTCGGCGCCCGGCTACCACCCGTACGGCCTGCCGGAGCTGCGCGCCGCCGTCGCCGAACGGTTCACCCGCCGGGGGCTCGCCACCCGGCCGGAACAGATCCTGATCACCACGGGCGCGCAGCAGGCGCTCTCGCTCGCCCTGTCGCTGCTGGGCCGCCCCGGCGACCGGGTGCTGGTCGAGAACCCGTCGTACCCCAACGCGCTCGACGCGCTGCGCCGCGCCGGGCTGCGCACCGTGCCGGTGCCGGTCACCGACTGCGGCTGGGACACCGAGCTGATCACCTCGGCGCTGCGGCAGTCGGCGCCGCGCGCCGCGTACCTCGTCCCGGACTTCCAGAATCCGACCGGGGCGCTGATGCCGCACGAGGACCGGGTGCGGATCGCGGAGACCGCGCGGGACACCGGCACCTGGCTGGTGATCGACGAGACGGTCTCGGACATCGCGCTCGACGTGCCCGCTCCCCCGCCGTTCGCCTCGGCCGTCCCGCCCGGCACGGGCGAACAGCTCGTGACGGTCGGCTCGTTGAGCAAGACCCACTGGGGCGGGCTGCGCGTCGGCTGGATCCGTACGGGCTGCTCGCAGCTCGTGACGGAGCTGGCGACGGCCCGCGTGCCCGCGGACATGGCGAACCCCGTCATCGACCAGTTGGTCGGCCTCGGCCTGCTGGAGCGCGAGACCGAGGTGCTGCGGCGGCGCCTCCCGGCCCTGCGCGCCCAGCGCGACGCCCTGACCGCTGCCCTCTCCCGCCACCTCCCGGAGTGGCGCTGGCGCACGCCGCCCGGCGGCCTCTCGCTCTGGGTGGACCTCGGCAGGCCCGTCGCGTCGGCGCTGGCGCGCGCGGCGCTGCGGCAGGGCGTACGGATCGAGGGCGGCGCCCGCTTCGGCGTGGATCCGGGCACGCACGAGCACCGGCTGCGGATCCCGTTCACGCTGCGGCCCGAGGACATCGAGGAGGCCGCCGCCCGCCTGGCCACCGCCTTCGCCGGCGGCCTCACGGACGACGAGACCCCGGGCCCGGGACGGCGACCTTGGGTGGCATGACCGGACGCGACGACCGGTCTCCCCTTCCCTGCGCCCCCGGCCCCCGGACCCCGGCACGGCGCGTGGCCGCCGACGCCGGGCAGACCGGACGGGAACCTGGCACGGGCCACCGCCACTCACGCCCCGCGCGCCGGGGCACCGGCGACACCCCGGGCTCCAGGAGCGCCCGTGGCCGCTGAGGGCGCCGCCGTACGGGACTTCGCCGCCGGCGATGCCGGACACAGTGTGTGGGGCCCCGCACGCGCCACGGGCCCGAGGCCCGGCGCACAGCCCCCGGTCGGCCCCGGACTCCGTGACCGGAACCCCGGACCCGGGCAGCGCGTCCGGTCCGTGCGCCCGGACGCCGGGCACGGCGGACACGTCCCCGCACGGACCCCGGGCATCGAGGACGCCCCCGCGCCGGCCCCGTGGCTGGACGTCGACGGCGCACGTGCTCTCGTCCGGCACCTGGTCGCGCTCGACGCGCGGGACGGTGCGGCGGTCGCGCTTCCCGCCGTGCGGGAGGCGCTGCGGTGGCTCGCCGGCGGCGCCGGGGGGTCGGGGGCGGCGACCGGCTCGCGGCGTTCGCGGAGCTGTACGGGGTGGTCGGCTGGGTCCTCTTCGACGCGGGCCTCCCCGCCCCGGCCGCGCGGGCGAACGCGCGGGCGCTGGGCCTCGCCGAGCGGTGCGGGGACCGGGGAACGGCACGGCTCGTCCTGCTCAACCACAGCATGCTGCTGACCCACGTCGACCGGCCGCGCGCGGCCCTGGAGGCGGCGCACCGGGCCGCCGCCGGGCCCCGCGCGCTCCCGCCGCGCGTCGCGAGCCTCGTCCTGCTGCGTCGGGCGCACGCGGTGGCCCGGCTCGGCGGGGAGCGGGACGCGACGGCGCTGGCGGCACGTGCCCGTACGGCCTTCCTGGACGGCGTCTCGGCGCGCGACCCGCACTGGGCCTGGTGGATCGACGAGCCCGAACTCCTCGGTCACCTGGGCTGGGTGCACGCGCGCCTCGGGCACCGGGACCGCGCGCTGGCGCCGCTGCGGGCGGCGGTGGCCGCGCCCGGCCCGTCCTACCGGCACCTGTTCGCGGCCGGACTCCTCGCCACCGCGGCCCGCGCGGGCGCGTGGACCGACGCCGCGCGGCTCGCCGCGGAGCCGGCCGTGACGGCCGCGTCGACCGGCTCCACCCGTACGGCCGCGTCCCTCACGGCGACGGCGCTCCACCTGCGCGACCGCGCCCCCGCACCGCCGTACGCGCGGGAAGCGGCCGCGCACCTCCTGGAGTCCCTGCCGCCCGGAAGTCCTTGGTCCTCGGTCACCGGTCCCGGCCCTCCGGACATGACGGAAGTCTGACGTCCGCCGCGCCGTCCCCCGCGCGGTGCCGGACGCGCCCTACGGTTCCCGGGTGAACGCCGAGGGACGCCCCGACCGCCGCCGGAACCGTGACCTGTACGCCGTCGCCGCCGCGACCGCGCTCGTGGCCGCGGCCGTCGTCGCCGGGCACGCGATCGAACGCGCGGACGGCAGCCTGCGGGTGGGCTGGCCGCCGCTGTACGCGCGGTGGGAGCCGCACTGGGGGCCGGGCACCCCGGCCGCCGTCCTCGTCGCCGCGGCGGTGATCGCGTACGGGCCGCCGCTCGCCGACCGGCTCCCGCGGCGCGCGCTGCCCCTGGTCGGCTGGGCGGCCTCCGCCGCCTGGATCTTCTCGCTCGCGCTGGTCGACGGCTGGCGACGCGGCTTCGCGGGGCGGCTCACCACGAAGTACGAGTACCTCACGGTGATGGACCGCTTCGGCGACGTCCCGGCGGCCCTGCGCGGCTTCACCGGCCACATCCTCATGGACGCGCCGGACAACTGGCCCGCCCATGTGGCCGGGCACCCGCCCGGCGCCACGCTGACGTTCGTGGCGCTCGACCGGATCGGCCTCGGCGGGGGCGCCTGGGCCGCGGCCTGGTGCGTGGTGACCGGTGCCTCGGCCGTCGCCGCCGTCCTGCTCGCCCTGCGGTGGCTGGCGAGCGAGGAGTGCGCGCGGCGTGCCGCGCCGTTCCTCGTCCTGGCACCCGCCGCGGTCTGGGTGGGCGTCTCCGCCGACGGGTACTTCGCCGCGGTCGCCGCCTGGGCCGTCGCGCTGCTCGCGTACGCGGCGTCCCGCACCGGACGCCTCTCCCTCATCGCGGCGCTCGGCGCGGGTCTGCTGGCCGGCTGGCTGTGCTACCTCTCCTACGGGCTGGGCCTCTTCGCGCTCGTCGGCGCCGGGGTGCTGCTCGCGGCCCGTACGGTCCGGCCGCTGCCTCTCGTCGCCGCGGGGGCGCTCGTGGTGCCCGCCGTCTTCACCGGGCTGGGCTTCGACTGGTGGGAGGGGTACCGACTGCTGGTCGAGCGCTACTACCAGGGGGCGGCGCGCATCCGGCCGTACGGGTACTGGGTCTGGGCCAACCTCGCCTGCACGGCGCTCGTCATCGGCCCCGCGTGCGTGGCGGGGCTCCGCCGCGCGCTGCCCTCCGTACGGGACGGCGGGGCGCGGCGGGCCGTCGCGCTGCTCGTCGCCGCCGCGCTGGCCGCCGTCGTCGTGGCCGACGTCTCGGGCATGAGCAAGGCCGAGACGGAACGCATCTGGCTGCCCTTCGCCCTCTGGCTGCTCCCTGCCGCGGCCTTCCTCCCCGACCGGGCCCGCCGCCCGTGGCTCGCCGCCCAGGCGGCGGTGGCTCTCGTCCTCAACCACGCGCTGGTCACCGGCTGGTGACCGTCCCCGGGCCCGGGGCCGGGGGCCGGGTCCTCAGCCCGATCCGGGTCTTACGGAACGCGGACGTCGTACGCGTGTCGGTCCCGTCCGGGGGCGCGGCGTCCTAGCGTCGGCGCATGCGCGTACTCGTCACCGGCGGAGCCGGGTTCATCGGCTCCCACATCGTCCGCACACTCGTCTCCTGGGGGCACGAACCGCTCGTGCTCGACGCGCTGCGGCCCGGCGCCCACACGGCGGGGCCCCCTTCCCTCCCGGAGGGGGTGCCCTGCGTCCGCGCGGACGTACGGGACGAGCAGCGGGTCCGTAAGGCCCTGCGCGGCGTGGACGCCGTGTGCCACCAGGCCGCGAAGGTCGGCCTCGGCGAGGGCGTCGCCGACGCGCCCGACTACGTCGGCTGCAACGACCTCGGCACCGCCGTCCTGCTCGCCGCGATGGCCGAGACGGGCGTACGGCGGCTGGCGCTCGCGGGATCGATGGTGGTGTACGGCGAGGGACGGTACGACTGCCCGCGCCACGGCACCGTACGCCCGGGGCCGCGCGCCGAACGGGACCTCGCGGCGGGGCGGTTCGAGCCCCGGTGCCCGCGCTGCGGACAGGACCTGGTCCCCGGCCTCGTCGGCGAGGACGCCCCCGCCGACCCCCGCAACGTCTACGCGACCACGAAACTGGCCCAGGAGCACCTCGCCGCCGCCTGGGCCCGCGCGACCGGCGGCCGGGCGGTGTCGCTGCGCTACCACAACGTGTACGGCCCGGGGATGCCCCGCGACACCCCGTACGCGGGCGTCGCCGCGCTCTTCCGCTCGGCGCTGGCCCGGGGCGAGGCACCCCGGGTGTTCGAGGACGGCGGCCAGCGGCGGGACTTCGTCCACGTACGGGACGTGGCGGCGGCCAACGCGCTGGTCCTGGGAGCCCTGGACGAGCGGGAGCGGGGCGGCTTCGCCGCGTACAACACGGGGAGCGGCGAGCCCCGCACCGTCGGCGACCTGGCCCGCGCCCTGGCCACGGCCCACGGGGGCCCGGCGCCGGTGGTGACCGGCGAGTTCAGGCTCGGCGACGTCCGCCATGTGACGGCGGACTCGGGGCTGCTGCGCTCCCGCCTCGGCTGGAAGGCGGAGGTCTCCTTCGAGGAGGGGATGAGGGAGTTCGCGGCGCGAACGGAATAGCGGGGCCGTGCCGGTCCTGCCCCTCGCGTCGCATCGCGGACCGCGGCCCGCGTCGTGGTCGCTCGCGCAGTTCCCCGCGCCCCTGACGGGGCGCACCCGTGACGCCCCGAAGGGGCAGCTTCAGGGGCGCGGGGAACTGCGCGGCCAGCCACGACGCACCCGCAGCCTGCCACGCGCGGCAAGGGGCAGCCGGGGCGCAGCCCCACCGCTCCGGGGACGTCTACGGACGAGCCGTGGACAAGGGGAGCGTGACCTCGAAACGGCAGCCTCCGGCGACGTTGCGTACGTCCGCGCGGCCCGCGTGGGCCTCGACGATGCCGCGCACGATCGCCAGGCCGAGCCCCGCGCCCGCGGGCGGCGTCCGGGCGCGGCTGCCGCGCCAGCCGGTGTCGAAGACCCGCGTCAGGTCCTCGTCGGGGATGCCGCCGCAGGCGTCCGTGACGGACAGGACGACCGTATCGGCGCGGCGTTCGGCGGCGACGGCCACGGTGCCGTCGGCGGGGGTGTGACGGATGGCGTTGACGAGGAGGTTGGCCAGCACCCGGGTCATCTCCACCGCGTCCACCTCGACCGGCGCGGCGTCGAGGGGGCCGTCGGCGAGGCGGACGCCGTGCTCGCGGGCGAGCGGCGCGGCCCCCGCCAGCGCGTCGCCGACCAGGTCGTAGACGCTGACGCGGGAGCGGCTGAGGGGCAGCGTTCCGGCGTGGACACGGGAGAGTTCGAAGAGATCGCCGACCATTCCGTTGAGCCGCTCGATCTCGGTCCGGATCTGCCGGTGGTAGCGGTCGGGGTCGTCGGCCACGCCGTCCTCCAGCGCCTCGGACATGGCCCTGAGCCCGGCCAGCGGGGTGCGCAGGTCGTGCGAGATCCACGCGACCAGCTCGCGCCGCGACGCCTCCAGCGCGCGCTCGCGTTCCCGCGAGGCGGCCAGCCGCTCGCTGGTGGCGGCCAGCTCCTGGCTGAGCGCGGCGAGTTCGGCGGGCACGGGGCGGGTGGGCGCCGCGAAGGTGCCGCCCTCGCCGAAGCCGTGGGCGGCGACGGCCAGATCGCGGCAGCCCGCCACAATCTGGCGGCCCAGCAGCAGCGCCGTGACGAGCGAGACGGCGGCGGCCATCGCGACGACCGTCGTGACCACGGACAGGTCGTGCGAGGACAGGAACATCGCCCATGCCACGGCGAGCGTGCCCGCCAGCATCGCCCCGACCGCGACGGCGGCCAGTACGGCGAGCGAGGCGGCAAGGGACCGGCGCCGCAGCACCCGCAACGCCGCCGCACCCAACAGTCCGACACCGGCCGCACCGAGGAACGCGTACAGAGCAATGAGCAACACATCACGCACGCCGCCACGCCCCTTCGGGGCGGGACCCGCCGACGGGCCCGGGGCCGGACGCGGGGTCGGGGTCAGAAGTGGGTTCGGGGTCAGAAGTGGGTTCGGGGCCAGATGCGGGGTCGGGGCCAGAAGTGGGTTCGGGGTCAGAAGTGGGTTCGGGGTCGAAGCGGTAGCCGACTCCCCATACCGTCTGGATGAGGCGGGGCCGCGCGGGGTCGTCCTCGATCTTGGCGCGCAGGCGGCGCACATGGACGGTGACCGTCGACAGGTCGCCGAACTCCCAGCCCCACACCTCCCGCATGAGCCGCTCCCGGTCGCACACCTGCCCGGGGTGGCGCAGGAAGTGGACGAGGAGGTCGAACTCGCGCAGCGTCAGCGTCAGTTCGCACCCGTCCTTCACCGCGCGGCGGGCCGCGGGGTCGGCCTCCAGGTTCCCGGCGCGCAGGGGCCCCGCCCCGCGTGCGGTGACTGCCGGGTCCCGGGCGCCGCGCCGCAGCACCGCCTGCACCCGCAGGACGAGTTCGCGGGGGCTGAACGGCTTGGTGACGTAGTCGTCGGCGCCGACCTCCAGGCCGAGGATCCGCTCCTCCTCGTCGCTGCGCGCCGTGAGCATCACCACCGGCACCGGGCCCCGCGAGCGCAGCTCTCGGCAGACCCGCAGCCCGTCGACGCCGGGCAGCATCAGGTCGAGCACGACGAGGTCGGGCCAGCGCCGTTCGGCGGCGCGCAGCGCCGAGGGGCCGTCGGGCACCCGTTCGGCGGAGAAACCGGAGCGGACGAGGTAGCCCGCGACGACCTCGGACACGGTCGGGTCGTCGTCGACGACGAGGACGTGCTGCTCAGCGTGCATGCCCCCAGCGTCGCACCCGGGCACGGCGGCGGGGGCCGCTCGGGCGTTCCTCGGGGCGATGTCCGTGTTTCGTAAGGTCTCACGGCCCCGCGCGGCCCGTTCCGCTCCCTACGGTGAGTGCCGTGAACCCCGCGAATCCGTCACCCGCGCAAGCCCCTCCCCCCGTCTCCGTGGACGTCGTCCTGCCGTGCCTCGACGAGGCGGGGGCCCTGCCCTGGGTGCTGGCCCGGATCCCGCGCGGCTGGCGCGCACTCGTCGTCGACAACGGTTCGACGGACGGTTCGCCCGCGCTCGCCCGGCGCCTCGGCGCCGAGGTCGTGAGCGAGTCGCGCCGGGGCTTCGGTGCGGCCTGCCACGCCGGGCTGCTCGCCGCCGAGGCCGACGTCGTCTGCTTCTGCGACTGCGACGCCTCTCTCGACCCCGGACTGCTGGTGCCGTTCGTGGCCGAGGTCGCGGACGGCACGGCGGACCTCGTGCTCGGCCGCCGCCGTCCCGAGGCACGGGGCGCCTTCCCCGCGCACGCCCGCGCGGGGAACTGGGCCCTCGCCCGGATGCTGCGCCGCCGTACGGGGCTCCGCCTGCACGACCTGGGCCCTCTTCGCGCGGCGCGCCGCGAGGACCTGCTCGCCCTCGCCCTCACGGACCGTCGCAGCGGCTACCCCCTGCAGATGGTCGTCCGCGCCGCCGACGCGGGCTGGCGCGTACGGGAGCACGACGTGCCGTACCGGCCTCGTACGGGCAGATCGAAGGTCACCGGCACCTGGCGCGGCACCTGGCACGCGGTGCGGGACATGCGCGGCGTCCTGTCCGAACCGCCGCCGCACGCGGGGACGCGGGAACGGGGGCCGGTTCTGTGAGCACGCTGCTCGTCATCGCCAAGGAGCCGGTGCCGGGGCGGGTGAAGACCCGGCTCACCCCGCCGTTCAGCCCGGAAGAGGCGGCCCGGCTCGCGCGGGCAGCGCTCGCCGACACCCTCGCCGCCGTCGCCGCGACCCCGGCCGACCGCCGGGTCCTGGTCCTCGACGGCGCGCCCGGCCCCTGGCTGCCCGGCGGCGTGGAGGTGCTGCCGCAGGCCGCGGGCGGGCTGGACGAGCGCCTCGCGGACGCCTTCTCGCGGGTCGCGGGCCCCGCGCTGCTCATCGGCATGGACACCCCGCAGGTCACCCCGCGCCTCCTCGCCCGTGGGCTGGCCCTCGCCCGGGACGGCGCGGCCCTGGGCCCGGCCGCCGACGGCGGCTTCTGGGCCCTGGGCCTCGCGGCGCCGGATCCGTCGCTGGTGCGCGGCGTGCCGATGTCCACGGACGAAACCGGCGCGGCGCAGCGCCGCCGGCTTGTCCGTGCCGGGCTCGCGGTGGGAACGTTGCCGACCCTGCGGGACGTGGACACGGCGGCCGACGCGCGGGCGGTCGCCGCGACCGCACCCACCACCCACTTCGCCCACGCCCTCGCCGAGTCCCCCTCCGTACGGGCCTGATCCCTGACGGGGCGCACCCGTACGCCCCGAAGCGCGCCCCGTGGGGCGGCTTCAGGGGCGCGGGGAACTGCGCGCCCGGCCACGACGCGAGCCGCAGCCTGCCGAGTACGGTGAGGGGCATCCCGGAGGCAGCCCCACCACACCGGGCCCGCACAGGTCGGTCTCAGCCCCTGGCAGCCCGCACGCGGGCCGTCGCCCAGACCGCCGCTCCGGCCCACACAAGGCCCAGCACCAGGGCAAGGCCCCGCCCGTAGGCGCGCGGGAGGGCCGACGGCAGTGTCGGGTCGTGGCCCGTGCCGATCAGCAGCGGCAGCGCCACGACGAGTACGACGCCCGTCACGAACAGGGCCGCCTGGACCGGCGCCCGGGCCGGGCCCGGGACCGCGCGGACGACGAGCGCGCCCAGGCCGAGCGCCGCCGGTACGGCGAGAAGCAAGGGCCACACCAGGGACGTGGCGAGGAAGTTCCGGTAGGGGGCGAGGGCGAACTCGCCCGCGTCGACGGCGCCGTACACCCCGTACCCCAGCGCGGCCGTACCGGCCGCGACCAGGAGGCGGCGGGCCCACACCGTGCCGCCGCCGCTCATGCGGACCGCTCCACGACGAGGCGGCGCACCCATTTGGTCTGGAGGACGCCGGGCCGGTTGGGGGCGATCAGACGGCAGGGGAAGCCGTGGTCGAGGTGCAGCGGCTCGCCGTGCAGCCTCAGCGCGAGCAGCGTGAGCGGGTCGCGCGCGTGCGGCGGAGCGACGGTGGAGCTGCCGTAACGGCCGCGCCGCTGGAGGGAGTGGACCCGCACCGACGCGTCCTCGTCGCCTCCCGCCTCCGCGACCAGGTCGCGCAGCCGTACGCCGCTCCAGCGCGCCCCGGCGCTCCACCCCTCGACGCAGGTGATGGGCAGGTCCACGGTGTGCTGCGGCAGCGCGGCCAGGTCGGCGAGCGACAGGGTCCGGGTGCCGGCGGGGCCGACGAGTTCGAGCCGGAACGCGGGGTCGGTCGCGGCGCGGACGACGCCCGCGCGCACGGCGGACCGGTTCACCGGCAGGCCCTGCGGGCCCACGCGGGGGTCGCGCGGGGCGAGGACGGAGAGGTCCGCGAGCGGGCGCACGGTCTGCCCCGCCGTCGTCACCGTCACCACCCCGGCCGCGCCCGCGACCGTGGCGAGGAAGCCGCGCCGGGTCAGGCTCCGCTGCTCGCCGCGTACCGGGCGTACGCGGGCCTTCAGGGCGCGGCGGGTCAGGGGCAGTTTGACGCCGACGTGGACGAGGAGGGCGCCGACGGCGAGCCACGCCGTCCAGTAGTGCGCGGTGGTGAAGAAGAAGCCCATGGCCGGGTACCAGCGGGCGATGTTGAGGACGCCGGTGACGAGCTGGAAACTGGCCGCGGCGACCAGGACGAGCAGGCTGAGCCGTTCGGCGATCCCGCGCGCGTCCCGTACGGAGGGCCACTTGACCAGCCGGGGGACGACGGCCCACAGCTTCGCGGCGAGCAGCGGGACCGCGACGAGGCCCGTCGCGACGTGCAGGCCCTGCGTCACCCGGTAGAGGCTGACGGGGCGCGCGGGCCAGGCGAACCACCAGGGCGGGTGCTGGATCGCGTGGCTGAGGTAGCCGGTGACGAAGCAGATCCCGAAGGCGGCGCCCAGCGCCACCCCGAGCTGGCTCGTCAGGCGCGGGGTGCGCAGTCGGGAGGTGAACGCTCTGGAGAGCCGCGCCGACAGCGGGCGGCGGCCACCGGCCGGGGAGGTCATGCGCTCAAGCTAGCCGCGCGGCCCCGCCCGGAGGCTTGCGGAACCCGGACGTGCCCCTTACGGAACACGAACGCCCCTGATCAGCCCTCGATCAGCTCCCGATGAGCCCCTGTTCAGCGCGGAGGGTCCGGCGCGGGCCGGAGGGCGTTCGTGTTCCGTAAGGCGCTCGGGCCTCCTGGAGCCCGGCGTCACGGCCTACGGTGCTGCCGTGATCGACACGGATCTCCCCTTCTCCCCCGCCCTGCGTCCCCGCCCCGGCACGCTCTTCCTGCGCTGCGCGGACGGCCGTCTGCTGCCGCTGGACGCGGACCGCTGGCACGCCGCGCCCGACGCCGCCGACACCACGGTGCTGCGGCGCTGCCGGGGCGCGGTCCTCGACGTCGGCTGCGGCCCCGGGCGGATGGTGGGCGGGCTGGCGGCGCTGGGCCTCCGGACGCTCGGCATCGACGTCAGCGGGGCGGCCGTCGACGGCACGGTCGAGCGGGGCGGCAGCGCGCTGCGCCGCTCCGTCTTCGACCCGCTGCCGGGCGAGGGGCGCTGGGGCACGCTGCTGCTGATGGACGGCAACATCGGCATCGGCGGCGACCCGTACGGGCTGCTGCGCCGCCTGGCCGAACTCGCCGCTCCCGACGGCGTCCTGCTCGCCGAGACGGAGACGGCCGAAGCCGACGAGCGCCTCACCGTACGGGTGCACGACGGCCGTTCGGCCCACGGCCCGCCCTTCCCCTGGGCCCGCGTGGGCCCCGGGGCCCTCCGGCGCCATGCCGCCCGGGCGGGCTGGCGGGTCACCGGGGAGTGGCGGTCGGGCGGGCGCGCGTTCACGGAACTGCGCCGCACGCCCGGTCCGTCCGGCTCCTAGCGAGGAGCGCGCCGCCTCCGGCGAGGAGCGCGCCGCCTCCCGGAGCGAGCAGCGCCCCGTCTCCCGGCGAGCAGCCCGGGGGCGCGGGTCTCCCGCCCGGCACCGGTTCCGTTAGGTGCCCCGGGTGCGGGGCACCCGGCCGCCGGCACAGGGAGTCCGGGAGGTGGCGAGGTGTCCGGCGAGCTGTCCGACCGCGAACGGCGCGTGCTCGACGAGGTGGAGGAGGCGCTGCGGCGCGACCGGAGACTCAGCCGGCGCGTGGGACGGTGGCGCCGCAGGCAGCGGCTGCGGCGGATGCGGCCCCCGTGGACGGTGACGTATCTGCCGCGCGCCCGGACGCTCGTCCTGCTCAACGGGGTCACCGTGGTCCTCCTCGCGGTGGGGATCGGCACCGGCGCCACGGGGGTCGTCTGGGCGTTCTCCGTCGTGTGGCCGCTCGCGCTGCTGGCCGTGCTGCGGCGGCTGTGCCGGTGGTACCGGCCGTGAACGCGCGCCCGGCGGTGCCCCGTCGCCCCGCCTGTTTGCCGCGTGCGGGCGGGGACACCCGGCGGTGATGAGGATCAGGAACCGGGGACGCAGGGTGGTCGTCGTGACGGGCGCGAGCGCCGGGGTGGGGCGGGCGGCGGCCCGCGCCTTCGGGGCGCGCGGCGATGCCGTCGCGCTGCTGGCGCGCGGCGAGGAGGGGCTGGAGCGGGCCACGGCGGAGGTGCGGGACGCCGGAGGAGAGGCGCTGCCGCTCCCCGTCGACGTCGCCGACGCGGCGGCCGTGGACGAGGCCGCCGCCCGCGCGGAACGGGAGCTGGGCCCGCTCGACGTCTGGGTCAACGCGGCCTTCTCCACGGTCTTCTCGCCGGTGTCCGAGGCGACGCCCGAGGAGTTCCGCAGGACAGCAGAGGTCACGTACCTCGGTACCGTGCACGGGACCATGGCCGCGCTGCGGCGGATGCTGCCCCGCGACCGGGGCACGGTCGTGCAGGCCGGTTCGGCGCTGGCCTACCGGGGGGTGCCGCTCCAGGCCGCGTACTGCGCGGCCAAGCACGCCGTCCAGGGCTTCCACGAGTCGCTGCGCTGCGAGCTGCTGCACGAGCGCAGCCGCGTACGAACGACGATGGTCCAGCTCCCGGGCCTGGACACGCCCCAGTTCGGCTGGGTCCGCAACCACCTGCCGCGCGTCCCGCGCCCCGTGCCGCCGGTGTACGCGCCCGAGGTGGCGGCGCGCGCCCTGGTATTCGCCGCCGACCACCCCCGGCGGCGCGAGTTCTGGATCGGGGGTTCGACCGTGGCGACGCTGCTGGGCGACAGGTTCGCGCCCGGACTGCTCGACCGCTACCTGGCCCGTACGGGATACGGCACGCAGCAGACCGACGCCGTCCCCTCGCCCGCGCAGCGCGAGGGCAATCTGTGGCGCCCCGCGGACGCGGAGCCCGGCCAGGACCACGGGGCGCACGGCGCGTTCGGCGGCGAGGCCCACCGCCACGGCGCCCAGCCCCTGGCCTCGCGGCACCACGCGCTGCTGGCCGTCGCCGCGTGCGGGGCCGCGGGCGGAGCGGCGGTGGGCGGACGCGCGCTCGTACGCGGACTCCTCCGGCGGCGGGCGGCCGTCCACCCCGGTTGACGCTTCCCCCGGCGCGCTCCCTAGGTTGGCCCAATGGGTCTCTTCGACAAGCTCACCGGAACCATGCGCCCCGCCGCGGGGACCGAGCCGCGCCCCATCGACGACGTGCTCGACGCGCTGCTGGAGCTGAACGGGCCGGACGTGCCCTACCTCGTGCGCGAGGGCACCGTCGCCGAGGGCGCCGATCTGGTCGCCGAGTGGCGGATCGAGGACCCGGCCTGGCACACGTTCTTCGCCCGCAGGCAGCTCACCCGGACCCTCAGGACCCGGATGCGGCTGGTGCCGGAGCGCCACGAGGTGCGCGCGCTCGACGAGCAGTGGAAGGTCACCTGGGTCGGTGACACGCCCCGGCTGTCGCGCACGCGGGAGTACGGCCGCGGGCCCTCCACGACGATCTCCCGGGAGTGGACGATCGGGCGGGGCGCGAGCGGGCGCCTGGAGGCGACCGAGGTGCACCGCTTCGACTCCCGGGAGATGCGGGACCCGCTGCGGAACACGGTCCTCGACGCCGGGTGGGCCTGGCGCGGAGTGATCCTCGGCCTCTGAACCCGGCCGGTCCGGAGCGCCCTCACCCCGCCGCGAGCACGCTCACCCCGCCGCGAGCGCCGCCGACGCCTCCAGGAGCGCGGCGTGGACGAAGGCCTGCGGCAAGTTGCCGCGCAACTGCCGCTGCCCCACGTCGTACTCCTCCGCGAACAGCCCCGGCGTCCCGTACGCCGCGCGCCCGCGCTCGAACCAGCGGGCCGCGCCGACCGGGTCGCCCTCGCGGCGCGCTGCCATCGCCATCGTGAACCCGCACAGCAGGAACGCCCCTTCGTCCTCGCCGAGGGGCCGGGGGCCGTGCCGGAACCGGTAGACGAAGCCGTCCTCGGACAGCTCACGGGCGATCAGCTCCCGGGTCGGGCCCACGCTCGGGTCGCCGGGCGGCAGGCCGCCGCGCGCCAGCGGCGCGAGCAGCCCGGCGTCCGGGCCCGGATCGTCCTCGGCCCGGCCCCACGCGCCGTCGGGCCGCAGACAGCGGCGGCGGGTCTCGCGGAGGATCGCCTCGGCCAGCTCCGTCCACGCGGGCACGGCGGTCCCCGCCACGTCGCGGGCGACCGCGCGCAGCCCCGTGACCACGCTGAGCCGGGAGTGCGTCCACCAGCGCTCCTCCACCTCCCACAGGCCCGCGTCGGGCCGCGTCCACCGGTGCCGCACGGCATCGACGGCCACCTGGACGGCGCGCCGCGCGTCGTCGTCGAGCCGCCCGTGCCGGGCCGCCGCGGCGAAGAGCTGGAGGACCTCCCCGAAGGTGTCGAGCTGGAACTGCCGGGCGGCCAGGTTGCCGGTGCGGTCGCCGCCGCCCGGATAGCCGGGCAGGCCCAGGTGGCGTTCGCCGGGCACGGCGCCGCCCTCGACGGTGTACGCGGGGTGCAGCGCGTCGCCGTCCGCCAGGATCCGGTCGGTGGCGAAGCGGACGGCGGAGTCGAGCAGGGGGTGCGGGCCGTGCGCGGCGACGGCGAGGCCCGCGTAGGCCTGGTCGCGGAGCCAGACGTAGCGGTAGTCGTAGTTCCGCCCGGCGCGGGCGCGTTCGGGCAGGGACGTGGTGGCCGCGGCGACCATGCCGCCGGCGCGGCTCGTCAGCCCGTTCAGCACGGCGTACGCGTGCCGCACGTCCTTGGCGCCCGGGAGACCGTCGGGGAGGCCCGCGCTCCCGGGCACGCGGGAGCGCCACCACTCCTCGGTGGCGCGCCAGAGCGCCGCCGCGTCCAGCGGCTCCCGGGGGTCGTACGGGGCGTCCCCGGCGCGCAGTTCCAGGACGAGGTCGTGCTCCGCGCCCTCCGGCAGGACGAGGCGCGTGCGCAGCCCGCCGTCCGGCGCCGCGACCGCGTCCGGCGCCCCCGACCAGCGGAACCGCACGCCGCCGCTCTCCCCGTGCCAGACCCCGCCGTCCCGGCGCGGCCGGGGCGCGGGCGCGCGGCCGAAGCCGGGGCGTACGTCCAGCCGGACCCGCAGCGCCGCGCGGCCCTCCACCGCGCGGACGCGGCGCAGCAGCACGGCGCGGTCCCCGTCGGCGGGCGCGGCCAGCGCCTCCCGGCACTCGACGATCGCGCCGCCCGTCGCACCGCCGGTCACCCAGCGGGAGACGTGGACGAGGGTGCCGTCCTCGTAGAAGCCGCCCCAGACGTGGCGGTGGTCGTCGGGGCGTACGACGTAGGCCCCGGGGCCGCCGAGCAGGGCGGCGAACACCGCGTCGTCGTGCCACCGGGGCACGCACATCCAGACGACCTCGCCGCGCGGTCCGACGAGGGCGCCGCGCTCGCCGTCGCCCAGGAAGGCGTAGTCGCGCAGGGCCCACGGCCCGGGGAGCGCGTCGTCCTCGTCCGGCACTGCGGCCACCTCCGTCCCTCGCGGCGTACGGATCACCCCTGGCGTACGGGTCACACCCGGGGCCCGTGTCCACTCCCGAGTGTGCCCGCGCGGCGCCCGTACGCCTCCCGATGGCGTGGCCCCGTCGGCGGGAGCAGACTGAGGGACGCGGACCTCACTCCCGTGGGAAGGGGATGCGCGGTGATCCAGACAGCGGACATCCGTGAATGGCGCACGCACGACGTCGTCGACCCCGGCGGGCACAAGATCGGCACGCTGGAGGCGGTGTACGTGGACACCAGGACGGACGAACCGTCGATGGTGACCGTCCAGGTGGGCATGCCGACCCGGCACCGGCTGGTGTTCGTGCCGCTGGAGGGCGCGACCGTCGCCCCCGAGCAGCTCAGGGTGGCGTACGACAGGGCGCTGGTGAAGAAGGCCCCGTCGATCGACACGGACGGCGTACTGCCCGCCGAGGACGAGAAGTCGGTCTTCGAGCACTACGACCTCGACTACGAACCGGGCCCCGACGGCAGACGCCAGCTCGCCCGCCGCTGACCCCGAGACCGAGGAGGCACCGCCATGGCCCTCTTCCTGTTCCTGGTGCTCGTCGCGATGGTGCTGGGCATCCTCGGCGCCGTGCTGAAGGGGCTCCTGTACCTGCTGATCATCGGCATCGCCGTCTTCGTCGTCGCGCTGCTCTACCTCGCGCTCCGCTTCCGGCGCTCGGGCCGCCGCCCGCCCCGCTGAGGATTCTCCCGTTACGAGACGGCGCCGAGCGCCCCCGCCACCGCGTCGCGGACGCGCGCGTCCTCGGGCGCGGGGCGGCCGAGCGCGGCGGCCATCTCCTCCAGCGAGGTCATCGCGGTGTCCGGCAGCCCGCACGCCGTGAACTGCCGGAACGGCGCCAGGTCCGTGGTGACGTTCAGCGCGAAGCCGTGGCTCGTCACGCCGCCCCGGATGCGCATGCCGATCGAGGCGAGCTTGCGGTGCTCCGGCTCGGGGGTCCACACGCCGACGAGGCTCTGCGCGCCGCGCGGGGTGTCCCGGCGCACGGCGGTGAGGCCGAGCCGCGCGACGGCGTCGACCAGGCCGTTCTCCATCCAGCGGACGATGTCGGCGGGGCCGCGCTCGCGGATGTTCGCGATCAGGTAGCCGATGAGCTGTCCCGGCCCGTGGTACGTGGCCTGGCCGCCCCGGTCCACCTCGACGAGCGGCACGGGCCCGGGCGCGGGCAGCTCGTGCGCCGGGGTGCGGGCGCCGTACGTGATGACGGGCGGGTGCGTGAGCAGGACGAGCCGGTCGGCGATCCGCCCCTCGCGGCGCAGCCGCACCCACTCCGCCATCCGCTCCAGGGCCTCGGCGTACGGCACCTCGGCCAGGTCGATCCGCTCCGGGGCGAGAGGGACGCGGCCGTCCGGACGGCGCTCGGGGACGGCTGCGGGTACGGCTGTGTCCATGCCGCGAGCCTAGCCAGCGCGCCCGGCGTCCCCGGCGGCGAGGTCGGCCTCCTCGGCGAGGTGGGGCTCGTCGGTGAGGTCGGCCTCGTCGGCGAGGTGGGGCTCGTCGGTGAGGTCGGCCTCGTCGGCGAGGTGGGCGAGGAACGTCCACAGCGCGTTCTCGTCGCCCCCGATGAGCCCCAGCCGGTCCTGACCCGCGCGTATCTCGTCCTCCGTCATCCAGCCCCACCAGGCGATCTCGCGCGGGTCGGGGGAGATCGAGGCGATCTCGGCGGGGCCCAGCCGCGCGTCGTGCACGGCCATCCAGTACGGGCCGCCGTGCTCCTCGGCGTAGATCTTCTTGAACACCCTCCGGGGCGGCGCGGGCAGCCGGACGCCCATCTCCTCCTCCAGCTCTCGCACGGCCGCCGCCTCGTACGTCTCGCCGACGTCGACGCCGCCGCCGATCACGGTGTCGTAGCAGCCGGGATAGCGCTCCGTGTCCGCGCCGCGGCGGTGCATCAGGACGCGGCCCTCGGGGTCGCGGCAGACCACCGCCGCGATCCGGTGCAGAAAGCGTCCGCGTACGGCCTCGGCCCGGTCCATCACGCCGATCACGCGGTCGTGCTCGTCCACGCGTTCCACCCACTCGCTCATGTCTCCGCATCCTGTCAGGGCGTTCCCGGCCCGAACGGGCCGCACGGCGATCCGGCGGCATGAACCGCGCCGGGGCGGGCAGGTGCGGAGGTGGCGGCCGGTCCGTGGGACGACGGGCGTGCCGCCGTCGGAGTCCACACAGGGGAAGGCGGGGCGTTGCCAGGACCGCGGTTGAGTCTCAAGTGCCACTGGGACGACGAGGGTGTCGTGGTGATCGACGCCACCGGGGAGTTCGACGCCGCCAGCGCGCCCCTGCTGTGCCGGCCGGTGCTCCGCTTCGTGGACGCGGGCCAGTCCCGCTTCGTCGTCGACCTCGGGAACGTGGGGCGTGTCGACAGTTCGGGGGCCCGCGATCTGGCGGGCCTGGCCTCGAAGATCCGCTCGCGGGGCGGCACGCTCGCCGTCACGGGCGGGCCGAAGGTCCGCGCCGCGCTGCGCGGCCAGGGCGCCGACCGGGACGGGTTCGTGTACGACACGGTGGCGGAGGCGGCCCGGGCCTGCCGGTCGGCGGGCGCCACGAGGTGAGCCGGGCGCTCCCGGCGCGCCGGGCGGACCCGGCGGTTCCTACGAGCCTTCCTACGAGCCCCGCCGCGCTCAGCCCGCGAAGTAGGCGGTGGGCGTGGTGCCCAGCGCGCGGTGGAACATCGCGGTGAAGGCACTCGGGGTCGCGTAGCCCACGCGGGCGGCGACGGCGGTGACCTGCTCGCCCCGGGCGAGCAGCGTCGCGGCGTGCAGCAGGCGGGCCTGCTGGACCCAGCGGGCGAGCGGCATGCCGGTCGCGGCCGTGAACCGCCGCTGGAGGGTGCGCGGGCTCAGATGGGCGCGGGCCGCGGCGTACGCGGCGGTCCAGGGCGCGGCCGGATCCCGGCGGATCTCCTCGCACAGCGCGGCCAGCCCCGCGTCGTCGCCGGGGTTCGGCAGGTGCAGCGCCGGTACGGGGTGCGGGGTGAGGGAGAGCAGGAGCAGCTCCATGACGGTGCCGTCGCGGCCCTCGCGGTCGTACTCGACGGGGAGCCGCGTCGCCTCGTCGATCAGCTCGCGCAGCAGCGGGGAGACGGAGACGACGGTGGGGCGCGCGGGCAGCCGCACGGCGGCCTCGGGCGCGAGGTAGAGGGTGCGCATGGCGACGGCGCCCGCGCAGGTCATGGCGTGGGTGAGCCCGGCGGGGATCCAGGCGCCGCGGGTGGCGGGGACGACCCACGCGCCGTGGCCGGTGGTGACGGTGATGGCGCCGGTCGTGCCGTAGATGAGCTGGGCGCGGCGGTGGCTGTGCGGCGGGATGTGGTGGCCGTCGGGCAGGTCCCGGGCCATGGCCGCGACGGGCCGTGGCACGGCCTGGTAGTCGTCCCGGTCCTCGCTCTTCCCGTACATAGCTGGCACGTTCTCGACAGGGGATGGCGTACGGACGAAAGTGTGCCACGGCCCGCGCGGCTTAGCGTCGCTTCACGTGAGCGAACGCACCTCCTCCCTGATCCCTCTCCTGGCCACCGCCAGCGCCGTCACGGCGGCGAACGTCTATCTCAGCCAGCCCCTGCTGGGCTCCGTCGCCGCCTCGCTGGACGCGGGCCCCGGACTGCTCGGGGCCGTGCCGACGGCCACGCAGCTCGGCTACGCGGCGGGGATCCTGCTGATCGTCCCCGCGGGCGACACGCACGGCAGGCGGCGGCTGATACTCGGGCTCGGCGCCGCGTCGTCCGTGGCGCTGGCGGCCTGCGCCCTCGCGCCGACCGTCTGGTTCCTGATCGTCGCGAGCTTCGCCGTAGGACTGCTCTCCCCCGTACCCCAGCTCATCACGCCCCTGGCCGTCGCCCTCACCGGCCCCGAGGGCGCGACGCGCGGCAAGGTCGTCGGCACGGTCCAGGGCGGCCTGCTCGTCGGGGTGCTGGCCTCGCGCGCATACTCCGGCGGCTTCACGGAACTGGCCGGGTGGCGCGGCGTGTTCGCCTGCTCCTGCGCCCTCACGTTCGCCCTCACCCTGGTGCTGCGCCGGGCCCTGCCGTACGTGCCTCCGGCCGCGCACGGCACGGCGTACCGCGCCTCGCTCGCGTCCCTGCCCGCCCTGGCGGCACGCCCGCTGGTGGCGCGGATCGTGGTCTCGGGCGCGCTGGTGGGCGTCGCGTTCGGCGCGTTCTGGACGACGCTCACCTTCCTCCTGGAGGAGGACTACCACTACGGCCCGGCGCAGACCGGCCTGTTCGGCCTGGTGGCCGCCGCGAGCGCGCTGGCGTCCCCGTGGGCGGGCCGCGCGGCCGACCGCCTCGGCCGCCGCGGCTCCGTGCTCGCCCTCGTCGGCATGGTCGCCGCCGGCTGGCTCGTCCTCCTGCCCGGCGGAACGTCGCTGGCCTGGCTGATCGTCGGCGTGATCGTCCTGGACGTCGGGGTCTGGGGCAACCAGGCCGCCAGCCAGACCCTCCTCTTCGCCCTGGACCCCGCCGTCCACAGCCGCCTCAACACCCTCTACTTCACCCTGCGCTTCCTCGGCATCGCCCTCGGCTCCCTGGCCGGCTCCCTCGCCTGGACCCACGGCGGCTGGCCCCCGGTGGTCACCACAGGCACCCTCTTCGCCCTGACGGGCCTCCTGGTGGGCGTCCTCCCCCTCCGCGGCCGCAAAAAGAGGCCCTGACGCGGCCTCAGGGGGCCAGGGAGGCAATGGCCGACTCTCCCACGGCCATGCCGACCGTGCCGCGTTCACCCAAACGGGAGTGCGAAACTGTGCGGCATGACTGGGGAGCCCGAGGTCCGCAACGGAGTCAGCGAGAGCCGCGTAAGAAACCTGGTCCAGGCCAGGAGCATCGAAGGAGGAGTGCACTTCTACGGCACGCCCGAGGAGACTGTCGTACCGGAACAGCTTCCGGCTCCGCCGGGGACATTCACCGGACGGGACTCTGAAGTCGCGGAGCTGACCAGGGCATTCGACGCGGGTGTGGAACAGGGCACGACCGTGGTGATCTCCGCAATCGGCGGTGCGGGCGGCATCGGCAAGACATGGCTGGCGCTGCACTGGGCCTACCAGTACAAGGACCGTTTCCCCGACGGGCAGCTCTTCGTGAACCTGCGGGGCTTCCACCCGGGCGAAGACCCGATGCTGCCCCGCGAGGCGCTGCGGACGTTCCTCACCGGGCTCGGCGTGAAGGAAATGCCCCGGGATCTCGAGGCTCAGATGGGGCTGTACCGCAGCCTCGTCGCCGGACGGCGCATGCTGATCGTGCTCGACAACGCCCGGGGCACCGAGCAAGTGACCCCGCTGCTTCCCGGCACGCCGTCCTGCACGGTGCTGGTCACCAGCCGCGACCGCATGGCGGGCCTGGTGACCAGGCACAGTGCCCGGCCCGTGCAGGTCGATGTGCTCAGCGACGGCGAGGCACGCGCTCTGCTCACCCGTCACCTTGGGGAGGCCAGACTCGCGGCCGAGCCCGATGCCACGGACGAGCTCGTGCGATGGTGCGCCGGCCTTCCCCTGGCCCTGAGCATCGTCGCCAGCCGTGCCGTACTCGGTCAGCGCCTTGCCCTCTCCGGGATCGCCGAGGAACTGCGGGATGCCTCGCAGCGCTTGGAAGCGCTGGACATGGGAGACCCGGAAGCCTGCTTGGAGACGGTGCTGTCCTGGTCGTACCGGGCCCTGGCCCCGGCGGAGGCCGCCATGTTCCGGATGCTCGGACTGGCGCCGGGCGACGACGTCGGCACGTACGCGGCAGCGAACCTCGCGGGAGTGACCTGCCGGGAGGCACAGGTCCAGCTCAAGGCTCTGGAACGCGTCTCGCTGGTCCAGCAGCACGCAAAAGGGCGCTACCGGATGCATGACCTGGTCCGGCTGTACGCCGCGGGCCGGGCCGACGAGGAAGAGACGACTGCGGAACGGGACATGGCCCTGCGCCGCCTGACGGAGTACGGCGCTCACACCGCGCACGCCGCTGATCTGCTCATCGCCAAGAACCATGCAGCCATCGACCTCGACGAGCTCCCTCCGGGATGCAGCCCGCAGCCGCTCAAGGATGCCCAGGAAGCGCGGGAATGGCTCGACGCCGAACGCAGCAATCTGCTGGCCGTGCAGCACGTGGCCGCCGAGCGGAAGTGGCACGCGCAGGTATGGCAGCTCGCCTGGACCCTGACCACGGTCCAGCTCCGTGAGGGACATCTGCACGACAACCTCTCGGCCTGGCGGGCGGGAGCACCTGCTTCCGAACATCTCGACCCAGCCATCCGCACACGCTCGTACCGCCATCTGGGACGAGCCTGCGCTGACGTCGGGCTCCACGACGAGGGCCTCGGTCACCTGCAGACTGCTCTCGCCGTTGCCGTGCAACACCACGACCTCCTGGGCCAGGCTCATGCGCGCAGGGCGCTGGCCGAGGTGTCGGAGGCCCAGGGCAACGACGGAGAGGCGCTCAGGCACTCCAAAGAGGCCTGGCGCCTGTTCCAGGAGCTGGACACCGACGTCGGCGGCACCAACAAGGCTCTCAACGACATCGGCTGGTACACGGCACGCCTCGGCAAGTACGACGAGGCCCGGGGCATCTGCGTCGAGGCGCTGGCCCAGTGCAGTGAAGACAGGGACCCGAGCGGCAAGGCCGGTGTCCTCAGCAGCCTGGGCTATATCGCCCACCACACAGGCGAGTACACCCAGGCCACGGAGCACTACCAGCAGGCTCTGCACCTGTACTACGACCTCGGCTCCAAGGCAGAGCAGGCGGATACCCTCGACCTGCTCGGGCACACGTACGCCGTGCACGACCGCGAGCAGGCCCGCCATGCCTGGGAAGAGGCGCTCGCCCTCTATCTCGCACAGCACCGTACAAAAGACGCCGACCGCGTCCGCCAGCATCTCGCAGGGCTCGCCCAGGAGCCCGCGGAGAGCTGACGCTCCCGCCTCCCGCCTGCGCTGCCGTCACGCGCCCGTTGTGGAGCCCGGGCGGACGATCATGAGGATGGTGACCGTGGCCCAGAGGAGGTTGAAGGCGCCGGTGGCCATGGCGAGGCGGGCCGTGGTGCGGCGTTCCAGGGTGGGGGTGTCGGTGGCGAGTCGGGTCAGGAGGGACTCCTGGCGGGGCAGGACCAGGGCGGCGAGGACCACCGCGGCGAGGGCGGTGAGGATCATGGAGGCGATCAGCCAGGTGTCGGTCAGGACGCCCATGGTGTTGGCGGTCGCGAGGCCGAAGACCGGTACGGCGACGCCGACGAGCGTGTAGACGCGGCAGATCCGGTGCAGGACGCGGACGGTGGCGAGCGGCGGGGCCTCGGGGTCCGCGGCGTGGGCGTGGCGGGCGGCGGCCGGGAACATGCTGGCGGCGACCGTGACGGGGCCGACGGCGATCACGGCGGCCAGGACGTGGAGGGAGAGCAGGAGTTTCGTCATCGGGGTTCTCGGGGGCTCCGGGCGGGAGGGGACGGCGGACGGTCAGAGCGCTGCCACGGGGGCCTTGCCGCGCGTCGACCAGACGGTGCCGCGGCGTTCGTGGGCGAAGAGGGCCTCGACGGCGTGCGCGACGCGGGGGCCGATCTCGCGGTCGACGAGGTGGAGCGCGAGGTCGAGTCCCGAGGTGACGCCCGCGCCGGTGACGAGGTCGCCGTCGTCGACGACGCGCGCGTCGACGGGGACCGCGCCGTGCTCCCGCAGGGCGTCCGGCGTGAGCCCGTGGCCCGTGCAGGGGCGGCCCTTCGTCAGGCCCGCCAGGGCGAGGAGCAGCGAGCCGCCGCAGACGGTGGCGACGAGCGTGTCCTCGCGGGCCATGGCCTCGGCCGCCAGCCGGGGCAGACCGGTCTCCAGGGCGCGGGCGAGGTGGCCGTCGATGGTCTCCGTGTCCGGACGGCCGGGCCGCTCCGTCAGGAAACCCGCCGCGCCGGGCACGACGAGGACGTCGGCGCGGGCGGGGTCGAGCGGGCGGGTGGCGGTGAGCGTGACGGGCGGGACGCCGCTGGGGACCTCGCGCGGGCCCTCGGCGCAGGCGAGTTCGGCGCGGACGCCGCCGTCGGTGAACAGGCCCGCCGCGTGCAGGACTTCGTACGGGCCGATCACGTCGAGCGGGTCGAAGCCGTCGAACAGGGCGATCTGGACGAGCATGGGCGCGCCTTTCGCGGGAGGTGGCCGGGGTGGCGGTGTCCCTCACGCTAGGCAGCCCGCACAGCGGCTCCCAGAGGCTGGAATGACAAAGACCGACGGGTTCCCGCCACGCCGTTCACGGCGTGGCGGAGCAGGGACCGGCCCCTGACCTGGGGCTGTACGCGTGGCGGGAACCTGCTTACCGTGGGCTCCATGCACACCGTGGCGGTTCTTGCCCTCGACCGTGTCATCCCCTTCGACATGGCCACGCCCATCGACGTCTTCGGCCGCGCGCGGCTCGCGGACGGGCGCCGTCCGTACCGGGTGCGGGTGTGCGCGCCGACGCGGCGCGTGGACACCGGCGCGTTCACGGCCGAGGTGCCGTACGGGCTGGAGGCGCTGGAGACGGCCGACACGGTCGTCGTGCCGGGCTGCGCCGAGGACGCGCCGCCGCCGGACGAGGACGCGCTGGAGGCGCTGCGCGCCGCGCACGCCGCGGGCACGCGGATCGCGTCGATCTGTGTGGGCACGTTCGTCCTGGCCGCGGCGGGCCTGCTGGACGGGCTGAGCGCCACCACGCACTGGCTCGGCGCCGGGCTGCTGGCCGAGCGCTTCCCGGGGATCGACGTGCGCCCGGACGTGCTGTACGTCGACAACGGCCAGGTGCTGACCTCGGCGGGCTCCGCCGCCGGGCTCGATCTGTGCCTGCACATGATCCGCCGCGACCTGGGCTCGGCGGTCGCGGCCGACGCGGCCCGGCTGTCGGTCGTCCCGCTCGAACGGGAGGGCGGCCAGGCGCAGTTCATCCCGCACGCCCGGCCGCCGGTGCCTCAGGGGTCCGTCCTGGAGCCCGTGCTCGCGTGGATCGAGGAGAACCTCGCCCGGGACCTCACCCTCGCGGACATGGCCGCGCGCAGCGGGCTGAGCGAGCGGACGTTCAGCCGCCGCTTCCGCGAGCAGACCGGCACCACGCCGCTCCAGTGGCTGCTGCGCGCGCGGGTGCGGCAGGCGCAGTTCCTGCTGGAGACGACGGACCACGGCGTCGAGCGGGTCGCGGCGCGGACGGGCTTCGGTTCGCCCACGGCGTTCCGCGAGCGGTTCAAGCGGGTCGCGGGCGTCACACCGCGCGCCTACCGCGCCTCATTCCACCGAAGCGCGGACGCCCCGCGCGCGGACGCCCCGCCCGCAGGCGGCCGGCGCCCAGACGCCCCGCGCCCAGGCGGCCCCGACGCCCTGTCCGCCGGCGCCCCGCGCGGGGACGCCGCCTGACGGTGTCCGACGCGCCGCCGAACAGCCGGGCGACGGCCCGGAACGGCAGCGTCACCACGGTCGCGACCGCGCCCCCGATCGCGCGGAGGACGTCGGCTATGGCCTGCAGCATGGAGAACCTCCCGGAGTCTCTCCTTCGGACCCCCGAAGTGCCCGCCGCCCGGCGGGTCTAACGTGCGGAGGGCAGATCGGGACCAAACGGGAGAGGAGGGGCAGGGATGCGCGAGGTGGCCGTCTCCCTCGGATCCATCGGGGCCGGGCAGGGGCCGCGGCAGATGGCCGAACTGGCCGTGGCGCTCACCCTGTCCACGCTCGTCGGCTGGGAGCGCGGCGCCCGCCAGAAGAGCGCGGGCCTGCGCACGCACGCCCTGGTCGGGGTCGCCAGCGCGCTGATGATGCAGGTCTCGCAGCACGGCTTCGGGAACGTGCTGGACCTGCCGCACACCGCGTACGACCCCTCGCGGGTCGCCGCGCAGATCGTCTCCGGCATCGGCTTCATCGGCGGCGGCCTCATCTTCGTCCGGCGGGACGCGGTGCGGGGGCTGACGACGGCCGCGACCATCTGGCTGACCTGCGCGATCGGCATGGCCTGCGGCGGCGGGCTGCTGCTGCTCGCGAGCGCGGCGACGGCGCTGCACTTCCTGGTGATCCGGGGCTATCCGTTCCTCGCCGGGCGGCTCTCCCGGGGTCCGGCGTCCGTACGGCCGACGCTGCGGCTGACGTACCGCACCGGGCTGACGCTGCTGCCGCGCCTGATGGAGGAGTGCACCGCGCAGGGCTTCCGCATCCTCCATGTGCGCGCGGAGGAGGCCGAGGGCGACGGGGCCTCGCGGGTGCTCCTGCTGCTCGCCGGACGCGAGGACCGGACGCGGCGGCTGGCCGCCGCGCTCTTCCGTACGGAGGGCGTCCTCACGGTGGACCTCTCGTCCGATCCGGACGCGGACGAGTGATGTGGGGGTTTCCTCCCGTTCCGTAGGGGTACCGCTAAGCGTCTCAACGGCGAGAGACAAGCGAGGAGCGTCGCCATGGACTGCTACGACTGTCTGGCCCGGGACACGGAGCGCCGCGCCGTGGCGGTGTGCCGCCGCTGCGGCGCCGGGCTGTGCGGCGACCACGTACGGCTCTCGCCCGAGACCGTGCATCAGGTCGCGGGGACGGGCACGGCCAGCAGCGAGAAGCGCGCCCGGCGCCTCACGTGCGGGGTCTGCCACGAGGCGGAGCACTCCCCCAACCAGTGAGCGCGCCCTGGGCCCGGCAGCCCGGCCCGCTCGCGGACCGCGCGCGGAAGTCGCGTAACCTGCGCGGAAGTTGGGCCGGGCGCACGTGGTCCCGGCCCGCGAGCGACCACAGGGAGGACGCATGCCCCAGGGCGGCGCGGCCAATGGCGGGATCAACACGGGCGAGGCCCACTCGGCGCGGGTCTACGACTACATCCTCGGCGGGAAGACGCACTTCGCCGCCGACCGGGCGGCGGCCGACGATCTGACGTCGGCGTGGCCCAAGCTGCCGGTGAGCATGCGGATCAACCGCGCGACGATGCACCGCATGGGCCGCTGGCTGGCGGAGGAGGCCGGGATACGCCAGTTCCTCGACATCGGCACGGGCATCCCCACGGAGCCCAATCTGCACCAGATCGTGCAGGGCATCGCGCCGGAGTCCCGCGTCGCGTACGTCGACAACGACCCGATGGTGCTGGAGCACGCCCGCGCGCTGCTCGCCAGCACTCCGCAGGGCCGCACCAGCTACCTCGACGCGGACATGCGCGACCCGGACGGTGTGCTCCGCTCGCCCGAACTGCAGGCGACACTGGACCTGTCGCGTCCGGTGGCCGTCACCGTCATCGCCATGCTGCAGTTCGTCGAGGACGCCTCCGCGCTGCTGCGGGGCCTGACCTCCGCGCTGGCCCCGGGCAGCTATGTGGCGCTGACGACGGCGACGGCGGACATCACGCCGGACGAGGTCACGGAGATGGCGCGGCGGTACACCGAGCGCGGCGTCCCGATGTACCTGCGCACGCGGGCCGAGGTCGAGGAGCTGCTCGCCGGGCTCGAACTCGTCGAGCCCGGCGTGGTGCCCATGAACCGCTGGCGGCCGGACGCGGACGCGGCGGAGATCCCGGACACGGACGTGAACATGTACGCCGCGGTGGCCCGCGTCGTCTGACGCCGCCCGCGCCCCCGCCCGGCTACGTACGTCCGCCGCGCACCGTCACCGGGCGGTCCCGTCTCAACTGGTCGAAGAGCGTGCGCGACTGGTCCTCGTCCCACTTGATGGCGCTGCCCTTCTTCGTGGGGATGCCGATGCCGGAGACGGGGACGTTGATCTGGCGACCCTTGCCGCCCGCGACGCCCTGGAGCGCGCGGAACATGGTCATCAGGTCCCGCAGCCCCATGTTCTCGTCGACGACGAGGGTGTCGAGCCCGGCCTTCATCGCCGGATACGTCGAGGCCGGGTTGAGGGCGGTGCCGGGCTTGACGGCCTTGTGGGCGAGCGCGGAGAGGAACTTCTGCTGGTTCTGCGAGCGCCCCAGGTCGCCCTCGGCCTCCTGGTGGCGCTGGCGGACGAAGGCGAGCGCCTGGCTGCCGGAGAGCGTCTGGCAGCCGCGCTTGAGATCGGCCCCGGACTTCTTGTCCTTGATGTCCCGCTCCAGGCACATGCGCACGCCGCCGACCGCGTCGACGATGTTCACGAACCCGGCGAAGCCGATCTCCGCGTAGTGGTCGATCCGCAGCCCCGTGTTGTGCTCGACGGTGCGGGTGAGCAGCTCGGGCCCGCCGTACGCGAAGGACGCGTTGAGCTTGTCCTTCTCCGGGACCGAGCGCTTGCCGGTGGAGGGGCTGAGATAGCCGGGGACGGTCACCCAGGAGTCGCGCGGCAGGCTGACCATCGTCGCGCCGCGCGCCCCGGTGTGCAGCACGATCATGGAGTCGGTGCGGCGGCCCCCTCCCCCGCCCGCGTGCAGGTCCTTCTTGTCGCCCTCGGAGAGCCCGTCGCGGCTGTCGGAGCCCACGATGAGGTAGTTGGTGCCCTTGCCGGGCGGCGGCCGGTGGCCGTATTTGCCGAGGTCGACGTCCCGGTTCAGCTCGCTCTCGGCCCAGGCGAACGTGCCTCCGGCGGCGGCCACGAGGGCGAGGAGCAGCGCGAGCAGTGCCCGCAGCACCTTGCGCCGCCGCCGGGGGCGGCGGCGGGTGTGCTGCCCGCGCGGCGCGTTGCCCCGCCAGCCGTACACCTCGCGGCTGCGGTGCAGGAGCGCGGGCGCCGTCTCGGGCAGGGGCTCGGGCCCGGCGGCGGGTTCGGGCGGCCCGGGCTCGTACAGCTCCGGCGGGTACGGATGGGGCCCGTGAGGCGCGTGCGGGTCGTACGGGTCGTACGGGTCGTACGGGCGGTACGGGTCGCTCCGCACGTACGGCGCGTAGGGATCGTAGGGCGCGTACGGGTGGTACGGGTCGTACGGCGACTGGCCTCCGGGCTCGACCCACTGGTCAGGCGGGTCCGTCTTCATGCGAATCCCCTTGTTCAGGTGGTCAGGGTGCTCACTTGGGCGAGAGGCTGCGCCGGCGCCGGTCGGGCGCGGGCGGCGGTCCCTCGTCGAGCTGGTACGGGTCTGCGGTGCCGGAGCGGCGCATGCGGTGCCACTTCAGGCGGGAGCCGAGCAGCGCGGTCATCACCGACTGGATCACCACGAGGTAGAGAAGCTGGCGGTAGACGAAGAGCTGGAAGGGAAGGGACCACAGGGCGCGGAGCCGTTCCCTGTCCAGCCGGAGCGCGTATCCGGCGGTGACCATCTGGACGGCCAGGAAGGCGAGCCAGACCAGTACCGCCTGGGTGGGGTCGCGGAACGCCACCCCGTACAGCGCGAAGATGTCCACCACGGGCGCGAACAGCGGCAGGACGACCTGGAAGAGCGCCAGATAGCCGAGTCCGCGGCGGCCGAAGCGCCCGGCGGGGCCGACCTCGCGGACGGCGTGCCGGTGCTTCCACATCGACTGGAGCGTGCCGTAGCACCAGCGGTAGCGCTGCCGCCAGAGCTGCCGCAGGGTGAGCGGCACCTCGGTCCAGGCGACCGCGGACTCCTCGTAGACGACGCGCCAGCCCGCCCGCCACAGGGACATCGTCAGGTCGGTGTCCTCGGCGAGGGTCTCGTCGCTGACGCCGCCGATGCCCATGAGCGCGTCGCGGCGGAACGCGCCGATGGCGCCGGGCACCGTCGGCATGCACTCCAGGACCTCGAACATCCGGCGGTCGAGGTTGAAGCCGAGGACGTACTCCAGGTGCTGCCACTTGCCCAGCAGGTGGCGGCGGTTGCCGACCTTGGTGTTGCCGCTGACCGCGCCGACGGCGGCGTGGGCGAGCGGCTGGACGAGCCGGTAGAGGGCGTCGGGCTCGAAGACCGTGTCGCCGTCGACCATGACCACGATGTCGTGGCGGGCGTGGGCGAGCCCGGTGTTGAGCGCGCCCGGTTTGCCCGTGTTGGGCTGGCGGACGAGCGTCACGCGCGGGTCGTCGATGGCGGCCACCGCGTCGGCGGTGCCGTCGGTCGAGCCGTCGTCGATCACGACGACCTGGAGGCGCGGATAGAGCGAGGCGAGGATCGAGTGCACCGTGGCGGCGATGCCCGCCTCCTCGTTGTGCGCGGGCACCAGCACCGTCACCGGCTCGGTCACCTCGCGCAGCCGGGGCGCGCCGGGCCGGTAGCGGGAGAGCCGCCGCACGTGGGTGCGCGCGAAGTGCACGAGCAGCACGAGGCGCAGGATGCCGAGCGCCCCGGCGACGCCGAGCGCCCAGGCCATCGCGCGGGTGAAGAAGTGGCCGAGCGCCTGGGCGCGGATCAGCCCCTCGCCCTCCAGCCGCTGCACGAGCGGGGCGCTGCCCGTGTACGAGGGCTGTCCGAGGCCGTTGGTGACGGTCGTGAACCGCTCGACGCGCGGGTTGCGCAGCAGCGCCCGTGCCTCCCGGTAGCCGAGGTCCGTGTGGCTGTACTGGCGCACCACGCCCTGCGAGGCCTTGCGGGACTTCCGGTCGGCCGCGACGAGCAGATAGCCCTGGTCCGCCGCGCGCTTGGCCGCCTGCCACTCGGCGCCGCACAGCGTGTCGGCCGCGGTGGTGTGCGGCAGCCGCAGCAGCCTGGTGGTGACGCCCGCCGTGCCCGCGAACGCGGTCTGGGTGAGCGACAGCTCCATCCGCGCGCGCAGCGGCGAGGCCGCGCCGAGATCTCCGCCCGTGTACGTGTACGAGCCGATCTCGTGCCCTTCGTCCTTGATGCGCCGCATCAGGTCGGGGTGCCGCGCGGCCTGCTTCCCGTAGACGAAGAACGTGGCGTGGACGCGGTGCTCGCGCAGCAGGTCGAGCAGGCGCGGCGTCCAGGTGGGGTCGGGGCCGCCGTCGAAGGTGAGCGCGGCGGTGCCCCGGGGCATGGCCGCGGTCTCGATCCGGTCGCCGGACAGCCGCAGCACCGGGTCGCCGGTGTCGGCGGCCCGGGGAATGGGGCTGTCGCAGGGGGGCTTCGTCCGCGCGGAGTCGACCTCGTGCGTGGTCCAGCCCTCGAAGAGCAGGGCGATGGTGACCACGGGAAGGATGAGCAACAGCAGCACCCAGTGCCCGCGTGGGGGACGGCGCAGTGCGTGCCGGGGGCTCATCCGTCGGAGCGTCCGTGCGGCGCTTCCGTGGGGGCGGCTCTCTCACCCCGCCCGCCGGGCGCCCGGGAACCTCCGGGGTCGTCGGTCGGGGACGCCGGGGGCGCCTGCGATTCCTGCCGGGCGGGAGCCGTCGGGAGCGGCTCGTTCGTACGGGGCGGCGTCTTCTCGTACGGCTTCCACATGCCGCCGACGACAACGCCGACGAACAGCAGATATCCGGCACACCCGCATCCCACGGCCACCGCCGTGAACCGGAAGAACCTCCTTCTTCTACCTGAACTTTCAATAAATATCGGGCGGTTGCCCTGATCTTGCGGACTACTACTGTGGGGGGTCCTACGCATGAGGCGTGAGTGTAACCAGGGGCATTACCGGCTGCACAGGGAGGCTTTAAGCCGCCCCGCCCTGTTTACATGACCGTGACGCGCGCCTCGTGCGGAAATTGTCGCGCGTTATCACGGGCAATTCACAGATGCGCCGCGAAATCAAATTGGCATATACCCCTGGGTCCGCGCTGCGGCGAACGTCCCTTTTCCTCACCCCGCTTGGCGGAACTTCCGCACGACCTCCGCGGGCGCCTTCTCCGGCGACCCCGCGTCGTAGGGCGGCACCGGGTCGTACTCGATCATGAGCTGCACGCCCTGCGCGAAGGCGTCGCCCGCGATCCTCCCGGCCAGCGCGAGCCCCATGTCGATGCCGGAGGAGACCCCCGCGGCGGTGACGTATTTCTCATCGAAGACCACCCGCTCCCCCGTCGGCTCCGCCCCGAATGTCCGGAGCTGGTCGAGGGCGAGCCAGTGGGAGGTCGCGCGCCGCCCTCTGAGCAGTCCGGCCGCCCCCAGCAGCAGTGATCCGGTGCACACCGAGACCGTCCAGACGCTGGTGGCGTCGGCGGCGCGGAGCCACTCCAGCAGCGGGCCGTTCTCCAGGTCCGGCTCGGGGCCGCCGGGGACGACGACGATGCCGGGCGCGGGCACGTCCGCGTACGAGGCGGTGGCCCCCATCGTCAGCGTCCCGTTGTCGTCCCGTACGGGCCCCGGCCGCTCGGCGACGAAGACGGTCTCGGCGTCCGGCAGCGGGCTCAGCGTCTGGTACGGGCCGATGGCGTCGAGCGCGGTGAAGCCCTCGTAGAGGAGAATGGCGATCTGCATGGAAAATTCCCTTTCCTGGCGACGGGAGACGGGCGGCGGAAGACGGGCGATGTGTGCGGTCAGTCGAGGACCGCGGCGGAGCGGAAGCGGCGGGCGTATTCGGAGGGCGGAGTTCCGAGCGCCCTGAGGAAGGCGCGGCGCATCGCCTCGGGCGTGCCGTATCCGGAGGCGCGGGAGATCTCCTCGATTCCGCACGCGGTGTCCTCCAGCACCGCCGGACGTGTTCGAGGCGTACGCGTTCCACGTACCGGCCCGGCGTCGTCCCCGTCTCCTCCTGGAACGCGCGGGCGGAAGACCACCAGGTGCCGGGCGACGGTCAGCGCGATGTCCCTTCCCAGGTCCTCCTCGACCAGGGCGAGGGCGAGGTCGATCCCGGCGGTGACCCCGGCGGAGGTCGCGCCGTGCCCGTCGCGGACGTAGATCGGGTCCGGATCGACCTCGATCTCCGGGTGGTCGCGTGCGAGCGCCTCGCCGTCCGGGGAGGCCGTACGGACGCGGTACGGCGTGCCGCCGGACGCGAGCCCCGCTCCCGTGAAGACCTCGACGGGGCCCGTGACGTCGAGGCTCCGGACGCCGTCGTAGACGACGACCAGCACGTCACGGGTGCCACCGGCGGCGGGCGGAGGGGTCATGCCGCCGATTCTTCAGCGCCCCGGGAACGGCGGCAATGACGAGTTCCCATCTTTCCTGCCACGCCGCCCCCGCATCCCCCGGATCTCACCACTCCGCGAACGAGCCGTCCGGGTGCCGCCACACCGGGTTGTGCCAGCTCTCCGCGCGGCCGTCCGCCTCCCGTACCGCCTTCTCGTCGATACGGACGCCGAGGCCGGGCTCCGTCGGGCGCGCCAGATGGCCCTCGTGGAAGCGGAAGACCTCGGGGTCGGCGACGTAGTCGAGCAGCTCGGCGCCGGTGTTGTAGTGGATGCCGATCGACTGCTCCTGGATGAGGAAGTTCGGGGTGCAGAAGGCCAGTTGGAGGCTCGCGGCCAGGGCGAGGGGGCCCAGCGGGCAGTGCGGGGCGATCGCCACGTCGAAGGTCTCGGCGAGCGAGGCGATGCGCCGGGCCTCGGAGATGCCGCCCGCGTGCGACAGATCGGGCTGCAGGACAGCGACCCCGGCCTGGAGCGCCGGGAGCACCTCCGTACGGGAGAAGAGCCGCTCCCCCGTGGCGATCGGGACGGTGGTGCCCGCGGTGACCTCGCGGAGCAGCGCGGTGTACTCGGGCAGCACCGGCTCCTCCACGAACATCGGGCCGTACGGCTCCAGCACCTCGATGGCCCGGCGGGCGCCCGCGGCGGAGAAGCGGCCGTGGAAGTCGACGGCGAAGTCCCCCTCGGGGCCCAGCGCCTCGCGGGCGGCCTCGGCACGCGCGGCGACCTGGCGCAGCTCGGCGACGTTCGGCAGCCGGTCCATGCGCCCGGAGCCGTTCATCTTCACCGCCGTGAACCCCGCCTCCCGCTGCGCGGCGACCTGCTCGCCGACGGCGGCGGGCTCGTCGCCGCCGACCCAGCAGTAGGCCCGGGCCCGTTCCCGTACCGGGCCGCCGAGGAGCTGGTGCACGGGCGCCCCGTACGCCTTGCCCGCCAGGTCCCACAGCGCCTGGTCGAGCCCCGCGACGGCGGAGGAGAGCACGGGCCCGCCCCGGTAGAACGAGCCCTTGGACATCACCTGCCAGTGGTCCTCGATCCGCAGCGGGTCGGCGCCCATGAGGAACTGGCCCGCGAGTTCGTGGACGGCCGTACGGACGGTGTCCGCGCGGCCCTCCAGCACGGGCTCGCCCCAGCCGACGAGGCCGTCGTCCGTCTCGATGCGGCAGAACAGCCAGCGCGGCGGCACGGCGAAGGTCTCGACCCGGGTGATCTTCAACGTGGGTTCCTTTCCTACTCCTTGACGCTGCCCTCGGTGAGCCCGGTCCGCCAGTAACGCTGGAGGACGAGCATCGCGAAGGCCAGGGGGATGACGGAGACGAAGGCGCCGCCGATGGTGTACTGCGTCAGCTCGGGGAACCGGTCCGCGGCCTCCTTCCAGGTGACGAGGCCGAGGGTGATCGGATACTTCCGGTCCTCGGAGAGCATGACCAGCGGCAGGAAGTAGTTGTTCCAGATGTGCACGAACTGGAAGAGGAAGACGGTCACCAGCGCGGGCGACATGATGCGCAGCACCAGCGTGAAGAAGATCCGCTCCTCGCTCGCCCCGTCCACCCGGGCGGCCTCCAGCACGGTGTCGGGCACCGCGGACTCCGCGTAGATCCGGCACAGGTAGACGCCGAAGGGGCTGACGACGCTGGGGATGAGCACGCCCCAGTAGGTGTTGGTCAGCTCCAGCTTGCTGAACATCAGATAGAGCGGCAGGGCCAGCGCCGTCGAGGGCAGCAGCACGCCCGCGAGGACGAGCTTGAAGACCGCCTCCCTGCCCCGGAAGCGGTACTTGGCCAGCGCGAAACCGGCCGCGGCCGACAGCAGCGTGGCGACGACGGCGCCGACTCCCGCGTAGAGCAGCGAGTTGAGCGCCCACTGGAGGTAGATGTGGTCGTCGTAGGAGAAGACGCGGCCCAGGTTGGACCAGAGCTGCGGGGCGTCGAACCAGAAGCCGAAGCTGCCGTAGAGGCTGCCGTTGGACTTCGTGGCGGCGACGACCAGCCAGTAGACGGGGATGAGGAAGTAGACCGCCGCGAGCGCGAGGACCGCGACGAGCAGCACGCGGCCGGGGCGCAGCGCGCGCCGGCGGCGCGGCGGCGCGGGCGGGGACACCGGGGCCGTCTCGGGGGCGGGGGCCGGGGTGGAGGTCGTCGTGGCGCTCACCGCTCGCTCCTTCGCTTGCGGTTGACGAGGCTGAGGAAGCCGAACGACAGCACCATGGCGACGACGGCGAGGATGACGGACTTCGCGGCGGCCATATAGACGTTGGCGTTGGCGAAGGCGTCGAAATAGGCGCTGAGGTTCGGCGTGAAGTCGTTGTTCACGGCGGGCGCGAGCTTCTTCAGCACCAGCGGCTCGGCGAAGAGCTGCATCGTGCCGATGATCGAGAACACGCAGGTGAGGACGAGGGCCGGGCGCACCAGCGGGATCTTGATGCGCAGCGCGGTCTGCCAGGGACCGGCGCCGTCGATCTTCGCCGCCTCGTACAGCTCCTGCGGGATCGACTTGAGCTGGGCGACGATGATCAGCATGTTGTAGCCCGCGAACTCCCAGATCACGATGTTCGCGATGGACCAGAGCACGCTGTCGTAGCCGAGGAAGTCGGGCTGGAAGCCGAGCGAGCCCAGCATGTCGTTGATCGGGCTGACCCCGGGCACGTAGAGGAAGCCCCACAGGATGGTGGCGATCACGCCGGGGATGCCGTACGGCAGGAAGTACGTGGCCCGCATCAGTCCGGCCCAGCGGTCCTTGACCTGGTCCAGGAGGAGCGCGAGCACGAGCGCCAGCAGCAGCATCACCGGGACCTGCACGATCCCGAAGAGCAGCACCCGCCCGAAGCCCTCCAGGAACGAGGTCTGCTGGAGCGCCAGCGTGTAGTTCTCGAACCCGGCGAAGCCCACGGACGGCTTGCCGAGGCCCATCGGGCCCGAGCGCTCGACCTTGAGCATGCTCTGGTAGACCGCGTAGAAGATCGGGGCGATCATCGCGAAGAGATACACCGCGAGGAAGGGCGCGAGGAAGCGCCACGCCTTGCGGTCGGGCCGGCTGCGGCGGCGGGGCTTCGGCGCCTTCACGGGAGTCGTCATCGCGCGCTCCTCGCCTTCAGTCCCTTGGCCTTGAGGTCGTCCACGAACTTGCCCTGCGCGTCGCGCAGGGCCTCCTGGACGCTGCCGTGGCCGTCGGCGGCCCGGCCGATGTTGTCCTGGATGTGCGCGTACGACTGGATGGTGGTCGGCGCGAACCGCCACGAGGTGTCCACGTTCTCGTCGGAGACCTGGAAGACCTCGTTGTAGCGCTGGCCGCCGAAGAACGGGTCCGGCTTGCCCAGCGCCGTCTCCTGGAGATCGAGCTTCGCCGCGGGCCAGCCGTACCCGGCGGCGACGAGCAGGTCGACGGACTCGGGCGCGCTGTTGAGCCAGTGCGCGAACTTCAGCGCCTCGACCGGGTGCCGGGTGCCCTGGAGGATCGCCGTGGCGGAGCCGCCCCAGTTGGAGGAGGCGTGCGCGCCCGCCTCCCACTGCGGCAGCTCGGCGACCCGCCACTTCCCCTTCGTACGGGGCGCGTTGCCGCGGATCAGCGCGTCCTGCCACTGGGCGCCGAGCCAGCCCGTGAACTGGCCGGTCTGCAGCCCCTTGAAGAACCCCGACTGCGAGTCCTGGACGGTCGCGACGAGCTTGTCCCGCAGCAGGCCGTCCCAGAAGTCGGCGACCTCCATCGACTCGGGCCCCGTCAGGTCCACGACCCAGGTGTCGTCCTCGGCCCGCACCCAGTGCGCGCCGCGCTGCCACGGCAGCGAGGCGAACCACTGCGCGTTGACCGGCGGGAACGCGGTGATGTACGAGCCGTGCTTGCGGAACTTCTTCGCGGCGGCGCGGAACTCGTCCCAGGTGCGGGGGACCTCCACGTCCCACTTCTCGTAGAGGTCCTTCCGGTAGAAGTACCCCATCGGTCCCGACGCCTGCGGCATGGCGTATGTGCGGCCCGCGAAGACGCCCTGCTTCCACTGCCAGTCGACGTACTGGTCCTTGAGCTTGTCGGCCCCGTACTTCGTGAGGTCGGTCAGGCCGTTGGCCAGCATGAACTCGGGCAGCGCGTAGTACTCGACCTGCGCGAGGTCGGGCGGGTCGCCCGCCTTCAGGGACGAGTGCATCTTCTGGTAGCCGCCGGAGGTGTTGGCGGGCACCATCTGGACCTGGACGTGGATGTCCGGGTTCTTCCTGTTCCACAGGGCGACGGCCTTCTGGAGCGGGACCCATGTCCACAGGACGAGCCGCACCTTCTGGCCCGCCTTCCGGGGGGTCGAGGTGGTCATCCGGGTGGCCCCGGCGGACTCACCGCAGGCGGCGAGCGCGGGCGTGGCGGCGGCGGCCGCGCCCCAAGTGAGCACTTTCCTTCTGGTAGGCACCTGACCTCCTTGTCAGAGCGAGTTGCTGAACGTGCCCGGCGAAGTGGGCTGCGCTTGCCAGCCCTGCGCCTTCGCGCAGACCTCCCAAGCGCAGAACGGCAAAGCAGGGCTTGCCCGATCAGGGGCGCGGGGAACTGCGCGGCCAGCCACGGCGCAGCCGCGGACTGCGAAGCACGGGCAGGGGCAGCCCCTACCCGGCTAGTGCTGGATCACCGCCACTCCGCGCGCGGGCAGAACGAGGGCCGTCACCTCCTCCGGAGAGGCGCTCAGGAGGTCTCGGCCCGCACTCGGGAGGGCGATCTCGGCCTCGGTCTCACCATGGTTGAGCAGAAAGAGGAAACGCTCTCCCCCGGCGCCCACCCGCACCGTCGCCTGGACGTCACCGGGCAGCCCGTCCACCAGTGGGTCGGCCCCCGCCTCACCCCGGGCCCGGTCGACAAGAGCCCTCATCGACGCGGGGTCCAGCCGCGTACCCACGTACCAGGCCACGCCCTCCCCGTAGGCGTGCCGCGTCAGGGCCGGGCGCCCCGCAAGCTCCCCCTCCCCGAACTCGGCGACGGCCGCCGCGCCCTCCAGGTCGATCGACTCGGACCACAGATCACCGGTACCGGAGAGGCCGCCCCGTACGGCCAGCGACGCCCCCTCGTCCAGGGGCCAGAACTCCTCGATCCGCAGGCCGAGGACCTGGCGGAGCGGCCCCGGGTACCCTCCGAGGTGGACGCGGTCGTTCTCGTCGCTGATGGCGGTGAAGAACGAGACGAGCAGGTGCCCTCCCTCGCGGACGTACCGCGTCAGCCGCTCGCCCGTCCCCTCGCTCATCAGGTACAGGTTCGGAACGACGACCAGCTTGTACGCGGACAGGTCGCTGTCCGGCGGTACGACGTCACAGGGGACGCCCGCCCGGAACAGCGGCCGGTAGTGGCGCAACAGCGCCTCGCGCTGGCTGAGCGCGGAGGACGGGTGCGAGCCCTGCTCCAGGGCCCACCAGCTCTGCCAGTCGATGAGCAGCGCGACGTCCGCCGCGTTGCGCGTACCGGTGATCTGCGGGACGGACGCCAGCTCGCGGCCCAGCTCGGCGACCTCGCGGAAGATCCGGGTGTCGGGCCCGGCGTGCGGGACCATCGCGGAGTGGAACTTCTCGGCGCCGCCGGGCGACTGGCGCCACTGGAAGTACAGGACCGCGTCGGCGCCCTGCGCGACGGCCTGCCAGCTCCACAGCCGCATCTTGCCGAACGGCTTGGGGCTGTTGCGGGCCCGCCAGTTGACGGCGCTGGGCGCCTGCTCCATCAGCATCCAGGGCCGGCCGCCGCCGGAGGAGCGCGTGACGTCGAAGGCGGCGCCCGCGTCGATGTGGGTCTCGGGGTCGTAGGGGTCCTGGTAGAAGTCGAGCGACTGGACGTCCTCGTGCGCGGCCCACCGGTAGGGGTCCACGGGCTTGTGGTGCGGCATGTGGTTTGTCGTGACCGGCACGCCGGGGGTCACCCGGCCCAGCACCTCCTTCTCCGTCAGATAGCACTGGAGGAGCGCGTCGTCGCTGAAGCGGAGGTAGTCCAGGACCTGGGTGGGGTTGGGGTGCGTGGGCGTCGCGCGGGGCGGCATGACCTGGTCGAACGTGCCGTAGCGCTGGGACCAGAAGGTGGTGGCCCAGGCGGCGTTGAGGGCCTCGACGGTGCCGTAGCGCTCGCGGAGCCAGCGGCGGAAGTCGGCGGCGGACACCTCGCAGTAGCAGACGGGGTTCGAGCAGCCGTACTCGTTGCCGATGTGCCAGGTGTCGAGCGCGGGGTGGTCCGCGTAGCGGGCGGCGAGCCGCTCGACGAGCCGCGCTGCGTGCTCGCGGTAGACGGGGCTGGAGGGGCAGAAGTGCTGCCGGGAGCCGGGCCATTTGCGGACGCCCTCGGCGCTCTCCAGCAGGATCTCGGGAGCCAGCTCGCTCAGCCACGGGGGCGGCGAGGCGGTCATGGTCGCGAGGCAGACGCGGATGCCCGCCTCCCCCAGGGTGTCCATGACGCGGTCGAACCAGCCGAAGTCGTACTCCCCCGGGCGTTGTTCGATCAGCCCCCAGGAGAAGATCCCGGCCGTGACCATGGTGACGCCGGCCTCCTTCATGAGGCGGACGTCCTCGGCCCAGACCTCCTCGGGCCAGTGCTCGGGGTTGTAGTCGCCGCCGAAGTGGATGCGGTCGCTGCGGACTGCGGTCATGGCCTCTGCCTCTCGTGACGAGTGACACGTGTGCGATGCGCGGCACCGTACAAGAACTCGTTATTTATGAATAGTTCTTGACGCCGTTCTTTTACCGGACGACCCTCGTCCCATGAGCGCTGACACCCGGAGGTTCATCGGACGTACAGCCGTCGTCACCGGAGCGGCGGCGGGAATCGGGGCCGCGACGGCGGCGCGGCTGGCCGCCGAGGGCGCCTCGGTCGTCGTCGCGGACATCGACGCGCGGCGCGCGGCCGAGACCACCGAATCCCTGGCCGCCGACGGCGGCACGGCCGTGCCCGTCGCCGCCGACGTGGCCCGGGAGGAGGGCTGGGCGACGGTCCTGGAGGCCGCGCGCCCGCTGGGCCCGGTCGGGGTCCTGGTCTCCAACGCGGTCGCGGTCGAGGTCGCCCCCGCGCACGAGACGTCCCCGGACTCCTGGCACCGCCAGCTCGACGTGGGGCTGACGGCGGCCTTCCTCGGGTTCCGCGCCTGCCTGCCGGAGCTGCGTGCGGAGCGGGGCGCGGCGGTCCTCGTCTCCTCCGTCCACGCGCACCACGGCATCCCCGGCCATCCGGCATACGCGGCGGCGAAGGGCGGCCTGCTGTCCCTGTGCGGCCAGCTCGCCGTCGAGTACGGGCCCGAGGTGCGGGTCAACGCGGTGCTGCCGGGCCCCGTCCTCACCCGGCTGTGGGACAGGGTCCCGGAGGACGAGCGGCGGGCCAGCGCGGCGGAGACGGCGGCCGGGCGGCTGGGCGACCCGGACGAGGTGGCCGCGGCCATCGCCTTCCTGGCCTCGCCCGAGGCCTCGTTCGTCACGGGAGCGAGCCTGGTCGTGGACGGTGGCTGGAGCGTCGTAAAGTCATCGGCCTGACCCCGGCCTGCGGGTTCGAGGTGAACGGCGGGGGTCGTCGAGGAGAAGGGAAGGTGCCCGATGTCCGGGTACGCGCGCCGGGGCGTCCACGGCCAGACGGTCGAGGCCATAGCCCACCGGGTGCTCGGCGGCCAGCTCGGCGAGGGCGCCACCCTCGATCTCGCCGCGCTCCAGGAGGAGCTGGGCGTGAGCCTCACCGCGCTGCGCGAGTCGCTGAAGGTGCTGGCCGCCAAGGGGATGGTCGACGCGCGGCAGAAGCGCGGCACCTTCGTGCGCCCGCGCGCGGACTGGCACCTGCTCGACGTGGACGTGCTGCGCTGGCAGTTCCAGTCCGGCACCGGGCCCGGCTCGGGCGCCTCCGGGGTCCCGCCGCTGCTGCGCGACCTGGCCGAGGTGCGCGGCATCGTCGAGCCCGCGGCCGTACGGCTCGCGGCCGAGCGGCGCACCGAGGCCGACCTCGCGGCGCTGGACGCGGCGCTCGCCGCGATGGCCGAGGCCGACGACGGGGCGCCGGAGGCCGTCGAGGCGGACCTCGCCTTCCACCGGGCGCTGCTCGCGGCCTCCCACAACGAGCTGCTGGAGCGCATGGAGATGGTCATCTCCACGGGCCTCGCCGCGCGCGACCGCATCGTCCACGGCCCGGGCCACCACCCGGTCGACCCGGTGCCCAGCCACCGCGCGGTACTGGAGGCCGTCCGCGCCGGCGACCCCGAGGCGGCCGAGACCGCCATGCGCGACCTCCTGGCCCAGGCCGCCCAGGACCTCGCGGAGCTGCACGAGCCCCCCGCGAGCTGACCTCTCCTCGTCCCAGGACCGCCACCGGCGGTAAGTGGTACGGTTTTCACGGCACTTGTTGAAGCCCCTTCGTGTGGCGCCGGTGCCGCATCTCTCAGACAGCGGGTTCCGTCCCGCTTCCGCTCGCACCACGTGGACCCGTCTCGTACGTGACGTGCCGCGTCGTGCCGCGTCCCCGTGCCGATCCCGGCCGGACGCCTTCTCCCTCACCCCACTCCCCCCTTTTCAGGACATTCACGAAAGGTCACCCATGACCAGCACTCTCGAACGCCCCGTGTTCACCAGGGGGTTCGCGCCCGGGCCCGAGCCGCGCGAGCGGCCCCGGTTCCACGAACTGACCCCGCTCCACCCCCGGCACCGGCTGCGCCTCGAAGGGCCGGACGGCGGACTCACCGCGCGCCTCGTCGACCTGATCGCGCCGATCGGCAAGGGGCAGCGGGGCCTGATCGCCGCGCCGCCCAAGACCGGCAAGACGGTGCTGCTCCAGCGGCTCGCCGCCGCGCTCACCGCCAACCACCCGGAGATCCACCTGATGGTGGTGCTGGTCGACGAGCGCCCCGAGGAGGTCACCGACATGCGCCGCTCCGTGCGCGGCGAGGTGCTCGCCTCGACCTTCGACCGCCCGGCGAAGGAGCACATCGCGCTCGCCGACCGCGCCGTCGAGCGGGCCAAGCGGCTCGTCGAGCGGGGCGAGGACGTGGTCATCCTGCTGGACTCCCTCACCCGGCTGTGCCGGGCGCACAACAACGCGGCGCCTTCCGGCGGCCGCACCCTCAGCGGCGGGGTCGACGCGGGCTCGCTGCACGGGCCGAAGAAGTTCTTCGGCGCGGCACGCGCGGCCGAGGAGGGCGGCTCGCTGACCATCCTCGCCACCGCGCTCGTGGAGACGGGCTCGCGGGCCGACGACTTCTGGTTCGAGGAGCTGAAGAGCACGGGCAACATGGAGCTGCGGCTGGACGCGGCCCCCGCGAACCGGCGGGTCTTCCCCGCCGTGCACCTCGGCTCCTCCGGCACCCGCCGCGAGGAGCTGCTGATGGCCTCGACCGAGCTGGCGGGCGTCCGTGCGCTGCGCCGGGCCCTCGGGGCCGACGACAGCCGCACGACGCTCGAAGCGCTCCTCGAACGGCTCCGCAAGACCCCCGACAACGCCGCGTTCCTGCGGCAGTTGCGGCATTCCTGACCCTCCGGCACGACCGCACCTATCCCGCTCTACAAGACGGATTTGTGTCGCATCCTGAGACCGTCTTGTGCGTACGAGGGGAGATCGTCCAGGCTTCTGCCCATGTCGCGCCACCACTTCCCCGAGCACACCGGCTTCCGCCTGGTGCTCATCGGTGTGCACGCGCACGCGGTCTCCGACATCGACTGTCGCTGAGCTTCCCGGCCCGTCGCGGCCGGACACGACGCGTTATCTCCCTTTTCTCCCCTCACGTCGTCGGCTCAGTGTGACCGTGCCCCACCCATGGCCCCGCCTCCCGACGGCGTCTCCCGCCGCGAAAGGCACGCTCTCGCCATGCGTAACCGCATATTGATACGCCCGTCTCGCCATACGGCCATGACTGCCGTCGCCGGAATCGCCCTCACCGGGGTGCTCGCCTCCTGCGCCGGGCCGCAGGACGGCGACGCGGAGGGCGGCGCCGGGGGCAAGCCCGCCAAGGGCGGCAAGCTGCTCGTCCTCAACACCGAGCCGCAGGTCAACTTCGACCCGGCCCGCCTCTACACCTCCGGCGGCGGCAACGTGCCCTCGCTCGTGTTCCGTACGCTCACCACCCGCAAGCGCGCCGACGGGGAGGAGGGCACCAAGGTCGTCCCCGACCTCGCGACCGGGCTCGGCAGGCCCAGCGAGAACGCGAAGGTGTGGACGTACAAGCTCAAGAAGGGCCTCACCTACGAGGACGGCTCGCCGATCACCTCGGCCGACATCAAGTACGGGGTCGAGCGCTCGTTCGCGGCCGAACTGTCGGGCGGCGCGCCGTACATGAGGGACTGGCTGGTGGGCGGCGCCGACTACCAGGGACCGTTCGCGAAGAAGGGCCCGAAGACCCTCGACTCGATCGAGACGCCGGACAAGAGGACCGTCGTCTTCCGGCTGAAGAAGCCCGTGGGCGACTTCCCGTACGTCGCGACGCAGACCCAGTTCGCGCCCGTGCCGAAGAAGAAGGAGAAGGGCGCGAAGTACGAGAAGCACCCGCTCTCCTCCGGCCCGTACAAGGTCGTGAGGAACGAGAACGACGGCGAGCGCCTCCAGCTCGCCCGCAACCCGCACTGGTCCGCGAAGAACGACCCGCACCGGCACGACTACCCGGACTCCATCGAGGTCCGCTCCGGGCTCGACCCGGCCGTCATCAACCAGCGGCTCTCCACCAGCTCGGGCGACGACGCGAAGGCCATCACCACCGACACCAACCTGGGCCCGGCCGAGCTGGCGAAGCTCGGCAAGGACGGGAACGACGCGGAGCTGAAGAAGCGCGTCGGCGTCGGTCACTTCGGCTACACCAACTACCTCGCCTTCAACCCGAAGGTGAAGCCCTTCGACAAGAAGGAGGTCCGCGAGGCGATCTCGTACGCCATCGGGCGGCGCAGCGTCGTCAACGCGGTCGGCGGCACCTCGCTCGCCGAGCCCGCGACCACCTTCCTGCCGAACCAGAAGGCGCTGGGCTACACGCCCTACGACCACTTCCCGGCCGGGAAGAACGGCGACCCGGACAAGGCCCGCGAGGTCCTCAAGAAGGCCGGGTACGGCAAGGGGCTCGCCGTCACCCTGACGCACTCGACCGACGACAGCGCCGCGATCGGCTCGAAGGTCGCCACGGCCGTGCAGCAGTCGCTGAAGAAGGCCGGAATCACCGTCAAGCTCAGGGGACTTGAGCGCAACGCCTACGACGAGAAGCGGCAGGACGCGGGCGACACCCCCGGCTTCTTCCTCTCCCAGTGGGGCGCCGACTGGCCGGCCGGATACCCGTTCCTGGCCCCGATCTACGACGGGCGGCAGATCGTGAAGGACGGCTCGAACTTCAACCACGCGCAGCTCGACGACGAGAAGATCAACAAGAAGTTCGACGCGATCAGCGGCGACACCGACCTCAAGGCCGCGGCGCGGCGCTGGGGCGCCCTCGACAGGGAGATCGGCGAGCGGGCGCTCTCGGTGCCGCTCTTCCACCCGGTCTACCAGCGGCTCGTCGGCAAGGACGTCAAGAACGTCGTCATCAGCGACTGGACCGGCGTCCTCGACATCTCGCAGGTGGCGGTCAAGTAATGACCACCGCGTACGAGGTGGCGGCCACCGCGCCCGGCGCGGACCGCCGCCTGTGGAGACGGCTGCGCGCCCGCCCCTCGGCCGTGGTGGCCGCCGCCGTGCTGGCCGTCCTCGTCCTGGCCGCGCTCGCCGCACCGCTGCTGGCGGCGGCGAGCGGCCAGGACCCGGACACCTACCACGACGGGCTGATCGACTCCGCGAGCGGCGGCGCGCCGCGCGGCGCCTTCGGCGGCGTCAGCGCCGAGCACTGGCTCGGCGTCGAACCGGGCACGGGCCGCGACCTGTTCGCGCGGCTGCTGTACGGCGCGCGGATCTCGCTGCTCGTGGCGGCGGGCGCGACGGTCGTGCAGATCCTGATCGGCGTGTCCGTCGGTCTCGCCGCCGCGCTCGGCGGCCGGTGGGCCGACCAGGTCCTCAGCCGCGTCACGGACGTGATGGTGGCGCTGCCGATGCTCGTGCTGGCCATCGCGCTCACGACCGTCGTGCCGGACGGCTTCCCGCGCCCGCTGCTGCTGATCCTCGTCATGGGGCTGCTCGGCTGGGGCGGCACCTCCCGCGTCGTACGGGCGCAGGCGCTGACGCTGCGCGGGCTGGACTTCGTCGCGGCGGCCCGGCTCGGCGGCTCGGGGCGGCTGCGGGTGGCACGGCGCGAGCTGCTGCCGTCGCTGGCCGCGCCGGTGATCACCTACGCGGCCGTGCTGCTGCCGACGAACATCGTGCTGGAGGCGTCGCTCTCGTTCCTCGGCATCGGCGTGAAGCCGCCCACCCCGTCCTGGGGGCAGATGCTCTCGACGGCGACCACCTGGTTCCGCGCCGACCCGATGTACGTGCTGCTGCCGACCGGGCTGCTCTTCGTGACCGTCCTCGCCTTCACCGTCCTGGGCGACGCCGTGCGCACGGCGCTCGACCCGCGCGAGGCGTCCCGCCTGCGGGTGGGCAGGGCGACGGGCCGGACCCGCAAGGAGAAGAAGACCCCGTGAGATTCGCCCTGTTCACCACCAAGCGGCTGGTGGGCGCCGTCCTCGTGCTGCTCGTCCTGTCCGTCGCGCTCTACGCGCTCTTCTACCTCGTCCCCGGCGACCCCGCGCGGCTCGCCTGCGGCAACCGCTGCAACGTCGAGCAGGTCGCCCAGGTCCGCGAGCGGCTCGGGCTGAACGAGCCCGTGTACGCGCAGTACCTGCACTTCGTCCAGGGCCTGTTCACCGGCCGGGACTTCCCCGCCGGAAACGGCGTCCAGCACTGCCAGGCGCCCTGCCTCGGGCTCTCCCGGCAGAACGACGAGGAGGTCACCTCCCTCATCGCCCAGGGCCTGCCCGCGACCGCCTCGCTGGCGCTCGGCGCGCTGGTGATCTGGCTGGTGCTCGGCCTGGGCACCGGGCTCGTCTCGGCGCTGCGGCGCGGCGGGATCACCGAGCGCGTGCTGACCGTCCTCACGCTCGCCGGGAGCGGCACGCCCGTCTTCATCCTGGGCCTGCTGCTGCTCATGGCGGTCTGCGCCTATCTGCAGTGGCTGCCGTTCCCCTCGTACGTCCCCTTCACCCGCGACCCCGAGCAGTGGGCGTGGAACATGCTGCTGCCGTGGCTCTCCCTCGGCCTCTTCGAGAGCGCCAAGTACGCCCGGCTGACGCGCTCCTCGACGCTGGAGGTCCTCGCCGAGGACCACATCCGTACGTTCCGCGCGTACGGGGTGAGCGAGCGCGCCGTCGTCACCCGGCACGCGCTGCGCGGCGCCCTGCCCCCGGTGATCGCGCTCAGCGCCCTGGACCTGGGGACCATGCTGGGCGGCGCGATGATCACCGAGACGCTCTTCGGACTGCCGGGGCTGGGGCGGCTGCTGATCGAGAGCGTGCGCGAGGTGGACCTGCCGGTGGTCGTCGGGATCGTCCTCGTCACCGGCGCCGCCGTGGTGATCGCCAACGCGGTCGCCGACGTCCTCTACGCACTCGCCGACCGAAGGGTGGCCCTGTCATGACCGGCCCCGTGAGCGCCCCGCTCATCGAAGTCCGTGACCTGACCGTCGACTTCCCCCCGGGGCCCTCCGGAACCGGTTCCGGCGTACGCGCGGTGGACGGGCTCTCCTTCTCGCTCGCGCCCGGCAGGGCCCTCGGCATCGTGGGCGAGTCGGGCTCGGGCAAGAGCACGGTGGCGGGCGCGCTGCTCGGGCTGCACCGGGGCACGGGCGCCGAGGTGTCGGGCTCGGTCACGGTCGACGGCACGGACGTGCTGGGCGCGCCCCCGGCGGAGCTGCGGAGGCTGCGCGGAGGGACGGCGGCGATGGTCTTCCAGGACCCGCTCTCCGCCCTCGACCCGTACCTGGCGGTGGGCGACCAGATCGCCGAGGTGCACCGTACGCACGCGCCGAAGGTCTCCCGGCGCGCGGCCCGCGAGCGGGCCGTGGCGGTGCTGGACCGGGTCGGCATCCCCGACGCCGCCCGGCGCTCCCGGGCCAGGCCGCACGAGTTCAGCGGCGGCATGCGGCAGCGCGCGCTGATCGCCATGGCGCTGGCGTGCGAGCCGAAGCTCCTCGTCGCCGACGAGCCGACGACCGCCCTCGATGTCACCGTCCAGGCCCAGATCCTCGACCTGCTGCACGAGCTGCGCGCCGAGACCGGCATGGGCCTCGTGCTGGTCTCCCACGACCTGGGCGTGGTCGCGGGCAGCGTCGAGGAGATGCTGGTGATGCGCGACGGGCGCGCCGTCGAGGAGGGCCCGGTCGGGCGCGTGCTGGACGCGCCCGCCGCGCCGTACACCCGCGAACTCCTCGCCGCCGTCCCCCGGCTGGAAGCCCCGCGCGCCCGCCCTCCGGCGGCCCGGGGAGAGGTGCTGCTCGAAGCGGTGGACGTGCGGCGGGAGTTCGGGCGCCGCGGGGACCGTACGGTCGCCGTCGGCGGGGTCTCGGTGGCGGTCACGGAGGGCGAGACGCTCGGCGTCGTCGGCGAGTCGGGCAGCGGCAAGACGACGCTCGGCCGGATGCTGGTCGGGCTCCTCGCGCCCGGCGGCGGCGCGGTCCGCTACCGGGGCGAGCCGCTGCGCGGCGTGCGGCCCGGCCTCCAGATGGTCTTCCAGGACCCGGTCTCCTCGCTCAACCCCCGGCGGAGCATCGGCGAGTCCGTTGCGGACCCCCTGCGGGCCGCCGGGCGGTTGACGGACCGCGAGGCGGGCGCGCGGGCGCGCGAGCTGCTGGAACAGGTCGGGCTCGACCCCGGCTGGTACGACCGCTACCCGCACGAGTTCAGCGGCGGCCAGCGGCAGCGCGTGGGTATCGCGCGGGCGCTGGCGCCCGGACCGAAGGTGCTGGTCTGCGACGAGCCGGTCTCCGCGCTCGACGTCACGACCCAGGCCCAGGTACTGGACCTCCTCGCCGGGCTCCAGCGCGAACTGGGCCTCGGGCTGGTCCTCATCGCGCACGACCTCGCGGTCGTCCGCCAGGCCGCGGACCGCGTCGCCGTCGTCCGCCGCGGCACGGTCGTCGAACAGGGCCCTGTCGACACGGTCTACGACACCCCGCGCGACCCGTACACCCGCCACCTCCTGGCGGCCGTCCCGGTCCTCGACCCGGCGGAGGCGACGGCGCGCCGCGCGGCCCGTACGGCGTCGGCGACCGCGACGACGCCCGCGGAACCCGAGCCGGTGGGGGCGTGAGGCGACCGAGGGGCCGGGTGCCCGGCCGGGAACGCCGGTCACTCGGCGAGGTCATGGGGCGAGGTCATGAGGCGTGCCGGTCACGTGTCTCCGCCCTGGAGCGCTGCCAGGCCTGCACACCCAGGCCGGTCACCAGGACGGCCATGCCGCCGGTCAGGAAGACGCCGGTCCAGCCGAGCCGGGTGATCCTGGCGTTGTCGCACACCCGGGTACGCCACGCGATCCCGTTCTCCGTCCACTTCTCCTCGCTCCAGTGGGCGGGCCCCATCACGGAGCCGCACGCCACCGGGTCGCGCCGCGAGATCTCCCCCTCCGCGGCGGCGGGGTCGCCGACCTCCATGCGGGTGAACAGGGACAGCACGGCGGCGGCCAGGAAGAGCCCCGCGACGCACAGCCAGCCGAACAGTCCCGTGCTCCGGCGCACGGATCGCACGTAGACGGATCGCGCGTATTCCTCGTCACTCCGCATGAGCCCCCCTGAACGGTGCCGACAGGGTGCGGATGCTACTCGGCGGGCCGTGCCCCCGGCTTGCCGAATCAGCAAAAACTGTCGCCGCCCCGGTGCGGGCCACGCATGATCGGAAGAGCCGTCACCCGGAACACCCGAGGAGCAGTCATGGAGAAGTGGTCGCACCGTCTCATCCCCTCCCCCGCCGGACGGATCCATGTCGTGGAGGAGGGCACGGGCCCGCTCGTCCTGCTCGTGCACGGCTTCCCCGAGTCCTGGTACTCGTGGCGGCACCAGCTCCCCGCGCTGGCCGCCGCCGGGTATCGCGCGGTGGCCATGGACGTGCGCGGATACGGGCGTTCGTCGAAGCCCGAGGCGATCGAGGAGTACCGGATGCGGGCGCTGGCCGAGGACTGCGCTGCCGTCGTCCGGGGCCTCGGGGAGCGCACGGCGGTCGTCGTCGGGCACGACTGGGGCGCGGGCATCGCCGCGCACACGGCGCTGCTGCACCCCGGGACCGTCACGGCCGTCGGCATGCTGAGCGTGCCGTACGCGCCGCGCGGCGGGCCCCGGCCCAGCGAGATCTTCGGGTCGCTCGGCGGGGACGAGGAGTTCTACGTCAGCTACTTCCAGCGCCCCGGGCGGGCCGAGGCGGAGATCGAGCCCGATGTGCGGGGCTGGCTCGCCGGGTTCTACGCGGCGCTGTCGTCCGGCACGATGCCCCCGCCGGACGCGCCGGACGTGCACTTCGTCGCGCCGGGCGGCGAGCTGCGGGACCGCTTCCCGGCGGGCGGCGTGCTGCCCGGCTGGCTCTCGGAGGCCGACCTCGACGTCTACGCGGCCGAGTTCGAGCGCACGGGGCTCGCCGGGGCGCTCCACCGCTACCGCAACATGGACCGCGACTGGGAGGACCTCGCCGAGCTGGACGGGGCCGCGATCCCGCAGCCCTCGCTCTTCGTCGGCGGCACGAGCGACGCGTCGACCATGTGGATGTCCCAGGCGATCGAGGCGTTCCCCGTCACCCTGCCGGGGCTGGTCTCCTCGCACCTGCTGGAGGGCTGCGGCCACTGGCTGCAGCAGGAACGCGCCGAGGAGTTCAACAAGATCCTGCTCGACTGGCTGGCGGCCGTCTCCGCGCCGGGCACCGCGTGAGGCGGGACGGGCGACGGGTCGGGCGGCGACACGTAGCACCGCGTCAACAGTCCGTTACGCGCCGCGATTTGGCGTGTTTCTTCCTGGGCCCCCTCCCGGCGCGGACGTAGCGTCTGCGGAACCGGCGCCCCTGTCCCGGCGCGGTGTACGCGAGCGGCCGCGGCGGCGTTGAACTGGCCCCGCCAGCCGCGGCCCCGCTGCCCCGAGCCCCGGGTGCGGAGTGCCGGGTGCCGGGGCGCGTCACGGTGTCCGACGATGCAGGGGAGGCGTCGATGGGACCCAGCGTGAATCTGCCGGGGTTGCCCCGGATCGTGCGGGACGACCCGGCGTCCCCGCCGTGGGCGGCCCACCATCTCTCGCTCGTCCTGGAGTTCCCGCGCGGCCACGGCCGCGACGAGGGGGACTACGCGACGGTCGGCCAGGTGACCCGCACCGTTCTCGCGGCGAGCGGGGCACCGGCGCCGCTGGCGCGCCGGATGGCCGACGCGGTGCGCGTCGCGGCGCACTACGTCGTGGAGCACACCACGGCGGGCAGCTTCCGACTGCTGGTCGGCGCGGACAGCGGCGGCTTCACCGTCGCGGTCACGGACTACGCGGTCCCGCCCGCGTCCGGGCCACCGGCCTGGCTGCCCGTCTCGCGCGGCGACCGGCTGGAGCTGACGGGGGTCGGCCAGGGCCGGGACCCCCTCGTCGACAACGCGCTCGCCCCCGACGGGCTCCAGCTCCACCGCACCCCCGACGGCCACGTCCGCCTCGGCTGCCACACCCCCTGGCCACCCCCGCCCTGACCGGACCTCCCGCGCCCTCTCCGATCGGGCGCGCTCTTGTGGGGCGGTCAGAGGTATTGGGCCTCGCCGTGGCCCAGGGACCAGTCGGCGTCGGTGTTCTCGGTGAGGGTGATGAAGACGTTGCGGGGCTCGGTCCCGGCGTAGGCGTGCGCGAGTTCGGCGATGCGGCGGTAGAGGGCCTGCTTGAGTCCGGGCGGGCGGCCCGCGCGCATGATCAGGGCGATGTAGACGATGCCCTCGTCGCGCCGGACGCCGAGGTAGTCGCCGTAGCGCAGGGTGCTGTGAGTGCCGTCGTGGCCGTTGAGGACCTGGAAGTGGTCGCCCGGCGGGATGCCGAGGGTCTCGACCATGGCCTCGTGCACGGCCCGGCCCAGCGCGTCGAGGCGCTCGGCGTCGGCCCCCAGGGCGTCGATGCGGACGAACGGCATGTCAGCGGCTCTCCTTCGCGGCCGTACGGGCGGAGAGGAGGCCGAGCGCCCCGTCGACGGCGCGGCCGAAGGGCTCGGCCGTCCCGGCGGCGCGGGCCAGCACGTATCCGCCCTGGAGGACGGCGACCAGCGCGGTGGCCGTGGCCTCCGCGTCGAGCCCGGCGTCGAACTCGCCCTGCGCGCGGCCCTCTTCCAGCAGCGCGGCCAGCCGCCCGGTGAGCCACGCGAAGGTCTCCTCGACGGGGGCGCGCAGCTCCGGATCCGCCATCACGTCGGGGTCCTGGGTGAGCCGGCCGACGGGGCAGCCCCGGAGCACGTCCCGCTCCCGGCGCAGATACGCGGCGACGCGCGCGCTCACGGGCCCGGGCCCGGCGAACGCGGTATCCGCCCGCTCCCTCATCTCCCCGGCGCTGCGCCCGATCGCGGCGCGGGCGAGCCCGGGCTTGCCGTCGAAGTGGTGGTACATGCTGCCCTGGCCCGCGCCGGAGCGGGCCTGGATGGCCTTGGGGCTCGTGCCGACGTAGCCCCGCTCCCACAGCAGTTCCCGGGTGCTCTCGATGAGCCGTTCTCTCGCGTCCATGCCGCGACCATACATACCAGTAGGTACAGACGCCAGTTCACGGCTCCGGCACCGTCACCACCAGCCGCGCGAGCCGCGCCGGATCCGCGATGACCTCGTACGCGGCGACGCGGCCGCCCTCGATCGTGAGCCGGAGCGCGAGGCGCAGCCGTCCGTGCGGCGCGACGACCAGCGCGGGGGCGCCGTCCACCAGCGCGGGCCCGGCGAAGCGGGCGTTGCGGGCCAGGAGCCTGGTCTCCTCGGCGACCGCACGGGCGCCGCGCAGCACCGCCGTACGCCCCGAGGGCAGCAGGGCCGGGTCGGCGCGCCGTACCACGTCGGGCGCGAGGACCCCGAGCAGCGCGTCGAGGTCGCCGGTGCGCGCGGCGGCGAGGAAGGCGTCCACGACCTGCCGGTGGCCGCCCGGCACGGGCCCGGCGGGCCCCTCGGGGGCGGCTCCCGGGGCGGACGTGCCCCGCACCCGGTGCCGCGCGCGGCTGGCGAGCTTCTTGGCCGCGACCGGCGAGCGGTCCACGAGCGGCGCGATCTCGTCGAACGGCACGGCGAAGGTGTCGTGCAGCACGAACGCCACCCGTTCCTCGGGGCCCAGCGTGTCGAGGACGACGAGCAGCGCGCGGCCCACCGCGTCGGCGAGGACCGCCTCGTCCTCGGGCTCGTCGGCGCTCTCCCCGCCCCGGCCGCCCCACGCCTCCTCGTCGGCGGCCCCGGCCCCCGTCAGCTCCTCGCGCCGGGCGGCGCGGGCGCGCAGCAGGTCGAGGCAGACGCGGGAGAGGACGGTGCGCAGCCAGGCGGCGAGGTTGCGGACGCCGGAGACGTCCGTACGGGCGAGCCGGATCCAGGTCTCCTGGACGGCGTCGTCGGCCTCGCTCAGGGAGCCCAGCATCCGGTAGGCGGCGGCGCGCAGGGAGCCGCGCTGCTCCTCGAACCGCGCCGCCAGCGCGTCCCCGTCACCGCCGGACCCGTCACCGCCGGGCCCCCCGCCGCCGGTCCCGTCGTACCGCTCGCGCATGTGTCACCTTTCCTCGTCGTACGCCGTTCACCCTCTCCGACGTACGCCGCCCCGGAGAGGTGACCGGGCGCGCGCCGTTCAGTCCTCGCGGGTCAGCTCGCGGACGTGGGCGTGGAGGACGGCCGCGCAGCGCTCGGGGGTGAGGACCTCCGGGTGCAGCACGGCGTTGAGGCAGAGTCCGTCGAGGAGGGACACCAGGCGCTCGGTCTCGGCGCCGGCGTCGAGGCCGGGGCGCAGCGCCCCGGCCTGCTCCAGGCGGGCGAGGGCGCGGTGCACGAGCCTCCTCGTGCCGGTGGCGACCTCGTGCGCGAGGGGCCGGAACGCGGGATTCGTCCGGGCGGCCCCGTTGAAGTCGAGGAAGACGGTGACCTCGGCGCGGCGGCGCTCGTCGAGCGGCAGCAGCTCCTCCAGCAGCCCGGTCACCAGCCGCACCCGCTCCTCGCGGGGCAGTCCGGCGAGGTCCCCCGCCGCCGCGACGCGGCGCTCCAGCCGGGCGGAGACGCGGTCGCGCATCGCGCGCATCGCGAAGTCCATCAGCTCGCCCTGGCTCGCGAAGTAGTGCCGCAGGGAGCCGATGTTGAGCCCCGCCTCGTCGGCGACGACGCGGAGCGAGGCGCGCTGGAGCCCCTCGCGCACGACGACGCGGAACAGGGCGTCGATGACGGTACGGCGCCGGGCTTCGGGGTCCACGACCTTCGGCATGACCCCTTTCTATCACGCCTGTGATAGCTTGCTTCGTATCACACGCGTGATAGAAAAATGACGGAAAGGACGGGAGGGAACTCCGTGGAGACGTATCTCGACCTGATGCTCCTGCGGTTCGGCCTGCTCGCGGCCGGGATCGTGGCGCTGGCGCTCGTGCTCTTCGCCGTCGCGCTCGGCCTCAGGCGGCGCGGCAGGCTGGAGGACGCGCGCAGGCTCGCGGAGCCGGCGGTGCGCGCCGCCGGGCGGGCCCTCGCGCGGCGCGTGAACGGCCGGAAGGGCGGCCGGTGGTGACGGGCGGCGCGACGGCGACGGCCCTCGCGTCCGGCCTCGTCACCCACCTCCTCCTGGACCGCCTCCTCAAGGCGGGCATCGTGCTCGCGGCACTCCTCGTGCTCGCGATCGGCATGACGGTCGTCTGGCGCCGTACGGGAACGGGCCCCCGCGACCGGGACTGAGGCCCGTGACCGGGACTGAGTCCCCCGCCTACGCCACGCCCTCCCGCACCATGCGGATCAGGTGGTCCAGGACCGCGCCGCCGCTGACGCGCATCCCGTCGTGCACGTACTCGCTCGTCACCCAGGTACGGAGGTTGGGGACGTGCGGCACGGTGCTGAGGCCCTGTTCGGTGTCGACGAAGAAGTCGTCGAAGTAGACGGCGGCCACCGTCGGCACCGTGTTGCGGGCGAGCCGCTCGCGGTCGTAGAGCGGGGACCAGGGCTCGTGGGCGTGCAGCGCCTCGGCCGCCTCGCGCAGCGGACGCAGCGCGGGGTCGGTCTCGAACATCCAGGGGTAGGCCATCTCGCCGGTGAACGGCAGCGGCGCGTCCGGGTCGTCGAGCGCGGCCCCGGCGTCGAACTCGGGGAACTCGGCGCGGATCCGCTGCGCGGACCACGCGGTCCGCTCACTCTGGTCGAGGGACGGCTCGACCAGCAGCGGGAAGAGCGGCATGTGCTTGAAGGAGACGATCTCCGCCGCCATGGACAGGAACGTGTCCGAGAGCACCGGCTCGCCGCCGCCCGTCCCGACGATCGCCTCCTCCAGCAGATAGTGCAGCGTGTCGGCGCCCGTGCTGCCCCCGAACACCCTGCCCAGCGACTGGAACGCCTCCAGCGTCAGCTCGCCCCCGTCGGGCAGCGCCACGCTCTGCTTGCGCAGCATCGCGCCGATCCGGCGGGCCGTGGCGACGTCCTGGGGATAGCGGGCGTAGAACTCCTCGTTCCCGCGGATGTTGCGCCGGTACGCCGCGCGCCACGCGTCGTCGATGCCGACGCCGAGCCCGGGCAGGCCGCCGCTCATGAAGACCTCGCGCAGGCCCTCGGGGTGGAAGGAGAGATAGCTCAGCGCGACGAAGCCGCCGTAGCTCTGCCCGAGCAGGCTCCACTGCCCGTCCTCGCCGAGGAAGGCGCGGCGAATCGCCTCGGAGTCGCGGACGATCGAGTCCGAGCGGAAGAGCGTCAGATATGCGGCCTGCGCGGCGCCGTCGCCGCGCAGCGGCAGGGTCTGGCGGGTGACCGGCGTCGAGAGCCCGGTGCCGCGCAGGTCCAGGAGCAGCACGCGGTAGTCGCGCAGGGCCCGGTCGAGCCAGTCGCCCTTGCCGACGGGGCGCGGGGCCTTGCCGCCCGGTCCGCCCTGGAGGTAGAGCAGCCACGGCAGCGTGCTCGTGTCGCGCCCGGCCGCCGTCACGGCCCGCGCGTACAGCTCGATGCGCTCGCCCGCCGGGTCGTCGTGGTCGAGAGGGACGGAGAAGCGCCAGTCGGTCAGCTCCCGGCCGGGCTGGTGGTACGTGGGCCCCTGGATGGCCAGTGCTGCCTGAGGTGCCTCGGGTGCCATGCGTGGTCTCCCTGCTCGCGTTCCGGTGTTGCCCGTCCTGTGACAGGACGCGCGGGAGCCCCCGGAAGGTGACAAGGACCACGTGCCTTCCCGTACGGCCGATGTCACGTCCCGGGGCCCGCCGGCCGTCCGGAGCCTCGGAACACCCTTTCGGTCCGACGGGAGAGCCAGAACGATGCTCGACTCATTGGCAAGATTCATCCTGCCCCGGCCCAGGAAAGTGCTGCTGGCCGTCCTGGCGGTGGTCCTCGTGGTCGGGGGCGTGTCGATGGACCTCACGAGCCGCCTGACCATGGGCGGTTACGAGAATCCGGACACCGAGGCCGCGCACGCCGAGGACACCCTGGAGGAGCGCTTCGGGCAGGGCCGGGCCAACCTGACCCTCGTCGTCCGCGACAAGCGCGGCGTCGACTCCCCCGCGGTCGCCGAGGCGGGCGCGAAGCTCGCGAAGGACCTCGCGGACGACGGCGTCAAGGACGTGGCCTCGTACTGGACGGCGGGCAAAGCGAAGCCGCTGCGCGCCGAGGACGGCCGCGGCGCGCTGGTCACCGGCCGGATCCCCGGCGACTTCGACGAGGTCAACGACCGCGTCGGCGAGCTGCGCGACGACTACACGGGCACCGTGCACGGGCTCGACGTCACGCTCGGCGGCACGGCGCTGATGAACCACGAGAACACCGAACGCGCCTCCGAGGACGCGGCGAAGGCCGAGTCCCTGGTCTTCCCGCTGGTCCTCGTCGTCCTCGTGCTCATCTTCGGCTCGCTGGTCGCGGCGCTGCTGCCGCTCGCGGTCGCGCTCGGCACGATGCTCACCGTCTTCGGCCTGATGTGGGGCCTGACGTTCGTCTTCGACGCCAACAACCTGCTGGTCAACACCTGTACGTTCCTCGGCCTCGGGCTGGCCATCGACTACAGCCTGCTCTTCCTCACCCGCTACCGCGAGGAACTCGCCCGGGGCTCCGGCCAGTCCGAGGCGATCCGCACCACGATGCGCACGGTCGGCCGCACCGTCACGTTCTCCGCGATCACCCTCGCCGTCGCCTGCCTGTCGCTGGTCGTGATGCCGTTCGGCATGTTCCAGTCGATCGCCATCGGCGGCGCGGCGACGACGCTCACCGCCGGGGCCGCCACCCTCGTCATCGTGCCCGCGATGCTGGCCTGGGCCGGGCCCAGAATCGACAAGCTCCGGCTCGTACGGCGCAAGCGCACGCCGCGGCCCGACACCCCCGCCACCGGCGGCTACTGGCACCGGCTCGCCACCCTCGTGATGCGCAGGCCCGTCAGCATGATGACCGCCGTGCTCGCCTTCGCCGCGCTGCTCGCGGTGCCCGCGCTCGACCTGAACACGCGGCTGCCCGACGAGCAGGTGCTGCCCGCTTCCGCGCAGTCGGCGCAGGTCGCCCGCACCCTCAAGGCGGATTTCGACAGCCGTGAGACCGAGGCGCTCCTCGTCGTCGCCGCCGAGGGCGCGGAGGGCGCCGACGTCGGCGGCTACGCCCGGCGGCTCTCGGCCCTCAAGGACGTCTCCCGCGTCGACGCCGCCACCGGCAGCTACGCCGGGGGCGAGCGGGTCGCGCCGCCCGGCCCCGGCTCGGCCCGCTTCAGCGAGGGCGACGGCGCCTATCTGTCGGTGATCCCGGCCGTGGACGGCAACTCGGACGCGGGCGCCGCCGTCGTCGAGCGGGTGCGCGCCGCCGACAGCCCGTTCGACGTCGAGGTCGGCGGCCAGCCCGCGGTCTCCGTCGACACGTTCGACACCGTCGGCGAACGGCTGCCGCTGACGCTGGCGATCCTCGCCGTCGGCACGTACGTGCTGCTGTTCCTGCTGACCGGCAGCGCGCTGCTGCCGCTCGCGGCGATGCTGCTGAGCGTCATCAGCCTGGCGGCGACCTTCGGCTCGCTCGTCTTCGTCTTCCAGGACGGCCATCTCAAGTGGCTCGTCGGCGACTTCGTCACCACCGGCACGCTCAACTGGACCGTGCCCGTGATGATCGCCGTGCTGGCCTTCGGCCTGTCCATGGACTACGCGGTGTTCATCCTCTCCCGCATCAAGGAGGAGTACGAACGCACCGGCGCCGTACGGGAGTCGGTGGCCCTCGGCCTCGAACGCGTCGGCAAGGTCATCACCTACGCGGCGATCGTCCTCTCGCTCACCTTCATCGTGATGGTGACCTCCGGCATCAGCTACATGAAGGCGCTCGGCCTGGGCGTACCGCTGGCGATCATCATGGACGCCACGCTGATCCGCGGCATCCTGCTCCCCGCCGTGATGCGGCTGCTGGGCCCCGCCTGCTGGTGGGCCCCGAGCCCGATGCGCAGGCTCCACGACCGCTTCGGCGTCTCGGAGACGTCCCCCGCCGGGCACACGCCGGAGGACGAGCCGGCCAAGGACCCGGCCCGCGTATAGGGGGTGGCCGGCGCGCGGTTCCGCGCACCCCGCACGGGGGGGGGCGGTCAGCGGTGGAGGGCGACGAGGCGGGCCAGATGGCGGCCCGCGATCTCCAGGGGCTCCTTGCTGCGGGAGACCTGCGAGGCCAGCTCGGCGCCCTCCAGGGTGCTGATCACCGTGTGGGCCAGCTCGTCCGCGTCGGCCTCGGCGATCCCGCTCGTACGCAGCTTGTCGCGGACCAGGCCGCGCCAGCGCGCGAAGGCTTCGGCCGCCGCCGTCTGAATGTCCGGGGCGAGGGCCGCCGTGCCCAGCGAGGTGGTGGTGACCGGGCAGCCGTCGGTCCAGCCGGAGTCGCTCAGCCCGTCGGCGAGGGTGGCGCACAGCGCGCGGATCGCCTCGGCCGGATCGTCGTGCGCGTCCAGCGCGTCCCGCAGCGCCTCGGCGAACTCCTCGTCGCCGTGCTGGACCGCGGCGACGGCCAGCTCCCGCTTCCCGCCGGGGAAGAAGTGGTAGACGGAGCCGAGCGTGGCCCGCGCCTCCTGGGCGATCTGCTTGATCCCGGTGCCCGCGTATCCCTGGCGCTGCATCAGCAGGGAAGCCGCGCGGACGACCCGCGCCCGGGTGCCGGGCTCCACCTCTGCCTTCGCCGTGTTCGCCGTCTTCGTCACGGGGCGCAGCCTATCGGATAGAGCGTTCGTTCTAGAACCGTGCTACGTTGTGCCGACGCTCTGGATAGAGCGTTCGTTCTAGTTCTGTCACTCGGGGAGATCCTTATGAACACCAAGCAGCAGCAGCCGTCCGTGACCGTGATCGGCCTGGGCCCGATGGGGCAGGCGATGGTACGGGCGTATCTGCGGAAGGGGTACGCGGTCACCGTCTGGAACCGGACCCCCAGCAGGGCCGAACCGCTGGTGGCCGAGGGCGCGGTGCTCGCCGCGTCCGCCGAGGAGGCGCTGGCCGCCAACGAGTTGGTGGTCCTCAGCCTGACCGACTGCGCCGCGATGTACGCGCTGCTCGGCCCCGCGGCGCACGCGCTGCGCGGCAGGACCGTCGCCAACCTCAGCTCGGACACCCCCGAGCGGGCGCGCGAGGCGGCCGAGTGGGCCACCGGGCACGGCGCGCGCTATCTCACCGCGGGGGTGGCCGTCTCGCCCGCCCAGGTCGGGACGCCGGACGGCTACGCGTACTACAGCGGGCCCGAGGAACTGGTCGAGGAGCACCGCGACGCACTGGAGGTGCTCAGCAGGATCGAGTACCGCGGCGAGGACCAGGGGCGCGCGGCGCTGCACTACCAGGTCCAGATGGATCTGTTCTGGACGAGCATGACGGCGTGGCTGCACTCGGTCGCCGTCGCCGAGGCGAACGGGGTGAGCGCGGAGGAACTGCTGCCGGACGCGGTCGACACGGCGGCGTCGCTGCCGTACTTCTTCCGCTTCTACACGCCGCGGCTCGTCGCCGGGAACATCGAGGGGGACGCGGAGCGGCTGTCCATGGGCGTGGCCAGCATGGAGCACGTGGTGGACACGGCGCGCTCCGCGGGTGTCGACCCCTCCTTGCCCTCTGCGGTACTCGGTGCGTTCCGCCGGGCGATGGACGCGGGGCACGCGGCGGACAGCTTCACGAGCGTCCGCCGCGTGCTCCACGCCCCGCGAGGCGGCACCGCCTGAAGGGCTCCCCGGAAGAGAGGGGCTTGCCCCTCCAGGGGCGCGGGGAACTGCGCGGCTGGGCGCGACGCGCCCGCAGTCTGCGATGCACAGCGCGGGGCAACCCGTACCCAGCCCTCATGCATCGGCGCCCCGCAAGGGGCGTCAGGCGTCGGACTCCCATTGGGAGCGGAGGCGGCCTAGATGGGTACGCATACGGGCCTCGGCCCCACCCGCATCGCGGGCCAGCACAAGATCGAGCAGCACTTCGTGCTCCTCCGCCGACTCCATGAGCTGGCCGCTCTCGGCGAGCCCCGCCAGCCCGTAGAGCCGGGAGTGGCCGCGGAGTTCGCCGACGACCTCCACCAGGCGGCGGTTGCCCGCGAGTTCGAGCAGGGCCATGTGGAAGCGGCGGTCGGCCTCCAGGAAGCCCACGAGGTCGCCCGCCCGCGCCGCCTCGACGATCTCCCGGGTGACCGGGCGCAGTTCCTCCAGCTTCTCCGCGTCGCCGGAGAGCGCGACCTGCCCCACCGTCGGGACCTCGATCAGCTCGCGGATCGCGACGTACTCGGCGAGGTCGCGCGGAGACAGCTCGGTGACGCGGAAGCCCTTGTTCCGCACGGGCTCGACCATGCCCTCGCGGGTGAGGTCGAGCATCGCCTCGCGCACGGGAGTCGCCGAGACGCCGAACTGGGCCGCCAGATGCGGCGCCGAGTACACGGATCCGGGGCGCAGCTCACCCGCGATGAGCGCGGCACGCAGGGCATGCGCGACATGGTCGCGGATGCTGAGCCGGTCCGGGACGGCGGGCAGCTTCAGCGAACGGTCTGCGGTCATGGGCGCGCTGCTCCTCGGGTGTGATCACGCCGAGTCTATGCCGGACCCTCTCCAACTGCGCCAGCGATTCCGGGCCTTCACGACTCTTCCGCATGACATGTGATGTGTGAAATTGTACTGCCGCCAACGTGGACGTGTGCACAACAAGAACGCACGGCAAGAACCCCGCGCGTCCGCGACAGGAATCGAAATCCCCCACAGGAGAACCCGGATGATGAGCCGGAACGATCGAAGAAGCTCGTTGCGCGCACGTCTCATACGCGCCCTGTGCGCAGGCACCCTGGCGGTCTCGCTCGGCGTCGGAGCCGGTCAGTTCGACGTCGGCGGCACCGCGCAGGCGGCGCCTTCGGCCGGTGACAGGGCGAAGGGCCCCGGAGGCATCGCACCCCGGAGTTCGGACGCGCCCGCCGAGGCGGAGCACGTACGCGGTGAGCGGCTCAAGACGAAGGAACGCCCGCCGCTGCCCGCCTCGCAGGACGCGCTCGAGCAGGACTACGACACCCCCGTCGAGGCCCCCACCCACAAGCGGCCCTCGATGCTCGCGGCCGAGAAGGACAAAAAGAAGGACAAGCAGAAGGGGAAGGCCGCGTGCTCCCCCGGTGACTTCGCGCAGACCGGCGACGCGCTGGTCGAGCAGATCACCTCGTCCACGACCGACTGCATCAACACGCTCTTCAGCCTCACCGGCGGCGACGCGAAAGGCGCGTTCCGCCAGGAGCAGATGGTCACGGTCGCCGACGCGCTGCGCGACGGCTCCGCCGCCTACCCGGGCGACGGCAGCACCGGCATGCCGCAGATCGTGCTGTTCCTGCGGGCCGGTTACTACGTGCACTGGTACCACGAGCCGGACGTGGGCGAGTACGGGCCCGAGCTGAAGTCCGCGATCCAGGGCGGCCTGGACGCGTTCTTCGCCTCCGAGCACTCGAAGGACGTGACCGACGCCAACGGCGAGACCCTGGCAGAGGCGATCACCCTGATCGACAGCGCGGAGGAGAACGCGCGCTACCTCGGGATCGTCAAGCGGATGCTGGAGGGCTACGACAGCTCGTACGACGACAAGTGGTGGATGCTCAACGCCGTCAACAACGTCTACACGGTGCTGTGGCGCGGGCATCAGATGCCGGACTTCGTCAAGGCCGTCGAGAGCGACCCGAGCGTCCTCGGCACCCTGAACACGTTCGCCAAGGACCATCTCGACCTGCTCGGCGGTGAGCGGTCCTACCTCGCGTCCAACGCGGGCCGCGAGTTGAGCCGCTTCGTCCAGCACACGGCGCTCAAGGACAAGGTGAGCCCGCTGATGAAGGAGCTGCTCGGGGTCAGCGAGATGACCGGGAAGACCGCGGCGCTGTGGGTCGGCGTGGCGGAGATGGCCGACGCGTACGACAAGGCCAACTGCGCGTACTACGGCGTCTGCGACCTCCAGCAGCGGCTGAAGGAAGCGGTCCTCAAGGACAAGAACGCGTGCAGCGACAGCATCTCGATGGTCGCCCAGGGCATGGACGCGGGCAACTTCGACTACGCCTGCACGAGCCTGAACGGCCAGGACGCGTACTTCCACGAGGTCGCGAAGGACCAGGGGCCGGTCAAGGACGACAAGAACACGAAGATCGAGGTCGTGGTCTTCGACTCCAGCACCGACTACCAGACGTACGCCGGGGTGATCTTCGGCATCGACACCAACAACGGCGGCATGTACCTGGAGGGCGACCCCTCGAAGGAGGGCAACCTCCCCCGGTTCATCGCCTACGAGCGGCCGGACGGCGGCAAGTTCCAGATCTGGAACCTCAACCATGAGTACACGCACTACCTCGACGGCCGCTTCAACATGTACGGCGACTTCGAGGCCGGGGTCTCGACCCCGACCATCTGGTGGATCGAGGGCTTCGCGGAGTACGTCTCGTACTCGTACCGCAAGCTCCCGTACAGCGAGGCGATCGAGGAGGCGGGCAAGAAGAGCTACCCGCTGAGCACCCTCTTCGACACCACGTACGAGAACACCGACACCAACCGCACCTACCGCTGGGGCTACCTGGCCGTCCGGTACATGCTGGAGAAGCACCCGGACGACGTGGCCACCGTGCTCGGTTCCTACCGCGCCGGTGACTGGGACGCCGCCCGCAAGCACCTCAAGGAGACCATCGGCACCCGCTACGACCAGGACTGGAACGCCTGGCTCGACGCCTGCGCCGCCGGCTCCTGCTGAGCACCTGCCGCATCGTGCACCACCGGTGCCTCCCCGCGCGGACGGGGAGGCACCGGGTCATTCGCGCCAGGGCGAGTTGAGGATCGTCTCGACGAAGTCGCCGCGCTCGAAGCCGGGGACGAAGTGGGCCAGGACGTCGGCCTTGACGTTGCCGAACGTGGTCTCCGGCTTGGGGGCGACGCCCTCGGTGAACGCCTCCAGGATGCGGCGCTTGGAGTCGGGGCGCGGGTGCAGCGCGGTGACGGCGGCGCGCTCCTCGGGGCCGATGTCGTCGAAGCCGATGCCCAGCACGTCGTACTCGACGCCCGCGGTGACGAGCGCGACCTCGGGCTCCATGTGCTCCGGGATGCCGGGCGTGGTGTGCAGGGCGATGGCCGTCCAGACGCGGCGCACCGCGTCCTCGGGCACGCCGTGGGCGCGCAGGAAGCGGCGGGCCTCGTCGGCGCTGTCCACCTCGAAGCGGCGCCCGCTGGAGCGGAACTCCTCGCCGAGGCCGAGGTCGTGGAACATCGCGCCGATGTAGAGCAGCTCCGGGTCGAAGCCGAGCCTCCGGCGGCGGCCCTGGAGGGCGCCGAAGAAGTGGACGCGGCGCGAGTGGTGGTAGATCAGCTCGGGCGCGGTGTCGCGGACCAGCGCGGTCGCCTCGTTCGCGAGGGCGCTGTCCGGCACGGTGACGCCGGCGACGGTGGTCATGGGGCCGTCCCTCCGTTCCCGTTCCCGTTTCCGTTCCCGTCCGTGGGCGGGTCTCCAGCTTGCTCGGCCGGGCGCGGTGGCGCGCGGCGGCATGCGGCGGGCCCGGCGGAATGTTCGTGATACCGAACGCGGCGACCCGGTCGCGGTGTACGGTAAACCGAACGATCGCACGGCGGAGCACACGGCGGAGAGGGAGCACGCGTGGACCCCCAGGAGGGCCCGGTCAGGGAGACGCTGGCCACGAACGTGAAGCGGGCGCGGGGCCGCAAGGGGGTGTCGCTGTCCGAGCTGGCCCGGCTGTCGGGGATCAGCAAGGCGACCCTCTCGCAGGTCGAGGCGGGCAGCGGGAACCCCACGATCGAGACGGTGTTCAGCCTCTCGCGCGCGCTGGAGCTGCCCATCTCCGACCTGCTGGAGCGCGGGCAGCCCGAGGGGCTGACCGTCGTGCGCGGCGCCGAGGCCGAGGTGCTCAGCGGCGCGGGCGTGGACCTGCGCCCGCTGCAGACCGTGGAGGCGGGCGGCATGATCTTCGAGATCTACGACCAGCGGGTGCGGGCCGACTCGCGGCAGGACTCCCTCGGCCACGCGGGCCGCGAGCACACCGTCGTCCAGGAGGGGCGGCTGGGCGTGACGGTGGACGGGCACGAGGTCGAGCTGGGCGCGGGGGACTACGTGGCCTTCGACGCCGCGCTCCCCCACGCGTACACCGCGCTGGACGGACCGGTCCGCTCGGTGCTCTTCCTCCACTACGAGGCGGCGCGCCGGAGCCGGCCCGCCGTACCGCACCGTTGACACCCCTCGGTGTCCGCTCGTAGCCTCACGGCGTTCGCTTTACGAAACGCAGGCGGAGGGCGGAGGGGTTCTGTGTACCGATCGCGGGCGGTGGTGCTGGGAGCCGGGATCGTCGGCGCCGCCTGTGCCCGCGAGCTGGCGCACGCGGGCTTCGAGACCCTCGTCGTGGACCGTGCGGGCCCCGCGGGCGCGACCAGCGCGCACGGCGAGGGCAACGTCCTGGTGTCCGACAAGGGACCGGGCCCCGAGCTGGAACTCGCCGTGCTCTCCCGCCGGTTGTGGCCCGGGACGCTGGAGGAGATCGGGCAGCGGCACCCGGAGCGGGCCGGGGCCGCCGAGTGGATCCCCAAGGGCGGCATCGTCGTGGCCACCTCGGACGCGGGCGCCGAGGCGCTGATGTCCTTCGCGGACGAGCAGCGCGCGGCGGGCGTCCGGGCCGAACGGCTCGGTTCCGGGGCCCTGCTGGCCGCCGAGCCGCACCTCACGCCCGCGCACACCGCCGCCGTCCACTACCCCGACGACGCGCAGGTGCAGCCCACCGGGGCGGCGGCGGCACTGCTCGCCGACGCGCTGGACGCGGGCGCGGAGCTGCGCACCGGCTGCGAGGTCACCGGCGCTGTGGTGCGCGACGGCCGCCTCACGGGCGTACGCCACCGGGACGGCGTCCTCGGCGGCGACCTGTTCGTCAACGCGGCGGGACCCTGGGCGGGCCGTCTCGGCACGCTGCTCGGCGCGCCGGTCCACGTCGAGCCCCGGCGCGGCGACGTCCTGGTCACCGCTCCCCTGCCGCCCACGGTCTTCCACAAGGTCTACGACGCGGACTACGTCGGCGCCGTCGGCAGCAGCGCGGAGGACCTCCAGACGTCCGCCGTCGTCGAGTCCACGCGCGCGGGCACCGTGCTGATCGGCTCATCCCGGCGCCGCGTCGGCTTCGACGCGCGGCTGCGCCCGGAGGCGCTGTCGGCCGTCGCGCGCAAGGCGCTGCGGCTGTTCCCGTCGCTGGCGGGGGTGCCGGTGATGCGCGCGTACGGCGGCTTCCGCCCGTACGTCCCCGACCATCTGCCCGTCATCGGCGCCGACCCCCGGCTGCCCGGCCTCTGGCACGCGACCGGCCACGAGGGCGCGGGCATCGGCCTGTCGGTGGGCACCGGGCGGCTGCTGGCCGAGCTGGTGACGGGGCGGGAGCCGTCGCTGGACCCGGCCCCGTTCCGCGTGGACCGCCCGGCGGTCACGGACCGAGTGGAGGAGGAGCGCGCGTGACATCGAGGATCACCCTGTCCGTGGACGGCGAGCCGGTGACCGGGCGGCCCGGCCAGAGCATCGCCGGAGTGCTGCTGGCCGCCGACCGTGCCGCCTGGCGGCACGGCCCTTCGGGCGCCCCGCGCGGCGTGTTCTGCGGCATCGGCGTCTGCTTCGACTGCCTCGTCACGGTCAACGGCCAGAGCGACGTCCGCGCCTGCCGCCGCACCGCGCACGACGGCGACGAGATCACCACCCAGTCGAGGTCCGCCTCGTGAGCGCCCGTCACGTGGTCGTCGTCGGCGCCGGGCCCGGGGGGCTCGCGGCGGCGGACGGGGCGCTGGCGGCCGGGGCGCGGGTCACGCTGGTCGACGCGGAGGAGCGGCCCGGCGGCCAGTACCACCGCAGGCCGCCCGGCGATCCGGGCCCGGCCGTGTTCGCGCGGCGCCGTGCGCGGGTGCTGGGCCACCCGCGCTGCGTGTGGCTCGGGGAAACCGCTGTGTGGGCCCTGGAGCGGCGGGACGAGGGGGGACGCCCGCCCCTCGTGCACGTGCTGCGCGGCCCCGCCGACGGCGCGGACCGGGCCCGGTCCGTGCTGGACGCGGACGCGCTGGTCCTCGCCCCGGGGGCGTACGACCGGGTGCTGCCCTTCCCCGGCTGGGAGCTGCCCGGCGTGGTCACGGCGGGCGCCGCCCAGGCGCTGGCGAAGGGCGAGGGCGTCGCGGTCGGCGCGCGGGCGCTGGTCGCGGGCGCGGGCCCGTTCCTGCTGCCGGTCGCCGCCTCGCTGCTGGCGGCCGGTGCGCGCGTACGGGAGGTGTGCGAGGCCAATGCGCCGGCCACGCTCGCCCGCGGCTGGTCCGCGCGCCCCTGGGAGCTGGGCGCCACGGGCGGCAAGGCCGCCGAACTCGCGCGCTGTGCCGCGCTGCTGGCCCGCCACCGCGTGCCGGTCCGCGCGGGCCGTACGGTCGTGGAGGCGCGCGGCGAAGGCCGCGTGGAGGAGGCGGTGACGGCGGCCCTGCGCCCGGACTGGTCCGTGGTGCCCGGCAGCGAACGCACCCTCGCCGTCGACGCGGTGTGCGTCGGCCACGGCTTCACCCCGCAGCTCGAACTGCCGCTGGCGGCGGGCTGCGCCCTGCGGCACGGCTTCGTCGCGGTCGACGCCGACCAGCGCGCCGGGGCGCCGGGCGTGTACGCGGCGGGGGAGGTCACCGGCATCGCCGGTGCCCCGGCAGCCCGCGCCGAGGGCGCGCTCGCGGGCTG
>NZ_BAAAPE010000009.1:105219-378459 GCF_039530985.1 Streptomyces albiaxialis
TGGCGCGCGGGCGGCGGCGACCCGGCGGCCCGCGTGCTGGGCCCGCTGCGCCGCGCCCGCGCCCAGGCGCGCGCCTTCGCGGCCCGCCTGGCCCGCGCCCACCCCGTCGGCCCGGGCTGGTCCGGCGACGCGGGCTGGCTGCGGGACGGGACGGTGGTGTGCCGCTGCGAGGGGACGACGTACGGGGCGCTGCGCGCCGCCGCCGCCGACCCCGCCACGGGCGACCCGCGCGTCACCAAGCTCGTCACCCGGGCGGGCCTCGGCCCCTGCCAGGGGCGGGTGTGCGGCGCGACGGTGGCGGAGCTGACAACCCGCCTCACGCCCCCGGCCACGGGCATGGGCGGGGGACGCCCCGGCCACGCCGGCGCGACGGCCGTACAGGGAACTCCCGCCCCCGGACCGGACGGCCGCCCCGACCACCCGGCGCCGGAAACGGACGTCGGGACGGCGGCCGTGCCCGGAAATCCCGTGCCCGGGGCCGATGGGCAGGACGGATTCGCCGCGTACCGGCGGCCGGTCGCGCAGCCCATTCGGTTGGGGGAGCTGGCCCGTGAACCCGAGGCCGTACCCGAGTCCGTACCCGAGGCCGTACCCGAGTCCGGCCCGTCGTACGGGCCTTCACCTGAGGAGAGTGCCTGATGCAGAGCAATTCGCTGGGCGGCGTGGTCGTCGCCACCCCGCTCCCCTACCACCCCGACCCCGCGGCGCCCGCCGGACTCGCGGTCGATCACGAACGGTTCGCCGAGCACTGCCGCTGGCTGGTGGAGAACGGCTGCGCGGGCGTGGGCCCCAACGGCTCGCTGGGCGAGTACTCGTCGCTGACCGACGAGGAGCGGCGCGCCGTGGGCCGTACCGCGATCGAGGCGGTCCGGGGCACGGGCGACGGGACCGGCACGGTCGTCCTCGGCGTGCACGGGGTGGGCTGGCACCAGGCCGTGCGCTGGGCGGAGGCCGCCGCCGAGGACGGCGCGGACGGCGTGCTGTGCCTGCCGCCGACCCTGTACCGGGCCAACAGGGGCGAGATCGTGGCGCATTACGAGCGCGTCGCGGCGGTCGGCCTGCCGGTGATGGCGTACAACAACCCGCTCGACACCAAGGTCGATCTCACCCCCGACCTGCTGGCCGAGCTGGCGCAGATCGACAACGTCGTCGCGGTCAAGGAGTTCTCCGGGGACGTCCGCCGCGTCCTGGAGATCCGCGAGAAGGCCCCGGACCTGGCCGTGATCAGCGGCGCGGACGACGTGGTGCTGGAGAGCCTGCTGATGGGCGCGACGGGCTGGTTCGCCGGGTTCCCGAACGTCTTCCCGGCGGAGTCCGCCCGGCTCTACGAGCTGGCCACGGCGGGGCGCCTCGCGGAGGCCCGCGCGCTGTACGAGCCGCTGGTGGCGGCGTTCCGCTGGGACTCGCGCACGGAGTTCGTGCAGGCGATCAAGCTGGGCATGGAGCTGGTCGGCCGGTACGGCGGCCCGTGCCGGCCGCCGCGCGGCCCGCTCGTCCCGGACCACCGCGAGCAGGTCGAGGCCGCGATGAAGCAGGCGATCGCCAGCCTGCGCGAAGGACGGGAGGTGGGCGACTGATGCGCTCCGTACGGACGCTGAGCGCCGTCGACTCGCACACCGAGGGCATGCCGACACGGGTGATCACCGGCGGCCTCGCCCCGATCCCGGGCGCGACGGCGGCCGAGCGCCGCCGGTACGCGGTCGAGCACCTCGACGGGCTGCGCCGCTTCCTCGTGGACGAGCCGCGCGGCCACCCCGCGATGAGCGGCGCCCTCCTCCAGCCGCCGCTGCGCGAGGACGCCGACTGGGGCGTGGTCTACGTCGAGGTCAGCGGCTTCCTCCCGATGTGCGGGCACGGCACGATCGGCGTGGCGACGGTGCTCGTGGAGACGGGCATGGTCGAGGTCCGCGAGCCCGAGACCGTGGTGCGGCTCGACACCCCGGCGGGGCTGGTGGAGGCCCGGGTGGCCGTGCGCGACGGGGTCGCGGAGCAGGTGACGCTGCGCAACGTCGACGCGTTCGCGCTGGAGCTGGACGCGGTCGTCCAGGTCCCGGGCCTGGGCGACGTCCGTTACGACATGGCGTACGGCGGCAACTTCTACGCGATCACCGAACTCGCGGACCTGGGCCTGCCGTTCGACCGCGCCCGCAAGGACGACATCCTGCGCGCGGGCCTCGCGCTGATGGACGCCGTCAACGAGCGGAACCGGCCGGTGCACCCCGCCGATCCGGCGATCGGCGGCTGCAAGCACGTCCAGTTCCTGGCGCCCGGCTCCACCGCGAAGCACTCGCGGAACGCGATGGCGATCCACCCGGGCTGGTTCGACCGCTCGCCCTGCGGCACGGGCACGTCCGCGCGCATGGCCCAGTTGCACACGCGCGGCGAGCTGGGGCTGGGCGAGGAGTTCGTGAACGAGTCGTTCATCGGTACGAGGTTCACGGGGCGGCTGGTGGACACGGCCGAGGTGGCCGGTCTCCCGGCGGTCGTCCCCGAGTTCTCGGGCCGCGCGTGGATCACGGCCACGGCCAACTATCTGCTGGACCCGCGCGACCCGTTCCCCGAGGGCTTCGTGCTGTAACGGCCGCGGGCGGCCTCGATGTCGGCCAGATAGCGGTGGGTCCAGGCGCACATGGCGTCCACCGTCGCCCGCAGGCCCCGCCCCGGTTCGGTCAGGGTGTACTCGACCCGGGGCGGGACGGTGGGGTGGACGGTCCGCTCGACGAGGCCGTTGTGCTCCAGCATCCGCAGGTTCTGGGTGAGCATCTTGTGGCTGATGCCCTCGATGGCGTCGCGCACCTCGCCGAAGCGCAGGGTGCGCTCGCCCAGCGTCTCGATGATCAGGAACGCCCACTTGTTCGCGACGTCCGAGAAGATCTCCCGCGCCAGGGAGTCGGCCCGCGTCAGATCGGCCTCGTCCACCGCGCCCGTACCGTCCTTGACCTGCTTGGTCACCATGAGGTTCCCCAGTCACCGAAAAGTGCGTTCTTCCATGTCAGCGCACACTCTCCTACGGTTCCCGAGTAACCACAAGTGACTACGAACGAGGGAACCGTATGTCCATCACCCTGGTGAACCCCGAGGGGCTGCCGGAGGTCGGCGCCTACCGTCAGGTGGCGGTCGCGAGCGGCTCGCGCCTGGTCTTCGTCGCCGGGCAGGTCTCCTGGGACGCCGACGGCGTCACCGTCGGCGAGGGAGACCTGGCGGCGCAGGTCGAGCAGTGCTATCTCAACGTCGCGACCGCCCTGGCCGGGGTCGGGGGCACCTTCGACGACGTGGTGAAGCTGACCGTCCACGTCGTCGACTGGACCCCCGACAAGATGCCGCAGTTCATGGACGGCGTCTCCCGCGCCGCCGCGAAGCTGGGCACCTCCCCGGTCCCGCCGGGCACCCTGCTGGGCGCCGCGGCGCTCGACGTGCCCGAGCATCTGGTCGAGATCGAGGCCACGGCGGTCCTGGACTGACGCCCCGCAGGGCTACAGCAGGGGCAGGAGCAGCGCCGCCGACCAGGAGAAGTTGGCGGCGTTGAGGCCCTTGCCCGTCGTCGGGTCGTAGTTCTCGCGGATCGGGTCCTTCGTGGAGCCCACGCCCGTCGCGTCGATGAGCCGCGACATCAGCTCCCGCGCGTCGCGCCCGTAGCCGTAGCGGCGCAGGCCCTCCGCCGCGTAGTACGCCTGGTCGAGCCAGACCGGGCCCCGCCAGTACTTGGTGGGGGCGAAGTACGGCGAGCTCTTCGCGACCGTCGGGAACGGCACCTTCGTGGCGAACTCGTCCGGGGAGACGAGGAGTTTCCGCGCCTGCCGGGCCTGGTATCGGCTCGCGGTGCCCGTCCACAGCGCGATCGCGCCCTCGATGCCCCGGCCGCGCGCGGTGAGCCGCTCGCCGCCGAGCGAGGTGTCATAGAACCAGCCGGTCTTCGGGTCGTACATCGTCTCCCGTACGGCGCGGTGGGTCTTCGCCGCGCGAGTACGCCAGGACGCGGCCTCCCTGCCGTGCCCCGAGGCGGCGGCGATCTTGGCCAGGTGGTCCTGGTCGGCGGCGAGATAGGCGTTGAGGTCGACGGACTCCTGGTTGACGGAGAAGCCGAGCTTCTTCCCGTCCGGGCCGGTGTTCTCCAGGGCCTTGGTGCCGAGTGCGGCGTCGAAGCGGGGCGCGTTGTCCATGCCGCTCTCCCAGGCCGCCGCCAGCCGGGCGTCCTCGGGCGTCTTGTTCGCGGGGTCGATCGTCGCGCCGTACTCGGCGAGGCCGTCGCGGTCGTGGTCCCGGTTGCGGTACCACCACTCCTGGTACGCGGTCAGCTTCGGGTACATCTCGCGCAGGAACGCGCGGTCGCCCGTCTGCCGGTAGACCTCCCACACCGCCCAGGCGGCGAGCGGCGGCTTGGAGTTGCGCTCGTTCCAGTTGCCGCCGTCGCGCGCGGCGTCGTTGTAGAACACGGCGTCGGGCACCATGCCCGCGTCCTGCGGCCGGTCCTTGTCACCGGGGCGCACCTGGTGGTCGAACATCGAACGGATCTGGTCCTTCGCCAGCCCCGGCGCGAAGCGCGCCGTGCCCACGGCCTGCTTCCAGGAGTCCCAGGCCCAGAAGCCGCCCGCGAACCACTTGTCCGAGACGGACGGCGTCACGCCGTCGTGGCGCAGCATCCCGGCGGCGCTCCGCCAGTTGGAGATCAGCGTCTCCACGGACTTCACCGCGAGGCGGCGCCGGTCGGCGGGGACGCCGCGCGTCGCCTTCCGCACGTAGCCGTCCCAGCGCTCCTCGCCGCGCGCCGTGACCTCAGCGGGCCGGTGCAGCGCCCGCGCCGCCCGCGCCTTCTCCCGCTGCCGCTCGGCGCGGGTGAAGGTGTACGACTCGGTCCAGTCGAGGGACGCGTGCCCGCCCGGGCGTACGCGCAGGGGCCGTTCGAGGTCCGTGCGGTACGAGTCCTTCTCGACGGACGTCCGTACGGGCTCGGCGTGCCGGACCTCGAAACGTTCGGTGCCGTCGGTGAGGTAGTCCCAGGTCTCGCGCACGCGGGCGAAGTCGACGCCGACGCCGGTGTCCGTGGCCTTGAGGGACGGCGCGTCCCGCATCGGCTTCTTCGCCGGCCGCAGCAGCTTGCCGCTCCAGCCGGCGCGGAGGGTGCGGGCGCTGTGCCCTGTGTTGGTGACGCGGGCCCGGACGAGGGCGGTGCGGTCGGTGGCGTACCGCAGGTCGAGGGTGAGGCGGAGGCCGCCGTCGAGCCGGTAGCTCTGCCGCAGTACGCCGGGCAGGCCCGTGAACTCCGGCTTGCCGCCTGCCGCGAGGTCCAGGGGCTTCCCGTCCTCGGTGAGCCGGAGCCGGCTGAACGCGTCGCTCAGCCACCACGGGTACTCCTGCGCGATGTAGAGGGGCCCGCTGAACCCTCCCCAGCTCTCCTTCTTCTTCTCGTCGGGCAGGGCGTAGGCGTGCCAGGCCCCTTGGTCGGCGAAGACGTTGACGGGGTTGCCGTCGTCTTCTTCCTTGCCGCCGGGGTGGGCGGTCTCCGGGACGCCGCGCATGTCGAGCACGTCGCCGTACGACGGTGGCTTGACCGCCGGGTTCGCCGTTGCCGTGGCCGGCGCCAGTAGTGCGGCGACGGCCGCGACGACGACGCAGGCGGTGAGGGCACGTCTCATGTCGAGTGGTTCACCTTTCGTTACGGTGACTTGACGCAGGGGGCTTGCCCCTCCAGGGGCACGGGGCTGTATTCGATGTGCGGCTCCGCCGCGTGGGCGCACAGCCTGTCGGCCTGAGGGGCGCGGGGAACTGCGCGACAAGCCACGGCGCAGCCGCAGCCTGCGAAGCACAGCCCGGGGCACCCCGAACCCAGCCCCCGTCGCGGGGCACCCGGCGAAGAGGGCTGCGCTTGCCGGCCCTGCTCCCCCGAGCTCTTCGAGCAGGGGGTATCCCCCATGGCAGACCTCCCAAGCGCAGCGGGGAGAAGCGGGGGCAAGCCCTGTCAGGGTTGGCCAAAAGCGTGGCGGATTACTGCTGCTCCTGATGGGGGGAGGGAAAGGGAGGGACCCGTGGGGTCGCCGGAGACGAGGTCCGTACCCGGCGGCACCGGCACGGAGACGGCACCCTCTCCATGGTTGAGGAGAAAGAGGTACGCGGCGTCCGGCCCCCGGCGGACCGTCGCCTCCACGCCCACGGGGAGCCCGGGGGCGACGGGGCGGACGCCGGACTCCGCCAGCACCGGGTCCAGGACGGCCCCGATCGCGGGTCCCAGGTGGCAGCTCACGTACCAGGCCCGGCCCCGCCGGGTGACCGCCGGGAGCCCCTTCAGTTCCCCGGCCGCGTACTCCGCGACCGTCTCGACGTCGTCCACCGGCTCCAGCCACTCGCTCCACCGCGTGGCCTCCGCCTCCCCGTCCGGGAGGCGGACCGGCACCGACTCCTCGTCCGGGATCGGCCACCACTCGTCCACCGCCACGCCCAACAGCTCCCGCAACGGGCCCGGCGCGCCCCCGGGATGGACGTGGTCGTGCTCGTCCACGACGCCGCTGAAGCCGCCGCAGACCAGGTGGCCGCCGTCGGACACGAACCGTTCGAGCAGCGCCGCGTGCTCGGCCCGGAGCACATACAGATTGGGGGCGAGCAGAACTCGGTAGGCGTCCAGCGAAGCGCCGGGGTGGACGAAATCGACGGTGACGTTCCGCTCCCACAGCGCCGCGTACCAGTCGGCGAGCAGCTCGCGCCAGCGCATCCGCGCGGAGGGGTGGTCGTCCAGTTCGAGGGCCCACCAGGAATCCCAGTCGAGGAGGATGCCGACCCCGGCGCTCGCGCGCGAGCCCGCCAGCTCGCCCAGCCGGGACAGCTCGGCGCCGAAGCGCACGGTCTCGCGCCAGCCGCGCGAGGCCGTGCCCCGGTGGGGCAGCAGCGCGCTGTGGTACTTCTCGGCCCCGGCGACGGAGGCCCGCCACTGGAAGTACATGATCCCGTCGGCGCCCCGGGCGAGCGCCTGGAGGGACCAGAGGCGTTGCAGTCCGGGGCGTTTGGGGACGTTGACCTCGCGCCAGCTCACGGCCGACGGCGCCTGCTCCATCAGCAGCCAGGGCCTGCCGCCCTTGAGGGAGCGCATCAGGTCGTAGTTGAGGGCTGCGTTGACGTGGGCGCGGGGGTCGGCGGGGTCGGGGTAGGCGTCGTCGGAGACGAGGTCCTCCTCGGCCGCCCACGTCCAGTAGTCCAGGGCCTTGAACATCGACATGAAGTTGGTCGTCACCGGAGTGCCCGGCGCGAGTTCGTCCAGGACCGCCTTCTCGTTCCGGTAGCACTCCAGGAGCGCGTCGGAGGAGAAGCGGCGCCAGTCGAGGTTCTGGGTCGGGTTGACGGGGCCCGGCGCGGCGCGCGGCGGCTCGATCTCGTCGAACGAGCCGTACCGCTGGGCCCAGAAGGCGGTGCCCCAGGCGTGGTTGAGGGCCTCGACGGTGCCGTACCGCGCACGCAGCCAGCGGCGGAAGTCGGCGGCGGACTCCTCGCAGAAGCACTCGGTGACGTGGTCGCCGTACTCGTTGTGGATGTGCCAGAGGGCTACGGCGGGGTGGCCGGCGTACCGTTCGGCGAGCTTCCTGGTCAGTTCGGCGGCTGCCGACCGGTAGGCGGGCGATGAGGGACAGTAGTGCTGCCGGGAGCCGAACTCCAGGCGTACGCCCTCGGCGGTGACCGGCAGGATCTCCGGGTGGGCGCGCACGAGCCAGGCGGGCGGCGAGGCGGTGGCCGTGGCGAGGTCGGCGGCGATGCCGTGCTCGTGGAGGAGGGCGAGGAGCCGGTCGAGCCAGGCGAAGTCCCACTCCCCCGGGCCCGGCCGGAGGCGGGCCCAGGAGAAGACGCCGAGGGTGATCATGGTGACCCCGGCCTCGCGCATGAGCGCGGCGTCCTCGGCCCAGACGGACTCGGGCCACTGCTCGGGGTTCCAGTCACCCCCGTAGAGCAGCCCGGGGACGCGGGTCAGGGTGTCGGAGTGCATGGTCATCCTTTCAGTGCGCCGCCGAGCAGCCCGGCCACGAACTGCCGCTGGAAGAGCAGGAAGACGATCATCAGCGGGAGCGTGGCGAGGAGCGAGCCGAGCATCAGCCCGGAGTAGTCGACGCGGGAGAGTCCGGTGAGGGTGTTGAGGGCGACGGGGACGGTGTACTTGTCCTCGGTGTTGAGCATGAGCAGGGGCCAGATGAAGCTGTTCCACTGCGTCATGAACGTGAAGATGACGAGCGCGCCCAACTGCGGCCGTACGCAGGGCAGGACGACCGTGTAGAACGTGCGCAGCTCGCCGGAGCCGTCGATGCGCGCGGATTCCAGCAGCTCGTCGGGGAAGTCGAGGAAGCCCTGGCGCATCAGCAGGATCCCGAAGGAGTTGGCCAGGAACGGGATGATGATCGCCTGGTAGGTGTTCACCCAGCCGAGGCTGGCCATCATCTGGAAGAGCGGGACCAGCAGCACCTGGAGCGGGATCATCATCGTGCCGAGGATCGCGCCGAGCAGCAGCCCCCGGCCCCGGAAGCGGAACTTGGCCAGCCCGTAGCCGCACATCGCGGAGATCAGCGAGCTGAGCACCGTGTGGACGACGGCGATGCCGAGGCTGTTGAGCATCACGCGCCCGAAGCCGACCGAGTCCTGGAGCCGCTGGAGGTTCTGCAGGAGTTCGCCGCCGGGGAGGAAGGGCGGCGGGGAGTGGAAGAGGTCGCCGGTCTTGTGGGTGGAGGCGACGGCCATCCAGAGGAACGGGATCAGGCTGATGACGCCGCCCACCAGCAGCACGAGCCGCAGCAGCCAGCGGCCCGCCGTGGCGGGGTTCAGCAGGGCGGCCTGCCGGGGGGCCGTACGGGGCGCGCTCATCGCTTGCGCTCCCTTCCGAAGAAGCGGAACTGGAGGAAGGAGATCACCGCGATGACGGCGACCACGACCCAGGCGATGGCGGCGGCGTAGCCGAAGTCCATCTGCTGGAAGCCGACCTTGTAGAGGTAGAGGACCGGGGTGAGGGTGGCGTCGTCGGGGCCGCCGCGGGTGAGGGTGTAGTTCTCGTCGAAGAGCTGGAGCGTGCCGATCGTCGAGGTGATCACGCAGAAGAGGATCACGGGCCGGAGCTGCGGGAAGATCACCTTGGTGTACGTGGTGAACGTGCCCGCGCCGTCGATCGCCGCGGCCTCGTGCTGCTCGCGGCCGATGGACTGGAGCCCGGCGAGCAGGATGACGGCGTTGTAGCCGACCCAGCGCCAGGTCATGGAGCCGATGAGGGAGATCCGGGCCCAGGTGGGGTCGTTGAGCCAGTCGACGGGGGCGAGGCCGAGCGCGTCGGCGGCCTGGTTGACGAGGCCGCCGTCGGTCTTGAGGAGCACCTGGAAGACGACGGCGTAGGCGACGAGCGTGGTGACGGCGGGCAGGAAGTAGACCGCGCGCCAGGTGCCGCGGAAGCGCAGCCAGGACTGGTTGAGCAGCACGGCGAGGATCAGCGCGAGCCCGATCATCAGCGGGACCTGGACGACCAGGATGAGCCCGGTGTTGACCATGGAGTCGAGGAACGAGGGGTCCTGGAACATCCGCGTGTACTGGTCGAGCCCGACCCAGGTGGTCTTGCCGTTCTCGGTGCTGGTGAAGCTCTGGTAGAAGCTGGCGCCCAGCGGATAGGCGAAGAAGACGGTGAACAGGACGGTCGCGGGCCCGGTGAAGAGCCAGTGGGTGAGCCGGGGCCTGCGCCGCCCCGCGGTGGCGGCCCGGTCGGGGGCACGGACGGCGGGTGCCGTCGGGGTCTGTACGGCCATGGCGGGGCGCCCTATCCCGCGACGGTCTCGCGGCCGGTGGCGCCCGCGAGCTGCTCGGCGGAGTCCCGGAGCTGCCGCTTCGGGTCGTTGCCGCGCAGCACCGCGCCGGTGAGGGCCTTCTGCGCGATGTCCCCGGCCTTGGCGCCGTCCTTGTTGTACTCGACGGGCGGGATGTGCGGCGCGAGGTCGGCGAAGACCTTCCAGGCGCGCTGCCCGCCGTAGTAGGCCTGGGGCGCGTTCAGGTACGGGTCCTTCAGGGCCGGGAGGTAGGCGGGGAAGAGCCCCTCGCGCTTGAGCATGGACACCTGGTTGTCCTTGTCGGTGAGAAGGAATTTGATGAAGGCCCAGGCCAGGCGGGGGTTCTTGCTCTGGGCCGGGATGCAGAGCGTGGAGCCGCCCTGGTTGGACGTACGGGCGCCGCCGGGCTCGAAGGCGGGCAGCGGGACGACGCCGAACTTGCCCTTCAGCTCGGGCATCTCGGCGGTGAGCGTGCCGCTCCACCAGGCGGCGGTCGGCAGCGTCGCCGACTTGCCCTCCTTGGTGGCGGTGACCTGGCCGTCCCAGCCGCGCTCCCAGCGGATCAGGCCCCGGTCGCCGATGGCCTTGAGGAGTTCGAGGGCGCGGACGGCCTCGGGGGTGGCGAGCGCGACCTTGCCGCCCTTGAAGTGGCGCTGGCCCTGCTGCTGGAGCAGGCAGGCGAAGAACGAGTCCTCCGCCGGGTCCATGATCAGCAGCTTGACGCCGGTCTTCTTCTTGAGGGCGACGCCGGCCTTCACGTAGTCGTCCCAGGTCTTGAGGGACGCGGCGTCGACCCCGGCCTTCTCGAAGAGGTCCCGGCGGTAGTAGAGCGCCAGCGGGCCGATGTCCCAGGGCAGCGCGAAGACCCGGCCCTCCTCGGAGGTGACCGTCTGCCACGCCGCCCGGTCGAAGTCGCCGGTGAACGGCTTCACCAGCGGCGTCAGATCGTGCATCCCCTGCGGGAAGTTGCCGATGTAGCCGGGCATCTTGGGGCCGTCGACGGTGACGACGTCGGCGAGCCCGGTGTCGGCACGCAGGCCCACGGTCATCTTGTCCGCGGCGTTCTCGTAGCCGATGTCGACCACGCTGATCCGCGTGCCCGGGTTCCGGGCCGTGAACTTCTTGGCCAGCCGGGTCAGCGCGACGGCCGCCGAGTCCCAGGACCACACGGTGATCGCGCCCTTGACGGGCGTCGTCGCCCCCGGCGCGAGCCGCACGGCCTCCCGGTTGGTGACGCCGCCCGTGGCGCATCCCGTGACGGCGGAGAGGGCCGCCGCGCCCGTTCCCGCGAGCAGTGCTCTGCGGGTCAATTCTCTGCGCACTCTTGCCTCCTGCGGCCACAGCGCTTAATTCTGTATACAGAACACGGAATACGGACCCTGTGCGTCAAGGGGCGTGCACGGAGCAACTTCCGCGACAGCCACCCCCGATCCCCCGACCAGCCCGTTCACCACGGAAGGCGGCCCATGACCGCGACTCCCCCACCGGCCCACCCGTACATCCCGAACTCCGCGCCCGACGTGAAGCGGGCCATGCTCGACGCCGTCGGCGCCAAGAGCGTCGAGGACTTCTACGCCGACATCCCCGCCTCGCTCCGCCTCGACCGCCCCCTCGGCCTGCCCGCGCCGCTGCGCTCCGAGGCCGCCCTCGTCCGGCACATGGACGGGCTGCTGGCGGGCGGCCGTTCGGCCCGCGACACGCTCTCCTTCCTCGGCGCGGGGTGCTACGCGCACCATGTCCCCGCCGTCGTGGACGAGGTCGTGAACCGCAGCGAGTTCCTGACGGCCTACGCGGGCGAGCCCTACGAGGACCACGGCCGCTTCCAGGCCATGTGGGAGTACCAGTCGCTGATGGCCGAGCTGCTGGAGGCCGAGGTCGTCAACGTGCCCGTGTACGACGGCTTCCAGGCCGCCGGCACCGCGCTGCGCATGGCCGGGCGCGTCACCGGGCGCCGCCGGGTGCTCGCCGTCTCCGACACCTCGCCCGACAAGCTCTCCAAGGTCGTGGACTACGTCCGCCCCGAGCACGAGGTCACCCTCGTCCCGCCGCGCGCCGACGGCCGCGCGGACCTCGACGCCGTACGGGCCGCGCTCGCGGCGGGCGACGTGGCGGCGGTGTGGGCCGAGGCCCCCGCGTACTCGGGCCTGGTCGACGAGGGCCTGCCCGAGCTGGCCGGACTCGCCCACGGGGCGGGCGCGCTGTACGTCGTCGCCTGCAACCCCGCCTCGCTGGGCGTCCTCGCGCCGCCCTCCGCTTACGGCGCGGACATCGCCTGCGGCGACATCCAGCCCCTCGGCGTCCACATGAGCTTCGGCGGCGGCAACGCCGGGTTCCTCGCCACGCAGGACGACGAGAAGCTCGTCGCCGAGTTCCCCACCCGCCTCTTCGGGCTGGTGCCCACGGCCGTCGAGGGCGAGTACGGCTTCGGGGACGTCGCCTTCGAGCGGACCTCGTTCGCGGTACGCGAGGAGGGCCGCGAGTGGGTCGGCACCGCCGCCGCGCTGCACGGCATCGGCGCCGGGGTCTACCTCGCGCTGATGGGCCCGCACGGGATGCGGGAGCTGGGCGACACGATCCTCGCCCGTACCGCGTACGCCAAGCGGCGGCTCGCGGACGTACCCGGCGTCGAGATCCCGCACGCCGACGCCACGCACTTCGCCGACTTCCCCGTCCGCTTCACCGGCTCCCGCACCGCCGAGGAGGTGGGCGCGGCGCTGCTGGAGCGCGGCATCTTCGGCGGCGCCGTCCGGAGCGAGCGCGAGGCCCTGTACTGCGTCACCGAGCTGACGACCGCCGCCGACATCGACCTGCTCGCCGACACGCTGAAGGAGACCGTCCAGTGAGCGCCCGTACTACCGGGGCAGACCCCACCGTCGAGGACGCGCGGATCGCGCCCAAGCCCGTGCTGCGCCGGTTCCATCAGGCGCGCTGGGACGAGAAGCTGATCTTCGAGCTGGGTACGCCCGGCGAGCGCGGCGTCTCCGTGCCCGCGCCCGAGCCCGAGGTCGTCGCGGCCGTCGGCGACCCGGCCGCCGCGCTCCCGGACGCGCTGCGCCGTACGAGCCCGCCCGCGCTGCCCGAGCTGGGCCAGCAGCAGGTGCTGCGGCACTATCTGCGGCTCTCGCAGGAGAACCTGGGCGCCGATCTCAACATCGATGTCGGCCAGGGCACCTGCACCATGAAGTACAGCCCGAAGGTGAACGACACCTTCACCCGCGACCCGCGCGTCGCCGAGGCGCACCCCCTCCAGGACGAGTCCACCGTGCAGGGGCTGCTGGAGATCATGTACCGGCTGGAGGGGCTGCTGAAGGAGATCTCCGGCATGGACCGGGTCTCCCTCCAGCCGGCCGCCGGCTCCTCCGCGATCTGGTCCAACGTCGCGATGATCCGCGCCTACTTCGAGGCCCGGGGAGAAGGCGAGCAGCGCGACGAGGTCATCACCTCCTCCTTCTCGCACCCCTCCAACGCGGCCTGCGCCAAGACCGCCGGGTACAAGGTCATCACCCTGCCGCCGGACGCCGACGGCTACCCCGACATCGAGGCCCTGCGCGCGGCCGTCGGCCCGCGCACGGCGGCGCTCCTCATCACCAACCCCGAGGACACGGGGATCTACAACCCCCGCATCGAGGAGTTCGTCCGCCTCGTCCACGAGGCGGGCGGCCTGTGCGCGTACGACCAGGCCAACGCGAACGGCATCCTCGGCATCACCCGCGCCCGCGAGGCCGGGTTCGACCTGTGCCACTTCAACCTGCACAAGACGTTCTCGACCCCGCACGCCTGCGGCGGCCCGGCGGCGGGCGCCTGCGGGGTGACGGAGGCGCTGGCGCCGTATCTGCCGAGCCCGACCGTCGAGTTCGACGGCGAGCGGTACCGGCTGGAGCGCGACCGCCCGGAATCGGTCGGCTCCGTCCGCCCGTTCTACGGCGTCGTCCCGAACCTCGTCCGCGCCTACGCCTGGATCATGTCGCTCGGCGCGGAGGGCCTGCGCGAGGCGGCCGAGATCGCCGTCCTCAACAACAACTACCTGCTGTCGAAGATCCGGGAGATACGCGGCGTCTCCGTGCCGTACGCGGAGGGCCGCCCGCGCGTCGAGCAGGTCCGCTACTCGTGGGAGCAGCTCCACGAGGACACCGGGGTGCACAGCGAGGAGATCGGCCTGCGCGCCGCCGACTTCGGCACCCACTACTGGACCAGCCACCACCCCTACGTGGTGCCCGAGCCGATGACGCTGGAGCCGACCGAGTCGTACTCGCGGGCCGACCTCGACGAGTACGCGGCGATCCTCACGGAGGTCGCGCGCGAGGCGTACGAGGAGACGGAGGTCGTCCGTACGGCCCCGCACCGCTCGACCATCCACCGCACGAAGGAGGAGACGCTGGAGTCCGCCGCGACCTGGGCGGTCACCTGGCGCGCGTACCGCCGCAAGATCCTGGGCGACGCGTGACCCCGTTCCGTATCGGGCTCGTGGTCAACCCGGTCGCCGGACTCGGCGGCCGGGTCGGCCTCAAGGGCAGCGACGGCGCGGACGTGCAGGAGCGGGCGCGTGCCCTGGGCGCCGTCCCGCGCGCGGGCGAGCGCGCGTCCGCCGCGCTGACCGAACTCCGCGCGCGCGGCGTCGAGTTCGAGCTGCTGACGGTCCAGGGGCCGATGGGGGCCGGGGCGGCGGCGGACGCGGGGGTACGGTGCGTGACCCTCCACTCCCTGCGAGGCGGCACAGCCGCCTCCGGCGCGGACCGCGACCAGCGCGAATCGGCCCGACCCGGCGCGGGCGGCAGCTTGCGGGACGTGGCCGGGACCGGTCGAAGCGCCGCCGGGTCCGCTCCGCACGGCGCGGCGGGCGCCGCGCTCCGCGGGCGCGCGTGCGCGACCTCCGCTCGTGACACCGTCGCGGCGGTCCGCGCGCTGCGGGCGGCGGGAGTGCGGCTTCTGCTCTTCGCCGGGGGCGACGGGACGGCGCGGGACGTGCACGACGCGCTGGGCGGCGACACCTCGGACCTGCCGGTGCTCGGCATCCCCACGGGCGTCAAGATGCACTCGGCGGTCTTCGCCGTGAACCCCCGTGCCGCCGGGGAGGTCGCGGCGGCGTACGTCCGTGACGCGGGCGGCGTACGGCTGCGCCGGGCCGAGGTCATGGACCGGGACGAGGCGGCACTCCGGGAGGGGCGGGTCACGGCCCGGCTGCACGGCTGGCTGACCGTCCCGTTCGTTCCGGCGCGTGTGCAGCAGCGGAAGACGGGCAGCTCGGCCGTGGACCCGGAGGCGGTCGGGGGCCTCGCCGCTGAGCTGGCGGAGCGGGTGGCGCCCCCGGGGAGGGGCTGCCCCTCCCCCGACGTCGCGGGCCGCGAGCCCATCGTGGCCGGGCGCGCAGTTCCCCGCGCCCCTTCGGGGCGCCTCCCTGCGGGGCTCGTTCTCGGGCCCGGCACCACCACGCAGGGCATCGCCGCCGCGCTCGGCGCCGACGTGTCGCCCACCGGCGTCAACGTCCTCGCCCTGTACGGGCGTTCGGCGATCGTCGTCGCCCATGACGCGACCGGCGACGAGCTGCTGAAGCTCGTCGAGGGCCGGGCGGTCCTCATCGTCCTCTCCCCCATCGGAGGCCAGGGCTTCCTCCTCGGGCGGGGGAACCAGCAGATCGGTCCCGAGCTGATCCGGGCCGTGGGGCTCGAGCGGCTCGTCCTCGTCGCCACCGAGGGCAAGCTCGCCGCGCTCGGCGGCAGGCCCCTGCTCCTCGACAGCGGGGACGCGGCGCTCGACGCCGCGCTCACCGGGTACCGGCCCGTGCTCACGGGACGCGGGACCAGCACCATGTACCGCATCACGACCTAGGAGTGTTCATGATCGACCTCACCGGCAAGCGCGCGATCGTCACGGGCGCGGCCTCCGGCATCGGGCGGGCGACCGCCGCCGTCCTCTCCGAGCTGGGCGCGTCCGTCGTGCTCGCCGACCTCGACGCCGAGAAGGGGGAGGAGGCGGCGAAGGAGACGGGCGGGACGTTCGTACGCTGCGACGTGTCGCGGCGCGAGGACTGCGAGGCGGCCGTCGCCACCGCCGTGGAGCGGTTCGGCGGCGTGGACGTGCTGTTCAACAACGCGGGGATCATCCGCCGCTCGACCGTCCTGGAGATCACCGAGGAGGACTGGGACCTGGTGATGGCGGTGAACATCAAGTCGGTCCTGCTCCTCAGCCGCCTGGTGATACCCCACATGACCGCGAACGGCGGGGGCAGCATCATCAACGCGGGTTCGGGCTGGGGCATCAAGGGCGGCGGGCAGGCCGTCTCGTACTGCGCGTCGAAGGGCGCGGTCGTGAACATGACCCGGGCCATGGCCATCGACCACGGCCCGGAGAAGATCAGGGTGAACTGCGTCTGCCCCGGCGACACGGCGACGGGCATGCTGGCGGACGAGGCGGCGCAGCTCGGCGAGAGCGCGGACGCGTTCTACGACGACGCGGCCGACCGCCCCCTGGGACGTATCGGGCAGCCCCGCGACATCGCCCAGACCGTGGCATTCCTCGCGAGCGACGCCTCGGCGTTCGTGAGCGGCGCCGTCATCGCCGTGGACGGCGCGGGAACCGCCTGAGAGAGCAGATAATCGAGGCGTCGTGGCGGGAACCGCCCCACGCGGGACCGACCAACCGAGAAGGGGAAGCGTCAGATGGGTATCGAGCGGCGGCCGCTGCGCGAGCAGGTGAAGGACGAGATCCTGGAATTGCTCGGGCAGGGCCGGCTCGACACCGGCGAGCCGATCAACGAGATCCAGCTCGCCGAGGAGGTCGGCGTGAGCCGTACGCCGCTGCGCGAGGCGCTGATCTCCCTCGAACGGGAGGGGATCATCACCAGCGAGCGCGGCAAGGGCTTCCGCTTCGCCCCGATCGGGGCGCGCGAGCTGCGGGACGTGACGGCGATCCTGATCTCGCTGGAGTCGCTGGCCCTGGAGCTGTCGTCGCCGGAGCACCTGGCGTCGATCGCGCCCAGGCTGCTGGAGGAGGCCCGCGCCTTCTCGGCCCCGCAGGCCCCGCACGGCACCATCGAGCGGTACGACGACGCCTGGCACGACCTGCTGCTGTCCGGCTGCCGCAACACCCGGCTGATGGACATGATCAGCTCGCTGAAGCTGACGGTGCACCGCTACGAACGGGTCCTGATCGCCGACGAGGAGATCCTCCAGCGGGCCGCCGAGGAGCACGAGCTGATCGCCCAGCACCTCCTCGACGGCCGCCTGGAGGACGCCGTCGCCGCGCTCAAGGCCAACTGGACGAGCGGCATGAACCGCATCCTGGAGCGGCTGGAGAGCGACCAGGAGCGGGAGGTGTAGAAGCCGCCGGCGTGGTACTCGCTCCGGCGGACCGCCGCGGCGGCCGGCGACGGGTCACCGGGCTCTCACCCGCTCACCGGGACGTCGCTCCCGAACGGCCGCCGCGGCTCGCCTCACACCGGGACGAGCGCGACCGCGCCCGGGAGGAGCGTGACCTGCTGCGGCGTCCAGCAGTCCGACTGTTCGGTCGCCATGTCGGTGCCGCAGGTGGCGCAGACGAGGTTGGGGCCGTCGCAGCCGTCGAGCCCGCAGCAGCCGTTGCGCCGCCCCCTGCCGGGGTGGAGGCGGACGCCCCGGACGTCGGCGCGGGCCAGCACGACGCCCGCGAGCCCGGCGGGAAGCCGGACGGTGCCCGTGGCGCGCGGCTCGCGCGGCGGGTCGAGCGCGAAGACGCCGGGCCCCACGCGCGGCGGGCACTCCTCCTCACCGTCGGGGCGGGAGTACGGCACGGGCGCGTCGTCGACGTCCGGCAGCCGCACCTCGCGCACGGGCCCGGTCACCTCGCCCTGGCAGCGGACGCAGCGGAAGACGTGGACGGTCATGGCCCCATCCTCGCCGCGCCGCCGCGGGCACGCACCCCGTTTCCGCCCTGCGCGATCGCGGGCCCCGCGATCTTCCCCGTACGGGCGGGAGCGCGGATCGTGGCCGTATGACAGTGGGATTCGCGGGATTCGCGGGCGAGGTGGCGGAGTTCTACGCACGGTTCCGGCGGGGCTATCCGCCGGAGGTCTTCGACGCGCTGCGGGACGTCTTCGCGCTGACGGAGCGCGACGCCGCGCTCGACCTGGGGTGCGGCACGGGGCAGCTCGCGGTGCCGCTCGCGGGGCTCGTCGGGACGGTCGTCGGCATGGACCCCGAGCCGGACATGCTGCGGCTGGCGCGGGAGACGGCCGCCGCGCGCGGCGTGGACAACGCGGTGTGGGCGCTGGGCTCGGACGCCGACGTGCCCGCGCTGGGCGCGCTGCTGGGCGGGCCCGGCGGGCGGCAACTGGCGGTGGCGACGGTCGGGCAGGCGCTGCACTGGATGCGGCACGAGGAGCTGTTCCGGGCGCTGCTCCCGCTGCTGCGGCCCGGCGGCGGCGTCGCGGTGGTCGCCAACGGGGCGCCGCTCTGGCTCCAGGACAGCGACTGGTCGCGGGCGTTGAAGGGCGTGCTGGAGGAGCACTTCCGCACGGAGCTGAAGGCGTCGTGCGGCACGGGGCCCGAGGACCGCGCGCGGTACGCGGCGGCGCTGGAGGACGCGGGGTACGGCGGCGTGCGGGAGACGGTGACGGAGTACCGGGCCCCGCTGACGTTCGAGGAGATCGTCGGCGGGGTGTGGTCCGCGGTCCCCGCGTCCGCGCTGCCGCCGCCCGAGGGGCGCGCGGCGTTCGCGGAACGCCTCCGGGCGGCGCTGCCCGCCGGGGAGGGGTTCACCGAGGACGTCCGGCTCTCGGTGCTGCTCGCGCACGCGCCGTAGGCGTCCGGGAAAGGGGACGGGCCCATGCCGCGGGTGGCGGCACGGGCCCGTCGTCACGCGTCAGTGCACGGGGCCGCTGCTTCGGCTACTTCGACAGCTCCCAGACGGACTTGGCGATCGCGTCGGCGTTGGTGTTCAGCGCCTTCTCGTCGATGTTCTCCGTCGTGTCGCACGTGGAGTGGTAGCACGGGTCGAAGGCCTCGCCCGCCTTGCCGCCCCACTTGTCGGCCTGCTCCTGGGACTTGGTCTCCTCCGCGCCGGAGAAGATGCCCCCGTTGGCGATGCCCGCCTCGGAGAACGCGGCGTGGTCGGAGCGGCCGTTGATGTCCTGCGGCTCGGCCTCGACCTTGCCCTCCTTGAGGGAGGCGGTCAGGGAGTCCTGGATGGCCTTGGAGCCCTCGGGCTCCTTCGCGCTGTCGTAGACGAAGTAGCCCGGGTTCGGGGAACCGGTCATGTCGAAGTTCAGGTAGCCGGAGATCTTCGACTTCTCGTCGTCGGACAGGCCCTTGACGTAGGCGGAGCTGCCCAGCAGGCCCAGCTCCTCGCCGCCCCACCAGGCGAAGCGGAGGTGCTTGCCCGGCTCGTACTTGCCCTCGGAGACCGCGAGCGCGGTCTGGAGGAGCGTCGCGGAGCCGCTGCCGTTGTCGTTGATGCCGGGGCCTTCCTCGACGCTGTCGAGGTGGGCGCCCGCCATCACGGTCTTGGCCTCGTCGCCGCCCTTCCAGTCGGCGACGAGGTTGTAGCCCTTCGCCCCTTGGCCGTCGAACTCCTCGACCTTGGTGGTGAAGCCGGCGGCGTCCAGCTCCTTCTTGATGTAGTCGATGGACGCCTTGTAGCCCTCGGAGCCGTGGGCCCGGTGGCCGCCGTTCGCCTCGGCGATCTTCTGCAGCTCGGAGAGGTGCCCCTGCACCTTCTCCACCGGGATGTCCGGCGCCTCGGCGCGCGGCTGGGACGGCGCCGTGGTGGCGGTGGCCTGCGCGATGCCCAGCCCGCCCGCGGCGAGCCCGAGGGCCGCGGCGGAGGCCAGGGATATGCGGGTGCGCTTCTTCATCCGGACCTCCGCTACTTGACGTTGACGCCGGTCCAGGCGGCGGCGACCGCCTTGGACTCGGTGCTGTCCTTGCCGAACAGGTCGTCGGCGGCCTTGAGGGTCGCCGTGCGCGCGTCCTTGTAGTCGGTGGTGGAGGTCATGTACGCGGTGAGCGCCTTGTACCAGATCTTGGCGGCCTTGTCCCGGCCGATGCCCTTGACCTTGCTGCCGTCCTTGGTCGGGCTGTCGTACTCCACGTCGCCGATCTTCTTCTTCCCGCTGCCCTCGGACAGGAGGTAGAAGAAGTGGTTGGCGATGCCCGAGGAGTAGTGGACGTCGACGTTGCCCGCGTCCTCGGACCAGTAGTCGAGCGACTGCTTGTCCTTGCTGGGCTTGTCCATGTAGCGCAGCGGGGAGCCGTCGCCGTTGATGTCGATCTGCTCGCCGATGAGGTAGTCGCCCGCGTCCTTCTTGTTCTTCGCGGTGAACTCGACGTCGGTGGCGAAGATATCGGACGTGGCCTCGTTCAGGCCGCCGGACTCGCCCTCGTAGTTGAGGTTCGCGGTGGCGGAGGTGACGCCGTGCGACATCTCGTGGGCCGCGACGTCGAGCGAGGTGAGCGGCTTCTTGTCGCCCTCGCCGTCGCCGTAGGTCATGGCGAAGGAGGCGTCGTCCCAGAAGGCGTTGACGTAGCCCTTGCCGTAGTGGACGCGGGAGAGGGCGCCCTTGCCGTCGTCCTTGATGCCGTTCCGCTTGTGGACGCTCTTGTAGTAGTCCCAGGTGGTCTCGGCACCGTAGTGGGCGTCGACGGCGGCCGTCTGGCGCTTGCCGCCCCACTTGTTGTCCTCGTCGGTGAAGGGCTCGCCCTTGCCGGTGTCGTCTTCCTTGTTGCCGAGGTCGGTGGTCTGGCCCTTGCCGCGCTCGCTGTCCGTGAGGGTGTAGCCGTTGCCCTCCTTGGTGGTGGTGAGCTTGACGTCGCCGCTGTACTGGCTGGCGCCGGTGCCCTCCTCCGCGGCGGCCTTCGTCCGCGCGGCAGCGGCGGCGGCCTTCTTGGACTGCCCGGCCGTCAGGAAGCCGCGGTTCTCCTCCAGCGACGCCAGCTTCTTGCCGGACTCGGCGTCGGTGATCACGTGCAGCTCGCTGGGCGTGCCGTCCTTCTGGGTGCCGTGGACGACGGTGCGCAGCGCCAGGCGCGGCTTGCCCTCCGAGGCCCAGACGATACGGGTGGACTTGCCCGCCTTCGCCCCGGTCACCTTCTCGGACTTGGCGGCGGCGAGGGCGGTGGCGTCGGCGCCCTCGGTCGCGTCCTCGGCGGCGACGGTGGTCTTGACGGCGATGCGGTGGTCGCTCGCCTTGGTGGTGGTGACCTTGCCGGACGGGGCGCGATGGACGATCAGGTCGCCGCCCACAACGGGCATTCCGGCGTAGGTGCGGTCGTACCGGGTGTGCGTGGTGCCGTCGGCGTCCTTGATGACGTCGCGCTTGACGAGCTTCTCCTTGGCGCCGAGCCCGGCGGCCTGAGCGGCCGAGACCTGGGTGTCCGCGCCCTTGTCCTCGCCGGCCATCGCCGAGCCGGTCTCGACGGCGGCGACGACCATGGCGGCGAGCGCCACGAGCGCCCCGCCGCGCAGCGCGTTCTTGCGCGCCGTGCTCTTCCCGGATATGTGGGAGTTGCCTCGCACTTGGTACTCCTTGCATTTTTGTGGGGGGTCTCGGGACAAATGAATCCGCCCCGAACGCGTGTGCAAGATCCTGCCAGTGGGCCGCACGAGGGTGGAGAGGCGCAAGAGAAGCGTTACCGCACCTTAATGAAGTAACGTCCCGTGAGATCGAATTGATTGAATTCGGAACGTTTCACATTACAAGGAGGGCCCCAGCATGGCGATTTCGGCCGGGATACATGTCAGCCCGGAATTCCCCGCTACGCTTCAGCGGATCGATGCGCTCGGCCCGGAACTCGACGCGAACGCGCCCGCCGCCGAGGAACTCGGCCGGCTCCCCGAGGACACCGCCCGGGCCCTCCTGGACGCCGGACTCATCCGCGCCGAACTGCCCGGGAACCTCGGCGGCCACGAGTTCTCGCCGCGCCAGCTCATCGAGACCGTGGAGCGCCTCAGCCGGTACGACGCCACCGCCGGCTGGACCGTGATGGCGCTCCAGCTCATGACGGCCAGCACCGCGGCCTACCTCGGCCCCGTCGCCGCGGCCGACCTCTTCCCCGACGTCCCGAACGGGGACCACGCGCTGCTCGCGGGACACGGCACGCGCCCGGGCAGGGCCGTCCCGGTGGAGGGCGGCTTCCTGGTCAGCGGCGAGTGGCAGTTCGCCTCCGGCATGGCGCACGCCACCCACATCCACAGCGCGATCCAGGTCGAGGGCAGCGGCGAACTGCGGATCCTCGCGATGCCGAAGTCGCGGGTGGAGCTGGTCGAGAACTGGGACGTCCTCGGACTGCGGGCGACCTACAGCATCGACTACCGCTGCACCGACGTGTTCGTACCGGAGACGCACACCTACGTCGGCACCACGACGAACCCGCCCAACGGCGGCGCGATGTACCGCATCGGGCTGGTCAACATGGCCGCGATCGGCCACACCGGCTGGGCGCTCGGCGTCGGACGGCGCCTGCTCGACGAGATGCGGAACGTGGCCGCGGCCAGGACCGGCAGCCGCAACGCCCCCGTCGACACCGCGCACTTCCACGCGGAGTACGCGACCGCGGAGGCCCGCCTCCGCTCGGCGCGGGCATGGGTACGGGAGGTGTGGGAGGGGGTCGAGGCCACCCTGGACGCGGGCGGCTCGCTGAGCGCCGAGCAGGACACCCTGATCCGGCTGGCGCTCAACCACACGACGTGGACCGTGCAGGACGTGGGGCAGATGGTGCACCGCTGGGCGGGCTCGGCGGCGATCCGGCGCGGCCCGATCGACCGCTACCTGCGCGATCTCGCGACCGGGACCCAGCACATCACCTCCGGCCCCGTCGTCCTGCAGAACTGCGGCAAATGGCTCAGCGGCGCCTTGCCGGGGGCCCGCTGGGAATTCCTCGACCTGATCCCCTGACCCCCCCCGGTCAGAGGGCACGCCCATGCCGCTAAGGGGCGCGGGGAACTGCGCGCCCAGCCACGACGCTCGCGCGGCCCGCGACGCACCTGTTGGGGCAGCCTCTGCCCGGTGCTGGGTCCGGGCTGCCCCAACGGTGCGTCGCAGGCCGCGCGTTCGTACCAACTGGGCGCGCAGTTCCCCGCGCCCCTTTGGGGCGCTACTCAGCGCGCAGCATTGTCGCGAGCGTTGAGCGCCAGTCCTCTCCTGGGCGTTCGGCCAGTTCGGCCGCGAGCTCGGCGGCAGGCGTGAAGCGGTGCCGGTGCCGCGGGTCGGGCTCGCCCTCCAGCGGGGTCACGCTCACTGCCGCCCCGTCCCCCGTGAGCCGCGCCAGCTCGTCCACGAACTCGGCCCACGCGACGTGTCCCCCGACCGCGTCCAGCACCCCGTCGGCGGGCCGCTCCACACAGCGCGCCACGGCGCGGGCCAGCGCGGCGGCGTGGACCCAGGGCGTGCCGTACCAGCCGTCCGCCGGGTCCGGCAGCGCGAGCGGCGTCCCGGAGCGTACGGCCTGGTACAGCTCCCCCGTCGCCCCCCACTGGAGCTGCGCCCGGAACCTGTCGTGCGGGCCCCACACGATGGGTGCCCGGACCGCGCTGCCGCCGCCCCTGCCGTCCGCGCCCGCCGCCTCGGCGAGCATCCGCTCGCAGTCCCGCTTGGCGCGGCCGTACGCGCTGAGCGGCGCCTCCGGCTCGCCGTGCGCGTCCGTGCTGCTCACGAAGACGAACGGGCCCCGGCGCCAGCCGTCCAGCAGGGCCCGCATGGCGGCGCGGTCCGCCTCGTGGTCGGTGAAGGTGCACGCCGCGTGGACGATCGCGTCGGCGCCCTCGGCGGCCCGGCGCAGCCCGTCGGGGTCCCGGAGATCGCCCTCGACGACCTCGGCGCCCGGCTCCGCCAGATGCGCCGACTCGGGCCGCGCCAGGGCCCGTACGGCGTAGCCGCGCGCCGCCAGCTCGCGGACGGCGAAGGCGCCGACGCCGCCCGTGGCCCCGGTGACGAGGACGGTACGCGTGCCCTGCGCGGTGCCCGTGCCCGTGGCCGTGGCCCTCGCGCCGGACGCCGACTCGCGGGCGCGGGCACGCGCGTCGAGCAGCGTGGCGAGCGCGCGCGGCGTGCGGTGCTCCATCACGTCGAGCCCGGTGAGCGGCAGCCGCAGCCGCTCGCGGAGCCGTTCGGCGAGCTGGACCGCGAGCAGCGAGTGCCCGCCGAGGAGGAAGAAGTCGGCGTCCGGGCCGGGCTCGTCGCCCAGCGTCTCCCCGAACGCGGTGAGCACCGCACGCGCGCGGACCCCGGCGAACGGCGCCCGCGCGCCCGTGCCCGCCGGTGCCGCGAGGCCCGGGAGCCGCGCGGTGTCCACCTCGCCGCCGTCCGTGCGGGGCAGCGCGTCGACCAGCGTCACCCGCCCGGGCACGAGTGCGGCGTCCAGCCGGGCCCGCAGGTCCGCGCGGAGCGCCGTCGGCGAGGCGCCGCGCACCGGGCCCCGGGGGTCGGGCACCGCGAAGGCGAGGGGCGGCAGCCCCTCGCGCTCCACGAGCAGCGCCTCCGCGATCTCGGGGCGCTCCCGCAGCAGCGCGAGCGCCGGGTGCGGGGGCGCGGCGCCGGGCCGTTCCAGGGCGAGCCGCCCCGTTCCGGCCGCCGCGCGCAGCGTGCCGGCGAAGGCGTCGAGCAGCCGCCGCGCGGCCTCGCCGCCGAGCCGCGCCGCCTCGTACTGCACCAGGCAGCGGGCGCCGTCCGGGGTCTCCTCGACGCAGAGCGACAGGCCGAACTTGGCGGTGCCCAGGTCCACTTCGACCGGTTCGCCGCGGGTGCCGGGGAGGCCGAGCGTGGCGGGCTCGGACAGCAGGTCGGCGGTGACGTTCAGCAGCGGGTTGCCCTTGCTGTCGCGCGCGGCGCCGCCCAGCCGCTCCACGATCATGTCGAAGGGCACGTCCCGGTGGCCGAGCGCCTCCAGCAGCGCGTCCCGCACCAGGCCGACGAGCGCGTCGAGGTCCCCGGCGCCGCCGGTGTGGACGCGCAGCGGGAGAGTGTTGACGCAGAGCCCCACGAGGTCGCGGGTGCGGGCGCCGTCCCGGTGGTCGGCGGCGCAGCCGATCACCAGGTCCTCGTGGCCCGTGGTGCGCAGCAGCGCGGCGTACGCGGCGGCCAGGACGACGGCGAACGGCGTGGTCCGGTGCCGGACGCCCGTGGCGCGCAGCCCGTCGAGCGCGCCCTCGGGCAGGGGCGCGCGCAACACCCGTACGCCCTCGGCGGGTTCGTCCGCCGCCGGGGGCGGCAGCGGCACGGGGCGGGCGCCCGCGAGCTTCGTCAGCCAGTGTTCGAGCCCGGCCTCCAGCTCGGGGACGCGGGCCTGCTCGCGGCGCGCGAAGTCGGCGTACCGGGGCACGTCGGCGGGCAGCGCGGGCGTACGCCCCTCGCGCTCGGCGCCGTACAGCTCGGCCAGCTCCCGGCCCAGCACGCCCAGCGACGTGCCGTCCACCGCGATGTGATGGAACGTCAGCAGCACGGTGTGGTCCTCGGGCCCGTGCCGTACGACGAGGGTGCGCGGGAGCGGGCCCGCCGCCAGGTCGAAGGGGCGCGCGGCCTCCTCGCGCAGCGTCCGCGTGGCGGGCCAGGGCTCCTCCACGAGGCGGGGCGCGGGCGGCTCCGCGTCCACGACGTGCTGGCGGGGCTCCCCCTCGTGCTCCGCGTACCGGGTGCGCAGCACCTCGTGGCGGCGGGTCAGCGCGGCGACCGCACGGCCGAGCGCGGGCACGTCCAGCGGGCCGCGCAGCCGGGTGGCGAACGGCACGTGGTAGGTCGTGCCGTCCTCGCCGAGGCGGTCCATCAGCCACATCCGCCGCTGCGCGTACGAGAGGGGCGCGGGCCCTTCCCCGGCGGCGGCCCGTGCGCCGGGCCCGCCCCGGTCGGCGCGGCGGCGCCGGGCGCGGCGGAGCAGCTCCTCCTCGCGGGAGGCGTCCTGTGCGGTGGTCATCGTCCCGCCCCCTCGGGCACGGTGAGCGGGCCGGAGCCGTCCGGCCCGTCCGTCCCCTCCGGCTCCTCCGTCTCGGCGGCGAGGGCCCGCTGGAGCAGCCCGGCCTGGTCGGCGACCGTCGGCGCCGCGAAGAAGTCGGCCAGCGACAGCTCGACGTCCAGGTCCTCGCGGAGGTCCTCCACCACGGCCAGGGCGAGCAGGGAGTGCCCGCCCAGCGCGACGAAGTCGGCCTCGGGCGTGGTCACGGGCTCGCCCAGCGCCCGCGCCCAGGCCTCGGCCACGACCTCCTGGAGCGGCGAGAGCGCGCCGGGAGCGGCCGGGGAAGGGGCGGCTGAGGCCGCGTCGGAGGCGACGGGCTGCTCGGCGAGGGCCCTGCGGTCGACCTTGCCGGTGCCGGTGAGCGGCAGCGCGTCCACCGTGAACCAGGCGTTCGGCACCATGTGCGGCGGCAGTTCGGCCCCCAGGTGCGCGCGCAGCTCGTCGGGGAAGGGCGGGACAGTGCCGTCCTCGGGCACGACGAACGCGGACAGCCGCGCGTCGTCCGGCGTGGGACGGCGTACGACCACGGCGGCGTCGGCGACCCGCGCGTGCCGCCGCAGCGCGTGCTCGATCTCGCCGGGCTCGATGCGGTAGCCCCGCACCTTCACCTGGTCGTCGGCCCGCCCGTGGAAGCGCAGCACGCCGTCGGGGCCCCGGGAGGCGAGGTCGCCGGTGCGGTAGAGCCGCCCCCCGGCCCCGGTCTCGTCCCCGTCGTCGAGGAAGCGCTCGGCGGTCAGCTCCGGCTGGCCCAGGTAGCCGACGGCGACGCGCGGCCCCCCGATCCACAGCTCGCCCGTCTCCCCCTCCGGCACGGGCGTGCCGTCCTCGCCGAGCAGGCGTGCCTCGGCGCCCGCGACGGGGCGGCCGATGGGCACGGGCCCGTCGCAGTCGGCGTCCGTGACCCGGTGGGCGGTGGCGAACGTCGTGGTCTCCGTCGGCCCGTACCCGTTGACCAGCTCCAGCCACGGGTGCGCCCGCAGCACTGTACGGGCGTGCCGCGCCGACATGGCCTCGCCGCCGACGACCACCGTGCGCAGCAGCCCGAACAGCGGCGAGCGGCGGTCGGCGAGTTGGTGGAAGAGCGCGGTGGTGAGGAACGCGACGGTGGCGCCGAGGCGTTCCGCGTCGCGCGCGAGGCCGTCCATCGAGAGCCGGTCGGCGGTGGAGACGGCGACGGCCGCCCCGTTCGCCAGCGCGACCCACGCCTCGAACGGCGAGGCGTCGAAGGCGAGCGGCGAGTGGAACAGCACCCGGTCCCTCGGGGTGACCGTGAGGAACTCCGGCTCGCTGACGAGCCCGGCGATCCCGCGCCGGGTGAGCCCGACGGCCTTCGGCTTGCCGGTGGAGCCGGAGGTGTACATCACGTACGCGAGCGCGTCGGGGTCCGCGGGCTCCGGCGGCGCCTCCCCGGCGTCCGACGCGGACGCCTCGGCGGAGGCGTGCGGTTCCCAGCCCTCGGGGAGGACGAAGGACTGCTCGTCCGGGATGCCCAGTTCCTCCAGCGGGCCCTTCTCGCCCAGGGTCAGGGCGGCTCCGGCGCCCGCGAGCATGGCGCGCAGGCGCGTCGCCGGATAGCCGGGGTCGAGCGGCACGTAGTGGCCGCCCGCCCACCAGACGGCGAGCTGGGCGACGACCGTACGGGCGGCGTGCGGCAGCAGCAGCCCCACGGCGCTGCCCTCGCGCACGCCCCGCTCGCGCAGCTCCCCGGCGAGGGCGCGCGCGGAGGCCGCCAACTGGCCGTAGGTGAGCGCGGTCGTGCCGTCGAGCACGGCCAGCGCGTCGGGCGTACGGCGCGCGTGCGCGGCGACGCGCGCGGGCAACGAGGGCGCGGGGGCCCGGTCCCGGTTCCTGGTGGTCATGACTTTCCTCCCTGCTGGGCGTGCTTCTTGTCGACCAGCGCGGCCAGTGCCCGCAGGTCGGGCTGGCGCAGCAGCTCGGGCGCGCGCAGCCGGACCCCGCAGCGCTCCTCCAGCACGGCCAGCAGCCGCGCGGCGAGCAGCGAGGTGCCGCCGGATTCCATGAAGTTGTCGTCGAGGGCGAGGGCCGGGGTCTCCAGCAGCTCGCGGCAGACGGCGAGGACGAGCCCCTCGGTGCCGTCCGCTTCTTCCTCCGCCGCCGGGGCGTGGGCGGCCGTCTCCTCGGCGGCGAGCAGCGCGGTGCGGTCCACCTTGCCGTTGGCGTCGAGCGGGAAGGTGTCGACGAAGCGGACGACGGCCGGGACGGCCTGCTCGGGCAGCCACTCGCGGACGCCGCTCAGCAGTTCGGCGACATCCACGGCCGTGCCCTCCGCCTCCACGAACGCGACGAGCGCCTTGCCCGACGCCGACTCGCGCGCGGCCACGGTGGTACGGCGTACGCGCGGGTCGCGCTCGAAGGCGGCCTCGACCTCGGCGAGTTCGACACGTACGCCGCTGATCTTGACCTGGCTGTCGAGCCGGCCCAGGAACTCCAGGACGCCGTCCTCCCGCATCCGCACCCGGTCCCCCGTCCGGTAGACGCGGTCGGTCCCGGTCACGCCGGGCGGCGGGGTGACGAAACGGCGCGCGGTCAGCTCGGCGTCGGCGTAGCCGAGCGCGAGCAGTCCGCCGCCGATCCGGAGTTCGCCGGGCTCGCCCCGGGGCACGGCGCGGCCCTCGTCGTCGGTCACGCACACGAGCGCGCCGCCGACGGGCGCGCCGATCGGGGGCGGCTGGGCGGTGTCGCCGGCGCCCGGGTCCTTGCCGTCCGTGTCCTCGGCGCGCGCGTCGAGGGCGTGGACGGTGGTCATGACGGTGGCCTCGGCGGGCCCGTACGCGTTGTGCACCCGCGCCGTGACGTCGGCGCCCGGCCAGGCGCGCAGCCGGTCGCCGCCGACCGTGAGGTGGCGCAGCGCGGGGAGTGCGGGCCAGGGCCGGGCGAGGACCAGTTCGGCCAGCGGCGTGGGCAGCACGGCGGCGGTGACCCCGGCCGCGCGCCACCAGTCGGTGAGCGCCTCGGGGTCCCAGCGCACCTCCTCCGGCGGGACGCTCAGCGCGGCGCCGGTCGTCAGCGCCGTCCACAGCTCCTTGAGGTGCGGGTCGAAGGCGACGCCGACGAGCAGGCTGTGCCGCTCGCCGGGGCCCGCGCCGACGTACGCGCCGTACCAGGCGGTCAGCGCGGCCAGCGACGCGCCGCCCACGGCGACGGCCTTGGGCTCGCCCGTCGAGCCGGACGTCAGTACGACGTAGTGCGTGCCGTCCGGCAGGGCGGCCCCGCTCTCCTCCGTACGGGCGCCGAGCGCGGCCACCGCGCGCGGCGCGGCGTTGGCGCCGCCCTCGGGGAGCGGAAGCGGAAGGTGCTCGCGGCCGTCGTCGGCGGGCAGCAGCGCGGGGTCGCCGACGAGGCAGCGCACGCCGAGCCGTTCGGTGACGACCGCGAGCCGCCGGGCCCCGGGGCGCGGCCCGAGCGGCAGATAGACGGCGCCGAGCCGGGCCACGGCGAGGGCCGTGGCCACGAGCGCGGCCGAGCGGTCGAGGCAGACGGCCACGACGTCGCCGGGCCGGACGTGCGGGCGCAGCGCGTCGGCCGTACGGCTCGCGTGGGCGTCGATCTCCCCGTAGGACCAGGTGAGTTCGCCGTCCTCGACGGCGGGGGCGGCGGGGGTCTCCCGGACCCACCGTGCGTACCTGTCCAGGACGTCGCCGTCCTGGGCCCCGGGATGCGGGGCGGTGTGCGCGACGCTCGGCGTCGCGGATCCGGATGCGGGTGCGGATGTCTGTGATGTCTGTGGTGTCTGCGCGTGCAGTACAGCGGAGTCGTTCATGTCTCCTCGGTGGTTCACGTCGTGTGGAGGAACGCGGCGCGCGGCCCCGCGTCAGCCCAGGCCCATCGAGCGGGCGATGATCACCTTCTGGATCTCGGACGTGCCCTCGATGACCGTCATCATCCGGACGTACCGGTACAGGAATTCGAGCGGATGGCCGCGGACCCAGCCCGTCGCGCCGTGGACGCGCAGGGCGCGGTCCACGACGCGGACCGCCGTCTCGGACGAGGTCAGCTTCGCGAGGGCCGCGTTCTCCGGGGACTCGGTCCCGACGTCGACCAGCCGCGCGCAGGCCAGCGTCAGGAGCTTCGCGGCCTCGATCTCCGCGCGGGAGCTGACGAGGTGCTCCTGGACGTGCTGGTAGGCGCCGATGCGCTCGCCGAAGGCGCGGCGCTCGCGGGCGTACTCGACGCCCTGGGACAGCGCGTACTCGGCGATGCCGTCGCACATCGCGGCGACGACCAGGCGCCCCCGCGAGAGGTTGTCCATGCCGTTGCCCAGCGCGTTGCCGACGCCCGCCTCGCCGCCGATCACGGCGTCGGCCGGGACGCGGGCCTCGTCGAGGAGGACCTCGAAGACGGGCTCGCCGGACATGCCGTCGTAGCGCTGGCCGAGGCGCAGCCCGGGGTTGGCCGCCTCGACCACGAAGGCCGTCGGCTGGCCGTCCACGGCGGCGATGACGAGCGTGAAGTCGGCCTTGTCGGCGCCGCTGACGAAGGTCTTGCGGCCCCGCAGCACCCACTCGCCCGACCCGGTGTCGCGTGTGGCGGTCGTCGTGAGGCTGAACGCGTCGGAGCCGGCCTGCGGTTCGGTCAGGGCCAGGCAGCGCGAGGCCTCGCCCCGTACGAGCGGCAGCAGGTAGCGCTCGATCTGCTCGGGCGTGCCGTTGCGCAGCAGCGGGCTGGGCCCGTCGGATCCGGCCAGCGCGTAGGGCGCGAGGGGGCAGCCGCTGCGGCCCGCCGCGTGGTGCAGCAGGACGACCGCCGTGAACGGCATGCCGGAGCCGCCCAGCTCCTCGGGGTAGTCGCCCGCGTAGAAGCCGAGCGCTGCCGAGCGGGAGCGGGCGTACGCGCGCATGTCGTCCGGCGGCAGGTCGCCGCTCTCGGGGATCTCGGCGGCGAGCGGGACGAGTTCCCTGCGGATGAACGACTCGAAGGAGCCGACCAGTTCGCGGTGCTCGTCCTCCAGGACGGACGAAGGCGTGCTCATGCCCGTGCTCATGCGCGTGCCCCTTCCAGCGCGGCGGCCTGCTCGGCCAGTACGGGGTTCTGGAACAGCAGCCGCAGCGGCGGGCGGTGGCCCGTGCGCTCCTCCAGCCAGGCGGCGAGCTGCGCGGCGAGCAGCGAGTGCCCGCCCGCCTGGAAGAAGTGCGAGGCCGGGGTGAAGTCGCCGTGGCCCAGCACCTCGCGCCAGCCCTCGGCGAGCAGCGCGACGGCCGGGTCGGCGTCCTTCAGCCAGGCGGCGTCGTCGCCGGAGGCCCGGTCGGCGGACTCCTCGATGCCCTCGGGGAGTTCGGCGGCCGTACGGGCGAGCGCGGCGCGGTCCGGTTTGCCGCCGCGCAGGGTCGGCATCTCCTTGAGCGCGACCCACCGCGCGGGCACGAGCGGCGCGGGCAGGCGCCCGGAGAGGGCCTGGTGCAGCGCGAGCTGGTCCGGCTCCTCGTCGGACTCCAGGAACCCGGTGAGCCGGGGCCCGCCCTCGGCGTCGGGCTCGTGCACGACCGCGCACAGGGTCCCGGCGACGGTCGCGGCGGCGGCCTCGATCTCCTCCAGCTCGATGCGGTAGCCGCGCAGCTTGACCTGGTTGTCGCGGCGCCCGAGGAAGCAGACCCGGCCCGCGGTGTCGCGGTATCCGAGGTCGCCGGTGAGGTAGGCGCGGGCGCCGCCGAGCGCGTCGACGGTCACGAAGCGGGCCGCGGTGGCCTCCGGGTTGCCCAGGTAGCCGTCGGCCAGCGCGGTGCCGGTGACGGCGAGTTCGCCGACGGCCCCGGCGGGCAGCGGGCGCAGCCCGGCGTCGAGGACGTGGACCCGGGTGCCCGGCAGTTCGGTGCCGAGCGGCACCTCGCCGCCGCCGTTCAGCTCGTCGGCGGTGACCTCCTGGACGGTGCTCGTGACGGTGGCCTCGGTGAGCCCGTAGGCGTTGAGCACGGTCGTGCCCGCTTCGGCGCAGGCGTCGAGGAGGGGGCGCAGCGAGGAGACGGGCAGTCGCTCGCCGCCGAGTACCAGCAGGCGCGGCTTCCAGCGCCCGTCGCGCAGCGCCTCGCCCAGTTCGTCGCGCACGGCGAGGAGGTAGCTCGTGGGCAGGTTGGCGACGGTGATCCGGCGCGCGGCGAGGACGGCGGTCAGCTCCGCGCCGGTGGGCACCTCGCGCTGCGGCGCGACGAGGCAGGCCCCGGCGTACAGCGAGGGCAGCACCTCTTCGAGGGCCACGTCGAACGAGGGCTGCGCGAAGAGCAGCACGCGGTCCTCGGTGCCCAGCGCGTACCGCTCGGCGATCGCGCGGACGTAGCGGGCGAGGGCGTCGCGGCCGACGACGACGGGCTTGGGCAGTCCGGTGGAGCCCGAGGTGTGGATGACGTACGCGGCGTGCGCCAGCTCCGGCACCGGGTCCGCCGCGGCCCTCGGAAACGCGGGCCCGTCGAGCAGCGCCAGCGGCAGCCCCTCGGCGGGCAGCGCGAGGGCGCTCTCGCGGGTGGTGAGGACCAGCGCGGGCCGGAGCCGTCCGAGGAGGGCCTCCAGGCGCCCGCGCGGGTCGTTGGGCGAGAGCGGGCAGTGCGCGGCGCCGACGCGGAGGCAGGCGAGGAGCGCGACGACGGAGTCCTCGCCGCGCGGCAGGACGGCGGCGACGGGCTGGCCCGGGCCGACGCCCGCGGCGCGCAGCCGCCCGGCCAGCTCCTCGACGCGCTGGTCGAGCTGTCCGTGGGTGAGCGTGCGGGGCCCGCTGACGAACGCGGGCGCGGCGTCGTCGTGCCGGCCGAGGGGGTCCAGGATGCCGGTGACGTCGAGCGGCCCGGCCTCCTCCCCGGTCGCGGTCGCGGTGCCGGTGTCCTCCGGCGCGGTGCCGGTCGTCCCCGGCCCGGTGCCGGTCGGCTCCGGGGCGAGGGCCGCGAGCGGGGCGGCGGGCGCGTCGAGGTAGGCGCGCAGCAGGCCGAGGAAGCGGGCGGCGAGGAGCCGCGCCGTGTCCTCCGTGAACAGGTCGCGGTCGTAGTCCCACACGAGCGTCATCCCGGCGGCGCCGCCGCGCGGGCCGATGACCCGGCGGTCGTCGGGGATGAGCACGAGGTCGAGGTCGAAGCGGGTGGTGCCGGTGTTGAAGCCCTCGAAGAGGGAGACCTCCAGGCCCGGCACGTCGATCTCCGGCAGCCGCGCGTCGTGGGCGCTGAACATCACGCTGAACAGCGGGTTGTCGGCGCCGCTGGTGTGCAGGCCGAGGGCGCGGGTCAGCTCCTGCACGGGCACGTCCTGGTGCGGCAGGGAGCGGAAGAGGGAGTCGGTGACCTCGTCCACGGCCTCGACGGCCTCGGACTCCGCGTCCAGGCGCAGCCGCAGCGGGATGGTGTTGACGAACATCCCGACGGTGTCCTCGTACCCCTCGGGCCGGTTGCCGACGGCGGTGCCGACGACGAGGTCGGCGCGCCCGCTGTGGCGGCGCAGCAGCTCGGTGAAGAGGGTCAGCAGCGTGGAGAACGGGGTGTGCCCGCTCTGCTTGCCGTGCGCGCGCAGCTTCTCGGCGAGGTCGGCGCCGATGGCCTGGCGGAGCTGGCCGCCCGCGTGCCGCCTGCGCACGCCGGGGCGCGCGAGGCCGGGCAGCGGGACGTCGAACGCGGCGTCGCCCAGCTCCCGTTCCCAGTACGCGAGGCTCGCGGCGCGCCGCGCGGGGTCGGCGGAGGCCCGCGCGTGCTCCTCGTACGAGGGCGCCTCGGGCAGCTCCAGGGTCTCGCCGAGCACGCGGGCCCGGTAGGCGGCGAAGAGGTCGTGCAGCAGGATCGCGAACGACCGGCCGTCGTGCACGAGATGGTGCTCGACGTGGACGAGGCGGTGGTGGCCCTCGCCGAGCCGGACGAGGCACCAGCGCAGCAGCGGCGCCTCGAAGGTGTCGAGGGGCGCCTCGGCCTCGGCGCGCAGCACGTCGTCGAACGCGCCCTCCGGATCGGTCTCCCCGGTCAGGTCCAGGGTGCGGAAGCGGGGCGCGCAGTCCTCGCGGACGCGCTGCGCGGGCACCTGGCCCTCGCGGGCGACGAGTTCGAGGCGCAGGCCCGGGTGGCGGTCCAGCGCGAAGCCCAGCGCGTGGCGCAGCGCGTCCTCGTCGAGCGTCCCCCACAGGTCGACGGTCGCGGTGAAGTTGTACGCACGGCTGCCGGGCAGCATCTCCTCGTGCAGCCAGACGATCTCCTGCGACGGAGACAGTCCGAACATGGTTCCTCCCATGGATGGTGGTCGTGCGGTGGGCGAGCGGCGGCCGGCGTGCGGGCCGGAGCCGCGGGGTTCACCCGGCATGTGGTCCCAGGTGCGCGTGGAGCGCGGTGATCAGCAGGTCGAAGGCGGCTTCGGCGCGCGCGTCCGGCAGGGCTCCCCTGTCCCAGGCCATACGGACGAGCAGGTCGGTCCCGTAGGAGACGGCGACGGTGAACGGCGCCTGGAGCGGGCGCCCGTCGATGTGGATCTCGCGGCCCTCGGCGTCGCCGAGCCGCAGCGGCGGGCGGCGGTGCAGGTCCTCGAAGGTCAGCAGCCCGTCGAGGCTCCCGGTCCAGGGCACTCCGGCGGCGCGCACGGCCCGTACGACCTCGTCGTAGGGCGCGTCGGCGTGGTCGAGGTCGTCCCACCAGGTGGTGGCGGCCTCGTCGGCGGCGGCCGGTGAGGCGTCGCGGCGGGGCACGGCGGGGTGGACGACGGTGTTGAGGAAGCAGCCGAGCACGGGTGCGGCCTTCGCGGGCCGCCCGCCCCACGGGTAGCCGAGGAGCGGCACGTGCTCCTCGCCGGACAGGGCGCGGGCGGCGATGCCGCAGGCGTCGAGGAGCGCGGGGAACGCGACGGCGCGGGCGTGCCCCGGGGGCAGCGCGAGCCGCGCCCGTACGGCCCCGGCGGGGCGCACGGTGTCCGGCACGAACGCGGCACGCCCCGTGACCCGCCCCAGGTCGAGGCGGCGCGTCCAGTACGCCAGGGCCTCGGGCGCCGACGCGCGGCGCTCGGCCTCCAGTTGGAGGGCGACGGCCTCGGCGTACGCGGCGGCGTCGGCCTCGGCGCGCGCGGCGGGCACGTCCCCCGGGCCGAGGCGGTGGCGGTAGGCGTCGGCGAGGTCGGCGGAGAGCTGGCCGAGCGACTGCTCGTCGCAGACGGCGTGGTCGAGGGCGAGGGCGAGGATCTCCATCGGCCCCTCGCCGTCCGTCTCCGCCGCGCTCGCGTCGGTGAGCAACAGCCGCATGGGCGGCCCGTCGGCGGGCCACGCGGCGAGCGCGCGGCGCAGCGCGTCGGCCGCGCCCTCGCCGGGCCGCGGCATGACGCGGCTCACCTCCGCCCCGGGCGCCCCCAGCCGCTGCACGGGCACGCCCCGTACGACATGCGCACGGGTGCGCAGCGCCGGGTGCGCGGCGGCCAGGTACCCGGCGGCCTCGCGCAGCCGCTCCGGGTCGACGGAGCCGCGCGGGAACGCGAAGAACAGCGGTACGAGATCGGGACGGCGTCCCGCGTCCAGGTACCGGGCGACCACGAACCGCCGCTGCGCGCCCGTCACGGGCAGCAGCCCGTCGGGGTCGCCCGTGGTTTCGGCGGCCCTGCGGTATCTGTCGAGGTACTGCGCGGTGATGCAGTCATCGGTGCTGGTGTGCACGTCGGCCCTTCTCTCGCGCCGTTCCACGGCGCGTGGTTGGCGCGGCACCGTGGGGGGCACCGCGTCGTTCGAGGACAGGAGGAGTTCAGCGCCCCCGCGCGGCTCCGCGCCCCTCGGGACCGGGGCGGAGGGTGGTGTCGTGTTCGGCGTCGCGGTCGTCTCGGCGACCGGCCTCGCGCCCGCCGGGGGCGGGCGATCCGTGGTCCGGGTCCCCCGGGGCGTCCGGGGTCTCCGGGGCGTCCGGCGCCTGCGGGGCGTCCGGGACGTTGCGGAGCGGGAGGAGTGGCAGCGGTACGAGGAGGAAGCCGGCGGCGCAGACCCAGAGGGCCGTACGGGGGCCCGCCGCCGAGGCGAGCGTGCCGCCGACGAGGGCGCCGAGCGGCATGGTGCCCCAGACCATGAAGCGGAGCGTGGCGTTCATCCGGCCGAGCAGGGCCTCGGGGCAGACGGCCTGCCGGTAGCTGACCTGGGCGACGTTGTAGACGACGGCCCCGAAGTAGACCGCGCCGGACGCGAGGGCGAACCAGACGGCGCCGTACCCCTTGCCGGACAGCGGCCAGAGCACCGCGAACGGGCCCGTGACCACCGGCGCGAGCCAGATCAGCCGGACCTGCCCGCACCGGCGGGCGAGCCGTCCGGCGCAGGCCGCGCCGAGGAGCCCGCCGACGGCGGAGGCCGAGAGCGTGAGGCCGACGGCGCCCGCGGGCAGGTCGAGGACGCGGACCAGGAAGACGGTCTGCACGGCGGTCTGCAGCGCGGCGAAGAAGTTGGCGATCCCCGTCGTGGCCGCGATCAGCCGCAGCACGGGGTGCCGCAGCACGAACGCGAGCCCCTCCTTGACCTGCGCGCCGAGCGAGACGCCCGGCTCGGGCTCGGGCGGCGCCTCCTCCCGCGCGCGGATCCGGCGCAGGAAGAACGCCGAGACGAGATAGCTGAGGGCGTCGACGAGCAGGGCGAGCGGCGCGCCGAGCGCCTGGACGAGGCCGCCGCCGAGCCCGGGACCTGCGACCTGCGCGGCCGAACGGGCGCTCTCCAGCGCCCCGTTGCCCGCGACGAGCCGCGAACGGGGCAGCAGCCAGGGCAGATAGCTCTGGTAGGCGACGTCGAAGAAGACGGTGGCGAAGCCGGTGACGAGCGCGACCGCGTAGAGCTGCGCCATGGTGAGCACGCCGCAGACGGCGGCCAGCGGCACGCTGCCCATGGCGACGGCGCGCACCACATCGGCACGCAGCAGGACGGGCAGCTTGCGGGCGCGGTCCACCCACGCCCCGGCGGGCAGCCCGATGAGCAGGAACGCGACCGTCTCGACCGCGGTGAGCAGGCCCACCTCGAAGGCGGTGGCGTCGAGTTGGAGGGTGGCGATGAGAGGCAGCGCCACGAGCGTGACGTGGGTGCCGACGTGACTGACGGCGGCCGCGTGGAAGAGCTGCCGGAAGTCGTGCTGTGCGAGGACCCCGCCGCCGGGAGGCGGGCCGGGTCTGTGGGACGTCGTCACGAGGGCTCCCACCGCGGGGCGGTGCCGGGCCGTACCGCTGCCGGACTCGCCTGCCCTAGGAGCCTTAAGGGCGATATTTCGCCATTGCTTAACCGTGAACTGTGGTTCACCGTGCGGTTCTCCCCCCATAACCCGGGACCGGCACTCTTGATGGTTGTCCGATATTCGGTCCCCGGTGTCCGATTGGACGCTCCAAACCCTCCTAGAATGAAGGGCAGTTACGCAACGGTTGCCCGCTGTGATTTATGCAACGTCCTTGTGTAATTAGTAAAAACCTCAATCATGCCTGTCGCGTACATGCCGCACGGGCGCGGTCAGAATGTGGTCCAGCACGCCGCCCCGCCCCCGCGCGAAAGGCACGTCTCCATGGGCCACTTCGACCTGCCGCTCGACCAGCTCCGCGCCTACCGCCCCGCGATATCCGAGCCGGACGACTTCGACGCGTTCTGGCAGAAGACCCTCACCGAGACCCGCGCCCACGACCCGGCGGTCACCTTCGCGCCGTACGAGACGCCCCTGACCGGGGTCCGCACCTGGGACGTGACGTTCGCCGGGTTCGGCGGGCACCCCGTCAAGGGCTGGTTCACCGCGCCCGCCGACGCGACGGGCCCCCTCCCCCTCGTCGTCCAGTACCACGGCTACGGCGGCGGACGCGGCCTCCCGCACACCTGGGGCCTGTGGCCGCTGGCCGGGTACGCGCACTTCGTGATGGACGTACGGGGCCAGGGCAGCGGCGGCGACCTGGGCCACACCCCCGACCCCGTCGGCTCGGGCCCCTCCTCCCCCGGCTTCATGACGCGGGGCGTCGAGGACCCGGAGACGTACTTCTACCGGCGCGTCCACGCCGACGCCGTACGCGGCCTGGAGGCGGCCCGTACGCACGAACTCGCCGACCCCGCACGGACCGTGGTCCTCGGCGGCAGCCAGGGCGGCGGCATCTCCCTCGCGGTGGGCGCCCTCGTCCCCGGCCTCGCCGCCACCTGCGTCGACGTCCCCTTCCTCTGCCACTTCGAGCGCGCCCTGTCGATCGCCGAGACGGGACCGTTCCCCGAACTGGTCCGCTATCTGCGGATGCACAGGGGCGCCGAGGAGAACGTGCTGCGCACCCTCTCCTACTTCGACGGCGCCGCCTTCGCCGCCCGCGCCACAGCGCCCGCCCTCTTCTCCGTGGCCCTCATGGACACCACGTGCCCGCCCTCGACGGTCTTCGCCGCGTACAACGCCTACGCGGGCACCGACAAGCGCATCGAGATCTACCCGTACAACACCCACGAGGGCGGCGGGGTCCACCAGGAGGCAGTCCAACTGGACTGGGTACGCAAGATGTTGAGCACAACCTAGGCCAAAGCCTCACCCCGCTGGGTAGCGTGAGCCGCCCGAGGGAGGGGATCACGCATGGGGTTCCTGGCGAAGTACGGCGGCGGGGGCTCGGTGGAGGGCGGCTGGCTCACGGCGCTGATCGTCGCCGCCGTCCTGGTGGCAGCCCTGGTGGGGCTGTACCTCTACTCGAAGAAGGAGTAGGCATCACGGCCCGCCGCCCCTCCGCGTCCCCGGCGCGGCGTCTCGGAGGGTGAGAGGGCATTTGCGCCGGGGGGCGGGGGCTGTCAATCTTGCTGCCATGCCCACCGGCCAGCGCTTCTTCGTACGGCACCACGTGGACCTCGTCCGCGTGGCCAGCGCGCTGTGTCCTCGCGGCCGTCGCCCCTGACGGTCGCGCCCGGTGTCTGCCGCGGGCGCGGCTCTCCCTTCCGCACCGCCCGCCGTACGACACCGAACGAGGTCCCATGCCCACACGGCTCGGCGCCGTCGCGCCCGCGACCGCGCCCGCAACCGCCCCTGCCCTGACCCCCGTCCTCTCCCCCGCCCGGCTCGCCCGGACCGCCCGCTCCTTCGCCGCGCGCCCGGACCTGTGGCGCCCCCGGGTCCGCTTCGGCGCCGAGGAGCGCTGGCACGCCCGGCTGGAGCAGACCCCGGAGTACGAGGTCTGGCTGCTGACCTGGCTGCCGGGGCAGGGCACCGAGATCCACGACCACGGGGGCGCCTCGGGCGCGTTCACCGTGGTCGAGGGCGTGCTCACCGAGCGGTCCTTCCGCCTCGGGCCGCCCGCCGCGCACGCGAGGGAGCTGCGCGAGGGCGCCGTCCGCTCCTTCGGGCCCCGCTACGTCCACGAGGTGGGCAACAGGGGCACCGTGCCCGCCGTGAGCGTGCACGCGTACGCGCCCGTGCTCGCCACGATGTCGTACTACCGCGAGACGGCCGGCGGCCGGATCGCGCTCGACCGCACCGACCCGGTGGAGGACTGAGATGGGGATCGACTCGCTGCTCGCCCAGGTGCGCGGCACCCTGGAGCGCGTGGAGCCGCACGAGGCCGCCGCCGAGGCGGCCGGAGGCGCGTATCTGGTGGACACCAGGCCGGAGTTCCAGCGCCGCGCCTCCGGGACGATCCCGGGCGCGCTGCTGGTCGAGCGCAACCACCTGGAGTGGCGCTGCGACCCGTCCAGCGAGGGCGCGCTGCCCGAGGCGACGGACAAGGGGGTGCGCTGGATCGTGCTCTGCGACGAGGGCTACGCGTCGTCCCTGGCCGCCGCCTCCCTCCGTACGCTCGGCCTCGACGCCACCGATCTCGTCGGCGGCTTCCAGGCCTGGCGGAGAGCGGGACTCCCGGTGACTCCCCCGTAGGCGGGTGGGCGAGAATCGGCGGATGGTGATGACACGGACCCGGTACGCGTCGGCGCCCGTCGTGGACGGGCTCCCGCTGCTGGACGAGCCCGGGTTCTGGGCGGCGTATCTCGCGGACCTCGCCGGGGAGTTCGCGCCGGACGCCTTCGGCGCCGACCCCGCCGACGCGGGGGACGCGCTGGAGCGGCTGGACGACCCGGCGGCCTGGCCGGTGTTCACGGTGCCGCTCGACGGCGGCGGCGCGATCCTGGCCCACCGGAACAACGGCGAGGAGCACAGCACCACCGACCACGTCCTCGCCCTCCCGGACCGGGACACGTGGCTGGCCCTCGCCGCCGACGACCAGGACCGCGTCGGGCCCGGCCTGTGCTGGCCGGAACTCGACGCGGTGCGCCGCCCGCCGGAGTCCGCCACGGCCGGTGTCCTCGACCCGCACGACCGGCTGCTGCTCCTGCTCCCCGTGCTCGGCGACACCGCGGCGCCCGCCTCGCGCGAGGCCGTCGCGGCGGTCGCCGCGGCGCTCGTGGCGCGCGGCGCCCCGGGGGAGAGCGTCGAGGCCCTGGCCCAGCAGCTCCTCGGCGGCCACCCGATGTGGGGCGCGGCCCCATGGACGTACGACGCGGACGGCGCGAGCTGGATCTGCGGGGGCGGGCTCAGCCCGCGCGGGGAACCGCTGGGCGCGTTCCTGAGCTGGCGGCGCCATCTCGTCCAGCACGATTACGGGATGGGCGCGCTGCTCTGGTGGATGTGGGCGCCCTCGGCGCGCGAGATCGCCGAGACGTACGCGGAGGTCGAGGTCGTCGCCGACCCGGCCTCCCGTGGGCTGGACGGCCTGGACGAGGTCAGGATCGACGACCCGGGCCAGGATCCCGCGCTGACGAGCTTCCGCGCCCGGCGCGCCGCGCAGCGCGGCCACCCCGCCTTCGGCGCCCTCGCGGGGCGCGAACGGGTCTGGCTGCGCCGGCGCGAGGAGGACGCCGGGCCCGAGGACCCGTCGTACCTGCTGGAGCTGGGCCCGGACGGCCGCTGGCTGCGCCAGGTGGAAGTGGCGCCCGACGGCACGTCCGTACGCTCGACGTCCGACGACTGGCCGATCAACCCGCCCTGCGACCTCTACGACCCGGAGCTGGCCGAGAGCGCGATCCCGGCCGAGACCTTCGAGGAGGCGTGGCGCCGGGCGCGCCCGGAGAGCGACGGCGAAACCGGGGACGGCGCGGCCGCGTCCCCGTGACGTAAGGACTCGTGAGTGACGGACGACGGATGACGGACGACGGTGGAAGGGGAAGCGCGTGGCCGACCTGGTGGTGCTCGGGGAGGACGGGCCGTGGCAGCGGCTGCCGCCGGAGGCCGTGCTCGCGGCGAAGGAGGCGGGGCTCGACGACGCGCCGTACGTCTTCGCGATCCGCGGCCTCTCCCCGGACACGGTCCACCGGGTCCTCGCGCACGAGCACGGGCTGGTGCGCCAGGACCACGGCAAGCAGCCGCAGGTCTTCCGCTGGGACGCCGTCATGCGCACCCGGGAGAGCGTCGTCGACCACTACCGGACGGAGTCGGGCGTCCGCCGTTACAGCCAGACCCGGTTCTCCTTCACCCTCACCCGCGAGGACGGCGCCAAGGTGAAGATCGCCGGGAGCGACCACCGCGAGGCGTCCGCCTCGGCGCCGTTCGGCGGGCCCGCGAGCGCGACGGTCCAGAACCACCGCTACTTCGAGTTCGGGAAGTCCGCCTGCGCCGGAGTCGCCCGCGCCCAGCTCCCCGGCGCCCTCGCCACGCTGGAGCGGGGCGACGAGGTCGCGTTCGGCCCCGTCCGCCTCACCCGTGACGGGCTGCGCCGCAGGCTCCGCCGCCCCGTCGCGTGGGACGGCCTCACGGTGGAGGTGGACGGCGGCTGGATCACCCTCCGGGACCGCGAGGGCCGCACGGCGTTCAAGGAATCCGTGGCCGACGTCCCCAACAGCACCCTGTTCCGCACCCTGCTCACCCGCCTCGCCCGCCCCGACGCCCAGGGCTAGGGCCCTTCTGATGGATCAGGCTGGATCAGGGAGCGTCGTCCTGTGACTTCGTATCCAAGGCGGAGGAAGGCGACAACGCGGAGCGTTGGCAACTGACGACAACGCCGGAGACGGAGTTGCAGGACGACGCGAGCCCAGCCTGATCCATCAGAAGGGCCCTAGGCCGAAGCCGGGCCGAGGCTAGCTCTTGCGGGCCACCGCGCCGTACATCGCGATGTCGCGGTCGTCGACCGTCTCGTCGTCCGGGGACGGGCGCCAGCGGTGGACCTGGACGACGCCGGGCTCGACGAGGTCGAGGCCGTCGAAGAACGCGGCGGCCTCGGGACGGGTCCGCAGCGTCATCGGCATGCCGGCCTGCGCGTACTGCTCGGCGACGCGGCCCACGCCCTCGGGGTCGAAGTCGGCGGTGGCGACCGTCGCGGCCAGGTAGCTCCCGGCGGGGAGGGGGTCGAGCAGGCGGTGGATCAGCCCGTGGTCGTCGTCGGACGGGTGGATGAAGTGCAGCATCCCGATGACCAGGAGCGCGACGGGCTCGTCCAGGCTCAGCGTCTCGCGGAAGGCGGGCGAGCCGAGGATGGCGTCGGGGTCGCGCATGTCGGCGTCGACGTAGGTGGTGCGGCCCTCGGGCGTGCTGCCGAGGAGGGCCTCGGCGTAGGTGAGGACGATGGGGTCGTTGTCGACGTAGACGACGCGGGAGGAGGGCTCGGCCTCCTGCACGACCTGGTGGAGGTTGGGGCTGGTGGGGAGGCCGGTGCCGATGTCGAGGAACTGCCGGATGCCCTTCTCGCGGGCGAGGAAGCGCCCGGCCCGGTGCATGAACGCCCTGTTGGCGCGCATGTGGACCGGCAGCGCGGGCCACACCTCCACCATGGCGTCCCCGGCGGCCCGGTCGACCTCGTAGTGGCTCTTGCCGCGCAGGATGTAGTCGTAGACGCGCGCCGAGTGCGCCTCGCCGGTGTTGATCTCCTCCGGGGAGTAGCCCGATTCCCTCATCTGTGCACCAACCGTTCTGTTGTTCTCGTGCCAACAGCCTACGGCCGCACGCCACTTGCGGAACGCCGGGGGTCGCCAGGACGACCGCCCGGACCAGGAGATTCGCCGTGGTGCCGGGGAGGATCCGGAAGAACCGCCGCGCGCCGTGGCCGGGCTCTGCCCGTGGGGAGGGCAGGCACCGGCACGGGACGCTCAGGAGGCGAGAGCCTCGGCGAGCGTCCCGGCGAGCACGGCCGGGCGGGCCGCGAACGGGCTGTGCCCGCCCGGAAGGGTGCGTACGGTGAACGGCGCGGCGCACGAAGGTGCGGGGGGATCCGCCCCCAGCGTTCCGGAGTCACGGTGACCGGCGTCGCCGGGATCGCGAGCGGCAGATCGGGGCTCAGAGCGGCACGCCAGCGGTCGAACAGCGGGGACTTCTCGGTCGCCAGGCCGGGCTGCCCGGGGAGGAGGTAGCCGGCGGTGCTCGCCGGGCTCCGCCGCGCGGGCGCGACGGTTCAAGGCTCCTGGGCTTGCCCCATAAGGGGCGCGGGGAACTGCGCGCCCAGCCATGCCGCGGGCGCACCCCGCGAAGCACAGCCCGGGGCACCCCGAACCCGGCTCTCACGCGCGGGGCACCCGGCACAGGGGGCTGCGCTTGCCGGCCCTGCTCCCCCGAGCTCTTCGAGCAGGGGGTACCCCCAAGTGGCAGACCTCCCAAGCGCAGCGGGGAGAAGCAGGGCGTGCCCCCTCAGGGGGCGCACCTGCCAAGTGCAGCGGGAGGGAGAAGTGCGGTGACGCCCCGCGGGGTTACGGCTTGCGGGCGATGCCGCCGTAGGCGTCCACCAGGGCCGTGGGCGTGTCGGCGGAGGGGCGCCACGTGGGGCAGGGGACGACGCCGGGTTCGACGAGTTCGAGGCCCTCGAAGAAGCCCTCCATCTGCGCGGGTGTGCGCAGATGGTAGAGGACTTCGCCGTCGTCGTTGTGCCGGTCCTGCGCGGCCTGCAGCTCGGCGTTGGTGGCCGTACCGTCGCAGACGAGCAGGAAGCTGCCGGACGGCAGCGGCTTGAGGAGGCTGCCGACGATCGCGCGGGCCTCCTCGTATTCGGCGACGTGGCCGAGGATGCCGCTGAGGATCAGCGCGACGGGCTGGGTGAAGTCGAGGATGCCCGCGGCGTGTTCGAGGATGGTGTCCGGGTCGCGCAGGTCCGCGTGGACGTAGTCGGTGACGCCGTCGGGGTGGCTGGTCAGCAGCGCGTGGGCGTGGACGAGGACGAGCGGGTCGTTGTCGACGTAGACGATCCGGGAGGTCGGCGCCGCGCGCTGGGCGACCTCGTGCGTGTTGTCGAACGTGGGCAGCCCGGTGCCGACGTCGAGGAACTGCCGTACGCCCGCCTCGGCCGCGAGATGGTGGATGCCGCGGGAGAGGAAGGCACGGAAGGCGCGGGCGTTGTCGACGATGGCCGGAAACGCCTCCTGGAAGCGCTCGCCCGCCTCGCGGTCGGCCTCGTAGTGGTCCTTGCCGCCGAGCCAGTAGTTCCATATCCGCGCCGAGTGCGGCACGGAGCTGTTGATGGAGACCTGCTGCTCGGGGTGGATCGGCTCATCTGCCATGGGAACTCCGCGCCTCGTGCCTGATGTTGTGCGTGCTGCCACACAACTTAACCAACGTCACAGGAATCACACAGGCGGTACGAGCGTGAAGTACCGCTCGAACAGGCTGGGGTCGCCCGTCATCGTCAGGCGCCGCGCGGGCGTCCGGTGCCAGAGGAAGAGCGCCAGCTCCGAGGCGGTGCCGCTCAGTTCGGCGCCGGGTGCGGGCGCCGTCTCCTCCGGCCCGGTGTGCAGGCGTACCTCGTCGTCCTCGAAGCGCACGGTCCACACCTCGGGCCCGTCGGAGCGGCGGAAGCGGTAGCACTCGCCGGAGCCGGGCGGGACCTCGCGGGCGACGCGCCGCCGGGGCGCCATCACCTCGAACGTCTGGGTGACGGCGTCGGCGGCCAGCTCCGCGTCGAGCGGCGCGGGCGCCTCGACGGCGCACTGCGCGTCCCAGCGGTGCACGGCCGCCTCGATGGCCTGCATCCGGCGCCAGAAGCCGACGCTCTGCTCCCGCGACCACGTCCACGCCTTCTGGGCCGGGTCCCGCTCGCGCAGCAGCGCGACCAGCGTCTCGGCGCCCTCCGCGAACCAGGTGAGCAGCGCCGGGGGCACCGGCCCCCGGTTCGGCGCCGACTCGGGCACGGGCCAGCCCTCCAGGCCGTCGGGCAGGTCGTAGAGCCGGAGGTCGTCCGGCTCCGGGGGCTCCAGGAGCCGGTCCCGTACGACGCGGCCCACGTAGCGGTGCACCCCGCCCAGGTGCCCCATGAGGTCGGACACGCTCCAGCCGGGGCAGGAGGGCACCAGGGGCGCGCCGTCACCTCCCTCGGCGGCACGGGCGACGGCGGCCTGGAAGTCCACGAGCTCGCGGTGCATGTGCGCGACGTAGTCCATGGGCCGACGATGTCACTCCCCCGGCACCGTGGATACCCGCTCTCACGTCAAGGTCCGGCTCCTGCCGCGGAACTCGGCGATGACCTCCTCGCCGCGCACGACCGTGACGTCGTAGACGCCGCTGCGGCCGTAGGTGACGCGCTCGGTGGCCGTCGCGTGCAGCACGTCGCCCTCGCGGGCGGGCGCGACGAAGGTGATGTCGGCCCCGGCGGCGACGGTCACGGGCCCGTGGCTGTTGCAGGCGCAGGCGAACGCGGTGTCGGCGAACAGGAAGAGATAGCCGCCGTGCGCGATGCCGTGCCCGTTGACCATCGCGGCGGTGACCGCCATCCGGAGGGTCGCCGTGCCCTCGTCACAGGTGAGCAGCTCTATCCCGAGCGAGCGGGAGGCATGGTCGGCGGCGAACATCGTCTCTGTCATGAGGGACTCAGTAATCCAGCACGTGTGTTCGCCTGTCAAGGCCACGCCTCCCGCTGCCAAGCGGCGTCCGACTCACCGTTCGAGCTGGAACGTGGCGATCTCCCAGGGGCGCAGTTCCGCCGTCGCGGTGCCGTCCCTGACGTCCACGGGCTCGCCCCGGGCGCCCAGCAGGTCGCAGCGGGCCGCGGCGGTCAGGCCGGGGAGGGCGAGGCGGACGGCGGTGGGGCGGGGGGTGAGGGCGACGACGCGGGTCTCCAGGCGGCCCTCGCGTTCGCGGAGCGAGGAGAGGACGACGCCGTCGCCGGTGACGCGCAGGCCCTCCGCGCCGCCCGGCAGTGGGGTGGCGGCGGGGGCGGAGCCGGGCAGCGTGGCCGGCGGGTGGCGGAAGGTCTCGGCGGCGCCGTGGACATCCGCCTCGTGCCACTCCCCCGCGTACGGGAACAGGGCGAACGTGACCTCGCGCAGCCCCCGGCACTGGGCCTGCGGGGTGGCGAACTCGCCGCCCGCGGGCTCGTCGCGCCAGACATGCCGGTTGCGGGACATCTGGCCCGTCGGCCGGAGCAGGGTGAGGGCCAGCTCGGTGCCGTCGCCGACGAGTTCGTACTCGGTGGCGTGCTCCAGCAGGACGGCCGCGCCGCCCGCCGCGACGAACGCGGAGGCCGGGAACGTCGGCAGCGGCTCCTCGCCGAAGCCGCCCTCGGAGGTCAGCCCGCGCGCGGCGACCGCGAACTGGCCCTCGCCGTACGAGGTCTCCGCGCGGCGCGGCAGCGGCACGTGGAGCCGGACGCGGTGGTCGTCGCTGCGGTTGTCGAAGGCGACGGCGAGCCGCACGAAGCGCTCTCCGGCGCGGAGTTCGACGCGCGTGGTGACGGTCGTCGGCTCGGTCCCGCGAGTGCGGCCGTCGGCGCTGAAGTCGCCCGCCTGCGGCCAGTCGTAGCGCCGCTCGATCTCGTACGCCGCGAGCAGCGGGCCCTCGGCGACGCGCCGCACGGTGACCTCGGTGGGCGTGTCCACGAGCACGTCGTGCGCGGGCGGCGCGTAGTTGTACGTGTCGCCCAGGTCGCCGCCGTCCACGATCCGGCCCGCGCCGGTGAGCGCGGTGCCGTCGGGCGTACGGGCGGCGAACGTGCCGTCCTCGGCGATCTCCACCGTGAGCAGCCCGTTGGCGAGGGTGCCGTCGGCGGCGTGCGCGGGGTGCTCCGGCCCGGGGGCCTCGCCCGCGGCGGCGCGTACGGCGGTGTGGCCCAGCGCCGGGGCCTCCACGAGGGCGGCGACGCGCTGCCGGGGCTCGGCCTCGATCACCACCCGCCACTCCCCTTCCGCACCCGCGAGCGCGGTCCTCACCTCGGCGACGTCGAAGCGGAGTTCGCTGCGGCGCGCGACGGTGAAGCGCAGCTCGCGCGCGTCGGTGTCCACGGTCCAGCCGGTGACCTCCCGGCCGTACAGCTCGATGCCGTGCACGCGGGCCAGGACCGTGGGCAGCCGGTCGGCGGGGACGGTGTCGTCGCCGAGGAGGGTGGGCGCGGAGGAGAGGTGCTGCGCGGGGTACGTCCGTCCGGCGGCGTCGGTCAGGTGGAGGGGCCCGTCGTCCGGGGCGCCCGCGACGTCCAGTTCGACCAGCGCCGTCCGGGTGTCCGGCGTCGGGTTCATGACGAGGTGCGCGTCGTGCGGGACGCGGGCGGCGAGCTGCTCGGCGGTCATGTCGCGGACGGCGAGGCCCAGTTGCTCGGCCTCGGCGATGCGGGCGGCGACCTGCTGGGCCGTCTCGTCGCAGCCGCAGCCGGTGACGGAGTCGTGGCAGGAGACCTCGATCAGCCGGTGCCAGGCCATGTCGAGGAAGCGGCGGGCCGGGGCGTCGAGCCAGAGGGAGGAGAGAGGCTCGGCGTACCGCTCGACGGCGCGCTCGGCGCGGGCCATGGCCTGCTTGAGCGGGGCGCGCACGGAGAAGACGCCGGGGAGGATGTTCGCGCGGGCGTGGCTGCGGAGTTCGCCGGTGATCGCGCGCAGGCCCTCGGTCGTCGTGGGCTGCTCGGCGAAGTACTCGGCCATGGTCGCGAGCCGCATCGTGACGCCGTTCCCGTCCTGCCGCGCGTTGTGCCGCGCGTTGTGCCGCTCCAGCAGGTCGGCCAGGTCGGCGGCGGGCGCGGTGTGGTCGGAGCCGTACATCGCGAGGATCGGCGAGCCGTCCGGGCGCCAGGCACGCAGCTTCGCGGCGACGGCGGCGGCACGCTCGTCCACCTGGTCGGGGTCGTCGAAGAGCCCGGCGGCGCTGCCGTATCCCCCGGCCGCGAGGTATTCCGTGCGGACGGCGGTGCCGTCGGGCGCCGTCCAGGCGAAGACGTGGCTGTCCACCTCGGCGGGCACGCCGCGCCACACGCAGGCGTGCTCGATCCCGGCGCCGCGCAGGATCTGCGGCATCTGCGCGGTGTGGCCGAACATGTCGGGGAGGTAGCCGACGCGCATCGCGCCGCCCATGTCCTCGCTGCGGCGCAGCCCGAGTTCGAGATTGCGGACGATGTTCTCGCCGGAGCAGAGGAACTCGTCCAGCAGGATCTGCCAGGGCCCGACGGCCAGGCGGCCCTCCTTGACGAGCGCGGTGAGCCGCTCGCGCTGCTCGGGCCGCACCTCCAGGTAGTCGTCGACGGCGACGGCCTGCCCGTCCAGGGTGAAGCGCTGGCGCGGGTCGTTCTCCATCCGCTCCAGCACCTCGTCCAGCAGCCCGATGAGCTGGAGCCGGAACTGCTGGAAGGGCAGATACCACTCGCGGTCCCAGTGGGTGTGCGGGACGATGACGAGTTCGTCGGGGGTGTTCATGCTGTTGCGGCCTCTCCTTCGCAGGGGAGCTGGTGCTGGGCGGCGAAACGGGCGACGGCCCGCTGAGCCGTGGTCAGATCCTCGGTGGCCCCGGCGACGCCCGTACGCGGCGGGGCGCCCTCGGTGACCATGGCATGGAAGGCGACGAGCTCCTCCTCGAACGCCTCGGTGACGGACCGGAACGCGGTACGGGACTCGGTGCCGCCGTCGTTCGCGGCGGCGGTGAGCACGGTCGGGGCGTTCATCAGGTACGGGGAGGGGAAGGCGAGTTCGAGCGTGCCGCCCTCGTGGTGGACGGCGAACGTCTCCCGGTAGGCGGCGTGCCCCGGCAGGTAGTGCCAGCGCGCGCTGTACCGGGCGCGGCTCCCGGGGAGTGACCCGGTCAGCTCGACGGAGCCGGGATCGGTGTCCTCGGGCCACATCGCGGCGAGATCCACGGTCGCCGGGGAGCCGGTCGTCATGCGGAGCAGCGACAGGTCGTGGCAGAGGGAGCCGTTGACGATGTGGAAGAGCGAACGGGCGCGGGCCGGAGCCTCCTCGCCGAGCGCGGCGTCGGTGAGCGCGGCGTCGCGGGCGCGCAGGGCGGCGAGCGCGGCACCGTCCACGTCCTCGGGCGGGGCCGGAAGGTGCGCGAACGCGAGCTGGTCCGGACCCGTCGGGTGCAGCACGCACACCTCGACCGACCGTACGGTCGCGGGGCCGCCCGCCTCCTCCAGGAGCCGCGCGAGGCGGGCGGCGGCCGGGTCGTACTGCTTCATATGGCCGACCATCAGGCGGGGTCCGCGCCCCTGGTCCCGCTCGGCGGCGTCCACGCGTTCGGCCTCGGCGCGGGTGAACGCGAGCGGCTTCTCGCACAGCACCGCGTACCCGGCGCGCAGCGCGGCCTCGGCGTCGGCGCCGTGCGAGCCGGAGGTGAGCAGCAGCACCGCGTCGAAGCCGCCCGCGTCGAGCAGTTCCGGGACGGTGGCGTGCCGTCGCCCTTCGGGAACGCCGTACCTCTCGCCCAGTTCCGTCCGTGCGGTGGGCGAGAGGTCACAGAGCGCGGCGATCTCGAACAGGTCGCGGCGGCGCTCCAGCAGCGGCAGATGCGCGGTACGGGCGATCGCGCCCAGCCCCGCGACGGCGACACGCAGCAGGGTCACAGCCCCTCCCCGCGCAGGAACTTGCGGTTGGCCCGCTGGTCGGCGGCGATCCGCGCCAGGTCCTGGCCGGTGGGGAGAGCGTCCTGCTCGACGACGAGCCAGCCGCGGTAGCCGTGGGCCCGCAGCGCTTCGAGGAACCCGGCGAAGTCGACCTCGCCCTCTCCGAGCGCGCGGAAGCCGCCCTCGCCGACGACGCGCCACAGGTCGCCGCCCTCCTCGCGCACGCGGGCGTGCGCGGCACGGTCGGCGTCCTTCAGGTGGACCTGCCTGATGCGCGGCCCGAACTCCCGTACGACCGCGACGGGGTCGCCGCCGGCGAGCCACCAGTGCCCGGTGTCGAGGCAGAGCGAGACGTCCGTCAGCTCCAGCAGCCGCCGGGTCTCCTCCGGGGTCTCGACGGCGGTCCCGAGGTGGTGGTGGAAGACCGGTTCGAGGCCGCGTGCGCGGCAGCGGTCGGCAGCACGCTGCACGTCGGCGGCGAACGCCGCCCACTCCTCTTCCTTGAGCTGAAGCTCCGGGTCCACGGGCACGCCGGGCGCGGCGAAGCGTGCCGGGTCGGCGGGGCAGGCGAGGGTGGGGCGTGGCGCGAACGCGGGGTCGTCGACGGGCACGGCCGCGAAGACGTCCAGCGCGGCGTCCAGCCCGTGCAGGTCCTCGGCGAACCCTTCCGGGTCCCCGTACCGCAGATCCACCCACCCTCCGGCCAGCCCCTGCCCGTACCTCTTGAGCCGCGCGCTCAGCTCCTCCCCCGCCCCCAGGTACCCCAGGGGCCCGGAGTCGGTCCCCTCATACCCGCTCGCCTCGAACCCCTCCAACAGTGCGTCTGGGCCTACGGGGGCCTTGTCGGGGGCGTAGATCCCGTACGACACGGGGGCGTTGGCGATCCGGATGTTGCGAGCTGTCATGTTTCCCTTCCGATGGCTCAACGAACGTCATCCCGTCCAGCCCTTGCGGGGCACGCCCCGCTCCTCCCCCCACTGTGCTTGGGAGGTCTGCGCGAAGGCGCAGGGCTGGCAAGCGCAGCCCTCTTCGCCGGGTGCGCGGACATGAGGGCTGGGTTCGGGGTGCCCCGGGCTGTGCATTGCAGGCCGCGGCTGCGCCGTGGCTTGTCGCGCAGTTCTCCGCGCCCTTGAAGGGGCAAGCCCCGGAGTTCCGTTGGGCTTGGGGGGGCTCGCGCCCCTGGAGGGGCGCGAGCCGTTGTTTCGGTTGCCCTCTGGGGAGGTTAGGCGCATAGGGCGATCACTTCGCAGGTGTGCGTCTCCAGACGGTGGAGGCCCTCGCCGCCGGGGAGCCAGGTGCGGGGGTCACGGATCACCGCACGGGAGCCGTCCGGTCGGACGAGGACCGTGCCCTCCGCTCCGAGGGCGAGCAACTCATCGGCGTACCGCAACAGGAGCGGCGCGTCGGGCCCGGCCGAGATCGCCGTACGGCCCGCCCGCAGGCCGGACAGGAGCGCGCCCTCTTCCGCCAGTACCCATGTCGTGGGCGCGCCGGGCGGCCGGCCCTGTTCCGGCGTGTGGAAGTCGCTGCCGCCGAGCGGGATCACGTCGGGGCGCCAGGCCCCGGCCCACGCGAGGGGCGCCCCGTGACGGCGGTCCGTCCAGGTGTGGTGCCAGATCTCCGCGTGCCGGGGCCTACGGTCGCCGAACGGCAGTTCCCAGGCGCAGTCGTCGGCCAGGGGGTGGTTGACGGAGAGGAAGCCGCCTGCCGACTCGGCCTGGGACAGCCACGCGCCCGCGCCCGTACGGAAGTCGATCCAGCCCGTGTCGCCGAAGACGTTCGCGTGGCCGAGATCGGTCGTGACCTCCTGACCGGGGAGGAGGGTGATGCCCTGGCGGGCACCGGCCGCCGGGAGCCAGGGGTGGTGGCTGACGGTGTTGTGGTCGGTGACGGCGAGGAAGTCGAGACCCTCGCCCGCCGCGCGGCGCGCGAGCGCGTCGAGGGTCAGCGAGCCGTCGCTGTGCTCGGTGTGGGCGTGGAGGTCGCCCGCGTACCAGCGCATGCCGTCCGCGGCGGGCAGATCACGGCGCGGTCGCCGCCCGTCGCGCGGGAGCGGGTCGGGCAGGACGGGCGTGGGCGACGGCGGCGTACGGCCGGACGTACGGGCCCGGACCTCGTACCCGAGCCCGTCCGGCGGCACCCGGTGGAGGCGGAGCAGGACCTGCCAGGTGCCGGGGGCGAGGGGCCCCGGCAGATAGCCGGGCGTGGCCCACTCCTCCGTCACCGTGAACCGGTCGCGCGCCCCGCCCGACCAGCCCCGGAACTCGCCCTCGGGGCCGAGGAGTCCGAGGTCGAGGACGCCGCCCGCCCCACGGGCGTACGCCAGGGTGACGTGCAGGGCCGCCGTGCCCGGCGGTACGTCCACGGGGAGGCCGCGCAGCACGTTCTCCGCGCGGTCCTCCATCGTCCAGGCGCCCCGGTGCGCCGTCTCTCCCACCGTCATCCGGCCGTCACCAGGTTCCCGTCCCGGTAGAGCAGGGCGCGGTCCGCGCGGGGCAGGGCATGGCCCTGGCCGCCGATGACCGGCTCGTGGTCCTCGTCCACGACGACCTGCACGCTGGTGCCGCCCTCGCACTCCAGCGTGACGAGCTGGGCGCTGCCCAGATTCTCCACGACGGAGACGGTGCCCTCCAGGGCGCCGGGCGCGGGCTCGTCGGTCCAGCGCAGGTACTCGGGCCGGATGCCGTAGACGACCTTCTCGCCGTCCTCGACGGAGGACGCGGCCTCCTCGGGTACGGGCAGTTCGGCGCCGCAGACCCGGACGGTCGCGTCGCCCGTCGTCTCGCCGTCGAGCAGGTTCATGGGCGTGGAGCCGATGAACGAGGCCACGAAGGTGCTCGCCGGGCGGCGGAAGACCTCCGTCGGCGTGCCGACCTGGCGCAGTTCGCCGCCCTCCATGACGGCGATGCGGTCGGCCATGGCGAGGGCCTCGGCCTGGTCGTGAGTGACGAAGACCGTCGTCACGCCGAGTTCGCGCTGGAGCTTCTTGAGGAACGTACGGGCTTCCAGCCGCATCCGCGCGTCGAGGTTGGAGAGCGGCTCGTCGAAGAGGAAGACCTTCGGGTGGCAGGCCATGGCGCGGGCGAGGGCGGCGCGCTGCTGCTGGCCGCCGGAGAGCTGCCCGGGGCGGCGCTCGGCGAGGTGGCCGAGGCCGAGTTCCTCCGCCGTCTCCTGGGCCTTCCTGGCGCGTTCGGCCTTGCCGACCTTCTTGATCTTCAGGGGGTAGGCGATGTTCTCGTTGACGGTCATGTGCGGGAAGAGGGCGTAGTCCTGGAAGACCATCGCGATGTCCCGCTCGCCGGGCTGGAGGGCGGTCACGTCGCGGTCGCCGATGCGGATGGTGCCGCCGCTGGCGGCCTCCAGGCCCGCGATGGTGCGCAGCAGGGTGGACTTGCCGCAGCCGGAGGGGCCGAGGAGCGCGAAGAACTCGCCGTCCTTCACGGTCAGTCCCAGGTCGTTGAGCGCCCGCACGCCGCCGGGGTAGACCTTGGCGAGCCGGTCGAGGGTGATGTCTGCCATCAGGCCTTGATCCCTCCGTGGAAGCGGAATCCGTAGCGGCGGCTGACGAAGAGGAACATCAGCACGACCGGCAGGGAGTAGAGCAGCGAGAACGTGGAGATGAGTGCCAGGTCGGGCTGGCCGCCCTCGGTGTAGAAGGTGTACATGACCACGGCGGCCGGGGACTTGTCGGGCGAGCGCAGGAGCAGGAACGGAATGAGGAAGTTGCCCCACACCTGCGCCACGGACCACACGCCGACCGTCGCCAGGCCCGGCCGTACGACCGGGACGACGACGTCCTTCATCACGCGCAGCGGCGAGGCGCCGAAGACCCGCGCCGACTCCTCGTAGGAGCGCGGCGTGGTGTCCATGAAGTCCTTGAGGATGAAGATCGCGGCGGGCAGCAGTCCGCCGGTGAGGACGAGGATCACGCCGAGGTAGGAGTCGACGAGGTTCAGCTCTGCGGCGAGCAGGAAGATCGGCACCATCGCGGCCGTGCCGGTGACGATGGAGGAGAGCAGCAGCAGCGCGTAGAGCAGCCCGTCCCGTCCCCGGATACGCACGCGGCTGAGCGCGTACGCGGCGAGCGCCGAGAGGCCGACGACGAGGACCGCGCTGCCCACGGCGAGGATCACGGAGCTGGCCAGGGAGTTGACGGCGTTGGGGTTGTCCCACAGCCGTCGGAAGTTGTCGAGCGTGAACTCCGGGACCGAGGCCGTGATGCCGGGGTGCTTGTCGAAGGGCGCGCTGGCGAGCCAGAGCAGCGGCAGCGCGAAGAAGGCGAGCGCGAGGGCGACGAGGACGTAGGCGCCGACGCCGCGCAGCAGGGCGCGTACGGGGTCCGACGAGTGCGTCATGCCGCCTCCTCCTCCGGAGCCCGCGACTCGCCCGGGCTCTTCGCGGTCTTCCGGGACTTCTTCTTCTGGCCCAGCAGCCGCAGGTAGACCACGGCCACGACCAGGTTGATCAGCAGCATGAGGAAGGAGATCGCCGCGCCGTAGCCCAACTGGCCGCTGCCGAGCGCCGTCTTGTAGATGAAGACGGGCAGCGTCTCGGTCTTGCCGTCGGGGCCGCCCGCGGTGATGAGGAACGGCGTGAAGTCGTTGAACGTCCACAGGCTGATCAGCAGCAGATTGGTCAGCACATGCCCGCGGATGCGGGGGAAGACGACGTCGCGGAGGATCTGCCAGCCGTTGGCCCCGGCGAGCCGCGCGGTCTCCAGGTGGGAGGCGGGGACGTTCCCGAGCGCGGCGGCGTAGAGCATCATCGAGAAGGCGCTGCCGCGCCAGACGTTGTAGATGATGATCGACAGCATCGGGTGGTCGAGCAGCCAGGCGGTGCCGGGCGTGCGCAGCAGCTCGTTGAGCGTGCCCCCGTCACGGTCGAGGAACGCGATCCACAGGAACGCGACGACCGAGCTGGGCAGGATCCACGAGAGCATGACCAGCGCTTCGAGCAGGCCCTTGACCCAGCCCTTGCGGTCGCGCATCCACCAGGCGAGCGCGAAGCCGAGGCCCGCCTGGCCGATGACGGCGGAGCCGAGGACGAACAGCAGGGTGAGCCAGAGCGAGTCGAGGAAGCCGCTGTCGCCGAGCGCCTTGGTGACGTTGTCGAGCCCGACGAAGCTGGGGTCGATCGCGGGGATGCCGGTGAGCCGGTAGTCGGTCGCGCCCAGGTAGAGCGTCCAGACGGCGGGCAGCACCAGGAACAGCGCGATCAGGATCAGCGCGGGCGCGACGAATCCGGCGGCGCGGCGCCTGCCGAGCCCGGCCGCGTCGCGCTCGGGCGCGACGGGGAGTTCCGCCGCCTCCGGCTCCTCCTGCCCCTCCCCCGGTGTTCTCGCCTCAGCCGACGATGTGGTCGCTGCCACCGAGCACCTCCTCCAGCTCCTTGCCGTAGACGGCCGCTGCCTGCTTGGGGTCCTTGCCGGAGACGACCTGCGCGGTGGCCTCCTGGAGGGCGAGCGAGATCTCCGGGTACGCGGCGAGCCCCGGCCGGAACGTGGTCACCGGGAGGGCCTTGTCGGCGGCGAACCGCAGCATGGGGTCCTTGTCGAGGACCTCGTCGTTGACGTCGTCCCGCTCGGTGATCTGCGCACGGTCGCCGAGCCGGGCCCGCAGCGCGGGCGCCGAGTGCAGCATGGCGAGCAGCTCGAAGGCCTGCTCGGGGTGGCGCGTGTGGGGGTTGAGGACGTGGACGGCGCCGCCGGAGAGGCTGACGAAGTCCCGTCCGCCGATGCCCTCGCCTCGGGCGCGGGCGGGGAAGAGCGCGTATCCGACATCGTTGTCACGCGTCTTCATCGGGGAGGTCCCGGTCTTCGGGGCGAGCACGTCGCGCCAGAAGTAGTCGCCCTCGGCGAGGATGCCGAGCTTCCCCGAGGCGAACTGCTCGAAGGACTTGTCGCGCCCCTTGGCCTCCTGCTGGAGCCTGGGGTCGCCGAGGCCCTTCCCGTACACGTCGCGGTAGAAGCCGAGGACGGCGCGGAGTTCGGGGGTGTCGCCGTACCAGCGCTCGCCCTTGTTGACGTGTCCGCCGGCGCCCGCGAGCAGGGGCAGCACGCCCTGCATGGTGGTCGCCTCGCCCATGGGCGTACCGGCGTTGATCTGGAGCGGCGTGACGCCGTCGATCCGCTTCAGCTTCCGGGCGGCGTCGAGGACGTCCTGCCAGCTCTCCGGCTGCCAGTCGCCCGGCAGTCCGGCCCTGCGGAAGAGCGGCTTGTGGTAGAAGAGCACGCGCGCGTCGGTGCCCGCGGGGATGCCGTAGAGCTTCTCCTCGAAGCGGGCGAGCGAGCGGACCCGCTTGCTGATCTGCCGCCAGCCCTCCCACCGTTCGGCCGTCGTCCCCGCGACCTCGAACAGCGGCTTGATGTACCGGGCCTGCGCGAACTCCCCGACCCAGATGCCGTCCAGCGACATGATGTCGGGCCCGGCCTGCGCCTTGAGGTCGAGCGCGAGCTTCGTCTTGTACTGCTCGTCGTCCACGCCGCTGGGCACGAACTCCACCCGTACGCGGACGCCCTTGGCCCGCTGCGCCTTGACGAAGCGGGGGATCACCCAGTCCTCGATCCAGTCCGCCTCGTCGGCGTTCTTGCCGCCCGAGACGGCGTTGGTGGCGACGGTCAGTGAGATCTCCCCGTCGCCCCCCTCGTCCCCGCGCGGATCCAACGGCGTCCCGCACCCGGCGAGCACCGCGGATCCGGCCCCGAAGACGGCAGCGGACAACGTGGTCCGCCGCGCGATGGCTCCCATCCGGCCCCTCCTTGCGCCAGAGATCGTGCGGAGAGGTTGACACGCGGACGGGATGACGTAAAGAGCTGTTGTCCTTACATTTGCATCACGGCCGGTGCCGGACCGGGGCCGGTGCCCCGCCGGAGTGGGAGCCGCTCCCCGTACGGGTATTTACGGGGCCTTGGTATGGTCCAGGAAGTTCGCCCAGGCCTCCTGGGAAACCGTCAGAATTCCCCTGCCGTGGTCCTTGGTGTCTCGGACGAGGACGACCGGAAAACTGTCCGCCACCTCGACGCACGTATTGTCACTCGACGCGCTGTGACTGGACTTGTGCCAGTTCGGCTCGTTCACGGGTAGTGCTCCTCTAGTACCTGCCGAATCAGGGCCGCCGACGTCGAGGGATCCAACGCGTTGGCCTGCAGCCGATCGTAGAGCGCCGAGTATCGCGCAACCTCCTCCGGCTCCTCCATGTATTTGCCGGAGTGGATTCCTTCGGTGTACGCGACCTTCTCGCCGTTGCGGAACGAGAGGAGTGTCATGCTTCCGCCCAGAACGGCGGGGTCGGTGTTCGCGAAAGGCAGCATTTGAACGTGGACGCGTTCAAACGACCCGACTTCCAGCAGCCGGAGCAACTGCGCGCGCATCACGCCCGGTCCGCCGATGACGTTCCGGATGGCGGCCTCGCCGAGGACGATCCACAGCCACGGCGGCCGCTCCTGGTCGAGCACCGACTGCCGCTCCATCCGGGCCCTCAGGGCGGAATCGACGTCCCGCTCGTGCAGCACCTGACCTGCGGAGAGCATCGCCCTGGCGTACTCCTCCGTCTGGAGGAGCCCCGGGACGGCCTGCCCGCACTCGTGGATCGCGCTCGCCTCCGCCTGCCTCCGCAGGAACGTCGAGGCCCAGTCCTCGTACGGCTGCTGTTCCAGAAAGGGGAGCAGTTCCAGAAGCTGGCCTTCCGCCTGGAGCGCCTCGTCGAGTGCCGCCGCCATCACGGGGGTCGGCGGGTCGGTGCCCAGCTCGATCTTCGCTATGCGCGTGTTCGACGCGTGAACCGTGAATCCGAGTTCCGCCTGCGTCCATCCCCTGGCCTCCCGGAGGCGCCGCACCTTGGAGCCCAGCAAGGAGGCGACGGACGCGGTCGGATCGAGCTTTCGCGGCGCTGGCATAAGCCCCAAGCCCCAATTCCCGGTATCAGCATTCAAACAGTCGCTACTGGTGAGCGTAGAGCCCACCTCCGAAGCTGGTAACCGGTACGACGCGGACACGGGATCCGGGACGCGCTGGAGGGGAGGCGTTCCGGATCCCGCCCCCGGCCGCCGGGCTCGCGCGGGACGCCGTCAGGAGCGAGCCGGGCCGGGGCGCTCCGGAGGCTGAGGCCGGGCGGCCCGCTTCAGGGCCGTGGTGAAGGCCGCGACCGCCGGGTGACGGCCGCCGCCGCTGCGGTACGCGACGGAGATCCGGCGGCGCAGCGGCACCGGCGTCAGCCGCACCTCCTCCGGCAGGTCGATCACGCCCAGGCGGGGCACGAGCGCGACGCCCTGGCCCGCGGCGACGAGCGCGAGAACCGTCGGGTACTCGTCCACGAAGTGCCGCACGCGGGGGCGGAATCCGGCCGCCTCGCAGGCCCGTACGGCCATCGAGTGGCACAGCGTGCCCCGCTTGCCCATGATCCAGGACGCGTCGCGGCGGGCGAGCAGCGGATCGCGCCCCGGCGGCGGGGGCGTACGGTCCAGCTCGGCCAGATAGACCTGCTCCTCCATCACCGCCTCGGTCTCCAGACCCGGCAGGGGATCGCCGGGCACGAGGTCGTACTCGTGCACCAGCACCACGTCCAGGTCCCCGGCGCGCAGGGCCTCGGGGACGTCGGCGGCGTCGACCTCCTCGACCGTGGGCTCCAGGTCGGGCCAGACCCGGGCGAGGGTCGTCAGCGCGGCGGGCAGCAGCGCACGGGCCGCCGTCGGGAACGCGCCGATGAGCAGCGGCCCCGCCAGGCCCTCGCGGGTGGCGGCGAGTTCGGCGGAGGCCCGCTCCAGCCGTTCGAGCAGCGCCTCGGCGTGCCGGGCGAGGCCCTCGCCCGCGGGCGTGAGCGTCACGCGGCGCCCGGTGCGCTCCAGGAGGGGCACACCGGCCTCGCGTTCCAGCACCGCGAGCTGCTGCGAGACGGCGGACGGGGAGAACGCGAGCGCCTCGGCGACGGCGGCGATGGTGCCGCGCAGGGCCAGCTCGCGCAGCAGGCGCAGGCGTCGTATGTCGAGCATCGGCCCAGCGTACGGCCGTGACGCGGCCCCGCGCTCCCGAGCATCGGTTCTTCTTACGCTCGGCCGTGGAAACGTGAACTGGACCCGGACAGCGGGCGGCGGCACGCTTCCCGTATGACGACTTCGGCACCGCTGGGGCCTCCCGAAGGCATCCACGTCCCCCTCATCACCCCGTTCACCGACGACGACCGCGTGGCCGTGGACGCGCTCGCCGCCCTCGCGCGCTCCCTCCTCGACGCGGGCGCGGCCGGCCTGGTGGCGCTCGGCACCACGGGCGAGCCGTCCGTGCTGTCCGCCGCCGAGCGGCGCGCGGTCGTCGAGGTGTGCGCCGAGGTGTGCCGCGAGCGCGGCGCCACGCTCACGGTCGGCGTCGGGTCGAACGACACGCGGGGCACGGCGGAGGAGCTGCGCGCGCTGCGGGAGTCCACGCCGGAGGCGGGGTTCGCGCTGGTGCCCGTGCCGCCGTACACGCGGCCGTCGCAGGACGGCGTCGTCGCCCACTTCACCCACCTGTCCGCGCACAGCCCGGTGCCGCTGCTCGTGTACGACATCCCGTACCGCACCGGGCTCGCCCTCGCCCCCGCCACGCTGCGGCGGCTCGCCGCGCTGCCCATGGTGGCCGGGACCAAGCGCGCCGTCGGCTCGCTCGACGCGACGAGCGTGGACCTGCTGGCCGATCCGCCGCCGGACTTCACGGTGCTGGGCGGCGACGATCTGTACGCCTCGCCGATGATGGCGCTCGGCGCGGCGGGCGGCATCCTCGCCTCCGCGCACCTGTGCACCGGGCTGTGGGCCGGGCTGGCCGCCGCGTGGCGGGACGGCGACGCCGTACGGGCGCGGGCGGCGGGCCGCCTCCTCACGCCGCTCGCCGCCGCGCTGTTCGCCGAGCCGAATCCTGCGGTGGCCAAGGCCGTACTCCACGCGCGGGGTCTCATCCCTACCCCGGCGGTCCGGCTCCCCCTCCTCCCGGCGAGCCCCGGCGCGACGGCCTCCGCGCTGGAGCGGCTCGCCGCAGCGGAGTCCGTCCACATCCCGGCGCACCTCGGCTGAACGAACTCCTCCGGATGAGAAGGCGCCCCGTTAGTCGCGCGGGCGCGCGGCGACAAGACTCCGGGGCCTGCCCCTCCAGGGGCGCGGGGCTGTCTTCAATGTGCGGCTCCGCCGCGCGGGCGCGGGCGCGCGGTGCAGGGCTTTGGGGCTTGCCCCTTTAGGGGCGCGGGGAACTGCGCGACCGGCCACGACGCGCCCGCAGCCCGCGAAGCACACAGCGGGGCAGCCCCTGCGCGGCCCCCTAGCGCGCGCACCCGGCGAAGAGGGCTGCGCTTGCCAACCCTGCTCCCCCGAGCTCTTCGAGCAGGGGGTACCCCCAGTGGCAGACTTCCCAAGCTTCGCGGAGGCGAGAAGCAGAGGCCTGCTCCGTCGGGGGCGCGCAGACTTCCCAAGCTTCGCGGGGGGAGAGAGAAGCAGACGTACCCGTCAGTCCTTCTCGCAGGAGGGGTTTGTCGAGGGGAGGCGGCCTGTGGCCAGGTAGGCATTGACATGGTGGTCGACGCACGCGTTGCCGTACAGCCCGTAGACACCGTGGACGCGGGCGTCGAGCGTGAGGAGGCGGGAGCGCGGCATCGCATGGTGGAGGCCGACGCCGTTGGCGTAGGTCGTGCGGGGGTCACCCGTGGCCTGGACGATGAGGCCCGGCACATCGTTCCCGGCCCGCACCGGCCGCTCGACCGGCTCGTTCGGCCAAAAGGCACACGGGCTCGTCGCGTTGAAGACGGGCCCGAAGAGCGGGGCGCGGCCCCTGCTCTCCTCGACGTTGCGCCGGTACCAGGACAGGTCGCGCGGCGCGGCGCCGTCGCCGCAGATGAGGGCGAGCTGGAGGGAGTTCTGGATGTCGGACTCCTCGTCCGGCGGCCCGAACGCGTACCGCAGGTCCTCCGTCGGCTCGACGTCCCGCCCGCGCGCGGCGTCGTACAGCAGACGTACGTTCTTCGCGGCGTTCGCGAACTCGCGGTCGTCGGAGAGAAGCGTGGCCAGGGCGAGCGGCACCTTCTGGCCGTCGGCGGTGTACGGGCCGACCCGGAACGGCTCGCGCGCGGCCTGCCGGGCGATGCCCTCGACGGTGGCGCGCACCTTCGCGGCCGTACGGCCGAGGCCGTACTCAGCATGACGGCGCGCGGTCCACGCCGACCAGGCGCCCAGCATCTCCTCGTTCGCGACGTCCGGGTCGCGGAAGGCCTGGACGTGCCACCTGCGCGGGTCTATCGCGCTGTCGAGCAGCAGCCGGTCGACGCGCGAGGGGAACATGCGCGCGTAGGCGGCACCGAGGTAGGTGCCGTACGAGATCCCGAAGTACGAGGTCTTCCGCTCCCCCAGCACGGCACGCAGCACGTCCATGTCGCGGGCGGTGTTGCGGGTGGTGAAGTGCCGCAGGTACGGCACCTCGCGGCCGTAGACGCGCTGGCAGCTCCGTACGAGTTCGCGCTGGGTGCGGGCGTGGGCGCGGAATCCGGCCCCGTCGTACCCGGCCGAGCGCAGCCAGTGGCCGCTGGTGCGGCAGCGCAGCGGGCTGCTGCGGCCGACGCCGCGCGGGTCCATGCCGATCAGGTCGAAGCGGGCGGCGAGCTTCTCGCCCATCGCGGGCTCGTCCATGAGCGGCATGTCGAGGGAGATGCCGCCGGGGCCGCCGGAGTTGTGCATCAGGAGGCCGATGCGGTGCGCGGTGTCCTTGGCCTTGATGCGGGAGAAGCCGAGGGTGAGGGTGCGGCCGTCCGGGTCGCGGTAGTCGAGCGGCACCTCGATGGTGGCGCAGCGGGCACCGGCCTCGTCGAGTTCTTTGTGCCCGCACTTCTCCCAGCGCGGGTTCTGCTCGGTGAAGCGCTGGAGGGAACGGTCAGGGGGCGCGTCGGCGCGCGCGGCGGGGCCCGGAAGGACGGCGAACGCGGCGGCGACGGCGAGCGCCCCGGCGACCGCGGCCCTGCCCACGCTGATGGTCCTGGTCATGGTCCTGGTCATGAGCCACCAGGCTCCCGGGAACCGGCCCCGGCCACCATCCGGCCGGCCCCCGGCGAAGGGTAGAGCCAACTGGGTGGCGTGAAATTTTCACTCGGCGATCTTCACCCTGTCGTCGTCATCAATTCCCTGGCACACTCTGGGCTTTGAGTGACAGTCAGGGAGGTGACGTTCTCGTGGGGCGTCCGGTCCAGTCCGGTCCCGGCAGCACTCCGTCCGTGCTGCGCATGGTCCTCGCCAAGCGTCTGCGGGAGCGGCGCGAGCAGGCGGGGGTGTCGCAGGAGGAGGCCGCCGAGGCGCTCGACGTGAGCTTCGCGACCGTATGGCGGATGGAGGGCGCCAAGACGAGCCTGCGCACGCTCTATCTGAAGGAGCTGCTGCGCCACTACGAGGCCTCGGACGACGAGATCGAGGAGTTCGTCCGGCTCGCCAAGCAGGCCGAGGAGCCGGGGTGGTGGAACGCGTTCCGGGAGGCGCTGCCCGACTGGTTCGGGGTCTATCTGAGCCTGGAGACCGAGGCGCGGATGATCGCCGCGTACGAGCCGCACTACGTGTCGGGGCTCGTGCAGACCGAGGAGTACGCGCGGGCGACGCTCCGCGTCGGCTTCCCGCACGAGTCGGAGGAGCAGCTCGACCGGCGCGTGGAGCTGCGGCTGCGGCGGCAGCGGGTCCTGGAGCGCGAGAACCCGCCCACGCTGTGGCTGGTCCTCGACGAGACGGCGCTGCGCCGCGTGGTCGGCGGGCCCGAGGTGATGCGGCGGCAGATCGACGCGCTGCTGGACGCCATGGACCGCGAGCATGTCGCGCTGCGCGTCGTCCCCTTCTCCGTCGGCCCGCACCCGGGCACGGGCGGGCACTACAGCTATCTCCGGTTCGCGGAGCCGGAGATCCCCGACACGGTCTACGTCGAGAGCCTCTCCAGCGCCCAGTACTTCCAGGAGCGGTCCGACATCGAGCCGTATCTGGACGCCCACACCACCATGGCGGCAATGGCGTCCGAGGCCCTGCCGGACCTCCGGCAATGGCTGCACCACCTGCGCAAGGAGTACGAGAACGCATGACGCCGCACGTGACGAACGGCATGCCCGCCGAGGCCCTCGGCCGTACGGGCTGGCACAAGCCCTGGAGCGGGCCCAACGGCGGCACCTGTCTGGAGGTCAAGAGGCTGCCGGGGCGCCGGGTGGCGCTGCGTCAGTCCGCCGACGCGGCGAGCCCGGCCCTGATCTGCCCGCTGGACGGCTTCGCCGCGTTCATCGAGGCCGTGAAGGACGGCCAGGCCGACTTCCTGCTCACCCCGCCGTCCACGCCGACGGCCTCGGCCGAAGGCGCACGATGACGAGTTCCGGCCCCGCCCCCGTATAGACACCGGCCGCCCGCACGGCGCCCGGGTCTACGACTTCCTGCTGGGCGGCAAGACCTGGTTCGCGGTCGACGAGGCGGCGGGCACCGACCTGCTCTCGGTACTGCCGACCGCGCGCGTCACGCACGCGTGTCGCCGAGGTGTGCGGGCGCCCCGCAAAGCACAGGGATTGCGCCCCGAAGGGGCGCGGGGAACTGCGCGCCCAGCCACCATGTAGGCAGAGCCCGCGATCCACGTACAGGGGCAGCCCCTACCCGGCACCAACCCTCGCGGTACGTGGACGACGCCCCCGTACAGAACGTCAAGCGGCCCGCCGGGAGCATCGCCGTACGAGATCGTCGAGCGGCTGCGGGACGCGTTGCCGCCCGGGAGATTCCTGGCCCTCTCCCACTGCACCGCGGACTTCGACGCGGAGGCGATGGAGCGGGCCGTGCGCGTGTACCACGAGCGGGGGATGCGGACGCAGGTGCGCGACGGGGATCAGGTGCGGCGGTTCTTCGGGGACTTCGAGCTGATCGAGCCGGGCCTGGTGATGCCGCACGAGTGGCGGCCCGGCCCGGAATCGGCGGTGCTGACCCCGGCCGAGTCGTCGTTCTACGCGGGGGTCGCCCGCAAGGCGTGAGGCGTGGTCCGGGATCCACTCCTGCGAGTGGATCTCGGGGCTTTCGACGGTCGCAGGTGCGGTCGGCGGGCGATTTCTCCGTACGCTCCGCCCGCACTCTTCTGTCGACCGTGAAAGGACTCCCGTGCACGGAGCCTCACCACGCCCCCGTTCCCGGCGCGGCCTCGCCGCCCTCGGGATCGGCGCGGCGTTCGCTCTCGTCCCCGCCCTCACCCCGGCCGCGGCGTCGCCCGCCGCGCCCGCGGCATCCGCCGCGCCGGGCGACGGCCGGGCGACGCCCGTCCAACTCCTCGCCGTCAACGACCTGCACGGCAATCTCGACGCGGTGGAGGGCCCCGCGGGCAGCGTCACCCGCACCGGGTCCGACGGCAAGCCGGAGACGGTGCAGGCCGGCGGCGTGCCGCGGCTCGCCACGCTGCTCGACCGCTCGCGCGCCGACGCGCGCGCGAAGTCCCGCGCCACGCAGTCCCTGACGGTCGCCGCCGGGGACATGATCGGCGGCAGCCCGCTGCTGTCGGCGGCGTTCCACGACGAGCCGACCGTCGAGGCGCTGGAGACGATGGGGCTCGACGTGTCCTCCGTCGGCAACCACGAGTTCGACGAGGGCCCGGACGAGCTGCTGCGCATGCGGCGCGGCGGCTGCCACCCCAAGGACGGCTGCGCGGTGGAGGGGAAGCGGTACGACGGCACGTCCTTCCCGTATCTCGCGGCGAACGTGCACCGGAAGAAGGACCCGGCGGACAAGCCGCTGCTGCCGCCGTACTGGGTGAAGAAGCTGCCGAACGGCGAGCGGATCGGCTTCATCGGCCTCACGACGAAGGACACCCCGAGCGCCGTGTCCCGCTCGATGACCGAGGACCTCTCCTTCGAGGACGAGGTCCGCACCATCGACCGTTACGCGGAGGCCCTCGACCGCAGGGGCGTCAAGGCCGTCGTCACGCTGCTGCACGAGGGCGGCGACCGCGCGGGCAAGGAGTACGACGCGGACTGCGACGCGAAGGGCCCGGCCAGCGAACTGACGGGCCGGATCAAGGGCATCGCGAGCAAGGCCAGCCCGAAGGTGGACCTCTTCGTCAGCGGGCACTCGCACGAGCCGTACGTGTGCACGGTGAAGGACCCGGCGGGGCAGCCCCGCAAGGTCACGCAGGCCGCGTCGTTCGGCCGGACGTACACCGATCTGCGGCTCTCGCTGGACCGGGAGGGCGAGGTCGTCCGCCGTTCCGTCTCGGCCCGCAACCATGTCGTCACCCGCGACACCCCGGCGCACCCGGCCGTCTCGCGGGTGGTGGAGAAGTGGCGCGACCGCTCGGCGAAGCTGGCGAACGAGCCGGTCGGCCATGTCGCCGCGGACATCCCGGGGCGCGGCTCGGACGCGCTGGAGACGCCGCTCGGCGACGTGCTCACCGACGGCCAGGTGGAGGCCACGCGCGGGGCGGGGGCCGATCTCGCGCTGCTCAACTGGGGCGGCATGCGCGCCGACCTGGTCCACAAGGCCTCGGGGCAGGAGGGCGACGGGGTCGTGACGTACGGCGAGGCCTTCCAGGTGCAGCCCTTCGACAACCCCCTGGTCACCATGACGCTCACCGGTGAGCAGCTCGTCCAGGTGCTGCGCGAGCAGTTCTCGGGCGAGAACGAGAACTCGACGTACCCGCAGGTGCTCCAGCTCTCCGACGCGCTGCGCTACGAGGCGGACCTCTCCCGCAAGGGCGCCGCCCGGCTGCTGGACGGCACGGTGCGCGTCAAGGGGAAGCCGGTGGACCCGAACGGGAAGTACCGGGTCACGGTGAACGACTTCCTGGCCCAGGGCGGCAACGGCTTCCCGACGCTGCGCGAGGGCACCGAGCGGGTGAACTCCGGGCGCGACCTGGGGGCGTTCGTGGACTACCTCAAGAAGAACACCTCGCCGACGCGGCCGCTCGCCCGTCCCGAGGCGAACCGGATCACCTTCCGCTGACCCCCGCGTCACGCGCGGGACGTACGTCACGCGAGGAGCCCGTCCCGCCCGGCACCCGGGCGGGGCGGGCTCCGTACGTGGGGGCCTCCGCGGCGGGCAGGCCGCGCAGCATCGTGTCGAGGAAGACGTCGAAGCGGACCGGCGCGTCGCCGAGCAGCCGCTGCTCCTGGGCGCCGAGCCAGGTGACGAGCGAGGTCCCGAAGACGTACCAGCTCTGCTCGGCGGCCTCCGGCTCCGCGCCGCCCGCGGCGAACGCGGAGACGACGGCGTCCCGCATCTTCCCGAAGCCCCGGGTGTGGCGGTGGGGGCGGGACACCCGGGTCGCGTAGCCGGGGCAGGCGAGGAACTCGTCGTGCGCGGCCCAGGAGAGCCGGGCCAGCCACTCGCGCCAGTTCTCCGGGGTGGGCGGGTCCCCGGGGACGATGCGGTCGATCATCGTCTCGCTGATCAGGTCGATGACGCCCTCGCGGCCCTTCACCCAGCGGTAGAGCGCCGAGTGCGCCACACCCAGGCGCCCGGCCAGCTCCCGCATCGAGAGGGACTCCAGATCGCCGGAGGCGAGCGCCGCCTCGACGATCGCCTCGCGGCTCAGCCGCGCGGGCGGACCGGGGCGTTTGCCGGGACCAGACATGACCCGGACTTTACCCGGGCGCGGCAGTGACCACCGGTCTCTATTGAGTTAGGCTCACCTTACTTCGCTCGTGCTCCGAGCGTGTCCGAGACCGGGAGAGAGGTGTGCCGTGCCCGCGGAAGCGACGGGAACGAGGACAGGGGCCGAGCGCGTTCGGCGCGGGGCCGCCGGGGGCGTCTCCTCTTCGGCGCCGCCCGGGCTGCTGCTCCTGCTGGCGTGCGGGGCGATGTTCCTCGTCGTCCTCGACGCGACGATCGTCTCCGTCGCCCTCCCCGCCATCGGGGCCGAACTCGGCCTCGCCGGGGGCGCGCTGGGCTGGGTGGTGAACGCGTACACCCTCACCTTCGCGGGCTTCCTCCTCCTCGGCGGGCGCCTCGCCGACCTGTACGGGACCCGCGCCGTGCTCGTCTCGGGGCTCGCGGTCTTCACCCTCGCGAACCTCTGGTCGGGCGCCGCCGGGGACCCCGCGCAGCTCGTCGTGGCCCGCGCGGTCCAGGGCGTCGGCGGCGCGCTGCTGATGCCCGCCACGCTCACCGTCGTCCACCAGGCGTACGCGGATCCCGTGCGGCGCACCCGGGCGCTGGGGCTGTGGAGCATGGTCGGCGCGGTCGGCGCCGCCGCCGGGACGGTCGCGGGCGGGATCCTCACCGACGCGCTCGGCTGGCGCTGGGTGTTCTGGGTGAAGGTCCCGGTCGGCCTCGCGGTGGCCCTCGGCGGCTGGGCGGTGCTGCCGAGGCGCGCCCCGGGTGCCGGATCCGGTCCGCGCCGCCCGGTGGACGTCGTCGGGGCGCTGCTCGTGACGGCCGGGCTCGCGGCGCTCGTCTACGGCGTGGTCACGGTCCGTACGCCCGGCGCGCTCGGCACGGCCCTGGGCGCCCTCGCGGGGGCCGTGGTGCTGCTCGCCGTCTTCGTGCTGCACCAGGGGCGCTGGACGCGGTCCCCGCTGATGCCGCTGCGGATCTTCACGTACCGCGCGGTGAGCAGCGCGAACGTGGTCATCTTCGGGCTCGGCGTCGCGTATCTGGCCAGCCCCGTGCTGCTCGCGCTCTACCTCCAGCGGATCCTGCGCTACAGCCCCACACAGGCCGGATTCGCCTTCCTGCCCGCCGCGTTCGCGGTGATGCTCGGCGCGCAGGCGGCCGGGCGGCTCACCCCGCGCTGGGGCCCGCGCCGCGCGGCGGTCGCCGGGACGGCGGTCACGGCGGCGGGCTTCCTCTGGCTCGCCCTGGCCGACGCGCACAGCGCGTTCGTCCCGGACATCGCGCTGCCGTCGGTGGTCTTCGGCCTGGGCGCCGGCTTCACGTTCACGCCGCTGACGGTCGCGGCCACGGGCGGCGTCGATCCCTCCCTGACCGGCCTCGCCTCGGGCCTCCTCAACACCACCCGGCAGGTCGCCACGGCCCTCGGCATCGCCCTGCTCTCGACACTCGCGGACGGCGTGGGCGGCGCGGGCGGCTACCAGCTCGCGTTCCTGGTCTCGGGCGCGACGGTGGCCCTGTCATCGCTGACGGCCCTGCTCTGGATGCCGCGCCACACAGGCTCCGCCTAGGGGCGCGGGGAACTGCGCGACAAACCACGGCGAGACCCGCACCCTGCAACGCACCGCAAGGGGCACCCCCTCAACAGCCCACCGGGAACGGCACGAAGCACCGAGGCCGAGGGCAAGGCACGCGGGAGCTCCTACGGCTTGCGGGCCACCGCCCCGAAGTCGTCTATCAGCGGCGGTTCCCCGAAGGGCGAAGGCTCCGGGCGCCAGCGGGAGACGGAGACGAGGCCGGGGTCCAGCATCTCCAAGCCGTCGAAGAAACGGGCGAGTTCGGCGGGGGAACGGTTGACGCGCGGGTTGTCGCCCGCCTCGTTCCACTGCCGGATCATCTCGCGCATCGCCGCCGGGTCCACGACCTCCGTGTCGTCGCACAGCACCAGGAAGCTGCCCGGGGCCAGCGGGGCGAGGAGCCGTCCCACCAGGTCGTACGCGCTGTCGTCGGTGATGTGCGCGGTGATGCCGAGGAGGATCAGCGCGACGGGCTCCGCGAGGTCCAGCGTCCCCGCCGCGCCCTCCAGGATCGCCTCCGGGGCCCGCAGATCGGCTTCCAGATACTGGGTGACGCCCTCGGGCGTGCTGGTCAGCAGGGCACGGGCGTGGGTCAGGACGAGAGGGTCGTGGTCGACGTAGACGATCCGCGCGTCGGGCGCGACGCGCTGGGCGACCTCGTGGGTGTTGTCGACGGTGGGCAGGCCCGTGCCGACGTCGAGGAACTGCCGTACGCCGTGCTCCTCCGCGAGGCAGCGCACCGCGCGGCAGAGGAACGCGCGCTGGACGCGGGCGATGTCGACGATGTGGGGGTTGGCGGCGGCGATCTCGTCGCCGACGAGGCGGTCCACCGCGTAGTTGTCCCGGCCGCCGAGCCAGTGGTTCCAGATGCGCGCCGAGTGCGGCACCGAGCTGTCGATCCCGCCCGTTTCCATCCCCGCCCCTCCTCGCCGTAGGTATGACCGCACACACCGTAGCCCCCTGGTTCAGCGGGGCACTATCGGGTAACCGGGCGGGACGAGGTCATGGTGTCCCGGCGTGGCGCGGGCCGCGCGGGGCCGGGACACTGGGGGGTGTGACCGCCGCCCCCGAGGGGGCGGGCCCGAACGACCCGTATGGATTGGGGCAGGTCATGGACTTGAGCGCACTGAAACGCGTCTACGCCCGCGAGGGCCCCTTCGCCACCGTGTATCTGGAAGGACGCTCGCCCGGCGAGGACGCGGAGAAGCAGACCCGGCTCCGCTGGCGGGCGCTGCGCGAGCGGCTGGAGCGCGAGCGCGCCCCCGTCGCGGCGCTGGACGCCGCCGAGGAGGCCCTCTCCCGTACGCGTCCCGGCGAGGAGCAGACCTCCGGCCGGACGCTGGTGACCACGGCGGACGGCACGGTCGCCTTCGACGCCGCCTGGGACGCGGCGCTCGGCCGGGGCGACGCGGCGCACTGGGACCCGCTGCCGGTGCTCGGCCCGTTCGTCCGCGAGGCGGCCCGCGCGGTGCGCGTGCTGCTGGTCGTCGCCGACCAGGAGTCCGCGCGCCTGCACCACCTGGTGGTCGCCGAGGAGCACGAGCCGGCGGAGCTGGCGCGCGGGAGCGTCGAGGGCAGCGCCGTGGAGAGCCCGCACCATGTGCGGGAGGGCGGGCTGTCGCACCGCCGTATCCAGCGCCGCGCCGACGAGGCCGTCGCGCAGAACGCGAAGGAGGCCGCCGAGGCCGTCGGCGAGCACCTGCACCGGTTCGCGCCGGACGTGCTGGTCCTCGCGGGCGCGGTCCAGGGCCGCACGGCGCTGCGCGAGCGGCTTCCCGCCGAGGCCGGCGAACTGCTGGTGGAGACCGGCAGGGGCGGCGACGAGCCGGGCTCCTGGGAGGCGCTCTGCGACGAGGTCCTGCGGATCGCGGGCGAGCACAGCGCCCGTACAGCGGAGGACGCCGCGGCGCGGCTGTCCGAGGGCCTGGCGCACGAGCGCGGGGTCAGCGGCCACACCGGCACGCTGCACGCCGTCGAGGTGGGCGCGCTGGAGACGCTGCTGTTCGAGGACGGCGCCGCGGCGAAGAACGAGGGGGAACTGCTGCGGTCGGCGGCACGGACCGACGCGTCGTTCGCCCTGGTCCCCGCCGGGACGGGCGTCGAGGACGGCGTCGCCGGGGTCCTGCGGTTCGCGCCGATCCCCATGTGACGGCCCGGGTCCGCGCCCGGCGCGGGCGCCGCCGACGGCATCACAGATCCGAGGAGCGGAACGATGTCGAAGCACGAACACAGGGAGAAGAGGGAACGCGGGGGGACGAGGGAACGCGGGGCGCACGGCGAGCGCCGCCCGCAGCAGCCCCACGACCCGAACGTACGGAGCGAGCACGGCGGCATGCCGCTGCGGCCCGACGACGACGCGCTGGCCCGCAGGGCCGAGGCCGAGCGCGCCGCCGCGGGCCTCGGTCCCGCGGGCCGGGCCCGCGACCAGGTGCCGCCCGCCGCGGACGCGGCCCCGTCCGGCCGCGCCGGGGACGAGCTGGGACCCGACCAGTTGAAGGCCCGGCGCGGCAGGCGGCCGTATCCCCCGACCCGTTACGAGCCCTGACCACGCGCGACCCGCGCGGCCCGGCAACCCGCGACCCGCGACCCGCGACCCGCGACCCGCAATCAGCTACTGGAGGTTCCGCCATGCCCATCGCCACGGTGAACCCCGCGGACGGCAAGACGCTGCGCACGTTCGACCCCCTCTCCGACGAGGAGATCGAACGGCGCCTCGCCGCCGCCGACGCGGCGTTCCGCACCTACCGCACGACCGGCTTCGAGGAGCGGGCGCGGCTGCTGAACGCGGCCGCGGACAAGCTGGAGCGCGAGGCCGACGACATCGCGCGCACCATGACCACCGAGATGGGCAAGCCCCTCGCCGCCGCGAAGGCCGAGGCGGCGAAGTGCGTGAAGGCGATGCGCTGGTACGCCGCGCACGCCGAGCGGCTGCTCGCCGACGAGCGTCCCGACGAGGACGACGTACGGGACTCGGGCGCCGAGTCCGCGAAGGTCCACTACCGGCCGCTGGGCCCGGTGCTCGCGGTGATGCCGTGGAACTTCCCGCTGTGGCAGGTCGTGCGGTTCGCCGCGCCCGCGCTGATGGCGGGCAACGTGGGCCTGCTCAAGCACGCCTCGAACGTGCCGCAGACCGCGCTGTATCTGGAGGACCTGTTCCGCTCGGCGGGCTTCCCCGAGGGCTGCTTCCAGACGCTGCTCGTGCCCTCCGGCGCGATCGAGGGCATCCTGCGCGACGACCGCGTGGTCGCCGCCACCCTGACGGGAAGCGAACCCGCGGGCCGGTCGGTGGCGTCCATCGCCGGGGACGAGATCAAGCCGACCGTCCTGGAGCTGGGCGGCAGCGACCCGTACCTCGTCATGCCCTCGGCCGACGTCGACGCGGCGGCCCGTACGGCGGTCACGGCGCGGGTGCAGAACAACGGCCAGTCGTGCATCGCCGCCAAGCGGTTCATCGTCCACGAGGACGTCTACGAGGAGTTCGCCGGGAAGTTCACCGACGGGATGCGGGCGCTGCGCGTCGGCGACCCGATGGAGGACTCCACGGACGTGGGCCCGCTCTCCAGCGAGCAGGGCCGCGCCGACCTGGAGGAGCTGGTCGACGACGCGCTGCGCAAGGGCGCCGAACCGCTGTGCGGCGCGCAGCGTCCCGAGGGCTTCGACCACGGCTGGTACTACGCGCCGACCGTGCTGACCGACGTGACCGACACGATGCGCATCCATCGCGAGGAGGCGTTCGGCCCGGTCGCCACGCTCTACCGGGTCCCGGACCTGGACGCGGCGGTGGAGCTGGCCAACGACACGCCCTTCGGGCTGAGTTCGAACCTCTGGACACACGACGAGTCCGATGTCGAGCGCTGCGTCCGCGACCTGGAGGCGGGCGGCGTCTTCGTCAACGGCATGACCGCCTCCCACCCGGCCCTCCCCTTCGGCGGCGTCAAGCGCTCCGGCTACGGCCGCGAGCTGGCCGCCGAGGGCATCCGCGCGTTCTGCAACGTCACGACGGTCTGGCGGGGCCCGGCCCGGCACTGACCGGCTCCTCCCGCAGCTCCGGGTAGATCTCCCCCGTGTAGTCGCCCGCGATCTGGCGCATGGGGCCGGCGGCGTGGGATTCGGGCCGGAAATGCCACCAGTTGACGGTGACCGTCAGCCGTAGCCCGCCGTCGGCCCCGCCCGGGGGATGCGGGGCGTCCTTCCCCAGCACGTCCTCACGGCTCGCGACGGCGTGCCACCGCGTGCCCGGGAACATGGCGAACATATTGGCCCGGGGAAAGACGAATTCCCGGTCGGGCGCCGCGAGGTCCGGCTCTCCGGTGAAGACCGTCAGCGCGCCGTCGTCGACCGAGGTCAGATAGAAGACGCTGCTCAGCAGCGGGTTCTCGAACTCGCCGGTGGCGGGATTCCGGCCCACGTCGTGGTGCGCGCCGAAGGCGAAATTGGCGCTGTAGGGCGGGGCGAGCCGGCCCAGCCACCATTCGGTGCCCGCCAGGCCGGCCTCCACGGAAGCCGGGACGAGGGGCCGGAGAGCGGCGTCGATCACTTTCTCCACGGCATTCCCGGGCGCGCTCTCCTTCGCGTACCAGAATGTCGTGTGGTACGAACTCGCCCCGTCGAGCCGCTCGGGTTCCGTGGCCCTTTCCACGGCGTTTCTGAGCCGGTCCGCCTCGCCGTCCGGGAGTACCTCGTCGACGGTTCTGATCAACGTGGCGCCGGTGATCCAATTCATGGAACCCCTTCCAGGCATGACTTCCCGTGCTCAACTTCCGTTTCAGAACGCAGTGTTGACCGCACGTATGCCTTTGGGCAAGACTCTCACCGTCCCTCTCATCTGCCCCAAAAGGGCAACGGATAAGGAGGTTTGTCATGGCCAAGCGCACGTACTTCGCCATCGCGCACAAGCTCGGCTTCGTTCAGAAGGGCGTCAGCGGGTACTACCCGTGGCCCTGGGCCGAGAAGAAGTGACGTAGGACCTCTTTGCCGTCGGGCTGGTTCGCGCGCGGGCCGGCCCGACGATCTGCGCCGGGCGGAACGGGAGCGGAACGGGAGAGGCGACGTATGAGCGGCGGCACGAACACCGAGGCGGAAGCGGACGGCGCACAGCGGACACGGCGGCCCCCGTCGACCGGCCACTCACCCGCCCGCATGGTGGAGGCGTACGAGCGCGACCGCCTCACCCATCTGCGCACGGCCGTCGAGCGGCACGGCCCGGTGGTCGAACTCTCCCCCGGCACCGTGCTCGTGACCGACCCGGAAGCCGCCCACGACGTGCTGCGGCGCACCAACACGGACTTCCTGACCGCCGCCAACCTCATGCTGGAGGACATGGAGACCCGGAAAGGGGATCCGGTCCTCGAAGAGTGGATGGACGGGCGGCGGCGCATGCAGGCCGCCATGGCCACCGATCTGTTCACCGACCACCGGCGGTGGCTCGCGGAACAGACCCGCGAACTCGCCGCCCGCTGGGCCCGGCAGGGCGAGGTCCGTACCGCTGTCGACGATCTGGAGCGCATGATGGGGCGCTCCTTCGTCCGCTTCTGGTTCGGCACCCGCACCGTGCCGCAGATCTCCGACGCGGTGAGCACGCTGCTCAAGGCCCTCCTGCCGATCGTGGCGAGCCCCTTCCGGTTCCCCGCGCCCGTCCGCAAGGTGATGCCGCGCTACGCCCGCGCGCACCGGGCCAGACGCCGCCTCGTGGACGGCATCCGCGAGGCCGTCGCGGCCCCCGGCACCGGAGGCCTGGTCGACAAGCTGGTCGCGGCCGGGACGCCGCACGAGCTGCTGGTCCGCATGCTCGTCTCCAACGGCATCGCCTCCTACGGCGTCCCGGCGGCGGCCCTGTCCTGGTCGATGACCGAGCTGGCCCGCCATCCGGACGTCGCCGGGGAGACCGCCGAGGCCGTACGGGCCCTCGGCCGCGACGACGAGGCGCCCGACGAGGTGCGCCACGTCCTCGACGAGTCGCTGCGGCTGTGGCCGCCCACCTGGCTGCTGTTCCGCAACGCGCGCGGCGAGCAGAGCTGCGGCGAGTGGCGGCTGCCCGCCGACTGCGCCGTCATGGTCTCCCCGTACGTCATCCACCGCACGGCGGACTGCTACGAGGACCCCGACGTCTTCCGCCCGGCGCGCTGGCGCGACCTGACCCCGGAACGCGGGGCGTTCCTCCCCTTCGGGGCGGGCCCCCGCATGTGCGTGGGGGCCCGGCTGGCGCGCGCCGAACTGGAGACCGTACTGGCCCAGTTGACGGCCGGTCTCGACCTCGGCCTGCCCGGCCCGCACCCCCCGAAGCCGGACGTCCAGCGCATCATGACCCCGACGGACCCGGTCTTCACGGCGCGCCGCCGCTGACGGGCGGCCCTGTCCCGGTTCAGGGCTCCTCCCCCGCCCGTACCGGGCGGTCGCCCGAGGGGTGGGAGAGCCAGACCCCCTCGCCGCGCGTGAGGCCCGGGAGGGCGAGTTCCGCGTCCCGTACGCGCCGGGAGGGGAGCGAGCCCGTGAGGATCCAGTGCGTCTCGCCGCCCGCCGTGTCCGTCAGCTCCGCGCCGAGCGCGGTGAGGCGGGAGGTGACGGGCGCGAGCGCGTCGAGGGGGATCTCGGCCTCGAAGGCGTGGCAGGGCTCGTGGACGCGGGTGCCCGCGCGGGCCAGGGCGCGGGCGAGGACGCGCCGGGTGACGCCGCGGAAGTCGCCCGCGGTGCTCACCGGGGAGGCGTAGCCCGACCGTACGAGCGTCACCCGGCAGTCGGTCACCGGCCAGCCGTGCGGGCCCTCGTCGAGCGCGGCGTGCACCGTGTCCTCGATGGCCTGGTGGAACGCCCGGGGCAGCGCCCCGAGTTCGGTCTCGTACGCGAAGGCCCGGCCGGTGCCGCGCACCCCCGGTCCGACGCGCAGCCCGACCGTCGCCCACAGCCCCGTATGGTCGTGGCGCTGGATCTCCTCGTACGCCTCGCCCGTGCCGGAGGGGCGTTCCAGGCAGACCGTGCGGCTGGGCGCGAACGCGGCCTCGATGCCGTGCGCGTCGGCGAGCGTGGCGGCGAGGACCTGCTTCTGCACCTCGCCGTACAGAAGCAGCGAGGTGCCGCCGCCCGGCGCGGGCCGCGCGTGGATCAGCGGGTCCTGCGCGGCGAGCGAGAGCAGCGCGGCGCGCAGCCGCGCCCCCTGCTCCGGGTCCTTCGGGGTGACGACGGTCTCCAGGGTGGGCGGCGCGAAGCGCGCGGCACGGTCGCCGGGTTCGCCCAGCCGGTCCCCGACGCGGAGGCCGGGCACCCCGCGCAGCACGCCGATGCCGCCCGCGCGCAGTGTCCGCGCAGCGCCGTCGCCCGGGCCCCCGACGACGTCCAGCGCGGTGACGCGGCCCGGCACCCGGCTCGTCCGCCCGTCGGGCTCCCGGCGCAGGAAGGCCAGGCGCCGCCGGGGCGCCACCTCGCCCTCGTACAGCCGCAGATACGCGCCCTCGGGCCGCACCGCGAAGACCGTGCCGCGCGGCGGAGCCGAGGCGTCGCCCGGGACGCCCGGAACGCCCGGCCCACGCGGGACGAGCCGGGTGAGCGCCTCGACGAGCGCGCCCACGCCCTCGCCGCTGAGCGCGGAGCCCTGCAGGACGGGATGCGCCGAGCCGTCTGCGGTACGGGCGGCGAGCGCGGCGCGCAGCTCGTCCGCGCCGGGCGGCGGCCCGTCGACGACGCGCGCGAGCACCTCGTCGTCGGCCTCGGCCAGCGCCTCCGCCGTACGGCCGTCGAGCGGCAGCGGGACGGCGCGCGCCCCGGGCGTCCCCACATCGTGCACCTCGGTCAGCGGCACCGGGCACGGCGTCAGCCGGCGGCGGATCTCGGCCAGGAGCGCGTCGTCGCGGGCGCCCGCGCGGTCGATCTTGTTGAGGAAGAGCAGGGTGGGCAGCCGCATCCTGCGCAGTGTCCGCATCAGCACACGGGTCTGCGCCTGGACGCCCTCCACGGAGGAGAGCAGCAGGACGGCGCCGTCGAGCACCTCCAGGGCGCGCTCGACCTCGGCGATGAAGTCCGAGTGGCCGGGGGTGTCGATCAGGTTGACCTGGACGTCGCCCACGGTGAAGGAGGCGACGGCGGAGCGGATGGTGATGCCGCGCTGCCGCTCGATCTCCCCCGTGTCCGTACGGGTGTCGCCCGCGTCGACGCTGCCGAGGCGGTCGATGACGCCCGTGTCGAAGAGGAGCCGCTCGGTGAGGCTGGTCTTCCCCGCGTCAACGTGCGCGAGGATCCCGATGTTCAGGGTGGTGGAAGGGCTGGAGTGCATGGGAGGCCGTGTCCTCGAAAACTGTCGTCCGGCTGGTGAGCTGGGAAGTTCCGAGGCTTCGGCGCATCGCGGGGGCACTCCTGAGGGTGGACGTCGGGTGGGCCTCGCGGAAACGCGAGACGGCCCCCCATCCTCCCCACCCCGCTCCTCCGCGCAACCGAATTTCTCCGGCCCGGAGAGGAGGGACCGAGCACGGGGCGCACCCCGCGCAAGGGAAGCAGGCCCCAAAGGGGCGCGGGGAACTGCGCGCCCGGCCACGACGCGGGCCGCAGCCGACAACGCACCCGCCAGGGGCACCCCCTTAGTCAGCCGTACGAGAGAACGCGACCGTCACCGCGAGCCCACCCTCAGGCCCCGGCACCGCCCGGACCCGCGCCCCGTGGGCCCGGGCTATCGCCGCGACGATGGAGAGGCCCAGTCCATGCCCCTCGGGGGCGGCGGCGCGGGACTCGTCCAGTCGCTGGAACGGTTGGAAGAGGGCCGGGATCCGCTGGGCCGGAATGGCCGGACCGCTGTTCGCGACGTGGAGCAGGGCATTCCCCTCCGAGGTCCCCGTATGCACGTGGATCCAGCCGTCCGGCGGGGTGTACCGGCGGGCGTTCTCGACGAGGTTGGCGGCGAGCCGTGCGACGAGGTCCGCGTCCCCGTACGTACGAGCACGGGCCAGGCCCGTACCCACGGCGGGGCCGGGCGCCAGGCCCCGCAGCACCTCGCCGGTGACCTCGGCGAGGTCGAGCGGCGCGCGGCGGTCCAGGTCGAGGCCCCGCTCGCCGCTGGCCAGCGTGAGGAGGGCCTCGATGAGCCGCTCCTGGCTCTCCCCCGCCGCCAGGACGCGCCCGCAGACCTCGCGCAGCGCCCGGACGTCGGGGTCGGGTTCGGCGAGGGCGACCTCGATCGTGGCGCGCTGGAGGGTGAGGGGGGTGCGCAGCTCGTGCGAGGCGTTGGCGACGAAGCGGCGCTGGGCCTCGAACGCCGCGTCGAGACGGGCCAGCAGGCCGTCGAACGTGTCGCCGAGGTCCTTCAGTTCGTCGGCGGGCCCGGAGACCGCCAGCCGCTCGTGGAGGTTGCGCTCGGAGATGCTGCGGGCCTTGTCCGCCATGAGCCGTACGGGCCGCAGCACGCGTCCGGCGACGAGCCAGCCCAGCGCCACCGAGAGCGCCGTCATGCAGGCGAGCGCGATGCCGGACTGGGTCAGCAGGGAGCGCAGCGCGGCGTGGTGCTGCTCGGTCGCGATGTGCTGGATCTGGCCGAGGAACGCGTCCGTCGGTATGTCCGTCGCCCCCGGCACGTCTCCCCCGCCGGGGCTTCCGCCGACGCCTCCTCCGGAGCCCTCGCCGGGGCGGCGTGCGGAGATCTTGGTGGCCTTGTTCGCCGGGCTGCGGGCGACCAGGAAGTACGTGAAGCCCAGCAGGGCCATGCCGGAGACGAGGAAGAGGGACCCGTAGAGCAGCGTGAGCCGCATCCGCGCCGACCAGCGGTGCCACACCCGGGGTCCCGGCGCCCCCCGGCCCCGCGCCCCCGGTTCCGGCGGCGCGGGCGCGGGCTCAGATGCGGTAGCCCGCATGGGGCACCGTCTCGATCACGGGCGGCTCGCCCAGCTTGCGGCGGAGCCTGCTGACGGTGACCTTCACCGTGTTGGTGAACGGGTCGGCGGCCTGGTCCCAGGCGCGCTCCAGCAGCTCCTCGGAGGAGACGACGGCGCCCTGCGCGGCCAGCAGCAGCTCCAGCACGGCCAGTTCCTTCGGCGACAGGTCGAGCCGCCGCCCGCCGCGCCGGGCCACCCGCTGCGCGGGGATCACGCTGAGGTCGCCCCGGGTGAGGACGGGCGGCACGGCGGGCTGAGTGCGCCGCGCCAGCGCCCGTACGCGCGCGATCAGCTCGGCGAAGGCGAACGGCTTCGCGAGATAGTCGTCCGCGCCCAGGCCGAGCCCGTCGACGCGGTCGGCGATGGTGGACGCGGCGGTGAGCATGAGGACCCGCGCCCGCGCCCCGTTCCTGGCCAGCTCCGCGCAGACCGTGTCGCCGTGCACCCGGGGCAGGTCGCGGTCGAGCACGATCACGTCGTAGTCGTGCACGGCCGCCTCTTCCAGGGCCTGTTCGCCGTCGAAGGCGAGATCGACCGCCATGCCGTCCCGGCGCAGGCCCGTGGCCACCGTCTCGGCCAGTTCCCTGTGGTCCTCCACGATCAGCACACGCATGCGCTCAGCGTGCCGAAGAGGGCATAACAGCGGCGTAACAGCGGACGTTCCCGCCGTGTAACCCTCCGGCGCGTAGAAATCCCGGCATGGTGAACCCAACGAGGCGGCACGGCCTCCTGACTTCCGTGCCCGCGGCGGCCGTTCTGCTGGCCGGCGCGCTGCTCACCGGCTGCTCCGGGGACTCCTCGGCCTCCGACTCCTCCGATTCCGCGGCCTCCTCCGGCTCCGGGGGCGGCGACAAGGGCTCGTCGGCCGACTCCCCCTTCGACAAGGCGCTCGCGTACTCGGAGTGCATGCGCAAGAACGGCGTCCCCGACTTCCCCGACCCCAAGCGCGGCGAGGACGGCGGGGTCCAGTTGCAGGGCGTCAAGCCCAAGGGGAACGAGGCCGGGTTCGAGAAGGCCGAGCGCGCGTGCCGCGACAAGCAGCCCCAGATGGGCGGCGGCAAGGGCGGCAAGCCGCTCGACTCGCAGAAGGTCGCCGACTGGGCGGAGTGCATGCGCGAGAACGGCCTCAAGGACTTCCCCGACCCCGAGATCAACGGGGGCGCGATGGAGCTGGACTTCACGGGGACGGACATCAGGCCGCAGGAGTCCGCGTTCCAGAGCGCCCGGAAGAAGTGCCAGAGCAAGTGGCCCGGCGGCGGCATGATGATCAAGGGTGGCGGGCCCCGGTGAGCGAGGACATCGACGGGGCCGGGCTCCCGGCCGTACCGGAGGAGTGGGACGCGCCCGTCGAACAGGCGCCGCCGGACGGGGGTCGGCGGCGACGGCCATGGCGCACCCCGCTCGTCCTGCTGACGGCGGTGGCCGTGGCCGGCGCGGCGGGCTGGGCGGCGACGGGCGCGCTCGGCGGGGACAGCGGCGCGTCCACCCCGGACACGTCCCCCGCGGCGGGCGGCACGACCGAGGTCGCCCGCACGACCCTCACCCGTACGGAGACGGTCGAGGGCACTCTCGGCTACGGCAAGGAGACCACCGTGCGGAACACGGCGGGCGGCGGAGGGGACGCGAACGCCAAGGGAGGCGGCAAGGCCGACGGGAACGGCATCGTCACCTGGCTCCCCGCCGAGGGCGACACGCTCAAGCGCGGCGACACCGTCTACGGCGTGGACGGGAGCAAGGTCCCGCTGCTGTACGGCGCGACGCCGTTCTACCGGACCCTGAAGCCGGGCAGCGAGGGCGACGACGTGAAGACACTGGAGAAGAACCTCGCCGCGCTCGGCTACACCGGCTTCACCGTGGACGACGACTACACCTCCGGTACGGCCGAGGCCGTCCGCGACTGGCAGGAGGACCTGGGCCAGGAGGAGACGGGCCAGGCCGGACCGGGTGACGCCGTGGTGGCCGACGGGGCGCGCCGGGTGATGGGCCTGAAGACCTCGCCCGGCGGCCCGGCCGACGGGGAGATGCTGACCTGGACGGGCACGGAACGGGTGGTGACCGTCGCGCTGGAGGCCCAGTTCGAGGACCTGGTCCAGGACGGCACCAAGGCCACCGTGCGGCTGCCCGACGGGGCCTCGACTGAGGCCGAGGTCACCGATATCGGCACGGCGGGCGGCTCGTCGGAGGCGGACCAGGGCGCGGGCTCCGGCTCGTCCGGCGGCGACGAGGGCGGCGAGGGGGAGGACGAGGAGTCCACGCTCCCCGTCGAGCTGAAGGTAGCCAGCCAGAAGAAGCTGGGCCGCTACCAGGCGGCGGCCGTCGACGTGGACCTCAAGGCCGAGACGCGCGAGGACGTGCTCGCCGTGCCGGTCAACGCGCTGACGGCGCGGGCGGGCGGCGGCTACGCGCTGGAGGTCAGGACCCGCGGCGGCCGTACGGAACGCCGTCCCGTCGAGCTGGGCATGTTCGCCGACGGCAAGGTCGAGGTCTCCGGCAAGGGCATCACGGAGGGGCTGACCGTGGGGGTGCCCGAGTGAGCGCGCGGAACGGGCCGGTGGTCGAACTCTCCGGCGTCTCGCAGCGGTACGGGGACGTCGTCGCGCTCGACGCGGCCGACCTGGTGGTGCGGCGCGGCGAACTCCTCGCCATCGTCGGCCCGTCGGGCTCGGGCAAGTCCACGCTGCTCAACATCATGGGCACCCTCAGCCGACCCACCTCGGGCACGGTGCGCGTGGACGGGCACGACGTCGGGAAGCTCAGCGACCGCGAGGTGTCGGCGCTGCGCGCGGACACGGTCGGCTTCGTCTTCCAGCAGTTCCACCTCGCCCCCGGCGTCCCCGCGCTCGACAGCGTCGCCGACGGGCTGCTCTACACCGGCACCCCGCGCGGCGAACGCCGCAGGCTCGCCGAGCTGGCGCTGCGCCGGGTCGGCCTCGGCCACCGGCTGCGGCACGAGCCGCACCAGCTCTCCGGCGGCGAGAAGCAGCGCGTGGCCCTCGCCCGGGCCGTCCTGGGCGACCCGCCGCTGCTGCTGGCCGACGAGCCGACGGGCGCGCTGGACTCCCGTTCGGGCGCGACAGTGCTGCGGCTGCTGCACGAACTGCACGGCGCGGGCACGACGGTCGTGGTGATCACCCACGACCGGGACATCGCCGCCTCGCTGCCGCGCGAGGTGCGGCTGCGGGACGGCCGTATCGAGCACGACTCGGCGGCGGGCCGGCGGGCACTGGCCGCGGAGGCGGTCCGGTGAGCGCCCCGAAGCCCGCCCGTATGCGCCCGTCGGACGTGCTGCGGGTGGGCGGTTCGGGGCTGCGCGCGCGGCCGATGCGGGTGTTCCTCTCCGCGCTGGGCATCGCGATCGGCATCGCCGCGATGGTCGGGGTCGTCGGGATCTCCACGTCCAGCACGGAGGACCTCGACCGCCGCCTGGACGCGCTCGGGACCAATCTGCTGACGGTCACGCCGGGCCAGGCGTTCGACGGCAAGGCCGCCCATCTCCCGGAGAAGGCCGTCGGGATGGTCGGCGCCCTGCCCTCCGTCGAGTCGGTCTCGGCCGTGGGGAAGACCGAGGCGAAGATCTACCGCAGCGACCGCGTCCCCGAGGAGGAGACGGGCGGGCTCAACGTGTACGCGGCCCGGACCGATCTGCCCAGGACGCTCGGCTCGCGGGTGGTGGACGGCCGCTGGCTCAACGCCGCCTCGTCCCGCTACCCGTCCGTCGTCCTCGGCGCCCGGGCCGCCGAACAGCTCGGGATCAGCGAGGCGGGCCCGGACGTGCAGGTCTGGCTCGGGGACCGCTGGTTCACCGTCGTCGGCCTGCTCGGCCACAACGAGCTGGCCGCCGACATGGACTCGGCCGCGCTGGTGGGCTGGCACGCGGCCGAGGAGCTGCTCGGCTTCGACGGCTACGCCACGACCGTCCACGCCCGCGCCGAGGAGTCCCGCGTCGAGGAGGCGCAGTCCCTGCTGGGCGCCACCGCCAACCCGGAGAACCCCAGCGAGGTCAACGTCTCCCGCCCCTCCGACGCGCTCGCCGCGAAGGAGGCCACGGACGACACGCTCGGCGGTCTGCTGCTCGGGCTCGGCGCGGTGGCGCTCCTCGTCGGCGGCGTCGGCGTCGCCAACACGATGGTGATCTCGGTGCTGGAACGCCGCGCGGAGATCGGCCTGCGCCGCTCGCAGGGCGCCACACGCGGCCAGATCCGCACCCAGTTCGTCTGCGAGTCCCAGCTCCTGTCGGGGCTGGGCGGCGTGGGCGGGGTCCTGCTCGGCATCGCGGTCACGGCCGCGTACGCCGCGTACCAGGGCTGGCCGTCGGTCGTCCCGCCCTGGACCATGGCGGGCGCGGTCGGCGCCACCCTGGTGATCGGCGGCCTGGCGGGCCTCTACCCGGCGGTGCGAGCCGCCCGCCTCCCCCCGACGGAGGCCCTGACGGCGGCCTAGGCGGGTGCCGGGCGAGGAGTTCCCCGCCCGGCTTCCGCCGGCCCTACCGGTGCGCCTTCGGGGAGCGGCTCTCGCAGAGTGCCGTACGGACGGCGGACGTCAGGTCCTTGTCCTGGGCGTCCGTCTCGCCCGGGTAGAGGTTCACGAGGCCCGTCGCCCGCCTGCCGTCGACGGTCACGGCGCCCAGGGTCTGATAGCCGGGGACACCGCCGTCAGCTCCCCAGGAGAGGCCGCCGCAGGGCAGGGGGTGGCTCTCCAGGCCGAGTCCGTAGGCTCCGCCCTCCCCGTCGCCGGTCGGACGGGTCTTCATGAGCTGACGCTGTTCGGCGGGGCGGAGCAGCTCGCCGTGCACGAGCGCGTCCAGGAAGCGGTTGAAGTCGGCGCCGGTGGAGATCATGGAGCCGGACGGGCCCAGGACCGTGGGGTTGAGCGCGGTGATGTCCTTGAGGGGCGCGTCCTTGCCCGTCCGGGCGTAGCCGCGCGGATGCGGACCGCGGATCCCGGAGCTGTCGCCCGGGACGGACGTGCGGCGCAGGCCGAGCGGTTCGATGACGCGCCGCCGGATCTCGTGACCGTACGTGTGCCCGGTGACGCGCTCGACGAGCAGGCCCGCCAGCACGTAATTCGTGTTGGAGTACTCCCACTCGGTCCCCGGCTCGAAGCCTGGCCGGTAGCGCAGCGCGCGCTTCACGAGGCCGCGGGCCTCGTAGTGGGCCAGCGGGTTCTTGAGGACGTCCTCCGTCTCGATGGAGTTGAGGTAGTCGGGGAGCCCGCTGGTCTGCTGGAGGACCTGACGGACCGTGATCTTCCGTCCGTCGTTGCCGTGGCCGCGGATGAGGCCGGGGAGATAGCGCTCCACCGGCGCGTCGATGGACATGCGGCCCTCGCCCACCAGTTGGAGCACGACGGTCGCCACGAACGGCTTGGTCATGCTGCCGATCCGGAAGCGGCTGTCCGCGCGCATCGGCGCCCTTGTCCTCACGTTCGCGACGCCGCTGGTCAGCACCTTGCTGCCGGAGCGGTCCCGGAGGGCTACGAGCGCGCCGGGGCCGCCGTCCCTCGTGGTCATCCGGTGCAGGAGCGCGCGGGTCCGCGGGTGGCCGGCGGTGGGGCGCGCGGCGTCGGCGTACGTCCCGGTGGAACTGCTGGTGGAGTTGCCGGTGGAACTGCTGGTGGAGTGCGCCGAGGTGTCGTCGCTCCTCGCGCACGCCGTGACACCGGCCGCCGTGGCCAGTGCGAGCAGCGCGCCGAGCGCGCGTCGGTAGGGGGTCATGCGGGCGTCCTCGTCGTGAGTGCCGTCAGGGTCCGGCGCCGCACTCATCGTGTCCGGGACACGGGGCGCGGCGTGAGGGGGCGATCACCCGGATCGGGGGTGGGGGCAGCCCCAGGAGCCGCGGGACGGCGGCGGCCGTACGGGCGTACGCGGCACCACGCGGCCCGCGCGGTCCGGGTGGACCGCACGGGCCGTCAGCAGAGGGCGTCGGGTCAGGTCAGATCTGGTCGGTCAGGTCAGGTCCCGCAGGGCAGCGTCCCGTCGGCCGCGCCCTTGATCAGGGCCTCGTGGGCGGACTTCAGCCGGTCGGCGTCGGGCTTGAGCACCTTCCTGTCGTACGTCATGAGCCCGTTCAGCTCGCCCTCCAGATCGGAGATCTGCGTATAGACGGCACCGCTGCTCCCCCGGCAGGCCGCGAAGCGCTCGACCTCCTTCAGCTTGGCGAGGTACTCGTCCGTGAACTTCTCCTTCTCGACGCCCACATACGTGTGCCGTACGGGCCACGCGTGGCCGGGGACGGCGAGGCCGAGGCCGCCGTACTCGCCGCTGACCAGTGCCCGTCGCCCGTCGGCGTCGGGGAGCTGCGCGCTGGGGTAGCCGTGCGCGTCGGAGATGTCGCCGTTCTTGCCGTCCACGGCCCCGCAGCAGTTGTGGCCGCTCATGTTGTTGACGAGGCGGGAGGGGTCGAGACCCTTCGCGTAGTCGGCGATGCGGGCCTGGTCGTACTGGCCCCAGCCCTCGTTGAAGGTGACCCACATGATGACCGAGGGGTGGCTGTCGTGCTGCTGGATCATCTCCTTCATCTCGTGCTCGTACTGCGCGCGGGCCGCCGCGTCGGGCTTGCGGTCGGAGCGCATCGAGGGCATGTCCTGCCAGACCAGCAGTCCGAGCCGGTCGGCGTGGTAGAACCACCGGTCCGGTTCGACCTTGATGTGCTTGCGCACGGAGTTGAAGCCGAGCTTCTTGTGCATGCGCAGGTCGTACGAGAGCGCGTCGTCCGTCGGCGCGGTGTGCAGCCCGTCGGGCCAGAAGCCCTGGTCGAGCGTGGCCATGGAGAAGACGGGCTTGCCGTTGAGGACCATGCGCTGCTTGCCGTCGAGCGTCTTGACGGCGATCTCGCGCATGCCGAAGTAGCTCTCGACGGTGTCGGCGGCGCGGGTGCCCTTCCCCACCGTGACCTTGAGCGTGTAGAGGTGCGGGTCGTCCGGTGACCACAGGCGCGGCTTCGGCACGGGCACGTCGAACGCGGCGCTGCCGGAGCCCGTGGCGCGTCCGACCTCCTTCTTGCCGTCGTACGCGACGGCCGTGACGGGCACGCCGTCGCCGACGCCGCGCGCGCTGACCGCGACCTTCTCGCCCTTGATGTCGGGCGTGGTCTTCACGTCGGTGGTGTGCTCGGCGGCGACGGGCTCCATCCAGACGGTCTGCCAGATGCCGGAGGACGGGGTGTACCAGATGCCCTCGGGGTCGAGCCGCTGCTTGCCGACGGGTGGGTTGGGGCCGTCGGGGCTGTCGGTGGGGTCGTGGACGCCGACGACGAGTTCCTGGTCGCGGCCCGGCTTGAGCGCGTCGGTGACGTCGGCGGTGAAGCGGTCGTAGCCGCCCTTGTGCTCGGCGACCCGCTTGCCGTTGACGTAGACGGTGGCCTGCCAGTCGACGGCGTCGAAGTTGAGCCGCAGCCGCTTGCCGGAGCCGACCTTCCAGTCCTTGGGGACGGTGAACGTCCGCTTGTACCACATGCGTTCCTCGTGCCGCTCCACTCCGGAGAGCTTCGACTCGACCGGGTACGGGACGAGGATCTTCTCCTTCAGCCGCTTCCCCTTGCCGAGAGGCGGCCGCTCGCCCTTCTCGGCGCCCGCGAACTGCCAGGTGCCGTTGAGGTTCTTCCACTTGTCGCGCTTGAGCTGCGGGCGCGGGTACTCGGGCCGCGCGTTGCCGGGGCCGACGTCCTTGGCCCAGGGGGTGGTGAGCTGGTACGTGGAGCGGTTGTCGCCCGAGGTCCAGAAGTCGCCGACGGCCTTGCCGTCCTCGCCGGTCAGCCCGCCCTCTCCGTCGTACCGCACATCGGCCGTACCGCCCTGGCCGACGACGGGTTCCTTGAGAGCGACGAGCAGCCGGGAGCTGTCGCGCGGGTCGCGGCGCACGTCGCCCAGCGGCCACTCGGCGCCGCCGATGACCGCGCGGAAGTGGTCGCGGAAGCGGGCGGGGTCGGGGGCCCGGAGGTCCTGGCCGAAGCCGAGTTCGAGGGTGCGGCCGGACTTGGCGACGTGGACGGCGGTGGCGCCGTCGTAGTCGAAGCCGTCGGGGAGCGTGAACGCCGACTGCGGGACGGCGGTCTTCTCACCGCCGGGCGGGGTCCAGCGCAGGTGGAGGTTGGAGCCGCCGTAGTGCTCGAAGTACTCGACCTTGATGTCGTAGGCCCGCCCGGCCTCCAGGGTGACGGGGTCGGAGGTCTGCTCCTTGTCCCAGTCGTCGACCCAGTGGTCGATCACGGGCTTGCCGTCGATCCAGAGCCGGAAGCCGTTGTCGCCGGTGAGGTGGAAGGTGTGGGCTCCGGACTTCTCCGGGGTGAGCTTGCCGGTCCAGCGGACGGTGGCGTCGTCGGCCTGGCCGGTGCGCTCCTTGAGGCGGGGCTCCAGGTCGTTGAAGTCGAGGGAGGGGTCGAAGGCGGTGGCCTTGAGGGTGCCGAAGTCGAAGGCGCCGGGGGCCGACTGGGTCCAGTACTCGCCCTTGAGGCCGTGCGCGGCGGACGCGGCGGGCCGGTCCTCCGGGGGCTCGGCGGCCGAGGCGGAGGGCGTGGGCGGTCCCGCGCCGAGCGCGGTGACCAGGAGTGCGAGGAGGGCGAAGGCGGCGGTCACGGCCGCCGCGGGCCAGGTGGAAGCGCGTCTCACGGAACCTCCAGGAGAGGGTGTGCAAGAGGCGGATACGACTCTGCCCTTGTGGGAGATCCATCTTGTATAACGTTGGAAACAAGGGCAGTTGGCATGACAGCACGGCCGCCGCACCCTGTCCAGGTGCGTGACAGCAGAGGGCAAAGAGAACCTAAGGAGCGCAGGTGAGGGTGAGTCTCAAGGACGTCGCGGAGCGTGCCGGGGTCTCGATCAAGACCGTGTCCAACGTCGTGAACAACTACCCGCACATCACGCCGACGACCCGCGCGAAGGTGCAGCGGGCCATCGACGACCTGGGGTACCGCCCGAACCTGACGGCCCGCCACCTGCGCAAGGGCCGCACCGGCATCCTCGCCCTGGCCGTCCCCGAGCTGGGCAACCCGTACTTCGCGGAGCTGGCAGGGGACGTGATCGACGCCGCCGCCGAGCACGACTACACGGTGCTGCTCGACCACACCCAGGGCCGCAGGGAGCGCGAACTCCTCGTGACCCAGGGCTTCCGGGCCCGCGTCATCGACGGCCTGATCCTCAACCCGCTGGAGCTGGAGCCCGAGGACCTCGCGGTCCGTACGGACGACGCGCCGCTGGTCCTGATCGGCGAGCGGCGCTACGACCTGCCGTACGACCACATCGCGATCGACAACATCGCGGCGGCCAGGGCGGCGGTGCGCCACCTGCTCGACCTGGGGCGGCGCCGTATCGCGTTCCTCGGCGCGCGGGGCGACCGGCCCAGCCAGCCCGCGCATCTGCGGCTGCTGGGCTGGCAGGCGGAGCTGGCCGCCTCCGGCGTCCCGGCGGACGAGTCGCTGGTGGCGCCGGTCGAGGGCTGGGACCGGGCGGACGGCGCGGCGGCGATGGCGGCGCTGCTGGACGCGGGGGCGCGGCCCGACGCGGTGTTCGCGTACAACGACCTGATCGCGATCGGCGCGATGCGGGCGATGTCGGAGCGGGGCCTGCGCGTCCCGGAGGACATCGCGGTCGTCGGCTTCGACGATCTGACGGAGGGGCGGTACGGCGCGGTGACGCTCACCACCGTCTCGCCGGACAAGCGGGCCATCGCCAGGCTCGCGGTCGAGTCCCTGGTCAGCGCCATCGCGGGGGGCCGGCGGGACGAGGAGCGCACGCCCCGCGAGCTGCAGCCGGGGTTCGCTCTGGTGGAGCGGGAGAGCACCCTGGGCGCCTGAGCGCGCGAACTCCCTTCGGCGCAGGGGTATTTACACGCGGTATTCCAACGATGTAAAAACCCCAGCGGACGCTAGAGGAGACGCCGGCACACCTGGGGTAGCCCATGAATGCGCACAGATCTCTCAGAACCCTCGCTGTCACCACACTCGTCGCCACTCTCTCGCTCTCCCTCGGCTGTGCCAAGTCCGAGGACGACAAGGACGCCTCGGACGGCAAGGGCACATCGTCCGACGGGGCCGGTGAGCAGGTCGCCGCCGAGCCCACGAAGGGCGCGAAGACCTGCACGCTCAAGAAGTACGGCGGGAAGGAGACCGACCTCGCGAAGGCGACCGTCGGCTTCTCCCAGTCGGAGAAGGAAGCGAACCCGTTCCGTATCGCGGAGACCGCCTCGATCAAGGCCGAGGCCGAGAAGCGCGGGGTCAAGCTGCTGACGGCCAACGCGCAGTCGCAGTTCTCCAAGCAGATCAGCGATGTGCAGGACCTGATCTCCAAGGGCGCCGACCTGCTGGTCATCGCGCCGCTGAACTCCGACGGCTGGGAGCCCGTGCTCAAGCGGGCCGCGGCCAAGAAGATCCCGATCGTCACCGTCGACCGGCAGATCAACGCCGAGCCCTGCGAGGACTACGTGAGCTTCATCGGCTCCGACTTCGTCCAGCAGGGCCGCCGCGCGGCCGACCAGATGATCGAGGCCACGGGCGGCAAGGGCCAGGTCGCCATCCTGCTCGGCACGCCGGGCAACAACGTCACGACCGAGCGCACCAAGGGCTTCACCGAGCGGATCAAGGAGAAGGCCCCGAAGCTCAAGGTCGTCTTCAAGCAGACCGGCGAGTTCGCGCGGGAGAAGGGCCAGCAGGTCACCGAGCAGCTCATCCAGTCCAAGCCCGGCATCGACGGGATCTACGCGGAGAACGACGAGATGGGCCTCGGCGCGGTCAACGCCCTCAAGGGCGCGGGCAAGAAGCCGGGCGAGGTCAAGATCGTGACCGTGGACGGCACGAAGAACGCCGTCCAGGGCATCGTCGACAAGTGGATCCACGGCGTCGTCGAGTCCAATCCGCGCTTCGGCCCGCTCGCCTTCCAGGCCCTGGAGGACTTCGGCAAGGGGAAGAAGGTCGGCGAGGACATCGTCATCAAGGACAGCGCGTACACGGCGGCCAACGCCGAGCGGGACCTCGACAAGGCGTACTGATGGAGACCGTCGAGGTATCCGCCGCCGCCCTGGCCGTGCGCGGGCTCACCAAGCGTTTCCCCGGCGTCCTCGCCCTGGACGGCGTCGACTTCACCCTGGAGTCCGGCCAGGTGCACGCGCTCATCGGCGAGAACGGCGCCGGGAAATCCACCCTGATCAAGGTGCTGACCGGGGTGTACGCGCCGGACGCGGGCGAGGTCCTGCACCGGGGCACGCCCGTGGAGTTCGGCACGCCGCTCGCCGCGCTGCGCGCCGGGATCTCCACGATCCACCAGGAGGTGGGCCTCGTCCCGCTGATGAGCGTGGCCCGCAATCTGTTCCTCGGCCGGGAGCCCCGCAACCGGCTCGGGCTGATCGACTTCTCCCGGATGCACCGCGAGACGGAGGAGACGCTGCGCGGGTACGGCGTCCGTACGGACCCGCGGCGCCCGCTGGGGGAACTCGGCGTCGGTGCCCAGCAGATGGTGGCGCTCGCGCGCGCCGTCTCCGTCGACGCGAATGTGGTGATCATGGACGAGCCGACCTCGTCCCTCGAACCCCGCGAGGTCGAGACGCTGTTCGGGGTGATCCGCTCACTGCGCGAGCGGGGCGTGGCGGTGGTGTACGTGAGCCACCGGCTGGACGAGCTGTACGCGGTGTGCGACACGGTGACCGTGCTGCGCGACGGCCGCCTCGTGCACACGGGCCCGCTCGCGGGCCTGGAGCGGCTCCGGCTCGTCTCGCTGATGCTGGGCCGCGAGATGGGCGAGGTGCGCGCCGAGGGCACTACGAAGTTCGGCGGCGAGCACGAGGCCACCTCCCGCGAGCCGGTGCTGCGTGCCGAAGGGCTCGCCGTGCCGCGCCAGTTGCGTGACGTCTCCTTCGAGGTGCGCCCCGGGGAGGTCGTCGGGCTCGGCGGGCTGCTGGGCTCGGGGCGCACGGAGACGGTGAAGGCGGTGGCGGGCGCGCTGCCGCTGGGCGCCGGGCGCGTGACGGTCGCGGGCACGCCGCTGCGCACGGGCTCGCCGCCCGCGGCGATCCGGGCCGGGGTCTCGCTGCTGCCCGAGGACCGCAAGAGCGAGGGCATCGTGCCGGGCCTGTCCGTACGGGAGAACATCGCGCTGGCGGTGCTGCCCCGGCTCTCGCGGGCGGGGCTGGTGTCGGAGGCGCGGATCGACTCCGTCGTGGCGACGTTCATGGAGCGGCTGCGGATCAAGGCGTCCTCGCCGCACCAGAAGGCGGGCGAACTCTCGGGCGGCAACCAGCAGAAGGTGCTCCTCGCGCGCTGGCTGGCCGCCGAGCCGAAGGTGCTGCTGCTGGACGAGCCGACGCGCGGCATCGACGTCGGCGCCAAGGCCGAGGTGCAGCGTCTGGTGGACGAGCTGGCGGAGGACGGGCTGGGCGTGGTGCTGATCTCCTCCGACCTGGAGGAGCTGATCGAGGGTTCGGACCGGGTCGTCGTGCTGCGGGACGGCGCGGTCGTCGGCGAGCTGACAGGAGAGCAGGTGACCGAGGACCGGCTGCTGGAGACCATCGCGGAGGCGGGAACGGCCGGTGCGCCCGGGGAGGACGCCCATGGCTGAGGTCGCGGCCCCCCGGGGGCGTACGGGCGTCGACCGCGCCGCCGTCACGCGCTGGCTCCAGGCGTACGGGGTCTACGCGGGTGTCGCCGTGCTGCTGGTCTTCAACATCGCGTTCACCGAGCACTTCCTCTCCGCGGCGAACTTCCGCACGCAGGCCGTGCAGGTCGCGCCGATCCTGATCGTCGCGCTCGGCATGGCCCTGGCGATCGGCTCCGAGGGCATCGACCTGTCGGTCGGCTCGGTGATGGCCCTCTCGACCTCGCTGGTGGCGCTCTATCTGGGGTACGGCCCGTGGATCGCGCTCCTCGCCGCGGTGATCGGCGGCGCGGCGGCCGGGCTCGTCAACGGCTCGCTGATCGCGTACATCGGCATCCAGCCGATCGTCGCGACGCTCGCGCTGATGGTCGGCGGGCGGGGCCTGGCACTGGTGCTGGTCCCGCAGTTGGAGGACGTGCGCGACGACGGGATGCGGACGCTGGGCTCGGGCGATCTGCTGGGCGTGCCGTACCCGGCGCTGATCGCGCTCGCGCTGGTGCTGGTGACGGCGTTCGTGGTGCGACGCACCACGTTCGGCAGGCAGCTCCTCGCGATCGGCGACAGCCGTCCGGCGGCGCGGCTCGCGGGGCTTCCGGTACGGCGGGTGCTGATCCTCGTCTACGTCTGCTCGGGCGTGCTCGCCGCGCTCGCCGGGTTCCTGGCCACGGCCCGCCTCCAGGCCAGCGACCCCACCTCGCTGGGGAATCTGATGGAGCTGTCCGCGATCACCGCCGTGGTGGTCGGCGGCACGCCGCTGAGCGGCGGCCGGGTGCGGATCGGCGGCACGGTCGCGGGCGCGGTGCTCATCCAGTTGCTGACGGCCACGCTCATCAAGCACGACCTGCCGCCCTCGTGGACGCAGATCGCGCAGGCCGTCGTCATCGTGCTGGCGGTCTGCGCGGCACGCGAGAGGGGGAAGCGGTGACGGTGACGAACGCCCCTGAACGTACGGAGAGTTCCGGCCCTGACGCCTCCGGCGCCTCGGTCGCGGGCGCCGGTCCCGGCGGCGCCGGGCGGTTCGCGGCGCTCGCGCAGCGGCACGGGGCGCTGGTCGCGCTGGTCGTGCTGTCGCTGGTGGCCTCGTTCTCGTTCGACTCGTTCGCGACGGGCGGCAATCTGGAGAACATGGCCGTCTCCTCGGCGTTCCTCGCGATCGTCGCGCTGGGGATGACGTTCGTGATCGTGTCGGGCGGCATCGATCTGTCGGTCGGCTCGGTCTTCGCGCTCGGCGGGGTGCTGGCCGCGTGGGGATCGCGGCACGGGACGCTCGTCGCGCTGCTGCTGCCGCTGCTGGTGTGCGGGGCTATCGGGCTGGTCAACGGGGTGCTGATCGCCCGCGTCCGGCTCGCCCCGTTCATCGTCACGCTCGCCTCGATGCTCGGCGCCCGCGGCATCATGCTCAACATCACGGACGAGGGCGCCGACACCTTCCTCGTGCCCGAGGACGCCTTCCTGGCCGACCTGGGGCGGGGCTCGCTGCTGGGCGTGGGCGTGCCCGTGTGGATCACGGTGGCGCTCTTCGCGCTGGGCGGGGTGCTGCTGCGCCGCACGCTCTTCGGGCAGCACGTCTACGCGGTCGGCGGCAGCGGGGCCGACGGGTACACAGCGTCGCTGATGGGCGTCTCGGTGGTCCGTACGAAGGTCGGGGTCTACGTCCTGTCGGGGCTGCTCGCGGGCCTCGCCGGGGCGCTGAACGCGGCGTGGCTGACCTCGGGCGTGACGATCCTGGGCCAGGGCATGGAGCTGGAGGCGATCTCGGCGGTCGTCATCGGCGGCACGCTGCTGACCGGCGGCATGGGCTTCGTCAGCGGCTCGCTGGTGGGCGTGCTGCTGCTGAAGGTGATCCAGAACGTCATCAACCAGATCGGCTCGCTCGACTCCGCGTACCAGCAGGTGGTCAGCGGCGCGTTCCTGATCGTGGTGGTCGTCGCGCAGGCCGGGCTCAGAGTTCCACGCCGCGTGCGCGCAACCAGGGAACGGGCGCGACGTCCGAACCCAGGCCCGGGGTGACCCGCGCCTCGAAGTGCAGGTGCGGTCCGGTGGAGTTGCCGGTGTTGCCGGAGAGGCCGATGCGCTCTCCGGCCCGCACCTGGCGGCCCCGCTCGGTCTGGATCGCGGACAGGTGCGCGTACTGCGAGTAGTAGCCGTCGCGGTGGCGGATGACGATCTGGTTGCCGAAGGCGTCGCCGCAGCTCGTGACGGCCACGGTGCCCGCGCCGACGGCCCGTACGGGCGTGCCGGTCTCCACGGCGAAGTCCTGCCCGGTGTGCCCCCGCGACCAGCGGGCGCCGGAGGAGCGGTATCCGGCGGAGAGCGTGTAGGCGGACCGCTCGACGGGGGCCGTCCAGCGGCCGCCGCCGCCCAGGGCCCGGGAGCCGTCCTGGGTGCCGCCGCCTCCCCGCTTCCCGTCGCCCTTCCCCGGCGCGCAGGCGCGGGCCGGGCGGTTGACGGGCGTGGCGGCCCGGGCGCTGCGGGCCAGCACCAGGCGGCGTTCGATGGCGTTCTTGGCCGCGGCCTCGCGCCGGGTGGTGGCCTCCAGGCGTTTCAGGACGGCGCGGGCGCGGGCCCGTTTACGTACGAGCTGGCGCTGGACCGTACGGGTCGAGCCGAGGAGCCGGTTGACGGCGTGGTCGGCCTGGCGCTGGGCGCGCAGCCGTTCGAGCAGGTCCTCGGGCGAACGGGTCATGACCATGCGGGCGCCCGGCGACCAGGCGCCGGTGCGGTACTGGCTGCGGGCGATGCCGCCGATCCGGAACCGCAGGACGTGCAGCCGGCGCTCGCCCCGGCTGACGGCACGACGGCTGCGGGTCACCGCGGCGCGCTGCGCCGAGGTCCGCTTACGGGCCTTCTCGAACCGCTTGGTGGCCCGCGCCGCGTCCCGGTACAGCGCGTCCACGCGGGCCGAGACCCGCTTCCTGGCCTCCCCGGGGCCGGGCTCGCAGGGCGCGCCGGCGGCACCGTCGGGAACGGCGAGGAGCGCGAGGCTGAGCAGCGCGGCGGCCGGGACCGCGGCGAATCGCTTGCGTACGGGCTGACTCATGGGGCGATGGTCCGCCGCACGCCCCCGGAAGAGGCCGTGCGGCGGTCCGGCACGCCGTGCGCCGTGCGCCGATCGACGCAGCGGGCCGCCCGGAAGCGGGATGTTTCCGGGGCCCGGGCGTGTCGCGCTCCCCGTACGGGCCGGGAACGGTCAGGCGTCGCGCGCGAGCCGGTCGAGGACCGGGCTCAGCTCGCAGGCGGCCCCACGGTTGTACGGCAGCTTGGCGAGGACCGCCGCCAGGCCGCAGGAGTCGGACACGGCCGAGTAGACCAGTCCGGCGCCGATTCCGGCGGAGAGCAGCCGGGCCCGGGGGAACGCGAGCCCCGCGCCGAGCCCGAGCAGCACCAGCGAACCGGCGGCGAGCCGCACCTGACGCTCCATCGGCCAGCGCGGGCGCGCCCCCTCGGGCAGCGCGGGCCGGTCGAGCGGGTGCCCGGCGTCGGCCCAGCCCCTGGTGCCGCCCTCGACCGAGGCGGCGGCGATCCCGGCCTCGCGCAGGGTGCGGGAGGCGGTGAGCGAGCGGTTGCCGGAGGCGCAGACGAGGGCGAGCGGGCCGCGCGCGGCGGCGAGCCGCAGGGTGTCCTCGGCCTCGTCGAGCCGGTCCAGCGGGATGTTGTGGGCGCCCGGCACATGGCCTCCGGCGTACTCGCCGGGCGTACGGACGTCGATGAGGGTCAGCTCGGCGCGGCGCGCGCGCAGCTCGTCGACGGTGAGCGTGGTGTCGTCGCTCATGGGGCGGGTCCTTCCGGTGCGGGGAGGTACGATACCCCCCAGGGTATAGAATCGGAGTTCCGGACGAGCACGGTCCGGACGGGAACGGGGTGAGGGCGATGGATTTCACACTGGCCGCCGAGGAGATGAAGGCGGTGCTCAACCGGCTGCGGAGGGCCCAGGGCCAGATCGCGGGCGTGATCAAGATGATCGAGGAGGGCAGGCCCTGCGACGAGGTCGTCACCCAGCTCGCCGCCGCCTCCCGCGCCCTGGACCGCGCGGGCTTCGCCATCATCGCCACGGGCCTGGAGCACTGTATGACGGAGGCCGAGGGGGAGGGCGAGACCGGCATGGACCGCGAACAGATGCGGGCCCGCCTGGAAAAACTCTTCCTCTCCCTGGCCTGACCCTCCCCTGCGGGGCCCCGCCGCACCACGAGGGCTGAACCCGGGCTGCCCCCCGCGCTGCTTCGCAGGGTGCGGCTGCGTCGTGGCTTGTCGCGCAGTTCCCCGCGCCCCTTACGGGGCACTCCTGCTGAGGCCTCGCGTCAGGTTGCGGTCAGGGTCCATGTCGCCTCGGCCAGCATGGCCGTCGCCACCGCCAGGAGGAGCCAGGCGAACACCCGGCGCAGCACCGTCCCCGGCACCCGCGTCGCGAGGCGTTTGCCGTCCCAGGCTCCCAGGATCGCCGCACCCGCGAAGGGCGCGAGGACGGCCCAGTCGAGACCCGAGGCTCCGCCCGCGCGGCCGGACAGGCCCGAGAGGGCGTTCGCGGCGACGACCAGGAGGCTGGTGCCCGCCGCCTCGGCCATCGGGAAGGCGAGGAGCCCGGCGAGCGCGGGGACGGCGAGGAAGCCGCCGCCCACGCCGAGCAGCCCCGTGAGGCCGCCGAGCCCCGCCCCGGCACCGACGACCCTCGGCCACCGGCGCCCCGCGCCCGTGCCCGCGTCCGTACGGACGGCCGGGGGCTCTTCGTCCGGCACGCGGAGCATGCGCCGGGCCGCGAGGGCCGCGACGAGGGCGAAGGCCGCCGAGAGCAGTACGCCGGGGATGTGGGCGGAGAGCAGGCCCGCCGCGAGCGCCGGGGGCATTCCGGCGGCGGCGAAGAGGAGGCCCGCGCGCCAGCGGACCGTCCCCGCGCGGGCGTGCGCGAGGAGGCCGCCCAGCGAGCTGAGCGCGACGACGAACAGGGCCGCCGTCGCCGCGTCCCGCGGGCCGAAGCCCAGCAGATGGACGAGCACGGGCACGGCGAGGATGCCGCCGCCCGCGCCCAGCCCGCCCAGCGCGAGCCCGACGAGGGCGCCCGCCACGAGGGCGAGGACCAGGGTCAGCGCCGTCACGCCCCCGGCACCGTGACCAGCTCCGCCGCGTGCGCCGCGTCGAAGGTGTCGTCGACGGCGACGACGTCGCGCCCTGCCGCGTCGAGGAACGAAGCGGCCATGGCGGCGCGCATGCCGCCCGCGCAGTGCACCCACACCGTGCCCTCGGGCACGTCGGCCAGCCGCTGCGGGAGCTGGTGCAGGGGAATGTGCGTGGAGCCGCGCACCCAGCCCTCGCCGCGCTCGATGTCGCGCCGTACGTCGAGGACGACCGGCGGCGCGCCGCCCTCCCGGGCGTGAGCACGGGCGCGGGCGAGCGCGGCGAAGTCGGCGCGTGGGAAGGAGCGCGGCGCGTCGCCGTCCCTCAGCCAGCCCTCCCACGGCCCCGTCGCCGCTGCCGCCGGGCGGTCGATGCCGACGCGGGCCAGCTCGCGCTGGGCCGCGGCGATCTCCTCGGCCGTCTCCGCGAGCAGCGTGACGGGCTTGCCCCAGGGGATGAGCCAGGCCAGATACGTGGCGAGGCCGCCGTCGAAGTTCAGGGCGCCCGCGAGGTGGCCGTCCGCGAAGGCCGTACGGCTGCGCAGGTCCACCACCCACTCCCCCGCCGCGAGCCGCTCGGCCAGCTCGGCCGCGTCGGCCGCGCGGGGCGGGGTGAGGTCGATCGGCGCGGGGCCAGCGCCGTTCACGGGGCCCATGTGCGCGTAGTACGCGGGCACGTCGTCGAGGCCCGCGAGGAGTTCCGCGACGAAGGTGTCGACGTCCTTGGTGAGCGCCAGGTTCCGGCCGCGCTCGGCGCCGATGGTGGCCGCCTCGCCGTCGCCGCCGCCGCTCTGAGTGGAGGCGCAGAAGCTGCCGAATCCGTGCGTGGGCAGGACCCGGACCGCGTCCGGCAGCTCGGCCAGGCGGTGCGCCGAGGCGTGCTGGGCGCGCGCGAGGTCCTCGGTCAGCCGGGGCTCGACGAGGTCGGGGCGGCCGACGGTGCCGAGCAGCAGGGAGCCGCCGGTGAAGGCCGCGACGGGGACGCCCGCGTCGTGCAGCACGTACGCCGTGTGGTGCGGGGTGTGGCCGGGGGTGGCGACGGCGCGCAGGGTGAGGCCCTCGTCGACGTCCAGCTCGTCGCCGTCCTCGACCGGCGTGCGGGCGTAGGAGACCCGGGCCCCGGCCGGGACGGCGTAGTCGGCGCCGGTGAGGCGGGCCAGCTCCAGGCCGCCGCTCACGTAGTCGTTGTGCACATGGGTCTCGACGACCCGGGCTATCCGCACGCCGCGCCGCGCGGCGGCCTCCAGCACCCGGTCGATGTCGCGCGGCGGGTCGACGGCCACGGCCCGGGCGGGGCCCGCGACCAGATAGGAGCGGTTCCCCAGGGACTCGGTCGCCAGGGTCTCCACGACGTACATGCCTCTCCTCCTCACTCGTCCCCCGAAACGGACTGATACGAGGAATACCCACGGGGGTATCCCCTCTCCTCAGCACCATATACCCCCACCCGTATTTCCGAATCCCCGCCTCCGCCCCCGCCGGGTACCGCGCGGCGGGATACCGAACCCGGTGGACATGCCTGGTCAGGGCTTCCATAGGGTCGCGATCATGGCTGACATATCCCTGACCACGGTCCTCGTGCTCTGCCTCGCCGCCGGGGCGGCGGGCTGGGTGGACGCCGTGGTGGGCGGCGGGGGCCTCGTCCTGCTCCCCGCCCTGATGCTCGGGCTCCCGGGCAGCACCCCCGCCGCGTACGCGCTCGGCACCAACAAGGCCGTCGCGATCGTCGGTACGACGGGCGCCGCCGCGACGTACGTCCGCAAGACCCCCGTCGATGTGCGGGTCGCCGTGCGGATCGGCCTCGCCGCGCTCGCCGGCTCCTCGGGCGGCGCCTTCCTCGCCGCCGGAATGAGCACGGCGGTGCTCAAGCCCGTGGTGCTGGTGGTGCTGCTCGGCGTCGCGGCGTTCGTGATCCTCCGCCCCGACTTCGGCACCGCGCCCGCCGCCGGTCCCGTGGGGCCGCGCCGCGTGCTCGCCGCGATCGGCCTCGCGGGCCTCGGGATCGGCTTCTACGACGGGCTCGTCGGCCCCGGCACGGGCACCTTCCTGGTCCTCGCGCTGACGGCGGTGCTCCACCTCGACCTGGTGACGGCCTCGGCCACCGCGAAGATCGTGAACGTCTGCACCAACGTGGGGGCGCTCGCCACCTTCGCCTGGCAGGGCACCGTCCTGTGGCAACTGGCCCTCCCCCTCGCGGCGTTCAACCTCGCGGGCGGCATGCTCGGCGCCCGTACGGCGCTCAAGAAGGGCAGCGGATTCGTGCGCGGCGTCCTGCTCGTCTCGGTCCTCGGCCTGGTCGCGACGCTCGCGTACGAGCAGTGGCTGAGCTGAGGCGCCCGGCCGCCGCCGGAGGCGGCGATCCCCCGAGACGGGAACCGACACCGCCGGATGATCGTCAAGCAGAACATGCCCTCTGCACTCATTCTCGGATTCGACCCGCACGCCGTGCCCGGTATGGACGGGGACGCCATGCGCGCGGTCCTGGACAAGGAACTGGCCCGTTTCGCCGACCACGGCATCCACGCCTCCACGGCACTGATCGCGCCGGACGCGTCGGCCAAGTCCGTGATCGTCGCGGCGCTGTCCGAACGGGACTGGGACGTCGTCGTCATCGGGGGCGGGATCCGCAAGCCCGAACCCGTGCTGACGCTCTTCGAGCAGATCGTGAACCTGGTCCGGCAACATGCGCCGGGGGCCGCCATCGCGTTCAACACCGGCATCGACGACAGCGTCGAGGCCGCCGAGCGGTGGCTGTGAGGACCCCTACAGCTATTCAAGTTTGACTAGACTCGGGGCATGGCCGAGACAACCATCCCGATCCTGCCGTGCCGGACCCTGGCGCCCGTGCTCGACTTCTACACGGCGCTCGGGTTCGAGGTGACCTTCCAGCAGAAGAGCCCCAACCCGTTCGCCGTGGTCGAACGCGGCGGCGTCCAGCTCCAGTTCTTCGCCATGAAGCGGTACGAACCGGCGGAGTCGTACAGCACCTGCTACGTGACGACCGACGAGGTCGATGTCCTGTACGCCGCCTTCCGCGCCGGGCTCAAGGCCGCGTACGGCCGTGTCCCCACCCGCGGGCTGCCCCGCCTCGGGCCGCTCAAGGACATGTCGTACGGCATGCGGCAGTTCCTGATGACCGACCCCGGCGGCAACTGCGTCCGCGTGGGCCAGCCGATCAGCGACGACCTCCGCCACCGGCCCGCGCCCGAGGAGACGTTCGCGCGCGCCCTGCACCACGCCGTCAACTTCGCCGACTCCAAGGACGACCCGTCGGCGGCGGCGAAGATCCTCGACCGGGCGCTCGCGACGGAGGACGAACGGCCCACGCCGGTCCAGCTCCTGCGGCTCCTCACGATGCGCGCCGACGTCGCCGGGCGGCTGGACGACGAGGCGACCGCAGCGGACGCGCTGGAGCGCGCGGCGGCCGTGCCCCTCACCGAGGCCGAACGTGCGGAGGCCGCGGACGACCTCGCGCGACTCGCGGAGCTCGCGGAACCCGCGGAGCTGCCGGGCGAACGGTGAAAACGGCTTTGCCGCGTGTCCGTTCGTGGGCTGGAATGGGCGGATGACCGCTCTTGGTGCCGTGTTCCGGCCACAGTCGCCCCCGGAGAAACTGCGCAGCGTCGTCCGCACCGCGGAGGAGGCGGGCCTCGAAGAGCTGTGGCTCTGGGAGGACTGCTTCCTGGAGAGCGGCATCGCCAGCGCCTCCGCCGCGCTCGCCTGGAGCGAGCGGCTGCGCGTCGGCGTCGGCCTGCTCCCCGTCCCGCTGCGCAACGCCGCGCTGACCACGATGGAGGCCGCGACCCTGCACCGGCTCTTCCCCGGGCGCGCGCGGCTCGGCGTCGGGCACGGCGTCCAGGACTGGATGGGCCAGGTCGGCGCGCGCGCCGAGTCGCCCATGACGCTGCTGCGCGAGCACCTGGTCGCGATGCGGGCCCTGCTGCGCGGCGAACGCGTCACCGTCGACGGGCGGTACGTGAAGCTCGACGGCGTCGCGCTCGACTGGCCCCCCGCCACGGACCCGGCGCCGCCCGCCGTCCTCTCCGGCGCGCGCGGGCCCCGCTCCCTGCGGCTGAGCGGCGAGGTCGCGGACGGCACGGTGCTGGACGCCAGCACGACGGTGGAGGGGGTACGGGCCGCGCGCGCCCTCATCGACGAGGGCCGCACCCGCGCGGGCCGCACGGAGCCGCACAGCGTAACGGTCTACGTCCTCGCGGCCACGGGCCCCGGAGCGGGGCGGCGGCTCGCCGCGGAGCTGGACCGCGAGGGCCTCGCGCCGGGCGCTGCGCCGGGCGTCGCCGGAAACGCCGGGGACGTCGCCGCCGCTGTCCGCCGGTACGCGGATGCCGGGGCCGACACGGTCGTCCTCCAGTCCACCGCCGACGACGAAGACCCCGACGCCTTCGTCCGCTTCACCGCGCAGGAGGTCCGCCCCCTGCTTCAGAGCTAAGGCGCGCGAGGAACCGCGCCCGCAGTCCGCGACGCGCCCTCCGGGGCGGCCCGAACCCAGCGCCGCGGACGCCAGTGCCGCCCAGGGGCGCGGGGAACTGCGCGCCCAACCAACGCGCACCCGCAGCCTGCAACGCGCCCTCCGGGGCACCCCGGAATCAGCGCCGGGCAGGGGCTGCCACGACTGGCGCGTCGCGGAGCGCGCGTGCGTCCTGGCTGGGCGCGCAGTTCCCCGCGCCCCTGAATGTGCCCGGCACAGCCGACTGGTCCCCGCGCCCCCGAACGGGTTGCCCGGCGCAGCCGCCACCTCGCACGGCGCGAGGGGTCAATCCGTGGGGTCGGGGGTGTCGAGGTGGGCGTCCAGGAAAGGGAGGATGCCCTGGTGGAGAAGCGCCGTGCGCCACGCTTCGCGGGCGCGCTCGACGGGCGGCGGGGCACCCGTACGGCGGGCCGCCGTCACGAACAGGGCGAGGACCCCCACGCCCGCCGCCGCGCCCGCGACCGCCGCGCACACCCAGCCCGCCGTGGTCAGCGAGCCGCCGAGCCCCGTGCGGGAGCCCGCCGCGCCGAGGACGCCGCCGAGCAGCAGCAGGATGACGGCGGCGCAGGCGGCGACCGCGGGGACCAGCACCCCGAGGGCGGCCAGCAGGCCGCGGCGGCGCCCCCGGCGCGGGGGCCGCGCCGCCGCGCGGGCGCGCGTGTACGCGGCGTACTCCTCGGCGGCGGAAGCCATGATCCGGTCGGCTTCCTCGCGCGCCCGCGCCCGCAGCAGCGCGGGCGCGGGTCCGGCGCCGCCGCGCCGCGCGAGGGCCGTACGGACGCGCTCCGTGCTCATCGCCTGCTGGAGCGCCCGTTCGAAGTCCGGTCGGTCGCGGTCCTGGAGACGGAGAGAGCTGAGGCTCACGCGTCCCCCGGGTCAGACGTTGACGCCGAAGTCCTGGGCGATGCCCGCGAGTCCGGAGGCGTAGCCCTGGCCGACCGCGCGGAACTTCCACTCGCCGCCGTGCCGGTACAGCTCGCCGAAGACCATGGCGGTCTCGGTGGCGGCGTCCTCCGAGAGGTCGTAGCGGGCCAGTTCGGCGCCGCCGGCCTGGTTGACGACGCGGATGAACGCGTTGCTGACCTGGCCGAAGTTCTGGCCGCGGCTCTCGGCGTCGTGGATCGAGACCGGGAAGACGATCCGCTCGACGTCGGCCGGGACGGCGGCGAGGTCGACCTTCACCGACTCGTCGTCACCCTCGCCCTCGCCGGTGAGGTTGTCGCCGGTGTGCTCGACCGATCCGTCCGGGCTCTTCAGGTTGTTGTAGAACACGAAGTGCTGGTCGGAGACGACCTTTCCGGACGCGTTGCAGAGCAGCGCGCTGGCGTCCAGGTCGTAGTCCGCGCCGGTCGTCGTGCGGACGTCCCAGCCGAGGCCGACGAGGACCGCGGTGAGCCCCGGCGCCTCCTTGCTGAGCGATACGTTGCCGCCTTTGGCGAGTGAAACTCCCACGGTCCCCTCCTGGGTCTCGGTTGCCCGGACCCTTAAATCTACATGACTGTAGAAGTTACTCGGAGGCGCCCCGTGCGGGCCGGAGCATGAGCCAGGCCTGGACAGCGGCCAGCACCAGCAGCACCGCGCCCGCCGCGCCGGTGATCTGGATGCCCCTGCCGAACGCGTCGCGTGCCGCGTCCGCGAGCGCCTGCCCCGGGGCGCCGCCGAGGCCGCCCGCCGCGTGCAGCGCGCTGCCGAGCGTCTCCCGGGCGCCGTCCATCGCCCCGTCGGGGACGCCCGGCACCGGGTCGAGGCTCGTGCGGTAGACCGAGGAGAGCAGGCTGCCGAGGAGGGCGATGCCCATCGCGCCGCCCAGCTCGATCGCGGTCTCGGAGACGGCGGAGGCGGCTCCCGCGCGCTCGGGCGGCACCGTGTCGAGCACGATGCTGTTCGTCAGCGTCATGGCGGTGGAGGCGCCCAGGCTGGTGAGGACGAAGGCGCCCGTGACCACAGCCGCGCCGTTCCCCATCGGCAGCAGCGTCAGGGACGCGTACCCCACCGCGATGACCGCGAGCCCGCCGGAGATCAGCCGCTGGACGCCCACCCGCTGGGCCGCGGCGGCGGCGAAGAAGCCGGCGGCGACGGCGGCCACGGCGCCCGGCAGCAGCAGGAGCCCGCCGCGGAGCGGCGTGAGGCCCTCGGAGAGCTGGAGGAACTGCGGGAGGAAGAAGAGGGATCCGGCCATCACGAAGACGACCAGGATGTTGGTGCCGATGGCGGCCGAGAAGCGCCGGATGGCGAACAGCGAGACGTCGATCAGCGGGTCGGTGAGCCGCCGCTGACGCCGTACGAACACGGCGCCGAACGCGAGCCCCACCAGCACGAACGGCACGGCCTCCAGCTCGTCCCCGTGCGCGAAGGACTTGACCCCGTAGACGAACGGGATCACCGCGAGCAGCGTCAGCGCCGCGCTCGGCAGGTCGAACTTCCCCGGCGCGGGGTCGCGGGTCTCGGGCACCAGCAGCGGCAGCGCGAGCAGCGCGACGGCGACCAGCGGCAGGTTGATCAGGAAGACCGAGCCCCACCAGAAGTGCTCCAGCAGCACCCCGCCGACGACCGGTCCGAGGGCGGATCCGGCACTGAAGGCCGAGCCCCAGGCGGCGATGGCGATCAGCCGCTGTTTCTCGTCCTGGAACATGTTGCGCAGCAGCGAGAGCGTCGAGGGCATCAGCGTCGCGCCCGCGACGCCGAGCAGGACGCGGGCCGCGATCAGCGCGGCGGCGCTCGGCGCGTAGGCGGCGAGGAGCGAGGCGAGGCCGAAACCCGCGCAGCCCGCCATCAGCAGCTTGCGGCGGCCGATACGGTCGCCGAGGGTGCCCATGGTGACGAGGAGCCCGGCGAGCACGAACGAGTAGATGTCCACCAGCCACAGCAACTGGGTGCTGGACGGCGCGAGGTCCTCGCTCAGCGCGGGCACGGCGAAGCCGAGGACCGTGAGGTCGACGGAGATCAGCAGGACGGGCAGCGTGAGGACGACGAGGCCGATCCACTCCTTCGCGCCCGCGCGCCCGGGGCCGTCCCGCTCCCGGTTGATCTGCTCCTCGCTCACGGCGGCCTGACTGTCCTCTCCCATGTGACGTGCCCTTTCCCTCTTTGTCGGCATGATGTGTACGACAGTACGTAACGGGGGGACGCGTCGCGAACGGATATCCGGTCCCCGCGCGGGGCCCCGCGCCCCACGCGTACTTGGACTCGCTCAGCGTGGTCCTGGACTTCTGCTCAGGTGCCTTGACCAGGGGGCGGAACGGCGAGATCAATGTCCCTGACCGCCCGTTCCCCGGAAGGAAACCGCATGCAGCACACCGGACTTCGCACCGTCGCGGCAGCCGCAGCGGCCGCCGCCGTCCTCACCACTCTCACCGGCTGCGGGTCCGACGGCGGGTCCGGGTCGAAGAAACTGACGTACTGGTCGATGTGGACCGAGAACGAGCCGCAGGCGGCCGTCCTCAAGTCCGCGATCAAGGACTTCACCGAGGACACCGGCGTCAAGGTCGACGTCCAGTGGCAGGGCCGCACCGTCATGGAGAAGCTCGCCCCGACGCTCACCACCGGCAAGGTCCCGGACCTGGTCGACCAGTCCGACGACAAGCTGTACCCGACGCTCGTACGGTCGGGCCGGGCCAAGGACCTCTCCGGGGTCTTCGACAGGCCCGCGACGGGCGAGAAGGGCAAGCTGTCGTCCAAGCTCAAGATGAGCTACATGGACTACCTCCGCAAGCAGCCGGACGGTGGCCGGAAATGGCTGGTGCCGTACGAGGTCACCGCCGTGAACCTCTGGTACGACGGCGCGGACGAGGACCTCAAGTCGCCGCCGGAGACCTGGGACGAACTGCTCGACGTGTGCGGGGAGCTGAAGAGGAAGGACCGCGCCTGCATCTCCGCCGACGGCGACCAGCCCGTCTACATCGGCTGGTGGCTCGACTACCTCGCCGACCGGATAGGCGGCGACGGCGTGATGAAAAGGGCCATCACCGACGAGAGCGGCAAGGGCTGGGACGACCCCGCCGTCAAGGAGGCGGCCGAGAAGGTCCGCGAGCTGGTCGACAAGGGCTATCTCCTCAAGGGTTACGACGCAAGCAAGTACCCCGAGCAGCAGAACCGCTGGTCCGAGGGGAAGGCCGCGTTCAATCTCAACGGCTCCTGGCTGCCCACGGAGACCGGGAAGTTCGCGAGGAAGGGCTTCGAGCCGAAGGCCGCGCCCTTCCCCTCCGCCGTCGCCGACAAGGGCGGCAAGCGGAACGCCACGGACGTACGCCTCTTCGGCTTCGCGGTGCCCAAGCAGGCCAAGAACGCGGCGGCGGCCGAGAAGTTCATCTCCTACTTCCTCGCGAAGAAGCGCCTCGCGGGCATCGCGAGCAAGGCCGGGAACATCACGCCGCGCCCCGACATCGAGGCGCCCGCGATCCTCAAGGACGTCAAGGAGCAGATGGAGTCGACGCCCTCGCGCGAGCAGATGCCGGGCTCGGTGACCGACTGGACGGACAAGGTCTTCTACCCCGCCTACAAGGAGCTGTTCTTCGGCAAGGCGAGCCCCGACCAGTTCGTCGCGAAGATCAAGAAGCTGCACACGGCGTACGCGAAGGCGCACCGCTGATGGCCGTCCTGACGGCCGGGCGCCGGGAGGCCGGGCCCCCGGCACTGGCGAAGCAGCGCGAGACGCCGCTCGCGCTCAAGCGGCGGCGGCTGTTCTGGCCGTTCGTCGGCCCGGCCCTGGCCTTCCTCGCGGTCTTCTACATCGGCCCGCTGGGCTTCGGGATCTGGACCAGCTTCCACAAGTGGGACGGCTACTCCCCCATGGAGTGGAACGGCCTCGGCAGCTACCGGGCGCTGGTCGACGACCCGTTCTTCCGTACGTCGATGCTGAACACCTTCAAGATCCTGGTGTTCGTCGGGCTCGCCGTCTTCGTGCTGGCCTTCGCGCTGACGATGGTGCTGCGCGAGATGGCGGGCCGGAAGTTCGTCCGCGCGGTGATCTTCTTCCCGCACATCGTGAACGCCATGGTCTTCGGCGTCCTCGCGGGCTTCCTCTTCAACCCCGGCGGGATGGTGAACACGGCCCTCTCCTCGCTCGGCGTCGACGACCCGCCCAAGTGGCTCGGCAGCGACAACGTCTTCGTCCTCATCATGGCGACGATGGTGTGCACCTCCACCGGCTTCTACGTGGCCATCATCATGGCCGCCGTCGACAACATCCCCGCCTACCTCTACGAGGACGCGGAGCTGGCCGGTGCCGGGGCCTTCCGCAAGTTCTGGCACATCACGCTGCCGCTGAGCTGGGACGTGGTCTCCGTCTGCGCGGTGCTGTGGACGATCAGCTCGGTGAAGGTCTTCGAGCTGGTCCTCGTCTTCGGCGGCACCTTCACCACCAACGGGCCGCCGATCGAGACCTGGACCAGCGCGCTCTATATCTACCGCAACGCGTTCACCGGCACGGACATCCCGCAGTTCGGGGTGGTCTGCGCCGCGGGCATCACCAGCCTCGTGCTGGTGGCCGTCTTCACCGCCCTGCTGCGCCGCCTGATGCGCCGCGACCCCGTCGAGTTCTGAGGAGGACCGCGCTGTGGCGACCACGACAACGCCCGTACGGGAGAGGCCCGTACGCGCGCGGGCGCGGACGAACCCCGTGCGTGCCGTCGGCATCGGGCTGATCTGGCTCTTCGTCGGGCTGAGCCTGCTCCTGCTGCTGTGGATGGTGCTGACCTCGCTGCGCGGCTCCCGGGAGATCTTCGCCGACCCCTGGGGGCTGCCCGACCCGTTCCGCCTCTCGAACTACACCACCGCCTTCGACTCCGGCTTCGGCCGTGCCGCGTTCAACAGCGTGCTGGTCAGCGGCTCGGCGGCGCTCGTGTCCGTCGTGCTGGCCGCGCCCGCCGCGTACGCCCTCAGCCGCCGGCTGAACCGGATGGCGGGGCCGCTGACGCTGCTGTTCATCCTCGGCCTCGGGGTGCCGGGCCAGGTGCTGCTGATCCCCGTGTTCTTCATGCTGAGCGAGGTGAGCATGGTGGACACGCTGCCGGGCCTGTTCCTGGTCTATGTGGGCATCGCGATGCCGTTCACCGTCTTCCTCCTCACCGGCTTCTTCCGCTCGCTGCCCGGTGAGCTGGAGGAGGCGGCGGCGCTGGACGGGGCCTCGCCCGCGCGGACGTTCTGGCAGATCGTGCTGCCGCTCGCCCGCTCCGGGCTGATCACCGCGTTCATCCTCCAGCTCATCAACAACTGGAACGAGACGCTCTTCGCGCTCGCCCTGATGCAGAGCAACGACAACTTCACGCTGCCCCTCGTCCTGGCCCGCTTCATCGGCGAGCAGCAGTACAAGGGCGCCGACTGGGGCGGGATGTTCGCGGGGCTGTGCCTGATCGTGGCGCCGATGCTGATCATGTACGCGTGGCTGTCGCGCCGCATCATCACCGGGATGACGCTGGGGATCGGCAAGTGAGCGCCCCGGCGGCGTCCGCGCGGAACGTGGTGCTGATCTGCGTGGACCAGTGGCGCGGCGACTGCCTGTCGGCCGAGGGCCACGGCGTCGTACGCACCCCGTACCTCGACGCGTTCGCCGCGCGCGGCACCCGCTACCGCCGCGCCTACTCCGCGACCCCGACCTGTGTACCGGCCCGCGCCGCGCTGCACACCGGGCTCTCGCAGACCTCGCACGGCCGCGTCGGCTACGAGGACGGGGTGCCCTGGACGTACGGCACGACGCTGGCGGGCGCCTTCCGGGACGCGGGGTACCAGACCAAGTGCGTCGGCAAGATGCACGTCCACCCGGAACGGGCCCGGCTCGGCTTCGACGACGTCGAACTCCACGACGGCTACCTGCACTTCAGCCGCGACCGGCGCCGCGACCCGCGCCAGTACGACGACTATCTGGCCTGGCTCTCCGACCAGGACGGCGTACGGGCCGCCGAGGACTACGCGGACCACGGCCTGGACTGCAACTCGTGCGTGGCCCGCCCCTGGGACAAGGCCGAACGCCTGCACCCCACCAACTGGGCCACCACGCGCGCCGCCGACTTCCTCTACCGCCGCGACACCACGGCCCCGTTCTTCCTCTTCCTCTCCTACCACCGTCCGCACCCGCCGTACGACCCGCCCGCCTGGGCCTTCGAGCAGTACCTCGCGGCGCCGCCCGGAGCGCCGCCCGCCGGGGACTGGGAGGAGGACTACGCTCCGTGGCGGCGGGACGGCGTCCACGACGCCTTCGTCGGGCACATGGACCCGGCGACCCGGCACCGTGCCCGCGCGGGCTACTACGGCCACATGGCGCACCTGGACCAGCAGATCCACCGCTTCCTCCAGACGCTGGCCGAGTTCGGGCTCGCGGAGGACACGGTCGTCGCGTTCGTCTCGGACCACGGCGAGATGCTGGGCGAGCACGGGCTGTGGCGGAAGGGCTACCCGTACGAGGGATCGGCGCGCGTCCCCTTCCTCCTCGCCGGGCCCGGTGTGCCGGAGGGGCGGGTGAGCGACGCTGTGGTCGAGCTGCGCGACGTGATGCCGACCCTCCTCGACGCCGCGGGCCTCGCCGTCCCGGAGGCCGTCGAGGGGCACAGCGTCCTCGCCGGGGAGCCCGTACGGGAGTGGCTGCACGGCGAGCACGTGCTGCTGGGCCAGTCCCTCCAGTGGCTGACGGACGGCCACGAGAAGTACGTGTGGATGTCGGGCACCGGCACCGAGCACCTCTTCGACCTGGACGAGGACCCCGGTGAGCTGCGCGATCTCGCGCGGGACGGCGGGGAACGCCTGGCCCGCTGGCGGGCGCGGCTCGTCTCCGCGCTCGACGGGCGGCCGGAGGGGTTCGTCGCGGACGGGCGGCTGGTGCCGGGGCGGCCGGTGGACCCGGTGCTGCCGTCGCTGCGCGGCGCGGGCGGCCCGTAGCCGACCGGGCGCCCTGGGCCGCCTCCGGTCACCTTTCCCGGACGGGTTCCGTCGACGTCGTGACAGACCCGCTCACGAGGGGACGGAACCATGACCGCACCGGACGTTCTACTGGACCAGCCCCTGTTGCGCCCGCTCGCGCTGGGCGCGCTGCGGCTCCCCAACCGGGTGGTGATGGCCCCGCTGACCCGGGCCCGCGCCACCAACCCCGGCCTGCTGCCCACGGAGCTGCACGCCGCGTACTACGCCCAGCGCGCGAGCGCCGGGCTGATCGTCTCCGAGGGCGTGTGGGTCGGCGAGGACGCCATCGCCTTCCCCCACGTGCCCGGCCTCTTCACGGACGGGCAGACGGCCGCCTGGCGCCGGGTCACCGGCCTCGTACGGGCGCTCGGCGGCCGTATCGCCGCGCAGCTCTGGCACGCCGGGTCCGCGGCGCCCGGGGAGATGTCCGGCACGGACATCGCGGCCCTCGTCGGGGCGTACGCCTCGGCCGCCGCGCGGGCGCGCGACGCCGGGTTCGACGGGGTCGAGATCGCCGCGGGCGGCGTCTATCCGCTGGCCCGCTTCCTCAACGCCCGCCTCAACTCCCGTACCGACGCCTACGCTCCGGGCGGCGGCCGTCCGCTGCTGGACGTCGCCGACGCGGTGTGCGAGGCGTGGGACGGGGAGCGGCGCGTCGGCGTACGGCTCTCGCCGTACTGGTCCTGGCGCGACCAGCCCCACGCGGAGGGCCCGTGCCCCTGGATACCGGACGAGGCCCATCTGGCCCGCGTCGACGGGGTCGTGGAGGCCCTCGCGCGGCGCCCGCTGGCGTACCTGCATCTGCGGGGCCCCGCGCCCGGGCCGGACGAGGCGGCGGTCGCGCGCTACCGGCGGCTGTACGACGGGCCGCTGATCGCCAACCACGGCTTCGACGGGGCGAGCGGCGCCGCGCTGATCGCCACCGGCACCGCCGACGCCGTCTCCTACGCCCGCCACTTCATCGCCAACCCGGACCTCGTGAGCCGCCTCGCGCTGGACGCTCCGCTGGCCTCCAGCGACCGCGCCACGCATTACACGGGCGGCGCCCGAGGGTACGTCGACCACCCCCTGTGGACGCCCGCGGGCCCGAACTAGCCGGTCAGGGCTGCCCCGCCGACGCGCAGTTCCCCGCGTCGCTGACGGGGAGGCGCCCCGAAGCTCGCCCCGGGGGGGGGCGGCTTCAGGGGCGCGGGGAACCGCGCGACCGGCCACAACGCTCCCGCAGCCCGGAACGCACATGGCGGGGCAGCCCCTGCCCGGCACTGCCGCAGGGGCACCTCAGGCGGTACCCCGAAGAACGGCGAGCTGCGCAGCCCGCAGCTCGGGGCCCGGCTCGATGCCGAACTGGCCCCGCAGCGTCCGGTCGATCCGGCCGAACAGATCGAGCGCCTCGACCCGCCGCCCGTCCTCCGCCAGCGCGAGCATGAGCCGCGCGTGCAGCCCCTCGTGCAGGGGATGCTGGCGCACGAGCGGACGCAACTGGTCCACGGCGCGCTCGTGGTCGCCGGAGACCTCGGCGAGCTGGGCGAACCGCAGCGCCGCCGTGACCTGCCGCTGGGCGAGGCCGATCGCGCGCGGATGCTCGCGCAGCCGCGCGGAGCAGCCGCCCAGCACCGGCCCCGACCACAGCCCGAGCGCGTCGGCGAGGAGCCGGGCCTCGCGTGCGGGGTCGCCCGTGGCGCGGACCGTCTCCGCCTCGGCCATCAGCTCGCCGAACTGGAGGAGGTCCAACTGCGCCGCGTCGATGCGCAGTTCGTATCCCGCGTGGCGGCGCTCGATGCGGGGCAGGCCCGTGCCCGCGTCCTGATGCTTCGCCAGCAGCGAGCGCAGCCGGGACACATAGGTATGGATGAGCTGGTTGAACGAGCCCGGCGGATGCTCGCCCCACAGGGTCTCGACGATCTCGGCGTGCGTCACGCTCTGGTTGGCGTGCAGCGCCAGGAGGCCGAGAAGGCTCTGCTGCATGGGCGTGCCCGCGTTGAGCGGGACGCCCGCGCGGGCCGCGCCGAGCGGGCCGAGCACCCGCAGCAGGAAGCGGTCCTCAGCCCCGTCGGGCCCCGGGCGCTCGGCGGTGCGCACCGCGCCGTGGTCCAGGAGACCCGGCGCCTGGAGCGTGGCCGCCAGCCGCTCCATGGACCGCGCCCGGGGCACCCGGACGCGGCCGCGTTCGATCTCCCGGAGGGTGCGCAGGCTGACCCCGGACCGCGCGGCGAGCACGCGCTGGCTCAGCCGCGCCCTGTCCCGCGCGGTGCGGACCGCTTCCCCGAGTTCGGTGGTTGTCTCGCATGGTTGTGCCCTGTCCCCGTGCTCCATCAGCGTCCTTCGATCCGTGAGCCTGATGTGTGTGATGAACCAGAGCTGGTCCACGGAGCTACTCTGCGCATATTCCACACGTTGCACATGTTTTCCGGAAGAGGCAGCTCACTCATCAAGGCCGCGTCCAGCACACACGGCCCGCACGGCGGCCCCGACACCCTTCCGGGCGCGAAATTCCCTGCGTAGGGGCGGTGTTCGCGGAATGCCCACGGAGCACGGTCGCGCAGCGGGCCGCGCGGGCCGACTCCAGCAAGTGGGACATACAAGGACTTCCCAGACGCTTTGCAGTTGCGATTTCCCGGTGTTCGCTCAGCCGGGCCCACCACTGCCGAACGATCCACTCCGCCCCGGTGTCCAACGGCGCCGTCCCCGGTGCTCCGAACCGTCCGTTGCGGAACCGTAGTCCCGCACTCCCTCGTGCGGGAGCCGGCGCCTGCCGTCGCGCGGCATCTCGTCCGGCACCCGTGCCTCCTCGACGTCGCCGACGGGCCCCGAGTCGGGCAGCCGCGGCTGGGATCCGGGCCCGGGCGGCGTGGGTTCGCGCCGCCGGATCCTGATGCCCAGCCACACCGCGCCGATCAGCGCGACGACGACGGCGAGACCGAGTACGAACGGCACCGCGCCGATCAGCAGATGCCGCATCACCGCCTGGTCGAGCACGGCCTCCGTCGCTTGCGCGTCCATGTGCTCACCCTCCGTCCCACGGCTCCGCCGTGGCTCGCGGTCAGTGCACCCTGCGCCCTGCGGCGCCGGTTCAGGATCCGGCGGGCGGCAGGAGAGGGCCCAGCGGGCCCAGGTCGAGGTTGAGGTCCTCCGGGGAGAGGCCGAAGCGGGTGCGCAGCAGCGTCATCCGGTCCTCCAGCAGCATCAGGGTCATCCCGATGCGCTCCTCCTGTTCCTCCGTCAGCTCGCCCGTGTCCACGCGGCGCAGCGCCTGGCGCTCCATGAGCTGCCGCAGCAGCTCGACGACGGTGAGGATCAGGGAAGCCAGGTCGCGTTCGAGGGTGTCGGGGTCGAACTCCACGCGGCGGGTCACGGCGGTCACTCCTCCCAGGGCGACGGGACGCGCTCGTTCACGGAGCTGATGAGCGCGCGCAGGTCGACGCGGACCAGGTCGACGTCGGCGATGCTCAGCGTGAGGCTGCCGGTGACGACGACCCCGGTGCCGATCAGCCGGTCCAGCAGGTCGACCAGCGCGATCTCGCGCTGCTGGAGCGCGGTCATGTGGGCTCCGGCACGCCGGCCCCGTCCCCGGACGCGTCGGCGTCATCGGAGGTGTCACCCGCGGCGTCGGCGGGGGCGTCCGCGGTCTCCGCCGCGAACGAGTACGGGGCCCAGGGTCCCGTGACCTCCACGCGGACGTCCGGCTCTGACGCCGCGAGCCGTTCGAGCAGCTCCAGGAACGCCTCGCTGCGGGCGCCCGGCACGAGATACGAGGCGTTGAGCAGGTTCCGCCCGGAGGCACCGGAGAGCTTCGGGTTCTGCGGCCGGTGCAGCCGTACGTCCTCGGCGTCCCGGGCGAGCGCCGCGTGGAGCGCGTCGGCGAGCCGCTCGGCGTCCGCCAGCGCGCTCTCGCGGGCGGTGACCTGGCTCCTGCGGCGGCGCAGATAGTCGCGCCCGCTCACCGGCGCCGACGCCGACGGCTCGGGCGGCGGCTCCTCGGGGCGCTCGGTGGAGACCTTCACGCCCCACTCCACACGTCCCTCCAGCCGGTCCAGCGTGCGCCGGAAGCGCGGGCCGCCGTCGGCGAGCATGCGCCGTACGCCCTCGTCGTCGCGGTAGACGGTGCCGAGGCGGAGCGGCAGCGGGCAGGTGAGCCGGGTCAGCGCGTCGACCACGGCCTGATGGGCGCGCGCCGTGCCGGAGAGCCAGTCCAGGTCCTCCAGGTGCGCGCGCAGCGGTTCCTCGGCGAAGTCGGCCTCGGGCACCAGGCTGATGACCGCCTGCAGACCGTCGTGCAGCAGGGTGTGCGGCACGGTGCCGTCCACCCCCCGCAGTTCGGCGGGGAGCGGCTCGTCGAACGGGCGGGTGACGGCGTAGACGTAACGCAGCTCAGCGCTCACGGGGGCTCGCCTCCTCCAGCTCCTCGACGCGGTGCCGCAGCCGTTCGTTCTCCTTGGACAGCTCGCGGCGGCGGGCGCTCGAACTGAGTGCCGGGTCCTCCTCCCACCAGTCGATGCCCATCTCCTTCGCCTTGTCGACGGAGGCCACGATGAGGCGCAGCTTGATGGTGAGCAGCTCGATGTCGAGCAGGTTGATGCGGATGTCGCCCGCGATGACCACGCCCTTGTCGAGCACCCGCTCCAGGATGTCCGCGAGGTTGGAGCCGTTGCGCTCGTACGGCTCGGGCAGTCGGCTCGGGGTCGTCATGCGCGGCTCTCCTCGGTCTCCGCCCCCTCCGGTTCTTCCTCCGCGGACGACTCCTCCTGCTCCTCCTCCTGCTCCTGCTCGTCCTTCTGCTCGTCCTTCTGCTCGTCCTCCTGCTCCTCCGTCGCGCCCCGCAGGGTCACGTGGCGGGCGTAGTGCTTGAGGTCGAGGCGGGCGCGGCGGCCCTGGGCGCGCCAGATGTTGCCCGTCTTCTCGAACAGCCCCTTGGGGTAGTACTCGATGACGAGCAGCACCCGGGTCAGGTTCTCGCCGAGCGCGTGGAAGGTGACGGCGCCCTTGGTGGTGCCCTTGGCGCCCTCGGAGGTCCACGCGACGCGCTCCTGGTCGGACTCGTCGGTGATCCGGGCCTTCCAGCTCCGGGTGGACCAGAAGATCTTGAGCTTCCAGTCGGACGTGGTCCCGTCGGCGACGGCCACGTCCTGGACGCCGCGGGCGAAGGTGCTGAACTCCTCGTAGCGCGTCCACTGTTCGTACGCCTCGCGCAGGGGCACGCCCACGTCGACCTGCTCCATGATGACGGTCGGCTTCCTGCCGCCGCCCGCACCCTTGCCGCCCTTCGAGGCCATGCCCTTGACCAGGCCGACCGCCGTGTCCTTGAGGCGGGAGGCGCCGATCTCCAGGGCACCCCGCACGGGGCCCTTGCCCTGGAGGGTCTTGCGCCCGCTGTCGAGGGCGAGCTTCGCGAAGCCCGGGCTGCGGCCCTCGGCCACGTCGTCGAGCTTCGAGGTGGTCGAGCCCAGCTTGCGGCCGAGCCCCACGAGCAGCCGTTCGGCCTCGGCCGTCATCAGGCCCTGGAACTCGGACCTGAGCCGGTCCGTCGGCGCTCCGTTCCTGTGGTCAGCCATCGCCGCGCCCGCCCTTCTTCGCCGTGCCCGCCTTGGCGGGCGCCTTCTTGGCGGCCTTCTTCGCGGTGCCGGTGGTCTTCCTCGCGGTGCTCTTCGAGGCGTTCTTCGCGGTGCCGGAAGCGCTCTTCGAGGTGTTCTTCGAGGCGTTCTTCGAGGCGTTCTTCGCCGAGCCGGCCGTGTCCTTCGCCGTGCTCTTCGCCGTGTCCGCGCCCTCCTTCGCCTTCGACGACGCCAGCTCGCCCGCGTGGGCGACGCGGTCGCGCACGTCCAGGGTGCGTGCGTGCACCCGGTCGGCGAGGTTGTTGATCTGGCGGTCGACGAGCGCGCCCGCCGCGGCCCTGCCGGTGCCCCGCAGGTCCTCGCGGAGCTGGTCGCCCAACTCCTTGAACTGCGGGTTCTTCTCCAGCAGATCGGTGGCCAGGCGCCCGATGTCACGCGGGTTCAGCTTCATCCTTCTGCCGGCCACCATGGTGCCGACGGCGAAGGCGAGCTTCGCCTTCTTCGTACGGCCGAGGACGTATCCGCCGCCCACGGCCAGTCCCAGTGCGAGCCTGTTGTTCACGTCAGTGGTCCCCAGTCCTCCAGGCGTGCGAGCAGTTCGTCCTCACGCCGGTCGAATTCGTCCTCGTCGATCTCGCCCGCCTCCAACTGATCCGTGAGGTGGGCGAGTTCGCGCTGCACGGTGGCCGGGTCGCGGTACTGGCGCTCGGCCTCGGCCTGGACCTGCCGCAGCACCCACGCCGTGCCGCGTACGGGCGCGGCGGGGAGCAGCAGCAGTTCCTTCAGCAGTCCCATGTGCGGTGCACCCGGGCGTCAGCCGACGAAGCTGTACGGCGGCAGCGGGCCGCTCACGCGCAGCTCCAGGTGGGGCTGGGCCTTCTGGAACTCGTCGAGCGCGGCGACGAACCGCTGGGCGGCGTCCCGGTCCACGAGGAACGAGTCGTTCGCGAGCCATCCCGTGCTCTCGGGGCCGGGGCTGACGTCGTTCGCGAGGGGTTCGAGGGCCTCGCGCAGCAGGTGTGCGTCCTCGGCCTCGCGTTCCTTGACGGCGCCCGCCACCTGCTCGCCGAAGCGCAGTCGTTCGTCGTAGGTGCCGCCGCCCGCGGCGCGGTTGGCCTCGCTCGCGGCGCGCAGCGCCGGGTTGTCGGCCATGACGCGGTGCAGCACGGCCTCCTCGTCATGGGTGGCCTTGACGTTGTACTCGACGGTGTTCTCCAGCGCGTCGAGCCGCTCCCTGAAGTGGTCCGCGCGCTCGGCGAGGACCTCGGAGACGGCGCCGTCGTCGTCGGAGACGCTGCCGAACCGCATGGGCAGCACGGTCTGTGCGGCGCCCGCGTGGCCCAGCACGGTCTGGTGGGCGAGCAGTTCCCTGCGCTTGGGGGTCAGTTCCTCGGGCGCGTCGCTGACGATCGCCGCGAGGCCGGACTCCTCCACGGCCCTCACCGGGCGCTGTCCCACGCCGGTCAGCTCCGCGGGGAACTTCGTCCCGGAGGCGCGTGTGATGCCGTAGACGTACGTGCTCACTCGCTGTCTCCCTTCTTCCTGCGGGACCGTCCTGCGGTCTCCTCCTCGCGCTGGCTCTCCTCACGGGCCTGGCGGTAGGCGTCGGAGACGGTCTGGGCCGCGCCGCTGAGCGCGCCCTTGGTCTTGCCCCGCGAGCCGGACTCGGTGATCTCGCCGACCATCTCGGGCAGTCCGGGGCTCTTGTTCCGGCCGGACTCCAGGTCGAGCCGGTTGGCGGCCTCGGCGAACCGCAGATAGGTGTCGACGCTGGCCACGACGACCCGGACGTCGATCTTCAGGATCTCGATGCCGACGAGCGAGACGCGGACGAACGCGTCGATGACCAGTCCCCGGTCGAGGACGAGTTCGAGCACGTCGTACAGATTGCCGGTGCCACCGCCTTGCTGTGCTGCCGGAGCGACAGTCATGGGGCACGGCCCTCCTTCGTTGTGGATGATGCGGAACGGTTCGGTTTCTTACCCTTCACGCTGAAGGTCCCGGGTATCCCGTTACGGCCTGGTCAAACGGCGGGCGGCCGGGCCCAGTTCAGTCGCGGGCCTGCGGCCTGTCCCGGTGCCGGTGGGCGGCGAGGGCCTCGCTGAAGGCCCGGGTGAAGTCGCCCGAGACCGGGCCCTCGGTCCGCTCGGAGACCACGCCGTGGTCGGCGACGGCCTCGCCGGGCCCCTCGGCGAGGCGCAGTCCGGGCGCCTCCAGCGCCTCCAGCGCGGCGACCCCGGAGCCGGAGGCGGCGACGGGCTTGCCGTGCCGGTAGGCGTCCCGGACGAAGCGCAGCACGGCGCCGTTCGGCTGGGCCGACGGCGCGTCGGGGCCGGGGCCGCCGGGGACGTACACCGCGTCGTAGAGCACGGAGGCGACGGTCATCAGGGAGCGGTCCACGGCCTGCGGCTCGCCGTCGCGCCCGGCGATCGTCCCGTCGCGCGGGGCGAGGGCCTCGACGACGGCGCCCTGCGCGGCGAGCACGTCCCGTACGGAGACGACCTGTTCGGCGTCCACGCCGTCGTCGACCAGGACCGCGACCTTGCGGGTGCGGATCGAGCCGTCGCCGGGCGCGTTCTCCAGGCTGAGCGCGGGCGACACCTGCTTGTGCGTCGCGGCCTCGTCGGCCGGGGGCGCGGGCACGCCGACGCCGGTGGCGACGGCGGAGGCCAGGGCGTGGTCCACGCCGTTCAGCTCGCCGACGACGCGTTCGCGGACGCTGACGGCGCCGACCTTGCCCAACTCGAAGCGGAAGGCGTCCACGATGTGCTGCTTCTCCCAGGCGCTCGCGCTGTGCCAGAAGAGCGCGGCCTGGCTGTGGTGGTCGCGGAACGAGGCGCTGCGGGCGCGGACCTTCGCGCCGTCCACCCGGGTCGCGTGGTGCGCGAAGGCCGCGCCCTCGGGCCCGCCGACGGCCGGGCAGCCGCCGCCGAGGGAGTTCTTCGTGTAGCTGGTGCCGCGGTGGATCGCTGTCTGGTGGAAGCCGTCGCGCTGGTCGGTGGAGACGGGCGCGAGGGGCCGGTTGACGGGGAGCTGCGCGAAGTTGGACCCGCCGAGCCGCAGGAGCTGGGTGTCCAGGTACGAGAAGAGGCGGGCCTGGAGCAGCGGGTCGTCGGTGAAGTCGATCCCGGGCACGATATTGGCCGTGTGGAAGGCGACCTGCTCGGTCTCGGCGAAGAAATTGTCGGGGTTGCGGTCCAGGACCATCCGGCCGACCGGGCGGACGGGCACCCGCTCCTCCGGGATGAGCTTCGTGGCGTCGAGCAGGTCGAAGTCGAAGGCGAACTCGTCGGTCTCCGGCACGAGCTGCACCCCCAGCTCGTACTCCGGGTACTCGCCCGCCTCGATGGCCTCCCACAGGTCGCGCCGGTTGAAGTCGGGGTCGCGGCCCTGGCACTCCTGGGCCTCGTCCCACACCAGCGAGTGCGTGCCGAGCCGGGGCGTCCAGTGGAACTTGACGAACGTGCCGCGCCCGTCGGCGTCCACCAGGCGGAAGGTGTGCACGCCGAAGCCCGGCATCATCCGGTAACTGCGCGGGATCGCGCGGTCGGACATCAGCCACATGACCGCGTGCAGCGTCTCGGGCTGGAGCGAGACGAAGTCCCACAGGGTGTCGTGCGCGGAGGCGCCGGTGGGGATCTCGTTGTGCGGCTCGGGCTTGAGGGCGTGCACGAAGTCGGGGAACTTGATGCCGTCCTGGATGAAGAAGACGGGGAAGTTGTTCCCGACGAGGTCGAAGTTCCCCTCCGACGTGTAGAACTTCGTGGCGAACCCCCGGACGTCCCGCACCGTGTCCGCCGAGCCGCGCGGGCCCTGCACGGTGGAGAAGCGCACGAAGACGGGAGTGTGCACGGAGGGGTCCTGGAGGAACGCGGCCCGGGTGAAGGAGGCGCAGGACTCGTACGGGTAGAAGTAGCCGTACGCGCCCGCGCCGCGCGCGTGCACCACGCGCTCCGGGATCCGCTCGTGGTCGAAGTGGGTCAGCTTCTCGCGGAAGTGGAAGTCCTCCATCAGCGTCGGGCCCCGCTCCCCGGCCGTGAGCGCGTCGTCCGTGTGGTCGACGGCGGTGCCCTGGTCGGTGGTGAGCGGGACCTCGGCGGGGTCCACCGCCCGGAAGTCGTCGTTCTGCCGCTGTTTCCTGTCCTTGCCGTGCATGGGCGTGGCGTCCGTTCCCTTCGCTTCGCTCACATCAGGTGCGTACGGCCGGTGAGCCAGGCGCGTACGCGGTCCGCGAGCCCGGCGCGCGGGCCCGTGGCCCCGGCGCCCGGGTCCATGGCCCTGGCGCCCAGCTCGGCCCGTTCGCCGGGGGTGAGGGCCGCGCGCAGCCGGGGGAAGACCTCGTTCTCCTCCTCCACCACGTGCTCCTGGACCTGGCGCATCAGCGTGGCGACGTCGCGCGCGAACGCGGTGTCCGTGGGGTCGGCGCCGTCGAGCGCGTCGATCGTCCGCCCGACCTCGGCGTGTTCCGCGAGCTCCCGCGCGGCGATCTCGTCGCCGTCGGGCAGCACGCGCCGGACCACGGGGTACAGGTGCTCCTCCTCGGCCGCGGAGTGCCGCTCCAGCCCGGCCACCACGAGGTCCACCAGTTCGCGCCGGCGCACGGGGTCGCGGCTCGCCTCGAACGCGGCGAACATCCGCTCCGTCTCGCGGTGGTCGCCGACCAGCAGCTCCAGCACGTCCTGCTTGTGCGCCATGACGCCTCCTCGGCCTCTCGGAAGCCCCGGCGGGGGTCCGTGGAGGACGCCCCGCCGGGTCCAGGGGAGAACCCACCGGGTAACCCGGGCGCGGACGGCGAAACGGCGCGCGGCACGGCGCCGGTCCCCGGCGCCGTTTGGCCCGGGGAGCGGCGGCTACCCGGGCGGCATGCGAACCGCCGGAGCAGGCGCGGGAGGGAGCCGAGGGCGCCGATTTCGGCCGGCTTTATGGCGATCGGATAGGCAAGAGGCAGCGGGGATTCTTCGACTCCCACCGCGACAAGGTGCCGCCACGGCCGCGCGACGGCGGCCGTGGGGCCGCGAGTTGAGAAGGTGAGTACAGGTGCAGGACAGCGACATCACGACGGTCGCGCGCGAGACCTCTCCGCCACCCGGCGGACGGGTCCTCGTCGTCACGGCCCGGAGGACGTGGCCGCGCCGTACGGACGGCCCGATGAGCTACGGGCCGTACCGCCCGGCCGACGAGAACGACCCGGAGGCGCACATCTTCCGCGGCGAGGACTGAGCCGGGGAGAAGGCACAGACGGCATACGACGAGAACGACCGAGCACGGAGGAGGGGCACGGCACCGGCCGTGCCCCTCCTCCGTGCGCCCGCCCGGGCCGTGCCGCCCGGGCGGTGCCGCCGCTCACGCCAGCTCGGGGTGGCCGAACAGCGGTGCGTAGCCGCTGGGCAACTGGCTGATGAGCTTGTTCAGCTCACCGCCGGTCACCGTGTCCCGCACGGCGCCGCAGACCGCCTCCGCCTGCCGCCGGGCGATGTCCGCGTTCTCCGCCCCGGTCGCCTCCCGCACCCGTTCCAGGAACTCGGCCCCGGTCCAGGTCTCCGCCCCTCCCCCGGTGTGGGTGAGCGGAGCCGTCAGCTCGTCGGGGAGCTGGGCGGCGAGATGGCGCGCGGAGTTCGCCTGGAGCCGGGTGCCGAGCAGCACGGCGACGGCCTCGGTGACCCGCGCGGCTTCCTCGTTGTCGGCGCAGGAGGCCTGCTCCCGCACCTGTGCCAGGAATTCTCCGTAAGTCATCTGCGCTGTTCCTCCCTCGCGGTTGTGCTGCCTCCCGCGGTACCCCTCGCACCCGGGTTCACTCCGTACGAACGGGGGCACCCGGCAGGTTCGTACGCGCAGCCGAGGAGAGGGGACACGGATGAGCGGCGAGCGGCAGAGCGGCGGGAGCCGGAAGAAGGAGCGCCCGGACACGGCGGAGCTGCTCCGCTCGGCCTGCGGCACCTTCGCCGAGCTGACCGGGCTGGAGCCCGAGTCGGTCATCTCGTTCGCCCCGGTGGAGGACGGCGGCTGGACCCTCCGGGTCGAGGCCGTCGAGCTGAGCCGGGTCCCCGACACCATGAGCCTGCTGGGCCTGTACGAGCTGACGCTGGACGGCGACGGCCGCCTCACCGGGTACAGCCGCCAGGAGCGCTACGAGCGCGGCCGCGCCGACCCCCGCCCCCGCTCGTAGCCCTCCACCTCGCTCTCCTCCGTGCTCGCCTCCGCCTCCTCCGTGCTCGCCTCCGCGCTCGCCTCCTCGCAGTCCTCCTGCGGCAGCGTCCGTTCGCGCAGGTGCGTGGTGAGGCGGTGGGCGATCAGCAGCCAGGAGCCGAAGAGCGCGGTCGTCTCGGGGTCGTCCGACATGCGCTGGGGCAGCTCGGTGCGCAGCCGCCGGTAGGTGGCCTCGGCCGCGTGCACCGCCTCGGTGAGTTCGCGGCGGGCCTCGGCCGCCTCGCCCCCGGATCCCCCGGCGCCCTCGACGACCATGCGGCGGTAGGCGCCGAGCGCGGTGGCGACCTGGCGGAGCATCTCGGCGTACGGGCCGGTGACCCCGGAGTCGGGCACGGCCCGGTCGCGCCGCTCCTCATGGGTCTGCACCACGAGCCGCCCGAGGTCGATGACGTGGTCGGCGACCTTGTCGAGGGTGACCAGCACCTCGGCCGAGACCGTCTCCAGCCGCCCGATCCGGTCCCGGTGGGCCCGTACGGGGTGGAAGCGGCGGCTCTCCTGGCTCCATTCGAGGGCCGACCGCACGCCCCGCACCAGGGAGGGGAGCCGCCGGGCGCGCGCGTACCAGCGGTGCGCCCGCTCGCCGTCCCACGTGTCGTCCACACCGTCGGCGATGGCGAGGAGGATCTCCTCGGCCTCGCAGGCCACGCCGCGTACGGCCTCCCGGGTGCTGCGCAGATACTTGGGCGGCCGGACGAACGCGTTGACGCAGACCCCGACGGCGGCCCCCGCGAGCGCCGCTCCCGCCCGCTCCCCCGCGCCGGCCAGGGTGACCTCGGGCGAGGCGAGGGTGAACAGCCCGGCCGTCGCGCCGTAGATGCCCTGCGTGCCGAGCCGGGGCCAGTTGCCGAGGAGCAGCGTGACGGGGAGGACCACGGCCATGGCCGCCATCCGGTCGTCCAGCGTGCGCATCACCAGCGTGGCCAGCAGCGTGCCGACGAGGATGGCCGCGGTCTGCTGGCCCGCGTGGGCGAGGGAGCGGTAGACGGTCGACTGGACGAGGACGATCGCGACCCAGGGCGCCATGAGGGCGAGGGTGCTGTCGAGCACGAGGCTCGCGCCCGTCCAGGCGACGAGGGCGGCGAACGCGGCCTTCAGCGACTGGAACACCAGGTCGCGCTCGCGCCCCGGCCCCGTCGCGGCCGCACGCGCGGAACGGCCGATCCCCCGTGCTTCGCCCGACACGGCCCGTGCCACCGCCCTCGCTCGAACCATGGCGCTACAAGTGCCACGGGGAGGCCGGTCCTATGCGGGCTCCGGCGCGCGGGCCCGTACCGCGTTCGCCGACGCGTTCTCGGCGCCCCGGATGAATCCCGTCAACGCTCCGTCAGAACGGGGCCGGAGCGCGCGGCCTGTCCGTAGGGTCCGGCGTATGGGACACAACGGACAGGCCGCGCCCGCGCGCCGGGCGCGGGACGAGCGCTGGGCGGCGGAGCTGCGCTGGGTGTCGGCGGGCACGGCGTTCCTGCTGGCCACGCTGCTCGCAGCGGACTCCGTCTACGGCCGTCTCACCTGGCAGCGCGGCGCCCTGTGGGCGGGGCTCGCGGCGCTGCTCTTCGTGGTGCTCGTGCCGCCCCGGGTCACGGCGGGCGCGGGCTGGCTCGCCTCGCGCGGCGTGCTGGGCGAGCGACGGGTGCGCACCGACCGGCTGGTGGCGCTCCACTGGCCGGAACTGCGGGGCGGGACGGCGCGCCCGGTCGTCCTGCGCGACGAGGACGGCGCCAGGCTGGAGCTGGACGTCCGGGTCCTGACCTCCGCGCCCGCCGTATGGCTCCTGCTGGAGGAGGGCGCCCGCGCCTCCCTCCGCCACGGCACCCTGCTCCAGGGCGCCCACACGCTGGAGCACCTCGCGCTGCGCGTGGAGGAGGAGACGGCCCGCGCCGTCTTCCACGCCTCGGGCCTCTCGGACGCGCTGTAGAGCTGCCTCCATCCCACAGGGGCCCGCCGGGCCCGCGCGTCAGGCCCGGTCCGCGCGGCGCGCGCGGTAGGCGCGCTGACGGCAGGCCCGGGAGCAGTACGTACGAGGCCGCCCCCGCGCGGCGCGCGGCACCGGGCCCGCGCAGCAGGGGCAGCGCGCCGGGACCGGGACCACTGCCGGGACCGGCGCCGGGATTCCGTCACGCTGCGGCCGGTCCCCGGAGGGAGTTCCGTCACGCGCGCGTTCCGCGCCGTCCTCGGCACCATCGACGCGGGCATCCGCGACCGGGGGTTCGCGGTCCCGGAGCAGCGGCCCGCGCCCGCCGTCCCGACCGGGCACGTCCGCGACTTCGGCGGCACCCTGGACCTGGCGCGCCACGGCATCACGTCCCTCGTCTGGTGCACCGGCTTCGGCCCCGACTACCGGTTCCTGCCGGACCGGCTCCTCGGCCCCGACGGGGCGCCCCTCCAGCGGATGGGCCTGCTCGGGGCGGCCCCCGGGCTGTACTACGCGGGGCTCCCGGACGGGGACTCGCTCGCGCCCGTCGCCATCGGGGCCGGCGTCGGGAACGGGCGCTTCATCGCGCGCCAGATCCACCTCGACCACCATCTGCGGTCCGGCTCCCCGGCCCCCCTCACCGCCGTATGAGACGTACAGTCGGGACATGACGGCAGACGGGACGCCCGCCGGGGAGAGCGCGGGCAGCGTTCGGGTGGACAGTTGGATCTGGTCCGTGCGGCTGACCAAGACCCGCTCGCAGGCCGCGACGGCGGCCCGCGCGGGACACGTGCGGGTCAACGGGGACAGGGTGAAGGCTGCGCACCCGCTCAAGGCCGGGGACGAGGTGCGGCTGCGGCACGCGGGGCGCGAGCGGATCGTCGTCGTCCGCCGCCTGATCAAGAAGCGGGTGGGCGCCCCCGTGGCGGTGGAGTGCTATGTGGACAACAGCCCGCCGCCGCCCCCGCGCGAGGACGCCCTCGCGGTGCCGGTGCGCGACCGGGGCGCCGGGCGTCCCACCAAGCGGGACCGGCGCGAGATGGAGCGGCTGAGGCAGCAGCCCCGCCCGTAGCGGGCCCCCGCCCTCACTCCATCAGGAAGACCCGCTCCAGCGGAGTCCACCACTCGCCCTCGCCCGCCTCGGGGACGGGCTCCTGGCAGGGGTCGGTGAGCTTCCACCACTCCTGGGTGGCGGGGTCGGCGGCTATCGCCGCGAGGTCGGCGTCGAGGTCGTCGCCGTGGTACTCGAAGTAGCTGAAGAGCCGGTCGCCGAGGAGATGGATCGAGTAGTTGGCGATGTGGCTGGCGCGGAGCCGCGCGAGCACCGGTTCCGGCACCTCGCGGTGCAACTCCCGGTATTCGTCGAGCTTCTCGGGACGGACCCTGATCACCTGCGCGACGCGCCGCATGCGTTCTCCCTGACCGGTCGGGGGCGGACGCGTGGCAGCGTACTCGCGGAGGGCGCCGTCCTGACAGCGCTTGCCACCGCTCGGTCCTCAGTCCTCCGTCTCCCTCAGCCGCTCGGCGATCACGGCGGCCTGGACGCGGCGGCCCACGCCGAGCTTGGAGAGGATCGACGAGATGCGGTTCTTCACGGTCTTCTCGGCCAGGAAGAGCCGCTCGCCTATCTGCCGGTTGGTCAGCCCCTCGCCGATCAGCTCCAGCACCTCGCGCTCGCGCGGCGAGAGCCGCGCCAGCTCGGGCGGCGCCGACTGCCGCTCGCGGGCGCGGATGCGGGACATGACGCGGGCGGTGGCCTGCGGGTCCAGCAGCGAGGTGCCGTTGGCGACGGTACGGATCGCGGTCAGCAGGTCGGCGCCCTTGATCTGCTTGAGGACGTAGCCCGCGGCGCCCGCCAGGATCGCGTCGAACAGCGCCTCGTCGTCGTCGAAGGACGTCAGCATCAGGCAGACCAGCTCCGGCATCCGTGCCTTCAGCTCACGGCACACCTCGATACCGGCCTGGTCCCCGTTCTGGTCCGAGCCGCCGAGCCGGACGTCCAGCACCGCGACCTGGGGCCGCAGCGCGGGCGCACGGGCCAGGGCCTGGCGCGCGTCGGCGGCGTCACCGACGACCGTCATGTCGGGCTCCGCATCCAGCAGGTCCCTCAGACCTCTGCGGACGACCTCGTGGTCGTCGAGCAGGAAGACACGAATGGGAACTTCCGGATCGGGGTCGGGATCGCGGTCACGGTGAGCGTCGCGGATGTCGGTATCCGGCACTGCAGCCCTCCTCTGATCGGCGGTCACAGGGTGCGCCATGGAAGCCCTTTCGCGTAAGGGCCGTTCGGCACCCCCGCCGGAGTACGGGTGCCCGGGACGCGCCGCCTCCCGGAGCGGACCGGGGGCGTACGGGAGCGGGCCCGGGCGCGCCGGGGCGCGTCGCGGCGGCCCCGGAGCGGGGCCAATTCCGGTGAAGTGTCTGCGGTGGCAGGGTGGTTGCGAAGTACACTGCGGTCCCGGGGAGCGCGGAACCGGGGCCGGTGCCCGGTCGCCGTACGGAGGTCGCATGACGGACTCTGCGGACCACAACCAGCAAGGGATGTACGGGGGCGGACTGCCCCATTTCCGGCTGGACGAGCTGCTGGAGGAGCTGCAGATCCGCCTGGACGCGGTCCGTACGACGCAGGACCGCATGCACAGCCTCCTCGAAGCGGTGCTCAGCGTCGGCCGCGAGCTGGACCTCGCGCAGGTGCTGCGCCGCATCGTGCAGGCGGCCCTGGCGCTGACCAACGCGGAGTACGGGGCGCTGGGCATCATCGGCGAGGGCGGCAGGCTCACCGACTTCCTGCCGGAGGGCATCGACGAGGAGACCGCGGCCCGTATCGGCCCGCTCCCCGAGGGCCACGGCGTCCTCGGCGAGATGATCCGCCACCCCGAGCCGCTGCGCCTCGCGGACCTCACCAAGCACCCGGCGAGCCAGGGCTTCCCCGACCACCACCCGCCCATGCGCTCGTTCCTCGGGGTGCCGGTCCGGGTGCGCGACGAGGTGTTCGGGAATCTCTACCTGACGGAGAAGCGCGGCGGCGCCCACTTCGACGCGGACGACGAGGCGGTCGTGACCACGCTCGCCGTCGCGGCGGGCGTCGCGGTGGACAACGCGCGGCTGTACGCGGACAGCAGGCGCCGCGAGCAGTGGCTGGAAGCGCTCGGCATGATCACGCGTACGCTGCTCAGCGGGGCCTCCTCGGGCGAGGTCCTGCGGCTCATCGCCTGGCGCGCGCTGGAGGTCGCCCAGGCCGACTCGGCGTGCGTGCTGCTCCCCGACCCCGGCGCGGAGTCGCTGCGCGTGGACGTGGCGGTGGGCGAGCTGTCCAAGGAACTCGCGGGCCTGGCCGTGCCGTTCGAGAACACGCTGCCGGGGCTGGCGGCGAGGACCGGCGAGGCGGCCGTCACCGCGGACATCAGGAACGATCCCCGCACCCACGCCTTCTCCGGCCTGCAGAGCACGCACGGCCCGACCGTGGCCGTCCCGCTGCTGGCCCAGAAGCAGGCGCCGGGCGCGCTGCGCCTGAGCCGCCGGATAGGGCGGCGACCGTTCGCCCAGACCGAGGTCGAGCTGATCTCCGACTTCGCCGCGCAGGCGGCGCTCGCCCTCGAACTGGCCCAGCACCGCTCGGAGTCCGAGCAGCTCGCGCTGCTGCACGACCGCGACCGTATCGCCCGCGACCTGCACGACCTGGCGATTCAGCGGCTGTTCGCGACGGGGATGACGCTGCAGAGCGCGGGCCGGCTGATCGACCGTCCGGAGGCGGCCGAGCGGGTGGAGCGCGCGGTGGACGACCTCGACGAGACGATCAGGATCATCCGCTCGACGATCTTCGCGCTGCGCTCCTCGGGCGAGGGCCGCGGCGACTCCGGCACGAGCCTGCGCCGCACCATGGCCAAGACGGTCAGCGACTCGGCGGAGACCCTCGGCTTCATGCCCGCGCTCCGCATGGAGGGGCCGGTCGACACGAACGTGACGCAGCGCGCGGCCGAGCAGGTGACGGCGGTGCTCGGCGAGGCCCTCAGCAACGTGGTGCGGCACGCACACGCGCGCCGGGTCGAGGTCTCGCTCACCGTCGACGACGACATCGAGCTGGAGGTCGCCGACGACGGCGTCGGCATCGGCGACAGCCCCCAGACGGGCGGCCTGGCCAACATGCGCTCCCGCGCCGAACTCCTGGGCGGCACGCTGCTCGTGGAGCCCGCGCCCCACCTTGCCCGCGACGCCGGCACCAAGGGCACCCACATCCTCTGGCGCGTGCCCCTCCCCGGGGAGGAATGACCCCTCCTTGCCGTCCCCCTTCATCTCAGGGCTGGGCAGGGGCTGCCCCACCTGTCCTCCCCCAAGCTCTTCGAGCAGGGAGGTGCCCCCAAGGCTGCGGGCCGTGGATGGTTACTCGCGCAGTTCCCCGCGCCCCTGAGGCCTCAGGGGCGCGGGGAACTGCGCGACAAGCCACGAAGCAGTCGCAGTCTGCAACGCACGGGACGGGGCAGCCCCTGCCCAGCCCTGAGACGAGGGGGCAACCATGATCCGGCAGGCGGACTACGTCAGACCGCTGCCGCTCGTCCAGCGGGGCCCCGTCTCGGACCAGGCACGGTCCCACGCCGCGAGGCGAGCCCGGTTCCAGCGGGCCCGGAGGAGCGCCAGGACCGTCAGGACGAGCAGGCACCAGAGGGTGACCGCGACCGCGGCGAGCATCGCCGCGCCCGTCACGGACTCGGCGGGGCCCGGGGGTTCGCGGACGATACGGCCGCGCGCGTCGGTCCAGACGGTGACCCTGTCCCCGGCCCGCTCACCGGCAGGGACGCGCGCGTGCCCCGTGTGCCGGGTGCCGTCGCGGGCCGTCCAGCGGACCTTGCCGCGCACCGTGTTGTCGGTGCTGCCGCTGTTCGACCAGGCCGCGGGGGGCGCGTCGCGGAGCAGGACCGCGCCGACCGGGCTCGCCTCCGCCCTGCGCTCCTCGAAGAGACGCGTCGTCGCGCCGTGGACGAGCCAACCGCCGGCCGCGCCGCCGCACACCATGAGGGCGAGCGCCAGCAGCACCGCCCACGCCTCCACGACGTCCGTCCTGCGCCGCAGCGCGTTCCGCCGCCACCGCCACAGCCGTCGCCGCCCCGCCCTGGCCTCGCCCATGTACGCCCCCCTGCGTGCCCTCCGCGCTCCCGTGTCCATTTCCCCTCCGCAACGTGACATCGCCTGAGGCCAGGAGCGAGGGCCGATCGGGCCAGCCTGGCCCGCTCCGGGCCCCGTCCGTTAAACGAACGCGGGGCCGGTGTAAACGGACGCAATCCGGCCAAGTTCTTGTCAGGGGAATGACACAGAGAGGCACCGGTGCCATTCTTCAGCTCGCCGAGGCGCCGCGCCCCCACGCCCCACACCCGCCGCGCCGGAGCAGTTCGATCGCACCGTCCCCCCACGCGTACTCAGCTCCACCTGTTCTGCCCTGTCTCGCAGAAGGAGTTCAGCGTGCGTATGCGTTCCAACCCTCGAAGACGAGCCACCGTCGGCGGTGCGCTCATCGCCGTCGCCGCCCTGGTGGGCGTCGGCATCCAGAGCGGCACCGCCAACGCGGGCCCCGACGCGGCGAAGGGCCCCGACGCGGCGAAGCCCGACGCCGGGGAACTGCCCGTCAAGCTCTCCCCCACGCAGCGGGCCGGCCTGCTCCAGGACGCCGCGGACACCCGCGCGGCGACCGCCAGGTCGCTCAAGCTCGGATCGCAGGAACAGCTCAAGCCGCGTGACGTCATCAAGAACGCCGACGGCTCCGTGCACACCCGCTACGAGCGGACGTACGACGGACTGCCGGTCCTCGGCGGCGACCTGGTCGTCCACGAGACCAAGGGCGGGAAGATCGAGAGCGTCGACCGGGCCACCAAGGGCACGATCGACGTCGCCACCACCAAGGCCGCCAAGAAGGCCCCCGCCGTCAAGAAGGCGGCCAAGGAGCCCCGCAAGGTGATCTGGGCCGCCGGGAAGAGCGCGCCCGTGCTGGCCTGGGAGACCGTGGCGGGCGGCAAGCAGAAGGACGGTACGCCCAACGAGCTGCACACCATCACGGACGCGAAGACGGGCAAGAAGCTCTTCTCGTACCAGGGCGTGCACAACGGCACCGGCAACAGCCAGTACAGCGGCAAGGTGAACCTCGACACCACCAGCTCCGGCGGCCAGTACACGCTCAACGACGGCGTGCGCGGCAACCACAAGACGTACAACCTCAACCGCGGCACCTCCGGCACCGGCACGCTCTTCACCGACGCCGACGACACCTGGGGCGACGGCACACCGTCCAACGCCCAGACCGCGGGCGTCGACGCGCACTACGGCGCGGCCCTCACCTGGGACTACTACAAGAACGTGCACGGCCGCTCCGGCATCAGGGGCGACGGCGTCGGCGCGTACTCCCGGGTCCACTACGGCAACAATTACGTGAACGCCTTCTGGCAGGACTCCTGCTTCTGCATGACCTACGGCGACGGCCAGAACAACCAGAGGCCGCTCACCTCCATCGACGTGGCGGCTCACGAGATGACCCACGGCGTCACCTCCCACACCGCCAAGCTGGTCTACAGCGGCGAGTCCGGCGGCCTGAACGAGGCGACCTCCGACATCTTCGCCGCGGCCGTCGAGTTCAACGCCGACAACCCCAACGACGTCGGCGACTACTTCGTCGGCGAGAAGATCGACATCCGGGGCAACGGCACTCCGCTGCGCTACATGGACAAGCCCAGCAAGGACGGCGCGTCCAAGGACAACTGGTACTCGGGCATCGGCAACGTCGACGTGCACTACTCGTCCGGCGTCGCCAACCACTTCTTCTACCTCCTGTCCGAGGGCAGCGGCGCCAAGGTCATCAACGGCGTGCAGTACGACTCGCCCACGTACGACAACAAGCCGGTCACCGGCATCGGCCGGGCGAGCGCCGAGAAGATCTGGTTCAAGGCCCTGGCCGAGAAGATGCACTCCAGGACGGACTACGCGGACGCGCGCCGCGCCACCCTGGAGGCCGCGGCCGACCTCTTCGGCCAGACCAGCGCGCAGTACGACGCGGTCGCCCACGCCTGGGCCGCCGTCAACGTCGGCTCCCGTCCCGGCCCGGGCGAGCCCGGCGGCGAGAACGAGAACACCGACGACTTCCAGATCCCGGACCCCGGCACCGTCGAGTCGCCGATCGCCGTCACGCGCGACGGCAACGCGCCGAGCACCCTCAAGGCCACCGTCGACATCGTGCACACCTACCGCGGCGACCTGCGCATCGACCTCGTCGCACCGGACGGCACGGCATACCGGGTGAAGAACTCCAGCGCCTACGACTCGGCCGACAACGTCAAGGCCACCTACACGGTCAACGCGTCGTCCGAGAAGGCGAGCGGCACCTGGAAGCTCCGCGTCACGGACGTCTACTCGTCGGACTCCGGCTACATCAACAGTTGGAAGCTGACCTTCTGAGCGCCTGAGGCGCTCCCCGGCACAGCCTGAACCTTCCCACGCAACGCGCCCCGGACGTGCGGCACTCCGCCGTCCGGGGCGCGTTCCCGTCCGGCCGAAAGGCGCCCCCGGCCGCCCTTGACGCGCACCTGCCGGTCCGGTTGGGTGATCGCTGACCATGACACCTCCACCACCTCCACCCCCTCCCTCCCCGTTCCGCCGCCTCGGCCACGGCCGCAGGATCGACCCCGCGCTGGACGACGAGGCCTTACGCACGGCCCGCGACGCGCTCGCGCAGGGCCACTGGACCGAGGCGCGCGGCCTGCTCCTCGCCACCGGCGAGGACCGCGACCGGCGCGGGCACCGGTGCACGGTCCTGGCGGCGGCCCCGGCGGCGGAGTCGTGGGCCCGCGAGTGGCGGCTGACGGAGCCGGACAGCGCCGACGCGGCCGTCCTCCTCGCCTGCGCCACGGCGTTACGGGCCGCGCGCGGCAAACGCCCCCCGGACGCGGCCCGCGAGGCCGTCGCCACCGCCGTCCGGGCCGCGCCCGCCGATCCGACGCCCTGGCTCGCGCTGCTCCTCCTCTTCCGCGCGACGGCCTCGCCCGACGACTGCCGTTACGCCTTCGAGGAGTTACGGGCCCGGCACCCCGAGCACCACCACGCACACCATCTGATGGCGGCGGTCCTCGCCGAAAAGGGCCCGGACGTCTACGAGTTCGCCGCGTCGGCCGCCGAGAGCGCCCCGGCCGACTCCCCGCTCGCCCTCCTCCCCGTCGTCGCCCACGCCGAGCGCCACCGGGTCCTCGCCGCGGCCCGTGAGACGGCCCCCGACCCCACCGCTTCCGGCCACTGGAGGGACCGGCAGGCCCAGCTCTACGTGCGGGCCGCGTTCAACTGGTGGCTGGAGTGGGGCGCCGAGGACCACGGGCCCCGTCGGCTGCACGACCTCAACTTCCTCGCCCACGCGAAGTTCCACGAGGGCCGCATGGCCGAGGCCGCCGCGCTCTTCCAGCGCATCGGCCCCTACGTCACGCCGGAGCCCTGGTCGTACGCGGGAGACGACCCCCGGAAGGCGTTCCGCGCGGCGCACCGCACCTCCCTCGGCGCCGTCTGACCCCGCCCACGCACCCCAGGACACGCACCTCAGGCCACGCATCCCAGGAGAGGACGTCCCCCGTCATGTCCACGGTCGGCCAAGGCCCCAGCGGCACACAGGAGATCAGCACCTACAAGGGCCAGGACCGGGCGCTGCGCGCGGGCCGCCTGGGCACCGCGGGGCTGCTGATGTCGGTCCTCGCGGCCACCGCTCCCCTGATGACGGTCGCGGGCGTGATGTCCACGACGTACGCGGTCATGGGGATCACGGGGCTGCCGCTGCTGTTCGTCATCCTCGGCGTGATCATGGCGCTGTTCGGCATCGGATACGCCGAGATGAGCCGCCATGTGCACAACGCGGGCGCGTTCTACGCCTATATCTCGCGCGGGCTCGGCGGGCTCGCCGGCTCGGCCGCCGCGTATGTGGCGCTCGTCGCGTACAGCGCCCTCCAGGTCGGCGTCTACGGCATCTTCGGCTTCGAGGTCGCCGGGCTGCTCGACAAGTTCTTCGACGTCACGGTCGCCTGGTGGATCCCCGCGCTGGCGGCGCTCGCGGTGACGGCCGTGCTCGGCGCGCTGAAGATCGACCTGAACGTCAGGGTCGTCGGGCTGGTGCTGATCCTGGAGGTGCTGTTCGTCCTGATCATCGACGTGGCCTACGGCGCCGACCCGGGCGCCCAGGGCCTCTCGCTCGACGCCTTCGACCCCGGCTCCGTCTCCGGCGCGGGGCTGGGCACCGCGCTCTGCTTCACCGTGGCCGCGTTCCTGGGCTTCGAGCAGGCGCCGGTGTACGCGGAGGAGACCGACAGGCCGCAGACCGTGGTGCGGCGCGTGATGTTCCTCGCGGTCGGCATCATCGCCGTCTTCTACGCGCTGACCGCCTGGCTGATCGGCGTCGCCGCGGGCCCGGACCACGTGGTGGAGAAGGCCCGCGAGGAGAGTTCGGCGCTGATCTTCGCGCTCGCCGAGCCGCGGCTCGGCACCGCGTTCACCGATGTGCTGCACATCCTCTTCGTGACCGGCGCGTTCGGCTGCATGCTGGCCTTCCACAACGTGGTGTCGCGGTACGCCTTCGCCATGGGCCGCGAGGGCCTGCTGCCCCGCGCGGTCGGCCGCGCCTCGGCGGGCACGGGCGCGCCCGCCTACGGCTCGCTGGTGCAGACGGCCGTCTCGGTCGTCGTGGTGGCCGCCTTCCTCATCAGCGACGACAAGCCGGACGGCGACCCCACGGCACCCGTGCTGCACCTCTTCACCTGGATGGGCAACCTCGGCGCGCTCGGCGTGATCCTGCTGATGGCCGCCACCTCCGTCGCCGTCATCGCCTTCTTCGTCCGGCGGGGCGCCGCGCGTGCCCAGGCGTGGCGGCTGGCGTGCTCGGGCCTGGCGACGGTGGCGCTCGCCGTCGTCTTCGTCTACGCGGTCAAGGACTTCGACGTGCTGCTCGGCGCCGACCCCGACTCCGCGCTGGCCTGGGTGCTGCCGGGCGTCGTGGGCGCCGCCGCCGTGACGGGCGTGGCGGTGGGCCTGTACCTGCGCGCCCGGCGCCCCGGTGACTACGCCCGTATCGGGCTGGGCAACGAGGCGTTCCAGTTGGAGAAGGCGGCGTCCGAGGGGCGTTAGGCGTCCGGGGGCGTCCGAGGGGCGTCAGGGCGCGTCACCCGCCGCGAGGCGGAGCGCCTCCTCGCCGGGGGCGCACACGGCGCGCAGCTCCGCCAGCTCGTCCGGCGGGAGCCGCAGCGCCGTGCCGACGCGCGAGGAGTCCAGCGTCGCGGCGCCCGCCTCCAGCCACTCCCCCGGCGCCCCGACGCCCAGGAACGCGGCGAGCCGGGCGAGTTCACGCCGGGGCTCGGCGAGCAGCTCCTCGTACACCAGTGTCGTACGCGCCCGCGCCGGGACCGCCCCGAGGTGGCCCACGCCCTCGGCGATCAGCTCGGACCACAGCGCGCCGAACCGCGCGACGGGCATCTCCCTGTCGCGGACGAGAGCGGGGTCGAACCGGTCGGCGAGCAACGCGGTCAGGTGCGGGGGCGCCTTCGCCACGCGCTCCTCGGTCAGTTGGGACAGGTCGTCCACGCCGCACACCTCGGCCAGCTCCCGCAGTTGGGTGATCAGCCGGTACCCGGGGTGGCGGCTCATGGAGACGGCGCAGTCGGGCCCGTCGCGGTACAGGTGCACGAAGCGGGCGTACGGGAAGGCCCGCCGCAGCTCGGGGAGCCGGTTCAGCGAGTATCCCGAGCGCTCGACGGCGGCCCTGCTGCCGGGGCCCAGCGTGGTGAACAGCGCCTCCCAGTGCCGCGGCCCGGGCCGTACGGGCCAGCGCGTGACCTCGGGCTCCAGGGTGTCCAGCAGCGTGTCGGGGTCGTCCGTCAGATGCGGGAGGACCATGAGGCAGACGGCGGGGATGCCGGTCGTATCGGCGGAGTAGCGGACGCCGGTGAGCCGGTTGTAGAGGAACTCCGGCAGCGGGGTGCCGCTGCGGATCATCCGGTCGAAGAAGGGCGTGGGCCGGGTCAGCCAGTGCCAGAACTCCTCGCCGGGCACCGGCTCTTCGCCCAGGGTGTCGGCGAGCATCGTGCCGGCCAGCAGCTCGTTGAGGCTGAGGAGGTCCGGGTGGAGCCGCAGCACGCGGGAGAGCGCCGTGGACCCGGAGCGGCCGGTGCCGACGACGAAGGTCAGGGGCATCACGCCGGGGGGCGTTTCCGTGAGGTCCATGCGTCGCTCCTCATGTCTCACTCGGCGAAGTCGGGCGGCACCGGCGCGCGGCGCAGCTCGTGGAACTCCGGTACGCGCGCCACCAGCAGCGCCCCGTCCCAGAGCCTGCCCGCAGCCTCCCCGCGCGGGGCGGGCGAGACACACGGCCCGAAGACGCCCGCGACGCGCCCGGTCCCGTCCGGCCCCTCCACCGCGAGGACCGGCGTCCCCACATCCGTGCCGACGAGCGCGACGCCCGCCTCGTGCGAGGCGCGGAGGGCCGCGTCGTACGAGTCGGTCCACGCGGCGTCCGCCAGCGCGCGCGGCAGCCCCGCCCCGGCGAGCGCGTCCGGGAGGGCCCGGCCCCAGTCCCAGTCGCCGCCGAGGTGGAGGCGGGTGCCGAAGGAGGTGAGGAACGCGCCCAGCGCCTCGCTCCCGTGCTCCTCGCGCACCGCGGCGCACACCCGCACCGGCATCCGCAGATACCCCTCCGGATCGCCCTCGGGGTCGGTCTCCCTGCCCTCGTTGAGGAGGGTGAGGCTCATGACGTGCCACTCGATCCGCACCGGGCGCACCCGGGCCACCTCGCGCAGCCAGCGGGAGGTGATCCAGGTGTACGGGCAGGACGGATCGAACCAGAAGTGCGCCGTCACCCGGTTCATGGCCCGCTCAGCCCACCGCCTGGGCCGCCGCCCGCCCGGCCGCCCGCCCGGAGAAGAGGCAGCCGCCGAGGAACGTGCCCTCCAGCGAGCGGTACCCGTGCACGCCTCCGCCGCCGAACCCGGCGGCTTCCCCCGCCGCGTACAGCCCCGGCACCGGTTCGCCGCCCTCGGCCAGCACGCGCGAGGACAGGTCGGTCTCCAGCCCGCCGAGGGACTTGCGGGTGAGGATGTTCAGCCGTACGGCGATGAGCGGCCCGGCGGCCGGGTCGAGCAGGCGGTGCGGCGGGGCGACGCGGATGAGCCGGTCGCCGAGGAAGGCGCGGGCCCCGCGCATGGCGGTGACCTGGAGGTCCTTGGTGAAGGGGTTGCGGATCTCGCGGTCCCTGGCCAGCACCTCGCGGCGCAGCGCGTCGCCGTCGATGAGCTTGTCGCCCGTCAGCTCGTTCATCCGCCGGGCGAGGGTGCCGAGGTCGCGCTCGACGAGGAAGTCGGCGCCGTGGTCGAGGAACGCCTGTACGGGGCCGGGGGCGCCGCCGCGCGCGCGGCCCAGCACGTCCCGCACGTTACGGCCGGTCAAGTCGGGGTTCTGCTCGGAGCCCGAGAGCGCGAACTCCTTCTCGATGATCTTCCGGCTGAGAAGGAACCAGGTGTAGCCGTACCCCGTTCGCATGATGTGCTCCAGGGTGCCCAGGGTGTCGAAGCCCGGGAAGAGGGGTACGGGCAGCCGTTTTCCGGTCGCGTCCAGCCAGAGGGACGAGGGGCCGGGCAGGATGCGGATGCCGTGCAGCGGCCAGATGGGGTTCCAGTTCTCGATGCCCTCGGTGTAGTGCCACATCCGGTCGCGGTTGATGACGCGGCCGCCCGCGCGCTCGGCGACGCCGAGCATCAGCCCGTCGACGTGCGCGGGCACCCCGGAGAGCAGCCTCGTAGGCGGAGTGCCCATCCGCTCGGGCCAGTTGGCCCGCACCAGCTCGTGGTTGCCGCCGATGCCGCCCGAGGTCACGACGACGGCCTGGCCGCGCAGCTCGAAGGAGCCCTGGACCTCGCGGCTGCTCGCCTCGCCGCGCGGCACGTCGCTGGGCACCAGGACCTCGCCGGTGATGGTGTCGAGGGCGCCGCCCGTGCGCGCCAGGCCCGTGACGCGGTGCCGGAAGCGCAGCTCGACCCGGCCCCGCGCGACCCCGGCCCGCACCCGCCGCTCGAAGGGTTCGACGACGCCGGGGCCCGTGCCCCAGGTGATGTGGAAGCGGGGCACCGAGTTGCCGTGGCCCCGCGCGTCGTAGCCGCCGCGCTCGGCCCAGTTGACGACGGGGAAGATCTTCAGGCCCTGCGCGCGCAGCCAGGACCGCTTCTCGCCCGCCGCGAAGTCGACGTACGCCTCGGCCCAGCGGCGCGGCCAGTGGTCCTCGTCCCGGTCGAAGCCCGCCGTGCCCTGCCAGTCCTGCCAGGCCAGCTCGCGGCTGTCGCGGATGCGCAGCCTGCGCTGCTCGGGCGAGTTGACGAAGAAGAGCCCGCCGAACGACCAGTGCGCCTGACCGCCCAGCGACTGCTCGGGCTCCTGGTCGAGCAGGATCACCCGCCGTCCGGCCTCGGCCAGTTCGGCGGTGGCCGCGAGCCCGGCGAGGCCCGCTCCGATCACGATCACATCGGCGTCGTACGCCATGCGCTGCGCCCACCCTTCGTCCGGCGACACGTCTGGTGACCGGAGAGTAACCCCCGCTCCAGGCCACCGGCACCCCCTCGGCGGCGGAGTGTTTGGATGGAGGGCATGACGGAAGAGGCAGGGCCGGGACGGCAGGCGGACGAGGTGCTGGACATCGTGGACGCCGAGGACCGGGTCGTCGGACGGCGCCCGCGCGGCGAGGTGTACGCGCGGGGCCTGCGCCACCGCAGCACGGCGATCCAGGTGCGGGACGCCGGGGGCCGGATCTTCGTGCACCGGCGCACCCCGACCAAGCTGATCTTTCCCTCGATGTACGACGTGGTCGTGGGCGGCGTCGTCGGCGCGGGCGAGGAGTACGACGCGGCGGCGCTGCGCGAGGCCGAGGAGGAGCTGGGCGTCAGCGGCCTGCCGCGGCCCGAGCGGCGGCTGAAGTTTCTCTTCGGGACGGCCGAGCACTCGTGGTTCGTCACCGTCTACGAGGTGGTGTGCACCCTGCCCGTGCATCCGCAGGCCGAGGAGGTCGCCTGGTGGGACTGGATGGCCCCGGACGAGCTGGAGCGGGCGCTTCCCGGCTGGGACGTCGTGCCCGACGGCCTGGAGTGCCACCGACGCCTCCGGCGCCTGCGCGAGGCGCGGACGTAGGCTCGGAGCATGATCCACCGGTTCACCGCGACCCTCCGCCTCTGGTTCGCGCCCCAGCTCATCAAGGCGGAGGGCACGACCCCCGACTACCGCTTCTCGCTCGCGAACGAACGTACGTTCCTCGCGTGGGTCCGTACGGCGCTCGCGCTCGTCGCGGGCGGCATCGCGGTCGACCAATTCCTGACGGGGCTGCGGTGGGGCGTCCGCACGACCATCGCCGTCGTCCTGCTGGCCGGCGCCGCGGCCTGCGCGTTCCGCGCGGTGAACCACTGGCTGCGCTGCGAGCGCGCGATGCGGCGCGGCGAGGACCTGCCCACCTCGCGCTTCCCCGTCCTGCTCGCCACGGGCACGGCGGTGGCGGCGCTGGCGGTGATCGTGGTGGTGGCGTTCGGCTGGGCGGGCAGGTGACCACGCCGCCGGAGACGGAGGGCCCGGCCCGCCCGTTGCGCGACCCGGGGGCCCAGCCGGAGCGCACCCGCCTGGCCTGGCGCCGCACGACGCTGACGTACGTCGTCTCGGTCGGCCTCGCCCTCCGCACGGTCGTCGCGGGCGACACCGGGGCGCTCGCCCTCACGGGCGTCGCCCTCGCGGCGCTGTCCTGGTTGGCGTTCCTGGCCGTGGCCCATCGCCGTATCCAGGAGCTGGGCACCCGGGAGACCCCGCGCGCCCTGCGCGTCGGAGAGATGAGAGCGACCCTGGCCTGCGTACTGCTGCTGGTCGCCGTGGGAGTGATGCTGCTTTGAAGCCTGCCGCGAGGCCGCTGGTGGTCGTGATGGGTGTGTCGGGAAGCGGGAAGAGCACGATCGGGGAGCGGCTCGCCGCCCGGCTCGGGCTGCCGTTCGAGGACGCGGACGACTTCCATCCGCCGGAGAACGTCCGGAAGATGTCGGCCGGACAGCCGCTCGACGACGCGGACCGCGCCCCCTGGCTGGCGGCGATGGCCGACTGGCTGAGTGAGCGTGTCCGGTCGGACGAGGGCGCGGTGCTGGTCTGCTCGGCGCTCAAGCAGCGCTACCGCGACCGGCTGCGCCGGGCCTCCCCCGCGCTCTTCTTCCTCCATCTCGACGGCTCGGAGGAGCTGATCGCGGAGCGGCTGCGCGGCCGTAAGGGCCACTTCATGCCCGCGAGCCTGCTCCGCTCCCAGTTCGAGGCGCTGGAGCGGCTCCAGGAGGACGAGCGCGGCGCCGCCGTGCCGGTCGACGGAACCCCGGAGGAGACCGAGGAGGCGGCAGCGGCGGCCTTGAAACGCGCGGGATCCGGGCAGCATCAGTCGCATGACTGACGCCCCCGAAGCCGTCCAGGACGCCGCGTCCGACGCCCCGTTCCGCCGCGAGGTCGCCCCCGGCGTGCACGCCTACGTCCAGCCGCACGGCGGCTGGTGCCTCAACAACGCGGGGTGGGTGACCGACGGGACGACCACGCTCCTCGTCGACACCGCCGCCACTGAGCGCCGCACCCTGGCGCTGCGCGAGGCGCTGCTCGCGTCCGGGGCGCCGCTGCCGCGCCTCGTCGTCAACACGCACCACCACGGCGACCACACCTACGGCAATGCCCTGTTCACCGCGGAGCCGCCCGGCGCGACCGTCATCGGCCACGCCTCCTGCCGCGCCGGGGTGCTGAGCGCGGGACGGCAGCTCCACGCCCTGTGGCCCGACGTCGACTTCGGCGAGATCGTGATCACCCCGCCCACGCTGACGTACGAGGGCGAACTGACGCTCCATGTCGGCGGGACCGAGGGCCGTCTTTTCCACCCCGGCGTCTCCCACACGACGGGCGACACCGTGGTGTGGCTGCCGGAGCGGGGCGTCGTCTTCACCGGCGACCTGATCTTCCACGGCGGTACGCCCTTCGTCCTGATGGGCTCCCTCACCGGCTCCCTCCGCACCCTGGACCGGCTGCGCGCGCTCGGCGCGCACACGGTGGTCCCGGGCCACGGTCCGCCGGCGGGGCCCGAGGTGTACGACGAGGTCGAGCGCTATCTGCGGTACGTGGACGGGCTGGCCCGCGACGCGCACTCCCGCGGCCTCTCCGCGCTGGAGGCGGCCCGCGAGGCGGACCTCGGCGACTTCGCCGCGCTCCCCGAACGCGAGCGCCTGGTCGCCAACCTCCGCCGCGCCCTCGCCGAGCGCGCCGGGGCGCCGGAGGGCACCCCGGTCGACGTCCCCGCGGCGTTCGCCGACATGGCCGAGATGAACGGCGGCGCCCCGGTACCGTGCCCGGCGGCGGTGGGCCCTTAGGGCCTCACCGCCTCACCCCTGGGCCGTACGGGCGTAGTGCTCGGCGATCTCGTCGCTGGTGGTGAGCCAGACCCCGGGGTGCTGGGCGATGTGCTCCAGCGCCCTGTCCAGATAGCGGTGCCGGAAGGGCTGGTTGATGACGAACGGGTGCAGCACCAGCGACATCACCCGCCCGCTGTCCACCGACTCCTCGTGGAGCTGGGCGAGCTGGTCCTTGACGATCTGGAGGAAGTCGGGCCCGCTGAGGCTCTTGCCGACGAACATCTGCACGTCGTTGATCTCGATCGAGTACGGCACGCTCAGCATCCCCGGCACGTTGAGCCGGTACGGCTGGTCGTCGTTGGCCCAGTCCAGCACGTAGCTCAGGCCCAGTTCGGCGAGAAGCTCCGGCGTCCGGAAGGTCTCTGTCAGGGCGGGGCCGAGCCAGCCGCGGGGCCTGCGCCCGGTGGCCCTCTCGATCGTCCCGACCACCTCGGCGAGATAGGCGCGCTCCTCGTCGACGGTCATGCCGGCCTGGAGGATCGAATTGTTCTTGCCGTGCGCGGCCCAGACCCAGTCGCGTTCCAGCCCCGCGCGGACGATCTGCGGATAGCGCTCGGCGACATCGGAGTTGAGCATCACGCTGGCGCGCAGCCCGTGCCGGTCGAGGCTCTCGATGAGCCGCCAGATCCCGACGCGGGGGCCGTAGTCGCGCCAGCCGTAGTTGAGCGGGTCGGGGGCCAGGTTCCGGGTGTCGGCGAAGAGACTCGTGGAGGGGCGGTCGATCTGGTAGTGCTCGACGTTGACCGCGACGTAGAACGCGACCCGGGCGCCGCCCGGCCAGTGGAGCGGCGCGCGTTCGGTGATGGGGCTGTAGTCGAAGAGCTGGTTGTCCATGGGAGTTGACCTCTCGTCCACTGATGGCGGCTGTCGTGCCCGCGTCCCCATCCTCGAACCTTCACATCAGTGAGAAGGTCAACGCGGGCACCCGGGGGCCGGAGGTGATCCGGCCCACAGATGCCCGCGTACCCCGTCACGCGAGGGGCGCCGCCTTCTCCGATTCCGGCGCCCCCGCGACGGCCCCCGTACGGCCCCGGCGGCGGGCCGTGGCCAGGGCGAGCGCGACGACCGCGAGCGCCGCCAGCATCAGGGCCGCACTCACCCATGCCGGGGCGCGGTGGCCGAGCCCGCCGAGCCCGGCGAATCCGCCGAGGGCGGCGCCGCCGAGCCAGGGCCCGAGGGTGGCGCCGACGTTGAACGCGGCGGTGGCGTAGCCGCCCGAGAGCGTCGGCGCCGCCTCGGCCTGCCGCAGGGCCCGCGTGATCAGCGCGGGCCCGGTGCCGAACGCGAGCATGCCCTGGACGAAGACGAGCGGCAGGACCACCGCCGCGCTGCCCGCGCCGAGCGCGAGCGCCGTCCAGCCGACGGTGAGGGCCACCATGCCCGCGACCATCAGCCCGACGGGGCGCGCGTCGATGATCCGTCCGCCGACCGTGACGCCCACGAACGAGCCGACGCCGAAGAGCGCGAGCACGCCGGGCACCCAGCTCTCGGCAAGGCCGGTGACCTCCGTGACGAGCGTCGCGAGATAGGTGAACGTGCAGAACGTGGCGCCCTGCACCAGCGCCATCATCAGCAGCGTGAGCAGCAGCGGACGCTGTCCGAGCACCCGCAGTTCGTCACGGGCGCCCACCCGCGTCGGCGCCGGGCGCCCGCCCGGGATCGCCCGCGCGAGCGCGAGGACGGCGGGCAGCGAGACGAGCGCGACGGCCCAGAAGGCGGCGCGCCAGCCGAACTCCCCGCCGAGTACGGCCCCGGCCGGTACGCCCGCCACGCAGGCGATCGTCACGCCGCCGACCACCACGGAGGTGGCCCGCGCCTTGTGCCGGTCGTCGACCATGCCGACGGCGGTGGTCATGGCGACGGCCCAGAAACCGGCGTTGGCGAGCGCGGCGAGCACCCGGGTCGCCAGCAGCACCGCGTAGTTCGGGGTGAGGGCGCCGAGGACGTGGACCGCGACGAAGACGCCGAGGAAGACCAGCAGCGCGCTGCGGCGCGGCCAGTTCCGGCTGAAGAGCGCCATCAGGGGCGCTCCGACCGCCATCCCGACGGCGAATCCGGAGGTCAGCAGCCCCGCGGCGCCGAGCGAGACGCCGAGGTCCTCCGCGATGCCGGGCACCAGCCCGGCGAGCATGAACTCCGACGTGCCCTGGGCGAAGACGGCCAGCCCAAGAACGTAGACGGCAAATGGCATGAAAAAGCTCCATGAAGGGAGAAAGTGACAGAAAAGAGCGCGCGGGCGTGCGGCACTGGGGCAGGGGGAAGCGGAAGAGACGCCGAACGGAAGAGAGGTCGAACGTCAGAACACGCCGGAAGGCGTCAGAGACAGCCCGCGAGAAGGAGGCGGTCCGGCAAGGGCGGACGGCGGTCGCGCGTCAACAGCGCCTACTGGCTGCTGACTACTGGAGCGGCGACAGCGGATCAGCCACCGGACGACCGGTGGCTAGCGTTGGCTCGCTTCGGGGCTGGACATGGGCGTGACGGTAACACCCGCACAGGCCCCGACTCCACCCCGTTCTTCCGGATCCGGACGGCCTCTGGACTCCATACCGACTAGTCGGCATGATCAGTACGACCGACGCAGAGGAGCGCGCACACGATGAGCGAAGCAGACAGCGAAGCGACCCACCCGCCGGGGCTGGACCTCGACCGGCTCGCCGGGCATCTGGCGCGGGAGCGCCCCGGACTCGTCCAGGGGCCGCTGAGCGCCGAGGTCGTCCAGGGAGGCCGTTCCAACCTGACGTACCGGGTGACGGACGGGACGTCCCGGTGGGTCGTACGGCGTCCGCCGCTCGGCCATGTCCTCGCCACCGCCCACGACATGGGGCGCGAGCACCGGGTGATCAGCGCCCTGCGCGACACCCCCGTGCCCGTGCCGGGCACGGTGCTGCTGTGCGAGGACCCCGAGGTGATCGGCGCGCCGTTCTACGTGATGGAGCATGTGGACGGGACGCCCTACCGTACGGCGGAGGAGCTGGCGCCGCTCGGCCCGGAGCGGACCCGCCAGGTGGTGCTGGCGCTGCCCGACACGCTCGTCGCCCTGCACGCGGTGGACCCGGAGGGCGTGGGGCTCGGGGACTTCGGGCGCCCCGAGGGCTTCCTGGAGCGGCAGCTCAGGCGCTGGAACAAGCAGTTGGAGGCCTCGCGCAGCCGCGACCTGGCCGGGATCGACGAACTGCGCGCGGCGCTGGGCGAGAAGCTGCCCGCCTCGCCCCGGCCCACGGTCGTGCACGGCGACTTCCGGCTCGACAACGTCCTGGTGGACGGAAGGGACCGGGTCACGGCCGTACTCGACTGGGAGATGTCCACCCTGGGCGATCCGCTGACCGATCTCGGCCTGCTGGCCATGTACAGCGAGGGGCTCGACGTGCCCGGCTCGCCGATCAGCACCACCAGCCACGCGCCGGGCCACCCGGACGGGGCCGAGCTGATCGAGCGGTACGCACGGCTCTCGGGCCGGGACGTGTCCCGTATCCACTGGTACACGGCGTTCGCCTACTTCAAGCTGGCGGTGATCCTGGAGGGCATCCACTACCGCTTCACGCTCGGCCAGACCGTCGGCGCGGGCTTCGACCGGATAGGCGACCTCGTCCCGGTCTTCATCGACAACGGACTCACCACGCTCCGGAAGGGCTGAGAGATGGACTTCGCCTTCGACACCCGTACCGAGGAACTGCGCGAGCAGCTCCGGTCGTTCATGCGCGAGCACGTCCATCCGGCGGAGGCGCTCGCCGACGAGCAGCGGGGGGCGCAGGACTCGCCGTGGCGCACGCCCCCGGTCGTCGAGGAGCTGAAGGCCACCGCGCGCAAGCTGGGCCTGTGGAACCTCTTCCTGCCCGACCCGAGTTACGGCGCGGGGCTCACCAACCTCCAGTACGCGCCCCTGGCGGAGATCACCGGGCACAGCCCCCGGCTGGCGCCCACCGCGCTCAACTGCGCGGCGCCGGACACGGGGAACATGGAGGTCCTCACCGAGTTCGGCACGCCCGAGCAGCGCAGGGAGTGGCTGGAGCCGCTGCTGTCCGGCGAGATCCGTTCGGCCTTCGCGATGACCGAGCCCGACGTGGCCTCCTCGGACGCCACGAACATCGGCACGCTCATCCGGCGCGACGGCGACGACTACGTGATCAGCGGCCGTAAGTGGTACATCTCGGGCGCGATGAACCCCGAGTGCAAGATCTTCATCGTGATGGGCAAGACCGCCCCGGACGGCGAGGACGTGCGCCGCCAGCAGTCGATGATCCTCGTCCCGCGCGACACCCCGGGCGTCGAGGTCCGCCGCGCGATGCGGGTGTACGGGTACGAGGACCACTGGCACGGGGGCCACGCCGAGGTCGTCTTCCACGACGCGCGAGTGCCCGCGCGGAACCTGGTCGGCGAGGAGGGCGGCGGCTTCGCCATCGCCCAGGCCCGGCTGGGACCGGGCCGCATCCACCACTGCATGCGGCTGATCGGCATGGCCGAGCGCGCCATCGAGCTGATGTGCCGCCGCGCGCTGGACCGTACGGCCTTCGGCAAGCCCCTGGCCCGGCAGGGCCAGGTCCACGAGTGGATCGCGGACGCCCGGGTCCAGGTCGAGCAGCTCCGGCTGCTGGTGCTGAAGACGGCCTGGCTGATGGACACGGTGGGGAACAAGGGCGCGCACACCGAGATCCAGTCCATCAAGATCGCGACACCGCGGGCGGTGGTGGACATCCTCGACCGCGCGGTGCAGCTCCACGGCGCGGGCGGCGTGAGCCAGGACTTCCCGCTGGCCGAGCTGTGGGCCGCGGCCCGCACCCTGCGCCTGGCCGACGGCCCGGACGAGGTCCACCAGCGCTCGCTGGCGCGGCGGGAGCTGCGGCGGTACGCCTAGCCGGTCGGCGCACGCAGGCCGGTCGGTACGCCTAGGCCGACCGGTCAGGGATTCCCTGGCCGGGTGGCCAGGGAATTCTGGCCGGTCAGCAGATGCCGGGGCTGATCGCCGCGCATACGGTCGAAGGCATGGAAGATTTCGGCGGCGGCCAGACCGCTCAGCAGGACGTGCTCGTGGTGACGACGAACGACGTGCCCGGTTTCCGGGTGCAGCAGGTGATCGGCGAGGTCTTCGGCCTCACGGTGCGCTCGCGGCACCTGGGCAGCCAGATCGGCGCGGGCATCAAGTCGGTGTTCGGCGGCGAGCTGAAGGGCCTCACGAAGACCCTGGTGGAGTCGCGGAACGAGGCGATGGAGCGCATGATCGAGCAGGCCCGCGTCCGGGGGGCCAACGCGGTGCTGGCGATGCGGTATGACGTGAGCGAGGCCGAGGACGTCGGCTCCGAGGTGTGTGCGTACGGCACGGCGGTGATATTGAGCCGCGAGCCGTAAGCGGTGCCGCCCGCCGCCGGACCCGGCGTCGGATCCGGCGCCGGTGGACGGCACCGCTGACGGGCGGCACCGCCGGCGGACGGCGGACGGCGAAGCCGTCAGGGCAGGACGGTTACCCGTCCCGTCGTCACCCCGTCGAAGACCCGCTGGACGGCGTCCGCGGCGTCCTCCAGCCCTACCCTTTCGCTGACCAGCGGCTTGATCGCGCCGCTGTCCGCGAGCTTCGTCAGCTCCTCGTGGCAGGACCGGATCGCGGCGGGCTCCTTGGTGGCGTAGAGGCCCCAGTGCAGCCCGAGAATGGAGTAGTTCTTGATCAGTGCGTGATTGAGCCCCGGCGTCGGCACGGCGCCGCTGGCGAAGCCCACGACGACGATGCGGCCCTCGAAGGCGACGCACTTGACGGACTTGGCATAGGCGTCGCCGCCGACCGGGTCGTAGACGACATCGGCGCCGCGTCCGCCGGTGGCGTCCTTGACGGAGGCGACGATGTCGTCGGAGCGACGGTCGATCACGACGTCGCAGCCGAGCGAGCGGGCGGTCTCGGCCTTGGCCGTCCCGCCGACGACACCGATCACGGTCGCACCGGCGGCCTTGCCGAGCTGGACGGCGGCGCTGCCCACTCCCCCGGCGGCGGCGTGCACCAGCAGCGTCTCGCCGGGCTGGAGGCGGGCGCGGCGGTGCAGACCGAACCAGCCGGTCTGGTAGCCGATGTGCAGGGCCGCGGCCTCCGCGTCGTCGAGGGACTCGGGGGCGGGCAGGGCGCTGTCCGCGCGGACGACGGTCCGCTCGGCGAAGCCGCCGCTCGGCAGCACGGGCTGGGCCAGCACCCGGGTGCCCGCCTCGGGGCCGCTGTCCCCGCCCCGAGCGAGGACCTCGCCGCAGAGTTCGACGCCGGGAGTGAACGGGAGAGGAGGACGGATCTGGTATTCGCCGCGGCAGAGCAGCGCGTCGGGGTAGTTGATGTTGGCGGCGCGGACCCGCACGAGGAGTTCGCCGGGGCCCGGTTCGGGCTCGGTTATCTCCTCCAGCCGCATCACGTCGCGCGGTTCACCGTTCGTGTGGACGCGCCAAGCCTTCACTGGTTCTCCCTACCTCTCGCTCTTCGTTCACGGGCGCTCGGGGCCGCTCAGGGGCGCAGCGCGCGCAGCAGGAGATCGGCGAGATGGTCGGCGACCTCCTGTGGCGTGAGCTTCCCGTCGGGCCGGTACCAGCTACTCAGGTGGTGCACCGAACCGAAGTGGTAGTCCACCACCAGGTCAGCGGGGGTGACCGTGCTGAACACCCCGCTCTGCTGGCCCTCTTCGACGAGCGCCCGGAACCGTTCGTGGTACCTCCGCCGCTCCGCGCGCACCTGCTTCTGCTTCTCCGGGGAGAGCTGGTGCATGGAGCGGAAGAAAATCATGGCGTCGTCGAGGTTGTCGATGGTGGTGACGACGACGTCGGCGGCGGCCGCGCGCAGCCGCTGCTCGACGGGGGCCTCGTCCTCGGCGAGCAGGTCGAGCCGTTCCTGCTGGAGGCGGAGCAGCCGCCCGTAGATCTCGTGGAGGAGGTCGTCCTTGGAGCCGAAGTAGTGGTAGAGAGCGCCCTTGGTGACGCCCGCGGCTTCCACGATCTCCTGGACGGACGTGCGGTCGTAGCCCTGCTCGGCGAAGAGGCGGGTGGCGGCGGCCAGCAGCCGTTGGGGGACGGGCGCCGCGGCGCCGTTCGCCCCCTGCTGCCCTTGCTGCCCCTGCTGTCCGTGCTGCTTGGGCGACCGGGACTGCCGGGGCTGTGGCGGCTGTGGGGTCGTTCTCTCTGCTCCGGCCGTGCCGGTTCTCGTGTCGGCCCTGGTCATGGCCGTCACCTGCCTCTCGTTCATGCGCTCGCTCGCGCGGCCTCCGGGCGCCCTGTCCCGCGCTGTCTACGGACGGGAACGCAGCTCCCGCCGCAGGATCTTCCCACTGGCGGTCTTGGGGAGTTCGGCCAGGATCTCGACCGCGCGGGGGTACTTGTACGCGGCGAGGGCCGCCTCGCAGTGGGACCGCAGCTCGTCCGGGGTGGCGTCGGCGCCGGGCCGCAGGCTGACGTAGGCCTTGACGGTCTCGCCCCGGTAATCGTCGGCGACGCCGACGACGGCGGCCTCGCGCACGGCCGGGTGGCCGTAGAGCACGTCCTCGACCTCGCGCGGCCAGACCTTGAAGCCCGAGGCGTTGATCATGTCCTTCTTGCGGTCGACGACGTAGAGCCAGCCGTCGCGGTCCATGAAGCCGATGTCGCCGGTGTGCAGTTCGCCGCCGGGCAGGGCCGCCTCGGTGTCCTCGGGGCGCCGCCAGTAGCCGGGCACGACCTGCGGGCCGCGCACCGCTATCTCGCCCTGCTCGCCGAACGGCACGGCCTCGCCTGTCTCGTCCAGGATCCGCACCACCGTGTCGGGCCCCGGCACCCCGACGGCCAGCGTGCCGGACACCGGGTCCACCGGCGCCTCCCGGCCCGGCGGGACGGAGGCGCAGGGGGCGGTGCACTCGGTGAGGCCGTAGCCGTTCCCGATGTACGGGCCGAAGGCGGCACGGAACTTCTCCACGAGCGCGGGCGGCAGCGGCGCCCCGCCAGAGGAGACGTGGCGGAAGGAGGCGAAGTGGTCGCGGGTGGCGGCCGGATGGGCGGCCAGCGCCATGAAGGCCGTCGCCGGGCCGACGGTGTGGACGGGCCGGTGCTCCAGGAAGGCATCGAGCACGACGCCCGCCTCGAAGCGGTGGGTGAGCGCCAAGGTGCCCCGGTTGACCAGGCAGGAGGCGAGCTGGACGACCATCCCGGTGATGTGGAAGAGCGGGGCGAGCGCGAAGACGCAGGAGCCTTCGGGGAATCCGAGGCCGACGCGCTGCCGCTCCGCGTTGAACGCGATGTTCGCGTGGGTGTTCCGCGCGCCCTTCGGGGTGCCGCTGGTGCCGGAGGTGTAGCTGATCAGGGCCGTGTCGGCGCCGGCCGGCTCGCGCCCCTCGGGAGCCGGCCCGCCCCGCCGGGCGGCCTCCAGCAGGTCCTCCGCGTCCGTCCCGGGGCCGGCGGCGCGGGAGAAGCCGAGCACGCGCGGGTCGTTCCGCGTCTGGAGGTCCAGCTCGCAGGCGGTCAGCACGGTCCGTACGGGCGAGCGCGCAGCCGTCCCGCGCAGATACGCCTCCCAGGCGCGGTCCGAGCAGATCAGCGCGGCGGCCCCGGAGTCCTCCAGGGCGTGCGCGACCTCGCGGTCCTTGTACATCGGGTTGAGCGGCACGACCGTCGCGCCCGCCTTCCAGGCGCCGAGGAGGGCGAGGACGAAGTGCGGGGAGTTCTGGAGCATGATCGCGACGCGGTCGCCGCGTGCCACGCCGCGGGACGCGAGGTGCGCGGCGACGCCGTCGGAGAGGGCGTCGGCCTCGGCGTAGGAGAGCCGTCCGTCGAAGTAGGCGAGCGCCGTGCGCTCCGGCACCGCGCGGGCCGCGTCGCGGAAGGCGTGCAGCACCGTCTCGGGCGGGGTGACGGGCCCGCGCTGCGCGGCGTTGAGCTGCGCGAGCCAGGGCTTGTCCTCGTACCGCGTGCCGTCCTTCTGCCCCGTCATCGGCCGCCCTCCTCCGCGAGCCGGGCGTCCACTTTCTGCTGGAGGTGGTTCATGCCCGTCAGCCAGCGGTCGGGCTCGGCGGCCCGGGTCGCGTAGTAGCGGGCGGTGTCCGGGTGCGGGGTGACCAGGAACCGCCCCTCCGTGATCGCCGCGAGCAGCGCGTCCGCGACGGCCTCCGGCTCGATCGCGCCCGGCGCGAGCACGACGTCGCCGGTGGTGCCCGTGGCGCTCAGCATGGCGGTGCGCACGCCCTCGGGGCATATCGCGTGCACGTCGATGCCCCGGTGCCGGTAGGTGACCGAGAGCCACTCGGCGAAGGAGAACGCGGCGTGCTTGGTGACGCTGTAGGGCGCGGAGCCGACCATGGTCAGCAGCCCGGCCGCCGAGACCGTCGCGACGAACCGCCCGCTCCCCCGCTCCAGCCACTCCGGGACCAGCTCTCGCGCGGCCCGTACGTGCGCCATCACGTTGAGGTCCCAGGACGCGTCCCAGGCGGCGTCGGGGGCCTCGGGGCCGCCCTCGGTGGCGGAGCCCGCGTTGGCGCAGAAGACGTCGACCGTGCCGCCGAGCGCGGCGCGGGCCGGTGCGACGACGGACGAGGCGTCCCCGGGCACGGCCACACCGCCGATCTCGGCGGCGACGGCCGCGGCTCTGGCGGCGTCGAGATCGTTCACGGCCACCCGCGCGCCCCCGGCGGCGAACCGGCGGGCGAGCGCGGCGCCGATTCCCTGGCCCGCGCCCGTGACGACGACCGTCCTGCCTCGCACCGCGTCCATTCCGGAGCCCTCCTCGTCGCTTCGCCGGCCGCCCTCGCGACCGACTGCCGTCGCGGCAGACTAACCAGTCGGTATGTGCCGTGGGAACCCCTGGTCGGGCCCTGCACGTTGGAGGAGGTACGCCGTACGGACCGGGCATGTGGGGCCGGTGACGCGGGCGCGCGGCGCATCCCATGTGTGACGCGCGCGCCTCACGTGGCCCCGTGCGGCGGGTGGTGCGAGCAATTGTCCCGAACAGGAATAGATGCCGTGATGAGGGGTATTCCGCCACGCCATAGCACGCAGCAACACGCCGCAAGGGAGTGGGATCCAAAGCGCGGGTCGGTACGTCACATCCCCGACGACTCGGGTCCTCTCCGCCGGAGGTGGGATGATTGGCCGGTTTCAGAGCTCTCGCCCAGCAAGTCCGTGATCCCGAGAGGGAGCCGTCCCAGCGTCGGCAGGCTCTCCGCAAATGTCTCGAACGCTTCGCGCCGTACGGCCACCGGGCCACCTGGCAGCACCTGTGCGCGAGCGCGGGCATCCACCCCGACGACCGCGAGCCCGACCCCTCGCTGCTCGTCGCGGCCCTGGAGGAGCTGGAGGAGGCCCGCGCGGTCTGGCTTGCCTACGAGTCGGAGGTCGCGGCCCGGCGCAGACGGGAGAAGCGCGAAGGAATCAGACAGCCGACCGCCCTCGACGCCTGGCACAGCCTGACCTGGGGCGGCCGTTCGCTGCTCCGCTGCGACCCCGCGCAGCCCCCGACGCCGCGCCTGGCCGAGGTGCTGCGCCGAATGATCCGCTCCATGGACGCCCAGGAGGAGCGCGAAGCGCGCCAGGGGCGGCCCAACGGGCGGGCCGCGCGCGCGAGTTCCGCCCGGCGCCGCGCCTATCGCGGCACCGTGGTGCCCTCCTGACCCCGATGCGAGGATGCGCCGTACCACCCGCCAGCCCCGTGCGGGGCACGACCGGACGGACGGTGCCATGTCCTCACTGCACGATCTCACCGCGACCGAACAGGCGGCGGCGATACGGGCGGGCACACTCTCGCCCGTGGAGCTGACCGCCCACTACCTGGAGCGGACCGACCGGCTCGACGCGGAGCTGGGGGCGTATCTGACCGTCACGCCCGAGCTGGCCCGCAAGCAGGCGTCCGACGCCGAGGCCGAGGCGATGGCCGCGCGCCGCGCGGGGCGCGCGGACGCACTGCCGCCGCTGCACGGGGTCCCGGTGCCGGTGAAGGACCTCAACCACGTCGCGGGCGTACGCACGACCATGGGGTCGGCCGCCTTCTCCGGCCATGTGCCGGACCGCGACGACCATGTGGCCGCGCGGCTGCGCGCGGGCGGCAGCCCGATGATCGCGAAGAGCAACACACCCGAATTCGGGATTCCGTGCTACACCGAGAACCTGCTGGCGCCGCCCGCGCGCACGCCCTGGGACCTCGCACGCTCGGCGGGCGGGTCCAGCGGCGGTGCCGCCGCCGCGGTGGCCGGTGGCCTGGCGCCGGTCGCGCACGCCAGCGACGGCGGCGGGTCGGTCCGCATCCCCGCCTCGGCCTGCGGCCTGGTCGGGGTCAAGCCGAGCCGTGGCCGGGTGAGTTCGGGCCCCGCGCAGCACGACGTGGCCGGACTGGCGACGTCCGGCCCGCTCGCCCGTACGGTCGCGGACGCGGCGACGCTGCTGGACGTGCTCGCGGGCCGGATGCCCGGCGATCCGTACACGGCGCCGCCGCTCGCCGACGGGGACACCTTCGCGGCGTGGGCCGACCCGGCGCGGGTGCCGGGCAGGCTGCGGGTCCTCGCGCTGGCGGGCACGCCCGTACCGGAGATCGCGCCGCACCCGGAGTGCGCGGCGGCGGCGCGCGGCACCGCCGAGCTGCTGCGGGACCTCGGCCACGAGGTGGAGGAGGCGGAGCTTCCGGCCGACGACTCGATGCGGGCCGCGTTCAGCACCGTATGGGCCGTGCGCGCGGCCTCCCGCCCGGTGCCGGAGGAGTGCGAGGGGTTGCTGACGCCGCTGACCCGGTTCATCCGGGAGCGGGGGCGCGCGATACCGGCGCCGGATTTCGTACGGGCGCTCTCCACCTTCCGGTCGGTCGCGCAGCTTCTGGCCGACACCCTGCTCGCGCCCGGCACCGGGTACGACGTGATCCTGTCCCCCACGCTCGCGCAGCCCCCGATGGCGGTCGGCGCGCTGCGGGACGACGAGGACCCGGCGGGCGAGTTCGAGCGGTTCGCACGGTTCACCCCGTTCACTCCGCTCTACAACGCGACGGGCCAGCCCGCCGTCTCCCTTCCGCTGCACTGGACGGACGAGGGCCTGCCGATCGGGGTGATGCTCGGCGGGCGGCACGGCGAGGAGGGCCCGCTCCTCGCGCTGTCCGCGCAGTTGGAGGAGGCCAGGCCGTGGCGGAACCGCAGGCCCGCGATGTGGTGACGACGGGGCGGAACCGGTCGGTACCGGTCCGGGCAGGGCTGGCGCGGGGGCGGTGCGGGTGGCATGCTGAACGCGACGTGACTGAGCAATCGCTTATTAGGTGTGCGCGTACGGGACGCGCGAGCGCGGGAGGTTGTACGCATGACTGAGCCCCGGGTCTTCACCTCGGCCGCCGAACTCACGGCGGCGGTCGGCCAGGAGCTGGGCACCAGCGGCTGGCTGGAGATCGATCAGAAGCGGATCGACCTCTTCGCCGACGCGACCGGTGACCACCAGTGGATCCACGTCGATCCGGAGCGGGCCGCCGACGGGCCGTTCGGCTCGACCATCGCGCACGGCTATCTGACGCTCTCCCTGCTGCCCTCCCTGGTGCCGCAGGTGATGCGCGTGGAGGGCATGCGGATGGGCGTCAACTACGGGGTGAACAAGGTCCGTTTCCCCGCGCCCGTGCCCGTCGGCTCCCGGCTGCGCGGCCGCGTCGAGCTGACCGAGGTCACCGAGACGAAGGACGGCGGCGTGCAGATCGCGGCCAAGGTGACGGTCGAGCGCGAGGGCGGCGACCGGCCGGTCTGCGTCGCGGAGAGCCTCAGCCGCTACTACTGGTGACCTCGGAGGGCGCGTGGCCCGCCATGCGCAGGGCGAGTTCGGCGTAGAGCACGCCGAGCTCGTCCGGCGACTTGCGGCCGTCGGGGCTGAACCAGCGGGCGACGTCGATGCAGAGCGACATCATCGCCAGCGTCGTCCCCCGCAGGTCCGTGACGGCGAACTCGCCCGTCTCGGTGCCGTCCCGCAGCACCCCGCGCAGGATCTCCTCGCTGCGGCGGCGGAGCGTCACGATCTCGGCGAGGTGCGGCTCGCTCAGCGCGGCCAGTTCGTACTGCACGACCCGCGCCGTGGTGTGGTGCTCCGCGTGCCAGCGGGTGAACGCGCGCACGGCGCTCGCCAGCCGCTCCGCCGCCGTACGGTCGCCCGAGGTGGCCTCCTCCAGGACCCGCACCGAGCTCTCGTGGCCGACGCGGCTGATCTGGTGGAGCAGCTCTTCCTTCGTCTTGTAGTGGATGTAGAGCGCGGCCGGGCTCATGCCCGCGCGGCCCGCGATGTCGCGGGTCGTCGTGGCGTGGAACCCCCGCTCGGCGAACGCCTCCACCGCGCCCAGCAGCAGCCGCCGCGCGGCGTCGGGCGTCACATCGCCGAAGGACTCGTCGGACTCAACCGTCATCCCGTCACCCTATCCCGCGAGTGAGCGTCCGCTTAGTCCTCAATGCGTGCTGCCGATGGTTCTGCGGGCCGCGAGACGGAAGTCCTTGACCGCTTCGTAGAGCGCGCGTTCGCGCTCGGCCGCGAGGGCCGCGTCCTCGGGCTTGCGGGAGGCGTCTCCCGCGTGGGCGTTCGTGACCATCGCGCGCATGACCTCGGAGAGGCTGCTGGAGGCCCGGGTGACGCGTTCGGCGACCTCCGCGAGGGGCGCCGGGCCCTCCAGGATCACGACCTCCGCGGCGCGGTGGACCTCGCGGGCCAGGCCGATGAAGCGGTGCACTCTGTCGTCGACCTCGGCCAGGTCGGGTTCGTCCGCGCGCAGCGCGTCGAGGACGGCGTCCATGGCGATGTCGCGGTCGTGCAGTGCGCTGAGATAACCGGCGTAGGCGTCGCGGCGGTGCTGCCGGCGCCACTGCTCGTGCTGCGCCCGGGCCTGCGCCCGGCTGCTGACCATCGCGGCGCCGAGCGTGGCCAGGGAACCGACGGCGGCGCCCAGCAGGGCGGCGAGACCAGCGTCCATGTGCTCAGTGTGCCGGGCACTCCCGGCGGGCGGGACTCGGCGAAGGCACGGAGGCGCGAAGGCGCGAAGGCACGAAGGCACGAAGGCACGAAGGCACGAAGGGGGCGCGGAGGCGCTCCCCGTCGCGAACCGGGCGGCCCGCGCCGGTACGACGACGCCGGCTCAGGGCCCCTACGTGTCGTCCTCCGGGAACGCGATCTCGTAATACCGCACCCGCTCGTCCTCGCCCACGTACCGCATGCCCGCCGCCAGCATCACCCGTTGCGAGGCGACGTTGCCGAGGTCGGCGTCGCCCTTCACGAGCGAGAGGCCGCACTCGCGCGCGAAACGGATCAGGCCACGCAGCGCCTCGGTGGCGTACCCCTTGCCGCGCTCGGAGGTGATCAGTCCGTATCCGATGGTGACCGTGCCGTCGGCGTCCGGCAGGCGGTTGAAGCCGGTGCCGCCGATGGCGAGGCCGTCCGCACGGCGGCGTATCTCGTACCCCCCGAACGGCCGCGGGTCGCCCGTGGTCCGGCAGGCCTGCACGAACGCGGTCGCGCCCTCGACGTCGGCGGCGGACGGATACCCGGGTGCCCAGCGGTCCCCCTCCGCGGGCTTGCCCGCGGCCACGCGCTCCGCCTCGGCCGGTGTCAGGGGATGGAGCACGAGCCGTTCGGTCAGCAGATCGTCCATGACCGCTCAGAATACGATCAACGAGCGCCCTCCCCGCCCGGAACGCATCGCCTCGAACGCGCCGCCCACCTCGTCCAGCGCGATCCGCTCGGTGACCAGCGCGCCCAGGTCCAGCCGCCCCTCGCGCACATGCCCGGCGAGCAGCGGCAGATCGCGGGCCGGGTCGCAGTTCCCGTAGACACAGCCGCTGAGCGTGCGCGCGAAGTGGAACACCTCCAGCGCGGAGAACGAGACCCGCTCGTCCTTGCTCCCGATGCCCACGACCGTCGTCCGGCCGCCGCGCCGCGTGGAGTCCCAGGCCGCCCGTATCGTCTCGGCGCGGCCCACGCACTCGACGGCCACGTCGGCGCCGCGCCGCCCCTCGGTCACCGCGCGCACCGCCTTCGCCGTGGCGGACGGCTCGGCGCCCGCGACGACGAAGTCCGTCGCCCCCGCCGCGCGCGCCAGCTCCTCCTTCTTCTCCGACACGTCCACGGCGACGACGCGGCCGGCCCCTGCCAGCCGTGCCGACTGGAGGGTGGCGAGCCCGACGCCGCCCACGCCGAAGACGGCCACCGACTCGCCGGGACGCACACGGGCGCTGTGGTGGACCGCGCCGTACCCCGTGAGGACCGCGCAACCCAGCAGCGCCGCGTCCTCCAGCGGAACGCCCTCGGGCAGCGGCAGCACGGCACGCGCGGGCACCACGGTCTCCTCGGCGAACGCGGCGACGCTCAGCCCCGGATACAGCTCGTCCCCACTGCGCGTACGCGCATAGGGCACCGTCGTCGCCGCGTTGGCCTCCGTGCAGAGCCAGGGCTCGGCCAGCTCGGCGCAGAAGTGGCAGGAGCCGCAGGACGGCGCCCAGTTGAGCACCACACGGTCGCCGGGCAGCACTCCCGTGACGCCCTCCCCCACGGAGAGCACGGTGCCCGCGCCCTCATGGCCGAGGACGGCGGGGACGGGCTGGCGCAGGGTGCCGTTGGAGAGCGACAGGTCGGAGTGGCAGACCCCGGCCGCGGCGAGCCGCACCCGCACCTGGCCGGGGCCGGGCTCGGGCAGTTCGATCGAGGAGACGACGAGCGGCGCCGAGACGGCCGAGAGGACGGCAGCGCGGATCATGGCTGAACTCCTTGGGGAGAGCCCGGAGCGGACACCGGGAGAGGAGAGGAAGGGTCAGAACTGGAGCGACTTCGTCTGCAGATACTCCTCCAGGCCGTGCGAGCCCAGCTCCCGGCCGACCCCGGACCGCTTGTACCCCCCGAAGGGCGCGAGGGGGTTGAACCGGCCACCGTTGACATCCACCTGGCCGCTCTCCATGCGGCGGGCGAAGGCTACGGCCTCTTCCTCGTCGTCGGACCACACGGCGCCCGCGAGGCCGTACTCCGTGCCGTTGGCGATGCGCAGGGCCTCTTCCGCGTCCTCGTACTTCAGGACCGACAGCACGGGGCCGAAGATCTCCTCGCGCGCGACGGTCATCGCGGGGGTCACATCGGCGAGGACGGTCGCGCTGACGTAATGCCCCGCCTCGTGGCCCTCGGGGACCTCCGGGGGCGTGGCGCCGCCGGCGACGATCCGCGCGCCCTCCTTCTCGCCCAGCTCGATGTACCCGGTGACGCGCTCGCGCTGCTTGGCATTGACCACGGGGCCCAGGCGGGTGCCCTCCTCACGGGGGTCACCCGGCACGTACTTCGCGGCGGCCTCGGCGGCGAGGCGCACCGCCTCCTCATAGCGCTCGGCGTCGACGAGCATGCGCGTCCAGGCGCTGCAGGTCTGGCCGGAGTTCGACATCACATTGGCCACGCCGATCTTGACGGCCTTCGTCAGGTCGGCGCCGGGCAGGATGACGTTCGCCGACTTGCCGCCGAGCTCCAGGGCGACGCGCTTGACGCCGCCGCCCGCCAGCGCGCCGATCTTCCGGCCGACGGCGGTCGAGCCGGTGAACGAGACGAGGTCGACGTCCTCGTGCTCGGCGAGCGCCTGTCCGGCGACCGGGCCGAGTCCCGTCACGAGATTGAACACCCCGGCGGGGATGCCCGCCTCCCGCACCGCCTCCGCGAAGAGCTGCGCGACGAGCGGGGTGTCCTCGGCGGGCTTCAGCACCATCGTGCAGCCCGCGGCGAGGGCGGGGGCCGCCTTGGCGACGATCTGGTGCAGCGGATAATTCCACGGCGTGATCGCCCCGACGACGCCCACGGGCTCGCGCAGCACGCGCGAATTGCCGACTCTCTCCTCGAAGGCGAACCCGGCGGCCAACTCCGCGTAACTCCCGCAGACCAGCACCGGCACGGCCGCGTGCACCTTGCGCGAGAGCGTGACCGGCGAGCCCAGCTCCGCGGTGACCAGATCCGCGATCTCCCCGGCCCGCGCCTCCAGCACGTCCCGCAACGCGCCGAGCAGCGCGGCGCGCTCGGCTGGCGGCGTGGCGGCCCAGCCGGGGAGCGCGGCCCGCGCGGCCTTCACGGCCGCGTCCACGTCCTCGGGTCCGCCCGCGGGGACGGTCGCGAGGACCGACCCGTCCGCGGGATTCAGGACCTCGATGGTCTCCCCGCTCCTGGCTTCCCGCCACGCTCCGCCGATGAACATCCCGTCGTGTGCCTTCATGACGCTCAACCTAGTTCAGGGAAAGCCGCGGCGCTCCCCCTGTGGATAACCCCTCCGAGGCTCACAGGATCCCGAACAGCAGCCCCGCCGCCAGCACCACCAGGGCCGTCAGCGCCGCCCACTTCACCGTGAAGCGCGTGTGGTCGCCGAACTCCACCTTGGCCATGCCCACCAGCACGTACACCGCCGGGACCAGCGGGCTCGACATGTGCAGGGCCTGTCCCGTGAGCGAGGCGCGGGCGATCTCCGCCGACGACACACCGTGCGCGGCGCCCGCCTCCGCCAGGATCGGGACGATGCCGAAATAGAAGCCGTCGTTCGACATGAAGTACGTGAACGGGATGCTCAGGACGCCCGTCACGATCGTCATGTAGGGCCCCAGACCGTCCGGGAGCGCGTCCACGAGGGACCGGGCCATCTCGTCGACCATGCCGCTCTCGGTGAGGACGCCGGTGAAGACGGCGGCGGCGAAGACCATTCCGGAGACGTTGAGGACGTTGTCGGCGTGGGCGGCGATCCGGGCCTTCTGGTCCTTCATGTTCGGGAAGTTGACCGTGAGCGCGAGGGCGGCGCCGAGGAGGAAGAGCACCGGGATCGGCAGCGTCTGCATGATCAGCAGGACGAGCAGCGTGACCGTCAGCGCGGCGTTGAACCAGAGGAGCCTGGGGCGCAGCGTCGCACGGTTCGGGTCGAGTCCGATGAGGTCCGAGTCGGCGTCCGCGTCGGCATCGGCACGGCCGGAGGCACCCGCATCGGCATCGGCATCGGCGCCGTCGGAGGCGCCCGCACCCGCCGGGCCCGTCGGCTTGTCGAGCGCGCCGGTGCCCGTACCAGTGCCCGCACCCGCACCCGTGCCCGTACCGGCACCGCCCCCGGACCCGGCCCTCGCGAGCACCGTCTCCTGCTCGCGCTGCTCCTCCTCGTGCCTGCCCTCGCCGTCCCGGTCCAGCGTCAGCGTCCCGAGCCGCTTGCGCTCGCGCAGGCCCAGCACCCAGGCCAGGCAGAAGACGAAGAGCAGGCCGACGGCGAGGGCGGGGATCATCGGGACGAAGATCTCGCTCGGGTCGAGCTTCAGCGCGGAGGCGGCGCGGGCGGTGGGACCGCCCCAGGGAACCGTGTTCATGACGCCGTTCGCCGTGGCGGCGACGCCGGTCATGATCAGCACGCTCATCTTCAGCCTGCGGTAGAGCGGCAGCATCGCGGAGACGGTGATCATGAACGTGGTCGAGCCGTCGCCGTCGAGCGAGACGATCGCGGCGAGCACGGCCGTGCCGACCACGACCCGCATCGGGTCCGCCTTGCAGAAGCGCAGGATGCCCCGGACGATCGGGTCGAAGAGGCCGACGTCGATCATCACGCCGAAGTAGATGATGGCGAACATCAGCATCGCGGCCGTGGGCGCGAGGTCCCCGATGCCCTTGAGGACGTAGTCCCCGAGGCTTGTCGCCTGGCCCGCGAGCACGCAGAAGACGGCGGGGATCAGCACCAGTGCCGCCATCGGCGACATGCGCTTCGTCATGATCAGCGTCAGAAATGTCGCAATCATCACGAAGCCGAGAATTGTCAGCATACGGGTTCCTCTGCGTTCGCCCTTGAACGGTCGTGAACGGGTCGTGAAGCGTCGCTCTCCCTCGCCGGGCGCGGGACCCGGGGGCGGAATCTGGATGACCGTAGGCGCCCGCCGACACCCGCCACAAGATGTGCAGCCGTGAACACTAAGGACAAAAGTCCAGCTCAGCGAGGTGCGGCGACGAACCCGCCGCCTGGTTCGTTGACGGGGGCACCAAGGATTCCTATGGTCCTGCACAGGAATCCCTCGCACAGGAATCCCTCACACGGCGGGAGTTGGCGTTGACCGAGCAGGCACGCAAGACGGCGGAGGGCCTCACATACCTCTCCGGATTCGGGAACGAGCACAGCAGCGAGGCCGTACCGGGCGCGCTGCCGCTGGGGCGGAACTCGCCGCAGCGCGCCCCCCTGGGGCTCTACGCGGAGCAGCTCAGCGGCTCGGCGTTCACCGAGCCCCGGGCGCACAACCGCCGCTCGTGGCTCTACCGCATCCGCCCCTCCGCCGCCCACCCCCGCTTCGTACGCGCGGACAACGGGTCGCTGCGCACCGCGCCCTTCTCCGAGGCCGAGCCCGACCCCAACAGGCTGCGCTGGGGCCCGCTGCCCGAGCCCCCCGAGGGCACCGACTTCCTCGCCGGGCTCTGGACGCTCGGCGGCAACGGCGACGCCGCGCAGCGCTCCGGGATGGCCGTACACCTGTACGCGGCCAACGCCGCCATGCGCGACCGGGTGTTCAGCGACGCGGACGGCGAGCTGCTGATCGTGCCCGAGCACGGCGGGCTGCTGCTGCGCACGGAGTTCGGGCTGCTGCGCGCCGAGCCGGGCCATGTGGCGCTGATCCCGCGCGGCGTCCGCTTCCGCGTCGAGCCGCTGGAGGAGTACGCGCGCGGGTACGTCTGCGAGAACTACGGCGCCCCGTTCCGCCTCCCCGACCTGGGCCCGATCGGCGCCAACGGGCTGGCCAACGCGCGGGACTTCCTCGCGCCGACCGCGGCGTACGAGGACGAGGACCGGCCGGTCGAGGTCGTGAACAAGTTCTGCGGCAATCTCTGGAAGGCCACCTACGACCACTCGCCGCTCGACGTGGTCGCCTGGCACGGCAACCACGTGCCGTACGTCTACGATCTGCGGCGTTTCAACGTCCTGGGCAGCATCAGCTACGACCACCCGGACCCCTCGATCTTCACCGTGCTCACCTCGCCCTCGGACACCCCGGGCCTGGCGGGCGTGGACTTCGTGGTGTTCGCGCCGCGCTGGCTGGTGGGCGAGGACACCTTCCGGCCGCCGTACTTCCACCGGAACGTGATGAGCGAGTACATGGGCCTGATCGAGGGCGCCTACGACGCGAAGACCGGCGGCGAGGGGGGCTTCGTCCCGGGCGGCGGCTCGCTGCACAACATGATGTCGGCGCACGGCCCCGACCAGGAGACGTTCGACAAGGCCAGCGCCGCCGAGCTGCGCCCGCAGAAGATCGACGACGGGCTCGCCTTCATGTTCGAGACCCGCTGGCCCGTGGTGCCGACGGCACAGGCGCTCGCGGGCAGCCACCTCCAGGCCGACTACGACAGCGTGTGGCAGGGCCTGGAGCGCCACTTCCGGGCCTGACCGGCCCGGCCGCACCTGATTTCATCGGAGCCATGACCGACTTCGCGCCCGACTCCCTCGCGCTCAACCGCAAGCTGCCCCTGTGGTACCAGGTCTCCCAGTCCCTCCGGGCGTCCATACTCGGACGCTCGCCGGACTCACCGCTGCGGCTGCCCACGGAGGAGAAGCTCGCCACGCACTACGGGGTCAGCGTGCTGACCATGCGTCAGGCCCTCAAGGAGCTGGAGTCCGAGGGCCTGATCAGCCGTCACCGGCGACGCGGCACCTTCATCGAGCCGGAGGCGCGCCGGGCACGGCCCGTACGGCTGCTGGGCTCCGTCGACACGATCGTCGCCCAGCAGTCGGGGGACCGCACGACGCTGCTGGGGCACGGCACGGAGCCCGTGCCGGCGGAGCTGGCCGAGCACTTTCCGGGGCTGACGGAGGTCATGGCGTACCGCAGGCTGCGCCAGGACCGGGAGAGCGGCGAGCCCACGAACTGGGCGGTGAATCTGATCCATCCGCGGATCGCGGAGCGGCTCGACCCCGCCGATCTGCGGCGGGGCTGGCCGATGACCAAGGTGCTGCGGGACGGGGTGGGGGTGCGGATCAGCAGGATCACGGACACCGTCGAGGCGCGGCTCGCCGACCCGGAGACGGCCCGACTGCTGGAGGTGCCGCTGCTGAGCCCGATCCTGCACTACACGGGTGTGACGTACGACGACATGGGGCAGGTCGTGGATGTCGTACGCATCCACTACCGGGGCGACCGCTTCTCGTTCTCGGTCACGCTGGAGAACGTCACCAGCTAGCCGCGGTCAGCGCGCCCACAGCACGCTGAAACGGCCGCCAGGACAGTCCCCTCGCAGTCCAGGCGGCCCGGTTCAGCCGCGCCCGCCGAAGAGCGAGCGGCGCAGCTTGCGCAGCGGCGCGAAGAGCGAGACCCGTGCGCTCCGCTTGCGCGACCCACTGCGTGTGGTCGTGTCGCGCTGCGTGATCTCACGCATCAGCGTCGTCGCTTCCTCCGTCTCCACCTGCGGGACCGCCGGCCCCGCGAGCACGGAGAGATGCCGGTCGAGCCGCGAACTGGTCGCGCTCGTCCCGCATTTGATCGCAGGCACTCGCGCCCTGCTGCTCATTGTTATCTGTTCCATGACACTCCCCACCCGTACGAGGGCACCCGGCCCGGGCAGAGTAACCCTAACTCCCGACTCCGACACGCGTGTATCCCGGTCACAGGATTCACCTGCCCCACAAGCCGGTTGACGAACACCGTACGAGCGCTCAGCATCCGTAGAAGACCCCGGAATCGGGTCAAGGGGGACACAATGAGCGCAGACCGCGTCCTCGCCGGACGATACCGGCTCCTGGGCGAGCTGGGCCGGGGCGGGATGGGCCGCGTCTGGCGGGCGTACGACGAGACGCTGCGGCGCGAGGTGGCGGTCAAGGAGGTGCGCGCCCCCGAGGGCATGGAGGAGCGCGACGTCCGCCAGCTCTACACCCGGCTGGAGCGTGAGGGCTGGGCCGCGGGCCGTATCGCGCACCGCAACGTCGTCACGGTCTACGACGTGGTGAGCGAGGAGGGCCGCCCCTGGATCGTGATGGAGCTCATACGCGGACTGTCGCTCGACGAGGTGCTCGACGCCGAGGGGCCGTTGGCACCGGAGCGCGCGGCGGCGATCGGCGCGGACATACTGGGCGCGCTGCGCGCCGCGCACTCCGCCTCCGTGCTCCACCGCGATGTAAAACCGGGGAACGTTCTGCTTGCGAACGACGGGCGGACCGTGCTCACCGACTTCGGGATCGCGCTCATCGAGGGCAGCTCGGCACTCACGCTCACCGGGGAGCTCGTGGGCTCGCCGGAATATCTCGCTCCGGAACGCGCGCTGGGCCGCCCGCCGGGCGCCGCCTCCGATCTGTGGTCGCTGGGCGTGCTGCTCTACGCCGCGGTCGAGGGCGGCACGCCCTTCCGCCGCGACACGGCGCTCAGCACGCTGCGGGCCATCGTGGACGAGGAGTTGCCTCCGCCCCGCCGCGCCGGGCCCCTCACGCCCGTACTGGACGGGCTGCTGCGCAAGGATCCCGCGGAGCGGCTCTCCGCCGAGGAGACGGCGGAGATGCTCGCCGCGATCGCGGCCGGGGGCGCCCCGCGCACCGCCCAGCACGCCGCTGCCGCCCCGCCCGTCTACACCCCCACCGTCAGCGCGGACCAGGGGCACTACGCCTCGGCGCCGACCCAGGCGGCCACGCCCTCGGCCGGGACGGGGAGCTACGGCCCGCCGCCCGCCGGAGGCGAGGACCGCCGGAAGCGCGGCACGGTCTGGCTCGCGGTGCTCGCCGCTGTCGCGGCGATCCTGGCCGGAGCCCTCTTCTACGCGTACGCGGGCCCGGACGGCTCCGAAGGCGGCGACGGGGGCGGTGCCTCGGACAACGGCGGGAAGACCGGAGGCGCCGACGGGGGCACGGATGACGGGAAGGACACAGGCGGGGACAGCGGAGGCGGGAGCGACGGAGGGAACGGAGGTGAAGAACACACGGCGTCCACCGGCGGAGACAGCGGGAGCCCCGACGGAGGCGACGGCGGACACGAGGACGGCGGGAGCGACGGGAACGGAAACGGAGGCGGCGGCAAACCGCCCCAGAAGGTCACCGTCACCCTGCACGCCGTCCGCGACAGCTATGAGGGCGCCTGCCCTCCCCCGCAGGCCGAGGCCCCGTACTTCACCGGGTCGATCACCGTCACGAAGCTGCCGACGAAGGTCGAGTACCGCTGGTACACCGGGAGCGGGAAGTCCTCGGACCCCGGCTGGAAGACGCTCACCTATCCGGCGGGTGGCGCGAAACAGCGCACCGTGAACCACACCGAGACGGCCTACGAACCGGGCGGCGCCCGCAGCGACTGGATCTCGCTGGAGGTCCGCGCGCCGCAGCAAGCGGAATCCGGTCACGTGAAGTTCACCATCACGTGCGAGGCCGGTTCCTCACCCACCGTCTATCAGTCACAGTCCCGGCAGACGCTTGACGCCCTGACGCGGGCTACGTCAGATTGAATAGGCGTAACCTGCGCTTCAGGGGGCATTCCGGGGGGACCGGCCGCCAATGCAGACGATTCACAGATCACGCGTCAGAAGCGACTCCGTTCCGGCGCTGGCCGGGGCCGCCGTGGGGGTCGGTGGGGTCGGTGCGGCGTTGGCCCTGGTGGACGTGGACTCGGTGCTGCGGGCTCCGTTGACGCTCTTCTTCCTCCTCGCGGCGCCCGCGGGGGCGCTGGCCGCCCTGCTGCCCCGGCTCGATCCGCTCAGCCGCACCGTCGTCGCCGTCATCGGCGCGCTCGCCGTGGACCTGCTCGTCGGGCAGGCCATGATCGCGCTGCACGTGTGGTCGGCGCGCGGCGGCGTCGCCGTCGTCGCGGCGCTGAGCACCGCCCTGCTGCTCCTCTCCCTCGCCCGCGGCCGCACCGCCCAGGGCCGCGAAAGACAGGAAGCCTGACGTGGACATCGCAGTGTGCCGCCCCGGAGAACTCAGCGCCGCCGACCGGGCGGCCTGGTCGTCGCTCCAGGCCAAGGCGCACCTGCACGGTTCACCTCAGCTCGCGAACCCGTTCCTCTCCCCCGAGTTCACCCTCGCGCTCGGCCGCTGCCGCCCGGGGGCGCGGATCGCGGTCGTGCGGGACGGGGACGGGGAACCGGCGGCGTTCTTCCCGTACCAGCGCACGTCGCTCGGCGTCGGGCGGGCCATCGGGCTCGGGATCTCCGACTGCCAGGGCATCGTCCACCGGCCCGGTTTCACCTGGGACCCGAGGGAACTGCTGCGTGCGTGCGGTCTGGCCGTCTGGGAGTTCGACCACCTGGCCGAGGGGCAGCCGGGATTCGACCGGGGGATCACGGGCGCCTTCGCCTCACCCGTGATCGGACTCGACCAGGGCTTCGATGCCTATCTGGGCGAACTCCGCACCCGTTCGCCCAAGTTCACGCGCACCACGCTCTACAAGGAGCGCAAGCTGGGCCGCAGGGTCGGCGAGGTGCGGTACGTACACGACGAGCGCGACCCCGCGGCCCTGCGCACGCTGATGGCGTGGAAGTCCGCGCAGTACCGGCGCACGGGGCGCAGCGACCGCTTCGCGCACGCCTGGATCGTCCGCCTCGCACAGCACCTCTTCCACTCGCGCTCCGACCGCTTCGCCGGACAGCTCTCGGTGCTCTACGCCGGGGACCGGCCGGTGGCCGCGCACTTCGGGCTGCGCTCGGACAGGGTGCACACCTGCTGGTTCCCCGCGTACGACCCGGCGTTCGCGCGCTACTCGCCGGGGATCGTGATGCACCTGCGGATGGCGGAGGCGGCGGCGCGCGAGGGCGTCGCGTACGTGGATCTGGGGCGGGGCCAGAAGGAGTACAAGGACCTGCTCAAGACCCGCGATCTCACCGTCTACGAGGGCTGGGTGACGCGCCGTCACCCGGTGGCGCTCGGACACCGGGCGCACCGCGCACCCGTCCGCGCGCTGCGCAACGCGGTACAGACGAGGCCCGAACTCTTCGCGCCCGCCGACCGGTTGCTCAAGGCGGCGGGCACAATCCGCACGGCACGGACACACCGGAGATAGCGGAGGTGATGCCCTGAGTCATGGCATTGCGGGAATCGCGTCCCAGGCCTTGCTCATGACTCCAATGTGTCAATACCGTCGTACATCCACCCGCATCACCCCACTCCGGTGGGGACGCAAGCGGCGGCTCCAGGGGAGGGCGCAGCCGTCACGGGCGGAGGGTGCGGGGCGCGGTAGGGGGGTGCCGTCTCGGACGGGCCGCGCGGGAAGTGACGAATAAGCCAGCGCTCCGCGGAGGGCGGAGCAGCAACCCCCCTTTCGAACCGGACACATTGCCGGACCGCTCAGGCGCGTGCGGTCCACCGGACGAGAGGGAACAGACTCATGGCATCAGTGGTGCGGCCGTTAGCCGACAGCACGCAGAAAGACAGCCAGCAGGCGCAACAGACCCAGCAGCAGACGCAACCGGCACAGCAGGCACAGCAGCAGACGCAACCGGCACAGCAGGCACAGCAGCAGACGCAACCGGAGCAGACGTACCGGCCCGTCTCGTCCCACCTGGCGATCGCCCCGCCCGTGAGCGTGGTGATCCCGGCGATGAACGAGGCGGAGAACCTGCCGTACGTCTTCAAGTCGCTGCCCGACTGGATCCACGAGGTCGTCCTCGTGGACGGCAACTCCACGGACGGCACCGTCGCCGTCGCGCGCGAGCTGCGGCCCGACGTGAAGGTCGTCGAGCAGCGGGGCAGGGGCAAGGGCGACGCCCTGATCAGCGGCTTCGCCGCCAGCACCGGCGAGATCGTGGTGATGGTCGACGCCGACGGCTCGGCGGACGGCGCGGAGATCGTCAGCTATGTCTCCGCGCTCGTGGGCGGCGCCGACTTCGCCAAGGGCTCCCGCTTCGCGAACGGGGGCGGCACGGACGACATGACGCCGGTCAGAAAGCTCGGCAACCGCGTCCTGACCACCCTTGTCAACCGCAAGTTCGGCGCCCGCTACACCGACCTGTGCTACGGATACAACGCCTTCTGGCGGCACTGCCTGGACGACATCGACCTCGACTGCGCGGGCTTCGAGGTCGAGACCCTGATGAACATCCGGATCGTCCGCGCCGGACTGCGCGTCCAGGAGATACCCAGCCACGAGTACGAGCGCATCCACGGCACCAGCAACCTGCGCGCCGTGCGCGACGGGATGCGGGTGCTGCGCGTCATCCTGCGCGAGCACGGCGGCAGGCGGTACAGGCCGGAGAGGGCCCCGGCCGCCGGCCTCCGGGAGGCTTCGTGAGCCGGGGCCCCTCGCCGTCGGCGCCGGAGCCCACGGTCCCGGTCTCCGTCGTGATCTGTGCCTACACCGAGGACCGCTGGGGCGACACGCTCGCCGCGGTGGCCTCGGTGCGGGCGCAGTCGTACCCTGCGCGCGAGACGCTGCTCGTCGTCGACCACAACGCGACGCTGCTGCGGCGGCTCGACGCGCGCTTCGCCGGGACGAGGGAGGTGCGGGTGCTCGCCAACGCGGGCCCCCGCGGCCTCTCCTCCGGCCGCAACACCGGGATCGCCGCATCGAGCGGCGAGGTCATCGCGTTCCTCGACGACGACGCCGTGGCCGAACGGGACTGGCTGCGCCGCTTCGTGGCGGCCTACGCCGACCCGCGCGTCCTGGCCGTCGGCGGCCGTACGGAACCGGTGTGGGCGTCGGGACGGCGCCCCGCCTGGTTCCCCGAGGAGTTCGACTGGGCCGTCGGCTGCATGTACCGCGGCCATCCGCGCGGCCTGGTGCCGGTGCGCAACGTCCTCGGCGGCAACGCCTCGTTCCGGCGCCGCGCCTTCGAGCTGGCGGGCGACTTCGCGACGGGCATCGGCCGCGACGGCACCCGGCTGCCGCTGGGCTGCGAGGAGACGGAGCTGTGCATCCGCCTGCGGCGTGCCGCGCCGGACGACGCGCTGCTGCTGATCGACGACCGCGCGATCATCCACCACCGCGTCCCGGCGGACCGCGAGCGGCTCGCGTACCTGCGGACGCGCGCCTACGCGGAGGGCCTCTCCAAGGCCACGGTCGCGCGGCTCGCGGGAGCACAGGACGGCCTGTCCACCGAACGCGCGTACGCGACGCGGGCGTTGCCGCTCGGGGTCGCGCGGGGCCTGCGTGACGCCCTGCTGCTCCGCGCGGGCGGCGCGGGCCGCGCGGGCGCGATCGTCCTGGGCGCGGGCGCGGCGGCGTGGGGCTACGCCAGGGGCCGTCTCTCCCCCGCGCTCCCGGAGGAGACCGCCCCCGAAGGAGCCCCCGAGGCGGCACCGGAACGGCCCCGGGGCGCCGTATCCGGAGCCGGAGCCGGGCCCGCACCGGAGGCCGTACCCGTGCCCGTGCCCGTACTGATGTACCACGCGGTCGGCGATGACCCCGCGAAGGCGACGCGGGCCCTGTCCGTGACGCCGAAGGCGTTCGCCGAGCAGATGGAGTTCCTGGAGGACGGCGGGTTCACGCCGCTCACCACGGCGGAGCTGGGCGCGCTGTGGCGGGCGGGGAAGGCCGCCCCGGAACGGGCCGTGCTGATCACGTTCGACGACGGGTACGAGGGCGTGCACCGGCATGCCCTGCCCGTCCTCACCAAGCACGCCTTCGCCGCCGGTCTCTTCGTCTCCACCGGCTGGCTGCCGGGGCCGCACCACGCGGGCGGCGCGCTGGACACCATGCTCACCTGGGAACAGGTGCGCGAACTGGCCGGGGCCGGGCTGGAGATCGGCGGGCACAGCCATACGCACCCGCAGATGGACCAGCTCTCCGACGAGGCGCTGCGGTACGAGATCGCGCACTGCCGCGAGCTGCTCGCGCAGGAGACGGGGACGGCCCCGGTGTCGTTCGCCTATCCGTTCGGGTACTCCAGCAGGCGGGTACGGCAAGCCGTGCGGGACGGCGGCTTCCAGCAGTCGCTCGCCGTCAACAACGCGCTGGCCAGCACCCGGCAGAGCCCGTTCGCGCTGACGCGGCTCACGGTGCGGCGCACCACCGGCATCGAGGAGTTCGCGCGGCTCGTGGAGGGCCGGGCGATCGGCCGTACGTTCGCGCGCGACCGGGTGCTGGGCAAGGGTTACGCGGTGGTCCGGCGCACGCGCCGCGCGCTCCGCGCCGCGGACGTCGTGAGTCGTGAGTCGTGAGTCGTGAAGGGAGAGCGCGGACCACGTGACTGACACCACCACCTCGGCACGCACGGTCCCCGGCCCCACCGGGCAGGGGCCGTCCGCCGGGGGCGAGGGACCCGCCGGGGGCGGCGGGAAGGGCGGCGGCAGCCAGCTCTTCCGCAACGCCTACGCGCTGATGCTCAACACCGGCATCTCCGCCGTGCTGGGCCTCGGCTACTGGGTGGTCGCGGCCCGCTACTACTCGGAGGACGCGGTCGGCCAGGGCTCGGCGGCCATCGCCGCGATGAAGTTCCTCGCGGGCCTCACGGCCGTCACCCTGATCGGGGCGCTGGCCCGCTTCATCCCGGTGGCGGGGCGGACGACGGGACGGCTGATCCTGCGTACGTACACGGCGAGTTCGGCCGTCGTCGCGTGCGCCGCGCTCGTCTTCCTGCTGACGCTGGACTGGTGGGGTCCCTCGTACGGCTTCCTGCACGGGCCGCTGCCCGGCCTCGGCTTCGTCCTGGCGGTGGTCGCCTGGTCGCTGCTGACGCTCCAGGACGGGGTGCTGACCGGGCTGCGCAGCGCGAAGTGGGTGCCGGTCGGCAACACCGTCTTCTCGACGGTCAAGCTGATCCTGCTGGTCGCGCTGGCCGCGGCGATCCCCACGAGCGGGGTGTTCGTCTCGTGGGGGCTGGCGATCGGGCTGTCCACGATTCCGCTCGGCTGGCTGGTCTTCCGGCGGCTGGTGCCCCGGCACGTCGAGGCCACCAGGGAGACGGCCAGGCCCGCCGGTTACCGCGAGATGGGCCGCTTCCTGGCGGGCGACTACACGGGCGCGCTCTTCTCCCTCGCGGTGGTCTATCTCGTCCCGGTGATCGTCGCCTCGCAGGTCAGCTCCACCGACAACGCGTACTTCTACATCACCACCACCATCGGCGGCACGATCAATCTGCTCGCGATCAACATGGGCGCCTCGCTCACCGTCGAGGGCTCGCACAGTCCCGCGCGGATCGCCGACAACTGCCGGGCGGCGCTGCGCCGTATGGCCCGCATCATGCTGCCCGTGTGCGGCGGGCTGTTCCTCTTCGCGCCGCAGATCCTCGGCGTCTTCGGCAAGGGATACACGGACGCGGCGACGCCGCTGCTGCGGTTCTACGCGGTGGGCGCGGTACTGCGCGTCGTCATCGAGACGTACTACGCGGTGCTGCGCGCCCAGAGCCGCACCTCCGGGCTGGCATGGCTCCAGGGCCTGCTGTGCCTGCTGGTCCTCGGCCTGACCGTCGCGCTGCTGCCGCCGATGGGACTGACGGGCGCGGGCCTGGCCGAGACGGGCAGCCTCACGCTCGTCGCGCTGATCGCCGGATGGAAGCTGCGCGGCATCCTCAAGGCGCATCCGCCCGCCAGGAACCGCGCGGCGGCGGCCGACGGCGACCTGTCGGACCTGGCGGCGGACGGCGACGACGGACGGAACCGCGAGCGCGAGCACGGGCTCGGGCACGGCCTCGGGCACGGGCACGGGCACGGCGGCGGTACGGACGGGAGGAACGGGCCGAGCTGGGCGCGGGACGAGGACGAGGACGAGCCGACGCTGCATCTGCGCGCCGACCTCGAACACCTGGAGCGGCACCCGAGCGTGACCCCGCCGCGCGGCACGCCGCTGCCCGACGCCCCCGGGCTGTTCCCGCGGGAGCGGTTCGCCTGGCTCGGCCGTCCCGTGACCACGCTGTGGATGCTGCTCGCGCTCGCCGTCGCGCTGTACTGGCTGCCGCTGACCGGCATGGGCGAGCCCGATCTGGAGGCGATGGGCGGCCTCGGCCTCGTCTCGGTGCTGCCGGGGGCCACGCTGCTCGGCGCGGCGCTGCTGGTCTGCGTCTTCGCCGCCGCGCTGTGGACCGCGCGGCAGCACCGGCTGCTGCTCGTCGTCACGCTGCTGGTCACGGTCGTCTCGCTGCACGCGGTGCCCGCCGTGCTGGAGGACGCGCCGCGCTTCCCGACGGCGTGGCAGCACCTGGGATTCCTGGACCACATCACCCGTACGGGTACGGCCGTGCCCGACCTCGACGCGCGGTGGAGCTGGCCCGGGTTCTTCGCGGGCGCCGCGTTCCTCGCGCAGGCGTGCGGGGTGGAGGACCTGACGGGCCTGATCCGCTGGTGGCCCACGCTGATCCAGCTCGCGTACCTCGCGCCGCTGGTCCTGCTGCTGCGGGCCGTGCGCGCGGGCTGGCGGGCCAAGTGGTGCGCCCTGTGGTTCTTCGCGCTCGCGGGCTGGGTCGGGCAGGACTACTTCTCGCCGCAGGGCTTCACGTTCCTGTTCTACCTGCTGTTCGTGGCGCTGCTGCTGGTGTGGTTCCGCGAGCCCCGGGTGCTGCGCGGCAAGCGCGAGCCGGGCGAGGCCGAGCCGCCGCGCTGGACGTCACGGGCCGAGCGCGGGGTGCTGCTGGCCGTGCTGCTCGCGCTGTTTCTCGCCTCGGTCGCGGGCCATCAGCTCACCCCGTTCGTGATGCTGGGCGTGCTCATCGGGCTGGTGTTCGTGCGCCGTACGGTGCTGTACGGGCTGCCGCTGCTGTGCGCCGTGCTGCTCTCCGTGTGGATCGGCTTCCTGGCCGAGCCGTACTGGTCGGGGCATTTCGACGAGCTGTTCGGCGGGGTCGGCGGCGTCGGCGGCAACGTCTCCTCGTCGGTCTCCGGGCGCATCGAGGGCGGCAGCGAGACGCACAAACTCGTGCTGTACGCGCGGGTCGCGCTGGCGGGCGGCACGCTGGCGCTGGCCGCGTGCGGGGTGCTGCGGCGGCTGCGCGCCGGGCTCTCGGACCGGGCGCTGATCGTCCTGACGGCGCTGCCCTTCCTCGCCTTCGGCGCGCAGTCGTACGGCGGCGAGATCGCGCTGCGCGTCTTCCTGTTCGCGGCGCCCGGCGCGTGCGTGCTGGCGGCGCTCGCGCTGTTCCCGCGCCCGCACGCGCGCCGCCCGCACTGGCTCGCGGGCGTCGCTACGCTGCTCGCCGGGCTCACCCTGATGATGGGCTTCCTCGTCGCACGCTGGGGCAACGAGCCGTTCGAGCGCGTACGGGGCGGCGAGGTCGCGGCCATGGAGTACGTGTACGCGCACGACAAGCCGACCGTCCGCGTGCTGTGGCCCACCAACGACACCGTCAACAACGTGACCCCCGCGATGCCGTGGGGCTCCCGCGACATGGAACGCGTCGAGTACGTGCCCACGCTCGCGCCGCTCACCGCGCGCAAGGCCCCGGCCCTCGTCGAGGCCCTGCGCGAGGCGGGCCCCCATTCCTATCTCATGCTCAACGAGGGCCAGTCCACCGCCCTCCACTTCGACGCGGGCTACCCCGAGAAGTGGCGGGAGCGGATGAGTGCGGCGCTGGACGAGCGGAAGGAGCTGCGGCGGGTCTTCTCCAACGAGGACGCGGTCCTGTACGAGCTTCGGTCGAAGTCGCCGGCCAAGGCTGAACGTCCTGATCCTGGTCCCGTCGGACCGAGCATCACTTGGACCTCTTGGTCGGTGATGGGGGGTCTGGCGGCGGTGGTGCTGCTCGTGTTGTTGACCTCGCGAGAGGTGGTACGAGTTGTCGCGGCGCCCTCTGAACGAAAGCTGGCCTGGCTCCAAAGCACGTTCTGGTTCAGCCTGCCTCTGATGCTCCTCTTGTCAGCCTCGCTCCTCCAACGCTTCCTCACCATGAAGTGACCCCGCGGAGGGGGCTGAATACGGGGTGCCCCGAGCTGTGCTTCGCGGGCTGCGGCTGCGCCGTGGCTGGTCGCGCAGTTCCCCGCGCCCCTAGTTGGCAAGCCCCGTGGCGTCGTGACCCGGCGCGCCCGCGCGGCGGAGCCGCAGATCGGACGCAGCCTCGCGCCCCTGAAGGGGGCTCAGCGGTTGAGCCATTTCACTTCGTAGCCCTTCATGTCGAAGGTGCGGCCCGCGACTTTGGCCTCGATGGGGTTCGGGGAGGTGTTGACGACGAGGGCCGTGTCCTTGTCGGCCAGCACTCGGACGTTGGGGAGGTCGTTCTTCGCGACGCGGACGGGGGTGAAGTCCGTGCGCCCCGGAGGGAATTCGCGGGAGAAGCGGGCGAGGAGCCGGAGCATGGGGAGTTCGGTGCCGCCGTCCCGCAGCCGGGTGCTGCGCCACAGGCACCCCGCACAGGCCGCGCCCTTGTTCTGCGGGTTCCAGTAGAAGCCCGCCGAGGCCCCGCTCCGGGCGAGGGCGATCAGGGCCGAGGCCTGGACGGCGGTGCGGTGCGGCTCGCTCCAGCCGTCCCGTTCGTCCTTCGCGTCGCCGACCTCGACGTACCACTCGGCCCACCAGACCGGCAGCCGGGTCTCCTTCCGTACCCACCGCGTCACGGCCGCCAGTTTGTCCGTCGCGCCGAACTCGTCCGGCAGCAGACGGTCGTCCCGCGTGTAGCTGGAGCCGTCGACGACGGCGAAGTCGGCGCCCTTCTTGTGCTTGTTCCAGTACGAGACCGCGTCGAGGGAGCGCTGGTCGAGCGCTCCCCAGGGGCCGCGCACCGAGGACGCGTACTGGCTGGCCTTGCCGACGCTGTCCATGACCGTGTACGGGCCGCCGACCAGGTTGTCCTTGTCCGCCTTCTTCAGCTCGTCGTGGACCAGGTTGTAGAGGCGGGTGTAGGACGCGGCGTCCCAGCGCTGCGCCGCGTCGTCGTAGAAGCCCTTCATCTCGTTCCAGACGAGGAAGTGCCGCACCTCGGGGTAGCGGCGGGCGATCTTGCCCGCGAGCGCCGCGAAGTCATCGAAGTGCCGGGGCGAGGGCGCCGTCTCCAGCTCGGACCAGTCGGTGGAGCCCGCGCGTCCGCCGTCCTTCATCCAGTCGGGCGCGCAGCACAGCGTGATGACGGGCGTGCCGCCGCTCCTGCGGACCGTCTCGACGCGCTTGTCCAGGGCCTCGAAGTCGTACTTCCCGGGGGACGGTTCGGGGTTGTCCGCGCCCCAGCCCATGATGTGCTGGTTCTGCGGGAGGCGGGTGGCGGAGAGGAGCTTCGCGGCGCGGTCCTTGGCGGCGTCCTCGCCCTCGTCGGCGCTGACCTGGGTGTGGGTGAAGCCCCAGCCGACGTCGGCGTCGGGGTGGCCGCGGGGCGGGGTCGGCGTCCCGTAGACCCCCGCGTCGCCGCCCTTGCCCTCGTCACCGTCCCACGGCGGGGGGCCGAACGCGGCGAGCACCAGCCCCAGCGCGACGATCCCGGCTCCGAGCAGGCCTGCCAGCCGCCATCGCGCGACGTTCATCGCCGCGCGTCCCCCAGTGTGCCGCCCCATGCGTCCCACCCCGCGTCTCAGCGTACGGTCGTCACGCCCGGTTTGGGAGGTTCCCCCGAAACCCGGGTGCGTACGCTGGTTCCATGCCGGATCATGGCCGGCATGTGTTCCGAGCTCCGCCCCGACGACAGGAGTGACGTCCTGGCTTCCGAGACCCCCCGGGCGACCCGCCCCGAGCTGACCCTGCCCCCGCGGCTGACCATCGACGACAGCGACTCGACCGGCGACGTCATCGACGCGCTGTTCCTCGGCCGTTTCACGACGGGCGAGCAGCCCTACTCCCGCAGCCACACCGTGGACCGCGTCAAGAAGGGCCGCACCCTGCTGCCACCGGGTGCGCACATCCTGCGCGAGGCCCGTGACGACAATTCGGGCGCGGTGCTCGCCGAGGGCGAGGGCTGGACGGTGCGGGTCTCGCGCTGGAGCCAGGGCGCGGAGGTCACGGTCACGGCGGTCAGCGACGAGCTGGCGGAGCAGCGGCTGAAGCAGGCCGTCGAGGACGCGGAGGACGAGCCGGAGCCCCAGGAGGACGAGGTGTCCATGGGGTTCTGGTACCACTCGCCCATGCGCGGCCCCCGGCGCACGACCCGCACGATCAGCGCGGGCACCTGGGAGGAGGTCCGGCCCAACTACACGACGCGGGTCGCCTCCGCGATGGACGAGCTGATGAAGGTCACCCCGGACGAGATCTCGGGCCGCCTGCTCCTGCTCCACGGGCCGCCCGGCACGGGCAAGACGTCGGCGCTGCGGACCCTGGCGCGCTCGTGGAGCGACTGGTGCCAGGTGGACTGCGTCCTGGACCCCGAGCACCTGTTCAACAACATCGGCTATCTCATGGACATCGCCATCGGCGCGGACGACTCCGACTCGGAGTCCAAGCGGTGGCGGCTGCTCCTGCTGGAGGACTGCGACGAGCTGATCCGCGGCGAGGCGAAGTACGCGGCGGGCCAGGCGCTCTCCCGGCTGCTGAACCTGACGGACGGCCTGCTGGGCCAGGGGCGGAACGTGCTGGTGGGCGTGACGACGAACGAGGACCTGGAGCGGCTGCACCCCGCGGTCGTCCGGCCCGGGCGCTGTCTCGCCCGTATCGAGGTGGGCCCCCTCAGCCGCGAGGAGGCCACCTCGTGGCTCGGCACGGACGAGGGTGTGGGGCGCGAGGGGGCGACCCTGGCCGAGCTCTTCGCCCTGCGGAAGGGGAAGAGCCCGGCGTCGGTCCCGGCGCAGGAGAAGGCCGGGGCAGGGCTGTACCTGTAGGGGGCGTTACGGGCGGGTGGCGGGCTCCGGCTCCCACCACCGCAGGTGGGCCGCGGCCTCGGCCACCGGCTCGATGATCTCCCACGCCTCGGCGACGAGCCCGTCCTCGAACCGCCAGAGGTCGACGACCGCGATCTCCGGCCCGCCGTCGGGCAGCGAGCGCCGCGTGTGGATCATGACGTACGGGCCGTCGGCCAGCAGGTGCCGGATCTCGACCCGCATGGCGGCGAGCGGGACGAGGGCGGCACGTATGGCCGCGAGCCACTCCTCCTTGGTCCGGGCGGTGGAGTCGGGCCTGTGGTGGAGGAAGCCGTCGCTCAGCAGCGGGGCGAGGGTGTCGGTGCCGCCGGTCTCCAGGAGCTGCGCGAGCCCTCTCTGGACCAGTTCCTTGTTCTGTTCAGCCGTGGTTTCGGTGGTCATGCGGCGAGTGTCGGCCGGTCGGGTCGGAGCTGTCGATGAACTGCCGTTTCATGGCGCCCGTCCCGGCGGGGCCGTACTCTCCGGCGCGTGGACACCGTCGGAGAGTTGTTGCGGCAGTGGCGGCAGCGGCGCAGGCTCAGCCAGCTCGATCTGGCGCTCGCCGCCGATGTCTCGGCCCGTCACGTCAGCCTGGTCGAGACCGGCAAGTCCCGTCCCAGCGCGGAGATGGTGCTCCGGCTGGCGGCCCAGCTCGACGTGCCGCTGCGCGAGCGCAACCGGCTGCTGCTGGCCGCGGGCTTCGCACCCCGGTACGAGGAACGCCCGCTCGACGGCGACGCGCTGGGCGCCGCCAGGGACGCGGTCGCCCGGGTGCTCCGCGCCCACGAGCCGTATCCGGCGGTGGTGATCGACCGGCGGTGGAACGTCGTGATGACCAACCGCTCCGTCGATCCGTTCTTCGCGGACGTCGATCCGGAGCTGCTGCGGCCTCCGGTGAACATGGTGCGGCTGGGGCTGGATCCGCGCGGCTTCGCGTCCCGGCTCGTCAACCTGGCCGACGTGCGCGCGGTGTTCCGCGCCCGCCTCTCGCGCAGCCTCGCCGCCGCGCCCGACCCCGGGCTGACCGCGCTCTACGAGGAGCTGCTGGCGCCCGGGGACGAGGAGACGGCGGACGTGTCCGTGGAATCCGATGTGGTGCTGCCGATGGTCTTCCGGATGGGCGGACGCGAGCTGCGCCTCTTCTCGACGATCACCACGTTCGGCACCCCGATGGACATCACGCTGGACGAGGTCGCGATCGAGTCGTACTACCCGGCGGACGAGGAGACCGCGTCCTGGTTCTCGGCCCCCGCGTCCGCACCCGCGTCCGCACTCGCGTCCGCGCCCCGCATCCGGCCGAACGAGTAGACGCATCCGGCGAGCGCCAGCATGGCCAGCAGCATGTAGCCGATGGCGTAGGAGTCCTTGGCGCTGTAGATCGCGCCCATGACGATCGGCGGGACGAAGCCGCCGAGGCCGCCGACCGCGCCCACGATGCCGGTGACGCTGCCCACCCGGGCCTGCGGCGTCACCTGGGAGACGAGCGCGAAGACGCTGCCGCTGGTGGTGCCGAGCCCGGCGGCCATCACGAGCAGGCAGACCGTGCCGACGGGGTAGAGCCCGGGGTCGAAGGCCTGGAAGACGGCGAAGAGCGCGACGACGCCCAGCGCCCAGGCCGTGACCACCGCCGGGTGGATCCGGTCGGAGAGCGAGCCGCCGATCGGCCGGAAGATCACCGTGACGAGCGCGAACCCGGCGGCCTTGGTGCCCGCGTCGGTGGGGCTCAGCTCGTACCAGGTCTTCAGGTACGTCGGCAGGTAGACGCCGAACGCGACGACGCCGCCGAAGCCGATGGCGTAGAGCGCGGACAGCTCCCAGGTGACGCGCAGCTCCCCGGCCTGGGCGAGCCGTCGGCCGAGCGAGGTCGTGGGGACCGTGCGGTCGGGGTGGTCGCTGAGCAGCAGGTAGCCGAGGACCGCGAAGGCGGCGAGGGCGATCGCGACGACGAGGAACGGGAGGTTCTCGCCGTGCTTGTAGATGCGCGGCGTGAAGAAGCCGGAGAGGGCGACACCGCCCATGCCCATGCCGAAGACGCCGAGCGCGAGGCCCCGGCGTGCGGGCGGGAACCAGGAGTTGACGAGCGGGATGCCGATGGCGAACGTCGTGCCGCCGAGGCCGAGGAAGAAGCCGACGATCAGCAGCCCGGCGAACGAGTCCTTGACGACGGTGAGCAGCAGCACGGGCACGATGGTGAGCGCGGTGACGAGGGGGAACATCAGCCGCGCGCCGTAGCGGTCGGTGAGCGCGCCCGCCGGGATCCGGCCGAGGGAGCCGACGAGGACGGGCACGGCCACCATCACGGACTGCGCGAAGGAGCTGATGCCGATGTCCTCGGCGAAGTCCCCGGCCAGGGGCGCGACGAGGTTCCAGGCCCAGAAGGTCAGCGCGAAGCCGACCGTGGCCATGACCAGGTTCCGGTACGCGGCCGAGGAGGAGGTGCTGGTCACTGGATGCGCTCCCATCCCCGGCGTTCGGGGCGGGCGGCGAGCTGCCGCCGGTCCCGGCTGCGGTAGACGATGTACGGGCGGAACAGGTACTGGACCGGCGCGCTGAAGATGTGGATCAGCCTGCTGAAGGGGATCAGGGCGATCAGCGCGAAGCCGACGACGACGTGGATCTGGTAGAGCACGGGCACGTCGGCCATCAGCGCGGAGTCGGGCTGGAGGGTGAAGACGCCGCGCAGCCAGGGCGCGATGGTGGCCCGGTAGTCGTAGCCCTCGCCGGTGGCGTGCGAGAGCTTGGCCCACATGCCCAGCACGATCGCGCCGAGCAGCACGAGGTACATCAGCTTGTCGTTGGCGGTGGTGGCGCGGAAGACGGGGCCCGCGGTGCGGCGCCGGTAGATCAGCAGCGCGATGCCGAGGACCGTGGCGACGCCGGCGACGGTCCCGGTCCAGAGCGACAGCAGGTGGTACGTGTGCTCGCTGACGCCGAGCCCGTCGGTCCAGGACGCGGGGATGAAGAGCCCGACGAGGTGCCCGGCGAGGACGAAGAGGATGCCGTAGTGGAAGAGCGGCGAGGCGATGCGGAGCAGCTTGGACTCGTAGAGCTGCGAGGAGCGGGTGGTCCAGCCGAACTTGTCGTAGCGGTAGCGCCAGACGGTGCCCGCGATCAGCAGTGCGATCACGACGTAGGGCAGGGCGCTCCAGAGGGCGGTCATCGGGGTACTCCCGTGGTTTCCGGTACGTGGGGGCCGAACGGCTCCAGGCCGACGTCCTCGCGCGGGGGCCCGCCGCGCGCCATCGCCCGCGCGGCGGCACGGTCCTTGGGCGAGGCGCCGGGCAGCGTGGCGCAGACGGCCGCCAGCACGGCGGCGTACGGGGTCTCGCAGTCGGCGAGGGAGAGGCGGAGCAGTTCGAGGGCCGGGCGGTGGCGCCGCAGCAGGGTGTCGGTGCCCGCGCGGGCGGAGAACTCCAGCACGGCGGGGAGGAAGTCGGGCAGTTCGTCGCCGTCGGCGAAGTCGAGGCCGTGGGCGCGGTAGGTCTCCTTGAGGCGGACCAGGGACATGCCGCGGCGGCGGGTGTCGCCGTCCGTCCACCAGGTGAGGTAGAGGCTGCGGCGGTTCTTGAAGTCGAAGACCCGCACGTAGTGCGCGGCGAGTTCGGCGCGCGGGGTGGCCTCGGCGTGGTCGAGGAAGCCGCGCAGCAGCCGTACGGGCCTGCCGCGCAGCCCGGCGGTCGCCTCGCGCAGCAGCGGGAGGTCGTCGTGGAAGGAGGCGTCGGGGTAGGTCAGGCAGCACGCGGCGGCCTGGTGGAGGACGGCGTGGCGGCTCACCGTTCGTCACCCCGTTCCGGGAAGAGTCCGTCGGGGCGGCCGTTGCCGTCCCAGTTGAGGAGGTTCACGCGGCCCTTGCCGGGCGGGGAGGCCGCGGGCTCGTCGGCGGACTGGCGTTCGCGCAGTGCGTGGAAGTTCTCGACGGCGACGGGAGTCTCGTCCCCGGAGCCCTCGCCCAGGGGGCCGTTGCCGCCCATGCCGGGGCCGCCGTCGAAGTCGAGGCTGCACGCGTCGGGGAGCGCGGACTCCTCCAGCCGCCGCGCGTCGCCCACGGCGGCGGTCGGGATCACGTACCGGTCCTCGTACTTGGCGAGGGCCAGCAGCCGGTACATCTCCTCGATCTCCAGGCCCTCGGGGTCCCCGGATCCGGCCGCGGGGCCGCCGAGGTTGACGTTCCGCATGTGGGCGCGCATGGCGGCGAGCTTCTCCAGCGCGGCCCGCACGGGCCCCGTGTCCCCGGCCGTGAAGAGTTCGGCCAGGTATTCGAGGGGGATGCGCAGGGTGTCGATGGCGCCGAAGAGGTTGTCCGCGTCCTCGCCGTCGTGCCCGCTCTCGGTGAGCGCGTCGACGACCGGGGAGAGCGGCGGGACGTACCAGACCATCGGCATGGTGCGGTACTCGGGATGGAGCGGCAGCGCGACCCTGTACTTGCTGATCAGGGCGTGGACGGGCGAGCGGCGGGCCGCCTCGATCCAGTCGTGCGGGATGCCGGAGCGCTCGGCGTCGCGCCGCACCTGGGGGTCCTCGGGGTCGAGGAAGACGCCGAGCTGCGCCTCGTAGAGGTCCTGGTCGTCGGGGGTGGAGGCGGCTTCGAGGACCTTGTCGGGGTCGTAGAGCATCACGCCGAGGTAGCGCAGCCGTCCGACGCAGGTCTCGGAGCAGACGGTGGGCATGCCGACTTCGAGGCGCGGGTAGCACAGCGTGCACTTCTCGGCCTTGCCGGTCTTGTGGTTGAAGTAGACCTTCTTGTACGGGCAGCCGCTCACGCACATCCGCCAGCCCCGGCACCTGTCCTGGTCGACGAGGACGATGCCGTCCTCGCTGCGCTTGTACATCGCGCCGGAGGGGCAGCTCGCCACGCAGGACGGGTTGAGGCAGTGCTCGCAGATGCGCGGCAGGTAGAACATGAAGGTCTGCTCGAACGCGAACTTCACCTTTTCGGATGCTGTTTCGCGCAGCTTGGCGACGACGGGGTCCTGATCGCCGTGCTCGGGCATGCCGCCGAGGTCGTCGTCCCAGTTGGCGCTCCACTCGATCTTCATGGGCTTGCCGGAGAGCAGCGAATGGGGCCGGGCGACGGGGATGTCGTCGCCGAGTGGGGCATCGGTGAGGTTCTTGTAGTCGTACGTCCAGGGTTCGTAGTAGTCCTTGATGCCGGGCATCTTGGGGTTGGAGAAGATCGTGGCGAGCTTCTTGAACCGGCCGCCGGCCTTGAGCTTGAGCCGCCCGCGCCTGTTCAGCTCCCAGCCGCCGCGCCAGGTCTCCTGGTCCTCGTAGCGGCGGGGGTAGCCCTGCCCGGGGCGGGTCTCGACGTTGTTGAACCAGACGTACTCGACGCCGCCGCGGTTGGTCCACGCCTGCTTGCAGGTGACCGAACAGGTGTGGCAGCCGATGCACTTGTCGAGGTTCATGACCATGGCGATCTGCGCCATCACGCGCCGCCCGGCCATCAGTACGTCACCTCCGCCTCGCGGCGCCGGATGACGGTGACCTCGTCGCGCTGGTTGCCGGTCGGCCCCAGGTAGTTGAAGGCCCAGGAGAACTGGGCGTAGCCGCCGATGAGATGGCTGGGCTTGAGGATGAGCCGGGTCAGCGAGTTGTGGAGCCCGCCGCGCTTGCCGGTGGTCTCGGTCTTGGGGACGTCGACGGTGCGGTCCTGCGCGTGGTGCATATAGACGGTGCCGTGCGGCATGCGGTGGGAGACGACGGCGCGGGCGGCGACGACGCCGTTGCGGTTGACGGCCTCGATCCAGTCGTTGTCGCGGACGCCGATCGATCCGGCGTCCTGCGGCGACATCCAGATCGTGGGCCCGCCGCGGGAGAGGGAGAGCATGAAGAGGTTGTCCTGGTACTCGGAGTGGATGGACCACTTGTTGTGCGGGGTGAGGTAGCGGACGGTCACCTCGCGTTCCCCGTCGGGTCCGAGGCGTGGCTCGCCGAAGAGCTTGTTCATGTCGAGCGGCGGCCGGTAGACGGGCAGTTGCTCGCCGAGTTCGGCCATCCAGTCGTGGTCCACGAAGAAGTGCTGGCGGCCGGTGAGGGTGTGCCAGGGCTTGAGGTGCTCGGTGTTGAGGGTGAACGCGGTGTAGCGCCGCCCGCCCGCCTCGCTGCCGGACCACTCGGGCGAGGTGATGACCGGGACGGGGGCCGCCTGGGTGTCCTCGTACGTGACACGCTTGCCCTCGTGCTCGGCGGCGAGGTGCGCCATCTCCTGGCCCGTGCGGGCCTCCAGGGTGTGGAAGCCCTGGGTGGCGAGGCGCCCGTTGGTGGTGCCGGAGAGGGCGAGGATGGCGTTGGCGGCCTTGACGGCGGTGTCGAGAAGGGGCCTGCCGTCGGCCGGTCCGCCGCGCTGGGTGCCGTTGCGGGCGCGCAGGGCCGCGACCTCCTCGTCGGGGCGGAGCGCGATGCCCTTGGCGGGCAGCCCGAGTTCCTCGACGAGCGGGCCGAGGGCGGCCATCTTGTCGGCGACGGCCGTGTAGTCCCGCTCGACGACGGTGAGCGCGGGCATCGTCTTTCCGGGCACGGGCTCGCACTCCCCCGCGCGCCAGTCGAGCAGCACGCCGCCGGGCTGCGCGGTCTCGCCGGGGGTGTCGTGCTGGAGCGGGGTGGCGACCAGGTCGCGGCGGGTGCCGAGGTGGTCGCGGGCCAGTCCGCTGAAGCGGCGGGCGATGGCGTGGAACGCGTCGAAGTCGGAGCGGGCCTGCCAGGGCGGGTCCACGGCGGGGCTGAACGCGTGCACGTACGGATGCATGTCCGTGCTGGACAGGTCGTGCTTCTCGTACCAGGTGGCCGCCGGGAGCACCACGTCCGACATCAGCGTGGAGGACGTCATCCGGAAGTCGAGGGAGAGCAGCAGGTCGAGCTTCCCCTCGGGCCCCTTGTGGTGCCAGACCACGTCGCGGGGCCGGAGCTCCTCGGGCGCCTCCTCGGAGCGTACGGCGGAGTCGGTGCCGAGCAGGTGCCGCTGGAAGTACTCGGCGCCCTTGGCGGAGGAGCCCAGCAGGTTGGCCCGCCAGAGGGTCAGGACGCGCGGCCAGTTGGCGGGCGCGTCCGGGTCCTCGCAGGCGAAGCCGAGCTTGCCGGAGCGGAGTTGCTCGACCGCGTACGCCGCGGGGTCCTGCCCCTCCGCCGCCGCCTCGTCGGTGAGGTCCAGCGGGTTGCGGTCGAAGGTCGGGTAGGACGGCATCCACCCGGCGCGGGTGGCGGCGGCCAGGCAGTCGGCGCCGGTCATGCCCCGGAACCGGCCCTCGCCGAGCGGGGAGGAGAGGACATCGGCGGTGAAGCGGTCGTAGCGCCACTGGTCGGTGTTGAGGAACCAGTAGGCGGTGCCGATCATCTGGCGGGGCGGCCGCGACCAGTCGTTGGCGGAGGCCAGCGTGGCCCAGCCGGTGGACGGGCGGCACTTCTCCTGGCCGACGTAGTGCGCCCAGCCGCCGCCGTTGCGGCCCTGGCAGCCGGTGAGCTGGAGCAGCGCGAGGAACGCCCGGTAGATCGTCTCGGAGTGGAACCAGTGGTTCGTCCCGGCGCCCATGAGGATCATGCAGCGGCCCCGGGACTCCTCGGCCGTACGCCCGAACTCCCGCGCGATCCGCACGGCCTTCGCCGCCGGCACGGACGTCAGTGTCTCCTGCCAGGCGGGGGTGCCGGGCGCCGACGCGTCCTCGTACCCCTCGGGCCAGCTCCCGGGCAGGCCCTCGCGGCCCACGCCGTACTGGGCGAGGAGCAGGTCGTGGACGGTGGTGACGAGGCGCCCGGCGATCTTCCGTGCGGGCACCCCGCGCCGTACGGCCGCTCCCCCGCCCTGGCCGTGCGCGGGCCCGTCGGCATCGAAGCGGGGCAGCAGGACCTCGGTGGGTACGGAAGTGGTGTCCTCGTACAGGGACAGCCGGGGGCGTACGCCGTCGAGGTCCAGGTTCCAGCGGCCCTTTCCGCCCTCGGTCCAGCGGAAGCCGAGCGAGCCGTTGGGGACCACGGGCAGGCCCGTCGCGTCGTCCAGGGCCACGGTCTTCCACTCCGCGCCCTCACCGTCCTCACCGCCCTCGCTCCCCTCGCCCAGGTCGGCGGCGCGCAGGAACTTGCCGGGCACATGGGCCCCGTCCTTCTCCTCCAGCGTGACGAGGAAGGGCAGGTCGGTGAACTGCCGTACGTACTCGTCGAAGAAGGGCACGGTCCGCTCGACGAAGAACTCGCGCAGCAGCACATGCCCCATCGCGAGCGCGAGCGCCCCGTCGGTGCCGGGGTGGGGGTGCAGCCACTCGTCGGCGAACTTGGCGTTGTCGGCGTAGTCGGGCGCGACCACCACGACCTTCTGGCCCCGGTACCGTGCCTCGGCCATCCAGTGCGCGTCGGGCGTCCGGGTCACGGGGACGTTCGAGCCCCACATCATCAGATACGCCGCGTCCCACCAGTCCCCCGACTCCGGGACGTCCGTCTGGTCGCCGAAGACCTGCGGGGAGGCGACGGGCAGGTCGGCGTACCAGTCGTAGAACGACAGCATCGGCGCGCCGATCAGCGACATGAAACGGGCGCCGGAGGCGTGGGACACCATCGACATCGCGGGGATCGGCGAGAACCCGGCGACGCGGTCGGGGCCGCGCGTGGCGATCGTGTGGACGTGCGCGGCGGCGACGATCTCGACGGCCTCTTCCCAGCTCGCGCGCACCAGCCCGCCCTTGCCGCGTGCCTTCTGGTACGTGCGGCGCAGCTCCGGGTCGGCCTGGATCGAGGCCCACGCCTCGACGGGGTCGCGCAGCCGCCGCTTGGCCTCGCGGTACATCTCCAGCAGCACGCCGCGCACGTACGGGTAGCGCACGCGGGTCGGCGAGTAGGTGTACCAGGAGAAGGCGGCGCCGCGCGGGCAGCCGCGCGGCTCGTACTCGGGCCGGTCGGGGCCGACGGAGGGGTAGTCGGTCTCCTGCGTCTCCCAGGTGATGATGCCGTCCTTGACGTACACCTTCCAGCGGCAGGAGCCCGTGCAGTTCACGCCGTGCGTGGAGCGGACGACCTTGTCGTGGCTCCAGCGGTCCCGGTAGAAGACGTCGCCCTCGCGGCCGCCCTCCTTGGTGACCGTGCGCAGATCGGGCGAGACGACGCCGCTCGTGAAGAACCTTCCCGTCCGCAGCAGCAGTTGACTCGCCGCACCGTCGAGGCCTGGCCTTGTCCTGCGGGAACTGGGGGCTGTCACGGGCTGCTCCTCGGGACTACGGGGCTGCGCACCAGCTAAGGCGGCGGGGTCGGCGGACGCGCGCGGAGCACGTCCGTACGAGTGACCCTCCCTGGTCGGACCGGGTGCGGCCGAGGGCCGGCCCGTCCATGGCCCGAGGGCCGACCGGCCCCCCTCGCAAGGGCGTTCCGGCTCTGACGGACGGGCCTAGGATGACGGTTGGCGTTCGGCTCTTCGGGTGTCCGGCTCTTCGGATGTCCGGCTCTTCGGATGTCCGGCTCTTCGGGTGAAGGAGAAACGATGCGGGAGGTCGTCTACCTCTCCGACCGCAAGCTGCGGCAGTTCCTGCCGATACGGGGAAGGCGGTGGCCGCGGGCGAGCAGGGTCAACGTCACCACGCCGGTCGGCGGCGCCGAGGTCGAGCGGGCCGCGACCGACGCCGAGGCCGAGCGGCTCAAGCGGCTCGGCAAGGTGGTCGCCGAGATCCGGAGCAGGGCCAGGACTCCCGGGGACCCCGAGGTGCGGGCCGGGCACTGGGTCGAGTTCGAGGCCCCGCTCCACCAGCTCACGCCCCGCGAGTTCGCGGGCACGCTGCTGTTCCTGTCGCTCGCGGGCACGGACGGGCCGAGGCTGCTGCTGCACGGTTCGGCCGCGCATCTGACGAACGCGATCCCGCAGCCGGTCGACGGCCCGGCGGACGAGACGGTGGTCACCGCGCACGACGGCTTCAGCAACGGCCCGATGTTCATCACCAGGGTCGTCCAGGCGTCCCCCGGCCGGGCGCTGCTGTCCGACCTGGAGGGCCGCCCGTCGGCCACGGACGAGGAGCCGGAGCCCGGGTTCTCGCCGCTGCCGGAGGCGGTCGGCGAGCTGGTGAGGACGCTGGACCGGCAGGCGTACCCGGAGACGGCGACGCGGATGCGCGGCTTCGCGCGCGTCTCCGCCGACCCGCTGACCGACCCGGACACCGGCGCGACGTACCTGGTCGCGAGCCCCCTGTTGGTGGAGTACGCGGCCGAGGGCTCAGTCTGAGTCCGCGCCGTAGACCGCGCGCAGCGCCGTGACCGCCGTGCGCAGCGCGGCCTCCTGGTCGAGGCCCAGGCGGTGGGCGCGGAGGGCGAAGGTGTGGGCGGCGTCGGCCGCCTCCCGTTCGGCCGCGTCGCCCGCGGAGGCGATGAACGTGCCGTTGCGGCCACGCGTCTCGATCACCCCGTCGGACTCCAGCGCGCGGTACGCCTTCGCGACGGTGTTCGCCGCGAGGCCCAGCTCTTCCGCGAGTCCGCGGACCGTCGGCAGCTTGTAGCCCGTGGGCAGCGACCCGGCGCGCGCCTGCTCCGCGATCTGCGCGCGGACCTGTTCGTAGGGCGCCTGGGGAGCCGACGCATCGATGACGACCTTCATGCGGGTGATTCTCCCCCGCGCCGCGCCGGGCGGAAAACGGGAGACGGGGCCGGGCCGTTGCCCGTAACGTCCGGGCGCATGACTGTGACGAGACCGGCCGTGCGTCCCTTCCGGCCGGAGGACGCGGGGGCCGTGACGGCGATCCGGCGCGCGGCCGAGCCCTATCTGGTGACCACGGTCGAGGCCCTGCTGTGGAAGGTGGCCTCGTCCCCGGCCTCGCAGCGGCTGCGCCTGCTGGTCGCCGAGGCCCCGGGCGGCACGCTGCTGGGCTGCGCGGACACGGGGCTCGTGGCCGGGAGCGCCCGGCGCGGCGAGGGGTTCCTCCACGCGGCCGTCCCGCCGGACCACAGGGGGCGCGGCGTGGGTGCCGCGCTGGTCACGGCGGGCGAGGCACGTCTCGCGGAGATCGGCGCCGTACGGGCGCACGCCTGGGTACGGGACGAGCCGCGCGCGAGGGCGTTCGCCGAGCGCAGGGGGTACGCGCGCCGCCGCGCGGCCCGCTTCCTCGGCCTCGACCTGGTCCGTGCCGCGCTGCCGCCGCTGCCCGCTCCGCTGCCGCCGGGCGTCACGCTGCGCACGGCGGCGGACTTCGGCGAGGACCTGCGCCCGCTGTACGAGGCGGACCTGGAGTGCTCCGCCGACGAGCCCGGCGGGGCCGGGGCGGGCGCGATGCCGTACGAGGACTGGCTGCGGCTCAACTGGCGGCGGCCCGACTTCGACCCGGCGCTGACGAGCGTGGCGCTGTCCGGCGACGAGGTCGCGGCGTACAGCGTGGCGCAGACGGACGGCCGGGAGCGGTACTGGTCGGGGATGACCGGCACCCGCCGGGCGTTCCGGGGGCGCGGGCTGGCCCGGCTCGCCAAGCTGGACTCGCTGCTCCGCGCCCGCGCGGCCGGGTTCCGGCACGCCTTCACGGGCAACGACGCGACGAACGCCCCGATGCTGGCGGTGAACCGGGGCTTCGGCTACACGCCGGCGGCCGGGCAGTGGCGGTGCGTCAAGGTCCTGAGCGGCTGAGGGGCCGGGGCGCCCCGGCTACCGGCTGGGCCGACGTCCCGGCCCCGGCGCCCGGCTGGGCTACAGCGCCGACCTGTTGCCCGTGTCCACCGGCGCCGTCGCCTGTGCGCCGCGCCGCGCCTGGTCGCGGACCTGGTCGGCGGTCAGTGCGTATCCCGTCCCCGCGTCGCTCGTGGAGCGGGCGAAGATCAGGCCGTAGACCTTGCCGTCGGTGGTGAGCAGGGGGCCGCCGGAGTTGCCGGGGCGGACCTTGGAGCGCAGCGCGTAGATGTCGCGGGTGGTCAGCTCGTCCCCGTAGATGTCCTGGCCTCTGGCGCGGGTGCGCTCGGCGACGGCGGCGGCGCGCAGGTCCAGGCCGCCGTTCTCCGGGTATCCCGCGACCACACCCTGGTCGCCTCGGGTGGCGTCGCCCGCGAACGGCAGCGCGGGCGCGGTCAGGCCGGGCACGGCGAGCACCGCGACATCGGTCTCGGAGTCGAAGACGACGACCCGCGCCTCGTACTGACGTCCGGTGCCGCCGACGCGGACGGTGGGCTCGTCGACACCGGCGACGACGTGGGCGTTGGTCATCACGCGCTCGCGTGCGTAGACGAAGCCGCTGCCCTCCTGGCCCTGCTGGCCGCCCTCGACGTCGGCGACGCCCTCGACCTTGACGGTGCTGCGCTGGGCCGCCGAGGTCGCCGCCGAGGTGACCGCGTCGCCCGAGGGCTCGGGGGCCTCGCCGCCCGGCTCGCTCTGGAACGGGTCGTAGACCTGCGGGAACCCGGCGGTGGTGAGCGCGCTCGTGGCGCGGTTGAACCAGGTGGCGGCCTGGTCGGGCATCCGGTCGTGGACGCCCTCCAGCACGGCGGAGCCCCTTATGGCCTGGTTGAGCGCGGGCGAGGGGGAGGCCGCCAGGGCGCTGCCCGCCATCCAGCCGAAGACGAGCACCGCGATCACGTTGACGACCGCGCCGCCGACGCCGTCCGCCCAGCGCACCGGGCCCCAGCTCAGCTTCTGGCGCAGCAGCCAGGCAAGGCGGTCGGCGAGGGCGTGCCCGGCGAGCGCGGGCACCAGGACGGTGAGCAGTGCGACGACGGTCGACTCCGTGGTGCCCGTCTCGACCAGGTCGAGCGTGAAGGGCAGGATCCACACGCCGAGCACGGCGCCGCCGATGAACCCGGCGAACGCGACGAGCCCGGCGACCAGGCCGCGCCGGAAACCGGAGACGGCGAAAGCCACGACGGCCAGAAGGATCAGGAGATCCAGCAGATTCACACGATCCCCCGCTTTCGCCCTACTGTCGTACGTTCCGGCCACAGGGCCGTTCGGGGGAGAAAACGCGCGGGCACTCCTCGCCGGTTCCGTCTGTGACAGAACGCACGCGAACCGTTGTGCAGGTCCAGACCAATCGCTACGGTCGGCACAAGGTTCAACCAAGTCCCCGCACCGGCTCCAGGCGAAAACCGTCCCTTTCACCCCCGGCGTCCCGCCCGCAACCCCCCAGAGCGCCACGCGCGCGGGCCGCACCGACACAGGGAGCCCGACTCGAATGAACTCCCCCGACGTCACTCTCAGCGACTCTCCCACCTCTCCGCACACCCCCCGCTCGCGCGCCGCCGCACCACCGGCGGCCGACAGCAGCACCGGTCTGGACACCGGGCTGCTGGTCATCCGGCTCGTGGTCGGCCTGTCCCTGGCCGCCCACGGCACGCAGAAGCTCTTCGGCTGGTTCGACGGCAACGGGCTCGACGGCACCGAGCAGTTCTTCGCCTCGGTCGGCTATCCCTCCGCCGGTGCCATGGCCGTCGTCGCCGGGCTCACCGAGGCGCTCGGCGGGCTCGGCCTCGCGCTGGGCCTGCTCACCCCGCTCGCCGGTGCCGCGGTGCTCGGCACCATGATCAACGCGATCGCGGTCACCTGGGACGACGGCTACCTCTCGCCGGACGGCTTCGAGTACGCCTTCGTGCTCGCCGCTGCCGCGGGGGCTCTCGCCCTGACAGGGCCGGGCCGGTACGCGGTCGACCGCGCGTTGCCGGTGCTGCGTGAACACCGGGTCAGCCATGGGGTGTTCGCCGTGACCTTGGCCGCCGTCACGGCGACCGTGGTCCTCTTGATGCGCTCGTAGCCCCTACGAGGAGCAGGCCCCTGCCCACTCGCCGGTGCTGGGCAGGGGCTGCCCGTGCTCGTGCGTCGCAGGCTGCGGATATCCCGTGGCTTGTCGCGCAGTTCCCCGCGCCCCTGACGGGCCGCTCCGGGCGGCGATCCTATTCGGCGCTTAGGCGGAGATTAAGCAAGCCCTAAGGATCGGCGGGATCGCTCTTCCGCGAAGGAAACGGTCGCTCGGCGTGGCTAACGTGCGGGAGCACCGGGCCGGATCCGCTCCGTCCGGAACCCCCCATGCCCTGCCCCGTCGAGAAGGAGACCCCCCAATGACCGTTCGCCGCAAGGCCGCAGGGATCGCCGCGCTGGGCTTCGCCCCGCTGGCCGTCACCACGGCGCTCGCCACCCCGGCCGCTGCGCACGGATCGATGCAGGACCCGGTCAGCCGCGTGTCCGCCTGCTTCGCCGAGGGGCCCGAGAGCCCGCAGTCCGCCGCGTGCAAGGCCGCCGTCAAGGCGAGCGGCACGCAGGCGTTCTACGACTGGAACGAGGTCAACATCCCGGACGCCGCCGGGAAGCACCAGCAGATCATCCCGGACGGGAAGCTGTGCAGCGCGGGCCGCGACAAGTACAAGGGCCTCGACCTGCCGCGCAAGGACTGGCCCGCGACGAAGATGAAGGCGGGCAAGCACACCTTCAAGTACAAGGCGACGGCCCCGCACAAGGGCTCGTTCGACCTCTACATCACCAAGGACAGCTACGACCCGTCGAAGCCGCTGAAGTGGTCCGACCTGGAGGCGAAGCCGTTCGCCACGGTCAAGGACCCGAAGCTCGTCAACGGCAGCTACGTCTTCGACGGGACCGTCCCGAAGAAGTCGGGCCGCCACCTGATCTACAGCACCTGGCAGCGCTCCGACAGCCCCGAGGCGTTCTACACCTGCTCGGACGTGACCTTCGGCGGCAAGAACGCCGCCGCCACCCCCGCGACCGCGCCGGAGCAGCCGAGCGACGCGCAGATCGACAAGGGCATGGAGAAGTCGACCGTGGACCACAACGGACACGGCGGCGACGGACACGGTGAGCACGCGAACCACGAGAAGGCCCAGGGTTCCGAGGCCAACGCGCCGAAGCCGAACGGCGGTTCGGAGAAGCTGGCCGAGACCGGTGGCGACGACAACACCGCGCCCCTCGCGATGGGCGGCGCGGCCGTCGTCGCCCTCGGCGGCGCCGTCGTGATCGCCTCGGCCCGCCGCCGCGCGGCGAAGGCCCGCGGCTGACGCCCGTTCCGCGGAAGGCTCCGCCGCCCCGCGCCCCCTTTCCTTCACCTCGGGGGCGCGGGGCGGCGGCGTACGATCAGGCGTACGAGCGACGAGAGGCGGGCCGCACATGTCGGAGCGGGCACAGGACGCGCTGGCCGGAGCAGTCGAGGTCACCAGCGAGGCGGAGCTGCGCGAGCTGATCGGCGAGCCGAACCGGCGTGCGCGGGAGAAGGAGCGCGCCTCGCTGCATCCGCTGGACCGCGAGTGGCTGGCCCACTCCCCGTTCTGCCTCGTCGCCACCTCGGCGCCCGACGGCTCCTGCGACGTCTCCCCGAAGGGCGACCCGCCCGGCTTCACCAAGGTGCTGGACGACACGACGATCGCGCTGCCCGAACGGCCGGGCAACAAGCGGGCCGACGGCTTCCGTAACATCCTGGGCAATCCGCACGTCGGACTGATCTACTTCCTGCCCGGGCGCGGCGACACGCTCCGCATCAACGGCCGGGCCCGGCTGCTGCGCGAGGCCCCGTTCTTCGACGACATGGTCGTCCGCCGCAACCGCCCCGGGCTGGCGCTGGTGGTCGAGATCGAGGAGGTCTTCCACCACTGCTCGAAGGCGTTCCTGCGCTCGCGCGCCTGGGAGCCGGAGACCTGGACGCCGGACGCGGTGCCCTCCCGCGCCCGGCTGGCCAAGGCCCTCGACCGCCCCGGGGACTCGCTGGAGTTCCTGGAGGAGTACTACGGCGCGAAGTACGCCGAGCAGATCTACCGGGACTGACCCCGGCACCGGTTCACGACAGGCACTTCGTCGGGGTCGCGTGCGCCGGGTCCAGGGCGTTGGCGGTCTCGTGGAACGCCATGCGGTCGGCGAGCCCGATGGCCAGGTGCTCGGAGATGTTGACCGGGCACAGGTCCTGGAGCAGCACGTTCTTGACGTTCGGCCCGTTCAGGAACTGGGACTTGTACGGGGTCACGACCTCGTCGTATTTCGTGGCGATGACCGTGTAGTTCACGCCGGGCACGGTGTCGCCGCCCTCGTTGAGGCGCTTGAGGAAGTCGGAGCCCTCCTTCTGCTGGAGCAGCGAGGGGCCGATCTCGTCCACGACGTCGCCGATGGGCGGGAACTGGTCGGCGAGCTTCGCGAGTCCGCTGAGGCTGGTGCCGTGGTTGCTGGGCGCGATGCCGACGAGCGCGTTGACCTTGGCGGCGCCGCCGTGGAACTTGAGGTACTGGCGGGGCATCATCCCGCCCTGCGAGTGGCCGACGAGATCGACCTCGCGGGTGCCGGTGGCGGCGAGCACCTTGTCGACGTAGGCGTCGAGCTGCTTCGCGGACTCCTCGATGGGGCCGAGCCCGTGGAAGAAGGGCTTGCCCGGCAACTGCCCGTAGTCCAGGGAGAAGACGCAGTAGCCGCGCTTGACCAGGTACGGGGCGAGGCCGAGCCAGTTGTCGACGGAGTTGCCGAACGTGCCGTGGACGAGCACGACGGGGCGGGGGTGCGCGGCGGAGGGCTCGCAGTCGTAGTCGTTCCAGCCGCTGCTGTCGGCCTGTGCGGCCGTCGCGGACGGGGCGGTGAAGGGGAGGAAGGACACCGCGACCGCCGCCGCCACGGCGGTCGCGGGTCTGCGTACGCGTTCCAGTGACAGCTTCATGGTGCGTCTCCTCGCGGACGACGTTATTGAATCGCTGTCAACTTACGCACGAGTAAGGAAGTTGGCCATACTCCGGACCGCGCGGAGTTCAGTGCCCGTGGCCGCCGGAACCCTCACCCTCGTGACTGCTCCCGGCCTTCGCCGTGCCGCCCGCGCCGACGGTGAAGGCCGCCGTGCGGACCTCGTCGCCGTGCTTGAAGTCGAGGAAGAGGCGGTAGCCGCCCTCGGTCGGCGCCGTGGCCATGAACGAGACGCGCGAGCCCGAGGCGCCGCTGGGGTGGACGTGCAGATAGCCGAGGTCGCCCGCGCGGAGCGCGACCAGGTGCCCGGAGGCGCCGAGATAGGGCTGGAGGCCGCCGGAGACGGGCTTGCCGTCCTTGGTCACGTTCAGCGTGAGTTTCCGTTCCTGGCCGGCCTTGAGTGTGCCGTCGAGCTTCACGCGGTACCCGTCCTCGACGGTGACGGTGCGGGAGGGCTCCGGGAGCGCCTCGGGCTCGTACTCGCCACGGACGGCGAGATCGGCGCCGAGGGTGAGGCCCTCGTCGGCGCCGCGCGGCACGAAGTCGGCGAACAGCCGGTAGTCGCCGCTGCGCGGCAGCTCGGTGCGCGCGCTCCACTCCCCGCTCTTGTCGCGCTCGGGGTGGAGATGGCGGTACGTGCCGAGGTCGCGGGAGGCGAGGACGAGGTGCAGCTCCTTCGTCTGCTCCTTCTCGTACGCCTTCAGGGCGCGGCCCTTCGCGTCGCGCACGGTGAAGCGGAGCTTCTCCTTCTCGCCCGCGGAGACGCGCGGGGTCCGCAGATCGAGCCGGTACCCCCCGTCGGAGACCTGCAGGCCGCCGGGTGGTTCGGCCGCGCCCTTCCCCTCCCCCTTCTCTCCCCCGGCCCTCTCGGAGTCCTTCTTCCCCGCGTGCGTGTCGTGAGCCTCCGCCTTCGGCTCCTGGTCGACCGGCTCCGCGGCCGTCCCTATGCCGTACGCCCCCGCGAAGGCGGCGGCGAGCGCGACGGCGAAGGCGGTGACCTTGCCCGTGGTGTTCATGGTGGCTCCCTTCGGCAGCTCCGCCCCGTGCGGGCCGCCACACCAGGTAACCATACCCCCTAGGGGTATAAATTCAAGCGGGGGCGAGGCTTGCGTCGAATAGGGGGCGGGGGTATACATGGAAGGGCGCTGGAGATACCCCCCAAGGGTATCGACCGGTCGCCTGATCCGTTCAGTTCCAGAGAGGAAATCCCATGTCGGAAACGACCACGGCCACGACCACCGCCTCGACGGGCTCCTGCTGCACCCCCGACGGAAGCTGCCACTCCGCGGACACGGGCGCGGCCCCCGCCGAGGGCGTGACCGCCGTCTACCGGGTGTCCGGCATGACCTGCGGCCACTGCGTCTCCACCATCTCCCGGGTCCTCGGCGCGCTGCCCGGCGTCACCGGCGTCCAGGTCGATCTCGCCGCCGGCGAGGTCACCGTCACCGCCGGCGCCGAGCCGGACGAGAAGGCCGTGGCCGCCGCGCTCGACGAGGAGGGTTACGAGCTGACCGGCCGGGCCTGACCGGGGAGGGGCGGGGGCCGTCGCCCCGGCCCCCGCCCCTCCCTCGCCCCCTTTTCCCTGATACACATGCGAATGCCTGAGCACGAGGAGCAGTGATGACCGTCACCACCCCCGAGAACACCGAGGTCGAACTCGCCATTGGTGGCATGACCTGCGCCTCGTGCGCCAACCGCATCGAGAAGAAGCTGAACCGGATGGAGGGCGTCACCGCCACCGTCAACTACGCCACCGAGAAGGCCAAGGTCAGCTTCGAGGGCGGCGTCGGGGTGGACGACCTGATCGCCACGGTCGAGGCCACCGGATACACCGCGGAGCCGCCCGCTCCCGCGCGTACGGAGACCGACGGCGCGGCGGGCGGCGGCGGGAGCGAGGCCGAGGACGCCAAGGACGCCGAGCTGGCGACGCTGCGCCAGCGGCTGATCGGCTCGCTGCTCCTCTCCGTCCCCGTGATCGCGATGGCGATGGCCCCCGCCCTCCAGTTCGAGTACTGGCAGTGGCTCTCCCTCACGCTGGCCGCGCCCGTGGTGGTCTGGGGCGCCTGGCCCTTCCACCGCGCCGCCTGGACCAACGCGCGGCACGGCGCCGCCACCATGGACACCCTGATCTCGGTCGGCACCTCGGCCGCGATGCTCTGGTCACTGTGGGCGCTGTTCTTCGGCACGGCGGGCGAGCCCGGCATGACCCACCCCTTCGAGCTGTCCATCGCGCGGACCGACGGCGCGGGCAACATCTATCTGGAAGCCGCGGCGGGCGTGACCACGTTCATCCTGGCCGGGCGGTACTTCGAGGCCCGCTCCAAGCGGAAGGCGGGCGCCGCGCTCAAGGCCCTCCTCGAACTGGGCGCCAAGGAAGTCACGGTGCTGCGCGACGGCCGCGAGGTCCTGATCCGCACCGAGGAGCTGGCGGTCGGCGACCGCTTCGTCGTCCGCCCCGGCGAGAAGATCGCCACCGACGGCACGGTCGTCGAGGGCAGCTCCGCCGTGGACGCCTCCATGCTCACCGGCGAGTCCGTGCCGGTGGAGGTCGGCGAGGGCGACGCGGTCACGGGCGCGACGCTCAACGCGGGCGGACGGCTCGTGGTCGAGGCCACCCGGGTCGGCGCCGACACCCAGCTCGCGCGGATGGCCAAGCTGGTCGAGGACGCGCAGAACGGCAAGGCGGCGGCCCAGCGGCTCGCCGACCGCATCTCCGGGGTCTTCGTGCCCGTGGTGATCGGACTCGCGCTGGCGACGCTCGGCTTCTGGCTGGGCAACGGCGCGGGGCTGACCGCCGCGTTCACCGCCGCCGTGGCCGTGCTGATCATCGCCTGCCCCTGCGCCCTGGGCCTGGCCACGCCGACCGCGCTGATGGTCGGCACCGGTCGCGGCGCCCAGCTCGGCATCCTGATCAAGGGGCCCGAGGTGCTGGAGAACACCCGCAAGGCCGACACCATCGTGCTCGACAAGACCGGCACCGTCACCACCGGCACCATGACCCTGCTCGACGTGCACACCGCCGGGGGCACCTCCGAGGAGGAGGTCCTGAGGCTCGCGGGCGCGCTGGAGAACGCCTCCGAGCACCCCATCGCCCAGGCCGTCGCCAAGGGCGCGGCCGAGAAGTACGGTCCCCTGCCCACCCCCGAGGACTTCGCGAACGTCCCCGGGCTCGGCGTCCAGGGCGTCGTCGAGGGCCACGCGGTGCTGGTCGGCCGGGAGAAGCTGCTCGCGGAGTGGGCGATGGAACTCCCGGAGGAGCTGGCCGAGGCCAAGCTGGCCGCCGAGAAGGCCGGGCGTACGGCCATCGCGGTCGCCTGGGACGGCGAGGCCCGCGCCGTGCTGGAGGTCGCCGACGCGGTCAAGCCCACCAGCGCCGAGGCCATCGAACGGCTGCGCGGCCTGGGCCTGCGGCCCGTGCTGCTGACCGGCGACAACCGGGCCGTGGCCGAGACGGTCGCCGCCGAGGTCGGCATCGGGCCCGAGGACGTGATCGCCGAGGTCATGCCCGAGGACAAGGTCAGCGTCGTCAAGAAGCTCCAGGACGAGGGCCGTTCGGTGGCCATGGTCGGCGACGGCGTCAACGACGCGGCGGCGCTCGCCCAGGCCGACCTCGGCCTGGCGATGGGCACCGGCACCGACGCGGCCATAGAGGCGGGCGACCTCACGCTGGTGAGGGGCGACCTGCGCGCGGCGGCGGACGCCATCCGCCTCTCCCGCAGGACGCTGGGCACCATCAAGTCCAACCTCTTCTGGGCCTTCGCCTACAACGTCGCGGCACTGCCCCTGGCGGCGGCGGGCCTGCTCAACCCGATGATCGCGGGGGCCGCGATGGCCTTCTCCTCGGTCTTCGTCGTCGGCAACAGCCTCCGCCTGCGAGGTTTCCAGGCCGCGGTCAACTGATCGTCTCCCTCGCAAGGGTGGGTCCCGGGGCTCGGCCCCTGGGGCCCCCCTTTGCTTTTCCTCCTGGCACTGCCCGAAAGAGCTGCACCCGGGCTGCCCCCGCGCGTGCCCGGCAGGCTGCCGCGTCGCCGTGGCCGGGCGCGCAGTTCCCCGCGCTCCTTACGGGGCGCCGGCGGACCCGGAAAATCACTCCCCTGCCCCGGCCCTCCCCGTCTACCGTCGGCGGATGACCGCTCTCTCGTATCCGCCCAAACCCGCCCCCGGCGACCGCGTCGCCGTCGTCTCCCCCTCGTCCGGCCTCGCGGGGGTCCTGCCGCGCCCGTACGAGCTGGGGCTGCGGCGGCTGCGGGAGGAGTTCGGGCTGGAGCCGGTGGAGTATCCGGCGACCCGGAAGCCGGACGCGACGCCGCGCGAGCGCGCCGCCGATCTGCACGCCGCGTTCGCCGATCCCTCCGTGAAGGCCGTCATGGCCACGCTCGGCGGCGACGACCAGCTCACGGTGCTGCCCTTCCTGGACCGGGAGCTGCTGCGGGCCCATCCCAAGCCCTTCTTCGGTTACAGCGACAACACCAACCTGCTGCTCCTCCTCCGCAACCTCGGCATCGTCGGCTTCCACGGGGCCTCCGTGATGACCGAGCTGGGCCGCCCGTACGCCATGCATCCGCTGACCGCCGACTCGCTGCGCGCGGCCCTGTTCACCCCCGGGCCCTACGAGCTGCGGGCCGCCGAGCGGTACCGGGACGTGGACCGGCCCTGGGACGACCCCGCGACCTTCGAGGCCGAGCCGCCCACCGAGCCCTGCGGCGGCTGGCGTTGGCACGGCCCCGCGCGCGCCGTCGAGGGCGCCTCCTGGGGCGGGAACCTGGAGACGCTCTCCGGACTGCTGATGGCGGACCGCGAGATCGAGCCGGACCCCGCCGCGTACGAGGGCCGGGTGCTGTTCCTGGAGACCTCCGAGGAGCTGCCCAGCGCCCACGACGTGTCCCGCGTCCTGCGCGCGATGGGCGAGCGCGGCATGCTGGCCCGCTTCGGCGCGCTGCTGATGGGCCGCCCCAAGGCCTGGTTCTTCGACCGCCCCAACGGCCCGGAGGAGAAGCGCCGTTACGCCGAGGAGCAGCGCGCCGCCGTGCTGCGCGCGCTGGAGACGTACGCCCCGGAGACGGTCGCCGTCCTCGACGTCGACCTCGGCCACACCGACCCGCAGCAGGTGATCCCGTACGGCGGCACGGTGCGCGTGGACGCGCCGGAGCGGCGGATCACCGTGACGTACTGAACCGACGTACCGAAGCGATGTACTGAAGCGACATGCCGAGAGCGAGCGATGACGATGAAGGACCTCTCCCGTCTCGGCCCGCCGATCGACGCGGGCCCCCTCTTCGCACCCGAGCACGCGGCGCTGATGGCCACCCTGCGCGCGCTCCGGCCCGAGGAGTGGCGCGCGGAGGCCGTGCCGGGCTGGACCGTGCGCGACGTGGCCGCGCATCTGCTCGGCGACTTCTACGGGCGACTCGCCCGCGACCGCGACGGGCACCAGGAGGGCCCGGCGCCCGAGCCCGGCGAGGCGCTGGAGGCGTTCATCCACCGGATCAACCAGGAGTGGGTCGACGCGCACGCCCGGGTCTCCCCCGCCTCCCTCACCGACGCGCTGGAGACGGCGGGCGCCCAGGTCGCGCGGTTCTTCGAGGCGGCGGACCCGGACGCGCCCTCGCTGGGCGTCTCCTGGGCGGGCGCGGACCCGGCGCCGATGTGGCTGGACCGGGCCCGCGACCTCACCGAGTTCTGGACCCACCGCCAGCAGATCCGGCACGCGACGGGCCGGGGCACCGACGAGGAACCGCACACTCTCTCCGTCGTCCTGGACACCTTCTTCCGCGCCCTCCCCCACACCCTCCGCGCCACCTCCGCGCCCCCGGGCACCCGGATCCGGGTGACGGTGCCGGGCCCGGCGGGCGGTACCTGGAACGCCACCGCTGATGACAGCGGATGGACGCTGGCCGCACCGCCCACGGACGACCCCGCAGCGCGCGTCGAGCTGGACGCCGGGACCGCCTGGCGGCTGTGCACCCGCGGCATCGAGCCCGCCGAGGCCCGGGCCCGCGCCCGTACGGACGGCGACCCGCGCCTCACCACAGCCGTCTGCGAGATCGTCTCGATCATCCGCTGAGCGCCGCGAACCTTCCCGGTCCTCCCTCCCGCAGCCAGGTGCGGAAGTCCTTCAGGGCGGGGAGCAGCCGCCGGAGCATCGGGATGTCGGCCCGCCAGCCGCCTGCGCCGTTCGCGAAGTCGTAGGCCGGAGGGCCGTCGGGGTCGCCGTCGGCCAGGTCCTCGCGGGAGACCGGTCGGTAGCGCACGTCCCGGCCCGTCGCCTCGCCGATGGCGGCGGCGACCCGCGGCATCGTCAGCTCGTCCCCGGCCAGTTCGAGCGCACGCCCCACATAGTGGTCGGGGTCGGCGAGGGCGAGCGCGGCGAACGCGCCGATGTCGTCGGCGGCGATGAGCTGGACGGGCGTCCCCGGTTCGAAGACGCCGGACAGCACCCCGTCCCGCCCCACGCCGTGGCGCGGATCCGCCTGGTTCTCCATGAAGCGGACCGGCCGCAGCACGGTCGCGGGCAGTCCGAGCGCGGCGATGCGGCGCTCGATCCGCCACTTGGTCTCCCAGCGCCGGATGCCCGGGTCACGCTCGGCGCCCCCGACCGAGGCATAGACGAGGTGCCGGACACCGGCCTCCGCCGCCGCCTCGGCCACCCGCGTCCCCAGCCGGACCTCGTCGTCGGCGGTGAAGTCCGGCGGCACGCCGGGCGTGCCCGTGGTGGGCTGGACGCTGAAGGCGCCGTACGCGCCCCGCAGTGCGCGGTCCAGCGACGGGCGGTCGCCCATGTCGCCGCGCGCCAGCTCGGCGCCCGCCGCCTCCAGCGCCCGGGCGGCCGGGGCCGCCGGGTCCCGGACCAGCGCCCGGACGTGCCATCCGGCGGCGAGCAGATGCCGGGCGGTGGCGCCGCCCTGCTGTCCGGTGGCGCCGGTCACCAGCACGGTCGTGGTCATGAGCCCCTCCTCACAAGTGGGGAGTTTCCCCACTTCCCCGTTGGTAGTATCCGGGGAGTGTCCCCACTTGGCAACCAGCGGCCCCTCCGCGCCGACGCCCGCCGCAACGTCGAACTGCTGCTCGCCGCCGCCCGTACGGTCTTCACCGAGCAGGGCGTCGACGCGCCGCTGGACGAGGTCGCCCGCCGGGCCGGCGTCGGCAACGCGACGCTCTACCGCCGCTTCCCCACCCGGCAGGCGCTCCTGGAAGCGCTGTACGAGGACCGGATCGCCGCGCTGTGCGCGCGGGCTCGGGAGCTGGCCGAGGACGCGGAGACGCCTCCCGCCGAGGCCCTCGACGCATGGCTCCGGGAGCTGGTGCGGCACGGCAGCTCCGAGCGGGGACTGACCGCGACACTCGCGGCGACGCTGCCCGGAGGGCCCGGACGCGCGTGCGGGGAGCGAGTCCTGGAGGCCGCCTCGCCGCTCCTGGCACAGGCCCGGCGCGCCGGTGCCGTGCGCCCGGACGTCACCATGCCCCAACTGCTCCGGCTGGTGAGCGCCGTCGCCCACGCCACCGAGGGCGAGCCCGACGCGCGGCGCCAGGCCGACCACCTGCTGTCCGTGATCATGGACGGTCTGCGGCACGGCACGTAGGCACTCGGACTCACGGGCTCACGGGCTCACGGGCCTCACAGACCTCACGCCGCGATCGCCCCCACGGCCCCCGCCGGATACGCAGCCATCGCGCCGAACCTGACGCGGGCCCGGTCCGCCGCCTCCTCCGCGCGGCGGGCCCGGTCCTCGCGGGGGTCGAAGGAGAGCTGGCGGGCGGCGAGTTCGGCCGCCGTGAGGTCCTCGGCGCGCAGGGCGACGGCCCGTACGCGGGCACGCTGGAGGCCGAGCGCGTCGTGCAGCGCGTAGGCGGCGTGCGTCAGCGCGGGGGTGTGCGCCGTCGGCTCGGGCAGCCGGCGCGTACGCGTCGTGGTCGTGCGGTCGGCGTAGCGGACGGTGAGGCTCAGCCCGCGCGCGACCTGCCGTCCGGTCCGCATCCGGAAGCCCAGCTCGTCGGCGAGTGTGAGCAGCGCCCGCCGCCGCTGCTCCGCGTCCAGCTCGTCGTGGCCGAAGCGGTGTTCGGCGCTCGCCGAGCGCGCCGGGGCCGAGGGGACGACCCGCGACGTGTCGTCCCCGCGCGCCCGTTCCGCCAGCCGTCGGGCCGTCGAGGCGCCGAGGATCCGCTGGAGCGTGGCGGGCGGCGCGGCGGCGAGGCGCCCGACGCTGTCCAGCCCGTACGAGCAGAGCGTGCGGGCGGTCGCGGGGCCGACCCCGTGCAGCGCGGCGACGGGCTTGCGGTCGAGGAAGCGCGCGGTGTCCTCGGCGCGCACCTCCCGTACGCCCCCGGGCTCCCCGTCGTGCGCGGCCATCCGCGCGAGCAGCGGGTTGGGGCCGACGCCGATGGTGCACTCCGTCCCGTAGCGGGCCGCCGCGCGCAGCCGTACGAGGCGGGCGAGCCCGGCGGCGTCCTGCCGGAAGTAGCGCAGCGCGCCCCGGACGTCGGCGAGCGCGGCGTCGGGCGGGAGGGCCTGGACGACGGGGGTGAAGTCGGCGAGCAGGGCGAGCAGTTCCCGGTACGTCTCCTCGTCCGGGCCGCCGAAGTGGACGTAGAGCACGGCGGGTCCGCTGGAGACGGAGCCGGTCATCCCGCGCTCCCCGGGCTGGAGTGCCACATCTTGCGGACGCCCTTGGCGGTGTCCTCGCCGGGGGTGCGCAGATCGGCCCAGGCGTTCATGCGGACGCCGGGCGCGACCTCGACGGTGCGGCTGCCCGGGCCCTCCCCCGCCGATTCCGGCGGCGCCGCCGCGAGGCGTTCGGTGACCGCGTCGAGGCCGCCGGTGCGGCGCAGTTCGACCAGTTCGGCCAGGTTCCAGGCGGCGGAGCCGACGACGCTGAGGCTGCGCGGGCCGCGCCGCTGCACCACGCCGCGCACCAGCAGCAGCCAGGAGTGGAAGACGGTGTGGGCGCAGGCCGCGTGCGAATCCTCGAAGAAGGCGCAGTCGACGAGACCCGTGCCGTCGTCCAGCGTCGTGAAGATGACGCGCTTGCCGGAGGGGATCGGCGGCGTCTGGGTGGCGGCCTTGGCGCCCGCGACCAGCACGGTCTCGCCGTGCCGGGCCTCGCGCAGCGTACGGGCCGAGTGCGCGCCCAGCTCCCGCAGGAAGTCGTGGTGGTCGCTCATCAGGTGCCGGGAGGCGTCCAGCCCGAGGACGCCGATCTCGGCGCCGAGCCGCTCGTCGGAGTCCATGTCGGGCAGGTGGGCGGGCTCTGCGCGGTCGGCGGGGCCCGACTCGCCCAGCGCGAGCTGGCCCTCGCGCGCGCCCGACGCGCGCTGGGCGCGGTGCAGTTCGGCGATGTGCAGCAGCAGGTCGCGCCGGTTGCCGCCGGGCGCGAAGGCGTCCAGCGCGCCGACCCGCGCGAGACCCTCGGCGACGGGGCGGGGCGGGCGGGCCCGGCGCCAGAGGTCGGCGAGCGAGCCGTAGGGCTGTCCGGCCTCGATGCGCGCGGCGTCCGCCTCGCTGATGCCCTGCACCTCGGAGAGGGCCAGGCGCAGGCCCCACAGCCCAGAATCAGACTCCAGTTCGATCCGATAGGACGCGGAGGACCGGTTCACGTCCAGCGGCAGCACCGGCACCCCGCGCCGCCGCGCGTCCGCCAGCAGCAGCCGCTTCGGGTACATCCCCGGGTCGTGCTCCAGCAGCCCCGCGTAGAACGCCGCCGGGTGGTGCGCCTTCAGCCACGCCGACTGGTAGGTGGGCACGGCGAAGGCGACCGCGTGCGCCTTGCAGAAGCCGTACGAGCCGAAGGACTCGACGATCTCCCAGGTCGCGGCGATCACGTCGGGCGCATAGCCGCGCCGTTCCGCCTCCGTGCCGAACCAGGCGCGGACCCGGGCCCGCCCCTCCTCGTCCTTCAGCACGCGCCGCGCCTCGTCGGCCTTGCCCCGGTCGCAGCCGGTCATCACCGCGAGGATCCTGATCACCTGCTCGTGGAAGATCGCCACCCCGTGCGTCTCGCGCAGCACCGGCTCCAGGTCCGGGTGCGGATAGCGCGCGGCCCGCCGCCCGTGCCGCGACTCGATGAACGGGCGCACCATGTCGCCGCCGACGGGCCCGGGGCGGAAGAGCGAGATGTCGACGACGAGGTCGTGGAAGTTCTCCGGCTGGAGCCGCCCCAGCAGGTCGCGCTGGCCCGGCGACTCGATCTGGAAGCAGCCCAGCGTCTCGGAGGAGCGGATCAGCTCGTACGTCTCCGGGTCGCCCTCCGGCACCGCGTCCAGGCCGACGCGCTCGCCGCTCCCGCGCTCGACCTCGTCCAGCGCGTACGCCATGGCCGACTGCATCCGCACGCCCAGCACGTCGAGCTTGAGCAGCCCCAGGTCCTCGACGTCCTCCTTGTCGAACTGGGACATCGCGAAGCCCTCCCCGCTCGTCGGCACCACGGGCGTACGGGCGCGCAGCGAGGCGTCCGAGAGCAGCACCCCGCACGGGTGCATGGCCACACCGCGCGGCAGCCCGTCCAGCCCCTCGACCAGGTCCCAGAAGCGCGGCCCGTGAGTCTCCTCCCGTACGTCCCTCAGCTCCGGCAGCTCGGCGAGCGCGGCGCGCGCGTCCTTCGCCCTGATGTGCGGGAACGCCTTGGCGAGCCGGTCGGTCTCGGCCGGGTCCATGCCGAGCGCGGCGCCCACGTCGCGGATCGCGTGCCGCACCCGGTAGGTCTCGGGCATGGCGACGGTGGCGACCCGCTCCTCGCCGAACCGGTCGAAGATCGCGCGGTAGACCTCCAGCCGGCGGGCCGACTCGACGTCGATGTCGATGTCCGGGAGCGCCGCCCTGCGCGGCGAGAGGAAGCGCTCCATCAGCAGCCCGTGCGCGACGGGATCGGCCTGCGCGACGCCCAGCAGATGGACGACGAAGGACCCGGCGCCCGAGCCGCGCGCCGCGACCCTGATCCCCAGCTCCTTCACGTCCTGGACGACGCGCGCGACGGTGAGGAAGTACGAGGAGAAGCCCAGCTCCTCGATGATCCCCAGCTCGTGCTCCAGGCGCCGCCAGCGCCGCCCGTCGCGCTCGTACCGGCGGGCGACCATCCCGGCGGCGCAGCGCGAGCGCAGCTCGCGCGCGGCGGTGCGCCCGGCCGTGCCGGTCAGCCAGGGCTCGGGGAAGTGGACGCTGCCGATGCCGAGGTCGTCGCCCTGGTCCACGCGGCACGCGGCGGCGGTCTCCTGGGTGAGGTCGAGCAGCCGGTGCGCGGTGTTCCGCCGGTATCCGGCGGCCTCCGCGGCCCGTTCGGCGACGGCGGCCATCTCCGCCGGGCCCTTCAGCCAGCGCTCGCCGCTGTCGAGCCCCCGGCGCGGATCGATGGGGACGAGGCGGCGGGCGGCGTCCAGCACGTCGGCGACGGGGCCCTGGCCCGGGTCGGCGTAGCGCACGGCGTTGGTGAGTACGGGCTTGACGCCCTCCTGCGCGGCGAGGCCCAGGGCGCGCGCCGCCTCGCGCAGCGGCCCGGAGCCGTCGACGGCGAGGCGCAGGTCGTCGCCGAACACGTCCCGCCACGCGGTCAGCAGCCGGGCCGCGCGGTCGGGCCGCCCGGCGGCGAGCGCGCGGCCCACGTCGGAACCGGCGCCGAGCAGCACGGTCAGCCCGTCCCCGTGGGCCTCGGCCCACGGCAGCAGCGGGCGCTCGCCCTCCCGCCCGACGCCCTCCCGCCCGGCGTGCGCGGCGGTCACCATCCGGCACAGCTCGGCCCAGCCGCGGGCGCCGTCCCGGGCGAGGAAGACGGCGCGCTGTGCCGATTCATCGACAAAAGCCCCGCCCCGTACCGGCGTACGCCTGCGCCGCACGGTCCCGTCCCCGCGCCGCTCCTCCGGCTGCCCGACGGCCAGCTCCACGCCGTACACCGGGCGCACCCCGGCCCGCGCGCTCGCCTTGGCGAAGCGCACGGCACCCGCGAGGGTGTCCCGGTCCGTCAGCGCGACCGCCTCCATCCCCCGCTCGGCCGCCCGCTCGGCGAGCGTCTCGGGGTGCGAGGCGCCGTACCGCGCGGAGAAGCCGGAGGCGACGTGCAGGTGCACAAAACCGGCCACCGGTCGTCAGCACCTCCCGCCACGTCAGCCCCCTCCCGTTCTCTGAGGACCACCATAAACCAGCCATCGAACTTTTATTCGAATGGCGGGGCGGGAGCGTCCCGGCTCACAGCTCCCGGCGGAAGACCACGCGGTCCAGCGACGGGCCGTCGTAGTCGGCGACCGGGGCCGAGGCGGTGAAGCCCATCGCCTCGTGGAAGGCGATCGAGCGGGTGTTGACCGGGGAGGTGATGGCCTTGACGGCCGTACGGCCGTCCTCGCGGGCCCGGGCGAAGAAGCGCTCGTACAGGTCGCGGGCGAGCCTGTGGGGGCGCCGGGATCAGGCGTACCCTCTGCCGCGGCTTCCGGGAAGGGGCTGCCCCGACCTGCGCGTCGCGGACTGCGGCTGCTTCGCCGTTGCCCGCGCAGTTCCCCGCGCCCCTTCAGGGCGCTCAGGACGCGCCAAGCCACAGCGCGCCCGCGGTCCGCGACGAGACCTCAAGGGGCGAGACCTCGAGGGCCCCTGCCCGGAACGCGGTCGGCTCACATGTGCGTACCGCCGTCGATCCGCAGCTCGGTGCCGGTGATGAACGCGCCGTCGTCGGAGGCGAGCATGGCGATGGCGCCCGCGACGGTCTCGGGCCCGGCGAAGCCCTTGCCGAGGGCCGGGGTCAGCTTGGCGATCAGGCCGTAGTCCGTGTCGTCCGGCAGCCCCGGGTTGTGCGTCATGCCGGAGGCGATGGAGCCGGGCGCGACGCAGACCGCGCGCAGGCCCTGCTTGCTGTACTCGGACGCGATGGCGTGCGTGAAGGACTGGATGCCGCCCTTGGTCGCGGCGTACGCCGCCATGTAGGGGTGCGCGAAGCTCGCCGAGGTCGAGCTGAAGTTCACGATCACGCCCGCGCCGGTGGCGAGCAGCGCGGGCAGCGCCTGGCGGGTCACCAGGAAGGTCCCGGTGAGATTGACGCCGAGTATCCGGTTCCAGAAGTCGAGGGTCATGGTCTCGGTGTGCGCGGAGTCCAGGATCCCCGCGGCGTTGACCAGGACGTCCAGGCCGCCGAGGCCCTCGATGGCGCCGCCGACCGCGTCCCGCACGGACGCCTCGTCCGCGATGTCCACGGTGACCGCGGTGAGGCGGCCGTCGGTCCCCGCCGCGACGGCGGCCTCGCGGGTCTTCTCCAGGCCCGGCTCGGCGATGTCGGCGGCGACGACGGTGCCGCCCTCGTCCAGCAGCCGCGCCACGGTGGCCTGGCCGATGCCGGATCCGCCGCCGGTGACGAGGACGCGGCGGCCTTCGAAGCGAGGGAGTGTCATGGGTGGTGCTCCTTTTCCGGGAGGTCTGTGCCCCGAGGGTTCACCGTCCACCGTACGCCTGGATGGCACAACGTGCCACGATGGCGCAGTACGCAGGCTTGCCTCTCCCCTGACGTACGCTGTCCCCTATGTCCGCACGTGCTCCTCACGGCCCCACCCTCACCGAGCGGCGCAAGGCCGAGACCGAGTGGGAGATCGCCCGCTGCGCCGCCGACCTGTTCGCCGAGCACGGCGCCGCAGGTGTCACGGCCGAGGACATCGCGCGCGCCGCCGGGGTCTCGCTGCGCACCTTCTACCGGTACTTCCGCACCAAGGAGGAGGCCGTCACCCCGCTCCTCGCGGGCGGCGTCCGGCGCTGGCTGAAGGACCTCGCCGCCGCGCCCGGCGAGCTGCCGGTCACCGAGGCCCTGGAGCGGGCCGTCCGCAGGGCGCTCACCCCCGAGGGCGAGGCGGAGGCCGAGGCCCTCCACCGCACCCGCGGACTGCTGCGCGCCGTGCCGGGCGACCCGGGCCTGCGCTCGGTCTGGCACCGCGTCCACGCCACCACCGAGGAGTCGCTCGTCCCGGTGCTGACGGCGCTGGCCCGCGAGGACACCGACCCCCTGGACGTACGGCTGCTCGCCGCCGCGGCGAACTCCGCGATGCGGATCTCCGTGGAGACCTGGGCCGCCACGGATGACGACACCACGAACGCCCCCGCGGAAACGGCCGTCCGGTGCCTGCGAAAACTGACGGCGGGCCTGAACGTCCCTCGCGCCTAAGAAGAAGGGGGCGCCCTCCAGGGGCGCGGGGAACTGCGCGGGCAACCACAACGCGACCGCACGACCGCACCCTGCATCGCGCCGCACGGGGCATCCCGTGATCAGCCCTCATGTGACCGAAGTCAAAGAATTGGCCCCCCGTGCGAGGGACCAGGCAGGGTAGAGGGGCACATGGACAAGCGCACAGGCACAGCGCAGCGCACAGGCATCAGTGAAGGAGCCCCATGAAGATCGGGATCGTCGGAGCCACGGGTCAGGTCGGCAGCGTGATGCGCGAGATTCTGGCCGAGCGGGAATTCCCGGTCGACGAGCTGCGGCTGTTCGCCTCGGCGCGTTCCGCCGGGCGGGCCCTGCCCTGGAAGGACGGCGAGGTGACCGTCGAGGACGCGGCCACCGCCGACTACTCCGGGCTGGACATCGTCCTGTTCTCCGCGGGCGGCGCGACCTCGAAGGCCCTCGCCGAGAAGGTCGCCGCCCAGGGCCCCGTCGTGATCGACAACTCCTCGGCCTGGCGGATGGACCCCGAGGTGCCGCTGGTCGTCTCCGAGGTGAACCCGGACGCGGCCCGCAACCGCCCCAAGGGCATCATCGCCAACCCGAACTGCACCACCATGGCCGCGATGCCGGTGCTGCGCCCGCTGCACGACGAGGCGGGGCTGACGGCCCTGGTCGTCGCCACCTACCAGGCGGTCTCCGGCAGCGGCCTCGCCGGCGTCGCCGAGCTGGACGGCCAGGTGCGCAAGGCCGTCGAGGGCGACGCGGCGCGGCTGGCCTTCGACGGGGACGCCGTCGACTTCCCGGAGCCGGACAAGTTCAAGCGCCCCATCGCCTTCAACGCGCTGCCGCTCGCGGGCTCGATCGTCGACGACGGGCTGGACGAGACGGACGAGGAGCAGAAGCTCCGCAACGAGAGCCGCAAGATCCTCGACATTCCCGGCCTCAAGGTCTCCGGCACCTGCGTGCGCGTGCCCGTCTTCACCGGCCACTCCCTCCAGGTCAACGCCCGCTTCGCGCGCCCGCTCAGCCCCGGGCGCGCCCGTGAGCTGCTCGGCTCGGCGCCGGGCGTGGAGCTGTCCGACATCCCGACCCCGCTCCAGGCGGCGGGCAAGGACGCGAGCTACGTCGGCCGTATCCGCGGCGACGAGACCGCGGAGAACGGCCTCGCGCTGTTCCTCTCCAACGACAACCTCCGCAAGGGCGCGGCGCTGAACGCCGTGCAGATCGCGGAGCTGGTCGCGGCCGAGAAGTGACCGCCGCTCCCTGAGCGGAGCGCGGCGCACACGGAACCCCCGGACGGTGTCCGGGGGTTCCGCTGTGTGGGGGGTTGTCGCTCGGTCCGCGCAGGACCGGCCGACCGGTCGGGTCAGCCGATCTGGGCGCCCAGGGCGTCCAGCGCGGTGGTCGCGGGCTGGAAGTAGGTCTCGCCGCCCGAGGAGCAGTCGCCGCTGCCGCCGGAGGTCACGCCGAGCGCCTTGTCCTCGGCGAAGAGCGAGCCGCCGCTGTCACCGGGCTCGGCGCAGACGTCGGTCTGGATCAGCCCGTCGACGGTGCCCTCCGGGTAGGAGACGGAGGCGTCGACGGCCTTGACCGTGCCGTCGTGGAGCTGCGTGGTGCTGCCGCTCCGCTGCACCTTCTGGCCGACCTCGGCCTCGGCCGCGCCCGAGATCTTCTGGGTGCTGCCGTTGTAGAGGTTGACCTCGCTCGGGTGCTCGGTCTCGCCGGAGTACATGGCGATGCCGTAGTCGGCGCCCGGGAACTTGCCGTCGCCGCTCTCGGCGATGGCCTCCCCGCCCTCCTTGTCCGACCAGCTCTTGATCGCGGTGGTGCAGTGGCCCGCCGTCAGGAAGCCGGCCTTGCCGTCCTTCGTGACGTTGAAGCCCAGCGAGCAGCGGCCGCCGTCGCCCCAGATCGCGTCGCCACCGGCGATCTTGGTGGTGAACTTGCCCGCGGTCTGCTTCAGTTCGGCCTTGCCGCCCTGGGCCTTGATCTGCTTCTTGAGCTGGGCGAGCTTCGCGCCCTTCACGGTCTTGTCGGCGGTGACGACGACCTTGTTGGTCTTCACGTCGACCGCGCGGGCGGTGCCCGTGACGTCCTTCTCGGTGAGGGCGTCCTTGACCGTGCCGAGCTGCGCCAGGGTGTGCTCGACGACCCGGGCCTTGGCGCCCGCCGCCTCGGCCTTGGCCTTGGCGTCGTCGTCGGTCACGTTCACGACGAGCTGCTTGGCCTTGGCGTCGTAGTACGCGCCCGCGTCGCCCTTGAGGTCCTTCTGGAGCGAGGTGGCCAGCTTGGAGGCCGAGGCGGACGACAGGCTCTTCGGAGTGGGGGAGTCCTCAGAGGCGTTGGCCGTGGTGATGGTGAGGGTTCCGGCGGCGAGGGCCGCGACGGCCGCACCCGCGATGGCGACGCGCCGCTTGGATATCTTGTGCTCTCTCAACTCTTTACCTCCTGTGGGGGGTTGGGCCCGGCAGAGGGTGGAAGACCGGTCCCGGAGGAAGTACGGACACACACTTCATTCCCAAGAAGAAGTCGCGTCCATGCCAACTCGTGGCGCCGAGTATTGCGAGAACGTCGGTTAACACACAACCCCCCAGATCGCGTCATCCGCCCCGGGACTCCCTCCCCGCCCCGCACGCCGCATCCGCAACTCCCCGCGCACGTCGTGCCGTCGCGCGTTCCCGGTCGGACACGCGGGGCGACGCCGTGTGCTCCCCACGTAAGGAGTACACCTGTCCGGATAACGTCCCTCCGGTACCGGAACACGGAACCGGCGCGGAAACCGGCGCGGAACCACGACACGGAACCCCCGGACGGTGTCCGGGGGTTCCGCGCGGTGGGGGGTTGACGTGCTGGGGAGCCTCGCGCCTCGCGGTTACGGGCGCCTCGCGGTTACGGGATGGACGCCCCGTAGGCCTCCAGGGCCGGGCCGACGGGCTGGAAGAAGGTCTGGCCGCCGGACGAGCAGTTGCCGCTGCCGCCCGAGGTGAGACCCAGCGCCTGGTCACCGGCGAAGAGTGCGCCGCCGCTGTCGCCGGGCTCGGCGCAGACGTTGGTCTGGATCGTGCCGCGGACGGTGCCCTCGGCGTAGTCGACGTCCACGTTCAGCGCCTCGACCGTGCCGTCGTGGACCTGGGTGGTGCTGCCGCTGCGCTGTACCTGCTGCCCGACCGTGGCCTCGCCGGCGCCCGTGATCTCCTGGGTGCTGCCGTTGTAGAGGTCGACCGCGCTCGGGTGGTCGGTGTCGGCGGTGTACATCGCCAGGCCGTGGTCGCTGCCCGGGAAGGTGCCGCCCTGGGTGGCCGCGATCTCGCCGCCGCCCTGCGATTCGGACCAGCTCTGGACGATGTTCGTGCAGTGACCGGCCGTCAGGAAGCCCGGCTGGCCGTTGACGGTGACGTTGAAGCCGAGGGAGCAGCGCGCCCCCGAGCCCCAGATGGCGTCGCCGCCCGCGATCTTGGTGCTGAACTCGCCCTTGACCTGCTTGAGCACGGCCTTGCCGTCCTGGGCCGCGACCTGCTTCTTGAGCTTGGCCAGCCTCTCGCCCTTGACCGTCGAGTCGGCGGTGACCAGGACCTTGTTGCTCCTGGTGTCCACGCCGCGCGAGGTGCCGACCGTGCGCTCCTCGCCCAGCGCGGCCTTGGCCTTCTTGAGCTGGCCCATCGAGTGGTCGACGAGTCTGGCCCTGGCGCCCGCCGCCTCGGCCTTGGCCTTGCCGTCCGCGTCCGTCACGTTCACGACGAGCTGCTTCGCCTTCGCGTCGTAGTACGCGCCCGCGTCGCCCTTGATGTCGCCCGTGAGCGTGGGGGCGAGCTCGGACGCCGCCTTGGCCGACAGGGTTCTGGCCGTGGGGGCCGTCTGGTCGGCGCTGGCGTTCGTGGCGAGGGTGAGCGTCCCGGCGGTGAGGGCGGCGATGCCCGTACCCGCGATCAGGACCCGCCGCTTGGATATGCCTCGGTGCTTACTCAACTCGGAACCTCCAGTGGGGGGTGGGGGACCGCCCGAGGGCAGTGGGCCCGGAGGAAGTACGACATGGGCCCCTTACCCGTGAGGAAGTCGCGTCCATGCCAACTTGTGACGCTGAGTATCGCGAGAACGCTTGTTAACCCACAAGGTGCAGTTCGCGTCATCCGCAAGGGACTTGGCGATCTCTTTACCGGATCACTCCCGGCCGTGCCCCCGCACGTCGGGTCCCCGCGCGCACACGGACAGCGACCCCACGCCCCCGGGACGTAGGGAATAGACCTGTCCGGTTATCGCCCCTCAGCCCTCGGATTCCGGCCGGGCGCGCGGCTCTTCCGCCGCCCGCTCCCCCGTCCTCAGCTCGCCGAGCACCTCTTCCGGCAGCTCGGCGGGCGCGGGCTTCCCGGGCTCCACGGCGGCGTCCGGCCCGCCCAGCTCGGCCTCCTCGTCGAACGCGGCGATCCTGTCGAGGTCGGCCTCCTCCTCGACGTCGAGGTCCAGGTCGATCTCGCCGTCGCGCGGCGCCTCCGCCGCACTGCCTGCCGTACGCCCGCGGGAGCCGCCCCCGCCGTCCTCCCGCGCGCCCTCCAGGAAGCGGAGCAGCTCGACGGGGAAGGGCAGCACCAGCGTGGAGTTCTTCTCCGTGGCGACCGAGGCCACGGTCTGGAGCAGCCGGAGCTGGAGCGCGGCGGGCGAGGCGGACATCCGCTCGGCGGCCTGCGCGAGCTTCTTCGAGGCCATCAGCTCCGCGTCGGCGTTGATCAGCCGGGCCCGCCGGTCGCGGTGCGCCTCGGCCTGGCGCGCCATCGAGCGCTTCATCGTCTCCGGCAGCGAGACGTCCTTGATCTCGACGCGGTCGACCGTGACGCCCCAGTCGACGGCCGGGCTGTCGATCATCAGCTCCAGGCCCTGGTTGAGCTTCTCCCGGTTGGAGAGGAGGTCGTCCAGCTCGCTCTTGCCGATGATGGAGCGCAGCGAGGTCTGCGCCATCTGCGCGACCGCGAAGCGGTAGTCCTCGACCCGCACGATCGCCTGGGCGGGGTCGACGACACGGAAATAGACCACGGCGTCCACCCGCACGGTGACGTTGTCCCGGGTGATGCCCTCCTGGGCGGGGACCGGCAGCGTCACGATCTGCATGTTGACCTTCTGGAGCCGCTCGACCGCCGGGACGATCATCGTGAAGCCGGGCTCCTTGACCGTCGACTTGAGGCGTCCCAGGCGGAAGACCAGACCCCGCTCGTACTGCCTGACCACGCGTGCCGCCGCCATCACGTACACGGCTCCCGCGGACAGCGCCGCTACCACCAGCTCCACGACCATGACGGCCTCCTGCCGACCCGGGAAACCCGGGCCATTCGGGAGATTCAGGTGAGTAATTCCACGGTAGCTCCGCACGGAGACCACAGTCGATACCCCGGCGGGGCCCTGCCAGGGCTCCGCCGGGGTACGGTGCGCGAGGAGCGGCGTACGGTCAGTAGACGCTGACGTTGTACGCGCGCAGGGCCTCGGTGACCGGCTGGAAGAAGGTCGTCCCGCCGGAGGAGCAGTTGCCGCTGCCGCCCGAGGTCAGGCCGAGCGCGGTGCCGCCCGAGTAGAGCGGTCCGCCGCTGTCGCCGGGCTCGGCGCAGACGGTGGTGCGGATCATGCCGTAGACGATGTCACCGCCGCCGTAGTTCACCGTGGCGTTCAGCGCGGTGACCCGGCCGCTGTGCGTGCCGGTGGTGCTGCCGCGCCGGGTGACGTTCTGGCCGACCGTGGGGTCGGCGGCACGCGTGATGTCCACGCTCCCGACGGTGCCGGGGTGCGAGACGCTGGAGCTGTAGCGCACGAGCCCGTAGTCGTTGCCGGGGAAGCTCGATCCGGCGGTGGGGCCGATGAGGGTGGTGCGCCCGGAGTTGGTGTACCAGTTGCCCGCGCCGTCGGTGCAGTGCCCGGCGGTCACGAAGTAGTACGTGCTGCCGCTGCGGACGTTGAACCCGGCGGAGCAGCGCCAGCTCGACGCGTAGATCGCGTCGCCGCCCGAGAGGTACCTCTTGAACGTGCCCTTGGTGCGCTCGATGTCCAGGGCGCCGGCGCTGCCACCCGCCGCGCGCTCGATCTTCGCCAGGTCGGCGTCCGAGACCCTGTTGTCGGCCGTGACGACGAGGCGGTCGGTCTTCTTGTCGATGTGCCATGCCGTACCCGCGACGTCGGCCTTCAGCACGGCCTCGGAGGCCGCGCGGAGCTGGCTCGCGGTGTAGGCGTGGGGGGACGGAGCTTCTGCGGACGCCGTCGCGGGCACCATCAGCGCCCCGGCGGCGGCCATTCCGGAGGCGACGGCGATCAGCCGCGCGCGTCTCCCTCGTAATCCACTACTGCGGGGGGTAGTGCGCTTGATCCTCACTTTTCCTCCCGATCAGGGAAATCAAAGCGTGCTCCTGACAAACGCTGCATGGAGTATTCGCAGTGAAATTCCGGACGCGCAAGTGCATCTTTCGGACGGATGCCGTCCCTTTCACGTCAGATCGGCCCCCCGGCGCATGCCCGGCCTCAGCCGTCGCTCAGGTTGCGCTCACGTTCCGCTCACGTTCCGCTCCCCCGCCGGTACGTCGAACGGCAGCCTGTTGCCCGGCGGCGGGAAGGGGCAGAGGAAGTTGTCCGTGAAGGCGCACGGCGGCAGCGTCGTCCTGTTGAAGTCGACGGTCACCGCGTTCCCCGCGCGGGGTGCCCCGGTGCGCAGGAAGCGGAACGGGTAGCTCGTCCTGCCGCTCGTGCCGTCGGCCAGCACCGCCCAGAGCCCGCCGCCCGCGACCACCGCGACCTGGAGCCTGTGCTCGCCACCGCCGGGTTCGGTGAAGATCAGGTGCCCGGCGAGCCCCAGCCCCCGCTCCCTCCCGTCCGCGTTCCCGACGAGGACGCTGCGCTCCCCCTCCTCGTACGCCCTGAAGGCCCCGGGGCGCACCCACGCGGGGTCGTACGGGAAGGCGTCGATGCCCTGGAAGGCGCGCCGGGAGGGGGCCTCGGGGTCGAACACCCGCACCACCCACTGCCCCTCACGCCGCATCAGGACCAGCCGCCGCGGCCCGTAGGAGACCCGGGAGGCGCCCGGGTCGCCCTCGTCGTCCTCACCCAGCCGGACCTCGCCCGCCAGCAACTCGTCGTCCACCGCCAGCCCGTCCGCGACACCGGCCTCCAGCAGGACCGATTCCCCGTCCGCCGACTCCGCCCAGCGGCCCGGGAGTCCGGCGATCGCGCCGTCCTCGGCCTCCGCGATCCAGCGTGTGCCGGTCACCGACAGCGGCCCGTACGGCGCCGCGACGGCGGCCGCGCGCTTCTCTCTCCAGCGCTCCCATTCCCGCCGCAGGTCCCCCGCGTCCGGCCCGTCGTTCGCTTCCGCGCGCTCAGTGCTCATGGTGATCAACTTACGGCGGGCCTCACCCGTCTGTCCGCCGGGGCCACCCGTCCGGACGGATGGGACAAAAGCGGACGATCTGTCACTCCGTCAGCTTTCCTACTGGACAAGAGCCCTGATCGAGCGCCATATGTTCTGCACCAGAACCGTCACGAATCACGGTCTGAACGGGTATCCGCTTGGCGCATCATCAGCATCATGGACGACCATAGGAGTTGCGGACGCTGACGAAACAGTGGGACCCCGCGCAGAGGAGAGGAGGCGTCCATGGGATCGGTGCGCAAGGCGAGTGCCTGGCTGGGCCTCGTCGACGACAGCGAGATGCGTTACTACGACGACTACGCAGACGGACCGACCGAGGGACCCGAGCCCGGAGACGCCGCGCGCGAGGAGTGGGTCACGGACCCCCGCGTGCAGGTGACGGCGGAGGCCGCGCAGGACCAGGGCACCAGAATCGCCACTGTCACCCCGGACGGTTTCCGGGACGCGCGCGGCATCGGCGAGCTGTTCCGCGACGGCGTACCCGTGATCGTCAACCTCACGGCGATGGAGTCCGCCGACGCCAAGCGCGTCGTCGACTTCGCCGCGGGGCTGACCTTCGGCCTCCGCGGTTCCATCGACCGGGTGGCGACGCGGGTCTTCCTGCTGACCCCTCCGGAGTACAAGATCGTGAGTGGTGAGGAGCGCCGCGCCACCGAGGGCGGCTTCTTCAACCAGAGCTGAGCCGGTGGGGAAGGGGGCGGCCCCCTTCCCCACCGGTTCGGCGCTCGGATGTGCCTAGCCCCTGAAGGCGTCCAGGCCGGTGAGGGCCTTGCCCAGGATGAGCTGGTGCATCTCGACGGTGCCCTCGTAGGTGAGCACCGATTCCAGGTTCGTCGCGTGCCGCATGACCGGGTATTCGAGCGAGATCCCGTTGGCCCCCAGCACCGTGCGGGCCGTGCGGCAGATCTCGATGGCCTCGCGCACGTTGTTCAGCTTGCCGAAGCTGATCTGCTCCGGCCGGACCGTCCCCGCGTCCACACGCAGGCCCAGATGGTGCGCGAGCAGGATGCCCTTGTGCAGCTCGACCGCCATGTCCGCGAGCTTCGCCTGCGTGAGCTGGAAACCGCCGAGCGGCTTGCCGAACTGCTCGCGCGAGGTCGCGTAGTCGAGCGCCGTCTCGAAGCACGTACGGGCCGCGCCCATCGCGCCCCACACGATCCCGTAGCGCGCGTGGCTCAGACAGCTCAGCGGGCCGCGCAGCCCCGAGACCTCCGGCAGCACGGCGTCCTCGGGCAGCCGGACCTCGTCCATCACGAGTTCACTCGTGACGGACGCCCGCAGTGACCACTTATGGGTGATCTCCGGCGCCGAGAAGCCCGGGCTGTCCGTCGGCACGACGAAGCCCCGGATGCCGTCGTCCGTACGGGCCCAGACGACCGCGACCCCGGCGACCGAACCGTTGGTGATCCACATCTTGCGGCCGGTCAGCACCCAGTCGGTGCCGTCGCGCTTCGCGTACGTCCGCATCCCGGCCGGGTCCGAGCCGTGGTCCGGCTCGGTCAGCCCGAAGCAGCCGATGACCTCGCCGGAGGCCATGCGGGGCAGCCACTCCCGCTTCTGCTCCTCGCTGCCGAAGCGGTGGATCGCGTACATGGCCAGGGAACCCTGCACCGAGACGAGGGAACGGATACCCGAGTCGGCGGCCTCCAGCTCCAGGCAGGCCAGCCCGTACTGGACGGCGCTGGCGCCCGCGCAGCCGTACCCCTTCAGGGACATGCCGAGGGCGCCGATCCCGCCCAGCTCGCGGGCCAGCTCCCGGATGCCGGGCAGCTCGCCCTTCTCGTACCAGTCGGCGATGTGCGGCAGCACGCGGTCGGCCGCCCAGGAGCGCAGGGTGTCGCGGACCGCGCGGTCCTCGTCGCTCAGCAGATCGTCGATCCCCAGGGGATCACGCGGGTCGAACGGGGTCTTAGGGCTCATGAGCCGACGCTACGTTCGAGTAACTCCCCTGAACAAGGGTGAGCGCCCCGCAGGGGCGCGGGGAACTGCGCGAGCAACCACGAAGCACCCGCACACGCGGGACGGGATCAGGGGGCTGTCACAGAAGGCGCATCCCGGCGGGCCCGCTCCTTCGAAGGAGCGCACTCCATACGCCCCGGCAACCGCAGTGCGGCAAGAGCGCCCAGGAGCAGCAGCCCGGCACTGACGTACAACGTCACATGCAGGCCGTCCACGAACGCGGAACGCGCGGCCTCACGAAGGGCCGAGCCCTGTGGCCCGCCGAGCCGCGCAGCGACCTCGTACGCCTCCCCCAGCGAGTGGGAGGCGTCGGCGCTCGCAGCGCCGGGTACGCCGTGGACACCGCGCACCCCCGGCCCGTACGCGGCGTTCATCACGCTGCCGAGCAGGGCGATGCCGATGCCGGCGCCGAGCTGGTAGGCCGTCTCGCCGACGGCGGCGGCGCCGCCGGACTGTTCGGGTGGCGCCTCGCTCAGCATCGACTCGTAACAGCCGAAGAGCGTGGTCTCCAGGCCGAAGCCGAGCAGGACGAAGCCGCCGACCAGCACGGCCGGCTTGTCCTCCTGGCCCACTCCGGTCAGACACAGGACGGCCAGCGCGGTGACGAGGAAGCCGAGCGCGACCATCGTGCGCGGCCCCAGCAGCCGCAGCATCCGGGAGCCCGCGAGCCCTGCCGCGATCGCGGCGACGGAGAGCGGCAGCAGCCGCAGCCCGGTCTCCAGCGGGGAGAGCCCGAGGACGAGCTGGAGGTACTGGGCCGCCATCAGCGCGAGCCCGACCAGCGCCAGCACGGTGAGCACAATGCAGCCGACGGAGGTGCCGAAGGCCGCGCGGGTGAGCGTGCCGAAGTCGATCAGTGGGTGCGGGCGCCTGCGCTGACGGCGTACGAACAGGGCGATCAGCGTGACGCCCACCGCGAGCGGCATCAGCGTGCCGGGCGAGAGCAGCTCGCCGCTGCCCGCGCGCTTGACGCCGAAGATGACGCCGCACAGCCCAGCGGCGGCCATCAGCGCGCCGAGCACGTCCCAGGGCCCGTTCCGGTCGCTGACGGACTCGGGCAGCAGCCAGCGGCCGACGGGGAGGCTCGCGGCCATCAGCGGGATGTTGATCAGGAAGACCGAGCCCCACCAGAAGTGCTCCAGCAGCAGCCCGCCGACCAGCGGGCCCACGGCGGCCCCGACGGCGGCGACGGCGCTCCAGATGCCGACGGCGAGGGCGCGCTCGCGGCGGTCGGGGAAGACCTGGCGGAGGATCGAGAGCGTCGCGGGCATGATCATCGCGCCGCCGACGCCGAGCAGGGCGCGGGCCGCGATGAGAACCTCGGGCGAGTGCGCGTAGGCCGCGAGGGCCGAGGCGACGGCGAAGAGCGCGTATCCGAACAGCAGCACGCGCCGTCGCCCGACACGGTCGCCGAGGGTGCCGAAGAGGATCAGCAGCGAGGCGCACACGAGCGGATAGGCGTCGACGATCCAGAGGAGCTGGATGGATCCCGGACGCAGGTCCTCCGAGACGGCGGGCACCGCGACGTGCAGCACGGTGGCGTCGATGGCCACCAGCAGCAGGCTGGCGCAGAGGACGACGAGCACGGTCCAGCGATTGGCACTGCCCGCCGTGTGCGGGCCCGCTCTGTGTGCGGGGACGTCCGCCGCCTCTCGCGCTCCGGCCGTGGTCGTCCCGGACATCTACGCACCTCCTCTTGCTCTCGCACCCGCTGGGGCCATGGGGGGAAATGCCGCGGGGGGACCGTGGCGGCATACGGGCCCGGTACAGACGAGGGGCGAGTGGCCGTTAGCGTACGCGAGTCGGCGGAGTGCTCGCCGTGCCCCCGCCCGTCCGGGCAGCCTGACAGACGACCCATAATCTCCGCCGTGACCGATCTCTCCGCCCCGCCTTCCCTCCGCTCCTCTGCCCGACAACGGGCACGTGACACATGTGTGCGAGCGGCGCCCGCGCTGCTGGCGTACGCGGGGGTGAGGCTGCTGGGTGTGCTGGTGCTGGCGGCCTGGGCGGCGGCCTCGGGCAAGAGCGCGCACCAGTTGCTCTCCGCGCGCTGGGATTCGCTGTGGTACACGCGGGTCGCCGAGGGCTGGTACGGCTACACGGCGCGGCTGCCCGACGGCGGCACCCACTCCGACCTGGCCTTCTTCCCGCTGCTGCCCGCGCTGGAGCGGGGCCTGTCGGAGATCTCTCCGCTCTCCCCCGCCGACGCGGGGCTGCTGGTGAGCGGGATCTCGTCGCTCGCCGCCGCCTGGGCGCTCTTCCTGATCGGCGATCGGCTGTACGGGCGACGCGCGGGGATCTGCCTCGCGGTGGTCTGGGCGGCGCTGCCGGTCGGGATCGTGCAGTCGATGGCGTACAGCGAGTCGCTGTTCACCGCGCTGGCCGCCTGGTCGCTGTGGGCGGTGCTGGACCGGCGCTGGGTGACGGCGGGGGCGCTGGCCGCGTGCGCGGGGCTGACCCGGCCGGTGGGCGCCGCCGTGGTGGCGGCGGTCTGGCTGGCGGCGCTGGTGCCCTGCTGGCGGGAGCGGCGCCGCCCGGAGGGCCGCATGGTCCTCGGGCTGCTGCTCGCGCCGCTCGGCTGGTTCGCGTACTTCGCGTGGGTGGGGGTGCGCGAGGGGAGCGTGACCGGCTATCTCGACGTGCAGGGCGAGTGGGGCAACGGCTTCGACGGGGGCTGGGCGTTCCTCGGGTTCATCGGCGAGCACCTCGCGGGGAACGTGGCGGCCGGGCTCGGGCTGATCGCCGGGGTCGCGCTGGTGATCTGGCTGTACGTGCTGTGCCTGCGGCAGCGCCAGCCGCTGCCGCTGCTGGTCTACGCGGGGATCGTGCTGGTCCTCGCACTGTGCGCGAAGGGCTACTTCGGCTCGAAACCGCGGCTGATGATGCCCGCCTTCCCGCTGCTGCTGCCCGCGGCGGCCGCGCTGGCGAGGCTGCGCCCGGTGCGGGCGGGGCTGGCGCTGGGCGCGCTGGCGCTGGTTTCGGCCGTGTACGGCGCGTGGTGGCTGCACGGATCGGGGCCGCCGTAAGCGCGGGGCGGGGCTCCGCGTTAATGGCGGAATAGCGAAGCCCGGTCGGCTCCCGAGTGAAGTGTCTTCGTCACGCTCTTCGTCCGGACTTCACGACTGTCGCACCGGAAAGCGACCGCTCCGAATCAGCCGGTATAAACGGCGCCTAAGTCCGGAGCGTCGGCTATTGCACATCACATCGGCATCACGAAGACGCCGCCCTTGGCGGAAGCACTCTTCACTCGCGGTAATCTCGATTGAGTGCGTACCGACCGAATCTTCTCCCGGCTGGAGCAGGAGCCGCACAGGCCCTCCGCTCCGCCCCCGCGGATGAGCCGTGTCCGGCTGGGTCTGTTCAGCGCGACCTCCGTCTTCTACGTGGCGATCGTGGTCGCCGTGCTGGGCACGACGTGGCTCGTCCAGCTCGACTGGCAGGTCATGCTCTTCCGCCCGTACAAGCAGTGGCCGGAGTGGCACGGCGCGCTCGACGCGTTCGTCGTGATGGGGCAGCGCGCCCCGACGGCGGTGCTGGTCGCCTCCTGGCTGGGCTGGCGCTCCTGGCGGCAGCGGACGCTGCGTCCGCTGCTGGCGCTGGGCGTCTCGCTGCTGCTGCTGAACGTCACGGTCGGCGCCGTCAAGATCGGCCTGGGCCGCCTCGGCCCGCACTACGCGACGTCGGTCGGCTCCGCCGAGCTGTACGCGGGCGGGGATATATTCCCTTCGGGCCACACCGCCAACGCCGTCGTGACCTGGGGCATTCTCGCCTATCTCGCCACGACCCCGCGCGCCCGCCGGGTGCTGTCCGTGGTCGCGGGCGTCCTCACCCTCGGAGTCGGTGCCACCACCGTCTATCTCGGTACGCACTGGGTGAGCGACGTGCTGCTCGGCTGGGCCGCGGGGCTGCTGATCCTGCTGGGGCTGCCGTGGTGCGAGCCCGCCATCGCCCGCGCCGAGGCCCTGATCTTCGCGCTCCGCGAGCGGTTCGCGGCCGTGGGCCCGCCGCTCGCGCCCTCGCCCGCCTCGCGTCCCGTCCCCGCGCGCAAGCCCCTCGTCAAGCCGCGGGCGCTCCCCTCCCACCAGGAGCAGGCGAGCGAGAAGAGGACCCCCGACGCGGTCGCGTCGCGCTACTGACGACGGGACGGGCGGCACGACGGCCACCGGCGCCGGGGGCTCCGCGACCCGCGGGCGTCAGCCCTGGAAGGGCTGTCAGCGCTGTCAGCCCTTCCAGCAGCGCACCACCTCGCCGTCCTTCACGGCGAGGTTGAGGCGTCCCACCAGGAACTCCATCGTGATGATCGCGTCCGGCGCGAGCTGCCGCACGGTGGTCCAGCCGCGCTCGTACGCGCGCTGTTCGGCGTCCCCGGCGGGCAGTCCCACGTAGCTCTCGGTGTCGTCGGACGGGGACTGGGGAGTAGTGGATTCCGGTGCCATGACAGCAACCGTAGGCCCTGGGTCATACAGCCGGAAGTCCCGCCCGGTCGGCAGCCGAGTCACGCTTCTGTCACAACGCGCGTCACTCGTACGTGCCTTCTCCTCACGCGTATTAACCGGGATCCCGCATTTAAGATTCCGAATGTTCATGGAATTCGCGGGCACAAGAAGAAGTCCGCCTTAAGCAGATCCGAAATCCCGGCGAAGAGCGCCTTAACCCGCGGCAATTCGGCCACGCCGGCGGGATGCCGGAAGTTCTTCCGCACACACCCTCGCGCCCGCCCGCCCCCTGCCGCATCATGGCGTGAGCCCGGACGCACGGCACCGAACCGACGGCGAGGGGGCACGATGGCGACGCACACGGCCGAGGTCACGGCCGAGGGAGGCGGCGCCGCGCCGCGCCCCCGGCGTCCCGGACGGCTCGTCGTGGACTGGCTGACCACCACGGACCACAAGAAGATCGGCCATCTCTATCTCATCACCTCGTTCGTCTTCTTCCTGATCGGCGGGGTGCTGGCGCTGGGGATGCGCGCCGAGCTGGCGCGCCCGGGGCTGCAGCTCATGACGAACGAGCAGTTCAACCAGGCGTTCACGCTGCACGGCACGATCATGCTGCTGCTCTTCGCGACGCCGACGTTCGCGGGGTTCGCCAACGAGATCATGCCGTTGCAGATCGGTTCGCCCGACGTGGCGTTCCCGCGGCTGAACATGCTCTCGTACTGGCTGTTCCTCTTCGGCGGGCTCATCGTCGTCGGGAGCATGCTGACGCCGACGGGCCCGGCGTCCTTCGGCTGGTTCGCCTACGCGCCGCTGAACTCGGCGGTGCGCTCGCCCGGCATCGGCGCCGACATGTGGATCATGGGCCTGGCGCTCTCGGGCTTCGGGACGATCCTGGGCGCGGTGAACTTCCTGACGACGATCGTCGGGATGCGGGCGCCCGGCATGACGATGTTCCGGCTGCCGGTCTTCACCTGGAACACCCTCTTCACCTCGATCCTGATCCTGGTGGCGTTCCCGGTGCTGGCGGCCGCGCTGCTCTGTCTGGAGGCCGACCGGCGGTTCGGCTCGACGGTCTTCGCCGCGGAGAACGGGGGCGCGCTGCTGTGGCAGCACCTCTTCTGGTTCTTCGGGCATCCGGAGGTCTACATCATCGCGCTGCCGTTCTTCGGCATCGTCACGGAGATCATTCCGGTCTTCTCCCGGAAACCGATCTTCGGCTATGTGATGCTCGTCGGCGCCACGATGGCGATCACCGGCCTCTCGCTCGTGGTCTGGGCGCACCACATGTTCGCGACGGGCGCCGTGCTGCTGCCGTTCTTCGCTTTCATGTCGTTCCTGATCGCGGTGCCGACGGGCGTGAAGTTCTTCAACTGGATCGGCACGATGTGGCGGGGCTCGGTCTCGTTCGAGACGCCGATGCTGTGGTCCGTCGGCTTCCTGGTGAGCTTCCTCTTCGGCGGGCTCACCGGGGTGCTGCTGGCCTCGCCGCCGCTGGACTTCCACGTCACGGACTCGTACTTCGTGGTGGCGCACTTCCACTATGTCGTCTTCGGCACGGTCGTCTTCGCGACGTTCGCCGGATTCTACTACTGGTGGCCGAAGTTCACGGGCAAGATGCTCGACGAGCGGCTCGGGAAGATCCACTTCTGGACGCTCTTCGTGGGCTTCCACCTGACGTTCCTGGTGCAGCACTGGCTGGGCGTCGAGGGCATGCCCCGGCGGTACGCGGACTATCTCGACGCCGACGGCTTCACCGCGCTGAACACCCTCTCCTCCATCGGCGCCTTCCTGCTGGGCCTCTCCACGCTGCCGTTCCTCTACAACGTCTGGCGCACGCACAAATACGGGAAGCGGGTCGAGCTGGACGACCCGTGGGGCTACGGCCGTTCGCTGGAGTGGGCGACCTCCAGCCCGCCGCCCCGGCACAACTTCGTGACCCTGCCCCGCATCCGCTCCGAGTCCCCGGCCTTCGACCTGCACCACCCGGAGGTCACGGCGCTGGAGGCAGATCGAGAACGCGGGTCAGCCGGTCCCGCATCGCCCTGATCCGGTCCCGCAGCTCCTCCGGCTCGCGCACCTCGAAGTCGACGCCGAGCATGAGGAGGTAGACGACCATGCCCTCCAGCGAGGGCGCGCCCGCGTGCAGCAGGCAGGTCTCGTCGTCGACGGCCTCCAGGATGCCGGAGGAGAGCGAGACGTGCTCCGCGGCCCGCTCCATCGAGGTGTGCAGCAGCACCGTGGCCCGCTGCGGATAGGCGCGGAGGGCCACGCCCTCGGAGACCCACGCCGCCAGGTCCTCGGCGGGCGGCGTGCGCGGGGCGAAGCGCGGGCCGTGCGGCGGGGTGAGCGTGATGCGGTCGGCCCGGTACGTACGCCAGTCCTCGCGGTCCAGGTCCCAGCCGACCAGGTACCAGCGGCGGTGGGTGGTCACCAGCCGGTACGGCTCGACGGCACGCCGCGAGGGCGTCCCGTCGTGCGCGCGGTAGGTGAAGCGCAGCCGCTCGTGGTCGCGGCAGGCGTGCGCGAGGTCGGTGAGCAGCCCGGCCTCGACCGCGGGGCCCCAGTGCTCGCGCGTCATCGGCACCGTGAACTCGGTCAGCGCGCCGACCCGGCGGCGCAGCCGGTGCGGGAGCACCTGTTCGAGCTTGGCCAGGGCGCGCGCCGAGGACTCCTGGATGCCCTCGATGCCGCCGTTGGCCGAGCCGCGCAGGCCGACGGCGACCGCGACGGCCTCCTCGTCGTCCAGCAGCAGCGGCGGCAGCTCGGCACCCGCGCCCAACTGGTAACCGCCCGCCGTGCCGCTGGTGGAGTGCACGGGGTAGCCCAGCTCGCGCAGCCGGTCGACGTCGCGGCGCACGGTGCGCGGGCTGACGCGGAGCCGGTCGGCGAGATCGTTCCCCGACCACTCGCGGTGGGCTTGCAGCAGTGAGAGCAGGCGCAGCAGACGTGCCGAGGTCTCCAACATGCGGCAGAGTCTGGCACCCCTCGCGGACAGGTCACGTCCGCGATCCCCCGTTCCCCCGTTCCCCCGTTCCCCCTCGGTCCGGGCGGTCTCAGTACGGGTGGTCGACGCGGACGGCGAGGTCGTTGTTGAGCGTGTAGTACGGGGTGGCGGTCGCGGTCCTGCCCTCGGCCGGGGCGATCCCGGGGTCGAGGGGCTGCGCGGGATAGGTGAAGATCCGCTTCTTGTCGGGGACGTCGTCGAGGATCCGCGCGATCCGGACGGCCTCGGCGTCCTCCGCGGGCCGCAGCCACAGGTCCCACAGCGGATGCCCGGCCAGCCCGTGGTAGGGCAGCACGGCGGTGAACTCGGCTCCCTCGGCCGCCACCTCCGCCAGTACGGGCGCGGCTCCGCCGCCCCGCCGGGCACGGGCCTCCAGGCGGGCCGTCTCCGCCAGCTCCGCGCCGTAGAGCCGCCCGCACAGCACGAGTCCGCCGTCCATCACGCGCAGCGCCCCGGCCTCGGCGTGCGGCCAGCGCAGCCAGGAACGGACGCTGAGGTTCCCGTGCTTGGTGGCGTACGGGATGCGGACGCCGAGCCAGGTGCGGTCGGCGCGCGGGGTGCGGTCGACGAGCGAGCGCAGGTCGTTGACGCCGGGCACCAGGCGGCGCGGCTCCCCGCCGTCGAGCACCAGGAAGGCGTTCCAGCGGCCCTCCCCGAGCTGGACGGTGCTGGGCAGCGCGGCGCGCAGCGTGCCGGGGTCCTCCTCGACGGGGACGAGCGGCAGCCGCACCGTCTCGCTGACGCCCGACTTGCCGGGGCGGCTGCGCAGCAGCAACGCGGCGTCGGCGAGGTCGCCGGCCGGGCCCGGGGAGGCGGGCAGCCGCACGTCGAAGGTGAGCCCGCCCGCGATGTCGGCGGTGCAGTCGGCGCGGGGACCGCGCTGTGCGGGCTTCTTGGCGCGCCCGGCCGCGGCGCGCGGCTCGGCGTCCGTCGGCGCGGGGGCTCTGGCCCCGGCGGCCCGGGGCTCGGCGGCCCGGGGCTCGGGAGTCCGGGGCTCGGCGGCCCGGGGCTCGGGAGTCCGGGGCCCGGGGGCCCGCTCGGGAGTCCGGGCTTCGGTGGGCGGGGTCTCCGCTGTCGCGGACTCGGCTGCCGGGGGCTCCACGGCGGAGAATTCCATGGCTGAGGGCTCCGTGACGAGGGGTGTGGGTGGCGGGGTCGCGCGGCCCTTCGCGGTCGCCGCCATCGTGCTGCCGGTGCTGGTGGCGCTCACGCGCGTCCCCCCTGTAGTGCGGTGCGGTTGACGCCGTACAACGCGTCCTTGACCGCGTAGGCGCCGCCGAGGAGCGTGCCGCGCGTGCGGTGCAGGCCGCGGCTGCTCTTGGTCATGAGGTCCCGCATCAGCGCCTCGTAACGGGCGCCCACGCGGGCGGGGTCGAAGCGCTCGGAGTCGGCGAGCGCGGCCCGGCCCATGCGCTGGCGCAGCTCGTCGTCGTTGATGAGCTGGAGCAGCGCGTCGGCGACGGCGTCCTCGTCGCCCATGGGGACGAGCGTGCCGTCGACGCCGGAACGGATGATCTCGCCGGGGCCGTGCGGGCAGTCGGTGGCCACGACGGGCAGCCCGCAGCGCATGGCCTCCACGATGGTCATGCCGAACGACTCCAGGCTGGAGGTGACGGCCCCGATGGACCCCTTGGCCCACTCGGGCTCCAGCGGGTGCGCGGGGCCCATGAGATAGACGTGGTTGTAGAGGCCGAGGTCGTCGATGAGGGTGCGCAGGCCGTCGCGCTCCCGGCCGCCCCCGTAGATCCTCAGCTTCCAGTCGGGGCGGTCGACGACGACCTTGGAGAACGCCCGTATCAGCAGGTCGTACCGCTTGGCCGGGGCCAGGCGGCCCGCCGCCACGACCCACTTGCTGGTGCCGTCGGACGGGCTGATGCCGGGCGTCGGGACGCTGTTGGGCAGGGCCTCGATGCGGACGCCGGGGAGCCGGAGCTTGTTGCGGTAGTCGGCGGCGTCGGCCTCGGTGACGGTGGTCAGCGCGTCGAGCCGGGGGTAGACGCCGCGCAGCACGAGCTTGAGGCGGCGGGAGTGGGTGGCGAGCGTGAGGTGCTCCTGGCCGAGCCGCACCGGGCCGCGCCGGGTCTGCCGGGCCACGTGCACATTGAGCCCCGGCCTGGTACCGATGACGACGTCCGCCTCGGTGGTGCGCAGATGCTCCCCGATGAGCCGGTCGGTGAGCGCGCTGTACATGGGGTACTTCCCGTCCTCGGGCGGGAAGACCTCGGCCGGATGGGCGTGTTCGGCCCCGAGCCCGTCGCCGGCGCGTGCCGGTCTCCTGCGGGTGTCCACGAGCGAACGCAGCCGTACCCCGGGTCCCGGGTCGAAGACCGGGCGGTCGCGGTGCCGGAAGACCGAGACCACCTCGACGTCGTGATGCTCTGCCAGCGTGCGCGCCAGGTTGTAGGTGGTCCGGACGGTCCCCCCGATGGCGTACCCGTTGTGGAGCAAGAAAGAGATGTGCATTTTCTCCGAGTCCCACGGATCCTTGCGGACAGTCCCCCTCTGTCCGCCTGTCGCCTGCGTAGACCTTTTGGCCGTCGGCAGGGTTGGATGTCGCAGCCATCTTGTTTCACAAAAGTTCAAAAACGTACGCACATTGTGATCTCTCAAAGGGAACGTTTCCGATCACATGACCGTTCCCGATAGTCCCGAGCAGTTGGATGCGCTAGGGGCGGTAGCCGAGCTGGGGCACGGTGAAGCAGTTCCGGTCCATGTCGCCGCCCTGGCCGACCCATCCCTCCCTGTCCCGCCAGCGGGCCACGGAGAGACACGTACGTCGCGCTTCGGGCGGTTTCGACCGCTTCTCGAAGGATACGGGAAGCAACAGACCGCGTGCGGTATAGGGCTTGTCCCGCTCCATATACCGCTCGACGCACGCCCGCGTGAGCCGGTCGCCGCAGGAGCGCGCGGCGTCGCTGAACCACATCGCCGCCGCCCAGCCCTCCAACTGCCACTGCGAGAGCTGCTTCTTCCCCGCCTCCGTCCGCTTCATCGCGGCGCGGAAGGCGCGGACCTCGGGGTGCCGGGTGTCCGCGTAGTTGCGGCTGCTGCCCGTCGCCCAGAGCGCGTTGCGGCAGCGGGGCGAGTTCTTGTACTCGTCGGGGACCGCCGACGACCAGTTCTGCACGTTCGTGACCTTGGCGGTGAGCTTCACCTTCGCCTCGTCGATCGCCTCGCACAACTGGGCGTTGCCGTGCGTGTCCATCGCATCGAAGACCAGATCGACCTTCTGCGCCCGCAGATCGGCCGCGACCGCGCGGAAGTTCGGCAACGCGAAGTCGACCTGCTCGGTGACGACCTCGTACCCCTCCTTCTTCAGCCCCCGGCTCACCAGCCGCGCGTACGCCGCCGACGCCGACTGGTTGTACGAGACGACGGCCGCCCGGCGCGCGCCCTGCTCGCGCTTGAAGTAGCGGTAGACCTCGGTGCCGCCGTAGAGCCTGCCGTCCCAGCCGGGGTCGCCGCCGTCGCGCGGGGCGAGGCTGCCGTAGATCCCGTAGAGATGCGGATACGTGTCGTACGCGGGCCCGACCGGCTGGCCACCGATGTCCGGCACCCCCGCCTTCGCGACCTGCGGCGCCCCCGCGTAGTCCAGCGAGGCCCCCGCGACGAGCGCGAAGACCTTCTCCTTCCGGACCAGCCGCTGCACGCACTCGTTGCTGCCGACACCGCTGCCGCCGTCGTCGCAGGTGACGACCTCGACCTTACGGCCGCGCAGCCCGCCCCTCTCGTTCAGCCGGTCGAAGTAGGCGCGGGCCCCGTCGCGCGGCCCCGTGAAGGCCGAGCCGCCCACCGGGCTGGTCGCGCTGGTGATGATGCCGACCTTGACCGGCTCGGCCGTCCGCGGGCCCGGGTCCCGTCCGTCGCGCCGCTCGAAATCGCTCTCGGGCAGCCTGCTGCCGCACCCGGCGGCCAGCAGCACCGCCGCCACGACGGCGAGCGCGAGGGCGACGCGCCCGGCCCGCGCCCGGTCAGCAGCCCGGCGCCTTGGGGACATCGGTCCCGCTCATCTTCACCAGCGCGCAGAGCGTCTTGACGGAGACCTTCCAGGTGTCGTCCTGCTGGACGGCCGCGCCCTTGGCGTTGGGCAGCGCCGTGGCCTTCTTCAGCAGCAGCGTGTAGTCCACGTCGGCGTCGGAGGCGGACGTGAAGGTCACCTCGGTCACCTCGGCCTGGACCTGCTTGCCGCGCTCGTCGTTGTTGAAGGCCTCCAGGAGCAGCTTCATCTGCTCCCCGTTCTCCAGGTAGTCGGCCTTCTCCTCGTTGGAGACCTTGGGGTCGAAGAACTTCTCCCAGTTCTCCTTGACCTGCTTCTCCGCCTTCGCCGGGTCCTCCGGGGCCTCCGCCCCGGTGCCCTCGTCGTCGCCCCCGCCGCCCGTCTCCCCCTCGGAGGCGCTGCTCGACGCGGGCGGCGGCTTCGGCTCGGCCGCCCTGTCCTCGCTGTCGTCGCCGCACCCCGCCGTCCCGGCCCCCAGGACCAGGACCGCCGCCAGAACGGCGGCGCTTCCCCCTCGACCCATCTTCCTCACCGCCACGTGGAGTTGGTGTTCGTCCAGAAGTTGGTCTGCTCGGTCTGCCGTGCGCTTCCGCGGCCTTCTGCCGTCGGCTTCCTCACGGCATAGTGCCTTTCATCGTGTGCCAAGGACAGGCACAGGGGGTGGAATGCGGACGCTGATCTCACGCTGGGGCGGCTGGGGTTCCCTCGCCGCCGGGGCCGTGCTCTGCGCGATCGGCTGGTACGGCGTCTCCGGCGAGCGCTTCGCCGAGCGGCAGATCCCGTACCTGGCCTCGTGCACGATTCCCGGGGCCGCGCTGATCGTCGCGGGCGCGGTGCTGCTCGCCGCCTTCGGCGCCGACTGGCCCGTACGAGGCGGGGCGCCGCCTCCCGCCACGCCTCCCGCCACCCTGGCCGAAACCGCCCCCGTGCCGGAGGGTGCCGCGGACGTGGACCGGAGCGGTGTCCGTACGGGCGGCCCCCCGCTGGCCGTTCCCGGCGGCACGCTCGCGCACGACCCCGGCTGCCCCCTGGTCGACGGCAAGCCCGAGGCCACGCCCCTCGACGAGACGGCGCTGCGCGAACGGGACCTGAGCCCCTGCCCGATCTGCGAACCGGACCTGCCGGAGCCGCCGGAGCGGCCGGAGCCGTCGGATCCGTCGAACCTGCCGGAGCCGCCGGAGCGGCGGAGTTGAACTCCCTCACCTACGACCTGACGCTCGCCGGGCTCGCCGTCGGCAGCGCCGCCGCGCTCACCGGCATCGGCCTGATCGTCACCTATCGCGCGACGGGCGTCCTCAACCTCGCGCACGGCGCCCTCGCGATGGTCTGCGCGTACCTGCTGCGCCAGCTCACCGTCGAGTGGGGCTGGCCGCTCTGGCTCGCCGCCGCCGTCACCCTCCTCGTCGTCGCGCCCGCGCTCGGACTCGTCCTGGACCGCGCCGTCTTCCGACCGCTGGAGGGCGACACGGTGCCCGCGCTCGTCGCCTCGCTCGGCGTCTTCGTACTCCTCATCGGCCTCGCCACCCTGCTCTGGGGCACGGGCGCCCGCGCCGACGCGCCCGAACTGCTGCCCGAGGACCCGTGGATCCAGCTCGCCACGGCCGTCCTCCTCGCGCTCGGCGTCGCCGCCGTCACCCGCTGGACGCGGCTGGGCCGTGAACTGCGCGCCGTGGTCGACAACCGGAGCCTGGCCGTGCTCTCCGGGATCGACGCGGGCCGGGTCTCCGCCGCGGGCTGGGCCTTCGGCACGGTGACGGCCGGGCTCACGGGCGTACTCCTCGCGCCCCAACTGCGCCTGGACCCCTACGGGCTGCCGCTGCTCGTGATGGAGGTGATGGCGGTCGCCGTCGCGGCACGGATGCGGAGCCTGCCGCTCGCGGTCGGCGTGGCGCTCGCCGTCGCCGTCGCGCAGAGCCAGCTCACCCGCCTCCACCCCGAGGGCGCGGCCCAGCCGCTGGTCCAGGCGGTCGGCTCGAACCTCTTCGCGGTCGCCCTCCTGGTCGCTGCGCTCGGCCTGCCCGCGGTACGCGCTTCCGGCGAGGCGCCGGTCCCCGCGACCGCGCCGCGGGCGCGGCTGCGGCCGCGTGACGGTACGCCGGTACGCGATCCGCGCGGGGCCGCGCCGGGTGATGCCGGTGCGGGGCAGGCGGCAAGGGCCGTGCGGGGTGCGCCCGCTGTGCCGTTGCCGCTTGTCGCGGGCATCCTCTTCCTGCTTCCGCTCGGCTTCGCGGGGAGCGATCTGCACACCTCGATCCAGGTGCCGGCCCTCGCCGTCATCCTGCTCTCCCTCGTGGTCGTCACCGGGCGGGGCGGGCAGATCTCGCTCGGCCAGGCCGCGTACGCCGGGCTCGGCGCGCTCCTCACCGCGCAGTTCTCGCCGCACATGCCGAACCTGTCGGCGCTCCTGTGCGCCGTCCTGGTGATCGCGCCGCTGGGGCTGCTCACCGGCTGGCCCGCGATCCGCCGCCGCGGCCTCGCGCTCGCGCTGACGACGCTCGCGATCTCGCTGCTGGTGAGCCGCTTCGTCCTCGAACAGCCCTACGCCCTGGAGGGCCTCGTCCCCGACCGCCCCGCGGGCTTCTCCGGCGACCGCGCCTATTACGCCCTCGAACTCGCCCTCCTCGCCCTCGCCGCGCTGACCGTACGGGCGCTGCGGCGCGGGCGGTACGGGCGTGCGCTGGCCGCCATCCGCGACCACGAGCAGGGCGCGGCGGCGGCCGGGGTGCCGGTCCCGGCGCTCAAGCTGACCGCCTTCGTCACGGGCGCGGCGCTCGCCGCCCTCGGGGGCGGGATGCTGACGATGGGGGTCCGCGCGTTCGATCCCGGGGCCTTTGATCCCGTGCGGGGCCTGCTCTGGTTCGCGGCGATCGTCGTCCTCGGCTCGGACAGCGTCATCGCGGCGATGGCGGGGGCCGCGTTGCTGGTCGGGCTCGACGCCGGGACGCAGGGCGGTTGGGCCGCCGCCGTCATCGGCGTACTGGCCGTTGCCACGGGGCGTGTGCCGGTGCTCCGAAACGGCCTGCTCCCCGCACTCGGCCTCGGGGCCCACTCCCCCGCACCCTCTTTCCGGGCACGGATGCCAAGCGGGGGCAGCACCCTTGCGCCCGTTTCCTCTTCTCCGGTGCCGGGAAGGGGCGGCCACCTCGCGCGCGTCGCGGGCCGCGGGCGCACCGTGGCTGGGCGCGCAGGTCCCCGCGCCCCTGACGGGGCACGTCCGCTTCTCCCTGCTGTGCTTGGGAGGTCTGCGCTGGGGGTACCCCCTGCTCGAAGAGCTTGGGGGAGCAGGGCTGGCAAGCGCAGCCCCCATGCCGGGGACGCGCACCTCGCCGGGGACGTCCTGCACGTGCGGAACCTGACCGCCGGGTACGGCCGGCACACGGTCCTCCGGGACGTGTCCCTGGACGTCCCACAAGCCCAAGTCACCGCGCTCGTCGGGCCCAACGGGGCGGGCAAGAGCACGCTGTTCCACTGCCTCGCGGGCACCCTGCGGCCCCGCGCGGGGGCGGTGCGGCTCGGGGAGCGGGACATCACGCGCCTGCCCGCGCACGCCCGGACCCGCCTCGGCATCGCCCGTACGTTCCAGCAACTGGCCGTCTTCCCCTCCCTCACCGTCGCCGAGAACGTCCAGGTGGGCGCCGAGCAGACCGCCTCCGGCGCCGCGACAGGGCGCGCGCTGCGGCTCTTCCAGCTCGACCGGCTCGCCGACGCCCCCGCCGCCGGGCTCCCCACGGCCACGCTGCGCCGCCTCGAACTCGCCCGCGCGCTCGCCACGGAGCCGCACACCCTGCTGCTGGACGAGCCGACGGCGGGCCTGGACCCGGCGGAGACCGAGGCGCTCATCCGGGTGCTGCGGGCGCTGGCCGCCGACGGAATGGCGCTGCTCGTCATCGAGCACGACCGCGAACTCGTCGCCGAACTCGCCGACACCGTCCACACCCTGGAGCTGCCGTCATGACCGTCGAGCTGGCGCTGGAGCGCGCCCGGGTGCGGTACGGCCCCGTGGAGGCCCTGCACGGCGTCGGGCTCGCGGTGCCCTCGGCGCGCGTCACCGTGCTGCTGGGCCGCAACGGCGCGGGGCGTACGACGGCGCTGCGCGCCCTCGCCGGGACCGTGCCGCTCTCCTCCGGCCGGGTGGTGTGGGGTGGCGCGGACGTCACGCGCGTCCCCGCGCACGCGCGGGCCCGGCGCGGGATGGCCTTCGTGCCGGACAGCCGCGCGGTGTTCGGCTCGCTCACGGTGACGGAGAACCTGGAGCTGGCCGGTCCCCTGCCCGCCGCGCTCCCGTACGAGGCGCTGGGCCGCCTCCTGCCCCGTACGGCCGCCACGCTCTCCGGCGGGGAGCAGCGCATGCTGGCCGTGGCGCGGGCGCTGCTCTCCCCGGCGCGCGTCCTGCTGCTCGACGAGCCCACGCAGGGCATGTCCCCGGCGACGGCGGCCCGTACGTACGCGCTGCTGCGCGAGGCCGTGACGGACGGGGGCCGCACCGTGCTGCTGGCCGAGCAGCGGCTCACGGCGGAGCTGTGCGGGACGGCGGCGGTGGTCCACGAACTGCGGCGCGGCACCGTCGCGTTCTCCGGGGAGCCCCGGGAACGCGGGAGCCCCGCCGGGCCAGTCGGCCCGGCGGGGCGTTCAGCGTGACGCCGAGGGTCGGAGCCGCGTCACACGTACGGCCGTCACAGGACGGCCGTCACAGGTGCGACCGTCACAGGTGCGGCCGTCACACGTACGGCCGCGTCACACGTGCAGCCGCTGCCCGGGCAGGATGAAGTCCGGGTTGTTCCCGATCACACCCCTGTTGGCGCTGTAGACGGCGCTCCAGCTCTTCCCGTGCGCGGCCGCGATGGTGCCCAGGGTGTCTCCGGCCTTGACGGTGTAGTTGCCGGAGCCCGTGCCCGTACCGCCGCGCACCGCGCCCCTGTTGACGGGCGCCGCGGCGCGCTCCCGCGCCGTGGGCTGCGCCTTCGGCTTCGCGGCCTTCCTGGGCTGCGCCTGGGGCGCGGGGGCCTGCGGTGCCCGTCCCGAGGCGCCGGCCTTCGCCGAGCAGGTCGGCCACGCGCCCCAGCCCTGTGCTGCCTGGACCTTCCTGGCGACGGCGATCTGCGCGGACTTGCTGGCCCCGGCGGCGGTCGGCGCGTATGCCGTGCCGCCGTACGCGCGCCAGGTGCTGGCGGAGAACTGGAGTCCGCCGGAGTAGCCGTTGCCTGTGTTCGTGCTCCAGTTCCCACCGCTCTCGCACTGGGCGATGCGGTCCCACACTCCGTCGTTCGGCGCCGCCGAGGCCGAGGTGGCCGAGGCGGCGAGCAGCGCGAGCGGGGCGGCGATTCCGGCACCCGCGAGCACCGCGGCGTTACGACGTATGGACAAAGGAATCCCTCTCCACGTACCCGGGAGCCCCCGTACCTCCCCCGACGCGGAAGAGCGCGGTGCGCATCGGGCGCCCGCACTCCGCTCCGCTGTCCCGGGTGGTGCGCGTTGCACCGCCGTGGAATGTATGGACGCCCTCGCCCCGCTATCAACCATCTCCTTGTCTTTCCAGGCCAGTTGCCGGTTACTCGCTATAACAGCGGTTTCAGGACACCCACCAAAGGACGCTATATACGGAAGTAACCCCCGGCGAACGCGGCGATCTGTGACCCAGTTCACCGTTCGAACTTGCGTGCCCCTCGCAGGAATTGACGGGGAGTGACGGATTCCGCCGTCCTGGTCACGCCCGGTATCGAACAGACCGATTTCGCTGTACGAGTCGCGTGACCACGGCCACAGATCGCCCGTTGTCCACACGAACAGGAACCGAAAGCCAGGAGCCTCCGTGTCCCCCATGCTCGATGTCAGCGACGCAGTACGCGCCGAGATCGGCGAAGCCGAAGCCGAGCGGCTGCTCGCCGGAGAGAACGCCCCGGGCAGCTACGACTGCACCTCTTGCCGCGCCCCGGGCGACACCCACAAGGAGCGCACCAGCACCGTGCTCTTCGTCGGTGAGGAGACGGCCGTGCTGGCCTTCGCCCACGCGAACTGCATCCCCTCCCAGGTGGTCAGCCTCTCGGAGGAGCAGCTCAAGGGCGCCGTCCGCAACCTCGCCCCGGACGGACCCCCGCAGCAGGCGCAGCCCGCCCCCGCCCCGCAGACGCCCCGGCCCCCCGCACAGGCCACCTCGCCGGAGGCCTCGTCCCTCCCCAGGACCGACCAGCGCCAGGCCGTCCTGGGCGTCACCTGCGGCCAGGTGCTCATCGACGAGAACCTGCACCCGGCCATCGTCGTCGAGCCCACGGGCCCCATCGCCCGCCCGGGCTCGGACGGCCCCGGGGACGACTTCCTGCCGCTCCTCATCGAGCAGGGCTTCCTGCCGGTGACGGAGGTGGCACAGCCGCCCGCGCAGGTCCCCGGCTGGTCCGTGCTGCTCGCGATGGGCCAGCTCCACGCGATCCTCATGCCCCCGACGGGCACCGGGACGCAGCCGGTCGCGTGGTGGCAGGCGCACCAGCCGCTCGCCGTCACCGAGGGCTGGCGCACGGCGGCGACCAAGGGCCACAAGGTCCTCGTGTACGCGGCGCCCGCGGGCTCCATCGGCCAGCAGCCCCGCGAGGACCTGCTCCGCGAGGCGCTGGAGAAGGCCGCCGCCGGGGGCGTCCTGGTCGCCGCGGCGATGCCGCTCGCCGGGACGTGATGCCGGATCCGGACGCACGGAACGTACCGCCACAACCGTAAGACCACAGTGGCAATACGGACAGAACCTGTGCGATCAGGTCATTTGCCGCCCGGCCCCGCATCCGCCGGGCGGCACGTTCGTTGGCACAGGCGTGCAGCCATACGAACCGCCCCGAGCCCACGACCCGCACCTCAACCAGGGACAGATTCCCGGAATGCGCCCCCCGCACAGCATGTCGCCGGAGAGCTCCTCCACTCCGATCTACGACTCGCTGTACGCGGAGTACCGCAGGCTCTTCCGGGCCCTGCCGGGTGACCGGTCGGACGAGGAGGAGCTGCGGTTCGAGGGCTTCGGCACGCGCTACGGCACCGGAACCGGCTCCTGGCGCGTCACCGAGCCCGGCACCGGCTCCTGGTCGTCCCTCGCCTGGCAGGGCGACGGGCACGGCACGGGCCACTTCTCCGCCGCGCTCCCCCTGCCCCCGGCCCCGCGGGACGGTCACGCGTACGGGTGACCGCCTGCGGTGACCGCCTCGCAGGGGCGCGCTACTTCTTCTTGCCGCGCTTCTCCCGCACCCGGACCGAGATCTGGATCGGGGTCCCCTCGAAGCCGAACTCCTCGCGCAGCCGCCGCTCGACGAAGCGGCGGTAGCCCGCCTCCAGGAAGCCGGAGGCGAAGAGCACGAAGCGCGGCGGCTTCGTCCCCGCCTGGGTGCCGAAGAGGATGCGGGGCTGCTTGCCGCCGCGCACCGGGTGGGGGTGCGAGGCGACGATCTCGCCGAGGAACGCGTTGAGCTTCCCCGTCGGCACCCGCGTCCCCCAGCCCTCCAGGGCCGTCTCGATCGCCGGGACCAGCTTCTCCATGTGCCGCCCGGTGCGCGCCGAGACATTGACCCGGGGGGCCCACTGGACCTGCACGAGATCCCGCTCGATCTCCCGCTCCAGGTAGAAGCGGCGCTCCTCGTCGAGGGTGTCCCACTTGTTGTAGGCCAGGACGAGCGCCCGTCCGGCGTCCACCGCCATCGTGATGATGCGCAGGTCCTGGACGCTGATGGACTCGCTCACGTCGATCAGGACGACGGCGACCTCGGCCTTCTCCAGGGCGGCGGCCGTACGCAGCGAGGCGTAGTAGTCGGCGCCCTCCTGGAGGTGGACGCGGCGCCTGATGCCCGCCGTGTCCACGAACTTCCAGGTCTTGCCGCCGAGTTCGATCAGCTCGTCCACGGGGTCGCGGGTGGTGCCCGCCATCTCGTTGACGACGACGCGGTCCTCGCCCGCCACCTTGTTCAGCAGCGAGGACTTGCCGACGTTCGGGCGGCCGATGAGCGCGACCCGGCGCGGGCCGCCGGGGGCCGTGCCGAAGGTCTGCTCCGGCGCCTCGGGCAGGGCCTTGAGGACCTCGTCGAGCATGTCGCCCGTGCCACGCCCGTGCAGCGCCGAGACGGGGTGGGGCTCGCCCAGGCCGAGGGACCACAGGTAGGAGGCGTCGGCCTCGCCGGAGGGGCCGTCCACCTTGTTGGCGCACAGCACCACGGGCTTGCCCGCGCGGCGCAGCAGCTTGACGACGGCCTCGTCCGTGTCGGTGGCGCCGACGGTGGCGTCCACGACGAAGACGACCGCGTCGGCGGCCTCGACCGCGAACTCGGCCTGCGCGGCCACGGACGCGTCGATGCCGAGCACGTCCTGCTCCCAGCCGCCGGTGTCGACGACCTTGAAGCGGCGGCCCGCCCACTCGGCCTCGTAGGTGACCCGGTCGCGGGTGACGCCCGGCTTGTCCTCGACGACCGCCTCGCGGCGGCCGATGATCCGGTTCACCAGCGTCGACTTGCCGACATTGGGGCGGCCGACGACCGCGAGGACGGGGAGCGGCCCGTGCCCGGCCTCGCCGAGCGCGCCCTCCACCTCCTCCAGGTCGAAGCCTTCCTCGGCGGCGAGCTCCATGAACTCCGCGAACTCGGCGTCACCGAGCTCACCGTGCTCGTGCCCCTCGTCGCCGGAATGGTTCTGGTCGGTCATGGTGTCTCGTCCTCGTCGTTCTGTGTGCGCGAACGGCCGGTGAGCCGCCTGGCCTCCGCCAGGTGCCCGCTCAGCCGCCGCTGAAGCTGTACGGTCGCCTCGTCCAGCGCCCGTTTCGTACGGCGTCCGCTCCCGTCACCGACCGCGAACGGGTCGCCGAAGACCACGTCGACCCGGCCGCGCAGCGGGGGCAGCGCGCGTATCAGCCGCCCGCTCCGGTCCGCGCTGCCGAGCACCGCGACGGGCACCACGGGCGCCCCCGAGCGCAGCGCGAAGTACGCGAGCCCCGAGCGCAGCGCCGCGAACTCGCCCTCGCCGCGCGTGCCCTCGGGGAAGATGCCGAGGACGCCGCCGCGCTCCAGGACGCCCAGCGCGTTCCCGATCGCGGCGCGGTCGGCGGTCGAGCGGTCGACCTTGAGCTGCCCGATGCCCCGCAGGAACGGGTCGAGCGGGCCGATGAACGCCTCCTGCTTGATCAGGAAGTGCACGGGCCGGGGCGCGGTGCCCATCAGCATCGGCCCGTCGATGAGATGCGAGTGGTTGACCGCGAGGATGGCGGGGCCGCTGGGCGGCATCCGCCAGGCGCCGAGCACCCGGGGCTTCCAGAGCCCGTACATGAGCCCGATGCCGATCCGCCGCCCGACCGCGGCCCCCCGCGCCGGGGGGAGGGAGTCGGTGTCGGCCACCTAGACCTGCCCCGCCTTCTCCAGGCGCTCGGCCTTCCGCGCCGCCGCCTGCTCGACGAGGGTCACCACGCACTCGACGACCTGCTCCAGCGTCAGCTCGGTGGTGTCCACCTCCACCGCGTCGTCCGCCTTCTTCAGCGGCGAGGCCTTGCGGCTGGAGTCGGCCTTGTCGCGCTGCGCCAGGGCCTGCTGGGTGGCGGCCAGGTCGGCGACCGCCTTGCCGTCCTTGTCCTTCAGCTCGCCGCTGCGGCGCGCGGCACGGGCCTCGGCCGAGGCGGTGAGGAAGACCTTGAGGTCGGCGTCGGGCAGCACGGTCGTGCCGATGTCCCGGCCCTCGACCACGATGCCGCCCTCGGCGCCCGCGGCGATGGTGCGCTGCAGCTCGGTGATGCGGGACCGCACCTCGGGCACGGCGCTGACCGCGCTGACCGCGGAGGTGACCTCCTGGGTACGGATGGGGCCCGAGGCGTCGGCGCCGTCGGCGGAGATGGCCGGGGCCTCCGGGTCGGTGCCGGAGACGATGGCGGGCTTGCCCGACGCGGCGGCGATCTCGGACGCGTCGGAGACGTCGATGCCGTTGGTCAGCATCCACCAGGTCATCGCGCGGTACTGGGCGCCGGTGTCGAGGTAGCTCAGCCCGAGCTGGGCGGCGACGGCCTTGGACGTGCTGGACTTGCCCGTGCCGGAGGGGCCGTCGATGGCGACGATCACTGAAGACGCCAGGGTTGCAGACACGGTGAGTGACACCTTTCGTGATGCGCACGGGCCAGAGGGGTGGGCCGTGATGGCCCCGCCCAAGGCTACCGGCTACCGCGCCGGGGCCCGCCCGGCCCTGTGCCATGCGGGCTGCGGCTTCGATCCGAAGCGCGCCCCGCAGGGGCGCTTCAGGGGCGCGGGGAACTGCGCGAGCGACCACGGCGAAGCCCGCGGACCGCGGATCACCGACCGGGGCAGCCCCTGCCCAGCGGCTCCGGGACCGGGCTACGGCTACGGCTACGGCTGACGGATCGACCAGCCCCGGTCCCGCAACGAGGACTGGAGCGGCCGTACGGCACGGGGCTCGACCATGAGCTGGACGTAGCCCGCCTGCTGACCGGTGGCGTGCTCGATGCGCACGTCCTCGATGTTGACCCCGGCGGCGCCGGCGTCCGCGAAGATCCGGGCCAGCTCGCCCGGGCGGTCGCTGATGAGGACCACGACCTCCTCGTAGACGGTCGGGGCCTGGCCGTGCTTGCCGGGGACGCGGGCGCGGCCCGCGTTGCCGCGCCGCAGCAGGTTCTCGACGCCGCGGGTGCCGCCGTCGCGCTTGTCCTCGTCGGCGGACTCCAGCGCGCGCAGCGCCCGTACCGTCTCGTCCAGGTCGGCGGAGACCTCCGCGAGGATGTCGGCGACGGGGCCCGGGTTCGCGGAGAGGATGTCCACCCACATCGCCGGGTCGGAGCCCGCGACGCGGGTCACGTCGCGGATGCCCTGCCCGCACAGCCGTACGGCCGTCTCGGCGGCGGACTCCAGGCGGGCGGCGACCAGGCTGGAGAGGAGCTGCGGGGTGTGCGAGACGAGGGCCACGGCCCTGTCGTGCGCGTCCGCGTCCATCACGACCGGGACCGCGCCGCAGAGCGCGATCAGCTCCAGCGCGAGGTTCAGCACCTCGGTGTCGGTGTCCTGGGTGGGCGTGAGCACCCACGGCCGGCCCTCGAAGAGGTCGGCGGTGGCGGCGAGCGGCCCGGACTGCTCGCGTCCGGACATGGGGTGACTGCCCAGGTACGTGGTGAGGTCGCCGCCCTGCTCCGCCACCTCCCGGCGCGGGCCGCCCTTCACGCTGCCCACGTCGATCACCCCGCGCGCGAGTCCGCGCCGCTGGACCTCGGCGACGGTGGCGGCGATGTGCGCGGGCGGCACGGCGACGATCGCGAGATCGACGGGCCCCTCGGGCTCCTCCTCCGTGCCCGCGCCCAGCGACGAGGCCGTACGGACGCGCTCCTGGTCGCGGTCGCTCAGGTGCACGCGCACGCCGCGCGCGGTCAGCGCGAGCGCCGCCGAGGTGCCGATGAGGCCCGTGCCGAGCACGAGGGAGGTTCGCATGCCGTACAGCCTAATTCGGCGCCCGCGCGGCTGTCCGCGCCGCCCGGGGGGCGAGACGGTACAAGGGAGGCATGATCTTCCACGTGGTCCCGCTCGACGACTGGCTGCTCGCCCCGGACCGCCCCTACGCGCCCCGGGTCCTCGTCAACGGCGGCTTCATCCCGTGCACGGCCGACGAGAACGAGGCGCTGGCCGTGGCCGACGCCCGCTTCCGTGAGGCCGTCGGTCCGCTGATGGTGCTGATGATCGACGAGCGCAAGCTGGACGCCCGCGTGCGCTGGGAGCCGGCCCCGCAGATCTACGGCCGGATCAACCGCTCGGCCGTGGCCGGGATGCTGGAGATCGAGCGCGACACGGAGGGCCGGGCGCTGGCCCTGGCGGTCTGGTCCTGACCGTCCGGTCCTGACGGGCCGGTCCTGACGGGCCGCCGGTACGCCCGTACCCCGCCGGTGCGGAGCCCGTCCCGGCCGCCGTACGCGACGGCGCGGTACCGGGTCCGGTCCTCGTCGCCCTTCCTCGCGTGGAAGCAGCACCCGTGGGCCCGGGGCACTCCCCTGGCCGGGCTGTTACAGCCCGACCTCGTTCATCAGCATGCCGACCTCGGTGTTCGTCATCCGCCGCAGCCAGCCCGACTTCTGGTCGCCCAGCGCGATCGGCCCGAAGCGGGTGCGCACCAGCCGCTCCACCGGGAAACCGGCCTCGGCCAGCATGCGCCGCACGATGTGCTTGCGGCCCTCGTGCAGCGTGACCTCGACCATGTAGTTCTTGCCCGTGTTCTCCACGACCCGGAAGTGGTCGGCGCGCGCGAAGCCGTCGTCCAGCCGGATGCCGTCCTTCAGGCGCTTGCCGAGATCGCGCGGCAGCGGGCCCTGGATGGCGGCCAGGTAGGTCTTCTTCACCCCGTACCGGGGGTGGGTCAGCCGGTGGGCCAGCTCGCCGTGGTTGGTGAGCAGGATCAGGCCCTCGGTCTCGGTGTCCAGGCGGCCGACGTGGAAGAGCCGGGTCTCGCGGTTCTGGACATAGTCGCCGAGGCACTGGCGCCCGTCCGGGTCCTCCATGGAGGCCACGACCCCGGCGGGCTTGTTCAGCGCGAAGAAGAGGTACGACTGGGTCGCGATCGTCAGCCCGTCGACCTTGATCTCGTCCTTGGCCGGGTCCACGCGCAGCCCCTGCTCGCGCACGATCTCGCCGTTGACCTCGACCCTGGCCTGCTGGATCAGGTCCTCGCAGGCCCGCCGCGAGCCCATGCCCGCGCGCGCCAGCACCTTCTGGAGGCGCTCGCCCTCGACCTCGCCGAAGGTCTTGGGCAGCTTGACCGGCGGCTTGCTGTGCCGCTCCCTGTTGCGCTCCTCGATCTTCGCGTCGTACTCACGGGGCCGCGCGGGCGCCGACGCCCTGCGGGAACGCGCCTTGGGCGCCCCGCTCTTGGTGACGTCCTTGCGGACGTTCTTGCCCGACGGGCCGCCGCCCGCCTGGCCTCCGCCCGTCTTCGCGCCGGGCTTGCCGCCCTTGGCCCCGGGCTTCCCGCCGGAAGCGCCGGGCTTGCCGCCGGGCTTGCCGGGGGCGCCGGGCTTGCCGCCCTGGGTGTAGCGGCGCTCCTCCGGGCGGGGCTTGCCGGGCTGCTGCTTACGGCCGCCCTGCCCCCGGCCCTGGTTGCCGCGGGCGCCGCCGCTACCGCCTGTGTTCCTGCCGCTGCTTCGCATCAGTGTTCCGTCGTCTGGGTTCCGCTGGAAAGGTCGTCTACGTCGAACGACGGCATGCTCTCCTGGGTCTCCCCCTCGACGGCCTCCGCCTCCGGGAGGAAGGGGGCCAGTTCCGGAAGCTCGTCCAGGCCGCGCAGGCCCATCCGCTCCAGAAAGTAATGCGTCGTCCTGTACAGGATCGCACCTGTCTCGGGTTCTGTTCCCGCCTCCTCCACCAGCCCCCGCTGCAGCAGGGTGCGCATGACCCCGTCGCAGTTCACCCCGCGCACCGCGGAGACCCGGGAACGGCTGACCGGCTGACGGTACGCGACGACGGCCAGGGTCTCCAGCGCGGCCTGGGTGAGCCGGGCCTGCTGGCCGTCCAGCACGAACCGCTCGACGGCGTCCGCGTACGTGCCCCGCGTGTAGTACCGCCAGCCCCCGGCCACCAGCCGCAGCTCGAACCCGCGCCCCTCGCGGGCGTACTCGTCGGCCAGCTCGCGCAGCGCGTCCGAGACCTCGCGCGGGCGCCGCTCCAGCACCTTGGCCAGGTGCTCGGCGCTCGCGGGCTCGTCGACGACCATGAGCACGGCCTCCAGCGCGGGCTTCAGCTCCAGCCCGGCCACACCGGAGGTCCCGGCGGGCGCCGCCTCGGGGCCCTCCTCCGCGGGCGCCATCCCCGCGGGCGCCTCCGGTGCCTCGTCGGCGGCCTGCTGGACCTCGTACGTCTCGGTCGTCTCACTCATCCCTGGGCTCCCTGGCCTCTCCGGGCTCCTGGTCGAATTCGTCGGTCACCAGCGGCGCGCTGCCCGAAGCGCCGCTCCAGCGCACGAGCAGCGTCCCCAGCGCCTCGTCCTGCTCCAGCGAGACGGCCCGCTCCCGGTACAGCTCCAGCAGCGCCAGGAACCGCGCGACGACGGTGAGCGTGTCCGGTGCGTCCGACGTCAGCTCCTGGAAACTCGCCTCCCCGCGCTCCCGCAGCACGGCGACCACGACCTCGGCCTGCTCCCGCACGCTGACGAGCGGCGCGTGGATGTGCTCGACGTACACGGCGGGCTTGGGCTTCGGCCGCATCGCCCGTACGGCGATCTCCGCGAAGCCCTCGGGCCCGACGCTGATCACCACCTCGGGCAGCAGCTCCGCGTGGTGCGGCTCCAGCCCGACCGTACGGGGGTACCGGCGGGACTCCTCCTCCCAGCGGCCCGCGAAGATCGTGGCGATCTCCTTGTACGCGCGGTACTGGAGCAGCCGTGCGAAAAGCAGGTCCCGGGCCTCCAGCAGCGCGAGGTCGGCCTCGTCCTCGACCTCGGCCTGCGGCAGCAGCCGGGCGGCCTTGAGGTCGAGCAGCGTGGCCGCGACGACCAGGAACTCGGTGGTCTGGTCGAGGTCCCACTCGGGGCCCATGGCGCGGATGTGCGCCATGAACTCGTCGGTGACCTTGGAGAGCGCGACCTCGGTGACGTCCAGCTTGTGCTTGGAGATGAGCTGGAGGAGGAGATCGAAGGGCCCCTCGAAGTTGTCGAGCACGACCCGGAACCGCCCGTCGTCGGGCTCGGGCTCCTCCGGCGCGGCCCCCTCGGGCTCCTCGCGCTCGGGCTCTTCCGGCTCGGGCTCCTGAGTCTCCTCCGGCTCCGGTTGAGTCTCCTCCGGCTCCGGCTCCAGGTCCGGTTCCGGCTCCGTCCCGGGCCCCCGCCCCAGAGGTCGGCGGGAGGAGGCCCGGTGCGGAGCCGTGTCGGAGGGGAGGTCAGGACTGAGCATCGCTGGCAGCGTACTGGCAGGCCCCTCAGCGCCCGCGCAACCGCCGTACGAGAATGCTCGCGTCTCCTCGCGACTCCAGGTCGGCCAGGACCACGGCCACCGCCTCGCGCACGATGCGCCCGCGGTCGACCGCGAGCCCGTGCTCGCCGCGCAGCACCAGCCGCGCGTGCTCCAGGTCCATCAGCTCCTCGGCGGAGACATAGACCGTGATCTTCTCGTCGTGCCGCTCGCGCCCGCTCGGCCTGCGGCTGGCCGCGCGGCGGCGTGCCGAGGACCCGCCGGACGACTGCCGCCCCTTGGCGGAGCCGCGCCCGCCGGACGCGCCCTGCTGCTGCGGCGCCGCCGAGGACGCCGCGGGGGCCCGCTGCTCCTCCGTCCTGCCGGTGGACGCGGGGGATGCGGAGGCGGCGGAGGAGGACGGGTTCCGGGTCTCGCGGCCGCCGTGCTCGCCGCCGTTCCCGGCACCGGCGCCCGCGCCCGTCTCGCCGTCGCCCTCGCCCGCGGAGGCGTGCTCCTGGGGCGTGCCGCCGCCGGGTTCGGGCTCGGTGGCCTGGGCGGGCACCTTGGCCGCCTCGCCGTTCACCTGGCCCTGGCCGCCCTGCCGGCCCTCGCCCTGCTGCTGGGGAGCCGACGGCTGGACCGCGGATCCCCCTGTCGTACGGAACAGTTCGTCGGCTGCCGGCAGACTCACTCGGCGTGGCACCGGGCGAGCACCTCCCTGGCGAGCTGGCGATAGGCGGCGGCGCCGACGGAGTTGGACGCGTACGTCGTGATGGGCTCGCCCGCGACCGTGGTCTCGGGGAAGCGGACGGTACGGCCGATGACCGTGTGGTACACGTTGTCGTCGAACGCCTCGACCACCCGCGCGAGCACCTCTCTGCTGTGCACGGTGCGCGAGTCGTACATCGTCGCCAGGATCCCGTCCAGCTCCAGCTCGGGGTTGAGCCGCTCCTGCACCTTCTCGATCGTCTCGGTGAGCAGCGCGACGCCGCGCAGCGCGAAGAACTCGCACTCCAGCGGGACGATGACCTTGTGCGCGGCCGTCAGCGCGTTCACCGTGAGGAGGCCGAGCGAGGGCTGGCAGTCGATGACGATGAAGTCGTAGTCGTTCATCAGCGGGCCCAGGGCGCGCTGGAGGGTCGACTCGCGCGCGACCTCGCTGACCAACTGCACCTCGGCCGCAGACAAATCGATATTGCTGGGAAGCAGGTCCATGCCCGCGACCGCCGTCTTCAGCAGCACCTCGTCGGGCGCGAGACCGCGCTCCATCAGCAGGTTGTAGACGGTGAGGTCCAGCTCCATCGGGTTCACGCCGAGGCCGACCGAGAGCGCGCCCTGCGGGTCGAAGTCGACGAGCAGCACGCGGCGCCCGTACTCCGCGAGCGCGGCGCCCAGGTTGATGGTCGAGGTGGTCTTGCCGACCCCGCCCTTCTGGTTGCACATCGCGATGATCTTCGCGGGACCGTGCTCGTTCACCGGGCCCGGGATCGGGAAGTACGGCAGCGGGCGGCCGGTCGGGCCGATGCGCTCGCGGCGCTGGCGCGCGGCGTCTGGCGCGAGCGTGGCGGCGTACTCGGGATCCGGCTCGTACTCGGCGTCCGGGTCGTAGAAGTGCCCCTCCGGCAGTTCGCCGTAGGAGGGGTCGTAGTTCGGTTCACTGTAGTCGGCGAAGCGCTCGGCGGACTGACCGTTCGTAGCGTCGCCGGCCATGGCGTTCACGTGGTGGCCGTCCATGCTCTGGTGGGCTGTCATGCTCGGTGAAGGGTTCTGGTGGGCTGAGAAGGTGCGGACAGCGACGGAGCCGACAGCCTCGGACCGCGAGGAACCCGCTGAGGTCCCCTGGCCTCGCACAGGCGCTCCTGGTTGACCACCCCCGGGAGAAAATGTCGACTCATTCACAAGTCGTCCTACCTCCTTGGTGACCAGGAAATTTCTAGACAGGTCAGCGTGACACCATGCCGACGCTTGGGGACTCTATGGCGTGTCGGCGGTCCGCAGCAACACAATCCGCCGGAGACGGCACGATGTGTCGGTAACCGCGCGGCCGGATGTCAAGAGGCTCTGAGCCCTCCTGGGGCGGTTTCGTGGGTGCGCAAAACGGTTAGACAGTTACGTTCACGGCGAGTTGGGGACCCCGTGCAGGGGTCCGATTACGCCACCGGCCGAACCTCGTCACCAAGGTCCGGCCGGGTACGTGATGTTGCCGACGTTGACGTCCGCTGTTGACCCCAACGCCTCGCGGGCTCAGCCGAGAAGCGTGCCGATGTCGCGCACCGGAAGCCCGTGGGCCTCGGCGACGGGGCCGTAAACGACATCGCCGTCGTGGGTGTTGAGCCCCTTGGCGAGCGCCGCGTCCCGGCGCAGGGCCTCGCGCCAGCCGCGGTTGGCGACCTCCACGATGTACGGAAGTGTCGCGTTCGTCAGGGCGTGCGTGGAGGTGTTGGGCACGGCTCCCGGCATGTTCGCGACGCAGTAGAAGACCGAGTCGTGGACGCGGAAGGTCGGCTCGGCGTGCGTGGTCGGACGCGAGTCCTCGAAGCAGCCGCCCTGGTCGATCGCGATGTCGACAAGCACACTTCCCGGCTTCATCCGCGAGACCAGCTCGTTGCTGACGAGCTTCGGCGCCTTGGCGCCCGGGATCAGCACGGCGCCGACGACGAGGTCGGCGTCGAGGACGGCGCGCTCCAGCTCGTACGCGTTGGAGGTCACGGTCCGGACGCGGTTGCCGAAGATCTTGTCGGCCTCGCGGAGCTTGTTCACGTCCTTGTCGAGGAGCGTGACGTGGAAGCCGAGGCCGACCGCGATCTGCGTCGCGTTCCAGCCGGAGACGCCGCCGCCGATGACGACCGCGCGGCCCGCGTTCACCCCGGGGACGCCGCCGGGCAGCACGCCGCGGCCGCCCGCGGAGGCCATCAGGTGGTACGCGCCGACCTGCGGGGCGATCCGGCCCGCGACCTCGGACATCGGGGCGAGCAGCGGCAGCGCGCGGTTGGCCAGCTCGACCGTCTCGTACGCGATGGCCGTCGTGCCCGACTCCAGGAGCGCGTCGGTGCACTCGCGGGAGGCCGCGAGGTGGAGGTAGGTGAAGAGGGTCTGGTCCTTGCGCAGCCGGTGGTACTCCTCGGCGACCGGCTCCTTGACCTTCAGCAGCAGGTCGGCCGTGGCCCAGACCTCGTCCGCCGTGCCGAGGATGGAGGCGCCGGCGGCGACGTACTCCTGGTCCGGGATGGAGGAGCCGGTTCCGGCGCCCTTCTCCACGAACACCTCGTGTCCGTTCCGCACCAGCTCGTGCACCCCGGCCGGGGTGATGGCCACGCGGAACTCGTTGTTCTTGACCTCGCGGGGGATGCCGACCTTCACATCGATCACGGTCCTTGACTCAGGTTGCAGAAAGGCAGAGGTGGCCGGGTCGTGCATGCGAAAGCAGCCGGTGTGACCGCGGCTCGACCAGTTTAATGAAGGATGTGCACCTGTCTAGCCTTACAAAGGTGCGATCTTTTACGGGATCACTAGGTGATTCGTAGGTTACCCGGGGGTCAGGGGGCATCTGCGCCGGTCACGTGGTGCCCGTCCTCCGCGCCCTCCCCCTCGGCGGGCCCCAGCAGCCGTCCGGCCTCGGCTCTGTGCGCGCGGGCCGCGCGCAGGTCGCCCACCCGTTCGCAGGCGTCGGCCACGCGCAGCCGCAGGGCCGCCTCCAGCCGGTCGTCGCCCGCCTTCCGCGCCGCTTCCAGCGCCTGGGCGCAGGTGCGCAGCGAGTCGTGCGGACGGTCCGCGTACTCCTGGACCCGGGCGATCTCCGCGAGCGCGCGGGCATGGGCGCCGGAGTCCCGCAGCCTGCGGAAGGCCGCGGCGGCGGCCCGCCACTCGCGCAGCGCGTCGCCCCACCGGCCCGCGTAGGTGTGCACGGCGCCGATACGGCCGTGCAGCCGCGCCGCCGCCTCCCGGTCCGCGGGCTCGGCCCGGGTCAGCCGCAGCGCCAGCGCCCGCCCGTACCAGTCGGTGGCGCGGCCCCAGTCCTCCAGCTCCGCGTGGGTCCCGCCCAGCGACTCCAGGGCCCGGGACGTGGCGACCGGGTCCTGCCCGGCCCGCGCGGCGTCCAGCGCGGTGCGGTACCGGACCAGCGCGTTCCGGAGCCGGTCCGTACGGGCGTCGAGGTCGCCGAGGTTGAGCAGCGCGGCGGCCCGCTCGCGGTGCAGCTCGCCGCGCTCCGCCACGTCGAGGACCAGCTCGTGCAGCCGGTACAGCTCGGGGGCCGACTCGTCCGGGTCGCGGTGCGCCTCGAACGCGCGGGCCAGCGCGGAGATCAACCGGCGGGCCAGCGTGTCGAGTTCGCCCCCGGCCTCCTCGACGGCCGTCCGCGTCGCGGCGAGCAGCGCGTGCCGCCGCGCCTCCAGCCAGACGCGGGCCTCGTCCGGGCGCGAGAAGCGCAGCGAGCGCGGCATGCAGGCGAGCCGCTTGCGGGCCTCCGAGCCCGAGGGCTGGCAGATCGCGTGGCACGCCCGCAACTGGCGCACCGTGCGCTCCAGCATCCGCGCCCGTGCGAGCAGCGTCTCCGAGGGGCGCTCGCGGGCCTCCAGCTCGGCGCGGAGCAGCGGATCGAGGCACCCGGGCACCGCGTACCGCTCGGGGCCCGTCTCGCGCAGCAGGCCCAGCCGTACGAATTCGGCCAGCGACGAGCGTGCCGAGGAGACCGAGCAGCCCGCGAGCGCCGACGCGATGTGGGCGTCCACGAACCCGGCGGGGGCCAGCACGAGCAGCCGCAGCATCCGGGAGGGCGCGGTGGAGAGCGAACCGTGGACGAGCCGGAAGGCCCGGCCCAGCGGACCGGCTCCCTCCTCCGGCTCCTCCGTTCCGAGCAGGCGCTGGGCGGCGTCCGCGACGGACATCTTGGGACGGGCGCCGAGCCAGCCGCCCATCATCACCAGCGCGGCGGGCAGATCGCCGCACGCCTCGGCGAGCGCCTCCGCGCTGCGCGGATCGACGGTCACGCGCGGGGCCGCGCCCGCGTGCCGGGCCAGGACCTGCACGGCGGCTGCCCGGTCGAGGCCGCCGAGCGCACACGGCCGCACGTCGGGCACGCCGGTCAACGGGCCTCCGGCCACCGCGACGACCAGGCACTCCCTGCTCTCCGGCAGCAGGTCGAGCACCTGCTCGGCCCCGGCCACGTCGTCGAGCAGGAGCAGCGCCCTGCCCTTCTCGCCGAGCGCCGCGAAGGCCGTACGGAACGCCTCCGTCAGCGCGTCCTCGTCGGCCCCGGCGGGCGGGGGCGCGGCGGTGCCGAGGGCGGCGAGCAGATCGCGGGCCGTACGTTCGGTGGGGACGGCACGGCCACCTGGGTCCGTGAGGCGGGCGCGGAAGACGCCGCCGGGGTAGCCGTCCGCGATCTGCCGGACGAACTCCTCGGCGAGGGTGGTGCGGCCGGAGCCGGGGGCACCGGCGATCAGCAGGACGCGGGCCTGGGGCAGAGGGTGGCCGGAAAGTGTGTGCAGACCGGCGCTCTCGATGTCCTCGCGCAGCGCGCGGAGTTCACGCTCCCGTCCGGTGAATGTGGGCTGCGCCGCGAGGTCCGTCACGCCTCTGAGCGTAGTTCACGGCCCGGCCCTTACCTGGGCCCCAGCTCCGCCGAACCATCCCGAAAATCACCTCACCGGCCCACCGCCAACCCCGCACGCCCCACCGGTTCACGACGCCACGGGGCTTGCCAACTAGGGGCGCGGGGAACTGCGCGCCCAGCCACGACGCGGGCGCGCCCCGCGACCCACAGCCCGGGGCACCCCGAACCCGGCCCTGTACGCAGGGCACCCGGCGCAGGGGGCTGCGCTTGCCAACCCTGCTCCCCCGAGCTCTTCGAGCAGGGGGCACCCCCAGCGCAGACTTCCCAAGCACAGCGGGAGGGAGAGGCGGGGGCCTGCCCCACCAGCGCGCGGGCCCCAAGCACAGTGGGGCGGAGGGAGAAGCGAGAAGCAGGGGGCCTGCCCCGGCAAGGGACGGGGCACCCTCTCTCCGGCCCCCGGGGAGGGGGTGCCCCGGAATAGCAGCGGCGGGGGCTACTTTTCGTAGGGGCGGGCGGGCCAGTCGGCGTCGGCAGGGCGGAGGGCACCGACGCCACCGCCACCGGAGATCGCGGCATGCAACGCCAGCGCACCGACCACGAGGCAATTGTTGTGCAGCTCGCCCGCCAGCGCGCCGCGCACCAGCTCCTCCAGGGGGACCCGGGCCAGCTCCATGACGGACTCTTCCTCGGAGACCTCGAAGCGCTCGCCGTCGGCCTCGGAGAGCTGCTGGGCGAGGAAGATCCGGACGGCCTCGTCGCTGCCGCCGGGCGTCGTGTAGACGTCGACCAGCACCCGCCAGTCCTCGGCCTTCACATGCGCTTCCTCGTACAGCTCGCGCTGGGCCGCGTGCAGCGGGTTCTCGCCGGGGATGTCGAGGAGCCCGGCGGGGATCTCCCACAGCTTCTCGCGGACCGGGTGGCGGTACTGGCTGAGGACCAGGACGCGGTCCTGGTCGTCGAGGGCCAGGATGGCGACCGAGCCGGGGTGCGTCTGGTAGTCGCGGCGGGCGACGGTGCCGTCGGGCATGACGACGTCGTCCGTACGGACACCGGTCTTGTTGCCCTGGAAGGGCGTGGCGGAGGCGGTGACCTCCCACTGCTCGGGGACGTCGGTGATGCGGGTGGCCATCGCGGTCACTTCCCTTCCTGCTGGCGCGCGACCGCGGCCTTCACCAGGCCCGCGAAGAGCGGGTGCGGGCGCGTGGGCCGGGAGCGCAGCTCGGGGTGGGCCTGGGTGGCGACCAGGTAGGGGTGGACCTCGCGCGGGTACTCGACGTACTCCACGAGCTTGTTGTCGGGCGAGGTCCCCGAGAAGAGGATCCCGGCCTTCTTCTCCAGCTCGGTGCGGTAGTGGTTGTTGACCTCGTACCGGTGCCGGTGGCGCTCCTCGACGTACGGCTCCTCACCGTAGACCTCGCGGACGATGGAGCCCTCGGCGAGCTTCGCGGGGTACATGCCCAGGCGCATGGTGCCGCCCATGTCGCCCTCGCCGGCGACGATGTCGAGCTGCTCCTCCATGGTGGAGATCACCGGGTGCGCGGTGCCGGGGTCGAACTCGGTGGAGTTCGCGTCCTTGATGCCCGCGAGGTTCCGGGCGCCCTCGATGACGATGCACTGGAGGCCGAGGCAGAGGCCGAGCAGCGGGATCCTGTTCTCGCGGGCGAAGGTGATCGCGCCGACCTTGCCCTCGACGCCACGGTCGCCGAAGCCGCCGGGGACGCAGATCGCGTCGCAGTCGCCGAGCTGCCGGGCCGCGCCCTCGGGCGTACGGCAGTCGTCGGAGGTGACCCACTTGATCTTCACGCGGGCGCGGTTCGCGAAGCCGCCGGCGCGCAGCGCCTCGGTGACCGAGAGGTAGGCGTCGGGCAGGTCGATGTACTTGCCGACGAGCGCGACGTTGACCTCGTGGTCCGGCTCGTGGACGCGGCGCAGCAGGTCGTCCCACTGGGTCCAGTCCACGTCGCGGAAGGGGAGGTCGAGCTTCCGGACGACGTAGGCGTCCAGGCCCTCGGTGTGCAGCACCTTCGGGATGTCGTAGATCGACTTGGCGTCCTTGGCGACGGCCACGGCGTTGTCGTCCACGTCGCACATCAGGGAGATCTTGCGCTTGATCGCGATCGGCACCTCGCGGTCGGCGCGCAGCACGATCGCGTCGGGCTGGATGCCGATGTTCCGCAGCGCGGCCACGGAGTGCTGGGTCGGCTTGGTCTTCAGCTCGCCGGAGGGGCCGATGTACGGGAGGAGGGAGATGTGGACCACGAAGACGTTGTCCCGGCCGACCTCGTGGCGGACCTGGCGGACGGCCTCCAGGAACGGGAGGGACTCGATGTCGCCGACCGTGCCGCCGACCTCGGTGATGACGACGTCGACGTCGTCGGTGGCCATGCGGCGGATGCGGTGCTTGATCTCGTTGGTGATGTGCGGGATCACCTGGACCGTGTCGCCCAGGTACTCGCCGCGCCGCTCCTTGGCGATCACCGAGGAATAGACCTGCCCGGTGGTGACGTTCGCGGAGCCGTCGAGGTCGACGTCGAGGAAGCGCTCGTAGTGCCCGATGTCGAGGTCGGTCTCGGCGCCGTCGTTCGTGACGAACACCTCACCGTGCTGGAAGGGGTTCATCGTGCCCGGGTCGACGTTCAGGTACGGGTCGAGCTTCTGCATCGTGACCCGCAGGCCCCGGGCCTTGAGCAGGGCACCCAGGCTGGAGGCGGTGAGCCCCTTGCCGAGCGAGGAGGCGACACCCCCGGTGACGAAGAGGTGCTTGGTCGTCATGGACGTAGGCGGCATGGCCAAGAGGGGGCTCCCGTGGTCGCTTGGTGGGGTGCGGAGCGATTCCCTGGCGCCTGTGCTCAGGGGTGCCACCGCTGCGGTTCGGGGGGCTGTGGAGTCGAACAGATCGAGTCGCGTGCCCACCGGTCCACGGGCTTCAAGCCTAACAGTGCCGCCGCCGGGCCGCGTCGCACGAGGCTCCCGTGACGGCCGTCGCGGACGCGTGACGCCCCAGGGTGACAGCGAAGTCGCAGCAGGTGAGCGCGGGTAGGAAGCTCACCCCATCGGCGCAGCCGGACTCAGTCAACCGTCGGGCGTGGGAGATCCCTGCGTCGTATATTGCTCGGAACTTGCCCGGGCAGGGAGAGCAACACACAGGCCATTGAGCGCGTCCCACGGGGCGTAGCAGCAGTTCGTTCGACTGGAGATGCACGTGGCTGGGCGCATCGAGGATTACGCACTCATCGGGGACATGCAGACGGCAGCTCTGGTCGGCAGGGACGGGACCGCCGACTGGCTGTGCCTGCCCCGGTTCGACTCCCATGCCGTCTTCGCGGGCCTGCTGGGCACCGAGGAGAACGGCTTCTGGCGTGTCGGGCCCGCGCACTCCGCGGGCACCGGGCCCGCCCCGGCGGACCGCCGCCGATACCGCGGGGACTCGCTGATCCTGGAGTCCGAGTGGGACACCCCGCGCGGCACCGTCCGCGTCATCGACTTCATGCCGCCCCGCGAGACCCACGCGCCGCAGCTCGTGCGGATCGTGGAGGGCGTCAGCGGCCGGGTGCCGATGCGCTCGGCGCTGCGGATGCGTTTCTCCTACGGCTGGGTCGTGCCGTGGGTGCACAAGGTGGGCCGGCGCACGGTGGCCGTCGCGGGCCCCGACTCGGTGTGGCTGGACAGCGACGCCGACACGTACGGCAAGAACCTCACGACGTACTCCGACTTCACCGTCGGCCCCGGCGACCGGATCGCGATGGCGATTAGCTGGCAGGCCTCGCACCGCGAGCCGCCGCCGCTGCCGGACGCCGAGGAAGCGCTGAGCACGACCGAGGACTTCTGGCGCGAGTGGGTCGAGCACTGCACGTACCACGGCCCGTACCGGGAGGCCGTCGTCCGCTCGCTGATCACGCTGAAGGCGCTGACGTACGCGCCGACGGGCGGCATCGTCGCGGCGCCGACGACCTCGCTCCCGGAGGAGCTGGGCGGCTCCCGGAACTGGGACTACCGCTTCACCTGGCTGCGCGACGCGGCCATCACGCTCTCCTCGCTGCTGCGCACCGGGTACCGCGAGGAGGCGCGCGCCTGGCGCGAGTGGCTGCTGCGCGCGGTCGCGGGCGACCCGGAGAACCTCCAGATCATGTACGGCATCGCGGGCGAACGGGAGCTGAGCGAGGCCGAGTTGGACTGGCTGCCGGGGTACGAGGACTCCCGGCCCGTCCGGATCGGCAACGGCGCGGCGGGCCAGCTCCAGCTCGACGTCTACGGCGAGGTCACCGAGGCCCTGCACCTGGCCCACCAGACGGGCCTCGCCCGGAACGACTACGCGCAGCTCCTCCAGATCAAGCTGATCGGCTATCTGGAGAAGCACTGGTTCGAGAAGGACGAGGGCATCTGGGAAGTGCGCGGCCCCCGCCGCCACTTCACCCACTCCAAGGTGATGGCCTGGGTCGCCGTCGACCGCACCGTGCGGCTGATCGAGAGCGGCGACGCGGACGGCCCGCTGGAGCGCTGGCGCGATCTGCGCGACGAGATCCACCGCGAGGTCTGCGAGAAGGGGTACGACAAGGAACGGAACACCTTCACGCAGTCCTACGGCTCCAAGGAGCTGGACGCCTCGCTGCTGCTGATCCCGCAGATGGGTTTCCTGCCGCCGGACGACAAGCGCGTGATCGGCACCATCGAGGCCATCCAGCGCGAGCTGTCCACCGAGGACGGCTTCGTCATGCGCTACCCGACCACCTCGGCCGCCGGGGAGGAGAACGTGGACGGGCTGGAGGGCGACGAAGGCGCCTTCCTCGCCTGCTCGTTCTGGCTCGCCGACGACCTGGCGATGATCGGGCGCGTGGAGGAGGCCCGCAAGCTCTTCGAGAAGCTGCTCGCGCTCCGTAACGACCTGGGGCTGCTCGCCGAGGAGTGGGACCCCCGGCGCCAGCGCCAGGTCGGGAACTTCCCGCAGGCGTTCAGCCACGTGCCGATGATCGACACGGCACTGCGGCTGACCGCCTCGGGAGCGTACGGAGTCTGAGACCCGGGTCCGGGATTCCGGAACGGGGTCCCGGAGCGGGGTTCTAGAACGGGGTCAGCGTGAGCGTGATGCTCTGCGGGGCCCCGTCCTCGATGTAGGAGGCGAAGCCGCCCACGTCGTCGAAGGCGAAGCCGTACGCCTTGCCGTCCTGGGTGGCCTCGTGCATGGCCTTCGCGTAGTGGTGGGTCAGGTCGCCCTGGTAGAAGCCTCCGGGGTCGTCGGTGGGCTGGCTCGCGTGGGCGGCGAGCGTCGTGCGGTTGAAGCCGGCGCCGAGGATCGCCGCGACGGGCCCGGTGACGCCGTCGTTGGGCGCGGCGAGGGTGCCGTCGCAGAACAGCACGTCCTTGGTGCTGGGCTTGTCGAAGGAGACCTCGCCGGGCCCGGTGAAGGCGAGCTTCCCGCCGCTGACCTTGCCGGTGAACTTGCCCGCGTTGGTGGTGACGGTGAGGTCCTTGCCCTCGTAGGTGCTCCAGACCTCGTCGATGTACGGGGCGAAGTAGTCCTCGGCGAAGAGGCCCGCGCCGATGCCGTGGCCCGGGGCGATGACGCGCTTGTCGTCGATGACGAGCTTGTCGAAGCCCTGGGCGCCCTTGACGGCCTCGAACACCTTGGCGCGGGCGCCGTCCTTGAGGGCGCCGGTCGTCTGGTCCTTGGCGCCCTTGAGCTGGATGGCGAGGGGCACGCTGAACATGTCGACCATGGTCGTGTTGCAGTACATGCCCTCGGGCTTGAAGGTGAACTCGGCGCAGTCGTGCATCACTCCGTGGTTCGGGTCGCCCTCGACCCAGCCCGCGGGGTAGGCGAGCGCGGCCTTGCCGTCGCCGTCCTCCACGGCCTTGATCTTGAGCTTGTCGCCGAGCGCGACATAGATCCGCCCGGACATGTGCGGGAGCTGGATCGTGGTGTCGCCGCCCCCGGCGAGCGGTATCGCGTAGTCGGTGAATCCGTCGCCTCCGTTGTCGGAGACGGCGACGGGCTTCAGCTCGCCCTCGGGGGTGACGCGGACCTGGTTGGTGCCGTCGTTGCCCACGATGTAGACGTAGATGGACTTGTTCTCGTACTCGCCCGTCTTGTTGACGATCGTGAGCGGCATTCCGGCCTTCGCCCGGCGGCCGGTGGTCCCGGCTCCCGCCTGGTTGACGATGAGCCCGGCGGCGGGCGCGGCGACGGCGGTGGCGGCTGCCGTACGCAGCAGGGTCCTGCGGCTGATCACTTGGAGGCACCTCCTGTGCGCTCGACGGAGACGGAGTCGACGAGCAGCGAGGCTCCCGGCTTCGTCGCCGCCGTGGGGGTCTTCTGGCCGGCGACACCGTCGGGGAACGCGCCGCCCATGGCGAGGTTGAGCAGGATGAAGTGGCCGTGGTGGGTGGCCTTGGCCCAGGTGTCGGCGTCCATGTCCGACTCCTTGACGGAGTGGAACTGCTGACCGTCCACGTACCAGCGCAGTTCCTCGGTGCCGCCGGAGCGGTCGAGTTCGAGCGCGTACTCGTGGAATTCCGACTGGCAGGTGTCACAGGGCCGCTCGGCCCCGATGCCCTGCGTCTCGTTGCAGGGGCCGCCGGGGTTGACGCCGCAGTGGAGGACGCCGTGGGTGGCCTTCTGGCCGTTGACGTTCTCCATGATGTCGAACTCGCCCACGCCGGGCCAGTTCTGGTAGTTGCCCCGGTAGGCGTCGCCGAGGGTCCAGAAGGCGGGCCAGTAGCCCAGCGCCTCCTCGCCGGAGACGTCGGGCAGCTTGAGCTTCGCGGCGATACGGAGCTTGCCGCCCTCGGGCGCCTCGAAGTCCGTGCGCTTGGTCTCGATGCGGCCCGAGGTCCAGTTCTCGCCGTTCTTCAACGCCGTGATCTTGAGGTGGCCCTCGCCGTCGAGCGAGAGGTTCGCCGGGTCCTTCGTGTACTCCTGGATCTCGCCGGTGCCCCAGTTGGCCGGGCCGCCGGGGTAGTTGTGCCCGGTGTCGATGATCCAGTCCTGGTCGGAGGGCAGCGAGCCGGCCTCGCCGTCGAAGTCGGTGCGCCAGACCTCCTCCATGACCTCGGCCTTCGTCCCGGACGAGCCGGATTCGGCCGCCTGGGCGTGCGGCAGCAGCAGGGCTCCGGCGGCGGCCAACGCGGTGGCGGCCGCGGCTCCCGCGACGGTTCGTCTCTTGAATCTCATCTTCCGCGCTCCTTGCGTGGGGGGATTGAGAGCGCTCTCACGTCATGGGCATGCACAGTGCCGATCCTTCGGAGTAGCGTCAAGCCCTTCCGGAAGAAAAGGAGTTCGAGGTGCACCGAAGTCGCGGTCCGCGCCCCACGCTGGAAGCCGTCGCGGCCCACGCGGGCGTCTCGCGCGCCACCGTCTCCCGCGTGGTCAACGGCGGCGCCGGAGTCCGTTCCGAGGTGCGGGAACGCGTCCGGGCCTCGGTCGACGCGCTGGGGTACGTGCCGAACAGCGCGGCCCGCAGCCTGGTCACCCGGCGCACCGGTGCCGTCGCCGTCGTCATCGCCGAACCGGAGAGCCGGGTCTTCTCCGACCCGTTCTTCTCCCGCCAACTGCGCGGAATCAGCCGCGAGCTGGCCGAACGCGACCTCCAGCTCCTGCTGATGTTCCTGGAGGAGCGCGGCGACAGCGCCCGCGTCAGCCGCTATCTGTCGGCGGGCCATGTGGACGGCGTCCTGATGTTCTCGCTGCACGGCGAGGAGCCGCCGCTCGGCGGCGCCGCCGAAGAGGCGGGGCTGCCGGTCGTGTTCGGCGGGCGCCCCGGCTGGCCCGGCGCGGCGGCGGACCCCGGACTGCTGTACGTGGACACGGACAACCGGGGCGGGGGGCGGCAGGCCGTCGCGCATTTGCTGGAGCGAGGGCGGCAACGGATCGGGGTCATCACCGGCCCCCTCGACCAGACCTCGGCGCTCGACCGCCTGGAGGGCGCCCGCGACGCGCTCGCGGCGGCCGGAGCCGCTCCCCCGCCCGCCCTCGACGGCCGCTTCACGGCGGAGGGCGGCGAACGCGCGATGGCCCGGCTCCTCGACGAGGAGCCCGGCCTGGACGCGGTCTTCGCCTGCTCGGACCTGATGGCCTCGGGCGCGATGCGGACGCTGCGGGCCCGAGGCCTACGGGTCCCGGCCGATGTCGCCGTCGTCGGCTACGACGACCTCGAACCCGCGTCCTGGGCGGACCCTCCGCTCACGACGGTCCGCCAGGACGTCGAGCGGATGGGCCGCATCATGGCCCGCTTGCTCCTGCGACGCCTCGCCCTGGAACCGGACGAAGCCTCGCCCTCACCGGTGGTGACCCCGGCACAACTGGTCATCCGCCAGTCGAGCTGAGCGCCCGGTCACGACACGTCGGGGCTTGCCTCTTCAGGGGCGCGGGGAACTGCGCGCCCAGCCACGACGCGGCGGCAGCCCGCGAAGCACAGCCCGGGGCACCCCGGGCGCGGCTCTTTCACCCGGGGCCCCCGGCACAGGGGGCTGCGCTTGCCAGCCCTGCGCCCTGCGCAGACCTCCCAAGCGCTGAGGGGGAAGCAAGGCTACGCTGTCAGCTCGTCGTAGACGCTCAGGACCTGGGCGACGGTGTCGTCCTCCGTCGGCCACGACTCCGCACGGGCGCGTCCCGCCGCCGCGAGGGCCTCGCGGCGGACGGGGTCCTCCAGCAGCGCGCGTACCGCCGAGGAGAGCGCGTCCGCGTCCCCGTACGGCACCAGTACGGCCGCGTCGCCGACGAGTTCGGGGATGCCGCCGACCTCGGTGGCGACCAGGGGGACGCCCCGGCTCAGCGCCTCCTGGGCGAGCGGCGAGCGGGAGTCCCAGCGCGTGGAGAGCAGCGCCACGTCGGCCCCCGCGAGCAGCCGCAGCGCGTCGTCCCGCCGCCCCAGGAGCCGTACGGGCAGCTCTTCCTCGTCGATACGGCGCTGGAGCGCGGCCCGTTCGGGGCCCTCGCCCGCGACGGCGAGCAGTGGCGGCGGGTCGAGGTCGCGCCAGGCGCGCGCGGCCGTGAGGACGGCGTCGTACGCCTGGTGCCGGTCGAGGCGGCCGACGGAGAGGACGAGGGGGCGGCCCACGGCGCCGATCTCGGCCCGCGCCTTGTGGCGCTGCGCCTCCGCGCGCGCGTCCCGTTCGGCCCGCGCGCCCTCCCCGTCGTCCTCGCCCTCCTCCCCCGTACAGTCGTCCGCCGCGTCGCGCGGGGCGGGGATGACGACGGGCGCGAGGCGGGCGTCGCGCGCGCCGCAGTCGCGGGCAGCGTCGACGAGGTCCGTGGTCACGCCGAGGACGACGGCCGCCGCGCGGGCGACCCGCCGCTTGAGGAGCCGCGCGAGCAGCGCGCGGGCCCCCTCGGCGTGCTCGGCGCCCTCGGCGCCGGGCAGCGGCTGGGTGTGCCAGGTGACGACGAGCGGCGTGCCGCGGCGGCGCCTGCCGAGCGCGAGCGCGGCGAGGAACCCGGCGCGCAGCCCGTGCGCGTGCACCAGGTCGGCGTCGGCGCAGAGTGTGCGCAGGCCCGCCACGGTCTCGCGCTCCGTACGTCCCGTGGCGGGCGCGAACCTGGCGCCCGTACCGGTGAGGGCGCGGGCCAGTTCCTCGTCCCCGGGGGCGCATACGGTCACCCGCACGCCCCGGGCGACGAGCCCCTCGGAGAGGGAGCGCACGTGTGCCACGGTCCGCGCGCCCGGTACGCCCCCGCCGCGGGTGAGGGAGCCGCCGCCGAGCACCTGGACGGCGTGCAGCGGGACGCGTCCGACGAGCGGCGGGGGCGGGGTGGCGGTGGGGGTCACGACAGGTCGGGCTCCAGATCGGCGTACAGCGGAGGTCGGCGTACAGCGGCGGGCGGACGGGCAACGGGTGGACGGACCGGCGGTGGACGGACGGGCAGGTGGACACCGGCTGCCGCACCCGGGTCCCGGTCCCGGCGAGTCCCCGGCAGGGTGACGCGGGCTCAGGGCCCGGCCCCACGGCCGTGGTTCGGATGTCCGGGTCCGCCCAGGATGCCAGGTGACGGCCGCGCGCCGCAGCGCCGTACGGACGGACCGGCGGCGCGTCGGGCCCGGCACGCCCGGAAAGTGCGCCCGGCGGCCCGTCGGCGGCCCGTCCGGGGTCCCCCGCACGAGCGAGGCCGCGTTCGCCGAGCGCGTACCGGTGTCCGGAGTCAGGACCCGGCGCGGGCCGCCTCCAGAAGCTCCTCGGCGTGCGCCCGCGCGAGCTGCGAGTCCTCCTGGCCCGCGAGCATCCGGGACAGCTCCCGCACCCGGTCCTCGCCCTCCATCGCCTGCACGCCGCTGCGCGTCACCGAGCCGTCGTCCGTCTTCTCCACGACGAGATGGCGGTCGGCGAAGGCGGCGACCTGCGGCAGATGGGTGACGACGACGACCTGCGCGGACTTGGCGAGCCGTGCCAGGCGCCGCCCGACCTCGACGGCGGCCTTGCCGCCGACGCCCGCGTCGACCTCGTCGAAGAGGTACGTGGGCACGGGGTCGGCGCCCGCGAAGACGACCTCGACGGCGAGCATCACCCGGGACAGTTCGCCGCCCGAGGCGCCCTTGGCGATGGGCCGGGGCTGCGCGCCCGGATGCGGGGTGAGCAGCAGTTCGACCTCGTCGGTGCCGTGCGGCCCGAAGGCGAGCGTACGGCCGTCGATCTCCAGCCCGTTCCCGTCCTCGGTGGACTCGGTGTGCTTGAGGTCGAAGGAGACCCGGGCGTGCGGCATGGCCAGCTCGGCCAGCTCCTCGGTGACCGCGTCCGCGAACCGCTTGGCGGCGTCCGCGCGGGCCTCGGTCAGGGCGCGGGCGTGCCCGGCGAGTTCGCCGCGCAGGGATTCGCGCTCGGCGGTCAGCTCGCCGATACGGTCGTCGTCGCCCTCCAGCTCGGCGAGCCGGGCGGCGCTCTGCTCGGCCCAGGCGAGGACGTCCGAGATGTCCTCGCCGTACTTCCGGGTGAGCTGGGTGAGGGCGGCGCGGCGCTCCTCGACGGCGGCGAGGCGGAGCGGGTCGGCGTCCAGGTCGTCGGCGTATCCGGCGAGTTCGCCGGCGACGTCGGAGAGCAGGATGTGCACCTCGCCGAGCCGGTCGGCGAGCGCGGCGAGGGACGGGTCGTGCGCCCGTACGGCCTCCAGCGCGCGGTGGGCGCCGCCGACGAGCGTGGCCGCGTCGACGCCCTCGGGGTCGGCGGGGTCGCCCGCGAGCGCCCCGTGCGCGGTCGTGGCGGCGGAGGCCAGCGCCTCGGCGTGGCCCAGCCGCTGGGCCTCGGCGGCGAGTTCGGTGTCCTCGCCGGGCTGGGGCTCGGCGGCGGCCACCTCGTCGATGCCGAAGCGCAGCAGATCGGCCTCCTGGGCGCGCTCGCGCGCCCGCGTGGTCAGCTCCTCCAGTTCGGCGGAGACGGCGCGCAGCCGCTTGTACGCCGCGCCGTAGGCGGCGAGCGGCACCGCGACGGCCTCGCCCGCGTACCGGTCGAGGGCCTCGCGCTGGCGGGCCGCGCGCAGCAGCCCCTGCTGGTCGGTCTGTCCGTGGACGGCCACGAGGTCGTCGCTCAGCTCCGCGAGCAGCCCGACCGGGACGGATCGTCCGCCGACGTGTGCGCGCGAGCGCCCCTCGGCGGAGACGGTGCGGCTGACGAGCAGCGCCGCTTCCTCGTCCCCGGACTCGTCGAGCTCGGCCCCGGCCTCCGCGGCGCGGCGGGCCGCGGGCGCGTCGGGCGGGACGACGATCCTCCCCTCGACGACGGCGGCCTTGGCACCGACCCGTACGAGCGCCGCGTCGGCACGCCCTCCGAGCAGCAGCCCGAGGCTCGTGACGACCATGGTCTTGCCCGCACCGGTCTCGCCGGTCACCGCGGTGAAGCCGGGGGACAGCTCGACGACGGCGTCGTCGATCACGCCCAGGGCCCTGATCCGCATCTCCTCCAACACGGATACGACCATACGAGGTTCCGCCACGATCCCCCCACCCCCGGTCGGAGTGGTGGCCCCGCGACGGCGGGACATAGGCCCCGTCGAGCGCGCAATGACCACATCTCCCACAGCCTCACCAGGGGCACAGGTGATCGGTTCCGTCCGAAAGTGGCCCGTCGGCGTCCGTCGGCGGTCCGTCAGCGGTCCGCCCCGTACTAGCGGGGAGCGCCCCGCCAGCCCGAGACCGGCAGCGCGAACTTCGCCACCAGGCGGTCGGTGAATGAGGCGTGGTGCAGCCGCGCAAGCCGTACGGGCACGGCCCCGCGCCGCACCTCCACACGCGCCCCGGGCGGCAGGTCGACGCTGCGCCGCCCGTCCGCCCACAGCACGCCGTGCGGCGTCTGGGGCTGGACCTCGACGGCGAGCACCGAGTCGGGTGAGACCACCAGCGGCTTGGCGAAGAGCGCGTGGGCGCTGATCGGCACCATCAGCAGCGCCTCGACCTCGGGCCATACGACGGGGCCGCCGGCCGAGAACGCGTACGCGGTCGAGCCGGTCGGGGTCGCGCACACGACGCCGTCGCCGCCGAAGCTGGAGACCGGGCGGCCGTCGACCTCGGTGACGACCTCCAGCATCCGCTCGCGCGCGGCCTTCTCGACCGAGACCTCGTTCAGCGCCCAGTCGGTGTGCGCCACGCGGCCGTCCTCGCGGACCAGCACGTCGATGGTCATCCGCTCCTCGACCTCGTACGCGCGCGTCACCACGCGGTCCACGACCTTGTCGAGGTCGTCGCGCTCGGCCTCCGCGAGGAAGCCGATCCGGCCGAGGTTCACGCCGAGCATCGGCACGCCCGAGGCCCGCGCGAACTCGGCGCCGCGCAGCAGCGTCCCGTCGCCGCCGAGCACGACCAGCAGCTCGCAGCCCTCCGCCGCGTCGGGCTTGGCGTCGACGGCCTCCACCGACTCCGGCAACGGCAGGTCGACGGCCTCCTCGGCGAGCACCCGCACCCCGATACCGCAGCGCAGGAGGCCCTGCACGACCAGTTCGGCGCTGCGGACGGCCGCCGGTCTTCCGGTGTGCGCGAGGAGGAAGACCGTGCGCTCCTGGTCGCATGCTGTCACTTGGGCCCCTCCGCTACAGCTCGCTCGACATCCGCCGGGTCGAGGTCGGGCGCCCCGGCGCGCAGCCACAGAAAGTACTCGACGTTCCCCGAGGGGCCCGGCAGCGGGCTCGCGATCACGCCAAGCGCGCCGAGCCCGTGCGTGGCGGCGTGCCCGGCGACCGTGCGCACCGCCTCGGCACGCAGCGCGGGGCTGCGGACGACGCCGCCGCTGCCCAGCCTCTCCTTGCCGACCTCGAACTGCGGCTTGACCATCAGCACCAGGTCGGCGTCGGGCGCCGCGCAGCGCACCAGCGCGGGCAGCACGAGGCCCAGCGGGATGAATGACAGATCGCCGACGACGAGGCCGACGGGCTCGCCGACGTCCTCCAGGGTCAGCTCCCGCACGTTCGTACGGTCCCTGACGGTGACGCGGGAATCGCTCTGCAGGGACCAGGCGAGCTGCCCGTACCCCACGTCGACGGCGACGACGTGTCCGGCCCCGGCGCGCAGCAGGACGTCGGTGAAGCCGCCGGTGGAGGCGCCCGCGTCCAGGGCGCGGCGGCCCTCGACGCGCAGGCCGCGCGGCACGAAGGCGTCGAGGGCGCCCGCGAGCTTGTGGCCGCCCCGCGAGACGTAGCCGGGGTCGCCCGGGTCCTCCTTGACGACGAGCGCGGCGCTGGTCTCCACCTGGGTGGCGGCCTTCGCGGCGATGTTGCCGCCGACGGTGACCCGTCCCGCGGCGATCAACTGGCCCGCGTGCTCGCGCGAACGGGCCAGCTTGCGGCGCACCAGCTCCGCGTCGAGTCGGCGTCGTGCCACTGCCACGTCTCAGCTCCGGGGTCGGGGGTCGTCGAGGGAGGCCAGCGTCTCGCGCAGTCCTCTGTGCACATCCTCGTACACCTCCAGGTGGCCGCCGACCGCGAGGTGGTCGGCGTCCTCCAGCCGCCGGAGCGCGGCGTCGACGGGGCCGTTCCCGGTCGGGGTGACGGTGACGCCCAAGGGGCGCGGACCGTCGTCCGGCTCCGCCTGCTCCGGTCCCGCCTGTTCCGGTTCCGGTTCGCCTTCGGGCACCTCGTCGGGGGGCAGCTCGCTCATGGTCCCGACGCTACCGCGCACCACTGACTTTCCCGCTCACCGGACAGGAGCTGCCCCTTGCCGTGCGTTGCGGACTGCGGCTGCGCGGTGGCTGGTCGCGCAGTTCCCCGCGCCCCTGAAGCCGCCCCTCCGGGGCGTGCTTCGGGGCACCCTGCCGATGCCGGGCGGGCTCAGGACAGAGGGCGCGCCCTTGCTGCTGGGACCACCAACGGAGTTCCCGTCTCCGGGTCGTCGATGACGCGGCACGGCATGCCGAAGACCTCTTCCACCAGGTCGGCGGTGACCACGTCGCCGGGCGGGCCCTCGGCGACCACGCTGCCGCCCTTCATCGCGATCAGGTGGGTCGCGTAACGGGCCGCGTGGTTGAGGTCGTGCAGGACGGCGACGAGGGTGCGGCCCTCCTCCTCGTGGAGCCGGGCGCACAGGTCGAGGACCTCGATCTGGTGCGCGATGTCGAGGTACGTCGTCGGCTCGTCGAGCAGCAGCAGCGGGGTCTGCTGGGCGAGCGCCATCGCGATCCACACGCGCTGGCGCTGGCCGCCGGACAATTCGTCGACATAGCGCTCGCCGAGGTCGCCGACGCCGGTGGCCTCCATCGACTCCTCGACGACCCGCTCGTCCTCCTTCGACCACTGCCGCAGCAGCCCCTGGTGCGGGTAGCGGCCGCGCGCGACGAGGTCGCCGACGGTGATGCCGTCCGGCGCGATCGACGACTGCGGCAGCAGGCCGAGCGTGCGGGCGAGGGCCTTGGCGTGCATGCCCGCGATGTCCGAGCCGTCCAGCAGCACCGAGCCCCGCGTGGGCTTGAGCATCCGGGAGAGGGCACGCAGCAGCGTGGACTTGCCGCAGGCGTTGGGCCCGACGACGACCGTGAACGACCGGTCGGGCACGGCGACGTTCAGCTCTTCCGCGATGGTGCGCTGGTCGTAGCCGAGGGTGAGGTCCCGGCCCACGAGACGGGGCCCGGCCCCCGCGCCCTCGGCCACCGGCGTTTCCGTCGAGTCGGTCTTCGTGCCCGTCATATCCGTCCAGCCTTACGTTCCGTGGCCAGCAGCCACACCAGATATCCGCCGCCCAGTACGCCCGTGACCACGCCGACCGGGAGCTGGTGGTCGCCGAAGGCGCGCTGGGCCGCGAGGTCGGCCGCCATGAGCAGGGCGGCTCCCATGCACATCGAGGGCAGCAGGTTCGGCCCCGGGCTCCTGGTGATCCGCCGGGCGAGCTGCGGTGCTGTGAGGGCCACGAAGGCGACGGGCCCGGCCGCCGCCGCGGAGAGCGCGACCAGCAGCACGGCGGCGGCCAGCAGCGTGAGCCGTACGCGTTCGACGCGTACGCCCAGGGCGTTCGCGGCGTCGTCGCCCATCTCCATCATCCGCAGGGCGCGCCCGCAGCCGAGGAGGATCAGCGGGACGAGCACCGCCATCGCGCCGAGCAGCGGCAGCGCGTCGTCCCAGCCGCGGCCGTCGAGGCTGCCGGTCATCCAGAGCACGGCGCGCGAGGCCTCGGCGATCTGGGCCCGGGTGATCAGGAAGCTGTTGACGCCGGTGAGGATCGCGGCGACGCCCACGCCGACGAGGACGAGGCGGTAGCCGTGCATGCCGCGCCGCCAGGCCAGCCCGTAGACGAGGAGGCCCGTCACGGCGCCGCCGAGCGCGGCGCCGACCGCGAGGCCCGCGCTGCCGCCGCCCATCAGCACGATGACGACGAGCGCGCCGGTCGCCGAGCCGTGGGTGAAGCCCAGCATGTCGGGGCTGCCCAGCGGGTTGCGGACGACGGACTGGAAGACCGCGCCCGCCAGGCCCAGCGAACAGCCGACGAGCAGCGCGGTGGCGACGCGGGGCAGCCGCAGCTCGTTGACGATGAACGCGTCGGCGGGGTTGCCCTGCCCGGCGAGCGTACGGATCACGTCGCCGGGGGCCATGGGGTATTCGCCGCTGCCGATCGCGAAGACCGCGACGACGAGCGCGACGAGGGCGCAGCCCAGCCCGACGAGCAGCGCGCGGGGGCGGAGGGTGACGGAGAGGCCGCCCCCGGTCCGTATGACGCTCATGCCGGGACCACCCGCCTGCGCCGCACGAAGTAGAGGAAGAAGGGGCCGCCGAGGATCACCGTGACGATGCCGACCTGGAGTTCGGCGGGCCGTCCCGCGACGCGGCCGAGCACGTCGGCGCCCAGCAGCAGCACGGGCGCGAGGACCGCGCAGTACGGCAGCATCCAGCGCTGGTCGGGCCCGGTCAGCGAGCGCACCATGTGCGGCACCATCAGGCCGACGAAGACGATCGGCCCGCAGGCGGCGGTCGCGGCGCCGCACAGCAGCGTCACGGCGACGATGGCCACGGCGCGGGTGCGCGCGGGGCGCGAGCCGAGGGCGCGCGCCGAGTCGTCACCGAGCGCCAGCGCGTTGAGCGGGCGGGCCAGCGCGAGGGCGCACAGCGCGCCGACGACGATGAACGGCGCGGCCTGCGCCACCGTCGAGTCCTGTGCCCGCGCGAGCGAGCCGACGGTCCAGAAGCGCATCCGGTCCAGCGAGGCGGTGTCGAGGAGCTGGACGGCGTTGACGTACGAGATCAGCGCGGCGTTGAGCGCGGTGCCCGCCAGTGCGAGGCGCGCGGGGGTCGCGCCGCGCCCGCCGCCGACCGCGTAGACGAGCACGGAAACGGCGGCGGCGCCGAGGAAGGCGAAGCCGATGTACCCCGTGTAGCCGGAGACGCCGAAGAAGGAGATCGCGGTCACGACGGCAGCGGCGGCGCCCGCGTTGATGCCGAGGATGCCGGGGTCGGCGAGCGGGTTGCGGGTGAGCGCCTGCATCACGCCGCCCGCGAGCCCGAGCGCGACGCCGACGAGCAGCCCGAGCAGGGTGCGCGGCAGCCTCATCTCGTGCACGACGGCGTACGAGGACGAGCCGCTGTCGACGAGTCCGCTCCACGCCTCGCCCAGCGAGAGCTGTCGGGCGCCGACGGCGAGGCTCAGGAAGACGACGAGCAGCAGCAGGAGGAGGGCGGCGAGAAGTCCGGCCGTACGACGCACCGGACGCGCCGGACGCGCCGGGCCTCCTGCGGCGTCCTGCCCGGTCTCCCCTGAGGTCCCCGGGGGCGGGGATTCCGGTGGGGACTTGGTGAGAGTCACGTGCGGGCTCCGGTCGGGGCCGGGGGAGCGGGCCCCGGCCGCTGGACAACAACGGTTTTGGTTAGGTTAGCCTAACCATCGATTCGGCCATATGGCCGCCCCGTCAGCACGTCGAGAGAAGGCCGCTCCATGTCCCGCTCGCCCCGTTCCTCCCAGCTCTCCCGCCGCGGGATCCTCGCCGCCGGCGGCGCCGTCGGCATCGGCGCCCTGCTCGCCGCCTGCGGCAACGAGAAGGCCGGGTCCGGCTCGGGCGGCGGCGAGGGCGGCGCGTGGTCCTTCACCGACGACCGCGGCAAGAAGGTCAGCCTGAAGTCGTCCCCGGAGCGCATCGTCGCCTACACCGGAACGGCCGCCGCGCTCTGGGACTTCGGCATCCGCGACCGGATCGTCGGCGTCTTCGGCCCCACCAAGCGGAAGAACGGCAAGCCGGACGTCATCGCGGGCGAGCTGGACGTCGACAAGCTGGAGATCATCGGCAACTCCTTCGGCGAGTTCGACATCGAGAAGTACGCCAAGACGCGGCCCGAGGTCCTGATCACCAACATGTACGTCAAGGACGCGCTCTGGTACGTCCCGGACGAGAGCAAGGACAAGATCCTCAAGCTCGCGCCCGCCGTCGCGATGCAGGCCGCCGAGGTCTCGATGGTGAAGTCGATCGAACGGTTCGCGAAGCTCGCCGAGTCGCTGGGCGCGGACCTCAAGTCGAAGTCCGTCACCGACGCCAAGGCCCGCTTCGAGAAGGCGTCCGCCAAACTGCGCGCGGCCGCCAAGTCGAGCGGCGGGCTGCGCGTGATGGCCGCCTCCGCCACCGCCGACCTGCTCTACGTCTCGGACCCGAACGCGAACGCCGACCTGAAGTACTTCAAGGAGCTGGGCGTCGACTTCATCGTCCCCAAGAAGGTCAGCAAGCAGGGCTTCTACGAGGAGCTGAGCTGGGAGAACGCCGACAAGTACAAGGCCGACCTGATCATTCTCGACAACCGCACCCAGTCGCTCCAGCCCGGCGCGCTCAAGTCCAAGCCGTCCTGGGGCGAACTGCCCGCCGTCAAGGCCGGCCAGGTCGCCGAGTGGCTGACCGAGCCGCGCTTCTCGTACGCGGGCGCCGCGCCGCTCGTCGAGGACCTCGCCAAGGCCGTCGACAAGGCCAAGAAGGTCCGCTGACCCCCTCCAGAAGGAGACCGCACATGAGTACAGCGCCCGCAGCCGAGAAGGTCGTCCCGTTCGAGTTCTTCGACGTCCACGTCGTACGGACGCGACGGCTGAGCCCCGCGATGCTGCGGGTCACGTTCGGCGGAGAGCGCCTGGGCGACTTCGCCTCGGGCGGCCGGGACCAACGCTTCAAACTCTTCCTGCCGCGGCCGGGGCAGGAAGCGCCGCTGGTTCCCACGCACGCGGGCGAGAACTGGTTCGCGGAGTGGCGCGCGATGGACCCCGCCGAGCAGTCCCTGATGCGGTCGTACACGGTGCGGGAGCAGCGTGAGGACGAGGTCGACGTCGACTTCGCGATGCACGGCGAGCCGGGCGTGGACGAGGGCCCGGCCACGCGCTGGGCCCGCGAGGCCCTTCCCGGCGCCCGCGCGATACTGCTCGGGCCCGTCGTAGCGGACAACGGCGGCGTCGACTTCCGCCCGCCGGAGGGCACCGACTGGATCCTCCTGAGCGGCGACGAGACGGCGCTGCCCGCGATCGCCGCGACACTGGAACAGTTGCCCGAGGACACGCGAGTACGGGCGTGGATCGAGGTCCCGTCCCGCGCGGACGTCCAGGAACTGCGGGCCCCCGCCGACGCGGAGGTCGTGTGGCTCGTGCGCGACGAGACGGCGAAGTCCCGCGCGGAGCTGGTCCTCGACGCGATCGCCGAGGCGGAGTTCCCGCCGGGCACGCCGTACGCCTGGATCGCCGGCGAGTCCAACACCGTCAAGATGCTCCGCCGCCACCTCATCCGCAAACGGCGCCTCGCCCGCGGGTCCATCACCTTCACGGGCTACTGGCGCCTGGGCGCCACGGAAGAGCAGTTGGTAGCCGAAGCCCTCTCCGAGTCCTGACCAACCCTCCGCTTCTCCCTTCCGCGAAGCTCGGGAGGTCTGCGCGTGGGGGTACCTCCCTGCTCGAAGAGCTTGGGGGAGCAGGGCTGGCAAGCGCAGCCCACTTCGCCGGGTGCCCCGCGTGCAAGAGCCGCACCCGGGGTGCCCCGGGCTGTGCTTCGCGGGCTGCGGATGCGTCGTGGCCGGGCGCGCAGTTCCTCGCGCCCCCTATAGGGCGTACCCGGCGCGGCTCCGCGCAGGCACGCGCCCGTCAGAGGCCCAGTCGGGCCAGGGCCTTGCCCGGGTCGAGGGCGCGGGGATCCGTCCACGCCGCCGCGCACAGCGCACGGAGGCCGTCCAACGGGTCCCCCGAACCGTTCAGTTCGAGCTCGGAGCCAGTAGCCGTCGCCGTCCAGCCCTCACACACGAAGCCCTCTGCAAGAGCTCTCACCTCGGGATGAGGCACCAGCAGCCCCCTCAAGTCCCGAGCCACAAAAGTCGGACGGCACTCGGGGCCCGCGGCCAGGAGCTGGGCCGCGTCCGTGACCCCGGTCAGGACCAGGAGCGAGTCGACACCCCCCGCGTACGCCCCCTCGATGTCCGTATCCAGCCGGTCCCCCACCACAAGCGGGCGCCGAGCCCCCGTACGCAGAATCGACTCCCGGTGCATCGGCGGCAGCGGCTTGCCCGCGACCCGCGGCTCCGGCGCGGGCCGCACCGCCCGCGTCGCGATGCGGACGACCTCGACGGCGGCCCCGTTCCCCGGCGCGATCCCCCGCCCACTCGGAATAGTCAGGTCCGTGTTCGACGCGTACCAGCGCACTCCCCGCTGCACCGCGACCGCCGCCTCCATCAGCCGTTCCCACGGCATGCCGGGCCCGCCGTATCCCTGGACGACGGCGGCGGGCCCGTCGTCGGCCGACTCCACGACGCGCAGCCCGCGTTCCTCCAGCGCGACCCGCAGCCCTTCGGCCCCGATGGCCAGGACGGGCGCGCCCGGCGGCACGTCCTCGGCGATGAGGCGCGCGACCGCCTGCGCGGAAGTGATGACGTCCTCGGGCTCGGCCGGGACGCCCAGCTCCGTCAGATGCGCGGCCACGGTCCGCGGAGTGCGCGCGGCGTTGTTCGTCACGTACGCCAGTCCGAGCCCGCGCCCCCGCGCGCCCTCCAGCGCGCGCACCGCGTGCGGCACGGCCTCGCCCCCGGCGTACACGACCCCGTCCAGGTCCAGCAGCGCCGTGTCGTACGCCTCGGCGAGCGGGCGTTCGCTCGCGCCCGTACGGGTGCGCGGCGGGGCGTCGCCGACCGGTTCGTCGGGGGTCGGGGAGGTGCCGGAGGCACTGCGCATGGTCGTTCGCTCCTCGCGCCATTTACGGCGTAAACGTCTGTCGTACGCCCCCGATCCTCCCTCATCCGTGGATGCTCCTGGCCCGACTCCCTGCGCCCCCCGTGCCCCGCTCCACTCCCCCGCGGGCACGGGCATAGCATGCTCGAATGACCGCTGAGGGCCTCAGACTCACCCCGTTCCGCGGGCTGCGCTACGCACCCGAGAGGGTCAGCAGCCTCGCCGCCGTGACCTCCCCGCCGTACGACGTGGTGGTCCGGCCCGACGGCCTGCGGCACCTGGAGACGGCCGATCCGTACAACATCGTCCGGCTGATCCTCCCCCAGGCCGCCGACCCGGCCACCCGGCACCGCCAGGCCGCGGAGACCCTGCGCCGCTGGCGGACCGACGGCGTCCTCGCGCCCGACCCCGAGCCCGCGCTCTACGTGTACGAGCAGCGCAAGGGGGAGCTGCTCCAGCGCGGCCTCATCGGCGCCCTGTCCCTGTCCCCTCCCGAGGACGGCATCGTCCTCCCCCACGAGGAGGTGATAGCTGAGGTCGTCGAGGACCGCGCAGCTCTGATGCGCGAGACCGCCGCTAATCCGGAGCCGCTGCTGCTCTCCTACCGCAGCCGCGGCACCGCCACCGGAGCGACCGCCGTCATCGAGCGCACGACGCGCGGGACGCCGCTCATGGAGACGACGACAGAGGACGGTTTCTCGCACCGCCTGTGGGCGGTCACGGACCCGGCCGAGCTGGCGGAGGTCGACGCGGACCTGTCGCACCAGCGGGCCCTGATCGCCGACGGGCACCACCGCTGGGCGACGTATCTGCGGCTGCGCGCCGAGCACTCGGCGGACGCGCGCGGCGTCTCCTCGCCCTGGAACTACGGGCTGGTCCTGCTGGTCGACACCGCGCGCTATCCGCTCCAGGTGCGCGCCATCCACCGGGTGCTGCCCCGGCTCACGCTGCGGCAGGCCCTGGAGATGCTCGACATGACGGACAGTTTCCGCGTCCGCCCGGTCGAGGGCCCGCTGTCCCGGGCGATGGAGGAGCTGGAACGGACGCCGGGGAACGCGTTTCTGATCACCGAGGGCGACGGGGCCTTCCACCTGCTCGACCGCCCCTCCTCCCGGCTGCTGGACCTCACGATCCCGGAGGACCGCCCCGAGACCTGGAGACGGCTGGACGCGACGGTGCTGCACTCGGCGCTGCTCGACGAGGTCTGGAAAATCCCGGACCACCCGTCCGAGATCGGCTACATCCACCACACCGAGGCGGCGGTCGAGCAGGCCGCGCACCACGGCGGGGTCGCCGTGCTGCTGCGCCCCGTGCTGGAGGACACCGTGCGGTCGCTGGCGGAGCAGGGCGTCACCATGCCGCGCAAGTCGACGTCGTTCGGCCCGAAACCGGCCACGGGACTCGTGCTGCGCACCGTGGACACGGACGCCGCCTGAGCGCCGCCTGAGCGCCACCCGGGGGCGCGCCGCCCGAGCCGTCCCGGAGGGCTCTCCTCCGGTTAGCCCCTCCCCCGGGTCCCCCCCCGACCCGCGATCTAGTTAGGCTAGCCTTACCTAACCGTGCCGCGAGCGCGGTCAGGTCTGCTATGCCCGCGTCAGGGAGGACCCTTACCCATGAGCAGCAGGGCACACCTGCTCAACGACAGGACGGCGGAGCACTACCGGCGTTCCCTCACCGACGGAGTCGGGAGGGTGGCCGACCGACTGGCCCGTACGGAGCGCCCGTTCACCGGCGTCACACCCGCCGAGCTGGCCCCCGCCGTCTCCTCGATCGACCTGGACCAGCCGCTCCAGGACCCCGGAGCGGCCCTCGACGAGCTGGAGGACGTCTACCTCCGCGACGCCGTCTACTTCCACCACCCCCGCTACCTCGCCCATCTCAACTGCCCGGTCGCCATACCGGCCGTGCTCGGCGAGGCGGTCCTCGCGGCCGTCAACTCCTCGCTGGACACCTGGGACCAGAGCGCGGGCGGCACCCTCATCGAGCGCCGCCTGATCGACTGGACGGCGGGGCGCATCGGGCTCGGCAAGGCCGCCGACGGCATCTTCACCAGCGGCGGCACCCAGTCCAACCTCCAGGCCCTGCTCCTCGCCCGCGAGGAGGCCTGCCGCCTGGTCCGCAAGAACTCCGAGACCGCGCAGCCGACCTCGGCCATCCTGCCCCGGCTCCGTGTCCTCGCCTCCGAGTGCGGCCACTTCAGCGTCGAGAAGGCCGCGCGCCTCCTCGGCCTCGGCCCCGAGGCGGTCATTCCGGTCCCCTGCGACCGCGACCGCCGCATGCGGGCCTCCGCGCTCGAACAGGAGCTGGCCCGCTGCGCCGAGGAGGACCTCGTCGTCATGGCCGTCGTCGTCACGGCGGGCACCACGGACTTCGGCAGCATCGACCCGCTCCCCCAGGTCGCCGCGCTCTGCGAGGCCGCCGGCGTCTGGATGCACGTGGACGCGGCCTACGGCTGCGGACTGCTGGTCTCCCCGCGCCGCGGCCACCTCCTGGCGGGCATCGAACGGGCCGACTCGGTCACGGTCGACTACCACAAGTCGTTCTTCCAGCCCGTCAGTTCGAGCGCGGTTCTCGTCCGCGACCGCTCCACGCTCCGCCATGTCACGTACCACGCCGACTACCTCAACCCGGCGCGCAGCGTGGCGGAGCGCATCCCCAACCAGGTCGACAAGTCGATCCAGACCACGCGCCGCTTCGACGCGCTCAAGCTCTGGATGACGCTGCGCGTGATGGGAGCCGACACCGTGGGCGAACTCTTCGACGAGGTCGTCGACCGCGCCGCCGACGCCTGGCGGCTCCTCGACGCCGACCCCCGCTACGAGGTCGTCACCGAGCCCCAGCTCTCCACCCTCGTCTTCCGCTACGTCCCCGAGGACGCAGCGGGCATCCCGGACTCCCTTGTCGACAAAGCCAATCTGCACGCCCGCGAGGCCCTCTTCGCCTCCGGCGACGCCGTCGTCGCGGGCACGGTCGTCGACGGCCGCCACCACCTCAAGTTCACCCTGCTCAACCCGGAGACCACGCTCGACGACATCGCCGTCGTGCTCGACCTCCTCGCGGGCCACGCCGAGAGCTTCCTCGCCCCCGCCCGTAGGGCCTGAGCACCCGCTCCCCCACTCCCCGGAACCTCACTCCCCGGACCCTCACTCCCCGGACCCTCACTCCCGAACCCTCACCTCACGGAGCCCCACGTGACCACCCCGTCCCCCCACGGCCCCGCCGAATCGCCCGTACGCGACTTCGTCGCCATCGGCCTCGGCCCGTTCAACCTGGGCCTCGCCTGCCTGACCGAGCCGGTGCCCGGCCTCGACGGCGTCTTCCTCGACGACAAACCGGACTTCACCTGGCACCCGGGGATGCTCCTGGAGGACAGCACGCTCCAGACCCCGTTCCTCTCCGACCTGGTCACGCTCGCCGACCCGACCTCGCCGTACTCCTTCCTCAACTACCTCAAGGAGTCCGGGCGCCTCTACCCGTTCTACATACGGGAGAGCTTCTATCCGCTCCGCGCCGAATTCAGCGACTACTGCCGCTGGGCCGCGCACCGCCTCGGCGACGCCGTCCGCTTCTCCCACCGCGTCACCGAGGTCACCCACGACGAGGCCACCGGCCTGTACACCGTGCACGCCGACGACCTCGCCGCGGGCGTACGCCGTACGTTCCACGCCCGCAAGCTCGTCCTCGGCACCGGCACCGGCACCCCGCCCCACATCCCGGACACCTGCCGCGGCCTCGGCGGCGACCTGGTCCACAACTCCCGCTACCTGGAGGAGAAGGAAGCCCTCCGGCGCAAGCGCAGCATCACCCTCGTCGGCAGCGGCCAGAGCGCCGCGGAGATCTACTACGACCTGCTCCAGGACATCGACACCGCGGGCTACGCCCTCACCTGGGTCACCCGCTCCCCCCGCTTCTTCCCCCTCGAATACACCAAGCTCACCCTGGAGATGACCTCCCCGGAGTACATCGACTACTTCCACTCCCTCCCGCCGGGCACCCGCGACCGCCTCGTCGCCTCACAGAAGAACCTCTACAAGGGCATCAACTCCGAGCTGATCGACGCGATCTTCGACCTGCTCTACACCAGGAGCCGCACCGGCCCCTGCCCCACCCGCCTCATGACGAACACGGCACTCACCGACGCCACGTACGACGAGACGGACGGCACCTACACCCTCGGGCTCCGCCAGGAGGAGCAGAAACAGGACTTCACCCTCACCACCGAGGGCCTCGTCCTCGCCACCGGCTACCGCTACCGGCGCCCCGCCTTCCTCGACCCGGTCGCCGACCGCATCGCCTGGGACGACCACGGCCGCTTCGCCGTACGCCGCGACTACAGCACCGACCTCGCGGGCGACGAGATCTACGTCCAGAACGCCGAGCTGCACACCCACGGCTTCGCCGCCCCCGACCTCGGCATGGCCGCCTACCGCAACTCCTGCATCATCCGCGCCCTCACCGGCCGCGAGGTCTACCCCGTCGAGCGGTCCATCGCGTTCCAGGACTTCGCGGCGGTGGCCTCATGACACCGGCGGCCGACGCCCCCTTCTTCACCCGCGAGGACCCGGCGCTGGGCACCTTCGCGCTGCGCCCCGTCGACCCGCTCACCGACAGCGAACTGCTGCACGCCTGGGTCACGCACCCGAAGTCCGCGTTCTACCTGCTCCAGGACGCCTCGCTCTGCGAGGTCGAACGCGAGTTCATGAGCATCGCGGCCTCCCCGCACCACGACGCCTTCCTCGGACTCCACGACGGCGCGCCCGCCTTCCTCATGGAGCGCTACGACCCGGTGTACGTCGAGCTGCCCGGCCTCTACCCGCACGAGGAGGGCGACGTCGGCATGCACTTCCTGTGCGCCCCGACGGACACCCCCGTCCACGGCTTCACCCGCGCGGTGATCACCACGGTGATGGCGGCGCTCTTCGCCGACCCGTCCGTGCGCCGGGTCGTCGTCGAGCCCGACGTCCGCAACACCTCCGTGCACGCCCTCAACGAGGCCGTCGGTTTCCGCGTCGACTCGACCCTCACCAAGCCCGAGAAGGAAGCCCTCCTCAGCTTCTGCACCCGCGAGCAGTTCCAGGCCGCGACCGAAGAGAGCCTCATATGACGACCCCCCGCCCCCTCGCCCCGCAGGACGCCGTCGCGCACCTCACCCCCGAGCGCTGGGAACGCGCGACCCGGCTGCTGATCCGCAAGGCCCTCGCCGAGTTCACCCACGAGCGGCTGCTCACCCCCGAGCCCGTCGACGGCGCCCCGGGCCACTGGACGGTCCGCAGCGACGACGGCGCCACCACGTACCGCTTCACCGCGCGCCGCTACGCGCTGGACCACTGGCAGGTCGCGGCCGACAGCATCACCCGCCACCGCGACGGCACCCGGCTCCCGCTCGACGCGCTCGCGTTCCTCACCGAGCTGCGCGGCTCCCTGGGCCTGAGCGAGGAGATCCTGCCCGTCTACCTGGAGGAGATCAGCAGCACCCTCGCCGGCACGGCGTACAAACTCGCGGCCCCGCACATCAGCGCCGCGTCCCTGGCCGCCTCGGACTTCCAGACCATCGAGACCGGCATGACCGAGGGCCACCCCTGCTTCGTCGCCAACAACGGGCGGCTCGGCTTCGACATCGCCGAGTACCGCGCGTACGCCCCCGAGACCGCGACGCCCGTACGGCTGATCTGGGTCGCGGCCCACCGCTCCCGCGCGACCTTCACCGCCAGCCCCGACATCGGCTACGACAAGCTCATCCTCTCCGAGCTGTCGGCGCCCACCCTGCGCCGCTTCTCGGCCACGTTGGCGGAGCAGGGGCTGGACATGGACGAGTACGTCCTCATCCCCGTCCACCCCTGGCAGTGGTGGAACAAACTCTCCGTCACCTTCGCCGCAGAGGTCGCCCAGCGCCACCTCGTCTGCCTCGGCCACGGCGACGACGAACACCTCGCCCAGCAGTCCATCCGTACCTTCTTCAACACCGGCAACCCGCACAAGCACTACGTCAAAACGGCGCTGTCCGTCCTCAACATGGGCTTCCTGCGCGGCCTCTCCGCCGCCTACATGGAGGCGACCCCGGCCATCAACGACTGGCTCGCCGACCTCGTCGCCGAGGACGAGGTCCTCCAGGACACCGGCCTCGCCGTCCTGCGCGAACGGGCAGCGGTCGGCTACCACCCGGCCCCGTACGAGGCGGCGGCACCGAAGGGCTCCCCGTACCTCAAGATGCTCGCGGCCCTGTGGCGCGAGAGCCCCGTCCCGCACCTGGCCGAGGGCGAACGCCTGGCGACGATGGCCTCGCTCCTGCACACCGACCGCGAGGGCAACTCCTTCGCCGCGGCCCTCATCGACCGCTCGGGCCTGGAGCCGCGGGAGTGGCTGCGCCGCTACCTGAACGCCTACCTCACCCCGCTCCTCCACTGCTTCTACGCCTACGACCTGGTCTTCATGCCGCACGGCGAGAACGTCATCCTCGCCCTCGACGAGCACGGCACCCCCCGCCGCGCCTTCTTCAAGGACCTGGCCGAGGAGATAGCCGTCATGAACGCGGAGACGGTCCTGCCTCCCCAGGTCGAACGCATCCGCGCCGACGTCCCCGAGGACATGAAGGTCCTCTCCCTCTTCACGGACGTCTTCGACTGCTTCTTCCGCTTCCTGAGCGCCACCCTCGCCGAGGCGGACGCCATGGACGAGGACACGTTCTGGTCGACGGTCGCCGCGTGCGTACGGGACTACCAGGAGTCGGCCCCGCACCTGGCCGACCGCTTCGCACGCTACGACCTGTTCGCGGAGGAGTTCGCCCTCTCCTGCCTCAACAGGCTCCAGCTCCGCGACAACCAGCAGATGGTCGACCTCCAGGACCCCGCAGGCGCCCTCCAGCTCACGGGCACCCTGAGGAACCCCCTGGCGGCGTACCGGCCCTGACGCACCCATACGAAAGGGGCGGCCGGCCCGGTGTTCCCCACCGGGGCCGGCCGCCCCTTTCGTACTCTCTCAGCTCTGCGCGTCGTCCTGGCCGTCCTCGGCGTCCTCGGCGTCCTCATCGAGGGCGTCGATGAACTCGACACCGTCCAGCTCGGCCAGCCGGTCCGACGCGTCGGTCAGCCCCTTCTGGTCGGCCTCCAGCGCCTTCGCGAACCACTCGCGGGCCTCGCTCTCGCGCCCGACGGCCAGCAGCGCGTCGGCGTACGCGTACCGCAGCCGCGCCGTCCACGGCTGCACAGAGTTCGACGCCAGCTCCGGGCTCTGCAGCGTCACGACGGCCGCGTCGGCCTGCCCCATGTCACGCCGTGCCCCGGCCGCCACCAGCCGCATCTCGACCTGGCCGGCCTTGTCCAGCTTCTGCACCTCGGGCTCGCCCGCCATGGCCAGCGCCTTCTCCGGCCGCCCCATGCCCCGCTCGCAGTCGGCCATCACCGGCCACAGGTGCTGCAGCCCGGTCATCCGCCGCGCGGCCCGGAACTCGGCCAGCGCCTCCGCGTACTTCTCCACCCCGTACGCGGCGAAGCCCGCCGCCTCCCGTACGGACGGCACGCGCGAGGCCAGCCGCAGCGCGATCTTGGCGTACCCGTACGCCTGCTCCGGCTCCTCGTCGAGCAGCCGCGCGACCATGACCAGGTTCTTCGCGACGTCCTCGGCGAGCGTCTTCGGCAGGCTCATCAGCTCCTGCCGGACATCCTTGTCGAGCTCGTCACCCGTGATGTCCTCGTCGATCGGCAGCCGCCGCAGCGGCTCACGGTCGTGCGGCCGCTCCCGCCCCCCGCGCGGGCCGCGGTCACGGTCGTCCCTGCGGAAGGACCCGCCGCCACGCCGGTCCCGGTCGCGGTCGCGATCACGGTCCCGGAAGCCACCACCGCGCCGGTCGTCCCGACGGTCGTCGCGCCGCGGCCTGTCGTCACGCTGGGGACGGTCGTCACGTCGCGGCGGCCGGTCGTCACGCCCACGACCGCCGGCGCTCTGGCCGTACGGCCGTCGCCCGCCGCGGTCGTCCTCGCGACGCGGCCGGTCACGGTCCCTGTCGTCCCGCCGGTACGGCGCCCGCTCGCGCCGCTCACCATCCCGCTCGCGCCGGTCACGGTCGCGGTCCCGATCGCGGAACCCGCCCGTACGCGGCCGGCTGTCCCGGCGCTCGTCACGCCGCTCATTCCGGCGGTCGCCCCCACGCGGCCGGTCGCCACGGGGACGCTCGCCCCGCGAGTCGTCACGCCGGTCATCACGCCGGGGACGGTCATCACGCCGGGGACGGTCGTCGCGCCGATCGTCCCGGCGGTCATCGCGCCGGTCGTCACGCCGAAATCCCCCACGGCCTCCGCGCCCCCCGTCCTCACGGCGGGGGCCCCGGAAACGGTCGTCATTCCGGCGCGGCCCCGACTGCGTGTGCCGGGGACGACGCTCGGGACGATCGCGATCGTCGGGAGAGTTGCTGGACATCGACGTGACTCCTGTCTTCGAGTGCTGCACTCATTCTCGCGCAGCCACCCATGGGGCGCTCTTCAGAAAGAACCAAAAAAAGCCCTTGGCCTTCAGCGTGCGTGCGCTGAAGGCCAAGGGCCTCAAAGATTGTTCGGCGGCGTCCTACTCTCCCACACGCTCCCGCATGCAGTACCATCGGCGCTGAAAGGCTTAGCTTCCGGGTTCGGAATGTAACCGGGCGTTTCCCTCACGCTATGGCCACCGAAACTCTATTCGGTACACCGGGATACAGAGATCCCGGTTCCCAGAGTTAGCGAACAAGCACACTCTTCAATTTGAATGCGGTTGTTGTCTCAGAACCTACACAGTGGACGCGAGCATCAATGGACAAGCCCTCGGCCT
>NZ_BAAAPE010000010.1:0-170307 GCF_039530985.1 Streptomyces albiaxialis
AGGAACGGACGCTTCCTTCGAAACCATTTCACCGGTTTCTCCGGGCGCTTCCCTTCGGTGTGTCCACTACGTTAACGGATTTCCCCGGAAGCTCCTAATCGGGCTTCTGGAGTCTGTTTTCGGCGTGCCGAAAGCGACCCCAGCTTGGGGTGTGTCGTAGGTAGTGAGTTTGCCGCTTGTGGGAGGTGTTCTCACTGGACTCTGAGGTCTCGGTGACTGGCCGTCCCGTTTCAAGCGGCTCGACCAACATTAGGCCTCGGTCCCACCTGCGTCAAGTCAGCTCCGGCGGCGCCTCGGCTGGTGTGGCCGGTATGGGCTCACTGTCGGGTCGTCGGCGATCCAGAAGCGCCAGGGGTGGTGGGCTCCCTCCCCGCCCACTCCCGTGCGGGGCCCGCTTCGGACACTGCTCTCATGTGCCCGGTCACCTGCGAAGACGCGGAGCGGGGCCGTGTCGTCGACGGTGCACAGGTCGGTGCCGTTGAGGGCACGGTCGACATCGAGGGCCGTCGCCAGGCGGGCCGGGCCCTTGGCCAGTTCTGTGTCCTTGCGGGCCTTCGGTCGGCGCCGGCGGGCCTGGTCCTGGCCCCTGCGGATCTCGCCCCCGCGCAGCAGGACACCGCTCGCGTGGCCCTCCGGGCCGCAGACGAGGTTGAGGCTCCACCACATCCCGTAGATGAAGTAGACGTAGGCGTGGCCGGGCGGGCCGAACATGGACGCGTTCCGCTGCGTACGTCCCCGGTACGCGTGGGAGCCGGGGTCTGCCTCGCCCGCGTACGCCTCGACCTCGGTGATGCGCAGCTCCACCGGGCCCTCCTCTGTCGTACGGACCAGGACCTGGCCGAGCAGGTCGGGTGCGACATCCAGGACAGGGCGGTCGAAGAAGGAGCGGGGAAGCGGTACGAGGGCGCCGGGGGTGTCCAGTGCGGTGTCTCGGCCTGCGATCATGCCCTCCGAGCGTACTGGAGCGCGCGAGCGGACCGATCGGGTCCGGCCCCGGAGGAACCGGGGAGCCGCCCGGGGCGTACCTAGTCGTAACGAGTCGGCCGGGGCGGAACGCGTCCCGGCGTGGGGAGGAATGAGATGGGCTTCAAGAAGCTGTTCGCGAGCGTGGGCATGGGTGGCGCGTCGGTGGACACGGTGCTGCACGAGCCGAACGCGGTGCCCGGTGGCGTCATCCAGGGTGAGGTCCGCATCGAGGGCGGGTCCGTCGCGCAGGAGATCCAGGGGCTGTCCGTGGGTCTTCAGGCGAAGGTCGAGGTGGAGACCAACGACGGGGAGATGAAGCAGAACATCGAGTTCGCGCGGCAGCAGCTCGGCGGGGCGATCACCCTGCAGGAGGGGGCGCAGCACGCGGTGCCGTTCAGCTTCGAGGTCCCGTGGGAGACGCCGATCACGGACGTGGACGGGCAGCACCTGGCCGGGATGAACCTGGGGCTGACGACCGAGCTGGCCATCGCGCGGGCGGTCGACTCGACGGACCTGGACCCGGTGAGCGTCCACCCGCTGCCCGCGCAGCAGGCAATCCTCGACGCGTTCATCCAGCTCGGCTTCCGCTTCAAGTCCGCCGACATGGAGAAGGGCCGCATCCGGGGCACCCGGCAGCAGCTCCCCTTCTACCAGGAGATCGAGTTCTTCGCGCCGCAGCAGTACCGGGGGCTGAACCAGGTCGAGCTGTCCTTCGTCGCGGACTCGCGCGGGATGGACGTCGTGCTGGAGATGGACAAGAAGCCGGGCCTGTTCTCCGAGGGCAGCGACTCGTACCGCGCCTTCCAGGTGGACTTCGCGAGCTACCAGCAGACGGACTGGAACGCGTACCTGAACCAGTGGCTGTCCGAGGTGGGCGGCAAGCGCAACTGGTTCTAGCCGAGCAGGACGGTGAGCGGCGTCTCCCGTACGGCCCAGAAGCCGACGGCCGCGGTGAAGATCTCGGCCGCGGCGTCGGCTTCCCGGGGCGCCGCCTCCTCGAAGGCCGACCAGCTCGTCACGAGGACGAGGTAGCCGCGGGTCTCGCCCCACCAGGAGAGGTCGGTGAGGACATCGGCGAGGGCGTCCCAGTTGCGGCCGAAGTACTCGGGGAGTTCGAGGCCGCCGACGCAGCGGTCCATGAACTCGGCCTTGGTCGTGACGCCCGCCAGGTCCACCACGGCGTCGACCCATCCGGCGGCGTCGGCCTGCATCAGGGCGTCGGGCCCCACGGAGGGCAGCCGGTAGACGCCGGGCGGCACGGTGCCGTCGAAGAGGCCGGGCAGGTCGTCCTGGGGCAGTTCGGGCAGTTCCACGGGGCTGGTCATGGGTCGCACCACCGCTTCGGAGTCTCGTCGTGGTCAGTCTCGGGGCATGGGGCAGGGGTGGATGAGCGCGTGCCGACGCACTTGGACATGGTGGCAAAGACCGGCGTTCAGGCTCGTTAGGCTGGCCGGTACAGCGATTCGCGCGATGAGGAGGATCCGACGTGACGGACCAGCAGCGGCGCCCACTCCCCCATGACTTCCATCCCCCGGTGCCGTCGTTCCGAGTGACGAGTGACGACGTCCAGGAGGGTGGCACCCTGGGTTCCGCGCAGGTGTACGCCGAGGGGAACACCTCGCCCCATCTGCGGTGGGAGGGCTTCCCGCCGGAGACGAAGAGCTTCGCGGTCACCTGCTTCGACCCCGACGCGCCGACCGGGAGCGGCTTCTGGCACTGGTCGGTGATCGACATCCCGGCGGACGTGACCGAGCTGCCCGCGGGGGCGGGTACGGGCGACATGAAGGGGCTCCCCGAGGGCGCCGTCCACGTACGGAACGACTACGGGACCCGTGATTTCGGGGGCGCGGCCCCGCCGCCCGGGGACGGCGACCACCGTTACGTCTTCACGGTCTACGCGGTCGAGAGCGAGAAGCTGGGCCCTGACGCGGACGCGTCGCCCGCGGTGGTGGGCTTCAATCTGCGGTTCAAGGCGATCGGCCGCGGTCAGCTCGTCGGCGAGTACGGCATTCCCGCCGGGGACTGACCGGTCTCTTTTCCGTACGCATAAATCCGTTGCGCCGCGCGTCCCGCGCGGCGCACTGTTTCTTTCGGGCAGTCGGTACCGCGCGCACCGCCGCGACGGGGGCGGCTGGGCGCTCGTGTCTGCGTCCTTTCGCCTGCCGGAGTCCGGCCGGGGGCCGGATGACCGCGCCGGCTGCCTGTGTTCTTCCTTCCGCCCGCGTTCTTCCTCGTTCTCCCCGGTTCTCCCGCGTTCTTCCGCTTTCCCCGCGCTGTTTCCGCTTCCGCCATCTCCCGTACAACGCGGGGAAATTGCGTTGTCGGCCTGCGAGGACACCGGCACAGTGGAGCCACCCGCCGCCGGGGCGGGCCGGTGAGTGGGAGGTGGGCGGGATGCGGGAGACGCTGGTTCTCAACGCGAGCTTCGAGCCGCTGTCGACGGTGACGCTGCGGCGCGCTGTCGTGCTGGTCATGCAGGACAAGGCCGTCGTCGAGCAGTCGCACCCCGGCCTCCGTGTGCGCGCCGCGAATCTGGAGCTTCCGGTGCCACAGGTGATCAGGCTGTGCCGGTACGTGAGGGTGCCCTTCCGACAACGGGCACCGTGGTCGCGGCGCGGGGTCCTCGTACGGGACCAGCACCGGTGCGCGTACTGCGGGCGCCGGGCGACCACGGTGGATCATGTCGTTCCCCGGTCGCGCGGCGGCGGGGACACCTGGCTGAACACGGTCGCGGCGTGTGCGGCGGACAATCACCGCAAGGCCGACCGGACGCCGGGGCAGGCGGGGATGACGCTGCTGCGGAAGCCGTTCGAGCCGACACCGGCGGACGCCCTGCTGCTGGCCCTCGGGCTCAAGGAGGGCGAGTCGCTGCCGGAGTGGCTGACCGTGAGCGGCCGCGGCCGGCCGTCGGCGGTGCCCGCGTCGGCCTGAGCGCGGGGAGCCTAGGCGGTCCGGGCGTCAGCGGAGGACGAGCTGCACGATGGCGACGATGCCGACGGCTACGATGACGCCCCGCAGGACTCCGGGGGCCAGCTTGCGACCTATACGGGCGCCGAGCTGGCCCCCGAGTGCTGAGCCGACGGCGATGAGGACGACGACCAGCCAGTCGAACTCGGCGACGAAGAGGAAGAAGATCGCGGCGACGCCGTTCACAACGGCGCTCAGCACGTTCTTGACGGCGTTGAGGCGCTGGAGGTCGTCGTTGAGCAGGGCGCCCATGAAGCCGAGGTAGATGATGCCCTGGGCCGCGCCGAAGTAGCCGCCATAGGCGCTGGAGCAGAGGATGCCCGCCTGGAGGGGCAGGCCTCCGTGGGGGTGGGCCTCGCTGCCGTTCCGTTCGCGGCGGGCCTGGACGGCGCGGGCGAGGCGGGGCTGGAGGACGACCAGGACCAGGGCGATCGCCACGAGCACCGGGACGATCATGTCGAAGGCGCTGGACGGCAGGGTGACGAGCAGGATCGCGCCGCCGAGTCCGCCGAGGAGGGCGGCGGCGCTGAGGCGCAGGACGCGCTGGCGCTGGCCGCGGAGTTCGGCGCGGTAGCCGATGGCCCCGCTGATCGAACCGGGCACGAGGCCCAGGGAGTTGGACACGTTGGCGGTGACCGGGGAGAGGCCCGTGGCGAGGAGCACCGGGAAGGTGATCAGCGTGCCGGAGCCGACGACGGTGTTGATGGTGCCCGCGCCGATGCCTGCGGCGAAGACGGCCAGGGCCTCCCAGATGGTCACGCGTAACCCCTCGGGTTGATCGGTGTCTGTGCCACCGATCATGCCCGAGGGGTACGGGTCAGGAGTCGAGCGGGGGCTGCTCGCGGGGCGACTTGGTGATGCCGGGGGTGGCGGGCGTACCCGGCGCCTGGGGCTTGCCGCCGCTGCCGCCGCTGTCGCCGCCGCCGGGGCGGAAGCCGTCGAGCGCGCCGCCGAGGCCCTTGAGCGCGTCGCCGATCTCGCTGGGGACGATCCAGAGCTTGTTGGCGTCGCCCTCGGCGATCTTCGGGAGCATCTGGAGGTACTGGTAGGAGAGCAGCTTCTGGTCCGGGTCGCCGGCGTGGATGGACTCGAACACCGTACGGATCGCCTGGGCCTCGCCCTCGGCGCGGAGGGCGGCGGAGCGGGACTCGCCCTCGGCGCGGAGGATCGCGGACTGCTTCTCACCCTCGGCGGTGAGGATCTGCGACTGGCGGACACCCTCGGCCTGGAGGATCGCGGCGCGCTTGTCGCGGTCGGCGCGCATCTGCTTCTCCATCGAGTCCTGGATGGAGGTCGGGGGCTCGATGGCCTTGAGCTCGACGCGGTTGACGCGGATGCCCCACTTGCCGGTGGCCTCGTCGAGGACGCCGCGCAGCGCCGCGTTGATCTCCTCGCGGGAGGTCAGGGTGCGCTCCAGGTCCATGCCGCCGATGATGTTGCGCAGCGTGGTGACGGTAAGCTGCTCGATCGCCTGGATGTAGCTCGCGACCTCGTACGTCGCGGCGCGGGCGTCGGTCACCTGGTAGTAGATGACGGTGTCGATGTTCACGACCAGGTTGTCCTGGGTGATCACCGGCTGCGGGGGGAACGGGACGACCTGCTCGCGGAGGTCCACACGGTTGCGGACGGTGTCGATGAACGGCACCACGATGTTGAGGCCGGCGTTCAGGGTGCGCGTATAGCGGCCGAACCGCTCCACGATGGCGGCGCTCGCCTGCGGGATGACCTGGATCGTCTTGATGAGTGCGATGAAGACAAGCACCACCAGGATGATCAGGACGATGATGATGGCGTCCATCGCCGTTTGCCCCCTGCATTCTTTATATGACGGTGCGTCAAGAGTTGCTGCTCGTACGGTTGCTGTGCGCTATCACATCACGACAGCGGTGGCCCCGTCGATCTCGACGACGTCCACTTGACTACCGGGTTCGTAGCTCTCGTCCGAGTCGAGCGAGCGGGCCGACCAGACCTCTCCCGCGAGCTTGATACGGCCGCCGTGGCCGTCGACCTTTTCCAGCACGAGGGCCTGTCGCCCCTTGAGCGCCTCGACGCCGCTGGTGAGCTCGGGGCGCTCCGCCCGCATCCGGCGGGCGACGGGGCGCACCACGAGGATCAACGCGGTGGAGACGGCGGCGAAGACGACGACCTGCGCCACGGGCCCCCCGCCCAGTCCGGCCGTGACGGCGCCCGCGACGCCCCCGACGGCGAGCATGCCGAACTCCGGCATGGCGGTGAGCACGAGCGGGATTCCCAGCGCTGCGGCGGCGACCAGCCACCAGACCCAAGCGTCCACACCGCCATGGTAGGCCCGCGATCAGCGCAGCGGCAGGCCCTGTGCGGTCCAGCGGTCCCCGTTCATCTCCACGACCAGGGGCAGGCCGAAGCAGAGGGAGAGGTTCCGGGAGGTCAGTTCGGTCTCGATCGGGCCCGCGGCCAGCACCTGTCCCTGGCGGAGCATCAGGACATGGGTGAAGCCCGGCGCGATCTCCTCGACATGGTGCGTGACCATGAGCATCGAGGGGGCGTACGGGTCGCGCGCGAGCCGTCCGAGACGGCGCACGAGGTCCTCGCGCCCGCCGAGGTCGAGCCCCGCGGCGGGCTCGTCGAGCAGCAGCAGTTCGGGGTCGGTCATCATGGCGCGGGCGATCATGGTCCGCTTGCGCTCGCCCTCGGAGAGGGTGCCGAACTTCCGGTCGAGCAGGTCGTTCATGCCGAGGCGGTCGAGGAAGGCGAGGGCGCGCTCCTCGTCGACCTTCTCGTAGCTCTCCTGCCAGTGCGCGGTCATGCCGTACGCCGCGGTGAGCACGGTCTCCAGCACGGTCTGGCGCTTGGGCAGCTTGTCGGCCATCGCGATGCTGGCCATCCCGACGCGGGGGCGCAGGTCGAAGACGTCGACCGAGCCGAGCCGTTCACCGAGGATCGTGGCGGTGCCGCTGCTCGGGAAGAGGTACGTGGAGGCGATGTTGAGCAGGGTGGTCTTGCCCGCGCCGTTCGGGCCGAGGATGACCCAGCGCTCGCCCTCCTTCACGGACCAGGAGACGTCGTCCACCAGAGCACGTCCGTCGCGGACCACGGATACGTCCACCAGCTCCAGTACTTCGCTCATGAGCGCGTTGTCTCCTATTGCAGTCGCGTTTTTGTGCCTGTGGGCACATTCCCCAGGGAAAACCTACGCCACCGTGTCCGACGTACGTTCCCTAGGCTTGGTTCATGCTCATGGAACCTCGTTCCGGGCGGCTGGCCGCCTGGGGTAACGCGCTGATCGCCGGTCTCGTCTCACCCGACGAGGCGGCCGAGCGGATCACAGGGGACGACGCCCGGCACCGCGTGGTGACGCCGGGCTCGCAGGAGGGCCCGGCCGGGCTGACGCTCGCGCTCGGGCAGTTGCGCGCGCGGGGCGCTTCGAGCCTGCTGGTGGCGCTCCCCGCGCCGGGGCATCCGCTGGGTCTGAGCGGCCCTCCGGAGTTCAACGCCCATGCGCTGGAGGCCGGTGAGGCGGTGGTCGTCCGGGGTGCCGGGGTGGGGCTCGTGCCGGTGGTGACCGAGGCGGGGCCCGGGGGCGGGGACGTGGACCCGGAGGACACGCATGTGGAGGTGGCCTGGGAGTGCCTGCCCGTACGGGAGGCGCCGCCGGCCGACGTGCCGTCGCTGGGTGAGGCCGAGCGGGAACTGGCCGAGGCGATGCGGGACGCGACGGAGCTGCTGACGCGGCTGGACGTGGCCGGTTCGGGGCCGGTGGCGGACGCGGCCCTGGAGGCGTACCGGGCGCGGATGGAGGCGGGGCGCAAGCTGCTGGCGCCGGGCTATCCGCCGCGCGCGGTACGGGTGCTCGAACTGGCGCAGCGGGTGGGCGCCCTGGTCTCCATCGCGTACGGGGACGGGGGCGACGGGCGGGCGCACGGCGGCGCGGTCAGCGCGTCGGAGATCGCGGCGCGCTCGGAGGCGCTGCGCCCGGTCGAGCGGACGGCGCGGCGGGCGCAGGTCGCGGCCTACAACGCGTACGCGGAGGAGACGGAGCGGCGACGGGACGCGGAGCGCCCCTGAGGGGCGGGGAGACATGCGACAGGCCCTGTGGACCGCGTGGTCCGCAGGGCCTGTCGCTTCCCTGGAGGGGGCGCAGATCAGACGTTCTGCGCCTGGTTCCCGAAGGCGGAATTGAGCACTCCGACGACGTTGACGGAGTTGCCCGAGAAGTTCACCGGGACGTGGACGGGGGCCTGGACTGAGTTGCCCGAGCCCACACCCGGCGAGTGGTGCGCCCCGCCGTTGGCGGCGGCTCCTCCGGTGGCGAACGCTGAGCCAGCGGTCGCACCGGTGGCGACGCCTGCGGCGGCGATCACGAGTGCGGCCTTCTTGGCGGTGTTCATGGGGTGGTCCTCCTGGAGTTCGCGGCCCCCCGGAGGGGACCGCACGCTGAGAAACGGACGGGCCGAGGCGGACGGCACGGTCCGGGCGCGTCATCCGCTCGTTCGGCCCAATCGGCGGATCAACGTCAGTGGTTGACGCTGCCGTTGGCGAAGGCGGGGTTGAGGATGCCGACGACCGAGGCGGTGTTGCCCGTCGCGTTCACCGGGACGTGGACGGGGAGCTGAGCCTGGTTCCCCGAACCGACGCCGGGCGACTTGGTGGCAACACCGTTGGCGGTCGCGCCCCCGTGCGCGGCGGCGGCGCCGGCGCTCGCGGCCAGCACGCCGCTGGCGGCCATGGTCACCGCCGCTGCCCTCTTCAGGTTCTTCACTGTCTTGACCCTCCTTGCGAGTGGCCGCGGCCAGCCGCCGCGGCACGCCATGGAGAACGGGTCACGGTCAGTGAGGATGCGCCGTCGAGAAGACGACCACACGACAGTATGAATCTCAGCCTGTCAGCCCGTGACGCACCGCCCACAGGGCCGCCTGGGTGCGGTCCGCGAGATCGAGCTTCATCAGGATGTTCGACACATGGGTCTTCACGGTCTTCTCCGAGAGGACCAGGGCGCGGGCGATCTCGCGGTTGGAGCGGCCGTCGGCGATGAGGCCGAGGACCTCGCGCTCGCGTTCGGTCAGCGCCGAGCCGCGCCCCGCGCTGCCGTACGCGTCGTCGTCGGAGAGCAGGGCGCCCGCGACCTCGGGCTGGAGCAGGACGTGACCCGCGTGGACGGAGCGGATGGCTCCGGCGAGCGCCTCGGGGTCGACGTCCTTGTAGACGTACCCGGCGGCGCCCGCGCGCAGGGCCGGGACGACCGTGCGCTGCTCGGTGAAGCTGGTGACGACCAGGACGCGGACCGGGTTGCCGCCCTCGCGGAGCTTGCGCAGCGCCTCGATGCCGTCGGTGCCCGGCATCTTGACGTCCATGAGGATGATGTCGGGGCGCAGCTCCTCGGCGCGGGCCACGCCCTCGTCGCCGTCTGCCGCCTCCCCCACGACCTCGATGTCGTCCTGCACTTCCAGGAACGTGCGCAGCCCGCGCCGTACGACCTGGTGGTCGTCGACGAGCAGCACACGGATCGGGTCAGCCACCGGGCACCTCCATTTCGACTGCGGTGCCCTTGCCGGGCTCCGACTGGACGGTCAGCGTGCCGCCGACGCCGTTGGCCCTGTCCCGCATGGAGACGAGGCCGAGGTGGCGGCCCGCGCTGCGGACGGCGCCGGGGTCGAACCCGGTGCCGTCGTCGGTCACGGTGAGGACGGCACCGGCGCCGCGGCGTACGAGCGCGACGTCGACGCGGGCCGCCTGTGCGTGCCGGAGGGCGTTGTGCAGGGCCTCCTGGGCGACGCGGAGCAGGGCCTCCTCCTGGGCCGCGGGCAGCGCCCGTACGCCCTCGCAGGTGAAGGTGACGGCGGCGGAGTGGGCGCGGTCCAGGACTCCGGCCTGGGTGCGCAGGGTGGCGACCAGGCCGTCCTCGTCCAGCGCCGTGGGGCGCATCTCGACGACGGCGGCGCGCAGTTCGTCGGCGGCCTCGGCGGAGAGGCGGGCGATCTCGTGCAGCTCTGCCTTGGCGCGGTCCGGGTCGCGGTCGACGAGCGCGGTCGCGGCCTGCGCGGTGAGGCGGAGGGAGAAGAGCTTCTGGGCGACGGCGTCGTGCAGCTCGTGGCCGATGCGGGCGCGCTCGCCGGCGATGGTCAGCTCGCGGCTGCGCTCGTAGAGCCGCGCGTTGGTGAGGGCTATGGCGGCGTGCTGGGCGAGGAGGCGCAGCAGCTCCTCGTCGTCCTCGGTGAAGGCGCAGGTGCCCTTGCGGGTGGTGGGGCGCTCGCCGGGTGCGCAGTGCTTGTTGGCGAGGAAGAGGGCGCCGAGGACCTCCTCGCCGTCGGCGATGGGCATGCCCAGGAAGTCGGACATGTCGGGGTGTGCCTTGGGCCAGCCGCCGAAGCGGGAGTCCTTACGGACGTCGGCGAGGCGCTGGGGCGTGGCGTCCTGCAGCATCGCGGCGAGGATGCCGTGCTGGCGGGGCAGGGGGCCGATCGCCTTCCACTGCCGGTCGCTGACGCCCGCGACGACGAACTGGGCGAAGCCGCCGTGGTCGTCGGGCACACCGAGCGCCGCGTATTCGGCGTCGAGGAGATCGCGGGCCGAGGCGACGATCGTCTGGAGGACCTCGCGCACGTCGAGCTGTCTGTTCATGGCGAGCAGAGCTGCGCTGACGGCGGCGAGTCCGGAACGGGGGACCATGCCGATCACCGTACCGGCGGGGTGCGGCGGCGGTATCGGGCAGCGGCCGTGCCGGGGGCGGGGCCCTGGTCCTAGGTCCGGGGACCTAGCGGGCACCCCTGTGTGAGGCCCGGCACAGGACGGATGTCACATACGGGGGTGCTTAGTGGGAGCAGGATGCGGTTCCGCGGGGCGGGCGACGGGAGGGGGCGAAGGGGCGGGCGGGGCGCCACGAAGCGGGGTAGTAATCGGGACCTTTGCCCCTTTCTTCGCCCGCCGCTAAGAATGGCCCGCGCCGCAGGCCGCCTCGCGGTTCCCCAGCGGCTTCCCAGCGGTTTCCCCGTCGAGAGAGGTTCCCCTCCGTATGTCCGCTTCCCAGGGCTCCGCGCCGCAGCATCGCCGGCCGCGCCGCTTCACCCGGCTCCAGAAGATCTCCGCGGCCGCGGGCGTCGCCGCCGTGGGGGCCACGGTGCTCACGACGGGGCTCGGTTCCGGACAGGACGAGGGCGAGGTCGAGGTGGCCGGGGGCGACATCGCGGTGCAGCCGGTGGCCTGGAAGATGGCGCAGCAGGGCCCGGAGACGCAGCGGAAGAGCGTCCAGGAGCAGTCGGCCCAGGCGGGCGAGCGCGCGCGGGCGGAGGCGAAGCGGAAGGCGGAGGCGGCGAAGAAGGCCGCCGCGAAGAAGAAGGCGGAGGCCGTGAAGCGCGCTGCGGATGCCCGTAAGGCCGAGGCCGCGGAGAAGAAGCGGAAGGCGGAGGCGGCGAAGGCCGCCGCCGAGCGCGCCCGGAAGGGCGCCGCGAGCCGCTCCGCGGAGCGCGCCCCTGCCTCGTCCGCCCCGTCCACCCCGTCCGCCGGGCGCTCCGCCGCCCCGGCCGCGCCCTCGGGTTCGCCGCAGCAGATCGCGCGGCAGATCATCGGCGACGACGCGCAGTTCCAGTGCTTCTCGCAGATCGTCGAGCGCGAGAGCGGGTGGCGCGTGAACGCGCAGAACGCGAGCAGCGGCGCGTACGGGCTCGTCCAGGCCCTGCCCGGCTCGAAGATGGCATCGGCGGGCGCGGACTGGCGCACCAATCCGGCCACGCAGATCAAGTGGGGCCTGAGCTACATGAAGTCCACGTACGGCAGCCCGTGCGGCGCGTGGTCGTTCTGGCAGGCCAACAACTGGTACTGACCGTCCCCCCACGGGAGAAGGGCGGCACCCCCGGTCCGGGGGTGCCGCCCTTCCTCGTACGTGCGCTGTTCCTCGTCCGTGCCGCGCGCTACTTGCGCATGACCTCCGGCTCGTGGCGCCGCAGCAGGCGGGCCACGACGAAGCCGCAGGCGATGCCCATGGCGAGCAGGACGAACATGTCGAGCGCCCAGATGCCCGTGGAGTTCTCCCACAGCGGGTCGAGGTCCGTGGGGTTGTCGCGGTCCCACGGCGGCATCGTGTGCGCGAGGTCGAGCGTGGCGCCGGAGGCGCCGACGGCCCAGCGCGAGGGCATCAGCCAGGCGAGCTGCTCGACGCCGAGCTTGCCGTAGATCTGGAAGAGCACGCCGGTGAACACGACCTGGACGATCGCGAACATCACCAGCAGCGGCATCGTCTTCTCCGCCGTCTTCACCAGCGAGGAGATGATCAGGCCGAACATCATCGAGGTGAAGCCGAGGGCGATGACCGCCAGGCAGACCTCCAGCGCGGGCGGCAGGATGACGCCGTCCTCGGGGAGCTTGCGCGGCGTGAGGCCGATGGCGCAGATGATGCCGCCCTGGACGGCGGTGACGAGCCCGAGCACGATGACCTTCGACATCAGGTACGCGGACCGGGACAGGCCGGTCGCGCGTTCCCGTTCGTAGATCACGCGTTCCTTGATCAGCTCACGGACGGAGTTGGCCGCTCCGGAGAAGCACATGCCGACCGCGAGGATCAGCATGATCGTGCCCGCCGCCGAGTTGGAGAGCTTCGGGTTCGGGTTCGGCGCCAGGCCGTGCTCCGCGGGGATCACGGTGCTGACGACGCCGAGCACGGCGGGCAGGATCAGCATCAGCGCCATGAAGCCCTTGTCGGACGCGATCACCGACACGTAGCGGCGGATGAGCGTCCATAGCTGGGAGCCCCAGCTCTGCGGCTTCTGCATGTGCGCGGACGGCGCCGACACCTGCTGGGCCTGCGGGGCGACGGAGTCGAGGTCCGCCGCGTACATCTGGTAGTGCTGCGAGCCCTGCCAGCGGCCCATCCAGTCGTAGTCGCGGTAGTTCTCGAAGGCGGAGAAGACGTCGGCCCACGAGTCGTACCCGAAGAAGTTCAGGGCCTCCTCGGGCGGGCCGAAGTAGGCCACGCCGCCGCCGGGCGCCATCACCAGGAGCTTGTCGCAGAGCTGGAGCTCCGCCACGGAGTGGGTGACGACGAGGACCGTGCGGCCGTCGTCGGCCAGCCCGCGCAGGAGCTGCATGACGTCGCGGTCCATGCCCGGGTCGAGGCCCGAGGTCGGCTCGTCCAGGAAGATCAGCGACGGCTTGGTCAGCAGCTCCAGGGCGACCGAGACGCGCTTGCGCTGACCGCCGGAGAGGGACGTGATCTTCTTGGTCGCGTGGATGTCGAGCTTCAGCTCGGCCAGGACCTCCTCGACGCGCGCGTTGCGCTCGGCGTCCGCGACGTCGCCGGGGAAGCGGAGCTTGGCGGCGAGCCGCAGCGCGGTCCTGACCTTCAGCTCCTTGTGCAGGATGTCGTCCTGCGGGACGAGGCCGATGCGCTGCCGCAGCTCGGCGAAGTGCTGGTAGAGGTTCCTGTTGTCGTAGAGGACCTCTCCGACGTCGGCCGGGCGGTAGCCGGTGAGGGCACGCAGCAGCGTGGACTTGCCGGAACCGGAGGGGCCGATGACGCCGATCAGCGACTTCTCGGGGACGCCGAAGGTGACGTTGTTGAGGATCACCTTGCCGCCGTCGACCTTCACGGTCAGGTGGCGGGCCGAGAAGGAGACCTCACCGGTGTCGACGAACTCCTCGAGGCGGTCGCCGACCAGCCGGAACGTGGAGTGGCCGACGCCGACCGTGTCCTGCGGCGTGATGACGGCCGAGCCGCCCTTGGGCAGCGGCTGGCCGTTGATGTACGTGCCGTTGTGGCTGCCGAGGTCGCGGATCTCGCAGCGGCCGTCGGGCGAGGCACGGAACTCGGCGTGGTGGCGTGAGACCTGCAGGTCGGAGACGACCAGGTCGTTCTCCAGCGCACGGCCGATCTGCATGACGCGGCCGACGGCGACCTGGTGGAACGTCGTCGGGCTGCGGTCGCCGCCGGGGACGCCCTGCGGGCCCGCGCCGTGGCCCGGGCCCTGCCCCTGGCCCGGCATGCCCTGCTGGGGCGGCCGCTGCTGCGGCGGGCCCTGCTGGGCGTACTGCGCCTGGGGCGCCTGGGCCTGGGCGGCCTGCTGGTGCGCCTGCTGCGGTACGTGCGAGCCCTGCTGCTGCCAGCCGGGCTGCTGCTGGTGCTGGGGCTGCTGAGGCTGTTGCGTCTGCTGAGGCGACCAGCCGGGGGCACCGGGACCGCCCGGGCCCGGCTGGGCCTGGGGCGCCGCCTGCGGCGGTGCGGCCTGGGCCGCGCCCTGACGTGCCTCCGGGGCCACCGTCTGGGCGCTGTACATGTTGTCGGCGGCGGTCGAGACGGGCGCCCCCGCGGCGCCCTCCCCGGAGAAGTTGAGCTGGGGACCGTCGGTGGCGTTGCCCAGGTGAACGCTCATCCCGGGGCCCACTTCAAGCTGCTGAAGCCGCCGCCCCTGCACATAGGTGCCGTTCGTGCTGCCGTGGTCCTCTATGACCCAGCTTCGCCCTCCCCAGCGCACCGTGGCGTGCCGCCAGGAGACCCTGGCGTCCTCGATCACCACGTCGCCCTGCGGATCGCGACCGAGCGTGTACGCCCTGGACGGGTCCAGCGTCCAGGTCTGTCCGTTCAATTCCAGTACGAGTTCCGGCACTCCATGCCCCACAAAGTTGTCCCCCGAGGTACCCCCTGCGGAAAGGGAGTCTAGGGATGGCGAACATCGTGGGGAACTATTTCAGGCTTGGCCGCTCAACAGGAAGCCGACCCGGAAGAAGAGCCCTGTCAAGCCCCGTTGACCGGGGCGATACCGGCTCGGACAGTAGAAGTACCCATGGATCCGCTCTGATCATGACTGATGCGGACAACTGGGATACGTTTCGGAGCCGCCATGCACACGGTCGCACACGAGGACCGGGCCCCCGCACCCGCCTCCCCCCGCCTCCCGCTCGCCGGGATCCTGCTGACCTCCCTCGCGGCCGTCGGCTGGTCGCTGCTCGGCATGACGGGCGTCGCGGCGCTGGGGCTCCACCTGCTGGACGCCGACGCGGCGGGCTCGCTGGGCGCGCTCACGGCCGCCGCGGTCGCGCTGGCGGTGGGCGGCTCCGTCGTCCCCGACGGCGACGTGCGCGTCTTCGGCCTCCAGGGCGCCGAGGCCGACGCGGCGCTGGACGTGATGCCCCTGGGCGTGGCCCTCACGGGGGCGCTGCTGCTGGCGCTCGTCTTCCTGCGGGGCCTGCGCGGCGCCCGCGTGCGCGGCCCCCTGCGGCGGGGCGAGCTGGTGGCCCGTACGGGCACGACGCTGGTCCTCTTCACCGCCTCGCTGGGGGCGCTGGCCTGGGCCGGGCGCTCGACCGTGACGATCGACGGCTCCGCGCTGGGGGCCGACGAGCTGAGGGGCAAGGTCGAGGACGAGCTGGGCGGCGGGGTGCTCGGCGACATCGGCGGCGGCTTCCTCGACCGCGTCGGCGACCTGGCCAGGGCGAAGGCGGACGTCGGCTTCCGCGTCGAGCTGCTGCCGACGGTGCTGACGGGCGCGTGCTGGGCGGCCGGGGTGCTGCTCGTCGCGCTGGCCGCCTCGCGGTTCACGCCGCTGCCGCCGGGCCGGTTCTGGGACGGCGTGCACCGTACGGTGCGGCCCGCGGCCTCGGCGTTCACGCAGGTGGCGCTGGTCACGGTGGTCGCAGGGCTGGCCGCCGCCGCGTACGCGGCCGTGGGCGACCCGCACCCGAGGCGCGTGCTGGGCGCCGCGCTCGTGGGCGCGCCGAACGGGACGTGGACGGGTATGCCGCTCGGCCTCTTCGTCGGCTGGAGCGGCCACTCCTCGGGGGCCATGTCCCGGCTGCTGCCCGATCCGCTCGACGATGTGATGCGGCGGGCCGAGGGGGGCGGGGTGACCGTCCGCGACCTCGCCGAGTTGGACGGACGGGTGTGGCTGCTGGTCGTCGCCGCCGTGCTGGCGATGCTGACGGCCGGGGTCCTGACGGCCGCGCGGACGCCGCGCAGGGGCGCGCGGGCGCTGCCGTTCGCGGTGCGCTGCGGGCTGCGGCTCGGGATCGTCACCGGCCTGGCCTGGCCGCTCCTGGTGTGGGTGACCGCCCTCTCGGCGGACGCGGGGCTCTCGGTGCTCGGCGTCGACGCCTACGGGGCGGGGATCGAGATGCGGGGCAGCGTCACGGAGGCGCTGCTCCTGGGCTGTGCCTGGGGCGCGCTCGCCGGTTTCGCGGGAGCCCTGCTGGCCTGCGCGACGGGCGCGGCGGGCCGGCACGCCTCGGTGTACGCGATGGGGCCCGGGGCGGTCACGGAGAGTACGGCGGGGCGTGCGGGGGGTACGTACGACGCGTCGCGCACGTATCCCTCGATCGCGTACGAGCGCGGTCCGTACTGGCCTCCGGCGGGACCGCGCGGCAGCGGCGAGGGGCAGCCGAACCCGTACCGGCGCCAGGCGGAAGGGCGCAGCCCGTACACCGAGCCGACCGTGGACGGGGAGACGCTGCGGCCCCCCGCGCGCCCCGAGCCGCCCCCTCCCGGACCGCCGCCGCCCGGCGCCGGACGGGACCGGCGCGAGCCTCCGGAGGACGGCCGCCGCTGAGGGATCGCGGGACCCGGTGACCGTGCGTCGCCCCTGGCTCACGTGCGGGTTGCGCGGGGGTGGAGCTGGGGTTGAGGCGAGGTGCGGGGGGAGTGCGGGACAGCGCCCCCCGAGGAGGCGCACGCCCCACAGCCGCTACTGTGAGAGAACCATGAGCGCACCTCTCGCCCCGCCACCTTCGTACGCCGAGACTCCGACGCTCCTCGTCAAGATCTTCGGCAAGGACCAGCCCGGCATCACGGCCGGACTCTTCGACACCCTCGCGGCCTTCGCGGTGGAGGTCGTCGACATCGAGCAGCTCGTCACCCGAGGCAGGATCACGCTCTGCGCGCTGGTCACCTCGCCGACCGCCGGCACGGCGACGGAGGGTGAGCTGCGCGCTACCGTCCACAGTTGGGCCGAGTCCATGCGGCTGGAGGCCGAGATCATCTCGGGCACGGGCGACAACCGGCCGCGCGGCACGGGCCGTTCGCACGTGACCGTGCTGGGCCACCCCCTGACCGCGGAGTCGACGGCGGCCATAACGGCCAGCATCACCTCGACCGGCGGCAACATCGACCGTATCTTCCGGCTCGCGAAGTACCCCGTGCTCGCCGTCGAGTTCGACGTGTCCGGGGCCGAGACGGCGCCGCTGCGGACGTCGCTGGCGCTGGAGGCCGTCAAGCACGGCGTGGACGTCGCCGTCGTCGCCTCCGGACTCCAGCGCCGGGCACAGCGGCTGGTCGTCATGGACGTGGACTCGACGCTGATCCAGGACGAGGTGATCGAGCTGTTCGCCGCCCACGCGGGCTGCGAGGCCGAGGTCGCCGAGGTGACCGCGCGGGCGATGCGCGGCGAGCTGGACTTCGAGCAGTCGCTGCACGCGCGCGTCGAACTCCTCGCGGGGCTCGACGCGTCGGTGGTGGACAAGGTCCGCAAGGAGGTGCGGCTCACTCCGGGGGCGCGCACGCTCGTCCGTACGCTCAAGCGGCTCGGCTTCCAGGTCGGCGTGGTCTCCGGCGGCTTCACGCAGGTCACCGACGCACTCAAGGACGAGCTGGGCCTGGACTTCGCCTCCGCCAACACCCTGGAGATCGAGGACGGGAAGTTCACGGGCCGGGTCACGGGCGAGATCGTGGACCGCGCGGGCAAGGCACGGCTGCTGCGCCGGTTCGCCGTCGAGGCGGGGGTGCCGCTGGCGCAGACCGTCGCGATCGGCGACGGCGCCAACGACCTGGACATGCTCAACACCGCCGGCCTCGGTGTGGCCTTCAACGCGAAGCCCGTGGTCCGCGAGGCCGCGCACACCGCCGTCAACGTGCCGTTCCTGGACACCGTGCTCTATCTGCTCGGCATCACGCGCGAGGAGGTCGAGGCGGCGGACGACGGGGCGGCCGACGACGAGGGGGACACCCTCACGACGGCCGCTCCGGAGATCGCCGTCCGGGGACTGAACGGGCCAGCGGGCCGGGCAGGGCCGCGTGCCTAGCGGGGCGCCCAGAAGTCCGTCAGCTCGGCCGTGCCGGGCTCGACGGACTTCCAGGGCCCGCTGAAGCGGAGCACGGCGATCGCCGCCGTGGAGAAGCCGCGGGCGAGCCGCGCCATCGCGTCCTCGTCGCCGCGGCCCGCGAGGACGTCGGCGACGCCCTGCATGCCGGGGTTGTGGCCGATCACCAGCAAGTCCCGCACCTCGTCCGGCGCTTCGTTGATCACCTCGATGATCTGGCCGGGCGCCGCCTCGTACAACCGGTCCTCGTAGACGGTCTTGGGGCGCTTCGGGAGCTGGTGGACGGCGAGCTTCCAGGTCTCGCGGGTCCGGATCGCGGTCGAGCAGAGGGTCAGTTGCGGATTGATGCCGTGTTCGGCGAGCCATTCGCCCGCCGCCGGGGCGTCCTGACGGCCTCGCTCGGCGAGAGGCCGCTCATGGTCCGCCACCTGGGGCCAGTCGGCCTTGGCGTGCCGGAGAAGGACGATATTGCGGGGCACATCGACGCTCATGCTCCCCAGCTTCGCACGAAACGCGGCGCCGGGCGCGGGGTGTTGGGACGGCTCCCCGGCACGGGTGAGGAGCGATGACGCTCAGCGACCCGGTCCAGCGGCCTCAGCCCGGCAGGGCGTCCCTGAGCTGCTCCAGCACCGCGACGAAGAGGGAGCCGCCGGGCTGTTCCGCCGCGTTCGCCTCTCCCCCGCCGACGAGCAGCGCCAGGAGCGCCACGAAGGCGACGGCGGGCAGGGCCACGGCCCACCACGGCAGCCGGGTCTGCACGCCGCCGGGCACCGCGGTGCCGGAGCGGTCGGGGGTGGCGGCGGTGGCTGTGGTGGTCTGCGCGGGGGCCGTCATGGGGCTCGCCTCCGTCTGTTCCGTCGATCTTCGTCGTCTGCTTCGACGGTACGGAAACGGCGTCGGCCTTCCCATCGGGTGACCCACCCACTTCCCCCTGACCCCAACCCCCTAGGGGATGGTGGGGTTAACACCACCCCTCGGGGAGGATCACGGCGCGGGGATCACGGCGCGGCGATGCTGGCGATCACGCCGATGACGACGGTGACGGCCATCATCGCGCCGAAGATCAGGAGCAGCTTCTTCTGCGGCTTGGGCGGGTTCGGTTCGAGCACTGGCATGTCTGCCAGTGTCGCACTCAGCGCCCGTCCTCGATGACCCGGTCCCTGCCCGCGAGGACGCCCATCACCATCTGCCCCAGCATCAGCCCGGTCATCAGCAGGAGCGGCACCTTCCAGCCGCCGCTGACGTCGTGCAGGGTGCCGACGAGGAGGGGGCCGGGGATCGAGATCAGATAGCCGGTGCTCTGCGCGAAGGCGGAGAGCTTGACGACGCCCGCGCTGGAGCGCGAGCGCATCCCGATCATGGTGAGCGCCAGCGGGAACGCGCAGTTGGAGATGCCCAGCACCAGCGCCCAGGCCCAGGCGCCCGCCTGGGGCGCGAACCACAGGCCCGCGTAGCCGATCAGGCCGCACGCGCCGAGCGCGAGGACGAGCGGGCCCTGGTGCCGCATCCGGGCCGCCATCTTCGGCAGGACGAAGGAGAGCGGCACGCCCATGCCCATGACCACGGCGAGCATCAGTCCGGCCATCGAGGCGGAGACGCCCGCGTCACGGAAGATCTGCGGCAGCCAGCCCATGGTGATGTACGCGGCGGAGGCCTGGAGACCGAAGAAGATGCCGAGCGCCCATGCGGTGGGCGACTTCACCATCCGTACGGGGGCGTCCCCGGCCGCGGAACGGGGCCCCTGGTGGGTCTCCTCCGCGCGGGCCTCGCCCTCCTCGGTCTCCTCCGGCACCGCCTCCGCGGCGGCGTCGGGCTCCGGGGCACGCGCCGCGGGGTCCCGGAAGACCAGGGCCCACGGCACGATCGCGACGACCCCGAGCACGGCCCAGGCGCCGATGCCGACCCGCCAACTGCCGCCCAGCGCGTCGGTCATGGGCACGGTGATCGCGGCGGCACCGGCCGTGCCGAGCGCGAGCGCCATCGAGTAGAGGCCCGTCATCGTGCCGACGCGGTCGGGGAACCAGTGCTTGACGATCACCGGCATCAGCACGTTGCTCACCGCGATGCCCGCGAGGGCGAGCGCGGTGGCGGCGAGGAAGGTGCCCGTCCCGTTGGCGAAGGGGCGCAGCGCGAGGCCGACGGTGATGGCCACCATTCCGGCGAGCACGACGGCGCCGGGGCCGCGGCGGCGGGCCAGCCGGGGCGCGAGGCCGCCGAAGACGGCGAAGCAGAGCGGCGGCACGGAGGTGAGGAGACCGGCCACGGTGCCGTTCATCCCGAGGCCCTTGCGGACCTCCTCCAGCAGCGGGCCGAGGCCGGATATCGCGGGACGGAGGTTGAGCGCGGCGACCACGAGCCCGACGACGACCACCCGGAGCAGCCAGGGCGAGAAGCCTCCGGACCCGGTGGGACGGGCGGTGGAGGCGGGGTCGGGGGTCCGGGAAACCTTCGTCTTCAGGTCGTTGTCTGCGCTTGCCATGGCGCCATCATAGAATCATGGGACGAATTCAGCCCAACGGTTTCTCGTCCACCGGGAGAACAGAGAGCCATGTCACTTCCCCCGCCCCAGCGCGCGGCGCTCGCCGACCAGGTCATCGCCACGCTCCGCACCCAGATCACCTCGGGCGCGTGGCCCGTCGGCGGCCGGATCCCGACCGAGCCCGAGCTGGTCGAGCAGCTCGGCGTCGCCCGTAACACGGTCCGGGAGGCCGTCCGCGCCCTCGCCCACAACGGGCTGCTGGACATCCGGCAGGGCTCGGGGACGTACGTGGTCGCGACGAGCGAGCTGGCGGGGGTGATGCAGCGCCGCTTCGAGAACGCCGACACGCGGCACGTCGCCGAGCTGCGCGACGCGCTGGAGACCGCCGGGGCGCGGCTCGCCGCCAAGCGGCGCACCGGGCGGGACCTGGACCAGCTCGACGCGCTGCTGGCGCGGCGCGAGGCGGCGTGGGAGACCGGCGACCCGGAGCGCTTCGTGAAGGCGGACCACAGCCTGCACATGGGCGTGGTCGCGGCCTCCCACAACGAGGTGCTGACCGCCGTCTACGCGGACCTCGGCGAGGTGCTGCGCACCTTCCTGCGCAGGGACGTCGGCGAGGAGCTGACCCCCGACGACCACATGGACCACGCGCGGCTGATCGAGGCGATCCGCGAGGGCGACGCGGAGACGGCGGTGCGCGAGGCCGCCTCGTACACCGCGGAGTGGGGACAGGAGGCCGTCACGGAAAGCTGACCCACGCCTCGCGCACCTCGGCCCAGCAGCGGTCGGCGAGCCGCACGCTCCTGCCGGGGGCGAGGGTCACCGGGTCGCCGTCGACGTCGATGTCCCACCAGCGGCGGCACTCGATGTGGAGCTGGACGCGGGCCGTACGCCCGGTGCCGTTGCGGCAGGCGACGCGCGCCGCGCTGCCGTCGACGTCCGTACGGCAGGCGGGTCGGGGCGCCGGTCCCACCCCCGGTCCGGCCGTCGGTTCGGCCTCAGCGGCGGTGAAGGGACTCAGGAGTCCGGCCACCACCAGTGCGCCCAGAACTGCGCAGGCCATGCGGTACATACGCACCCACAGCACCTCCTCGGGAGGGCTCAACCCCCGTGCGGCACCGGCAGGTTGCGCCGGTGCCTCCGCAGTCCATGGTGCGCGGCGAAACGCCCGGGCCGCCCGACGGCTTCCACCGTTCGAGCGACCCGGGCGCGCGAGAAATACGGGCCGTCAACCTCAGGCCCGACCAAAGGGGAGCCTCAGGCCCCCTCAGGCCCCCATCATGTGGACGCCGCCGTCGACGTGGACGATCTCGCCCGTCGTCTTCGGGAAGAAGTCCGACAGCAGGCCCACGACGCCGCGGCCCGCCGGGTCCGGGTCGGTGAGGTCCCAGCCGATCGGGGCGCGGTGGTTCCAGACGTCGGCCAGCTCCTCGAAGCCCGGGATGGACTTGGCGGCCATCGACTTGATGGGACCGGCCGAGACGAGGTTGCAGCGGACGTTCCTCGCGCCGAGGTCGCGGGCGAGGTAGCGGCTGGTGGACTCCAGCGCGGCCTTGGCGACGCCCATCCAGTCGTACTTCGGCCAGGCGATCTGCGCGTCGAAGGTGAGGCCGACGACCGAGCCGCCGCGCGGCATCAGCGGAAGGCACGCCATGGTGAGGGACTTCAGCGAGTACGCCGAGACGTGGACGGCGGTGCCGACGTCCTCCCAGCTCGCCTCCAGGAAGTTGAAGGCGCCCTGCGGGCCGAACGCGATCGAGTGCACGATGCCGTCGAGCTGCGCGTCGGCGCCCCAGTGCTCGCGGATGCGCTCGGGGAGCGCGTCCATGTGCTCCTGGTTGGTGACGTCCAGCTCGATGACCGGGACGGGCTTGGGCAGCCGCTTGGCGATCCGCTCGACGAGGCTCAGCCGGCCGAAGCCGGTCAGCAGCACCTCGGCGCCCTCCTCCTGCGCGACCTTGGCCGCGTGGAAGGCGATCGAGCCGTCGGTGAGGACCCCGGTGACGAGGATCCGCTTGCCGGCGAGGATTCCGCTCATGTTCAGTGACCCATGCCCAATCCGCCGTCGACCGGGATGACGGCTCCAGTGATGTACGCGGCCTCGTCGGAGGCCAGGAAGCGGACCGAGGAGGCGACCTCCTCGGGCTGCGCGTAGCGGCCCGCGGGGATCTGCTTCACGATGTCCGCGCGCTGCTCCTCGGAGAGGGCGCGCGTCATGTCCGTGTCGACGAAGCCCGGCGCGACGACGTTGCAGGTGATGTTGCGGGCGCCCAGCTCGCGGGAGAGCGAGCGGGCGAAGCCGACGAGACCCGCCTTGGACGCCGCGTAGTTGGCCTGCCCGGCCTGGCCCATCAGGCCGACCACCGAGGAGATCAGCACGATCCGGCCCTTACGGGCGCGCAGCATGCCGCGCGAGGCGCGCTTGACCATGCGGAAGCTGCCGGTGAGGTTGGTGTCGAGGACCGAGGTGAAGTCCTCCTCGGACATCCGCAGCAGGAGCTGGTCACGGGTGATGCCCGCGTTGGCGACGAGGACCTCGACCGGGCCCTGCTTCTCCTCGACCTCCTTGTAGGCCTGCTCCACCTGCTCCGGGTCGGTGATGTCGCACTTGACGCCGAGCAGACCCTCCGGGGGCTCCCCGGAACGGTAGGTGACGGCGACGTTGTCGCCTCCGTCGGCGAAGGCCCGGGCGATGGCGAGGCCGATGCCGCGGTTCCCTCCGGTGACGAGCACTGAGCGGCTCAAGGTGTGACCACCCTCTCTGCTTCTGGGTTCACGGTGTCTCCCCTGGAGAACCTATCGGGCGCCCGTCTTGTCCGGGCACTCGGCCATGGACAGGGGGCCGCGCGGGGTCCTGTCGGGTCTCTACAGAAATCCGGGACGGGGATGCCGCCGGAGCGGCATGCTTCCCTCCAGGACCACGGTGGCAGGAGGCACACGTGCGCGACTCCAACGGCTCTCGGGCCCCGCTCGATCCCTCGTTCACCGCGCTGCCGCTGCGCGCCCTCGCGGACGCCGCGCTCTCCCGGGCGCTGGCGCTCGGGGCGGGGCACGCGGACTTCCGGCTGGAGCGGGTGCGCACCGCGCGGTGGCGGCTGCGGGACGCGCGCGCCGCCGGGTCCGAGGACGCCACAGAGCAGGGGTACGCGGTGCGGGTGGTGCGCGACGGGGTGTGGGGCTTCGCCTCGGGCGAGGAGCTGACGCCGGACGCGGCGGCGGAGACGGCGCAGCGTGCCGTGGCGATGGCCGAGCTGGCGGGGCTCGCCGTCGCGGCGGCGGGCGGCGGCGACCGGGTCGAGCTGGCGGGTGAGCCCTCGTACGGGGAGCGCGTGTGGGTGTCGGCGTACGGGACCGATCCGTTCGACGTCCCCGAGGACGAGAAGACCGGGCTGCTCGCCGAGCGCAGCGCGCGGCTGCTCGCGGCCGACGGGGTCGCGCACGTGGGCGCGGAGCTGGGCACGGTGCGGGAGAACAAGTTCTACGCGGACACGGCCGGCACCGTCACCACGCAGCAGCGGGTCCGGGTGCGGCCGACGCTGTCCGTCACGGCGGCCGAGGACGCCCGCGGCCCCGCCGAGACGCTCACCTCGCTGGCCCCGCCCGCCGGGCGCGGCTGGGAGTACCTGACCGGCACGGGATGGGACTGGGACGCCGAACTCGCCGAGCTGCCCTCCCTGCTCGCCGAGAAGCGGCGCGCGCCGGGCGTCGAACCCGGCGCGTACGACCTGGTGATCGACCCGACGAACCTGTGGCTGACGATCCACGAGTCGATCGGCCACGCCACCGAGCTGGACAGGGCACTCGGCTACGAGGCGGCGTACGCGGGCACCTCGTTCGCCACCCCCGACGGGCTCGGCACGCTGCGGTACGGCTCGCCGGTGATGCGGGTGACGGGCGACCGTACGGAGCCACACGGGCTGGCCACGGTCGGGTACGACGACGAGGGCGTGGCGGCGCGGTCCTGGGACCTGATCAGGGACGGCGTGCTCGTCGGCTTCCAGCTCGACCGGCGCGCGGCCCGGATCGCGGGGAGCGCGCGGTCCAACGGCTGCGCCTACGCGGACTCCCCCGCGCACGTACCGCTCCAGCGGATGGCCAACGTCTCGCTGCGGCCCGCGCCCGGCGGGCCCTCGACGGAGGAGCTGATCGGCGGGGTGGAGCGGGGGATCTACGTGGTGGGCGACCGTTCCTGGTCGATCGACATGCAGAGGTACAACTTCCAGTTCAGCGGCCAGCGCTTCTACCGGATCCGGAACGGCAGGCTGGCGGGGCAGGTGCGGGACGTGGCGTACCAGGCGACGACCACCGATTTCTGGGGCTCGATGGAGGCGGTCGGCGGCCCGGGGACGTACCGGCTGGGCGGCTCGTTCATGTGCGGCAAGGGCCAGCCCGCGCAGGTCGCCGCCGTCTCGCACGGCTGCCCGTCGGCGCTCTTCCGCGGCGTCTCCGTCCTCAACACCACGAAGGAGGCGGGCCGATGAGCGCCCGTACGGTGCCGCCGCAGGAGCTGGTGGAGCGCGCCCTGGCGCTCTCGCGTACGGACGGCTGCGTGGTGATCGTCGACGAGACGTCCGCGGTCCATCTGCGCTGGGCGGGCAACGCGCTGACGACGAACGGGGTCTCCCGGGGCCGTACGGTCACGGTGATCGCGACGTCCGGGGGCGCGCGGGGCACGTCCGCGGGGGTCGTCTCGCGGACCGGCCTCACCGGTGTCACCGGCATGACCGGCGAGCCCGGGGACGACGAGCTGGAGTCGCTGGTGCGCGCGGCCGAGGCGGCGGCCCGTGTGGCGGGCCCGGCGGACGACGCGCGGCCGCTGGTCGAGGGCGTACCGCCCTCTCCCGGCTTCACACAGCCTCCCGCTGTGACGCATCCGTCGGTGTTCGCGCGGCTGGCGCCCGCGCTCGGCGAGACGTTCGCGCGGGCGCGCGCGGAGGGGCGCGAGCTGTACGGCTTCGCCGAGCACCGGACGACATCGAGCTTCCTGGGCACCTCGACCGGACTGCGGCTGCGGCACGACCAGCCGGCGGGCACGCTCACGCTCAACGCGAAGTCGCCCGCGCTCGGCGCCTCCGTCTGGACGGGGCGTACGACGCGCGACTTCACCGACCCCGCCGGGACCGGGACCGACCCGGCGGCGCTCGACGCGGAGCTGGCGCGGCGGCTGGAGTGGTCGCGGCGGACGGTGGAGCTGCCGCCCGGGCGGTACGAGACGCTGCTGCCGCCGACGGCCGTCGCCGATCTGCTGGTCGCCCAGCTCTGGGCGTCGTCGGCGCGCGACGCCGCGGAGGGCCGCACGGTCTTCAGCGCGCCGGGCGGCGGCACCCGGGTCGGCGAGCGGCTCTCGGAACTGCCGCTGACGCTGCGCAGCGACCCGGGCGCGCCGGGGCTGGAGACCGCGCCGTTCCTGCTGGCGTACTCCTCGGGCGGGCAGCCGCCGGGCGCGGGCGGCCCGGGCGGCTCCCCCGCCTCCGTGTTCGACAACGGGCTGCCGCTCTCCCCCGTCGACTGGATGCGGGACGGCGTGCTGACGGGGCTGCTCGCCTCCCGGCACGGCGCGGAGCTGACGGGGCTGCCGCTCGCACCGGCGGCGGGCAATCTGCTGCTGGAGTGCGGGGGCGCATCTGCGTCGCTGGAGGAGATGGTGGCGGGCACCCGGCGCGGCCTGCTGCTGACCTCGCTCTGGTACGTACGGGAGGTGGACCCGGCGGCCCTGCTGCTGACGGGCCTGACCCGGGACGGGGTCTTCCTGGTGGAGGACGGCGAGGTCACGGCGGCGGTGAACAACTTCCGGTTCAACGAGTCCCCCGTCTCCCTCCTCGGCCGGGCCGCCGAGGCGGGCCGCACCGAGCCCACGCTGCCGCGCGAGTGGGCGGGGCGCAGCGCGCTGACCGCGATGCCGCCGCTGCGGGTGCCGGACTTCCGCATGAGTTCGGTCAGCCCCGGCGTCTGAGAGCCGAGGGCTCTGGGCGTACGGGGGCGCGCATAGACTTTCCGGTGACCTATCCGTACCTCTTCACCAGGACAGTGACGTGACACGCCTCGGCGACTCCGTGCAGCGCGCCAGCGATCTGCTGGCGCAGGACCTCTCCTCCGACAAGACCGTCGAGCGCCTGCTCGCGGAGACCGGGTCGCGCCGCTATCTGGACCTGAGCGACCTCCCGGCGAAGGAGCAGGCCGCGCTGATCGGCTCGCGGGCCGTGGACCTGCTGCCGTCCGAGGAGCAGCTCGCCGAGCGCATCGAGGAGCGCCGTGCGGAGGGGCGGGGCCTGCGCATCAAGCTGGGCATCGACCCGACCGCGACGGACGTCCACCTGGGCCACGCGGTCCCGATGATCGTCCTCAGCCGCTTCCAGCGGATGGGCCACGAGGTCACGCTGCTGATCGGCGACTTCACCGCGAAGATCGGCGACCCCTCGGGGCGTACGGCGGAGCGCCCGCCGCTGACCGACGAGGACATCGCGCGCAACCTCGCCACGTACCGCGAGCAGGTGCGGCCGTTCTTCGACTTCGAGAAGGTCAGGTTCCGGCAGAACAGCGAGTGGCTGGCGCCGTACACCTTCCCCGAGCTGCTCTCGCTCCTCACCCAGGTCCCGGCGTCCTCGCTGCTCCAGCGGGAGGACTTCCGCAACCGGCTGGCGGAGGGCTCGGGCCTGACGATGGCCGAGGTCATGTACCCGGTCGCGCAGGGCCTGGACTCGGTGGCGCTGGAGTGCGACGTCGAGCTGGGCGGCGTCGACCAGTTGCTGAACCTCCAGATGGGCCGCCGTCTGATGGAGGTCAAGGGGCAGCGCCCCCAGCTCGTCGCCACCAACCCGCTGATCGAGGGCACCGACGGCTCGGGCGCCAAGATGTCCAAGTCCAAGGGCAACTACATCGGCCTGACCACCACCGCCGAGGACGTCTTCGGCAAGGTCATGTCGATCCCCGACCGGCTGATGGTGCCGTACCTGCGGGCGTGGACCGAGTGGACGGACGCCGAGATCGACCAGGCGACGGCCCGTATCGAGGCGCGGTCGCTGCACCCGATGGACCTGAAGAAGATCCTGGCGGGCGAGGTCGTCATGGCGCTGTACGGGGCGGAGGCGGCGAGCGCGGCGCGCACGGGTTTCGTCGCGCAGTTCTCGAACAAGAGCTTCGGCGACGTGGACACGCTGCCGTCGGTGGACGCGGGCGAGCACGGCGAGGAGGGCATCGCCGCGGTGCTCACCAAGGTCCTGGAGTTCACCCCCAGCGCCTCGGCCGCGCGGCGGATCGCCAAGCAGAACGGGCTGCGGCTCGTCGTCGAGAAGACCGGTGAGAAGCAGCGGGCCCTGGTCCTGGCGGAGGCGGACGCGCTGCGCCCGCTCGCCGAGGTCGTGCGCGAGAAGCTCGCCGCCGAGTCGGACGGCGCCGCCGACGCGGTCTACCTGAAGGCCGGCCGGAAGATCGCCCGGATCGACGGGGTCTGACGCCGGTCCGGCGCCCGCGCCTTCACGGGGCAGGGCGAAACGGGACGGAACGCCGCGCGGCGTAGCGGTGCTGCGCCGCGCGGCGGACGGCCCGATGACGACGGCGGCGTAGAGGCTCTGGCACGCGGTGCCAGGCGCCCCGGTCTCGAAGGCGTCGGAGCCTGGGCGTACCGTGGAAAGCGTCCGGAACCTCGCGTGCCGGCCCCAGGACCGGCACAGTGACCAGGTGGTGGAATGTGATGCGGAAGCAGCACAGCACGGAGGTGTTCCGGATCACCGGCGCCCGCCAGGGGCTCCAGGCGGACGTGCGGGGACGGCAACGCCGCTACGTGATCTCGATGCTGATCCGCACGGCTTCGGTGCTGGCCACCGTGCTGCTGTGGAACGTGGAACGCCCGTTGGCCGTGGTGACCCTGGTGCTGGGGGCGCTGCTGCCGTACGTCGCGGTGGTGATCGCCAACGCCGGGCGGGAGAACGTCCCTTCGCTCCCCTCGACCTACCTCACGGCCCCGCCCCGCCCCATGCTGAACGCGGCGGAACGCACACCGGAGCCGCAGGCCGGAGGGCCGAACGGGGCCCCGCACGACCGCAGTTGATCTGGACCTTTGCCGGAAGCTCAAGAAAACCTCAGATCAATCATGCTGTTCCGGTGCACGGCGCGAGGCATGGCATGCCATACTTCAGGTGCGCTCCGCATCCCCCGTCGGAGCGATGGACCGACGCCGGGCGGCTCCCCCCGTGGCTGCCCGGCGTCGCTTAATGTCCGGACCCTGGTGGATGATGGGACCGTGATCCCCTCCGCCTCGCCCTCCGACCAGGGCCCCGAGTCCCCGATCTGCTCCGCCAAGGGCTGCCGCGCCGCCGCCGTGTGGGTGCTGGCCTGGAACAACCCGAAGGTGCACACGCCGGAGCGCCGCAAGACCTGGCTCGCGTGCGACGAGCACCGCGAGCACCTGTCGAACTTCCTCGGCATGCGGGGCTTCCTGAAGGAGACCGTGGAGCTGGAGGAGTGGGAGGCCCGTCCGGACGCCGGTTAGCCGCCGATCGCGGACATCGGGCGCTGCGGCTGGACGAACGAGGGATCGTCGATCCCCGCGCCCGCCTTCTTGCCCCACATCGCCGTGCGCCAGAGCGCCGCTATCTCCTCGTCCCCCGCGCCCCCGCGCAGCGCGCCGCGCAGGTCGGACTCCTCGGTGGCGAACAGACAGGTGCGCACCTGCCCGTCGGCCGTCAGGCGCGTACGGTCGCAGGCGCGGCAGAACGGGCGGGTGACGGAGGCGATGACGCCGACCCGCTGCGGGCCGCCGTCGACCAGCCAGCGCTCGGCGGGGGCCGAGCCGCGCTGCTCCTCGCCCTCGGGGGTGAGCGTGAAGCGGGTGCGCAGGGACTCCAGGATGTCCCCGGCGGTGATCATGCCCTCGCGCTGCCAGCCGTGCTGGGCGTCGAGGGGCATCTGCTCGATGAACCGCAGCTCGTACTCCTCCTCCAGGGCCCAGGAGAGGAGGTCCGGGGCCTCCTGGTCGTTGAACCCCGGCATCAGGACCGCGTTGACCTTCACGGGCGTGAGGCCCGCTTCCCGGGCGGCGGCGAGGCCGCGCAGCACGTCGGCGTGGCGCTTGCGGCGGGTCATCTTCTGGAAGGTCTCGGGGCTGAGGGTGTCCAGCGAGACGTTCACCCGGTCGAGGCCGGCCTCGCGGAGGGCCCCGGCGGTGCGCTCCAGCCCGATCCCGTTCGTGGTCAGGGACATCCGGGGGCGGGGCTCCAGCTCCGCGCAGCGGGCGACGATGCCGGTGAGGCCGGGGCGCAGCAGCGGCTCGCCGCCGGTGAAGCGGACCTCGGTGACGCCCAGCTCGGTGACGGCGACGCGGACGAGGCGGACGATCTCGTCGTCCGTGAGCAGCTCGGGCTTGGCGAGCCACTGAAGGCCCTCTTCCGGCATGCAGTACGTGCAGCGGAGATTGCAGCGGTCGGTCAGCGAGACGCGCAGATCGGTGGCGACCCGGCCATAGGTGTCGAGCAGCATGCTGACGGCCCCTCCCACAGGCGTAAGAACTGCTTCGCAGCGTATGCCACGCCACTGACAAGTGACAGTTCCGCCTGGTGAGGGGCCGTCTACACCGGGTAAGACGCGGGTGGTGCGGCGGCCGTCAGTGCGCGCCGTACCCGGTCATGGACCGCACCTCCAGCTCGGCGTACTTCTTCGTGTCGACCTCTTCCTTGGAGAGGATCGAGCCCAGCCAGCCGAGCAGGAAGCCCAGCGGGATCGAGATCAGGCCCGGGTTCTCCAGCGGGAAGTAGTCGAAGTCCCAGTCGGTGAACATCGAGGTCGGCTTGCCGGAGACCACGGGCGAGAAGAAGACCAGGCCCACGGAGGAGATCAGGCCGCCGTAGATCGACCAGAGCGCGCCCTGCGTGGTGAACCTCTTCCAGAACAGGCTGTAGAGGATCGTCGGCAGGTTGGCCGAGGCGGCGACGGCGAAGGCGAGCGCGACGAGCCCCGCGACGTTGAGCTTGCCCGCGAAGATGCCCAGTCCGATGGCGACGCCGCCGATGACGACGGCGGAGATACGGGCCGCGCCGACCTCCTCCTTCTCGGTGGCCTTCCCCCTGCGGATGACGTTCGCGTACAGGTCGTGCGCGAACGACGAGGACGAGGCGAGCGTCAGCCCCGCGACCACGGCGAGGATCGTCGCGAAGGCGACGGCCGAGATCAGTGCGAGAAGGATCGCCCCTCCGGTCGAGTCGCTGCCGCCGCCGATGGCCTCGGCGAGCTGGGGCGCGGCCGTGTTGCCCGCCGGGTTCTTGTCGGTGATCTCCTTCGGGGTGAGCATCGCTGCGGCGCCGAAGCCGAGCGCGATGGTCATCAGATAGAAGACGCCGATGATGCCGATCGCCCAGTTCACCGACTTCCGTGCGGCCTTGGCCGTCGGCACGGTGTAGAAGCGGATGAGGATGTGCGGCAGCCCGGCGGTGCCCAGGACGAGCGCGACGCCGAGCGAGATGAAGTCGATCTTCGAGGTGGTGCTGATCCCGTACTTCAGGCCGGGCTCCAGGAAGGCCGCGCCCTTGCCGCTGTTCTCCGCGGCCTCGTTGAGCAGCGTGGAGAGGTTGTAGTTGTACTTGTGGAAGACCAGCACCGTGATGATCAGGGTGCCGCCGATCAGCAGGCACGCCTTGATCATCTGCACCCAGGTGGTGCCCTTCATGCCGCCGATGGTCACGTAGAGGATCATCACGACGCCGACGAAGACGACGATCAGGTTCTTGCCCGTCTCCCCCGTGATGCCCAGCAGCAGGGCGACGAGGGCGCCCGCGCCGACCATCTGGGCGAGCAGGTAGAAGATCGACACGATGATCGTGGAGACCCCGGCGGCCGTACGGACGGGGCGCTGGCGCATCCGGTAGGCGAGGACGTCGCCCATCGTGTAGCGGCCCGAGTTCCGCAGCGGTTCAGCCACCAGGAGCAACGCGACGAGCCAGGCGACCAGGAAGCCGATGGAATAGAGGAAGCCGTCGTACCCGGAGAGGGCGATGGCACCGGCGATCCCGAGGAAGGAGGCGGCCGACATGTAGTCACCGGAGATGGCCAGCCCGTTCTGGAAGCCGCTGAAGGACCGTCCGCCCGCGTAGAAGTCGGTGGCGTCCTTGGTCTTGCGGCCCGCCCACACGGTGACGGCGAGGGTCCCGACGACGAAGACCGAGAAGAGGGTGATGATCAGTGGCCGGTGCTCGCTGGCGTCCCCGGCGGCGAACTGGCTCACGGCGGGCGACGCCGCGAGCTGGTGCGTCAGGCTCATGCGTCCCTCTCCTCCGCTTCCAGGCGGGCCTTGATCGCCTCGGCCTTGGGGTCGAACCTCTCGGCGGCGACCCGCGAGTACCACCAGGCGATGAGGAACGTGGTGACGAACTGGGCGAGGCCGAAGACGAACGCGATATTGATGCTGCCCACGACCTTGGTGCCCATGAACCCGCCCGCGTAGTTCGACAGCAGGACGTAGAGCAGGTACCAGACGATGAACGCCACGGTGAGGGGAAAGACGAACGAACGGTACCCGCGCCGGAGTTCGCCGAACTCAGGACTCTGCTGTACCTCCGTGTAGTCCCGGCTGCCCGGCGGGCCGGAACTCGCGTGCTCTGGGGCGGTGTCCACTGTGACTCCAGACGGAATACGGGGGCGGAGGGAGGAGTGGTGTGACGTATATCTCCCTGGGCGTACAGTGCGCGCATCGTAGATCGCGCACCGGCGTTACAACAGGGGGCCGCCCGCGGAATCACATAAGGCACCTCGTCGCACCACACTCCCTTCGGACTTTCTCTCGCAATCCATTGCAGTTCCGGGCCCACCAGGGATAACTTCCGTCGTCTGTGGACAACTTCAGACGACATGGAGACCCCATGGTTTCAAGACCTTCCAGACGGCGGCGTGTTCTCGCACTGCCGCTGGGGCTGGTGCTGACCGCCTCGCTCGGCCTCGCAGGCGCCGCCGCGGCGAACGCTCAGGACGAGCCCTCCGCTCCGAAGGCGAAAGCCGGCGAGAAGCTGAGCTACGTCGTCAACACCGAAAAGGACCCGGGCACGATCGATCGGGTCAAGAAGGAAATACGGGCGGCCGACGGCAAGATCGTCGCCTCCTACAAGAAGCTCGGCGTCATCGTCGCCCATTCGGAGAACCCGGAGTTCGGCGAGACGCTGCGCGCGGTCGACGGGGTGGACTCCGCCGGTGCCACCCGTACGGCCCCGCTGAAGGCCGCGACCACCACCGAGGTCGGCAAGCCCGAGTTCGTCAAGCAGCCCAAGGCGTCGCTCGCCGCGAAGGCCAAGGCGAAGGGCGAGGAGCCGCTGGAGTCCCTGCAGTGGGACAAGCGGGCCATCAAGGCCGACAAGGCCAGTGAGGTCAGCGAGGGCAGCAAGAACGTCACCGTCGGCGTCATCGACACCGGCGTGGACGACACGCACCCCGACCTCAAGGGCAACTTCTCCGCGAAGCAGTCCGCGAACTGCGTGGGCGGCAAGGCCGACACCACGCCGGGCGCCTGGCGTCCGTACAGCGCCTCGGACGACTACCACGGCACGCACGTCGCGGGCATCATCGGCGCCCCGCGCAACGGCGTCGGCATCGCCGGTGCCGCCCCGGGCGTCAAGCTGTCGGCCATCAAGGTGAGCGAGCCGGAGACCTCGCTCTTCTACAGCGAGGCGGTCGTCTGCGCGATGGTCTTCGCCGCCGACCACGGCGTCGAGGTGACCAACAACAGCTACTACGTGGACCCGTGGCTCTACAACTGCGACGACCAGGCCGACCAGAAGGCCATCGCGGACGCGGTCGGCCGTGCGGTGAAGTACGCGCAGGGCAAGGGCGTCACCACCGTCAGCTCGGCGGGCAACTCCTCGCAGGACCACGCCGCGAAGGAGATCGTCGACGAGACGAGCCCCAACGACTCCACCCCGGTCAAGCGCACGATCAACCCGGCCGAGTGCCCGGACGTGCCGACCATGCTGGACGGCGCCATCTCCGTGTCGGCGTCGGGTCCGCAGGACAACCGGAAGTCGTACTACTCCAACTACGGCCTCGACAAGATCGACGTCACGGCCCCCGGCGGTGACCGCCGCTACCAGGAGGTCCCCGAGCCCGCCAAGGACGGTGGCGTCGTCTCCACCATGCCGGGCGGCGACTACGCGTACCTCCAGGGCACCTCGATGGCCGGTCCGCAGGTCGCGGGCGTCGCGGCGCTCATCAAGAGCAAGCACCCCAAGGCGACCCCGCAGGAGATCGGCTGGCGGCTGAAGGCGCAGGCGAACAGCGTGGCCTGCCCCGAGAAGTACGACCCGGACGGCAAGGGCACGTACGCCGCCAAGTGCACGGGCGTGAAGGGCAACAACAGCTTCTACGGCCACGGCATCGTGGACGCGCTGGCCGCGGTCACGAAGTGACGGCAGGGCTCTCCTGAGCCGGTCCGCCCTCGGCGGCCGGTGAGGTGAGCGAGGGGTCGGGCCGCTGCGGCGGTCCGGCCCCTTCCGTCTGTCCCCCTCCAGGCTCCGTCCGCCGCTCCGCGGGCTGCCAGCCGGGGCCACGGAACACCCGTCCGGCGCGCTCGCGCCAGTCGCGCGAGGCGCGCACGTCGCGGGCGATGGCGGCGTACTCGTGGGTGGCCACGCGCAGCGGGTTGAAGGTGCGGATGTTCTTCGTCAGGCCGTACACGGGCGCCGTCGTCTCCGGGACGAACGAGCCGAAGAGCCGGTCCCAGACGATGAGGATGCCGCCGAAGTTGCGGTCCAGATAGCCGCCCTGCGAGGCGTGGTGCACCCGGTGGTGCGAGGGCGTGTTGAAGACGAACTCGACCGGCCGCGGGCACTTCCCGACGCGCTCCGTGTGGATCCAGAACTGGTAGACGAGGTTCGCGGAGGAGCAGAACGCGAGCGCCGCCGGATGCACTCCGAGGGCGATCACCGGCACGTAGAACGGCCACACCGTCCAGGTCGTCCAGGGCTGCCGCAGCGCGGTGGTGAAGTTGAACTTCTCGCTGGAGTGGTGCACCACGTGGCAGGCCCACAGAATGCGGATCACGTGATGGCCGCGGTGCGACCAGTAGTAGAAGAAGTCCTGCGCGAGCAGCATCAGCGGAAGCGTCCACCACAGGATGGGGACGCGGAGCGGGGTGAGTTCGTAGACGGCCGCGTAGATCGCGACGATCGGTATCTTCCAGAGCGCGTCGAAGACCAGGCTGCCGAGTCCCATGGTGATGCTGGTCGCGGCGTCCTTGGTCTCGTATCCGGCCGCGTCCTCGTCCGGGTGGAGACGGTAGCTCACCATCTCCACCACGGTGAGGAGCACGAAGGCGGGGATCGACCACAGCACGACATCGGGCAGGCTAGACGGCATGTCAGCAAGGTAAGGCCGCTGGTGAACTCCGCGCTAGGGGTTGTTACTGGCGCGTATCACGGCCTTGCGCGTATCGCCGTCCTCCGCGTACCGCGGTCCTACCAGACGCGCACCTTGCCCCCCGGCGCGAAGGCCGGGCTGCTCGCGTCCTCGGGGACGGCGGTGAGCGGTTCGGCGATCTCCTCGACGGTCGGGCCCACGCGGGCCGCGACGGGGTCGAGGAGCGCCGTGTCGAAGCCGTAGACGCGCGCGGCGTTGCCGCCCACCATGACGGCCACCTCCTCGCGCGGGAGGCCCGCGTAGGCGATTCTCAGGCCCTCGCGTGAGTACGGTTGGGTGCCCTCGTCGTGCGGGTAGTCGCTGCCCCACATGATCTTGTCCAGGCCGATGCGGTGGCGCAGGGGCACCTCGTGGGGGCGCATGAAGCTCGCGCCCACGTAACAGTTCTCGCGCCAGACCTCACTGGGTCCCTTGCCCATGGCCTCGGCCAGGCCCGCGCCGAACTTGGCCTCCGCGGTGGCCGCCTTCGTCGCCGCGGCGACCAGCCTGCCGTGGTAGTAGTCCAGCATCTCCAGCACGCCGGGGATCCACCCGGAGCCCTGTTCCGTCAGGACCAGTGTCAACTCGGGATGACGGCGGAAGGCGCCGCCGAAGACGAGGTGCCACAGCGCCCTGTGCGAGAACCAGGTGGTCTCCACCATGAAGACCGCGCGGGCCGCCGGTTCCTCGCCCAGCGGGGGCGAGGCCGAGCCGCCGTGGTGGTTGACGGGGACGCCCAGTTCGGCGCAGACCGCCCACAGGGGGTCGTACGCCTGCGAGTACAGCTCCGGCACGCCCGAGCCCGGAGGGGCGCCGGGGAGCAGGATGCCTCCGGTGAGGCCGTTCTCCTTGGCCCAGCGAACCTCCCTGACGGCCTCGTCCACGTCGTTCAGGAGGATCTGGGCCACTCCGGCGCGCCGTCCGGGCGCTGCGGCGCAGAAGTCCGCGAGCCACCTGTTGTGCGCCCGCAGGCCCGCCCAGCGCTGCTCGAACTCCTCGCGCGTGGGCGCGGGGGCCATCAGGGAGGCGGAGGGGAAGAAGGGCGGGATGGTGTTGGGGAAGACCACCTCCGCGACGATCCCGTCGGCCTCCATCTCCGCGAGCCGCCGCTCGGAGTTCCAGTTCCGGTCGGCCGTGTCGGCGAGCAGGTCCTCGTACGGATTGACGTAGTCGGCGGCCCAGGCGTCGAAGTCGTCGTGGTACGCCTTCTCCAGGTACGGCCTGTAGTCGAGGAGGTCGGCCCCGGCGTGGCAGTCCGCCGAGATGACCGTGTAGCGGTCCGTGCCCGTGCCCGTGCCCGAGTCTGTGCCTGTGTCTGTGCCTGTGCCTGTGCCTGTGCCGCTCATGGCGTGTCCCTTCCCACGAACGGGAAGTCGTGGTCCGTCAGCCAGTGGCGGCCCGTCTCCCTGGAGCGGCGCCAGGACTCCTCCACGGGGCCCTGGTCGGCGGGCTGGCCCAGCTCCTCCGGGGTGGGCCCTATGCGGCGCGCGAGGGGCTCCAGGGCCGCCGTGTCGAAGCCGAAGACCTCGGCCGCCGAGCCGCCCAGCATGCGGCGGGTCTCGGTCACCGGGATGTCGTGGAAGGTCCTGCGGAGCCACTCCCGGGTCGCGGGCCAGGTGCCCTCGGGGTGCGGGAAGTCGCTGCCCCACAGGATGTTGCCGACGCCGATCTCGTACCTCTGGGCCAGCTCGCGCCGTTTCGTGTTGGTCGCGCAGACGAACACCTGGCGGTCCAGGTACTCGTGCGGAGGGCGCTTCAGCTCCGCGAAGGGGGAGAGTTTCTTGCCTCCGTGCGCGCCCAGGTAGAGCCGGTCCATGAACCACAGCAGGTTGGGCAGCCACCAGCAGCCCGACTCGGCGACCCCGAAGCGCAGCCCCGGGTGCCGCTCGAAGGCGCCGGACCACAGCAGGAACCACAGGGGACGCGCGGGCCACCAGGTGACCTCGCTGACGTAGATGCCCAGATGGTCCCCGTACTCGTGCCGGGGCGCCGCCCCGGAATGGGTGACCACGGGCATACGGGTCTCCGCCGCCGCTGCCCATACGGGGTCGTAACGGCGGTCGTGGTAGGGCGCCTTGTCCACCCACATGGACGGGATCATCAGCGCCCCGAGGCCCGACTCCTTGGCCCGGTGGATCTCGGCGACGACCTTGTCCACGTCCCCCGTGACGGGCAGGAGGGCCACTCCGCAGTGCCGTTCGGGGTGCTCGGAACAGAACTCGGCGAGCCACCTGTTGTGCGCCTGGGCGCCCGCCATGCCCAGCTCGGGGTCCTGGTCGCCGCTCAGCCCGAGGCCGACGCCGAAGGGCGCGGCCGTACCGCTGTCCACGGCGTCCGCGTCGGGGAAGACCACCTCGCCCGCGACGCCGTCGCCGTCCAGCTCCTTGACGCGCTGGGCGGCGTCCCAGCCGCCGCGCAGGCCCTCCTCGTTGTCCTCGAACCATTTGCGCGCGAAGGCCTCGTTGCGGATGCCCAGACCCGTGGACTCCTCGATACGGGCGTCCCTCTGGGAGAGGAACTCGTCGAACTCCCGGTGGAAACGGGCCTCCAGATAGGGCCGGTACTCCTCGGTGGGGAGCCCGGCGTGGCAATCGGAGGAGATGATCAGGTATGGGTCGGTCACGGGGCTCACTCCTCGCCCTTGTCCTCGTCCAGAATGAAGCTCTCCAGGTACGCCGGGTTCTCGCGCTCCAGCATCGAGCGGGAACGGGCGCGGATCTGGCCGTCGCTGTGCTCGCTCGCGGGGAGCATCCAGAACCGCCCCTCGCGCAGGCAGGCGACGACGTGGTCGGCGACCTCGGCCGGATCGGTGAAGCGGATCTCGTGCCCCGCCTCCCGCATGGTCGCCTCCCACTGGTCGAGCGAGCGGTACGGGGCCCTGCGGGGGCGGCTCTTGGCGTACCGCTCGGGCCTGTTGCGGTGCGACTCCCACAGCCCGGTGCGCAGCATGTGCGGCCCGGGGAACAGCACGGAGGCGCCCACCTCCGCCTTCTCCGCCCGCAGATGGGCGTAGAGGGACTCGGTCATGGTGACGACGGCCGCCTTGGTCACGGCGTACACGGACGCCGTCGGCAGGGGCGCGATCCCGCCGTCCCCGGAGGAGGTGTTCACCACGTGCCCGGGCTCGCCCGAGGCGACCATGCGCGGGACGAAGGCCTGGATGCCATGGAAGACGCCCCACACGTTCACGGCGAACGCCCACTCCCAGTCGCGGGGGTCGTGCTCCCACATGCGGCCCTCGGCGCCGGATCCGACGCCCGCGTTGTTGCACAGCACATGGACGGCGCCGAACGTGCCGTACGCCGCGTCCGCGAGGGCCTCCACGGAGCCGCGGTCGCTGACGTCCGTCACCCGCGCGAGGACCGTCGCGCCCTCGTCGCGCAATCCGGCCGCCGCCTTCTCCAGCGCGCCCTCCTCCACGTCGGCCAGGACCACCCGGAGCCCCTCGCGCGCGAAGCGGCGCGCCAGGGCCAGCCCGATGCCGCTCGCGGCGCCCGTCACGACCGCCGTCCGTCCCGCCGTCAGCTCCATCAGTCACTCCCCTCGGACAGGGAGCCCTCGGGCGGCCCGTCGAGGACCTGTGCGGCGTCGTCGTAGCGCTGGTGCACGTACGGCAGCACGTCGGCGGCGCCGAGCCGTTCGGCGACGCGTCCCTTCTGGTCGCTGGTCTTCTCGCCGAGGGTGATCTCCACCAGCCGGCGCACGGGAAGGTCGGCCACGGGGTCGTACGCGGACTCGCGCAGCACCACCTCGCCGTCCACGGCCATCAATTCGCGCACCCTCTCGTGGCGGAGGCAGTGCACGAGGACGGGTTCCGCGTCGAAGCCCTGTCCGTCCACGGCGGGCAGGAACTTCAGGTAGAAGTCCAGCTTGTCCGCCGGCTCCGGCAGCGGCAGGGCGCCGCCCACGGTGCCGCGTATCTCGACGAAGGCCACACCGTGCCGGGCGAGCGCGGCGCGCAGCGCGCCGTCGGACCCCCGCTCGACGGTGACCTCGCCGAGCTTCTTGGGCTCGCCGAAGACCTCCCGCCCGCCGATGAGCGCCCTCTCGTGCGTCATGGGCATCACCAGCGGGTACCAGCCCTCGGCGTCCCCGTGCCGCGCGGCGACGGCCACGGAGCCCGCGCCCAGCGGATAGCCGGGCAGATCGACCTTGCTGACGCTGACCCGTACGAGGGGCCGTTCGCCCGGCTTGAGGGGCGGCGGCAGCACCTCGGCCACCACTTCGGGGTCGGTCTCCCAGACGGCGGTCACGCCCGTCGACCAGATGTCGGGGAGCCGCGTGCTCGCCTCCCTCGCCCGCGTGGTCTCCTCCTCGGAGCGCGGGCCGTACCGTACGCGCACCATGCCGTACCACCCTTCGTCGCCCGTCCGCCTCTCGGATCCGGCGGCCTGTAACCCTGTTACAGCGCGGCCCTCGAAGGGTAAAGACATGCGCACCGACCAGAATGGGGAGACCGGAGACCATGACGAGCACCGAGCCGCCTGTCCGCGCCCCCCTCACCAGGGAAGCGGTCCTCAGCGCCGCCGCCTCGCTCGTCATCCAGCACGGCCCGCAGGCGCTCACCATGCGCAAGCTCGCCGCCGAGCTGGGCACCGCCGTCACCTCGATCTACTGGCACGTGGGCAACCGCGAGTCCCTCCTGGACGCGCTGGTCGAGCGCACGGTGCGCGAGCTGGGCGAGATCAGACCGCGCGGCCGTACGCCCGCGGCGCGCGTCGTCTCGCTCGCCCGCGCGCTCCGGCGCGAACTGCGCGCGCACCCGCACCTGATCGCGATGGTGCACGAACGCGGCCTGACCGAGCGGATGTTCCTCCCCGCGCAGCGCGCGCTCGTCCACGAGATGCACGCGGCCGGACTGCGCGGCGCCCGCGCGGCCGAGGCCGTACGGGCCGTGCAGTTCGCCGTCATCGGCCATCTGCTGGTCGAGCGCAACCGCGAACGCGCGCCCGTGCAGCGCCCCGGCGAGCCCGAGCTGTGGACTGCCGCGACCGCCGGGGACGACCCCGCGCTCGCCCGCGTACTCTCCCGCCCGCCCGACGCGGAGCGGGTGTTCACGGCGTCGATACGGGCACTGGTGGCCGGTTTGCTCGATTCGTGACGGCTGCCCAAGGCTGCCCGGAGTGCCTGACGGTGACGTGCCGTACGGAGCGCGGGAGTCAACCGCGCGCCGGGCGCGCTTCCGGCACTGTCAGTGCCGACCCGTATTCTCTGGGACCATGCTCGAAGACCAGACGGCACTTCCGGACGGGGTGGCCGCGGCCATCCCCGCGCAGCCCGCCGCCGACCCCCACGACGCCCCCAGCTCCTGGCCGTCCGGATATCCGGAGCGGTACGCGGTGGTGGACGTGGAGACCACCGGCCTCGCGCGCGACGACCGGATAGTGTCCGCCGCGGTCTACCGCCTGGATGCCCACGGCGACGTCGAGGACCACTGGTACACCCCGGTCAATCCCCGCCGTGACCCGGGCCCCACCTGGATCCACGGGCTGACGGCCGACGTCCTTGCCGACGCCCCGCTCTTCGAGGACATCGCCGAGGAGTTCGCGGAGCACCTCGCGGACCGCGTCCTGGTCGCGCACAACGCCATCTTCGACTGGTCGATGATCGCCCGCGAGTTCGCCCGCGCCCGGCGCACCGCGCCCGTCCGGCAGCGCCTGTGCACCATCGCGCTCTCCAAGGAGCTGGCCCTCCCGCTGCCCAACCACAAGCTGGAGTCGCTCGCCGCGCACTACGGGGTGGTGCAGCAGCGCGCGCACCACGCGCTGGACGACGCGCGGGTGCTCGCCGAGGCCTTCCGCCCGAGCCTGCACCTCGCCGCGCGGCAGGACGTCCGCCTCCCGCTGCTGGCCTGCCAGCCGCTCAGCGAGTGGTCGGACGCGGTCGTGCCGCGCGGCGGCGGGAGCGGCGGCAGCGGCCCCGGCGGCGGCGCGGGCGGAGGCGGCTGGTCCGGCCGGTCGTACGCGGGCACGTGGCGCCCCTCGCGCAAGCGCCCCAAGTGCCCGTATCCGAACCCGGGGCGTTACGAGCCGGGTGGCCCCCTCGTCCAGGGCATGCGCGTGGCGATCTCCGGCGACACCTCCGTCGACCGCGAGCTGCTGGAGGACCGCGCCATCGAGGCCGGGCTGCACATCGCGAGCAGCGTCTCCCGCCTCACGAGCCTCCTGGTGACCAATGACCCGGACTCCCCCACGTCCAAGGTCGTCAAGGCCCGCTCGTTCGGCACCCCGGTGATCGACGAGGCGGCCTTCAGCCAGCTCCTCCAGGACGTGGCCCCCGCGCCCGAGGGCTGACGGGGCTGCGGGTACCGTCAGTAGGCGTGTACCGCTTCCTGTTGTCCCGGCAGTGGGTGATCCTCACCCTGCTCGCCCTCGTGCTCATCCCCGTGATGATCAAGCTGGGCTTCTGGCAGCTCCACCGTCACGAAGCGCGGGTCGCGCGCAACGACGAGGTCGCCGCGAGCCTCTCCGCGCCCACCGTCCCGGTCACGGAGCTGACGGGGACGGGCCGCGAGCCGTCCGACGACGACAAGTTCCGCACGGTCGAGGCCACCGGGACGTACGACGCGAAGCACGAGGTCGTCGTCCGGCACCGCACCGCGGCCGACGGCGACACCATCGGGTACTTCGTCGTCACCCCGCTCGTCATGAAGGACGGCAAGGCCGTCCTCGTCAACCGGGGCTGGATCAAGGCCGACCGTGACCTCACCGCGTTCCCGAAGGTCCCGCCGGCCCCCCGGGGCGAGGTGAAGGTCGTCGGCAGGATGATGCCCGACGAGACGACCGAGGACAGCGGCATCAAGGACACCAAGGGCCTGCCCGACCGCCAGGTGATGCTGATCAACAGCGAGGAGCAGGCCGAGAAGGCCGGGCGCTCCCTGCTCCACGGCTTCGTCCAGCTCGCCGAGACCACGCCGAAGCCCTCGGGCAGGCAGCCCGAGGTGCTCCCCGAGCCCGACCACAGCGGCATCGGCCCCCACATGGCGTACGCGGTCCAGTGGTGGCTCTTCGCCGCCGCCGTCCCGGTCGGCTGGGTCATCCTGGTCCGCCGCGAACGCCAGGACCTCAAGAAGCAGGCCGCCGAGGCGGCGGAGTCCGAGAAGGAACCCGAGAAGGAGCCCGAGGAAGGGGCCGGGGAGGGATCCGGCAAGGAGTCCGGCCCGGAATCCGGCGATTCCGCTTCCCCGGAGAAGGAGCCCGAGCCGGTGTCGGACTGACGTCCTGCGGCAGGCACACTGCTCCCATGGATCTCGGACTGAAAGACCGCGTCTACGTCATCACCGGCGCCACCCGGGGCCTCGGATTCGCCGCCGCGCGGCAACTGGTCGCCGAGGGCGCCAGGGTCGTCGTCTCCGGCCGCACAGAGGAGTCCGCGACGGCCGCCGCCGAGCTGCTCGCGAAGGAGGGCGGCCAGGCCGTGGGCGTCGCCGCCGACAACGCCTCGCCCGACACCCCGGCCCGCCTCGTCGAGGCCGCCCGCACCGCCTTCGGCCGCTTCGACGGCGTCCTCATCAGCGTCGGCGGCCCGCCCGCCGGGGTTCCCGCCCAGGACATCACGGACGAGCAGTGGGAATCGGCGTTCGAGAGCGTCTTCCTGGGCGCCGTGCGCCTCGCCCGTACGGCCGCGGCCGAACTGGAGAGCGGTGGGACGATCGGGTTCGTGCTCTCGGGCTCGGTGCACGAACCGATCCCGGGGCTCACCATCTCCAACGGCCTGCGCCCGGGCCTCGCGGGCTTCGCGAAGACGCTCGCGAACGAGCTGGGGCCGCGCGGCATCCGCGTCCTCGGGCTGCTGCCGGGGCGGATCGGCACCGAGCGGATGCAGTACCTCGACTCGCTGTCGGGCGACGGCGAGGCCGCGCGCGAGCGCAACGAGTCGGTCATCCCGCTGCGCCGCTACGGCACCCCCGAGGAGTTCGGCCGCACCGCCGCGTTCGTCCTCTCCCCCGCGGCGTCCTATCTGACGGGCGTGATGCTCCCGGTCGACGGCGGGGCCCGGCACGGCTTCTAGGCCCGGCCCGCCCTCGTAGGAGCGCCGGCCCGCGCTTTGGGGTCAGCTCACACGTTCGGCGCGGTGCTTCGCGCTGCGCAGCCTGACCTCCGCCGGAAGCTCCTCCAGCCCGGCGGAGACCCGCGCGTGCTCGATCGCCTCGGCGCGGAGCCGGACCAGCTCGGGTCCCGGCTCCGCGTGCGCGGCCAGCGTCAGCCCGATCCGGGCCCCGGGCTCGGTACGGCGGCCCACCAGCATCACGCGGGCGCGGTCGACGCCGGGCAGCGACTCGGCCTCCGCGGCGAGCACGTCCTCCAGCGCCCGGCCGCGCAGCAGCGCGCCCTCGCCGTCGCCGCTCTCGATCAGCACCTCGCCCAGGCGCCTGCGGCGGAGCTGCGCGAGCAGCCACCACAGCGTCAGTACGACGAGGACGGCGAGCACCGCGATGACGACCGGCCACCACCAGCCCTCGCCGCGCCACTTGGTGCGGTCGGCGTCCGTGAGCAGCACGTCGTCGGGTCCCGCCCAGGGCCAGCCCGAGGGCAGCGAGACGTTCCAGCGGTCCGGCAGGTCCAGGCCGCCCGCCAGCACGGCCAGGCCGAGCAGGAGCAGCACCAGACCGGCGAGCCCGGTCAGCACCCGGTTCACGATCCGCAGCATCGCCCTCGCCTCACCGTTTCGCCGGTCGTCGTACGTGCACGGACAGCCCCAGCCGCCGGGCGAGCCCGAGCTGCCGGATGCCGTCCTCCAGCGCCGTGTCCAGGTCGCCCCGCACCTCGTCGAGGTCCCGGAAGTGCGCCTGGGCCCGGGCCCTGACCTTCCGCCGCTTGACGTCGACCCGCACGGACCGTACGCCCGCGACCTCCATGGCCCTGTCCCGCAGCACCAGCGACGCGGCCCTGCGCTCCAGCCCGGCCCGCACCTGCGGTACGTCCCGGCGCATGGGCAGCAGCCCGCGCAGCCCCGGGGTCAGGGCGAGCACGAGGAGCCAGAGGCCCAGCAGCGCGGCGACGGCCGCTCCCGCGAGGACGGGGGTGCTGTCGAGCCGGGTCGTGGCCAGCTCGTCGGCGAGGGTGCGCCGCCAGGACATGCCCGGCCGGTCGGCCCGTACGGACGCGACGTCGTACAGCAGCACCCCGGCACCGGCGAGCAGCACCAGCGCGACGAGCCCGGCGACGCGGCGGCGCGGCGACCAGAAGCGCCCGGCCCGTCCGCCCGTGCCGCCGTCCTGGCCGGGGGCGTACGCGGCGGCGGACTCGGACTGTTCGAGGGTGTCGCCGGACGCGGGGCCCGTGCCCTCCGCGTCCTTCTCCAGCGTGATCTTCCCGGTGGTCTCGTGCGCGTCGCTCACGTCACCCTCCCGGGGGCTCCGCCCTTGAGGTGCGCCGAGTGCAGCCGTTCGACGTCGACGGCCACGTGCGGCACCTCCATGCCGACCAATTCCTTTACCCGTTCGGTGACTTGTCGACGCACAGCGCCGCACTGGGCGCCGATGTCGGACGGGTAGGCCAGTTCGAGCGCGACCCGGACGCGGGCCGACTGCTCGCGCACCGCGACCGTCGCGCGGGGGCGCGCGACGGCACCGCCGGGGAGCGCGGTGCTCCGGCCGTCCTGGCGCAACGCCTCGCGCGCCGCCTGCGCGGCCACCTTCGCGACCACGCGGTCGGCGATCCTGGTCTCTCCGCGTCCGGCGGCGGGCACCACGCCCTCGGTCACCGCGTCACCTGCGCCGTTCGTCGTTGCGGGAGCGGAAGAAGTCGCCCGGCTCCCAGTCGCCCTCCAGGAACCTGCCCGCCACGAAACCGACGGCGCCCAGCGCCGCCACCAGCAGGAAGGCCCCGAAGCCACCGAAGTACCCGGCGAAGCCCAGCGCCATACCGGCGATCATGCCGACCACGGCCATGCTCATCGTGCGCTCCTTCGATTGGATCCCGCACTACCGTGCCAGTGTCACTGGAGGCGCGGCTTGTCCTGCTGCTCGTCGTCCTCGTCCTCTTCGTCGGGCAGCTTGACGTCGCTCACCGCGATGTTGACCTCGACCACTTCGAGCCCGGTCATCCGCTCCACGGCCGAGATGACGTTCTCCCGTACGGCGCGGGCGACATCGGCGATGGACACGCCGTACTCGACGACGATCTCCAGGTCGAGCGCCGTCTGGACCTCGCCGACCTCGGCCTTGACCCCGCGGGTGACGCTCTTGCCCCCGCCGGGGACACGGTCGCGCACGGCGCCGAACGTCCGCGCGAGGCCACTGCCCATCGCGTGGACCCCGACCACGTCGCGCGCGGCGAGTCCGGCGATCTTCTCCACGACGCCGTCGGCGATGGTGGTCCTGCCCCGGGTCGCCGCGGCGCCGCCGCCCTGGTCACCGGAGTGCTTGACCCTGGACTTGTCCGCGCCGGACTTGTCCGTGCCGGAAGCGTCGGAGCGGTCGCGGGTGCTGGTCTCGGACATTTCCCTCGCCCCTTTCGGAGGTTCGGAACGGCCTGCCGCTCCGCTGCCCACACTAAGCGTGCCCATGAGGGCGCTGCTCGTGCACGCACCGCCGAACGAGTGACGCGGGGAGATCGCCGCCCGCGCGGGGGCGGACGGTACGGGAGGCTGTGCGGAGGGCGAGAGGAGTGAGACCCATGGGCACGGACAGGTTGACCCGGACCGTACGGCACCAGCTCGGACTGGGGCGGCTGCTGCCGTTGGGCGACGCCGGGGACGGGGCGTGGCTGACCGAGGAGACGGCGCGCGGAGTGCTGCGGCGCGCCGCGGCACGCTCCATGCCGGACGTACGGCTGGACACGCTCCGCCTCGCGGGGCCCGACCCGGAGGAGGCGTCGGAGCCCGCCGTTCCGGCGCCGCCGAGCGCGCTGCCGCCGGGTCCGCTGCGTCTGGAGGCCACGCTCGCGGTGACGGTGGACGAGCCGCTGCCGGTGGTGACCGGCCGCCTGCGCACACTCCTGCTGGCCGCGGCGGACGAGGAGTTGGGGCTCGCGGTGGCCTCGGCCGACCTGCGCGTGACGGACCTGTTGCTGGAGCGCCCGGAGCCGGAGTCCGGCTCAGAACCCGAGTCCGGCTCCGACTCCGAGTTCGAGTCCGACTCCGGGGAGCAGGAGGAAGGCGGATCTCAGAGTGCGGGCGGCGCCGGTGAGGGCGGCGCGGGTGAGGACCTCGCCGCCGCCCTCGCCCCGGCGGTCCTCGCGGTGCCCGGGGTCGCCCGGCCGGCCCCCGTACTGGGCTCACCCCTGACGCTCGCCACGGGCGACGCCGCGGCCCGGGCCGTACGCGTGGAGGAAGGGGGCGGGGACGGAGAGGGGGACGGTGCCCCGCCGCACGTCCTCCTGCAGCTCGCCGTCGCCCCGGGGCACCGCGCGCTGGACGTCGCCCGCGCCGCCCGGTCCGCCGCCGCGAAGGCCACGGACCGGGAGGTGACCGTCGCGGTGCTGATCACAGCCGTCGGACGGGCCTGACCGGCCGGGAAGAGGGAAAAGCTCAGTCGCCGAGGCCCGCCAGGTCGCGGAGGCGCCGGGCCTGCGCGGCGCGCTCGGCGGCGCGCTGCTCCTCGTACGCGCGCGTGGACGCGCCCGCGAGCAGGGCCTTGGTCTCGACGACCGCGTCGCGCGGGGCCGCGATCAGGGCCGCGGCCAGGTCGGCGCAGGCGGCGTCCAGCTCGCCCGCGGGCACCACGAGGTTGGCCAGACCCGTGCGCTCGGCCTCCTCGGCGTGCACGGAGCGGCCGGTCGCACAGATCTCCAGCGCACGCGCGTACCCGACCAGCTCCACCAGGCGGTGGGTACCGGTCAGGTCGGGGACGAGGCCCAGGCTGGTCTCACGCATCGCGAACTGCGCGTCGTCGGCGCAGACGCGCAGGTCGCAGGCGAGCGCGAGCTGGAAGCCCGCGCCGATGGCGTGCCCCTGGACGGCCGCGACCGTGACGAGGTCGGAGCGGCGCCACCAGGTGAACGCCTCCTGGTACCCGGCGATGGCCTCGTCCAGCTTCTCGTCCGAGGCGCGTGCCAGGTCGGTGAACGAGTGCTCGCCCTCGATGCCCTCGGGTTCGAACATCCGGCGGTCGAGCCCGGCCGAGAACGACGTGCCCTCGCCACGCAGCACGACGACCCGTATGTCACCCGGCAGCACGCGTCCCGCTTCTTCGAGGGCGCGCCACATGGCGGGGGTCTGGGCGTTCAGCTTGGCGGGGTTGGCGAGCGTGACCGTGGCCACGGCGCCGTCCGCCGTCAGGCGCACGCCGTCCTTGTCGAGCAGGGTCATCGAGCATCCTCCGGTGGTTACTCCACGGTTAAGTTAACTGAAGAGTAACCACCGGCAAGGATGCTCGGAAGCCTCGTCAGGACGAGGCGGCCTTCTTTCCCCGCGTCGCTCCGCCGCGACCACGCAGGGTCACGCCGGACTCACTCAACATCCGGTGCACGAATCCGTAGGAACGGCCCGTCTCTTCGGCGAGCGCCCGGATGGACGCACCGGAGTCGTACTTCTTCTTGAGGTCTGCCGCGAGCTTTTCGCGCGCGGCGCCGGTTACCCGGCTGCCCTTCTTCAGAGTCTCGGCCACCCGTGCCTCCTCATGGGAAGTGCGCTCTGTGACTCTCATGATCACCCCTCCCCCGTCTTCTGGCCACCCATTCGGCAAGGTCCATACGACGAGCTTCGGCCCGTGGACGGGCCGTGACGGCGGCGGAGAGAGCGATTTTCCGGCGCCCCTCGCGCGGCCTTCGGCGGCCCCTCGCGGGAAGGGGCAGGTCAGGGGCGCGCCCGGGGCTCATCGGGGTGGCGGGGGAGGCGCGTGCCATAGATGCGCACGCCCGGCGCGGGGCCGCGCCGCGGTACGAGCCGCCCTCACTCAGATGAAGGATCACCGGTCGGCCGAATGATCCAGTAGAGATGGATCAAGGAGCGTGCCGGACGGAAACGGAGGCCCCGGCCGGGCCCCGGCAAGGCCCGGCTGAGCCCCGGCAAGGCCTCACCGGGGCTCAGGCACAGGGCCGGGCGCAGCCCTCAGGCCAGTGCGACGAGGTCCGCGTACTCGTCGCCCCACAGGTCCTCGACGCCGTCCGGGAGCAGGATGATGCGCTCCGGCTGGAGCGCCTGGACGGCGCCCTCGTCGTGCGTGACGAGGACGACGGCGCCCGTGAACGTGTGCAGCGCGCCGAGGATCTCCTCGCGGCTGGCGGGGTCCAGGTTGTTCGTGGGCTCGTCGAGCAGCAGCACGTTCGCCGACGAGACGACGAGCGTGGCCAGCGCCAGCCGCGTCTTCTCGCCGCCGGAGAGCACCCCGGCGGGCTTGTCCACGTCGTCGCCCGAGAAGAGGAACGAGCCGAGCGTCTTGCGCAGCGCGACCAGGTCCGTGTCCGGGGCCGCCGAGCGCATGTTCTCCAGCACCGTGCGGTCCGGGTCGAGGGTCTCGTGCTCCTGGGCGTAGTACCCGAGCTTCAGCCCGTGGCCGGGGACGACCTTGCCGGTGTCCGGCTCCTCGACCCCGGCGAGCAGCCGCAGCAGCGTCGTCTTGCCCGCGCCGTTGAGCCCCAGGATGACGACGCGTGAGCCCTTGTCGATGGCGAGGTCGACGCCGGTGAAGATCTCCAGCGAGCCGTACGACTTCGAGAGGTCCTCGGCCATCAGGGGCGTACGCCCGCAGGGCGCGGGGTCCGGGAAGCGGAGCTTGGCGACCTTGTCGGTCTGCCGCTCGGCCTCCAGCCCGGACATCAGCTTCTCGGCGCGCCGGGCCATGTTCTTCGCGGCGACCGCCTTGGTGGCCTTGGCCCCCATCTTCGCGGCCTGGGTGGCGAGGGCCGTGGCCTTCTTCTCGGCGTTGGCGCGCTCGCGCTTACGCCGCTTCTCGTCGTCCTGCCGCTGGATCTGGTACTGCTTCCAGCCCATGTTGTAGATGTCGATGGTCGAGCGGTTGGCGTCCAGGGCGAACACCTTGTTGACCACCGTCTCGACCAGGTCGACGTCGTGGGAGATCACGATGAGGCCGCCGCGGTAGGTCTTGAGGAAGTCCCGCAGCCAGGCGATCGAGTCGGCGTCGAGGTGGTTGGTGGGCTCGTCGAGCAGCAGGATGTCGGCGTCGGAGAAGAGGATCCGGGCCAGCTCGACGCGGCGGCGCTGACCGCCGGAGAGCGTGTGGAGCGGCTGGCCGAGCACCCGGTCGGGCAGCCCGAGACTGGCCGCGATGGTGGCGGCCTCGGCCTCCGCCGCGTACCCGCCCTTGGTGAGGAACTCGGTCTCCAGGCGCTCGTACTTCTTCAGCGCCTTCTCGCGGGTGGCACCCTGGCCGTTCGCGATCCGCTGCTCGTTCTCCTTCATCTTGCGGAGCACGGAGTCCAGCTCGCGGGCGGACAGGATGCGGTCGCGGGCGAGCACGTCGAGGTCGCCGGTGCGCGGGTCCTGCGGGAGATAGCCGACCTCGCCGCTGCGCGTGATGGTGCCTGCGGCCGGGGTGCCCTCGCCGGCGAGGCACTTGGTGAGGGTGGTCTTGCCCGCCCCGTTGCGGCCGACGAGGCCGATGCGGTCGCCCTTGGCGATGCGGAAGGTGGCGGACTCGATCAGGACGCGGGCTCCGGCGCGCAGCTCAAGACCGGTGGCGGTGATCACTGGAGGGCTCCAAGGCAGGAATGACGGACGTACGTACAGGCGGGTTCAGCGAACGGGCGGGGCACGCCGGGGCCGCCGCGCGAGGGGCGGCGGCGTCAGCACGGACGTGCCAGGTGTACGCACACCTAATGCACGAGGAGATGAGGCATGAAGCCAGTCTACCGGCGGGGGGCAACTTGTTTTCCTGCCCCGTGGCGTGACCTACCGCTCACCGCCGGTCACTCACCACCGGTGTGCACCTGGAAGGCCGCGCGCCGCACGGCCTTGGCGAACGCCGGGTCCGGGTGGGCCGCCGCGAGCGCGACCAGCACCTGCACGGTGCGCGGATGGCCGGTGGCGCGGACCTCTTGCAGAAGGGTCGGCACGGAACCCTGCACGGCCGTCTCCAGATGGTCGACGAGAAGCCGTTCCTCGCCGTGGTCGGTGACGGCGGCGGCGGTGTCCACCCACAGCCAGGTGGCCTCCTCGCGGGTGAGCACGCCGGGTGCCCCGCCCGCCAGGTCCTCCGGGTCGGTACCGGCCAGTTCCGCGAGCCAGAGCAGCGCGTACGGCCGCAGGGTGGGCTCTTCGGCGGCTTCCCGTACGGCCGTCTCGGCCGGGGCGCCGACGACGCGCAGCGCCTCGAAGGCGAGCCCGCGGATGAGCGCGTCCTCGCCGCGCGCCGCCTCCAGCAGCTCGGTGACGGCGGGCCCTGCGGGGCGCGCCGCGAGCCACGCGCGGTACTCGGCACGGGCCGGACCCGGGGTCATACGGGCGCAGCCGCGCAGCATGTCCTCGGCGGGCTGCTCGATGTTCCCGGCGGGGCTCTGGGCGGCCACGCAGATCTGTTCGAGCTTGGTCCACACCGCCCAGTTGCCGAGCGGGGTGAGGACCGCGGAGCCCTGGCGCACGCCCGTCTCCTCGTCCGGGCAGCGGGTGAGCGCGCCCACGGCGGCGAGGCCGTCGAGCGCCCAGTCGAGCAGCCCGGGGAGGGCGACTCCCAGGGCGCTCCCGGAGGTTGGGGCCTCGGGGTCGCGCTCGGCGCGGATCTCCGCGATGCGCTGGGCGAGCAGGTCGTGCAGGAGCGGGAAGGTGACGGGGCCGCCGGACAGGTGCATCACGGACAGGAACTGCGGCACCGCCTCGACGATCTCGGCGACGAGCCCCTGCTCGTGCGGCGCGGGCGCCGGATAGGCGAGGGACCAGGCGTCGAAGAGGGCGACCCAGCCGCGCAGCACGGCGCTGTCGTCGCGGTCCCAGGCGCGCAGCCGCCAGCCCGCCCGTGCGGTGTCGCCGTGCAGCTCGATGAGCCCGGCGAGGCGGGCGCGGTCCCAGTGCGTACGGACGAGACGGGCGGGGATCCCGAGCCCGGTGGCGGCCCGCTCGGCCTCGGCGAACGTCTGGAGCGAGGTGCCGTCGTGCGCGGCCCAGCGCGCGAGCCTGACGGCTTCCTTGAGCGACGCGCGTGCCATGCGCGCCAGTTGGTCACGTGAGGGCACACCGTCCGGTGGCCTGGGCGTGCTCGCGGCACGCCTGGTGGTCACCGTGCGCCGGGCGGCGGCGACGGGCTGTCGGGGGACAAGGCGGAGCCGGGTGTCGCGCGGTGTACGGGACGACGTCACAGGGAGCAGTCTTCCTGGCGCGCCGGGGAAACCCAAACCTGGGGTGCCCTTTCCGGAAACTCCCCACGTGAACCGGGTGAAACGGAACCCGGCCGTCACATCAGGGGCGTCAGAAAGCGCCGCAGCGCCTCCTCGTAGCCCTCCGGGTCGGCGTTCCACATGGCCGCGTGCGGGGCGTGCTCCACGGTGTGCAGCGTGACCAGGTCGGGGCGGCTCTCGGCGAGCGCCTGCGAGGCGGCCCAGGGCGCGATGGTGTCGTCGGGGCCGTGCAGCAGCAGCGTCGGCAGGGCGAGGCTCGCGGGGTGCGCGACAGCCGCGAGACGGCCCTCCGACAGGCCCGTACGGCCCTGGACGGCACGGACCACGAGGGGCAGCAGGGCGCGCGGTGTGCCCTGTGCCGCGGCGAGCGCGCGCAGGGTGCGCTTCCAGTCCAGGACGGGCGAGTCGAGCACGAGCCCGCTGATCCGGTCGCGCAGCGCGGAGTTGGCGGCGGCGTGGAGCGCCATGGTGGCCCCGCTGGACCAGCCGTACAGGATGACGCGCTCGGCGCCGTACCGGAGGGCGTACCGGATGGCCGCGTCCAGGTCGCGCCATTCGGAGTCGCCGAGGTGGCCGAGGCCGTCCAGGGGGCGCGGCGCGCCGGGATCGCCGCGGTAGGCGATGTCCAGGACGGGCAGGCGCTGTTGGCGCAGGAAGGGGAGCACGGTCATGGGGTGCTCCCGGGTGGCGCCCAGGCCGTGCACGGCGATGACCCAGTGCGCGCGGTCGCCGGGGACGAACCAGGCGGGGAGCGCGCCGAGTTCGCCGGGGATCTCGACCTCGGTGAACTCCATTCCGAGCGCGGTGCCCGGGTCCCCCACGTGCACGACGGGCGTGAGCCGTACGGTCGCCCCGGTGCTCAACTGCCCCTGTGCGACGCGGTCCAGCCGCCGTACGACGGTGGAGGGCGCCCCTTTGTCCGTAGGGTCGTCGAGGACGGGGCCGACGACCGCGTGGGTCCCGCGCCCCGTCAGCCCGTAGACGCCGGGGAGCCCCGCCGTCAGCGTGCGGGTGAGGGCGACCGCGCCGGGCTCCGTGGAGTGCACGGTGAGCGGCGGGCCCTCGAACCCGGCGGGGAGCGGTCCGCGACCGTCCCGCCGGGCCTTCATGGGGCGCAGGGCGCGCCCGGCGGCGTACCGTCCGGCCGCCACGGCGGCCGCTCCGGCACTCACTACGGAGGAGGCGGCGACAGCCGCCGTTCGCAGACGCATCCCGCCCAGTGTCAGCGGGGACGGCGTGCGCGGCCAGTGGGCTGCGTCGCCCGGGTGACGCGCGGGGCGTGCGCGCGGGGCCGCGCGCCCGCGCACCGTCGCCTTCCCGTGTCCCCGCCTGACCGGCGGCGTTCTGCATATGACCTGCCCAGATACTCCCGTCTCCCCTCTTGGATCCCTTGGATGTCCGCCATGCATGTCGCTCCGGCCGCCCGGCGCTCGTACACGCTGACCGTGGCCGCCGCCACCCTCGCCCTCGTGGGAACCGCGTTCCTGGAGTCCCCCGCGCCGGCCGTGTCCGCCGGGAAGCCGAGGGGACACGATGTCTCCTCGCACCAGGGGAAGGTCGACTGGAGACGGGCCCGCGCGAACGGGGCCTCGTTCGTCTACGTCAAAGCCACCGAGGGCACCAGCTACAGGAACCCGCACTTCTCCCAGCAGTACGACGGGTCGCGGGCGGCCGGACTGCTGCGCGGTGCCTACCATTTCGCGCGGGCCGACACGTCCTCGGGACGGGCGCAGGCCGCCTATTTCGTCCGCAACGGCGGCCAGTGGCGACGGGACGGGGTCACGCTCCCGCCCGCCGTCGACCTGGAGTCGGCCTACGGCAAGCCCTGTCACGGGCTCAGCCGGGCCCGGATGCGTGGCTGGATCCGTTCGTTCGGCACGGAGGTGCTGCGCCGTACGGGCCGTCATCCCACGATCTACACCTCCGCCCGGTGGTGGAAGCGGTGCACGGGCGGCAGCCGGGAGTTCGCGGCGAACCATCCGCTGTGGCTGGCCGACTGGGGCACGAAGGCGGGCCCTCTTCCGGGTGGCTGGCGCTACCGCACGATCTGGCAGTACGCGAACAAAGGGCGTCTGCCGGGTGACCAGAACCTCTTCAACGGGTCCATGGCACAGCTCAGAAGTTACGCTCGCGGCTGATCCGACACGCGCCGAACGGCACGCTCCGCCGCAGGTCAGCGGGGAGTTTCCGAGCGCTTGACCAACGGTAGAACAAAGCGTGACGGTAGGGTCACAACAGGTGTCGGGCAGTGACACCTCGATGCCCGGCCCAGTTCACCTTCCGTTCACCCACCGTCTTTACGTTCACGACGTCATTGACCTTCGAACTGATTGTGCCTGGTGACTGGATGGAACACATCACGCTTCTCATCGGGATCGTGATCGTCACGGCCTTGGTGTTCGACTTCACGAACGGCTTCCACGACACAGCCAACGCCATGGCCACCACCATTTCCACCGGGGCCCTCACCCCCCGGGTAGCGGTGGCGATGTCCGCGGCTCTCAACCTCGTTGGCGCCTTCCTCTCCATCGAGGTCGCCAAGACAATCTCCTCGGGAATCATCGACGAAGGATCCGGCATCAAGCCCGAAGTGATCTTCGCCGGGCTGGTCGGCGCGATCATCTGGAACCTGCTGACGTGGCTGGCCGGACTTCCCTCCAGTTCCTCGCACGCGCTGATGGGCGGCCTCATCGGCGCCACCCTCGCCTCGGTCGGCATGAACGCCGTCAACGGCGACGTCGTCGTGATGAAGGTCCTCATCCCCGCCCTCGCGGCCCCGCTGGTCGCGGGCATCGCCTCGGCCCTCGCGACCCGGCTGACGTACCGCGTCGCCCGGGACGCCGACCCGGAGCACACCTCGAAGGGCTACCGCACCGGGCAGATCACCTCCGCGGCCCTCGTCTCCCTGGCGCACGGCACCAATGACGCGCAGAAGACCATGGGCGTCATCACCCTCGCCCTGGTCACCGGCGGCGCCCTGGCGCCCGGCTCGGACCCGCCGTTCTGGGTCATCGCCTCCGCGGGCCTCGCCATCGCGCTGGGCACGTACCTCGGCGGCTGGCGGATCATCCGCACCATGGGCAAGGGCCTCACCGACATCCAGCCCCCGCAGGGCTTCGCCGCACAGACCGGCGCGGCGGCCACCATCCTGGCCTCCTCGCACATCGGCTTCTCCCTGTCCACCACGCACGTCTGCTCCGGCGCCGTCATGGGCTCCGGCATCGGCCGCAAGGGCGGCGTCGTGCGGTGGTCGACCGCCGGGCGGATGGTCGTGGGCTGGGCCCTGACCCTTCCGGCCGCCGGGCTCGTCGCCGCCGGTTCGGCGCTGCTGGCCGACCAGGGCGACTGGGGCGTGACCACGGTGGCGGCACTGCTTGTGGTCGTCTCCGCCGCGATCTGGCTCCGCTCCCGCCAGGAGCCGGTCGACCACACGAACGTCAACGACGTACAGCCCGCGGGTGAGACCGCCGCCGGTACCGCGCTCGGCGAGACCGAGCCGCCCGGGGTCGTCACCACCGCGATGCAGGCGGTCGCGCCGCCCCCGCCGCCCGGCACCCCGCTGGACGACGCGCAGCCGTCCGCCTCCTCCGAGTCCGCCGCGCACGCGAGCCCCAGGGCCGCCTCCGCGACGAGCCTCTCCTAGGCAGAAGGAAGACCGTATGGACATCGACTGGGCCGCGCTCGGCCAGGTCTTCGGGATCAGCCTCGTGGCGACCGTGGGACTGGTGGGCGTCTTCACCCTCGGCATCGTGGGCGGCTCCGCCCGCCGCACGGACGGCGGCACCCCCGCCCTCGCCCGCGCCGGCGCGTACACGTGCTACGCGGTGTGCGCGGCGGCGGTGGCGTTCGGGATCTATCTGATCGCGGCGTAGCCGGACACACGCGGGCATCACGCGCCTCACACCACGAAGAGCGCCCCCGGGATCACTCCCGGGGGCGCTTTCGTGGCTTCTCAGCATATGGCGAACTGACGCACTGCTATGTTCTGCGTCACATCGGCCAGCGGCAAAGTGCCATGTGTCATATTGGAGACGTCGGCTGGGTAAGAGCCAACTCGACTGCTCATTAAGGACGTTGTCCGTCCGACAGTGGCACTGCTCCAGCCGACGGCACGCCACCATGCGAAGAGAGAGAAGGCAGCATGACCAGAGAAGCTGATCCGAGCCTGAACCGTCGCAGGCTCCGGATCGAGCTGCGCAAGGCACGGGAGCGTTCCGAGAAGACGCAGAAGGACGTGGCCGACGCCCTGGAGTGGTCGCTCTCGAAGCTCATCCGCATCGAGGCCGGGACCGTCGGTATCTCCATCACCGACCTGCGCGCCCTGCTCCAGTTGTACGGGATCACCGACCCCGACGCCGTCCACGAGCTGGAGGAGGCGGCGCGGGCCTCCAAGGGCCAGTCCTGGTGGACGCAGTACACCGACATGCTCAACCCGAAGGTGGCGCAGCTCCTCAGCTACGAGGGAGCGGCCGAGGAGTACCGCTGCTACGAGTGCGTTCTCATGCCCGCCGTGCTGCAGACCTCCGAGTACACGAGCGCGCTGCTGGCCCCGTTCGACTCCCCCGACACCCCGCGCGCCATCGAGCTGCGTGCCACCCGGCAGGAGCGGCTCTTCGACGACGAGGCCGTGCCGAAGGCGGAGTTCGTCCTCGCGGAGTCGCTGCTGCATCTGCAGATCGGAGGGCCGACCGTGCTGCGCAAGCAGCTCGATCACCTGCTCGCACGTTCCGAGCAGCGGGACGTGACCCTGCGCGTCCTCCCGTTCTCGGCGGGGGCCCACCGCAGCACGTCCAGGTCGTTCATCCTCCTCGGGTTCAAGGACGACGACGACCTGCTCTTCATGGAGGGCGCCGGCGGGACGGTCCTGACCCGCAGCGACCTGGAGATGACCGTCTGGTACCAGGAGTGCTTTGCGGACATCAGCGAGCGCGCCCTGTCGGTCGATGAGTCCCGGAGGCGGATCGAGCAGGCCAGGGACGCCTTGAGCAGCAGTTAGTCCCTGACGGGGCGCAGGCAGGAAGGACGCGGCAGTGTCCGGTTGGCAGGAATGGCGGGGGCGGTTAGGCGGAGCGCTGCGCGCCCTCAGAGGCGCGCCCGACGCGGCCGCCGATCCCCCGGACGCCGACGGAGGTGAGCCGTCGGCCGGGCTCACCGAGCGCGGCACGAACCTCCTCATCACCCTTGAGGCGGCCCGGACGGACAACCAGATCCGGCTGGCCTACGCGCGCGCCCTCGCCACCTCGCTCCGACTGCTCATCGGGGGCGGCGCCGTGGCATGCGCCACCTACGCGGGCGGCGGCTGGGCACTCGTGCTGAGCGTCTGCGGCGCCTCGCTCCTCGCCGCCTTCTGCGTGTTCATGGGACGCCGAATACGCCGCGCCGTCAGCGACGGCGCGGCCCGCGGGGACGACCGTGAGAGAGACGGCCGTGGGAGAGACGGCCGCGCATAGGCGCGAGCCCGTACCAGAGCCCCGCCCCGCCGGCGACGAGCGCGGCCACCAGCCCCCACACCACCGCCCGTGCCGTCCCCTCCGGCGCCAGGAGCGAGGCGGCGGCCCCGAGGCCGGTGGCGAGGAGTCCCACGGCGACGCTGAATCTCGCGGTGGGGGAGAGAGGAGAGCGCGGGTCCCGCCCGGCACGGCTCTCCCCCGGAGGCCGCACCGCGTCTTCCGTCCGGTCGGGCATCGCCCCCACCGCCATCCCCTCCGCCTGAGGGAGTCCAGGCGCCGTCGTCAGTCCTCCGCGACCCAAGTCGCCGTCGTGGCCAGGAAACTACTCCATTGCGCGGCCGTAAAGGCGAGTACGTCGCCCTCGGGACATGTGGAGTCCCGCACCAGGATCCGGCCGTCGGCGTTCCTGACCTCTACGCACGAGTTGGGTCCGTCGTTGCTGTAACTACTCTTGATCCATATACCCGCGGACGAGTCTTCCTCGAACACTGCGACCTCCTCCGGCCCGAAAGCCAGCGCCCCGACGTGGCCGCGCGTCTGTGGCATGCGCCCCCGTGCCTGCCTCGCGCTGCCGTCGAAGCCGGACACATCCGGTCGCATACCGTCCGCCGCAGGCAAGAAATCGCCTCCTGCCGTCGTTTGGCGCTCTCCCGTTTGTCATGTGCAGTCTTCCCAGGAGTCCGGGGCGCAATGGTGCATTACTGGTCGCACGGCCGCGGACGCGGGGAGCGTGTGGGGCTCACCACTCCGCCCCCACTGCAGGTCAACGGCAAGTTGACGCCTCTCGGCCAACGTGGTGGACTTCCGTTGCCAAACGGCGGCATGGAGAGGAAGCCGGTGCGAATCCGGCGCGGTCCCGCCACTGTCACCGGGGAGCGCTCCCCCACCCAGAGCCACGGCCGCATCGTGCGGCGGGAAGGCCGGGGAGGGCGTCGATCCGGAAGCCAGGAGACTCTCGCCGCCGGTCACGTCGAGCCAGGGCGAGGACCCTGAGTGAGGACATATGCCATGCGCGGCCCCGCCCTGAGCGATTCCGGTCTTCCGCGACCCCTGTCGCCCCCGTTCCCGGTCCCGTTCCGCCGAGGCGCCGCGGCGCGCTGAATGATGCGGATGCGGGCTTCTCACGCGTACGCCTGCGGCGCCGCCCTCGGTTACGCCGTCGATCTCCTGCTGGGCGACCCCCGGCGCGGCCACCCCGTCGCCGCCTTCGGGCGGGCCGCCGGGGCGCTGGAGCGGCGGGTGTGGCGGGACCGGAGGGACGCCGGCGCCGGGTACGCCGCACTGGCCGCGGGCACGGTCGTCGCCGGTGCGGCCCTGGCGGAACGGGCCGTGCGGAACCGCCCCCGCGCGCGGGCCGCGCTGACGGCCGCCGCCGTGTGGAGCGTCCTCGGCGGTACGAGCCTGGCGCGCGAGGCGCTGGCCGTGGGGTCGGCGCTGGAGGCCGGGGACGTCGCGCTGGCGCGCGAGCGGCTGCCCCGCCTGTGCGGGCGTGACCCGCAGGGGCTGGACGCGGAGGCACTGGCGCGCGCGGTCGTGGAGTCCGTCGCCGAGAACACCTCGGACGCCGTCGTGGGCGCCCTCGTATGGGGCGCGGTCGCGGGGCTGCCGGGCACGGCCGGGTTCCGGGCGCTCAACACGCTGGACGCGATGGTGGGCCACAGGTCGCCGCGGCACCTCCGGTTCGGATGGGCGGCGGCGCGGCTGGACGACGCCGTGGGCTGGCCGGGCGCGCGGCTGACGGCGCTGCTGGCGGCGGTGGCCGGGGGCGACGCGCGCGGGGCTGTACAGGCGTGGCGCGAGGACGCGCACCGGCACCCGAGCCCCAACGCGGGGCCGGTGGAGGCGGCGTTCGCGGGCGCGCTCGGCGTACGGCTGGGCGGCACGCTCTCCTACGGCGGACGGACCGAGCACCGTCCGGTCCTCAACACGTCCGGTCGGTCCGTGGGGACGCGGGACATCGCGCGTGCCGTACGGCTGTCGCGACGCGTGAGCGCGCTGGCGCTCGTCACCACCGTAGCGGCGAGCGCCGTACGGGAGACGGTGCGGGAGGGAGTGCGCCGTGGGCGCGAAGGGAAGCGCTAGGAGCGGCGGGAAGGGCGGCGGTCTGCTCGTCGCCGGGACGACCTCGGACGCGGGCAAGAGCGTCGTGACGGCCGGGATCTGCCGCTGGCTGGCGCGCGAGGGGATCAGCGTGGCGCCGTTCAAGGCGCAGAACATGTCGCTGAACTCGTTCGTGACCCGGGACGGCGCCGAGATCGGCCGGGCCCAGGCCATGCAGGCGGCCGCGGCCCGGGTGGAGCCCAGCGCGCTGATGAACCCCGTGCTGCTCAAGCCCGGCAGCGACCGCACCAGTCAGGTCGTGCTCATGGGGCGGGCCGTGGGCGAGATGTCGGCCCGGGGCTACTTCGGGAACCACCACGACGGCACGTACGGGCGGCGCGAGGAGCTGCTGGAGCCCGTCGTCGCCTGCCTGGAGGAGCTGCGGCGCACGCACGACGCGGTCGTCTGCGAGGGCGCGGGCAGCCCGGCCGAGATCAACCTGCGGCGCACGGACATCGTCAACATGGGCCTGGCGCGCGCCGCGCGGCTGCCCGTACTGGTCGTCGGGGACATCGACCGGGGCGGCGTCTTCGCCTCGCTGTTCGGGACGACCGCGCTGCTGGCGGAGGAGGACCAGGCGCTGCTGGCCGGCTATCTGGTCAACAAGTTCCGCGGGGACGTGTCCCTTCTGGAGCCCGGCCTGGAGATGCTGCGGAAGCTGACCGGACGGTCGACGTACGGGGTGCTGCCGTTCCGGCACGGGCTGGGCATCGACGAGGAGGACGGGCTGCGCGTGTCCCTCAGGGGCACGGTGCGCGAGTCGGAGGTCGCCGCGCCGCACGGTGCCGACGTCCTCCGGGTGGCCGTCCTTCCCGTGCCCCTCATGTCGAACTTCACGGACGTCGACGCGCTCGCCGCCGAGCCCGGAGTGGTCGTGCGGTTCTGCGACCGTCCGGAGGAACTGGCGGACGCCGACCTGGTGGTGGTGCCGGGCACGCGCGGCACCGTACGGGCGCTGGAATGGCTGCGGGCGCGCGGACTGGCCGACGCGCTCGCCCGGCGAGCCGCCGAGGGACGTCCCGTGCTGGGCATCTGCGGCGGCTACCAGGTGCTCGGCGAGCGCATCGAGGACGACGTCGAGTCCCGCGCCGGAACGGTCGACGCGCTCGGACTGCTGCCCCTCCGGGTGCGCTTCGCGCGGGAGAAGACCCTCGCGCGCCCGGAGGGCACCGCCCTCGACGAGGCCGTCGAGGGCTACGAGATCCACCACGGCGTCGCGGATGTACGGGGCGGCGAGCCCTTCCTGGGCGACGGCTGCCGGGTGGGCTCCGTATGGGGCACGCACTGGCACGGTTCGCTGGAGTCCGACGCGTTCCGGCGCGCCTTTCTGCGCCGGGTGGCGGCCGACGCGGGGCGCGCCTTCGTGCCCGCGCCGGACACGAGCTTCGGCGCGCTGCGAGAGGAGCAGCTCGACCGCCTCGGCGACCTGGTGGAGGAGCACGCGGACACGGCGGAGCTGCTGCGGCTGATCGAGGAGGGCGCGCCGGAAGGACTGCCGTTCGTGGGGCCGGGAGCGCCCCTGTGAGCGCTCCCGACCCCACCAGAGCCCGCGCTGCGGGGACCACAGTGCTCCGACGGCCGTGCTCTTCGCAGTCCCCGGCCCATCCCCGCGACGGCGGGGAGCGAGCCTCGACCTTCCTGGTCGCGTGCACGCCAAAGCCACCTGTTCGACATTTGCCACTCGAAGGAGTGACCATCACGTGACGCCTCCCTACCCCTTCACCGCCCTCGTCGGCCAGGACGACTTGCGGCTCGCTCTCCTGCTCAACGCCGTCTCCCCTGCTGTCGGCGGAGTTCTCGTGCGCGGGGAGAAGGGGTCGGCCAAGAGCACCGCGGTAAGAGCCGTCACCGCGCTCATGCCCGAGGTCGAGGTCGTCCCGGGCTGCCGTTTCTCCTGCGCCCCCGCCTCCCCCGACCCGGCGTGCCCGGACGGGCCGCACGACAGCGGCGTCACCGGTGAGGCGAGGGCCGCGCGGATGGTCGAGCTGCCCGTGGGCGCGTCCGAGGACCGTCTCGTGGGGGCGCTCGACATCGAGCGGGCGCTCTCGGACGGCGTGAAGGCGTTCGAGCCCGGCCTCCTCGCGGACGCCCACCGGGGCGTGCTCTACGTGGACGAGGTCAACCTGCTCCACGACCATCTGGTCGATCTCCTGCTCGACGCCGCCGCCATGGGCGCCTCGTACGTCGAGCGCGAGGGCGTGTCCGTGCGGCACGCCTCCCGTTTCCTGCTCGTCGGGACGATGAACCCGGAAGAGGGCGAGCTGCGCCCGCAGTTGCTCGACCGGTTCGGCCTGACCGTGGAGGTCGCGGCCTCGCGCGAGACGGACGAGCGCGTGGAGGTCGTACGGCGGCGGCTCGCGTACGACGACGATCCCGACGGGTTCGCGGGGCGCTGGGCCGAGGACGAGCGCGCCATGCGGGAGCGGATCGCCGCCGCGCGGGCGCTGCTGCCGCGGGTACGGCTGGGCGACGCGGCGCTGCGTCAGATCGCGGCCACCTGCGCGGCGTTCGAGGTGGACGGCATGCGGGCCGACCTCGTGATGGCCCGTACGGCGACGGCGCTCGCCGCGTGGGCGGGACGCGAGGACGTGACGGCCGAGGACGTGCGGCAGGCCGCGCTGCTCGCGCTGCCGCACCGCCGCCGCAGGAACCCCTTCGACGCGCCCGGGCTCGACGAGGACAAGCTCGACGAGACCCTGGAGCAGAACAGCGGCGCGGACGAGGACGACGACCCGGACCCCGGGGGCCCGGAGGGCCCCGACGACCCGGGCGGCGGCGACGGGCCCGACGGGGGCGGCGGCCTGCCCCCGGAGGCGCCGGAGACATCGGAGTCGCCGGAGTCGCCGGACGGGCGGCAGCGGGACGAGCAGCCTTCCGTCCCGGAGCAGGGGCAGCCGCAGGAGGCCGCCTCGGAGCCTTCCGAGGCGTCGGCCGAGCAGGCCCCCGCCGAGGGCGCGCGGGCCCCGGAGAAGGGCGCTGCGCCCGCCGCCGAGCCCTTCAAGGCCCGTACGCTCACCGTCCCCGGGCTCGGTGAGGGCGCCGCCGGGCGGCGCTCCCGCGCCCGTACGGCGCACGGGCGCACGACCGGCGCCCGGCGGCCCCAGGGCGCGCTCGGCAAGCTGCATCTGGCGGCGACCGTGCAGGCCGCCGCGCCGCACCAGCACGCACGCGGGCGCGCTGGCAGCGGGCTGCTGCTGCGCAGGGACGACCTGCGCGAGGCCGTACGGGAGGGCCGCGAGGGCAATCTCGTCCTGTTCGTCGTCGACGCCTCGGGCTCGATGGCGGCGCGGCGGCGCATGAGCGCGGTCAAGGGCGCCGTGCTGTCGCTGCTGCTCGACGCCTACCAGCGGCGCGACAAGGTCGGCCTGGTGACGTTCCGCAGGAGCGAGGCGGAGGTCGCGCTGCCGCCGACCTCGTCCGTCGACACCGCCGCGGCTCGCCTGGAGTCGCTGCCGACCGGCGGCCGTACGCCTCTGGCGGCCGGGCTGCTGAAGGCCCGTGAGGTGCTGCGCGTGGAGCGGATGCGCGATCCCGCGCGCCGCCCGCTGCTCGTCACCGTCACGGACGGCAAGGCCACCGGCGGCCCCGAACCCGTCGTACGGGCACGCCGCGCGGCGTCCCTGCTCGCCGCCGACGGCACCGCCTCGGTGGTCGTGGACTGCGAGGCGGGGCCCGTGCGGCTCGGGCTCGCGGCCGAGCTGGCGCGGGACCTGGGCGGTCCCGCGGTCACGCTGGACGAGCTGCGCGCCGACGCCGTCACCGACCTCGTACGCCATGCCACCGCCACGCACTCACGGAGGGCCGCCTGATGCCAAAGGGACAGCCGAACGTCGTTCCGGACGACGGACTCACCACGCGCCAGCGGCGCAACCGGCCGCTGGTCGCCGTCCATACGGGCACCGGCAAGGGGAAGTCGACGGCCGCCTTCGGGATGGCGCTGCGCGCCTGGAACCAGGGCTGGCCGATCGGGGTGTTCCAGTTCGTGAAGTCGGCCAAGTGGAAGGTCGGCGAGGAGCGTGCCCTGCGCGTACTGGGCGACACCGGCGAGGGCGGCACCGTCGCCTGGCACAAGATGGGCGAGGGCTGGTCCTGGATCCAGCGCGGCGCACAGGACGAGCTGAGCAGCGAGGAGGCGGCCCGCGAGGGCTGGGAGCAGGTCAAGCGCGACCTGGCGGCCGAGACGTACAAGCTCTACGTGCTGGACGAGTTCGCCTACCCGATGCACTGGGGCTGGATCGACACGGACGAGGTGGTCTCCGTGCTGAACGAGCGCCCGGGGAGCCAGTACGTGGTGATCACGGGGCGGAACGCGCCGGAGAAGCTGCTGGAGGCCGCCGACCTGGTGACCGAGATGACGAAGGTCAAGCACCCGATGGACGCGGGCCAGAAGGGCCAGCGGGGCATCGAATGGTGACGTGCCGAGCGGCGGACCGGCCGGTCGCGCCATGCTGAACACCGTGCCGCGCCTGGTCGTCGCCGCCCCCGCCTCGGGATGCGGCAAGACGACCGTGGCCACGGGCCTGATGGCCGCGTTCGCCGCGCGGGGACTCGCCGTGTCGGGCCACAAGGTCGGCCCCGACTACATCGATCCCGGCTACCACGCGCTGGCGACGGGCCGCCCGGGGCGGAACCTGGACGCGTACCTGTGCGGCCCGGGGCGGATCGCGCCCCTGTTCGCACACGGTTCGGCGGGCGCCGGCCTCGCCGTCGTGGAGGGCGTGATGGGCCTCTACGACGGCGCGAGCGGCGAGGGCGAACTGGCCTCCACCGCCCATGTGGCGAAGCTGCTCAAGGCGCCGGTGGTGCTCGTCGTGGACGCCTCGTCGCAGTCCCGGTCGGTGGCGGCCCTGGTGCACGGCTTCGCCTCCTGGGACCCCGAGGTACGCGTCGCGGGCGTGGTGCTCAACAAGGTGGGCTCCGCGCGCCACGAGGAGCTGCTGCGGGAGGCGCTGGGCGGCTCCGGCGTGCCCGTCCTGGGGGCGCTCCGGCGTGCCCCTGTCGTACGGGCGCCCTCGCGCCATCTGGGCCTGGTCCCGGTGGCCGAACGGCGCGCCGACGCCGTCGAGTCCGTGGCGGCGCTGGCGGAGCAGGTGCGCGAGGGGTGCGACCTGGACGCGCTGCTGGCGCTGGCCAGGACCGCGCCGCCGCTGGAGGGCGCGGCGTGGGACGCGGCGGCCGAGGTGGCGGCGGGGGCAAGGGCCGGGGCAGAGGCCGGGGCGGCGCGGGAGGCGCGTTCTTCCTCCGGGCGTCCCGTCGTCGCCGTCGCGGGCGGGCCCGCGTTCACCTTCTCGTACGCGGAGCACACGGAGCTGCTGACGGCCGCGGGCGCCGAGGTCGTCCCGTTCGACCCGTTGCGTGACGAGACGCTGCCCGAGGGGACGGGCGGGCTGGTCATCGGCGGAGGGTTCCCCGAGGTGTACGCGCCGGAGCTGTCGGAGAACGAGGCGCTCCGCAAGGAAATCGCGACGTTCCGGGGGCCCGTGGCCGCCGAGTGCGCCGGACTGCTGTACCTGGCCAGGGAGCTGGACGGCAAGCCGATGTGCGGCCTGCTGGACGCGACCGCGCGGATGACGAAGAACCTTACCCTGGGCTACCGCGAGGCCGTCGCCGTCGCGGACAACGTGCTCGCCGCCGCCGGCACGCGCGTACGGGGGCACGAGTTCCACCGCACGGCCCTGGAGCCGGGGGCCGGCACCATGCCCGCCTGGGGCATGGTCCGTCCCGAGCGCAGGGTCGAGGGGTACGCCGAGGGGAACGTGCACGCCTCGTATCTGCACGTCCACTGGGCAGCCGCTCCTGAGACGGCCGGACGGTTCGTCGCGGGAGCCGCGCGGCGGCAAGGGGCGGCACGATGACGGGGACGTCCCTTTTCGTCGGCGTCGGCGCGCGGGAAGGCGTGACCGTGGACGAGGTCCTCCTGGCCGTTGAGCGAGTGCTCAACGAGGCCGGTACGGACGCGCGCTCCGTCGCCGCGCTCGCCACGGCCGACGCGAAGGGCCGCGAGCCCGGACTGGCCGACGCCGCCGCACGACTGGGCGTGCCCCTGCGGACGTACGCGCCGGAGGAACTGTCCGCGGTGACCGTGCCCAGCCCCTCGGGCACCGTACGGGCGGCCGTCGGGACGCCCTCGGTCGCGGAGGCGGCGGCTCTGCTCGCCGCCGGGGGCCGGGAGGGCGAACTCCTCGTCCCCAAGCGGAAGTCGGAACGGGTGACGGCCGCGGCCGCCGCCCGGCGGACGGGCCATGCCCCGCCCCACGCCCCCGACCTGCGCCACCATGGCGACGCCGAAGTGCGCGGCACCGCCGGGACCGGGCTGACGGACCTCGCGGTGAACGTCCGTACCGGCACGCCCCCGGAGTGGCTGCGTGCCCGGCTCGTGGCCTCCCTGGACGGTCTCGCCGCGTACCCCGACGGCCGCCCGGCGCGCGAGGCGGTCGCCGAGCGGCACGGCCTGTCGCCGGACCGGGTGCTGCTGACGGCGGGCGCCGCCGAGGCCTTCGTGCTGCTCGCGCGGGCCCTTCCGGCGGCCCGGCCGGTCGTCGTACACCCCCAGTTCACCGAGCCGGAGGCGGCGCTGCGGGACGCCGGGCACGAGGTCGGGCGCGTCCTGCTCGACCCGGACGACGGGTTCCGGCTGGACCCCACGCGCGTGCCCGCCGACGCCGATCTGGTGGTCGTGGGCAACCCGACGAACCCGACGTCCGTGCTGCACCCCGCGGACGCCCTCGCGGCGCTCGCGCGCGAGGGGCGCACGCTCGTGGTGGACGAGGCGTTCATCGACGCCGTCCCCGGCGAACGGGAGTCCCTCGTCCCCCTGCTCGGCGGTCTGCCGGGGCGCGTGGCCGTCCTGCGCAGCCTCACCAAGACCTGGGGGCTCGCGGGCCTCCGCGTCGGCTACGTACTGACGGACCCGGCGACCGTACGGGCGCTGGAGCGCCCTCAGCCGCTGTGGCCCGTCTCGACGCCCGCGCTGGCCGCGGCCGAGGCGTGCGGCACGCCGGACGCGCTCGCCGAGGCGGAGACGGCGGCCAAGGAGTTCGGGGCCGACCGCGCGTATCTGATGGACCGGCTGGCGGCCTTCCGGCAGGACGGTCTGCGGACGGCGACGGACGCCCCGGAGGGCCCGTTCCTGCTGGTGCGCCACCCGGACGCGGCGGCGCTCCGGGAGAGACTGCGCGATCTGGGCTTCGCGGTGCGGCGGGGCGACACGTTCCCCGGGCTCGGCCCGGAGTGGTTCCGGATGGCCGTCAGGGACCGCGGAACGACCGACCGGCTGATGGGCGCACTGGCGGTGGCCCTCGGGCGCGGATAGGGTCCGCGCGCGCCCGTTTCGTGCACACGCGCCCCTTCCATGTCCGGGCACTGCTGCACGTACGGCCGCCCGCCCCTCCGTACGACCGTGACCCGAGGAGGTCTCCCGTGCCCGTCACTCACCGGCACCCCGGCACCGTTCTGACCGACCATGTGTTCCCCGTCCCCCTGGACCACGCGGCCCCGGACGGCGAGCAGATCGAGGTGTACGCGCGGGAGCTGGTCGCGGCGGGAAGAGAGCGCGAGGACCTGCCGTGGCTGGTCTATCTCCAGGGCGGTCCCGGCGGCCGTTCGCCGCGCCCTGTGGGCCCGGACTGGTGGGCGCCCGCGCTGCGCCACTACCGGGTGCTGCTGCTCGACCAGCGGGGCACGGGGAGGTCGACGCCCGCGAACCGCCAGTCCCTCCCGCTGCGCGGCACCCCGCGCGAACAGGCCGACTATCTGGCGCTCTTCCGCGCCGACTCCATCGTCAAGGACGCCGAAGTCGTCAGGAAGCGGCTGCTGGGCGCGGGTGTCCCGTGGTCGGTGATCGGGCAGAGCTTCGGCGGCTTCTGCACGACCACGTACCTGTCGTTCGCGCCGGAGGGGGTGCGCGAGGCGTTCGTCACCGGCGGCCTGCCGGGGCTCCGCACCGGTGCCGAGGACATCTACCGGAAGTCGTATCCGCGCGTCGCCTCCAAGAACGCCGCATTCTACGACCGTTACCCCGGGGACGTCGGCACGGTGCGGGAGATCGCCGAGCACCTCGCCGAGCACGAGGCCACGCTGCCGGACGGCAGCCCGCTCACCGTGGAGCGCTTCCAGTGGCTCGGCCTGATGCTGGGCATGGGCAGCGGCCCGGACCTGCTGCACTACCTGCTGGAGGACGCCTGGACGCCGGGCCGCGCGGGACGCGAGCTGTCCGACACCTTCCTGGAGGGCGTGCGCCCCCACGTCTCCCTGGCCACCAACCCGCTGTTCGCGCTGCTGCACGAGGCGTCCTACGGGCAGCGCTCGGTCAGCAAGGAGGGCACCCGATGGGCGGCGCAGCGGGTGCGGGACGAGTTCCCCGTGTTCGACGCGCGACGGGCGCTGGACGAGGGGCGGCAGGTGTACTTCACCGGGGAGATGATCTACCCCTGGCAGTTCGAGACGGACCCCGCGCTGGTGCCGCTGCACGAGACAGCGCACCTGCTGGCGGAGCGGGGCGACTGGCCGGACCTGTACGACCCCGCGCGGCTGGCGGCCAACGAGGTGCCCGTCCACGCGGTGGTCTACTACGACGACATGTACGTCGACCGCGACGACTCGATGGCCACGGCGCAGGCGGTGCGCGGCACGCGGGCCTGGGTGACCAGCGAGTGGGAGCACGACGGGCTGCGCGTCGGTCAGGGGCGCGTGCTGGAACGGCTGATCGGGATGGCGCGCGGGGAGTTCTGAGCCGGGACCGGAGACACCAGAGCCGGGACCGGACGCGTCAGGGCCGGGCCCGGAGACGCCAGGGCCGGGCCCGGACCGGGGCCGGGGGCGCCCCGGCCGTTCAGCCGCTCGTTCAGCCGTTGTCCCGCGCCGCGCGCCACTCGTCGAGGGCACGCTCCAGGTCGAACGGGACGAGGCGGTGGGGCGGGCCCTCGGGCGGGTGCTTGATGGCCTCGCGGATCTTCGCGTTGATCCCCTCGACGATCTCGCGGACCTCGGTCTCCGAACGGGCCCGCGCCAGCGCGGCGCGGGCCTCGTCGGCCTCCTTGCGCAGGGCGAGGGAGGGCGGCAGATAGCTGAGGTTCTCGTCGCGCATCTTGCGCTCGACCCACCACTGCTCGTTGTAGGGCCGGTGCTCGTCCTTGAGGGGCTTGCCCGCGCCCGGCAGGTTCGCGAACTCGCCGCGCTCCTCGGCCTCGCGGATCTGCCGGTCGGCCCAGGTCTCGAAGCTGATCCCGGGAGGCTTGCGCTCGGTCACGGTGCGTCCCCTTCTCCGGTGGCCGGGCCCCTCCCGCGCGTGGGGGTCAGGGCTTGGCGTCGGGTATCTCGCAGGCCCCATCCTCGCAGACGGGCGCGTCGGTGCCCTGGGCGGCCGCGGCCACGGTGACCAGGCCGCCACCCGCCGCGTACGCCTGGTCGAGTGCCTGGGTGAAGACCTCGGGCGGCTGGGCCCCGGAGACGCCGAAGCGGCGGTCGATCACGAAGAACGGCACGCCCGTGGCGCCGAGTTGGGCGGCCTCGCGCTCGTCCGTCCGTACGGCCTCGGCGTACGCCTCCTTGTCGGCCAGGACGGCGCGGGCCTCCGACTCGTCGACCCCCGCCCCGGTGACGACGCGCAGCAGCGTCTCCTGGTCGTTGAGATTGAGCAGGTCGGCGAAATGGGCGCGGTAGAACGCGTCGAGCAGGGCGTCGTGCGCCTTCTCGCCGTGGGTCCTGGCGGCGTGCAGCAGGCGGTGGAGGTCGAAGGTCGAGCCGCTGATCTCGCGCCCCTCCCCGTACTCCAGGCCCTCCCCCGCGGCGGACGCGGCGACGTCCCGCTCGGCGGCCTCGGCCTGCTCCGGCGACAGCCCGTACTTCTCCACGAGCATCGTGGTCACGGGCGCGCCCGGCGGATCTCCCGCGTTCGGATTCAGCTCGAACGAGCGGTGGTGGACCTCCACGTCGTCGCGGTGCGCGAACGCCGCGAGCCCCTTTTCGAAGCGTGCCTTGCCGATGTAGCAGAAGGGGCAGGCGATGTCGGACCAGATCTCTACTCGCATACCGGGGGCAACCCCGGAGCGCGGGGGGCTATTCCCCGGGCGACGCCGAGCCCGACGGCGTCCTGGGGGCGCAGCCGCAGCTCCTCGGCGGTCTCCGGGACGCGTTCGGGGCCGCGCTTGAGGATCGCGGCGGCCATCTCCGGGGCGATCACCGAGAAGTAGCTGTCCGGCGTGACCCACAGCGCCCCGGGCGCCGCGAGCGCGAGGGCGCCGCCCGAGCCGCCCTCGCCGATCAGCAGCGAGGTGACGGGCACGGCGGCCTCGGCGACGGCGGCGAAGACGTCGGCGATGGCCGGACCGGCACCGGCACGCTCGGCCTCGGCGTCGTTCGCGGCGCCGGGGGTGTCGATCAGGGTGAGCACGGGGAGCCCGAGCCGGTCCGCGAGGCGGATCAGCCGCGCGGCGGTGCGGTAGCCGGAGGGCAGGGTCGCGGTGCCGCACTGCGCGGCGTAGGCGACGGTGCGGCCCCGGTGCCGTCCGAAGCCGCACCGCATGCCCGGGTCGACGCCTCCGGCGCGGTCGCCGCTGATCTCCTCGCGCTCGGCGAAGTAGGCGTCCAGATAGGCCGCGGCGCGGGGCCTGTCCCGCGAGCGGGCCCGGGAGACGGCCTCGGTGCCGCTCTCCGGGGGCGGGGCGGAGGTGAGCGCGTACGGGACAGGCGCGGGCTCGGGAGCGGGCCCGGGCTCAGGCTCAGGCTCAGGCTCAGGCGGAGCCTCTCCCCTCGTCCCGTTCCCTCCGTCCGTCAGGAGGCCGAGCCAGCGGGCGACGGCGGGGCCCGCCTCGTCCTCCGGGACGATCTGGTCGAGGTGTCCCGCCGCGTGCTGTCCCTCGACCGTGTAGGCGCCCGGGTCGGCGTCGCGCGGGCGTACGCGCGATCCCGCGAAGCCCGCCTGCGCGCCCGGCAGCCCGAGCACCACGTCGGCGCCCGCGGCGAGGGTGGCCCAGCCGCCGCCGGTCGCCGGGTCGCGGACGAGCGCGAGCTGCGGCAGTCCCGCGCGCCGGGTGAGCGCGGTCTGCCGGGCGACGCGCTGGAGCTGGGTGAGCGCGCGCATGCCCTCCTGCATCCTGCTGCCGCCCGTCGCGACGAGCGTGACCACGGGCAGCCCCTGCTCGCGCGCCCGCGCGTGTGCCGCCTCGATACGGTCGCCCGTGCGCTCCCCCAGCGAGCCGCCGAGATAGCCGAACTCGAAGGAGATCAGCACCGCTTCGACGCTTCCCGCCTTGCCGGTGCCGCACAGGACGGACTCGCTCTCGCCCGTACGGTCGCGGGCCCGGGCGCGTGCCGCGTCGTATCCGCCCCAGCCGAGCGGGCCGTCGGGGGGCTGGGGGCGTTCCGGGCCCGTGAAGGCGCTGAAGTCCCGCGCCACCAGGGCGAGCGCGTCCCGCGCGGAAAGGGCGGAGGGTCCCGTCGTGGTCATTCCCCCAGGCTGCGGTACGGGGCCCTCCGGTGTCATCCGGGATCGACGCGTGCGGCCCTCTCCAAGAGGTAGCGCCGTTCGGGCAGGCTGAGGGTGCGCTCGGCGGCCGTACGGTACGCGGCCACGGCCGCCTCCGGTTCTCCGGCCATTTCGAGAAGGTGCGCCCGTACGGCCGCGAGCCGGTGGTGCCGGGCCATCGACGGGTCGTCGTCCAGTGCCGCCAGCCTGCCGAGCCCGACGCGCGGCCCGTGGACCATCGCGGCGGCCACGGCGTGGTTGAGCGCGACGACGGGCCCGGGGGCGAACCGTTCGAGAAGGTCGTAGAGCGCGAGGATCTGCGGCCAGTCGGTCTCCTCCGCGGAGGGCGCCTCGTCGTGCACGGCGGCGATGGCGGCCTGGAGCTGGTACGGGCCGAGGGACCTGTGGGTGAGCGCCTCGGTGACCAGGGCGACGCCCTCCGCGACGGCGTCCCTGTGCCACAGGTCCCGGTCCTGCTCCGCGAGCGGCACGAGCGAGCCGTCGGGCTTCGTACGGGCGTCCCGCCGCGCGTCGGTGAGCAGCATGAGCGCGAGCAGGCCCGCCACCTCGCCGTCCTCCGGGAGGAGTCGGCGCAGGGCGCGGGTCAGGCGGATGGCCTCTCCGGCCAGTTCGCGGCGCTGGAGGGAGCTGCCCGCCGTGGCCGTGTAGCCCTCGTTGAAGATGAGGTACAGGACCTGGAGGACGGCGCCGAGACGGTCGGCGAGTTCGGCCTTCCCCGGGCGCGCGAACCGTCCGCCCTCCTTGCGGATGCGCTGTTTGGCGCGGCTGACCCGCTGCGCCATGGTCGCCTCGGGGACGAGGTAGGCGCGGGCGATCTCGGCCGTGGTGAGGCCGCCGACCGCGCGCAGGGTGAGCGCGGACTGCGACTCCGGGGTGAGCGCCGGATGGCAGCACAGGAAGAGCAGCGCGAGGGTGTCGTCCTCGGACGGGGCGCGGCTCTCGCCGGGGGGCGGCGCGTGCAGCGCGTCGCTCGGGGAGCTGGCGGCGATCCGTTCCTCGCGCCGTCTGCGTGCTTCTTCCGCGCGGAGGGTGTCGGTCAGCCGCCGGGAGGCGACGCGGATGAGCCAGCCGCGCGGGTTCTCCGGCCTTCCGGACTCGGGCCACTGCCGTACGGCGGCGAGCAGCGCCTCCTGGACGGCGTCCTCCGCGGCGTCGAAATGGCCGTACCGGCGTACGAGCGCGCCGAGGACCTGCGGAGCCAGTCGGCGCAGCAGGTCCTCGTCCGGTGTCCGCGCGGTCATGGAACCGATCGGTTCCGTCTCGTCCCCGTCACAGCTCCTCGGCGCCGGCGTCGCCGATCGGCTGGACCACGACGGGCAGGCTCGCGGACGCGCCCTCGGGCACGGGACATGAGAAGGCGCGGGCGGCGATCTCGATGGCCCGCTCCTCGCTGGCCACGTCCACGATCCAGTAGCCCGCGAGGACCTCCTTGGCCTCGACGAAGGGACCGTCGACGACCACCGTCTTCCCGTCCTTCACGGTGACGGCCTTGCCCTGCGCGGGGGCGGTCAGCCCCTGGGCGTCGATCAGCTCGCCGGACTCCGCGAGGTCGTTGTTGAGGGCGCCCATGTACTCGAACATCGCCTTCATGGACTCCTCGGTCCATACGGCCGGACCGTCCCCCTTGCCCTCCATGGCGTCGTACTCGGCCTGGTTGCCCATGACCATCAGCATGTACTTCATGGTGTCCGCCTCCTCGGCACGGTGCCCGGTGCGGGCGCCTCTCACGGGGGACGTCGGAGCCGTTGAGGAGTTCTCGACATCCCTGGCGAGAAAAATTCTGCCGCCCCGGTACGACGGGCGCACGGTTTCCGGGAGGAGCGACCGCGGGGCCCGGAAGGGACTACCGCACGTCCCTGAACAACTACCGCACGTCCCTAGGAACTACCGCACGTCCCTGAGGAACTACCGCACGTCCCTAGGGACGACCGCACGTCCCTAGGAACTACCGCACGTCCCTAGGGACGACCGCACGTCCTTAGGGACTACTGCACGACGCGTCCGCGCAGCACGACGTGCCGGGGTGCGACCAGGACACCCACGTCCGCCCTGGGGTCGGTCGGGTAGACGACGAAGTCGGCGGGTGCCCCCTCCTCCAGGCCGTGCCTGCCCAGCCAGGAGCGGGCGCCCCAGGTCGCGGAGGAGAGCGCGTCCCGCGCGGGGATACCGGCCTTGACCAGCTCGGCGACCTCCTGGCCCACCAGCCCGTGCGGCAGGGAGCCGCCCGCGTCGGTGCCGGTGAAGACGGGGATGCCCGCGTCCCAGGCGGCGCGTACGGTCTCGTACCGGCGCTCGTGGAGGCGCCGCATATGGTCCGCCCAGCGGGGGAATTTCGCCTCGCCCCCCTCGGCGAGCGCCGGGAACGTGGCGATGTTGACCAGGGTGGGCACGATCGCGACGCCCCGCTCGGCGAAGAGCGGGATGGTCTCCTCGGTGAGCCCCGTCGCGTGCTCGACGCAGTCGATCCCGGCGTCCACCAGGTCGTACAGGGAGTCCTCGGCGAAGCAGTGCGCCGTCACGCGCGCGCCCTCCTCGTGGGCGGCGGCGATGGCCTCGTCGATCGCCCAGCGGGGCCAGCAGGCGGTCAGATCGCCCTCCTCGCGGTCGATCCAGTCGCCGACGAGCTTGACCCAGCCGTCGCCGCGCCGCGCCTCCTGGCGCACGTACGCGGCGAGGTCGCCGGGCTCGATCTCGTGCGCGTAGTTGCGGATGTACCGGCGGGTACGGGCGATGTGGCGGCCCGCGCGGATGATGCGGGGCAGGTCCTCGCGGTCGTCGATCCAGCGGGTGTCGGAGGGCGAGCCCGCGTCGCGCAGCAGCAGCGCGCCGGCCTCGCGGTCGGTGAGGGCCTGCTTCTCGCTGGTGGAGTCGTCCACGGGGCCGTGGGCGTCTAGCCCGACATGGCAGTGCGCGTCGACGAGGCCGGGCAGCGTCCAGCCCTCCAGGGTGGTCACGGGGAGCGGGGCCGGCGGCCGTTCGTAGGTGATCCTCCCGTCCACCGCCCACAGTTCGTCACGGACGTCCTCGGGCCCCGCCAGCACCCGCCCCTTGACACGCAGCACCGGCTGCGTCGCGCGCTCACTCATGGGGGCACTGTACGAGTCGGGTGTCCCGTACACACGCCCGGTGAACGGACTCGGGCCACGGGAACGGGGGAACACGAGAACACGAGTTCCGGGAGGGCGACTTCCGAGAAACCCCTGACACCCGCGGACACCCCGAATTAGGATGCATTTCACGCAGGCTTTCGAGTACAGGTTCCCGTATTCTTCTGCCCGCTCTCCGCCAGCTCAAACGCTAAGATTTCGCTAGCTTCAATCGCCGTAATTCGGACGCGTCTCGCCTCCGTTACGCCACTGTGACGGACTCCACAAGACGGTCCTTTTGCCCGGATAAAACCGCACATGACCGGGGAGAATGGCGGGGTCTTACGCGCCTGCGCGCCCCCGCGCGATAACACAACGCGCCCCCCTCACGTAACCCCTCACCCCCGTGCGCTTTCAGATTCTGCTGGGTAAATTGAATCCGCATGACCGCCGCACAAGCAGACCTTGCACGTGCCCATAGCGATTTCCTGGAAATGCCGGAGGGACTGAAGCTCGACACTCCCCGGGTGGAGGACGGAGCCGCGATCTGGCGCATCGCCCGCGACTCCCGGACGCTCGACCTGAACTCCTCCTACAGCTACCTGCTGTGGTGCCGCGACTTCGCGGCCACCTCGGTCGTCGCCCGCGACGCGGACGGCGCTCCGGTCGGGTTCATCACCGGTTACGTACGCGCCGACAGCCCCCGCACCCTCCTGGTGTGGCAGGTGGCCGTCGACGAGGCGGCGCGCGGCCGCGGGCTCGCGGCGGCGATGCTCGACGGGCTGACCCTGCGGGTCGCCGAGGAGACCGGGATCGACAGCGTAGAGACCACGGTCACCCCCGACAACGCCCCCTCGAACCGCCTGTTCACCTCCTACGCGCGCCGCCATGAGGCGCCGGTCGAGAAGGAGGTGCTGTTCGGTGCCGAGGTCTTCCCGGAGACGGGCCATGAACCCGAGGTGCTGTACCGGATAGGTCCGGTCGTGTTTCCCGGCGCAGCGCGGCGCTGACGTACACGACCCTCGCCCCCGGGCATTCGGTACCGACCGGTTCCGTTCGCACCCCCCATCAGACTTCCTCTTCCCTCACATGACTCACTCCCAGGAGCAAGCCGTGACCATCACCCAGCCGGACCTCAGCGTCTTCGAGACCGTGGAGTCGGAGGTGCGCAGTTACTGCCGTGGCTGGCCCACCATCTTCGACCGCGCCCAGGGCGCGCACATGTACGACGAGGACGGCCACACCTACCTCGACTTCTTCGCCGGAGCGGGCTCGCTCAACTACGGCCACAACAACCCGGTCCTCAAGCGCGCCCTCCTGGACTACCTGGAGCGGGACGGCGTCGTGCACGGCCTGGACATGTCGACCAGCGCCAAGCGGGCCTTCCTGGAGGCGTTCCAGGAGACGATCCTCAAACCGCGCGGCATGGACCACAAGGTCATGTTCCCGGGCCCGACCGGCACGAACGCCGTCGAGGCCGCGCTGAAGCTGGCCCGCAAGGTCAAGGGCCGCGAGTCGATCGTCTCGTTCACCAACGCGTTCCACGGCATGTCCCTGGGCTCGCTGGCCGTCACGGGCAACGCGTTCAAGCGCGCCGGCGCCGGCATCCCGCTGGTGCACGGCACCCCGATGCCGTTCGACGACTACCTCGACGGCGCCACCCCCGACTTCATCTGGTTCGAGCGGCTGCTGGAGGACCAGGGTTCCGGGCTGAACAAGCCCGCGGCCGTGATCGTCGAGACCGTGCAGGGCGAGGGCGGCATCAATGTCGCACGCGCCTCCTGGCTGCGGGCGCTCGCCGACCTGTGCCACCGCCACGACATGCTGCTCATCGTCGACGACATCCAGATGGGCTGCGGGCGTACGGGCGCGTTCTTCTCCTTCGAGGAGGCGGGCATCCAGCCGGACATCGTCACGCTGTCCAAGTCGATCGGCGGCTACGGCATGCCGCTCGCGCTCACCCTGTTCAAGCCGGAGCTGGACATCTGGGAGCCGGGCGAGCACAACGGCACCTTCCGCGGCAACAACCCGGCCTTCGTGACGGCCACCGCCGCGCTGGAGACCTACTGGACCGACGGCCAGATGGAGAAGCAGACCCTGGCGCGCGGGGAGCAGGTCGAGACCGCGCTGCGCGCCATCGCCGAGGAGCACGCGGGAGAGGTCGCCGACTTCCGCGGCCGCGGCCTGGTGTGGGGCCTGGAGTTCCACAACAAGAACCGCGCGAACGCCGTGGCCAAGCGCTGCTTCGAGCTGGGGCTGCTGATCGAGACCTCCGGCCCGGAGAGCGAGGTCGTCAAGCTGCTCCCGTCGCTGACCATCACCCCGGAGGAGCTGGACGAGGGACTGCGCGTCCTCGCCAGGGCGGTACGCGAAACCGTCTGACGCCCCGCCGACTCGGCCCGCCCCGGCAGTCGCCGGGGCGGGCCGCCCCCGTAATGGACCTCGTCACGGGTACATCACCTGTGACGGGCAGAGAGAAAGGCACCATCCCACCGTGATCGTTCGTTCCTTCAAGGACATCGAGGGCACCGACCGCCACGTCAAGTCGGCGTCCGGCACCTGGGAGAGCAAGCGCATCGTGCTGGCGAAGGAGCGCGTCGGCTTCTCGCTGCACGAGACGATCCTCTACGCGGGGACCGAGACCGACATGTGGTACGCCAATCACATCGAGGCCGTCGTCTGCGTCGAGGGCGAGGCCGAGCTCACGAACCGCGAGACCGGGGAGAAGCACACCATCACCCCCGGAACCATGTACTTGCTGGACGGAAACGAGAGGCACACCATGAGGATCAAGGAGGACTTCCGGTGCCTCTGCGTCTTCAATCCTCCGGTCACCGGCCGCGAGGACCACGACGAGAACGGTGTGTACCCGTTGCTCACCGAGCCCGAGCCCGCAGAGGGCTGACCAGCAACCCGTAGGCCACAGAAAGGGCCATCGAACAGACAGGGACCTTCAACAGAACAGGAGAGGAAGGCACTTCCATGACCACCGCACCCGAGCGCACTGCCGACCTGTACCCGACCCGGGGCACCCACGAGGTGCTGATCGAACGGAAGGACCCCGTCGTGTGGTCCGAGCCGGGTACGCCGGGCCCCATGGGCGGGGCCCATCTGTCGGCGTTCGAGCGGGACGGCTTCCTGATCCTCGACGAGCTCCTCGCGCCCGATGAGATCCCGGCGCTCCAGTCCGAGCTGGAGCGGCTCACGACCGACCCGGAGATCAAGGCGGACGCGCGGTCCATCGTCGAGCCCAAGTCGCAGGAAATCCGTTCCGTGTTCGAGGTGCACAAGATCAGCGACATTTTCGCGCGGATCGCTTCGGACCCGCGCGTGGTGGGCCGTGCCCGGCAGATCCTGGGTTCGGACGTCTACATCCACCAGTCCCGTATCAACGTGAAGCCCGGCTTCGGCGCCAGTGGCTTCTACTGGCACTCCGACTTCGAGACGTGGCACGCGGAGGACGGCCTCGCCCGGATGCGGACCGTGTCCCTGTCGATCGCCCTCACCGAGAACTTCGCGTACAACGGCAGCCTCATGCTGATGCCGGGGTCGCACAAGACGTATCTCGGCTGCGAGGGCGCGACGCCGAAGGACAACTACAAGCGCTCGCTCCAGATGCAGGATGCGGGGATCCCTTCGGACGAGGCCCTGGTGCGGCTCTCGTCGGAGTTCGGGATCGCGCAGTGGACCGGCAAGCCCGGTTCGGCCGTCTGGTTCGACTGCAACACCATGCACGGCAGCGGGGACAACATCACCCCGTACCCGCGGAGCAACGTCTTCTTCGTGTTCAACTCCGTGGAGAACACCGCCGTGGAGCCGTTCGCGGCCCCCGTCCGGCGCCCTGAGTACATCGGCGCGCAGGACTTCACGCCGGTCCGGTGAGCCAGCCCGTCTGAGCTGAACCGCGCCGCGTGAGGGGCGGGGCAGTCGCGCTGCTGCCCCGCCCCTTTGAGAAGCCCCGTCTTCGAGAAGCTCCGTCTTCCAGAAGCTCCGCTTTGAGAAGCCCCGTCCGGCCGTGCCGTCAGACGTCCGCGAGGACGTTCAGCAGGCGGTCCACGTCCGCCTCCGTGTTGTAGAGGTGGAACGCGACGCGCAGGTTGCCGTCGCGCACCGAGGCCACGATGCCCGCCTCCGCCAGCCGCTCCGCTGCGCCGCCGAGGCCCGGCACCGCGGCGATGGCCGAGTCGCCCGGCACCGCCTCGTACCCGGCACCGATCCCCGCGACCCCGGCGCGGAAGCGCCGCGCCAGCGCGCGGTCGTGCGCCCCGATCGCGTCGCGCCCCACGCGCTCGACCAGCGCGAGCGAACGCGCCGCCCCCAGGTACGACAGGAGCGCCGGGCTCTCGTCGTAGCGCCGCGCGTCGGGCGCGTACTGCCGGACCGGGCCGTACGTGTTCTCCCACGGCCGGGCCCCCGCCACCCATCCCGCGTGCTGCGGGAGCAGCGCACGCGACTCCTGGACCTCCTCCGAGACGGTCAGGAAGGACGCCCCGCGCGGGCAGAGCAGCCATTTGTAGGCGGCGCTCACGACGTAGTCGTGCTCGTCGGCGCGCAGCGGGAACCAGCCGACCGCCTGGGTGGCGTCGATCAGCGTCCGCGCCCCGGCCGATCCCGCCGCCTCCCGGATCGCGGCGAGATCGGCGATCCGTCCGTCGGCGGACTGCACGGCGCTGACCGCGACCAGCGCCGTCGAGGAGTCGACGGCCTCGGCGAGTCCTGCGAGCGGCGCGGTGCGCAGCTTGAGGTCGTCGCGCACGGTGAACGGGTTCACGACGGAGCTGAAGTCGCCGTCCGCGACGAGGACCTCCGCACCGCCGGGCAGCGAGGCGGCGATCAGCCCGACGTACGTGGAGACGGCGCTGCCGAGCGCCACCCGGTCCGGCGTCGTCCCGGCGAGCCGGGCGTAGGAGGCGCGCGCCTCGTCGGCGACGGCGAAGTAGCGCGGCATGTCTATCCGCCCGGTCGCCATGTCCGTGACGCCCTCCCGTACGGCGTCGGCCGTACGGGAGGGGAACAGGCCGTGCGAGGCGGTGTTCAGATAGGTGGGGCGGGGGTCGAACTCGGCGGCGAGGAGGGCGGCGGCGTCGCTGTCGAAGAAGCTGGCTTCCATGGCGCCAGTCTCCCCTCCCCGGGGGCGCGTACCGCTACCCCTCGCGCCGCCCGTCGACCCTGCGCGGCAGCCCGAGGGGGTTGTCGTCCCGCAGCTCGGGCGGCAGCAGCGGTTCGGGCGTGGACTGGTAGGCGACCGGACGGAGCCACCGTTCCATGGCGGTCGCGCCGACGGAGGTGGACGTCGAGGTCGTCGCCGGGTACGGCCCGCCGTGGTGCTGCGCCGGCGCGACGGCGACGCCGGTGGGCCAGCCGTTGACGAGCACGCGGCCCGCGAGCGGTGTCAGCGCCGCGAGCAGCTCCGCCCCCGTGCCGTCCTTGCCGGCGGCCTCTGCCTCGCCGAGCTGCACGGTCGCGGTGAGGTTGCCGGGCAGCCGGGCGAGCACGGCGCTCACCTCGGCCTCGTCGGCGTAGCGGGCGACGACGGTGACGGGGCCGAAGCACTCCTCCAGCAGCCGCTCGTGCGGCCCGTCGCCGGTCAGGTGGCGCGCGGGCACGGTGAGGACGCCCGCGCCGACCGTACGGTCGTCGGGGCCCTCGGCCCCCGGGCCCGCCTGGACGGGCGCGTCGACACCGTCGAGCCCCGCGCGCTCGGTGACGCCGCTCAGGAACGCCTCGCGCATCCGCCCGTCGAGCAGCGGCCCGGGCTCGAACGCGCGCACGCGCTCCGCGAGGGCGCCGAGCAGCCGGTCCCCCGCCTCTCCCTGCGGCGCGAGGACGAGGCCCGGCTTGACGCAGAACTGGCCGGTGCCCAGTGTCATCGAGCCCGCGAGGCCCTCGCCGATCTCCTCGGCGCGCTCCTCCGCGGCGGAGGCGGTGACGACGACGGGGTTGAGGGAGCCCAGCTCGCCGTGGAACGGGATGGGGTGTGGCCGGGCCGCCGCCGCGTCGTAGAGGGCACGGCCGCCCCGTACGGAGCCGGTGAAGCCCGCGGCGGCGACCAGCGGGTGCCGGACGAGTTCGACGCCCGCGTCGAATCCGTGGACGACGGAGAGCACGTCCTCCGGCAGGCCCGTCTCGACGGCGGCTGCGCGCAGGGCGCTCGCGCACAGCTCCGAGGTGGCGGGGTGGTCGGGGTGGGCCTTGACGACGACGGGGCACCCGGCGGCCAGCGCGCTGGCGGTGTCGCCGCCGGGGACGGAGAAGGCGAGGGGGAAGTTGGACGCGGCGTAGACGGCGACGACGCCCAACGGGATGCGGTAGCGCCGCAGATCGGGCCGGGGCGGGGCGAGCGAGGCGTCGGCGTGGTCGATGATCACGCCGAGGAACGCGCCGTCCTCGACCTCGTCGGCGAAGGCCAGGAGCTGGCCGGTCGTCCTGGTCAGCTCGCCGCCGAGCCGTGCGGCGCCGAGCGCGCTCTCCGCGTCGGCCGTCGCGACGATCTCCTCGCGGCGGGCCTCCAGTTGGGCGGCGCAGGCGCGCAGCAGCACGGCGCGCGCCGTACGGTCCGCGAGCGCGGGGAGAGCCGCGTGCGCCCCGCGCACAGCGCGGTCCACGTCCTCCGCCCCGGCCTCGGTGGTGACCTGCTCGCGCTGCTTCCCGGTCCGGGGGTCAACGCTCCACACTGGTACTTCAGCCACCGTGTCCTCCTGCCCGGTTGCCTGCCCCGACCGCGACGTTGTTCGGTATGCTGAACAGCGTCCCTGTCAGTGAATTCCGCGATGCAGCAGGGACTCTATGGCTGCGCGAACAGAGGGGTCAAGGTCGATGTCAGCTACCGAGACGGGCGGATCGCAGGTCAAGTCGGCCGTGCGAACGGTGGAGTTGCTGGAGTTCTTCGCGGGCCGGCCCGGCATGCACGCGCTGGCCACCGTCCAGGAGGCCGTCGGATACCCCAAGTCGAGCCTCTACATGCTGCTGCGCACCCTGGTCGACCTCGGCTGGGTCGAGACGGACGCGACGGGCACGCGGTACGGCATCGGCGTACGGGCGCTGCTCGTCGGCACCTCGTACATCGACGGGGACGAGGTCGTGGCCGCCGCCAAGCCGACCCTCGACCGGCTCTCCGACGACACCACGGAGACCATCCACCTCGCCCGGCTCGACGGCACCAACGTCGTCTATCTCGCGACGCGCCAGTCGCAGCACTATCTGCGCCCGTTCACCCGCGTGGGACGGCGGCTGCCCGCGCACTCGACGTCGCTGGGCAAGGCCCTGCTCGCGACGTACGGCGACGAGCAGGTGCGCAAGATGCTGCCCGAGACCCTCGCGCAGCTCACCGAGCACACCCTCACCGACCGCGAGCAGCTCATCGAGGAGCTGCACCTCGTCCGCGAGCAGGGCTACGCGGTCGACCGCGAGGAGAACACCCTCGGCCTGCGCTGCTTCGGCGTCGCCATCCCGTACCGCACGCCCGCGCGTGACGCGATCAGTTGCTCGGTGCCCGTGGCCCGGCTGACGCCCGCGCACGAACAGATGATCAAAGACGCGCTCTTCGACGCGCGGGACCGGCTGATCCACGCCACCCGGAGGCTGTGACCGCACAATCACAGGGTGAGAAGAAAAGCCAGAAAAAGGACAACTCTCTGCGCGGCCGTCCTCGCGGCCGGAGCCCTGTGCGGCGCCGCCCTCCCCTCCCCCGCGGCCCCGAGGGCGGCCTCGGGACCGCCTCCCGAACGGATCCGCGTGCTGTCCTGGAACATCTTCCACGGCGGCCGGGACCCGGGCCTGGGCGGCGAGAAGAACCTTCCGCTGCTCCTGGACCAGCTCGTGGCCCTCTCCCCCGACGTCTTCTTCTCCATCGAGACCTATGGCGCGGCGCACGAGATCCGCGAGGCGCTCACCGAACGCGCGGGCAAGGGGACCTACCGCGCCGTACAGGTCACCCGGGGGCCGCAGGGCCAGACCAAGGACAACCTCTGGATCTTCACCCGGCACCGCGTGGAACGTACGTTCCCCGTGCCCCGCGGGCACACGGTCAGCGACTTCAACACGGGCGGCGCGCGCATCGCCCTGCCGGGCGGACGCCGGCTCAACCTGGTCGACACCTGGCTGAACTTCTCCCGCCCCTGGGTCGGCAACATGGTCAACGCCAACGCCGTCGCCGCGCGGGACGGAAAACGACTGCCCTATCCGCGTTCCCGCGTGGCCCGGGCGGAACGCCGCAAACAGTCCCGTCAGTTGCGCGACATCCTGCGCGTCCAGCTCCCCCACATGCTCGGCGGCAGCCGCGCCCCCGTCCTCCTCGCGGGCGACCTCAACACCGTCCCCACGTCCGACTGGACACCGCGCTGGGAGGGCTGCCCGGGACACCACGGACTGTCCTACGACCTGAGGGCGACACGTCTCCTCACCCGGGCGGGCTTCCGCGACACCTTCCGGGAGAAGCATCCGGACGTGTGCGCGGACTCCGGCGCCTCCTGGAACGCCCTGCGCCGGGCCGAAGGGAGCGAGGGCGGCCCCTTCGACCGTATCGACTACATCTTCGCCAGGGGAGAACGGCTGAGGACGGACCGTTCGTTCACGGTCGGCACCCGGCTGCGGTCGCACCCTCCGGGCCCCTTCTACTCCGACCACGCGGCGGTGGTCACGGACCTGACCCTGGAGTGAGCGCCGCGCCCGCGGTCTCCGCCGCGCGGCGGAGACGGTTCACCGCCAGGCAGGACGTACGGCGGGGGCGGGCCCGGGAGCGTGGTGGCATGACGAAATCCCGGAACGCGCTGCTGGCCCTGGTGCCTCTCGCCTGCCTGCCGTATCTGCTCCTGAAGGTCTCCTGGCTCTGCGGCGGTACGGCCGGCATCCCGGAGGGCAGCACCCTCCGGGACGGCGGTGGCACCCTCTGGGCGCTCAATCTGCTGACCGTCGCCATGGACGCCACGGTCATCCTGCTGGCCGTGGCCCTGGCACGCCCCTGGGGCCAACGCCTGCCCGCGCCGCTCATGGCGGTGCCCCTGTGGGGCGCGAGCGGACTGCTGGGACCGATCCTGGTGGCGTTCCCCGTCCAGACGGTGCACGGATGGCTGACGGGCGGTACGGAAAGCTCGGGCGGCGGGTCGAACGGCGGATCGGACGGCAAGGGAGCCGACGCCCTGCTCGACGACTGGGTGTGGGCGACCGTCTACACGGGCTTCAGCGTGCAGGGCATCGTCCTGGGCACGCTGTTCGTGCTCTACGTCCGCGAGCGCTGGGGCACACTGCGGCGTGCCCGCGTCCGCACCCTGCCCGGACCGACGCGCCCCTCCGCCCGTACGCGCACCGCCCTGTCGGCCGCCGTGCTGGGCGCGCTGCCCCTCGCCGTGATGTACGCCATGCGGGCGGCCGGTTCGACGACGGGCCTCGCGCCGGAACAGGTGGAGCAGCGGGACGCCTCGACGCACATCGTCGAGCTGACGTACCTGTTCTTCATCCTGCTCGCCGTCGCCGGAACGGCCTGGCTCGTCCTCGGCCGCGGCAACCCCCGCCTCTGGAAGCCGCTCGCCGCGGCCTGGGCCGGCTCGGGCGTGATGGCGTGCTGGGGCGGCTGGCTGCTGATGGGCGTGCTCTCGGGCGGTGGCCGTGTCCTGGGCGACAGCGCGACGGTGCTCGCGCAGTGCGCCTACGGCCTCCAGATGGCGGTCGGCCTGCTGCTCGCGGCCCTGACGGCACGGGCGCTGATCCGCCACGGGGGTACGGGCGTACGGACGCGTGCGGAGGTGCGGACGGACACGGGTGCGGGTGCGGAGGCCCGTACGGGCGCGCGTGCGGACGTGCGTGCGGGCGCGGAAGTCGGATGACCGGGCGCGGGAGGGCACGGAGGCACGCGAGGGCACGGGCGGCGGCAGGGCAGACTGTGCGGACGGGGAAGGGAGGCGCGTGAAAGAGCGCGTGAGGGTGCGTGAGCGGGCACGATGGCTCGGCCTGCGCTGGGTGCACCTGTTGCAGGGCGGCGCGCTGATGACGCCGTACTACCTGCTGGTCATGGTGGCCATCGGCATCGGGAACCCGCGGGTGCAGCCCTTCGCCTCGACGCCGTCCTGGCAGTTCGTGGGGCTGGGACTGGCGCTTCCGCTGGTCGCCGCGACCGCCGTGCTCTTCCCCTTCATCCGCCCGCTGGAGGCGACGACGGCACGCACCCTGGCCTGCGTCCCGGGCGCCACGCTGGACGCCTCTCCCGCGCGTTCGTGGGCGGCGCGCTGGCGTACGTCCGCGTGGTTCACGCTCCACGCGGGGCTGGGCGCGGTGCTGAGCGGCGCGACACTGGCCGTGCCGCCCATGGCGGTGGTGCTGTGCGCCTATCCGTTCTCCGAGGCCGTACGGGTGCGCTACTGGGGCTGGCCCTGGAATCTCGACGGCGGCATGGTGTGGACCGCGCCCCCGGCGGGGCTGGCGCTCCTGCTGGCGCTCACGGCGTGCGCGTACGGCGCGGGGGCGCTGCTCGCGCGCTGCGCCCCGCCGCTTCTCGGACCCACCCCCGAGGACCGGCTGGCCGCCGCCGAACGCCGCGCCGCGGAACTGGCGCAGCGCAACAGGCTCGCCCGCGAGTTGCACGACTCGGTCGGTCACGCGCTGAGCGCGGTGAGCCTGCAGGCGGGGGCTGCGCGGAGGCTCCTCGACTCCGACCGGGACTTCGTGCGCGAGGCGCTGGCGGCGATCGAGGAGACGAGCAGGGGTGCGGTGGCGGAACTGGACGCGGTCCTCGGGGTGTTGCGGGGTGGCGCGGACTCCGCGGAACGGGCGGAGGGCGAGGCGGCACGGCCGCCCACCCTGGCCGCCGGGCTCGACGGGCTGCTGGCCCGCAGCCGCGCGACGGGGGCCGCCATCGACCTGGACCTGGGCCCCGGCATGGAGCCGCTGGACGGACTGCCGGACGAGGCGTCGCGCGCCGCGTTCCGCATCGTGCAGGAGGGCCTGAGCAACGCACTCCGGCACGCGGAGGGCGCCCCCGTACGGATCCGGCTGACCCGTCGGCAGACACGGGCACGGCAGCACGGAAGGAACGGAAGGAAGGGCGAGGAGTTGGAGATCGACGTACGGAACCCGCTGACCGGCGGGGCGACGGGCCATGTCCCGGCCGTGAGCGCCGTCAGGGCCGCCACGGGCGGGCGGGGGCTGCCCGGCATCGCGGAACGCGCCGAACTGCTCGGCGGATCCGCGGCCGCTGGCGCCCGGGACGGCGTCTGGCGGCTCACCGCCCAGCTCCCCCTCGTCGCGGAGGCGCGCCAGGAACGGCAGGAGGACGCCCGGTGACGACGCCCCCCGCCGGGAACGGGAGCGAGAACGGGAACAGGAACAGGACCGGGGACGGGGGCCTGCAGGCCGCCGCGCCGCTCCGCGTCGTCCTCGCCGACGACGAGCGCATGGTGCGCAACGCGCTGCGGGCGATCCTCGGCGCCGAGCCGGACATCGAGGTGGTCGGCGAGGCGGAGAGCGGCAGCGAGGCGGTCTCGCTCGTCCGCGAACTCCGCCCCGACGTCGTGCTGATGGACGTGCGGATGCCCGAGGTGGACGGCATCCGCGCGACCGAGCTGATCCTCGCCACCCCCGGCCACCCCACGCCCCGCATCCTCGTCGTCACCACCTTCGAGAACGACTCCTACGTCTACGACGCGCTGCGCGCGGGCGCCCACGGCTTCCTGCTCAAGCGCGCCACGGCCGAGGAACTGGTCGCGGGCGTCCGGCTGATCGCACGCGGCGACTCCCTGCTCTTCCCCGCCGCCGTGCGCTCCCTCGCCGCCCACCACGCGCGCGCCGACCGCGCGGGCGCCCTGCGCGAACGGCTCACCGCGCGCGAGGCGGACGTGCTGCGCCTGATGGCGCAGGGCCTGACGAACAGCGAGATCGCCGACCATATGGCGATCGGCAGCGCGACGGCGAAGACGCATGTGGCCGCCGTGCTCGCCAAGCTCGGCGCGCGCGACCGCACCCAGGCGGTGATCGCGGCCTACGAGCACGGGTTCGTCACCCCGGGGTGAGGCCCCGGGCTCACCCCGGGTGGGGGGGGATCCGGGCTCACCCCCGGGTGAGGATCCGGGCTCATCCCGGGGTGAGCCTCCGCAGCAGCCGCACGTAGGGGCTCCAGCGCGCGGGCCGGGCGACCGTACCCGCGCAGGCGCGCTCGGCGCGGTCGAGGCTGTCCTCGATCACCGCGTCGTGGAACCAGCGGAAGACGAACGGCCAGGCCAGCCGCGCGGGCCCGCGTGCGCGCATGGCGAGCGTGTGCCGCAGCACGGCGCTGGACGGGTCGTCTGTGGCGTGCACCGTGTACTCGTGGAAGCCGTGGAACCCCTTCGGGCCGCTGAACCGGAAGCGGACCCAGCGGCCCGGCGCGTAGCCGACGACCGTGTAGCGGACCGGTCCGTGGCCGCCCGTGGCGCCCACGCCCAGCGGGCGGTCGAGCACCATCCGCGGCCATTGGCCGCGCTCCGACGGCCACACCCGGTCGTTCTCCGACGAAAGCCCGTCGAGCAGCGGTGCCAGCCCGGATTCCGGCACCGGCAGCCGCCTCTCGTGCACGTTCAGCACGGCCATGCGCGCGTCACCCCTCCAGTTTTAGAGAGCCTTCTCTAATACGGGAGAGGCTACCCTCCTCTGCCATGGCCCGCCCACCCCGTTACGACGCCGCCACGCTTCTCGACTCCGCGCTCGACCTGGCGGCCTCCGGAGGGCCGGCCGCCGTGACCATGGCGGCGGTCGCCAAGTCGGCGGGCGCCCCGAGCGGCTCCGTCTACCACCGCTTCGCCGACCGCCCGGCGCTCCTGTCCGCGCTCTGGCTGCGCACCCTGGCGGGCTTCCACACGGGCCTGCTCGCCGCGCTGGAGGGCCCCGAGCCGCGCGCCGCGGCGCTCGCCGCCGCGCGGCACACCGTGGAGTGGAGCCGCGCGCATCCCGCCGAGGCCCGGGTCCTGCGCTACGGGCCCGACGACTTCGGCCGCGCCTCCTGGCCACCCCACGCCACCCGGCTCCTCCGGGAGGCGAACGCGCGCGCCTTCAGCGCCGTCGACTCCCTCGCCCGCCGCCTGGGCGCGGGCGAACCGGCGAAGAGCCCGGCGGACGGCCCGGCGGACGGCCCCGCCGAGGACCCGGCGGCCGTCGAGCGCGTACGGATCGCCATCGTCGATCTCCCCTACGCGCTCGTCCAGCGTCATCTGCGCGAGGGTGCGACCGTTCCGGAGCACGCCCTCACGGCCGTCGAGGAGTGCGCCGCGGCACTGCTGTGCGCGAAACACCCGGATCGCACCGAATGAAAATGGTCTGAGAAAACCAGTACGGCGGAACCTCGTTCCCCGTCCGCCACGTTCTCGTACAGGATGAACAGGACAATCAGGCGCGCAGGTGCCGTCACGCTGCTCCTGGTGCTCGCCCTGCTGGCGCGGGTCACCTGGGTGCAGACCGTGCACGGCGAGGCGCTCGCGGACGACAGCGACAACCGGCGGAACGCCATCGAGGAGTACGGCCAGCCGTTCGGCAACATCGTCGTGGCCGGAAAGCCCGTCACCGGGTCGACCAGAGCACACGAGGGGGACCTCGCGTACAAGCGCACGTACACCCAGGGGCCCGTCTACGCCCCGGTGACCGGTTTCGCCTCGCAGGTGCGCGGATGGACGCAGCTCGAAGGCATCTACCAGGACGTGCTGACCGGTACGGACGACCGGCTCAAGGACCCCCTCGACGCGCTCACCGGCCACCAGGGCAAGCCCGGCAACGTGCTGACGACCATCGACCCCGCCGTCCAGAAGGCCGGGTACGAGGCGCTCGGCGACAAGAAGGGCGCCGCCGTCGCGATCGACCCCTCGAACGGCGAGATCCTCGGCATGGTCAGCACCCCCTCCTTCGACCCGTCCAAAATCAGCGGCAGCGGCTCGTCCGACGCGGACGTGTGGAAGAAGCTGTCCGAGGACGAGGACCAGCCCACGCTCAACCGTGCGATGCGCCAGCCCGTGCCGCCCGGTTCGACGTTCAAGCTGGTGGTCGCCGCGGCGGCGCTGGAGGACGGCCTGTACTCGTCCGTGGACGAGAAGACCGACAGCCCCGACCCGTACACGCTCAAGGGCACCTCGACGGTCATGAAGAACGAGAACCCGTCGGCGCCCTGCGAGAACGCCACCCTGCGGGACGCGCTGCGTTACTCGTGCAACAACGTCTTCGCCAAGCTGGCGACCGACCTGGGCAAGGAGAAGGTGCGGGCCCAGGCCGAGAAGTTCGGCTTCAACGACAGCAAGCAGGATGTGCCCGTACGCGCGGCGGAAAGCTCGTACCCGAAGAAGATGGACGAGGCCCAGACCGGGCTCTCCGGCATCGGGCAGTACGAGGTGACGGCCACGCCGCTCCAGATGGCGATGGTCACGCAGGCCATCGCGCACGGCGGCGAGCTGGTCGCCCCGCACATGGTCTCCCAGGTGCAGGACTCGGGCGGCTCCACCCTTCAGGACCTCTCGGACCCCTCGTCGCGACGGGTGATGAGCGAGGGCGCCGCGCGGCAGCTCAGGTCGGCGATGAAGACCGTCGTCGACGAGGGCACCGGCACCAACGCGAAGATCCCCGGCGTCGACGTCGGCGGCAAGACGGGCACCGCCCAGCACGGCGTGGACAACAGCGGGACGCCGTACGCCTGGTTCACTTCCTACGGCGAGAACTCCTCCGGCAAGCAGGTGGCCGTCGCCGTGATGGTCGAGGACTCGGACGCGGCACGCGCCGAGGTCAGCGGCAACGGCCTGGCCGCGCCCATCGCCAAGCGGATGATGGAGAAGGCCCTGGACTGAGCCGCTCCCCCGCGGGGCACGGGGCCTGTCAGGACGTGACCGCCATGAGGGCCTTCGCCACGGTGTCGAGGTCCTGGTCGGAGGCCAGGCCCGCGTGGTAGAGCCGGAGTTCGGTGGCGCCCAGCTCGCGCGCGTGCGCGGCGTCCTCGGCGAGGGTGCGCGGGGAGCCGCCCATGCCGGTGACGACGGAGAAGTTGGCGGCGAGCGTCGCGCCGGTGCGGCCCGTCGGGTGGCGTCGGGTGGCGAACGGGCCCAGCGCGTCGGCGCGTTCGGCCGCCCCCTCGGGCCCGGCGGCGCAGGGCACGACGACACCGTCGGCGTGCGCGAGGACGTCGTCGGGGTCGGTGCCCGCGTTGGCTCCGGTGCGGTGGGCCGCGGGATCGGCGTGCAGCAGCACCTCGAACTCCGCGTCGTGCCGCGCGTGGGTCGCCTCGGCGCGCACGGCGGCGACGGCCTCGCGCTGGAGCCAGCGCGCCGCGCGCTCCCGCCACGTGGCGAACAGCGCGGCGCGGTCGGGCCCCAGGAGCGCGTCGACGGCGGCACGCTCGGCCTCCCGCACGCCCGATACGCCCGCCGTCGTGTCCTCGCCGCGCCACACCGGTTCCAGCGCCCCGGTCACGGCCGTGCGCAGGTGCTCGGGGTCGGCGCCGAGCGAGGCGTACCCCTCCTCGCAGGTGTCGCAGAAGCAGAGGGACATCAGGTACTGCGCGGCGCCACCCAGCGCCACCCCGCCGATCTTGTCGTGGGCGTGCAGATGCGCGAGCCCGTACCAGCCGCACGACTCCAGCTCCGTGCCGCGCGTACCGGTGCCGGGGCGCACGGCGGCCTCCGCGGCGAGGCTCACCAGGTACTCGCGCACGTCGCGGCGCGCGATGCAGGGCGCCCAGGGGTAGCGGTCGCCGTAGGCGTTGCGGACGGTGATGTACGGGAACTCCTCTCCCAGGCGCGAGTTGTGCGCCAGCACCACCCAGGAGCGCACCTCGATGCCCGCGCCGGCCAGCTCCCGCGCGGCCGCCGCGTAGGGCCCGCCGGGGTCACTGGTGCGCACCCAGTCCTGCTCGTACGGGCGCAGCGCGTGGTCCTCCCAGCGCGCGGGGTCGGGCGGGTAGAGGGCGGCGGCGTGGCGCGCGGTGACGATCCGGTGGGAGGGGTGGCGCGGGGTGAGTGCCCGGGTGGAGTGGTAGGCGGAGGCCAGGGTGACGCGTGCGACGCCGAGGCGGGCGAGGCGCTCCGGCGCCGCCGGGTCGCCGATGACGTCCCAGGGGTAGAGGAAGGCCGCCGCCCGCATCACGCGCTCCCCACCAGCGCGAGACCGCGCTCCAGGAGGTCGCCCAGCTCCTTGACGTGCTCGGGCGCGGGCTCCGCGAGGGGCGGGCGCACCTCCCCCACGTCCAGTCCGCGCAGCCGTACGCCTGCCTTCACGAGCGAGACGGCGTAGCCGCGGCCCTGGTTGCGCAGTTCGACCAGGGGGACGTAGAAGCCGTCGAGGAGCTTCCGTACGGTCTCGTCGTCGCCCGTCGAGAACGCCCGGTGGAAGGCGAGGGCGATCTCGGGCGCGAAGCAGAAGACGGCGGAGGAGTAGAGGGAGACGCCGAGGACGCGGTAGGTGAGGCCCGTCAGTTCGGCGGTGGGCAGCCCGTTGAAGTAGAGGAAGTCCCGGAGGTCCCCCGGCGCTCCCTCGCTCCGTACGGCCGTGATGATGCGCTGCATCAGGTCCAGGTCCCCGTAGCCGTCCTTGAGGCCGATGACGCGGGGGTGCCGCGCGAGTTCGACGACCGTACGCGGGGTGAAGACGGCGTTGTCGCGCTGGTAGACGACGACATCCAGGGAGGTGGAGTCCGCGAGCGCGGTGTAGTGGCGCAGCAGCCCTTCCTGGCTCGGCACGACCAGATAGGGCGGCATGGCCAGCAGGCCGTCGGCGCCCGCCTCTTCGGCGAGGGCCGCGTACTCGACGGCGAGCGCCGTTCCGTACCCGGCGCCCGCGACCACCGGCACCCGTCCGTCCGCCTCCTCCACGGCCGCGGCGACGCAGTCGCGGAACTCACCCGGGGCCAGGGCGTGGAACTCGCCCGTCCCGCAGCAGGCGAACACCGCGCCCGCCCCGGCCTCCACCCCGCGGCGCACGTGCGTGCGGAAGGTGGCGAGGTCGAGGGAGCCGTCCGGCGCGAACGCGGTGACGGGGAAGAAGAGCAGTCCGCTCAGCCGCTCGGAGAGCGACGGCGTGGGCGACAGGGACGAGTTCGAGGGCATCCGGCGCTCCTTGGCGGACGGGTCGGGGCGGCACCGGCGTTCCAGGGCCGCTCGACCGTGCACGTTTCTGATCTGCGTCTACATTCCTGAACGCCGCCACGCTAGAGCAGCCGTTCCGGGCCGGTCAAGGGCGCACCCAGGCCCCAACGAGCCGATCAAGCCGATGATTTCGCAGGTGAACGCGGCACGCGACGCCACCCTTGACGCCATCGGGGCAGCTCCCTAGCGTTTCCCCATATATGAACCGCGTCCACGGATGGAGATTCCGCCGATGCCCGCACCCCGTACCGTCCTGCTCACAGGTGCCGCAGGCGGCGTCGGCACCCTGATGCGCGAGCTGCTGCCGCGGTACGGGTACGAGCTGCGCCTGCTCGACCTCCAGCCCGTCGAGGGAGAGCCCGATGCGGTCACCCTGGACATCGGTGACCCCGCCTCGCGGGACGCGCTGCGCGAGGCCGTACGCGGAGTCGACGCGGTCCTCCACCTCGCGGGGATCTCCCTGGAGGCCCCCTTCGAGAAGATCCTCCGGGCCAACATCCAGGGGACGCACCACCTGTACGAGGCCGTACGGGAGGAGGGTGTACGCCGCGTCGTGTTCGCCTCCTCGAACCACGCCGTCGGCTTCACGCCCGTACCGGGCGCCGGTGACCCGCTCATCCCGGTGTCGGCCCCGCACCGCCCCGACACCTTCTACGGGCTGTCCAAATCGTTCGGGGAGGACCTCGCGCAGCTCTACTGGGACCTGCACGGCGTGGAATCCGTGTCCGTCCGCATCGGGTCGTGCTTTCCCGAACCCACGACCGTACGGATGCTGTCCATCTGGATGAGCCCCGCCGACGGGGCCCGCCTCTTCCACGCGGCCCTCACCGCGGAGGACGTGGGACACACCGTCGTCTACGGGTCCTCGGACAACACCCGCCTGTGGTGGGACCTCTCGTCGGCGCGCGCCCTCGGCTACGAGCCCCGGGACGACTCGGAGCCGTACGCCGCGAAACTCATCGCCGAGCAGGGCGAGTTGGACACCGCACGGCCGGACCAGGCCCACATCGGCGGTGCCTTCTGCACGGACCCGCCCATCTGGCCGCACTGACGCGCCCGGAGGACATGCCGACGCGGCATGCATGATGGGGACGCAACCGATCACCCACGGGAGGCCCCTCTCCATGCTCGTCGCGCACGCCGCCCACCAGGTCCATCAGCTCCGTCTGCTCGCCGGGTCCGGTTCCGGTGACGGCTCCGAATCGGGGTCCGGTGACGGCTCCGGGGCCGACACGACCCTCTCGGACCTCGCGCACTCCGGCATCGTGAGCTGGCTGATCCTGGGGCTGATCGCGGGCACCGTCGCCAAGGTGCTGCTCCCCGGGCGCGACCCCGGCGGCATCGTCGGGACGGCGCTCATCGGCATCGCGGGCGCGTTCACCGGCGGCTGGCTGTCCGCGACGTTCCTGGACAAGCCCATCGACAACAACTTCGTCGACCCCTCGCTCTGGGTCGCGGCCGTTGCGGGCTCCCTGGTGCTGCTGATCGCGTACCGCATCTTCTTCGGCCACTCGCGCGAACGGCGCTGACACCGGCGGGGCACCCCTCTGGCCCCGCACCGGATGCGGGCCCGTCGCCGCGCGCGAAGACTGGCCCCGTGCGCGAACACGACATCCCCGGGGCCTTCGCGACCCCGGTGGACCGCCCGGCCTATCCTCCGGCCGGATACCGCTTCACCGACCGCGAGTACCTGAACATCACCTACCGCACCGACCTCGACGCGCTGCGCCGTCTCGTCCCCGAGCCGCTCACGGTCAAGGAGCCCCTGGTCCGGTTCGAGGTGATGCGGATGCCGGACGTCTCGGGGCTCGGCTCCTACTCCGAGTCGGGCCAGCTCATCGAGGTCGAACACGAGGGCGAGCGCGGAGAGTTCAGTCTCGCCATGTACGTCGACAGCGTCCCGGCCATTTCCAGCGGCCGGGAGCTGAGCGCGTACCCCAAGAAGGGCGGTTCGCCGCGCCTCCATGTCGACGGCGACACCCTGGTCGGCACGCTCGACTACGGGACGGTCCGGGTGGCCACGGCGACCATGGGCTACAAGCACGTTCCCCTGGCCGCCGAAGAGGCACGCGCCGAGCTGACGCTCCCGACGTACATGGTCAAGCTGGTGCCCGGATACGACGCGCGGCCCCGCATCTGCGAGCTGGCCAGGACCCGGATCACGGACATCACGGTCAAGAGCGCGTTCCGCGGCCCGGCCCGGCTCCAGCTCTTCGCGCACGCCCTGGCGCCCCTCGCCGACCTGCCCGTCCACGAGGTCGTCAGCGCCTCCCACATCCTCACCGACCTGTCCCTCGGCCAGGGCGAGGCCGTGCACGACTACCTGGCCGGCTGAACCCCTCGGCCCCACGGATTGGACGAGACGATGGCCTTCACCGTCCCCACCGGCATCGAGAACCGCCCGGTCACCGTCGTGGGCGCCGGGACCCTCGGACGGCGCATCGCCCTGATGTTCGCCACCCGCGGCGGCGAGGTCCGCGTCTTCGACATGTCGGCCCGGGCCGGGAAGGACGCGTGCGACTACGTCGCGGCACACGTCGGCGAGGTCGCGTCCAGGATCGACGGCGGCACCCCTGGGCACGCCCGGCACGTGGACGACCTCACGGCGGCGGTGTCCGGGGCCTGGCTGGTGGTCGAGGCCGTACCGGAGCGGCTCGACCTCAAGAAGCAGGTCTTCGGTGACCTGGACCGGCTCGCGGACTCCGACGCGATCCTGGCCAGCAACTCGTCGTCGTACGCGTCGAGCCAGTTCGTGGATCAGGTCAGGCACCCGGAGCGCGTGCTGAACACGCACTTCTACATGCCGCCGACGCAGAACGCGATCGACATCATGTCCGACGGGCAGACGGACCGCGCCGTGATCGACCTGCTGCTGCGCGAGCTGCCCCGCTTCGGCGTGCACCCCTTCGAGGCGCACAAGGAGTCGACCGGCTTCATCTTCAACCGCATCTGGGCCGCCATCAAACGCGAGGCGCTCGCCGTGGTCGCGGAGGGCGTCTCCACCCCGCAGGACGTCGACAGCATGTGGGAGATCAACATGGGCACGCCCGGCGGCCCGTTCCGGATGATGGACCGGGTCGGCCTGGACGTCGTCCTGGACATCGAGAACCACTACGCCGCCGAGCGCCCGGACCTGCCCACGGGCCCGCGCGAGCTGCTGCGGTCGTACGTCGACGCGGGACACCTGGGCGTCAAGACGGGGCGCGGCTTCTACGACGACTACGGGACGGACGGCCGCTGAGCCCGGTCACGCCGAGCCATTAGTCATACCGGCGCCCGTTGGCTGTGGAAAACCATGCCGGGCGGGAAATGCCCCGGTGCTACGTTTCTTTGGCCGGCCGCGGGACTCCGGTGTGGCTTTCGGGACCTGCCTCTAAAGCAATGTTTTCGCTGCCCACGCCTCCATTCCCCGGCCGGTCCCCCCTTCCCTGTGCCTGTGGGAGTGACCATGGCGGAGACGTATGCGGCGGAGACCGCCGAGGCGACGCGGACGGAGACGCACGCCGACCTCATCGCGGCCGAGGACGTGCTCCTGTTCGTGAACGCGGCGGTGACGGCCACCGGACAGCGCGAGTTCCGTTCGGGCGCCGCCGAGCAGCGCCTCTCCCTGGACTTCCTGCACGAGTACGTCCTGGTCAACTACCGCCCGGTGTACGCGGCGGCTCTCGCCCTGGACATCAACGATCACAACGCGTCCCGGATCGCCATGAACCTGCTGCGGACGTCCGCCGAGGCGGGCCCCGGCGAGAAGCACGCCGAGGGGCGCCTCATCGCCGCGCGGCTCTCCGCCCTGCCGCCCCAGCGGGTGTACCGGCTGTTCCGGGCGCTCCGCGCCGCCCGGGTCAACAATCGCCGGACCCGTGCCCTCATGCGCGACTGGCTCGCGGCCCGGCCCGACCCGGCGCACGATGCGGTGAAGTACCGCGCGGGTCTCAAGGAGACGGCGCGCCACGCGCATCTGCCTCTGCCCTCGGCGGAGTTGGGCGACTTCCTCTTCGCCCCGAGCCGCCGCCCCCGGTACGCGCACGCGTATCTGGACGCCCATCGCCGCGCGCACCACGAGCAGTCCGCGGTCTATGAGCTGCCGTTCACTGTCGCCGAAGGGTTCGCGGCCCGGCACGGCATGTCGCGGGACGCGTTCCTGGAGCGGATGGCGCCCCGGATGACGCGCCTGGAGCGGCTGCGCACCCAGCGGACGGGCCCCGGCGCGGACCTGACGGTGATGCCGCTGACGCGGCTCGCGCTCTATGTCCTGTCCCTTCCCTTCGACGAGCGGAGTGCCCGGCGCGGGGAGCTGACCGCGGCGCTGCGGACCGCCGCGCGCCGCGCCGCGGGACCGCACGCGGGCACCTGGGGCCGGGTCTCGACCGTGCTCGACGACAGCTATTCGTCCTCGGGCTCGGGCGTCAAGCGCCGTCGCCCCCTGGCCGTGGCGCTCGCCTGCCATTTCCTGCTGGAGGCGCTGGCGGGCGAGGGGCCCGGCGCGTACCGCCCGTTCTGGACCTCGGGCTCCACCGATCCCCTGCTGCTGCGGCCCTGGGGCCCGACCCCGCTCGGCACCCGGATCCTCGACGCCCTGGAGTGCTCCCCTCGGCGCCTGGTGATCGTCTCGGACGGCTGGGACAACGCGCCGCCCGGCCTGGCGGGAGAGGTCCTGCGCGTCTGGCGCACCCGTCTGGACCCGGACCGCCTGACGAGCGTGGTCCACCTCAACCCGGTCTTCGACGCCGACGGTTTCGATGTGCGGCGCCTGGCCCCGAGCGTGCCGACCGCGGGGATACGGGACGCGGAGGACCTGCCCGCGCTGGTGGAGCTGGCCCAGTTCGCGGAGGGGCGCACGGGCCTGCCCGAGCTGCGCGCCTATCTGGACCGGAGAGTGGAGCTGTTCCTGGAGCGCGAGGAGGCCGCGCGATGACCCGGATCGATCTGGCGGGCCTGACCCCGCGCGCCGCACAGGTGTGGGGCGGCATCCGGCTGGTGCCGCTGGTGCGCGACGAGCCGCTGGAGGGCCTGCGCCTGCACCGCGAGGCGTACGGTGCGCCGGGCCTCGCCCCCGACAGCGTGGACCTGGGCGGCGGCGTTCAGTACACCTCGTACATCCCGCACGGCTTCGTCGCCGACTGGTCCGGCGACGACGCCGCCCCCGGGACGGGCCCGGGCCCCGGGCCCGGCGGGGAGTCCGCGGCGTACGGGACCCAGCTCGGCGGCGTACCGGCGCGGCGGCTGCCGCTGCGGCACCACCGCATGGCCAAGCGCCGCCGCCCCGAGAAGCGGGTGCGCTTCCTGCCGCTCCATCTCGCGCTGGAGGGCTATCTGGCGCTGCACTTCGGCGGCCCGACGACGGTGTGGGACGAGTGGTCGCGCGAGGCGCTGCGCCGGGGCCTGTCGCCGCGGGCGGAGGACGCGTACGCGGGCGGGGAGGTGCGCGGCCTCGGCGAGGCGCTGCGGATCTTCGAGATCCACCCGGGCCAGTGCGGCGTGATGGTGTACGCGTCGGACGCGCTGGCCGCCGCCTTCGTCGTGCCCCACCCCGAGGACTACCGGGCGCTGCACCCCTCGCTGCTCCAGGACCTGTACGGAGAGCTGGTCCATCAGTACGCGCTCTTCGGGGCTCCGGTGCCGGAGTTCGCCGCGCGGATATCCGACGCGGGACGCGTCCGGACGCTGGCGGACCTGCGGGCGGCGGCGCGGGAGCAGGAGCGTTCCTGGCGGGAGGCGCACGACTCGCTGATGGCCCGTGACCTGCTGGAGACGCCGTACGTGTTCGAACGGGTCTCCCGGATGGGTGCGTTCGCGCTGCACCGGTTCCTGCCGCCGTTCCACCGGGGGCAGCGCGAGCAGCACATCGGCGAGCTGATCACCGACCACAAGGGGCGCACGGCCTATCTCAAGACCTTCCGCCTCTCGGAGAACCAGATCCGGCGCGGTCATCTGCTGCGGCGGCTGGCCGACTGCGACGGGCACCTGGAGCGCACGGCCGAGGCGCTGGGCACCAGCTACGAGGACCTGGTGCGCCGTATACGCTCCGCCGGTTTCCAGTCGCTTCTCGACGAGCACGCGGTCGCCCGCCGAACCCGGGAGATACGGCGGGCCCGGAAGAGGTGAGGGGGCCCGGCCGAAGCGTGCCCCGGAGGGCGAGGGGAGGGGGGGAGGGTAGGGAGGGGGAGGTCCGGAGGACGGATGCGCGGGCTCCGAGGGCAAAGGAACTGCAAAGGCGGGCCGGTCGTTACCCCCGGCATGACGGCAATGACTCCCGGCTCCAACCTTCCGCTGCCCGCTCCTCGCGTGGCCGTGGAAGTCACCGCTCCCACCAAGCTCGATGTCTCAGCCCTTCTCCTGGGCCCCGAGGGGAAGGTCCGCTCGGACGAAGACTTCGTGTTCTACAACCAGCCGAGCGCGCCCGGCGTGACGCACAGCAGCGGTGCCGCCGACACGATCACCGTGGAAACCGGCTCGGTTCCCGCGGAGATCGCGAAGGTCGTCGTCACCGCGAGCCTGGACACCCCGGGATCGACCTTCGCGGGCACCGAGCCCACCGCGACAGTGCGCGACGCGAATTCGAACGCGGTGCTGGCGACCTTCACCCCTCCCCAGCTCGGTGCCGAGACCGCCCTGGTCATCGTCGAGATCTACCGCAGGGGCGACGCGTGGAAGGTCCGCGCGGTCGGCCAGGGGTATGCGAACGGGCTGGGTGGTATCGCCACGGACTTCGGCGTCAACGTCGAAGAACCGGCCCCGGCACCCCAGTCGGCCCCGCAGCCGCCCCAGCCCGCCCCGGCGGCACAGGCCCCGCAGCCTCCGCAGCCGACGGCACCCCCCGTCGCCCCGACCGCTCCCCCCGCCCAGGCCGCTCCGTCGCCGGCGGACGCGCCGTCGTCCACCGGCAAGATCAACCTCGACAAGGGGCGGGTCAATCTCCAGAAGAACCAGACGGTCTCCCTCGTCAAGGGCGGCAAGCCGCTGCTGACGTCGGTCCGGATGGGCCTCGGCTGGGAGCCCGCGTTCCGCGCGGGCAGGCGGGCCAAGGACATCGACCTCGACGCCTCCGTCATCGCCTATGACGCCAACCGCAAGAAGGTCGACGCCTGCTATTTCGGCAAGCTGGTGATCCTCAACGGTGTTATCCAGCACTCCGGCGACAACCTCACGGGCGAGGGCGCGGGGGACGACGAGACCATCACCGTCCACCTGGGCGACCTTCCGCCGCAGGTGACGGGGCTGGTCTTCACGGTCAACTCGTTCTCGGGCCAGAAGTTCACGGACGTCGCGAAGGCGTACTGCCGCCTCCTCGACGGCGGCTCCGGCCAGGAGCTGGTCCGCTTCGACCTCACCCAGTCCGAGGCCCGCACGGGTGTGCTGATGTGCAAGCTCATTCGTCAGTTCTCGGGCGAGTGGGAGATGACGGCCCTCGGTGAGTACGTCGACTCCCGCACGGTCCGCGGCATGGTGAAGCCGGGCGGCGCGGCGCTCTGACCGGACGGCGCGGTGGCGCGGCGGCACGGTGGCGCGGCGGCACGGTGGCGCGGCGGCACGGTGGCGCGGCGGCACGGTGGCGCGGCGGCACGGTGGCGTGGGGGTGTTGGCCCTGAGGCCCGAGAGAGCCTCGGGGCCCGGAGGTCCGGAGGCCCGGGGCCCGGAGACCCGGAGACCCGGAGACCCATGGCTCGCGGGCTCAGGGAACGCCCGCCAGGCGCAGGGCCGCCGTGACCGCTGCCGCCGTGAGGACCACCGCGGCGAAGGGGGCGCGGCGCCAGGCGAGGACGGCACCGGTGAGGACGCCGGCGGGGCGGGCTATGCCTGCCGCGTCGGCTCCCTCGTAGAGGGCGGTCGTGGCGACGAGGGCGGTGAGCAGGACCAGCGCGGCGACCTCCAGGACCTTCTCGGCGCGCGGCGAGAAGGTGACGCGGGCGCGGAGCGCGGCCCCGGCGAAGCGGAAGGCGAAGGTGCCCACCGCCAGCAGGAGGGCGGCGCCCATGAGCAGGGCCGGGTTGTTCATGAGGCCTCCCGTGGCTCGGGGCCCGGCGTGCCGCGCAGGAGGACCAGACCGGCCAGGGCCAGCAGTACGGGCAGGCCGACGGGGAGGAACGGCGTGAGGCACAGTGCCAGAGCCGTCCCGGCCAGGGCCGCCCGCCTCGGGCCGCGCACGCGCAGCGCGGGAAGGACGAGCGCGAGGAGCGCGGCCGGGAACATCGCATCGAGCCCCAGCGCGTCCGGGTCGGGTATGACCGCGCCGAGCAGCGAGCCGCAGAACGCGCCGAGAGGCCAGACGACGAGGACGCCGAGCCCGCACGCCCAATAGGCCGCCCGTTTGCGGGCGAGGTCGTGCTGCGCGAGGGCGAAGAGCACACTCTCGTCATTCATCACATGGGTGGCCACCAGGCGCCTCCAGCCGCTCAGGCCGTCGCGGGTGACCTCGGGTATCGCCAGGCCGTAGGGCAAGTGCCGGGCATTGACGAGCAGGCTGGCCAGCAGGGCGGCGAGCACACCGCCGCCCGCGGCGAGGATGCCGGTGAACATGAACTCCGCCGAGCCCGCGAGCACCAGCAGCCCGAGCAGGGCCGGGAACCAGACGGGGAAGCCCGAGGCCACGGCGATCGCCCCGTACGACACGCTCGTGAGCCCGACGGCCAGGCACACGAGACCGATGTCGCGCAGGGGCCCGCAACCGAGGGTTCTCCAGAACGAACGCATAACCGATAGAATGAACGCAACCGACGGCGTTCGTCAAGGCGAACAGTGGACTTGTGGAGCGAACACATGACGCGAGGCGACAGCACGGGCGCGGGACAGCACTCAGGCCGGGACACCGGGCGGGGCACGGAGAAGGGTGCCGGGCAGGGCACCGGGCAGGGCGCCTCGGGAGAGGCTCCGCTCGCGGAGATCGCGGCCGCGCTGCGCAGGGAGCGCACCCGGGCCGAGCTGTCCCTGACCGAGGTGGCCCGCCGGGCCGGCATCGCCAAGTCCACGCTCTCCCAACTGGAGGCAGGCACCGGCAATCCGAGCCTGGAGACCCTCTGGGCCCTCTGCGTCGCGCTCGACATCCCCATCGGACGGCTGCTCGCCCCGGCCCGCCCCAGCGTCCACGTCGTCCGCGCCGGGGAGGGCGCCGCCATCGCCTCGTCCCAGGCCGACTACCAGGCGACGTTGCTGACCGCCTGCCCGCCCGGCGCCCGGCGCGACGTCTTCCGGATCACGGCCGAGCCGGGCCACCAGCGAGACTCGGACCCGCACATGCCGGGCGTCGTGGAGCACGTCATCCTCAGTACGGGCCGCGCCCTCGTCGGCACGACGGAGGCGACAGTGGAGCTGCATCCCGGCGACTACGTCACCTATCCCGCCGACGTCCCCCACGTCTTCCAGGCCCTGGAGCCCGGCACGCAGGCAGTGTTCGTCTCCGAGCACACCTGACGGCCCCGCCGGGAAGGGGCCCACGCGCACCCTGGCCCCGGCGCACCCCGGCCCCCCGCACACGACGGACCCATGCGCGCCCCCGGCCCCGGCCCCGGCCCCGGCGTTCACCCCACCGGCACCAATCGCGCCAGCGCCGTGTCGAGCGCGGCGACCAGGGAGTCGCACTCGTCCGGGGCGTAGAGCATGCGCATCGTGAAGCCGTCGGCGAGGGCGATCACCGCGTCGGCGAGGTGCCCGCAGTCGGCGCCGGGCTCCAACCGGCCGTGCTCCCACAGCTCTTCGAACCACTCGGTGAGCGCGGCCCGCACCGCCCGGTCCGTCTCGCGCTGGATGGCCGCAAGCTCCTCGTGGTGCACGGCACGCGTGGCGAACGCCTGGCGCACCGCGGCCTCCGCGCGCCGGGGCGGGTCGACGGGGAGGGTGGCCAGAACCAGTTCCCGCAGCACCGCGCCCGTACCGCCCTCGGGGTCCACGGCGTCCATGCGGTGTTCGACCCGCTCCCCCACCAGCTCCGCGGCGAACCGGAGCATGTCGTCCTTGCCGCTGAAGTACTTCTGCACCGCGCCGGCCGACTTGCCCGCGGCCGCGGCGACCGTACGCACGCTGACGCCGTCGAGCCCGTGCTCGGAGACGAGTCCCAGCAGGGCGTCGCCGACGATCCTGCGCTGCGCTTCCTTGTCCACGGTTCTCGGCATCGTTCCGCGCTTTCCCTCGTAAGGATACGGTCGTATTCTATAGAGCAGGACCGAAGGGGGAATCCATCATGTCCACCATGCCCGAGGCACCCACCACGCGTGCGTCCGACGCCGACCGCGATGCCGTGCTCACCACTCTCGGCGCGGCGCTCGCCGAGGGACGCCTCGACCAGGGCGAGCACGACGGCCGCAGCGCAGCGGCCCTCCGCGCCGCGACCCTCGGCGAACTGGCCCCGCTCACCGCCGATCTCCCCGCCTCCCGGGAACGGGCCGAGGCGGCACGCCGCGCCGCTCGGGACCGCGAGGACCTCACCGCGTGGCTGGCCGAGTGGCGGTACTGGCTGGGCGGCGCGTTCCTGATGACCACCATCTGGGGCGTGAAGAGCCTGTCCGACGGCGAACTGGCCTACTACTGGCCGTGGATGCCCCTCGCGATCTGGGCCGCCGTGCTCGTCGCCCTCGCGATCTGGCCCTCGGAGCGGGACCGACCCTCCTCCTGAAACGCAAAACGCTGAGCCCCTGAGCGCCTGAGCCCCTGAGCCCTGAGGCACCCGCAGGGGCCGGCACGAGCGCGGCCCCGCCGCCCGGGCGGGCGACGGGGCCTTCCGTCCACAGCAGCCAGCAATGGATACGGATACGTGAAGTCTCGCAGCCGCCACTGACATTCCAGGCCGGTTCCCGCGCCGCCCCGGCCTGCCCCGGTTCGCCCTTCTTCGGGCCCAGCCGAATCAGCTCGACCGGGAGGCGGATGGGGCGGGAGTCTCGTGGTGCCGGCACGGGGGATCTGTCTGTGGCCGCCCCGCGCGGCCACAGACAGCACGCGGAGCACCCGAACGAGGGACGCGGGGACGCGGGGACGCGTAAAGATTCGCCGTCGGCCGTCGCCGGATGGCTCGACGACGGCCGACATGTGGTCCGGGGCGCGACAAGCCCCCCATCACCGCCCCAGACCGTCCCCTTCTCCCTCCTCCACGCCTCCGCTCGAAAAGCGTGGAGGGGAGGCGCTGGAGCCGCTTGTCCGCTGCGGTGGAGTAAGCGGTTCCAGGGGTTTGGGCGAGAGGTCCGGCACATACCGGTCTGGCCCGGGTGCGTCTGCCCCTCGGTGAACTCCGGGACGACGCGGCCCGCCGGGGACCGGGGCGAACCTTCCCCGTCAGTCTAGGAATCCCGTTCCAGCCCGGCATACGCGGTTTCCGGCCATGTCGGGCCACACCGAAAGCGGTTCATATGCCGCCCCGCCGAAGAGCGTCCGCCGCCCGGCCGAGGGACGTCCGCGGCCCGGCCGAGGAGCGTCCGCCGCCCGGCCGAGAGGCGGCCTCCGCCGCCCGGCCGAGACGCCCTCGCGCGCGGCTCAGACGTCCTGCGCGCGCTGGTAGAACTCCTCGAACGAGAGCACCCCGTCCCCGTTGCCGTCACGGGTCTTGAGGATGGCCTCGGCCAGGCCGACCGTGTAGTGGCGGTCGCCCAGCTCGACCATGGCCTGCTGGAACTCGGTGGCGGTGACGAACCCGTCGCCGTTCCGGTCGAACATGTCGAAAGTCTTGCGTGCTGCTTCCCTGTCGGCCACGGGCCATCCTCTGCTGATCGTACGGGCGTTTGGCCCGCTCAGAGTAAAGGGCGGGCCTCCGTCACGTCGTCTCGGGGGCGGGGCCGGAGCTGACCGTGCGCCGCTGGGTCTCCAATTCGCGCGTGGTCGTGATCAGTTCGCGGGCCTCCTCCTCCGAGCCGACCATCGGCTGCGAGCCCCGCAGCGGGACCTGGGCGCTCTCGTGCATGAAGTGCACCGCGACCAGGCCGATGAGGCCGCTGAGGATCAGATAGCAGCCCGGCACCAGGCTGCTGCCCGTCAGGTCGACAAGTCCCTCTGTCACCAGTGGAGTCGTGCCGCCGAAGGCCGCGACGGAGAAGTTGAAGCCGATGCCCATCGCGGCGTAGCGGACGCTGGTCGGGAAGAGGGCGGGCAGCGTGGCGGCCGAGGGCGCCGCGAACCCGGCGAGCAGGGTGGCGAGGATCAGTACGCCGCACAGCGGCAGCGTCCAGCCGTCCTGGCGCAGCAGCAGGAACGCGGGGACGGCGAGGACGATCTGCCCCACGGCGGCCCACCGGTAGAGGGGTTTGCGCCCGATGCGGTCGCTGAGCCGTCCGAGGAAGGTGATCAGCAGCACGATCCAGACCATGCCGCTGAGCACCAGGAGGTCGGACGAGGTCGAGGAGCGGCCCAGGACCTCGGTCTGGTACGAGGGGAGGTAGCCGGTGACCATGTAGTTCGTGACGTTGTAGAGCAGCACGAGGCCCACGCAGACGAGCAGGGCGCGCCAGTGGACGCGGAAGATGGTCCGGAACTCGTGGCGACTGGTCTCGCGCTGGGCCACCTCCTTGTCGTGCTCGTCCAACTGCTGCTGGAAGGCGGGCGACTCCTCCAGCTTGAGCCGCATGTAGAGGCCGATGAGGCCCAGCGGCCCGGCGAGCAGGAACGGCACGCGCCAGCCCCACGACTGCATCTCGGCGTCGGTCAGCAGCATGCCCAGCACGGTGACGAGCGCCGAGCCCAGTGCGTAGCCGACGAAGGTGCCGAAGTCGAGCCAGCTCCCGAGGAAGCCGCGGTGCCGGTCGGGGGAGTACTCGGCGATGAACGTGGTCGCCCCGCCGTACTCGCCGCCCGTCGAGAAGCCCTGGAGCATACGGGCGAAGAGCAGCAGCGCGGGAGCGGCGACGCCGATCGTCGCGTAGCTCGGGATGAACCCGATCATGAAGGTGCCGCAGGCCATCATGATCATGGTCGTGGCCAGCACCTTCTGGCGCCCGATCCGGTCGCCGAGCGGGCCGAAGAAGAGCCCGCCGAGCGGACGTACGACGAAGGCGGCGGCGAACGTCGCGAAGGACGCCAGGAGCTGGGCGGCGGAGGAGGCGTCCGGGTAGAAAACCTTGCCGAGGGTGGCGGCGAGGTAGCTGTAGACGCCGAAGTCGAACCACTCCATGCAGTTGCCGAGCGCCGAGGCGGAGACGGCACGTTTCAGCATGGGCGGCTGGACGACCTTCACGTCGTCGGCGGTGAACGGGCGTCCCCGGCGTTTCAGCCGCCTCAGCAGGTCGTCGCGGACCTGCCGGGGCAGCTCCGCGACGGCCTGCCGGGGCGGTCGTCCCGGCGTTCCTGTTGTCCTCACTGGCACCACACCCCTCGCCCCACGCGACCGAAATACCCGGATCGCCCGATTTTCCCGGTCGGAAGGGGCGAACCGGCGCACCCGGTGGAACGGCGCGTCGGCGGAGCCCGTGGGGCAGAAGGGGCGGGTGCCCGTCAGACGATCAGCAAACCCCGTCCCCCGGCTTCGGGTTGCCCAGCCGGAAGAGGGGGCGCAGCCGCAGCCCCGCCCAGGTGCCGACGAGCGCCACGGCGCCCCAGATCCAGCCGTGCAGGCTGCCGGAGGCGATCCCGGCGAGGTACGCGCCGATGTTGCAGCCCCCGGCGAGGCGGGCGCCGATCCCCATCAGCACGCCGCCGAGCACGGCGGCGACGGCCGTACGCCAGGGGATGCCGCGGTGCAGCGTCCAGACGCCGCCCGCCGCCGAGGCGACGGCCGCGCCGACCATGATGCCGATGTCGGTGAGGCTGTTCTTGTCGGCGAGGACGGGCCCGGAGTACACCGGGGCGTTCTTCGGGTCCTGCCAGAACGCCCAGGTCTCCGGCGAACCGCCCAGCGCCCCGACGAGCTTGGAGCCCCACAGCGAGAAGGCGCTCGTGATGCCCCACGCACCGCCCGAGACGAGCAGGACGGCGCCGCCCAGCACCGCGAGGACGAGCGCGCCCGCCGCCAGCGGCCAGGAGCCGCGGACCGCGCGGCGGAGCGCGCCGCGCGCCGAGGGCGGCGCGCCGACGGGCGGCGGGTTGCGCCGGGCCTGCACCAGCCGGGAGACGAGGAAGACCAGCGCGAGCAGGACGAGCGTCACCGCCCAGGAGCCGAACCAGCCGAGCCCGTCGGAGAAGAGCACCGGGTCGAGGGCGGGCAGGTCGCGCCAGAGGCCGTACTGCCAGGCGGCGAGCGTCGATCCGGCGATGAATCCGCCCAGCGTGAGGACGATCGCGCTCTGCCCCGAGCCGACCGCGAAGAGCGTGCCGGAGGCGCAGGCGCCGCCGAGCTGCATGCCGACGGCGAAGAGGAACGCGCCGGCCAGCAGGCCGACGCCCAGCGGCCCGGCGCTGGGCGCGGGGACCGAGCCGAACAGCCCCGTGCCGGTGCCGATGACCAGCGCGAAGAGGGTCGCGGTCGTACCGAGCAGCAGGGCGTGGGCGCGCAGCCCGGTGCCGTTGCCGACGGCCACCAACTGGCGCCAGGCGAAGGTGAACCCGAAGCGCGAGTGGAAGAGCGCGACGCCCAGGCCGATGCCGAGCAGCAGCAGGACGGCGGGCTTGGCACCGTGCGCCGACCAGACGTACGCGGTCAGCGCGGCGCCGATCAGCCCGGCGACGACGAGCGGGACGGTCCGTACGCGCGGCAGCGGGGCGGCCTCGGGGGCGGGGGCGCTGGTGGGCGACGAGGACAGCAGCGGGGCGCGCGAGGGCGCCTCCGCGGGTGGAGCGGTGGTCACGGGGCTCTCCGGGAGAGAAGAGGTTCGGGATACGGACGGCGTCGGCCCAGAATGCGGGCACGACCGCTGGAGCGGCGAGGTGCGGCTGGAGCGGTCAGTGACGACAGAGGCCGTCGTCGACGCTCCACGCCGTGGCCGCGAAGAGCGCGAGTGCCAGCAGGCGCGCGGGTCCGAACATGCGTGCCACGGTAAGGGAACTTCCGGAATCGCACGGTCTCGTCTCAGAGACCGAGACCAGCCATGAGACGAAACACGTACGGCGCGGACTGCGCGTACGCCGCCTGCTGCGCACGCGAGGAAGGTACATACCGGAGCCCTCCCCTCCCTTCGGAGTGAACCATGGCAAAGAAGGTCAACAGCCGCACCCGACCATCAATGCCAAGAATCATCGCGTACCGCCTTGACCGCGTCTCCTCCCCGCAATAGACAGACAGGCGTTCTCCACGTGCATCCAGCGCCGACTCCGGCCGGAGTGCCGACCCCGGCCCGTCGGCCCCGCTCCGCACCCACTCGTCCCGGGGAAGAGAAGAGGTGGTTGGCGTGAGCCAGCCCGAGATGATGCGAGGACCCCTCGGCGGCCAGGTCACCGACACCTCCCGCCAGCAGGCACTGAACGACTTCCTCCGCCCGCAGGCCCCGCTCGCCAACGTCATCGGCTTCGGCCACGGCGTGAAGTGGCGGGAGGGGCAGCCCACGGGCGAGGAGGCCGTGCTCGTCTTCGTCACCCAGAAGGTGCCGGAGTCGATGCTCTCCGAACGCGACGTCGTCCCCGCCCGGATGGACGACGGCACGCCCACCGACGTCGTGGCCGTCGGCCATGTCACCGCCCAGCGCCAGACCCAGTCGCGCTCCGGCGGGCGCCGCGCCGACGACCAGCCCGCCACCACCCGCCCCGACGGCACGCTCACCGAGCAGCTCGGCGGCCTCTCGCAGCCCCTGCTCGACGAGCTGGGCCAGCTCGGCCGCGGGCTCTCCATGGCCACCGTGTCCCCGCAGATGCTGACGCGCAGGCTGCGCCCCTGCCCCTCGGGCTTCTCGGTCGGGAACGTCCGCGTCACCGCCGGGACCCTCGGCAGCGTCGTCCACGACCTGCTCCCGGGCGCCACCCTCGACCCGCCCGCGCCGGGCATCGGGATTCCGTGGCAGTTCTACATCCTGTCCAACAACCACGTGCTGGCCGACTCCAACCGCGCGCCGAGCGGCAGCGCCATCGTCCAGCCGGGCGCCTTCGACGGCGGCCAGGACCCGGCGGACAGGATCGCCACGCTCGACCGCTTCATCACCATCCAGTTCGCGCCCCAGATCCCGCTGGAGCGGCAGAACAACATCGTGGACGCGGCGCTCGGCAAGGTCGAGTTCCAGGACGCCACCCGCGAGCAGTACTTCAGCGGTACGCCGGACCGCTGGCGCCGCAAGGCGAACGTGGCCGTCGGCGACCTGGTCAAGAAGACGGGCCGCACCACGGACATCAGTTTCGGCCGGATCATCGCCACCGACGCCGTCATCGACGTCAACTACGGCACGGCGGGCACGGCCCGCTTCCGCGACCAGATCCTCACCACGAACATCTCGGCCGGCGGCGACTCCGGCTCCCTCGTCACCTCGCTCGACACGGTCGCGCTCGGCCTGCTCTTCGCGGGCTCCACGCTGGTGACGGTCGTCAACCACATCGAGAACGTCCGCGCGCTGCTGCGCGTCGAGATCGCCGAGCAACTGGCCTGATCCGGAAGGGGAACGTGCCATGGCAACGGCCGCGAAGAAGAAGGGCCAGGGCAGCGAGCACCGCTACATCAACCCGCAGGGCGCCGAGGTCAAGACGCGCGACGAGGCGTTCGCGAGCGCAATGGAGGCCACGCCCGAGGCGCTGGAGACGTCCAGCAAGCTCGAACTCCACAACGGGACCGTCACCTTCGCCATCGAGGTGAAATACAACCCCAACACCTACCCGCACGTCGTGACCGGCGGCCAGATCACCTCCGGCATCTGCGGCGCGCCCTGGGACATCACGGGCGGCCTCATCGGGCAGCAGATCCGGCTGGACGCCAAGCGCACGGGGCAGGGCTCGTGCGCGAACACGCTCACGATCGTGGGCGAGTACCAGAACCCGCCCGCGTACCGGGGCACATACGGCTTCGACGGAGCGGCCTCGTCGTTCAGGCACACGACGAAGTTCGCGTGCTGAACGGCTCCGCGAGCAGGCGCCACAGGGGCCCCGGGCGCACCACCCGGGGCCCCGCGCCGAAATCCCTCAGCTCTATCCCTCAGTTGTATCCCTCAGCTCACCCGCGAGCGCGCCTTGAAGGCGGCCTTCCTCGCGGCCTTCGCCGCCGCCCGGTCCGGCAGGACCCGGCCCATGGCCTCCAGGACCTCCCCCGTCGCCGGGTGGTCGACCTGCCAGGCCTTGTCGAAGAAGCCCGAGTGCTGCTCGACCAGGCCGCTGACCAGCTCGTGCAGCTCCTCCGGCTCGCCGACGGTCGCGAGCTGCGCGGCGATCGTGTCGACGGTCAGCCAGAACACCATCTGCTCGTCCGGCTGCGGCACGTCCGCCGCGCCGCGCTCCGCGAGCCAGACCCGCGCCAGGCCGCCCAACTGCCGGTCGTCCAGCACCTCGCGCAGCGCCGGCTCGGCCTCGGGGCCCACCAGCGCCAGCGCCTGCTGGCAGGCGAGGCGGCGCACCGGCCCGTCCTCGTCGCCGCCGCGGGCCGCGGCGAGCAGCTCCCGTGCGGCCTCCACGGCGCCGGAGTCCGCGTGCCGGGTGGCGAACCAGGACTCGATCTCCGTCTGCGCGTTGTCCTCCGTGTAGGCGGGGAGGGCCGCGAGGAGGGCGCTCGCCTCCGCGTCCGCGAGATCGCCGACGGCCGGGACCTCGACCCCGGCCTCGCGCATCCGTACGCGCGTGCCGTACAGCCCGAGCGGGGTCAGCCGCACCATCCCGTACCGCGAGACGTCCTCGTCGTCCATCTCGGCGTCGAAGTCGGCCTCGCCCTCGGCGGCTTCGCGCGTCAGCGCCTCGTCCACGGGCTGGTACTCGACGAGCCCGGTGGGCTCCAGCATCCGGAACTGGTCGTCCAGGCGCATCATCGCCGTGGACACCTCTTCGAGGACCTCGTCGGTCGGCTCGTCCATCCCCTCCGGGACGATCATCGAGGCGGCGAGCACCGGCAGCGGGACGAGCGTCCCGGCGGCGACGGCGGGGTCGCTGACCGTGAGCAGGTACAGATTGCCGAGCGCGCTGTCGAGGAAGTCGGCCTCCTCCTCCGGGTTCCAGTCCATGGCGTCGAGGTCGATGGCGTCGGGGTCGATCTCGCCGTCCTCGCCGATCGCGTTCTCCAGGCCACCGACCAGGTCCTCGAAGCTGGGCGTGGCGGCGTCGGCCAGGACCGTCTCCAGCCCGTTCTGCCACAGGTCCAGCACCTCGTCGGGGGCGGGGGCGGGGCCGGATCCGCCGGTGAGCGCGGTGAACTCCTCGTCGGGGCGGGCGACGCCGACGGGCTCGTCGCTGGCGGGCCCCGCGTCGTCGCCGCCCCCGGCCTCCTCCCCCGCCTCGTCCGCGTCGTCCTCCTCGACCTCCAACAGGCCCGTGTCCACCGCGAAGTTCCAGGCGTCCGCCGCGAGCGCGGGCGCATCCTCCTCGCCCGCCAGCCCGAGGTGCTCGGCCGCCGCCTTGAGCTGCTCGGCGAGCAGCTCGCCGCCCGCGCCGACCGGGATCCCGGGCTCGCCCGCCTCGCGGACCCAGCGGGTGAGCTCCACGGCGCGCGAGAAGAGCGGCGCGGCGAGTGCGTCCCGCGCCAGCTCGGCGTCGGAGGGCAGCCGTACGGGCGGCATGGTGGGACGGTCGTCACCGGTCATCTGCGCGTTCATCTCCTACGGGGTGCTGACGGGTTGCGGGAAGTCTCCGGGCGGCCCCCGGCGCCTGCCGTACGGGCCGGAGCACGGCCCCCAGGGTAGACGGGATCTGTCCCCGGCTGCCCGAATCGTGCACCCGCCACGTAACAGGATCGCCAAGCCCTGGAGCCCGTGTTCGTCACGTCCTTGACAACTTCTGTTCCCCCGCCAGACTTTACGCGCGTAGAGACTGCTCCTCCCCTTGTCCCCCACGCCTCCGGAGGTTTCCGTGTCATCCCGCCTGGCCCGCAGATCCGCGCTCACCGTCGCCGCGCTGTGCTCGACGGCGCTGTGCACGACCGTGCTCGTCCTGCCCTCCGCGGCGAACGCCGGGACCGAGGACGACGCCGCGGCCCGTTCCGGCTCCGTCCGTATCCACGACATCCAGGGGAAGACCCGGATATCCCCCTTCGCGGGCAAGCGCGTGACCGAGGTGCCCGGCGTCGTGACCGGCGTGCGCGGCTTCGGCTCGGCGCGGGGCTTCTGGCTCCAGGACCCGCGCCCGGACCGCGACCCGGCCACCAGCGAGGGGATCTTCGTCTACACCGGCAAGGAGACGCCGAAGGTCGCCGTCGGGGACGCGCTGCGCGTCTCCGGCGAGGTCTCCGAGTTCTACCCGGGCGGCAAGGAGGCGGGCAGCCAGTCCGTCACCCAGCTCTCCAAGGCCGAGTGGACGAAGGAGAAGGACGGGAAGCGCGGCGCGAAGCTCCCCGCCGCCTTCCGGCTCACCCCGCACAGCGTGCCCGAGGCGTACGCGCCCGACGCGGGCGGCAAGAGCATCGAGGACCGCGAACTGCGCCCCGGACGCTACGCGCTGGACCGGTACGAGTCGCTGGAGGGCATGCGCGTCTCCGCCCGCGACGTCCGCGTGACCGGCCCCACCTCGAAGTACCACGACCTGTGGGTGACCACCGACCCCGGCCAGAACCGCACCCCGCGCGGCGGCACCTTCTACCGCTCGTACGAGGATCAGAACGGCGCCCGGCTGAAGATCTCCTCGCTGCTCGACCTCGACGCACACCCGTTCCCCGTGGCCGATGTCGGCGACCGGCTGCGCGGCACCACCGAAGGCCCGCTGGACTACGAGCAGTTCGGCGGCTACACCCTGCGCGCCACCGAGATGGGCACCCACCAGGACCGGAAGCTGGAGCGCGAGAAGACGCGCCCGCAGCGCGAGGACGAGCTGTCGGTCGCCACGTACAACGTCGAGAACCTCTCCCCCAAGACCGAGCCCGCGAAGTTCGAGCGGCTCGCGGAGGGGCTGGTGCGCAATCTGGCGGCGCCGGACATCGTCACCGTCGAGGAGGTCCAGGACGACACCGGGCCGGACGACGACGGCACGGTCGACGCGGACAAGACGCTCGAGCAGCTCACCGACGCCGTGAAGAAGGCGGGCGGGCCCGCGTACGAGTGGCGGCAGATCAGCCCCGAGGACGGCGCCGACGGCGGTCAGCCGGGCGGCAACATCCGGGTCGCGTTCCTCTACAACCCCGAGCGGGTCACCTTCACCGACCGCGCGGGCGGCGACGCCACCACGCCCGTGAAGGTCGAGGAGAAGGACGGTGCCCCGGCCCTGTCCGCCTCACCGGGCCGGATCGCGCCCCAGGACCCGGCGTGGAAGGCGAGCCGCAAGCCGTTGGCGGGCGAGTTCCGCTTCAAGGGCCGCCCCGAGGCCCCGGTCTTCGTGGTCGCCAACCACTTCAGCTCCAAGGGCGGCGGCGACCTGGAGGGCGACGAGCCCATGGAGGGCCGCTTCCAGCCGCCGACCCGCCACTCGGAACCGCAGCGCGTCGAGCAGGCGAAGATCCTCAACGCCTTCGCCAAGGACATCCGCGCGATCGACAAGGACGCGGTGATCGTCGCGGGCGGCGACTTCAACGACTTCTCGTTCTCGCCGTCCCTCGACGCGCTCCGCGCGGGCGGCGCGCTGACCAGCCCGATGAACCGGCTGCCGGAGAACGAGCGCTACGGGTACGTCTTCAACGGCAACTCGCAGTCGCTGGACCACCTCCTGACCAGCCCGGGCGCGGGCCGGCCGGAGTACGACATCGTGCACATCAACGCCGAGTTCGCGGACCAGTCCAGCGACCACGACCCGTCAGTGGTACGGATGCGACTGCGGTGACGGCCCCGGGGGGCCCGCGGGGAACTGCTGCGGCGGCTGCGGAGCCTGTCCGTGGGGCGCGGCCGGGTACGTGGTTCCCCGCATCCCCTGGGGCGCACCGAGCGGACCGGGCTGGCCCGGCTGACCGGGTCGGCCTGGCTGGCCCGGCTGGACTGGCTGACCGGGCTGGCCCGGCTGCTGCCCGTCCTCGCGGCGCCCCTCCCCCGTGAGGTCCCGTACGAGCAGCGCGGCGCCCGCGACGGCGCCCGGCATCAGCAGGACCGCGACGAAGGGGACGAGGAAGAGCAGCGCCAGCGGCGCCCCGAACCCCAGCGCGAGCGCCTTGCGCTGCCGCAGCATCCGCAGCCGCTGCCGTACGTCGATCCCCCGGCGCTGCATCGCGACCGAGGCCAGCTCCAGCGTCAGGAAGAAGCCGGTCACGCATATGGCGATCACGGGGATGACGGACTGGCCGATGAAGGGCACGAAGCCCAGGAAGAAGAGGGGCACGGTCCACAGGAGGGTGCGCCCGAGGACGTAGAGGCTGTCGCAGAGCGAAATCCACAGCTCGCGCCAGAGGGGATGGTCGGGCCCGCCCGTGGGCAGCCCGCCCGCGTCGGCCTCGACCTGCTCCGACAGCTTCTCGTAGAACGGCTCGCCGACCAGCAGGGTGACGGCGGCAAAGGTGATCACCGCGAGGGCCGCCACGGCGAGCCAGAGCAGCACCGCGAAGACCGTACGGAGCACGCCCTGCCATGGCGATCCCCAGTCGTCGGCGAACGGGGTCGCCCACTCGGCGAGGTCGTCCGACCAGAATCCGAGCGTGGTCAGTGCCGCCACGTACAGCACGAGGGTGACGAGCGCGGGCAGCAGTCCGAAACCGAACCACCGCCCGTGCTCCAGCACCCACCGCTGTCCCCGCCCCAAGTACCGCGCACCGGCCGCAAGATCATGCATGCGCCCAGCCTAGAGGGTCCTGGGCTCCCGGGGCGGGGCTGTGGACAGTCAGTTGTGGCTGTGCAGCGCCTCGTTCAGGCCGCCCCAGGAGCCGGTGCGCTGGAGGACCTCGACGGCGCCGGTGGTCGAGTTGCGGCGGAACAGCAGGTTGTTCGCGCCGGACAGCTCGCGGGCCTTGACGATCTCGCCGTCGGGCAGCGTGACGCGCGTCCCGGCGGTCACATAGAGCCCGGCCTCGATGATGCAGTCGTCGCCCAGCGCGATGCCCAGGCCCGACTCGGCGCCGAGCAGGCAGCGCTCGCCGACGCGCACGCGCTCGGTGCCGCCGCCGGAGAGGGTGCCCATGGTGGAGGCGCCGCCGCCGACGTCGGAGCCGTTCCCGATCACGACGCCCTGCGAGACGCGGCCCTCGATCATGGAGGTGCCCAGGGTGCCCGCGTTGAAGTTGACGAAGCCCTCGTGCATGACGGTGGTGCCCTCGGCGAGATGCGCGCCGAGGCGGACGCGGTCGGCGTCGCCGATCCGGACGCCGGACGGCACCACGTAGTCGGTCATCCGCGGGAACTTGTCGACGCCGAACACCGCGACGTGCCGCCCGGCGGCGCGGGCGCGCAGCCGCACGGACTCCACCGTGTCCACGGCGACGGGGCCGAGGGAGGTCCAGGCGACGTTGGCGAGGGTGCCGAAGAGGCCGTCCAGGCTCTGCTGGTTCGGCTGGACCAGGCGGTGCGAGAGCAGGTGGAGCCGGAGGTACGCGTCGTGCGCGTCCAGCGGCTTGTCGTCCAGCGACGCGATCACCGTACGGACGGCGATGATCTCCACGTCCCGCACGGCGTCCCGGCCGGCCGCCTGCGGCGCGGCCTCGCCGAGCAGCTCGGCGGCGCGCTCGTCGCTCAGCCGCTCCGTCCCGGAGGGGCCGGGGGCCTCGGCGAGCTCGGGGGCGGGGAACCAGGTGTCGAGAACGGTCCCGTCGGCGGCGACGGTGGCGAGCCCGGCGGCGACGGCGCCGGTCATGGGGGTGGTGGATGCATCGGTCATGCCCAAACGCTAACCGGAGCCGCGCCCCGATCACGAACCGGCCGTCCCGGCCGGAACTTCCGGCTCCTCAGCCGATGACGCGGGCGAGGACCGAGCGGACCTCCTCACGGTCGAACGGGCGATCGGTGAGGAGGAACTGCAGCAGCAGCCCGTCGATCAGCGCGACGAGCGCCCGCGCGGTCGCGAGATCGGCCGTGTGCCGGGCGAGCAGCCGCGTCATGTCGTCCAGCCAGACGGCGGCGAGCGGCTGGAGGAGGGGGCGGCGCAGGGCCGCCAGATACAGCTCGTACTCCAGCCGGATCCGGCCGCGCCCGCCCGAGGCGTACTCCTCCATCACCTGCGTCAGCGCCTCCGCGAGCGAGTCCTCGCGACCCACGAGCCCCGTCTCCCAGCTCTCGATCGCCGTCGTCGGCTCGCAGTTGACCTGTTCCAGCGCGGCGACGAGCAGCTCGTCGAGGCTCGCGAAGTGGTACGTGGTCGAGCCGAGCGGCACATCGGCCTCGGCCGCCACGGCGCGGTGGCTGAGCCCGGAGATGCCCTTCAGCTCCACGATCCGGATCGCGGCGTCGATGATCCGCTGGCGGCGCTCGGGGTCGTACCTGCGGCCCATCAGTGGGCACCCCCCATGTTCAGCACGACGACGCCGCTGATCACCAGCAGCACCCCCAGCACCTTGGCGGCGGTGACGGACTCCCCGACGAAGACCATGCCGATCAACGCGATCACGGCGGTGCCCGCGCCGGACCAGATGGCATAGGCGGTGCCGACGGACATCGTCTTCAGCGTCTGCGCGAGCAGCACGAAGGCCACGAGATACCCGACGGCGGTGATGAGCGAGGGCCAGAGCTTGGTGAACCCGTCGCTGTACTTCATCGACGTGGTCGCCAGGATCTCGGCAAGGATGGCCCCGGAGAGCGTCACGTACATCATGCGTACGAGCGTACACAACGATGCGTACGCCCGTACACAACTTTTTCCGGGAACGAAAAACACTCATGCCCGCCGATGATTCCGGCGGGCATGAGTGCTGGTCGTGCGATTCCGAGGATCAGACGTTGAAGCCCAGGGCCCTGAGCTGCTCGCGGCCGTCGTCGGTGATCTTGTCCGGGCCCCACGGGGGCATCCAGACCCAGTTGATCTTCAGCTCGTTGACGATTCCCTCCGTCGCGGAGCGGGCCTGGTCCTCGATGACGTCGGTCAGCGGGCAGGCCGCCGAGGTGAGCGTCATGTCGATCGTGGCCACGTTGGAGTCGTCCACATGGACCCCGTAGACCAGGCCGAGGTTGACGACGTCGATGCCCAGCTCGGGGTCGACGACGTCCATCATCGCCTCGCGGACCTCGTCCTCTTCCGCGGGCTTGGTGGTCATCTCCGTCATGCCGCGCCCCTTTCCTTGTCGCTGAACGCCTTCGCTGTCGCGTCCTTCCACGCCATCCAGCTCAGCAGAGCACACTTCACACGCGCCGGGTACTTCGAGACGCCGGCGAACGCGACCGCGTCCTCCAGCACCTCCTCCATGGCGTCGTCGGGCTCGATCTGGCCCTTGGACTGCATCAGCTCCAGGAACGTGTCCTGGATCTTCCGCGCCTCCTCCAGCTCCTTGCCGACCAGCAGCTCGTTCAGCACGGAGGCGCTGGCCTGGCTGATGGAGCAGCCCTGGCCCTCGTACGAGACGTCCTGGATCGTCTCTCCGTCGTACCGCACGCGCAGGGTGATCTCGTCCCCGCACGTCGGGTTGACGTGGTGCACCTCGGCATCGCCGTCGCGCAGCCCGCGCCCGTGCGGATGCTTGTAGTGGTCCAGGATCACGTCCTGGTACATCGAGTCCAGCTTCACCGACAGCCCCTAAGCGAAGAAATTCCGTACGTGTTCCAGGCCGTCCGCCAGGGCGTCCACCTCGGCGGGCGTGGAGTACAGATAGAACGACGCTCGCGTCGTCGCGGGAATTCCGTACCGCAGGCAGACGGGACGCGCGCAGTGGTGTCCGACGCGGACCGCGATGCCCTCCTCGTCCAGGACCTGCCCCACGTCATGGGGGTGGATGTCACCCAGCGTGAAGGAGATCGTGGCGCCCCGGTCCTCGGCCGTGGAGGGGCCGATGATCCGCAGGTCGGGGATCTCCTGGAGCCGCCGCACCGCGTACTCGGTGAGGGCGTGCTCGTGCTGCTGGATGCGGTCCATGCCGATCGCCGACAGATAGTCCACGGCCGCGCCCAGCCCGACCGCCTGCGCGATCGGCGGGGTGCCCGCCTCGAACTTGTGCGGCGCCGGGGCGTACGTCGACGCGTGCATCGTGACCGTCTCGATCATCTCGCCGCCGCCGAGGAACGGCGGCAGGTCGTCGAGCAGCTCCTGGCGGCCCCACAGGACGCCGATGCCGGTCGGGCCGCACATCTTGTGCCCGGTGAAGGCGACGAAGTCGGCCTGGAGCGCCTGGACGTCCAGCACCATGTGCGGCGCGGCCTGCGAGGCGTCGATGACGACGAGCGCGCCGACCTCCTGGGCGCGGCGCACGATCGACTCGATCGGGTTGACCGTGCCCATGATGTTGGACACCAGGGTCAGCGAGACGACCTTGGTCTTCTCGGTGATGAGCTGCTCGGTGTTCGAGAGGTCGAGGCGCCCCTCGTCCGTCAGCCCGAACCACTTCAGCTCCGCGCCCGTGCGCTGCGCGAGAAGCTGCCACGGGACGATGTTGGAGTGGTGCTCCATCTCCGTGATGACGATCTCGGTGTCGCGCTCGACCCGGTAGGGCTCGTCGGCCCAGCCGAGCATGTTCGCCACGAGGTTGAGCGACTCCGAGGCGTTCTTGGTGAAGACCACCTCGTCGCGGCTGGGCGCGTTGATGAACGCGGCGACCTTGTCGCGCGCGCCCTCGTACAGCGCCGTGGCCTCCTCGGCGAGGACGTGCACGCCACGGTGCACATTGGCGTTGTGCCGCTCGTAGTAGTCAGCCAGGGCGTCGAGCACCTGGGTGGGCTTCTGCGACGTCGCGGCGTTGTCCAGATAGACGACCTTCTTGCCGTCGTGGACCGCGCGGTCCAGGATCGGGAAGTCCTTCCGGATCGCCTCGGTGTCGAGAAGGCCCGGCAGCGAAGAGGTCACGCAGCGGCACCACCCTTCACGTACTCCTCGTAGCCCTCCTCCTCCAGCTTGTCCGCGAGCTCCGGGCCGCCGGACTCGGCGATACGGCCCTTGGCGAAGACGTGGACGAAGTCGGGCTTGATGTAGCGCAGGATGCGCGTGTAGTGGGTGATCAGCAGGGTGCCGACCTCGCCGCTCTCGCGGACCCGGTTGACGCCCTCGGAGACCACGCGCAGGGCGTCGACGTCGAGGCCGGAGTCGGTCTCGTCGAGGATCGCGATCTTCGGCTTCAGCAGTTCGAGCTGGAGGATCTCGTGGCGCTTCTTCTCACCGCCGGAGAAGCCCTCGTTCACATTGCGCTCGGCGAACTTCGGGTCGATGGAGAGCCGCTCCATGGCCTCCTTGACCTCCTTCACCCAGGTGCGCAGCTTGGGGGCCTCGCCGCGGATGGCGGTGGCGGAGGTCCGCAGGAAGTTGGACACCGAGACGCCGGGGACCTCGACCGGGTACTGCATGGCGAGGAAGACGCCGGCGCGGGCGCGCTCGTCGACGGACATCTCCAGGACGTCCTCGCCGTCGAGCTTCACCGAGCCGCTGGTGATCGTGTACTTGGGGTGACCCGCGAGCGAGTAGGCCAGCGTGGACTTGCCGGAGCCGTTCGGGCCCATGATCGCGTGGGTCTCGCCCTGCTTCACGGTCAGGTCGACCCCGCGCAGGATCTCGTTCGGGCCGCCCTCGGTTTCGACGGAGACGTGCAGGTCGTTGATCTCAAGCGTTGCCATGGGGACTTCAGGACTCCTGGGTGACGGAGACGAGCACATCGTCCCCTTCGATCTTGACGGGGTAGACGGGTACGGGGCGGGTGGCGGGGAGCCCGGAGGGCTTGCCGGTGCGCAGGTCGAAGGTCGAGCCGTGCAGCCAGCACTCGATCTGGCAGTCCTCGACCTCGCCCTCGGAAAGGGAGACATTCGCGTGCGAGCAGATGTCGTAGATCGCGAACACCTCGCCCTCGGTGCGGACGACGGAGACCGGCACGCCACCCAGCTCCACGCGCAGCGGGGTGTCCTCTTCCAGGTCACTCAGCGACGCGGCGCGGACGAACTCGGCGGTCTCACTCATGCGACGGACGCCTCCAGCTCGGCCTCGATCCTGTTGATCAGGCGCTCCTGGACGTCGGGCAGCCCGATCTGCTGGACCAGCTCCGCGAAGAAGCCACGCACGACGAGGCGGCGGGCCTCCCGCTCGGGGATACCGCGGGCCATCAGGTAGAAGAGCTGCTCGTCGTCGAAGCGGCCGGTCGCGGAGGCGTGTCCGGCGCCGACGATCTCGCCGGTCTCGATCTCCAGGTTCGGCACCGAGTCGACGCGCGAACCGTCGGTGAGCACCAGGTTCCGGTTCAGCTCGTAGGTGTCGGTGCCGGTGGCGCTCGCCTCGATGAGCACGTCACCGATCCACACCGCGTGCGCGTCCTCGCCCTGGAGCGCGCCCTTGTACGCCACATTGGAGCGGCAGTTCGGGGCGTCGTGGTCGACCAGGAGGCGGTGCTCCTGGTGCTGGCCCGCGTCGGTGAAGTACAGCCCGTACAGCTCGGCCTCGCCGCCGGGGCCCGCGTACGAGACACGGGGGTTGAGGCGGACGAGGTCGCCGCCGAAGGTGACGACGAAGGACTTGAACGTCGCGTCGCGGCCCACCAGCGCGTTGTGCTGGGAGCAGTGGACGGCGGTGTCGTCCCAGTCCTGGACGGAGACGACGGTGACCTTCGCGCCGTCGCCGAGGACGAACTCGACGTTGGCCGAGCGGACCGCGTCACCGGTGTGGTCGATGACGATGAGGACCTCGGCGAAGGCGCCGACGTCGAAGACGGTGTGCCCATAGCTGACACCGCCCTCACCGTGCAGGGTGACCCGCACCGGCTCGGTGAGCACGGCCTCCTTGGGCACCGAGATGACCGAGGCTTTCTCGAAGGAGGAGAACGCCTGCGCGGCGACCCGGTCGACGGGCTTGCCCGCGCGGCCCACGCGCGCGTCGTCGCGCTCCACCGACTCGACGGTGACGCCCTCGGGCGCCGACACGTCGACCTTGATGGCGCCGGACGCCTCCGCCGTGCCGTCGTGCAGGCCCTTCAGCCTGTCGAGAGGGGTGAAGCGCCACTCCTCCTCGCGGCCGTGCGGCACCGGGAAGTCCGCCACGTCGAAGGACGGCGGCGCGCTCATCCGGGTGGCGATGGTGGACTCCGCCGCCACCGCGACGGCGCCGGAGGTGGTGGCACCCGCCGGTGGGGGTGCCCCCTGCCCGAGCGCAGTCGAGGGCTTGGGGGAGTTCTGAGCCTCAGCCATGGCTGTCGTGTTGCTCGCTTTCTGGATTCATGAGAGGGGGCTGGACGAGAGGAACGGGCGGCGTCAGCCGACCGCGCCCTCCATCTGCAGCTCGATCAGCCGGTTCAGCTCCAGCGCGTACTCCATGGGCAGCTCCTTGGCGATCGGCTCCACGAAACCGCGGACGATCATGGCCATGGCCTCGTCCTCGGACAGGCCGCGGCTCATCAGGTAGAAGAGCTGGTCGTCGCTGACCTTGGAGACCGTCGCCTCGTGGCCCATGGTGACGTCGTCCTCGCGGACGTCCACGTACGGGTACGTGTCCGAGCGGGAGATGGTGTCGACCAGGAGCGCGTCGCACAGCACGTTGGACTTCGAGCCCTCCGCGCCCTCGCCGATCTCGATCAGGCCGCGGTACGACGTACGCCCACCGCCGCGGGCCACCGACTTCGAGACGATGTTGGAGGACGTGCGGGGCGCCATGTGCACCATCTTGGCGCCGGCGTCCTGGTGCTGGCCCTCGCCCGCGAAGGCGACGGACAGGGTCTCGCCCTTGGCGTGCTCACCCATCAGGTAGACCGCGGGGTACTTCATCGTCACCTTGGAGCCGAGGTTTCCGTCGACCCACTCCATGGTCGCGCCCTCGTAGGCCACGGCGCGCTTGGTGACCAGGTTGTAGACGTTGTTCGACCAGTTCTGGATCGTCGTGTAGCGGCAGCGGCCGCCCTTCTTGACGATGATCTCGACGACGGCGGAGTGCAGCGAGTCCGAGTTGTAGATCGGAGCGGTGCAGCCCTCGACGTAGTGCACGTACGCGTCCTCGTCGACGATGATGAGGGTGCGCTCGAACTGGCCCATGTTCTCCGTGTTGATCCGGAAGTAGGCCTGGAGCGGGATGTCGACGTGGACGCCCGGCGGGACGTAGATGAAGGAGCCGCCGGACCAGACCGCGGTGTTGAGCGCCGCGAACTTGTTGTCACCCGCGGGGATGACGGTGCCGAAGTGCTCCTGGAACAGCTCCGGGTGCTCCTTGAGCGCCGTGTCGGTGTCCAGGAAGAGGACGCCCTTCTCCTCCAGGTCCTCGCGGATCTGGTGGTAGACGACCTCCGACTCGTACTGCGCGGCGACGCCCGCGACGAGGCGCTGCTTCTCCGCCTCGGGGATGCCGAGCTTGTCGTACGTGTTCTTGATGTCCTCCGGCAGGTCCTCCCAGGACTGGGCCTGCTTCTCGGTGGACCGCACGAAGTACTTGATGTTCTCGAAGTCGATGCCGGAGAGGTCCGAGCCCCAGTTCGGCATGGGCTTCTTCTGGAAGAGCTTGTGCCCCTTCAGGCGGAGCTTGAGCATCCAGTCGGGCTCGTCCTTCTTCGACGAGATGTCACGGACGACCTCGTCGGAGAGGCCGCGCTTGGCGGCGGCACCGGCGGCGTCGGAGTCGGCCCAGCCGTACTCATACTTGCCCAGCCCCTCCAGCTCGGGGTGAGCAGTCTCCGTAGGAGCAGTCATGCGGGGTTCCTCCCGGCCTCGTTCACAGATGCGGTGGCTTTGGTGGCTTCGCTGGTCTTACTGGTGGTCTTCTGATGTGCCTGGGGGATGAACGTGGTGCACACCCCGTCGCCGTGCGCGATGGTCGCCAGGCGCTGCACATGGGTGCCGAGCAGCCGGGAGAAGACCTCGGTCTCCGCCTCGCAGAGCTGCGGGAACTGCTCGGCGGTGTGGGCCACCGGACAGTGGTGCTGGCAGAGCTGCTCCCCGGCCGAGGAGGGCGCACTGCGCGCCGTGGCAGCGTACCCGTCCTCCGTCAGGGCCTCGGCCAGCGCCCTGGCGCGCTCCTCGGGCGGCACGCTCTCCAGGGCCGCCCGGTATTTCTCCGCCTGCGCCGCGATACGGGCGCGGGCGAAGGCCGCGACGGCGGCCTCACCGACCTCGCCGCCTCCCGCGGTCTGGGCGATCCAGCGGAGGGCGTCGGCGGCGAGCTGGTCATAGGCCTGGTCGAAGGCGTCCCGGCCGCAGTCCGTCAGGGCGAAGACCTTGGCGGGGCGGCCACGGCCCCTCGATCCGTAGACCCGCTTCTCGCGGGGCTCCACGACGCCCTCTGCCGCGAGCGCGTCGAGGTGGCGGCGGACCGCGGCCTGGGTCAGCTCCAGGCGGAGCGCCAGCTCGGCCGCGGTCGACGGGCCGTGGTCGAGGATGGAACGCGCGACCTTGTTGCGCGTGCCGTGCTGTTCATCCGGGGCGCCGGACGCGGTCGGTCCGGCGGTGGCCTGTGCGGCCATCGCGCGCTTCTCCCGAGCCTCGCCCCTCTTTTTCACAACGCCATTGTTGCTTAATTCCGCGGAGCCCGGCAACCCGCGTCTGTGACCTGGCGCAATGGGGTGCGTCACGTAAGGCGGGCCTTACCTCGGGCCCGGGCCCGGCGGCCGGGAGGGGCTCCCTAGACTTCCTTCCATGCACTCTTCTGCGGCTGTGGAAGTCGCGGGGCTGGTGAAGAGGTACGGAGACAAGACCGCCGTCGACGGGCTCGACCTGTCGGTCGCGCGCGGTTCGGTCACCGCCTTCCTCGGCCCCAACGGCGCGGGCAAGACCACCACCATCGAGACCTGCGAGGGCTACCGCCGCCCGGACGCGGGCACCGTCCGCGTGCTCGGCCTCGACCCCGTCGCCCAGGGCGCCGAGCTGCGCCCCAGGATCGGCGTGATGCTCCAGAGCGGCGGGATCTACCCCACCGCGCGCGCCGAGGAGACCCTGCGCCACATGGCCACGCTGCACGCGCATCCGCTGGAGGTGGGCCCCCTCATCGAGCGCCTGGGCCTGGACTCCTGCGGCCGTACGCCCTACCGGCGGCTCTCGGGCGGACAGCAGCAGCGCCTCTCCCTCGCGCTCGCCCTGGTCGGCCGGCCCGAGCTGGTCTTCCTGGACGAGCCCACCGCCGGGCTCGACCCGCAGGCCCGCCACGCCACCTGGGACCTCGTACGGGAGCTGCGGTCCGACGGCGTCACGGTCGTCCTCACCACGCACTACATGGAGGAGGCCGAGGAGCTGTCCGACGAGGTCGCCATCGTGGACGGCGGCAAGGTCGTCACCCAGGGGCCGCCCGAGGTGCTGTGCAAGGGCGGCGCGGAGAACACCCTGAGATTCGGCGGACGCCCGGGTTTGGATCTCAACTCATTGCTGAAGGCGCTGCCCTCCGAAACCGTCGCCGTGGAGCTGAGCCCGGGCAGCTACCGCCTGACCGGTACGGTCGATCCCCAGCTCCTGGCCACCGTGACGTCCTGGTGCGCGCAGAACGGCGTCCTGCCCGACCGCATCTCGGTCGAGCGCCGCACCCTGGAGGACGTCTTCCTGGAGCTGACGGGGAGGGATCTGCGGTCATGAGCGCCCACGGAACGACGAAGGGCCCCACGGACGGCGCGACAGGAGGCACCTTCGCCCCGAAGCCCGGAGCCGCGCCCCTCCCCCGGATGATCCGGGCCCAGGCGACGCTGGAGACGCGGACCCTCCTGCGCAACGGGGAGCAGCTCCTGCTCACCGTGGTCATCCCGACCCTGCTGCTCGTCCTCTTCAGCGCGGTGGACATCGTGGACACGGGCGCGGGCGACCGCGTCGACTTCCTCGCGCCCGGCATCCTCGCGCTCGCGGTGCTCTCCACGGCCTTCACGGGCCAGGCCATCTCGACGGGGTTCGAGCGCCGGTACGGCGTGCTCAAGCGGCTCGGCGCCTCCCCGCTGCCCCGGTGGGGCCTGATGACGGCGAAGACGTGCTCCGTCCTCGTCATCGAGCTGCTCCAGGTCGTGCTGCTGACCGTGGTCGCCCTCGCGCTGGGCTGGTCGCCGCACGGCAATCCCGCGGCCGTACTCCTGCTGCTCGTCCTCGGTACCGCGGCCTTCTCCGGGCTCGGGCTGCTGATGGCCGGGACGCTCCGGGCGGAGGCGACGCTGGCCGCCGCGAACCTGGTCTTCATCCTGCTGCTGATCGGCGGCGGCGTGATCGTCCCGCTGGACAAGTTCCCGGACGGCGCGCAGGACGTGCTGGGCCTGCTGCCGATCTCCGCGCTCTCCGACGGGCTGCGGGACGTCCTCCAGCACGGCGCCGGGATGCCCTGGGGCGACCTGGGGATCCTCGCGGTCTGGGCGGTGCTCGGGCTGGGCGCGGCGGCGCGTTTCTTCAAGTGGGAGTGAGACCCCCGCACCCCCGCGCCCCCGGTACCCCGCCCCCCCGGAACCCGGAACAGCCCCCTCGTGAACGCGCGCACAAGCACCGCTCTACGATGGGCCCGTGCCGAATCTGCTCGAAGTCGTACGTAACCCCATCGCGTACATCGCCGCGCGCTGGACGCCCACCCAGCGCACCGTCCAGCGGGCCGCTCTGACCGCGCTGGTCCTGAGCGTGATCATCGTCGTGTCCGGTGGGGCCGTGCGGCTCACGGGGTCCGGGCTGGGCTGCGACACCTGGCCCAAGTGCAGCGAGGACAGCCTCACCGCCACCTCCGAGATGGGCTTCCACGGTGCCGTGGAGTTCGGCAACCGGATGATGACGTGGGTGCTGTCCGCCGCCGTCGGCTGGGCGATCATCACGGTCCGCTCCGCGAAGCCCGCGCGCCGGGAGCTGAGCCGGCTGGCCTGGTCCCAGTTCTGGCTGGTGATGGCGAACGGCGTCATCGGCGGCATCACCGTGCTGATGAAGCTGAACCCGTACACGGTCGCGGGCCACTTCCTGCTGGCCACCGGGTTGCTGACCGTCACCACGCTGACCTGGCTGCGCGCCCGCGAGGGCGACAGCCCGCCGCGCCCGCTGGTCGGCAAGGCCATCAAGCAGCTCGTGTACGTGCTGACCGCCGTGACCGCGCTGCTGATCATCGTGGGCACGGCCGTCACCGGCTCCGGGAAGCACGCGGGCGACAGCAGCGACGTGCCGCGCATGCCGTTCGACTGGAAGACCGTCGCGCAGATCCACGCCGACCTCGCGTGGGTCGTGGTCGCGCTGACGCTCGCGCTGTGGTTCGTGCTGCGCGCGGTGGACGCGCCCGTCGGGCCCAAGCACCGCATCCGCGACCTGTTCCTGATCCTGATGGCCCAGGGCGCCATCGGCTACGTGCAGTACTTCACCGACGTCCCCGAGGTGCTGGTCGCCGCGCACCTGCTCGGCTCCACGGCCGTATGGATCGGCGTGCTGCGCGTCCTGCTGTCGCTGCGCGAGCGCGGCCTGCCGCAGTCCGGGGAATCGGCGTCCGGGGACACCGGGACCACCGGGGACACCGAGGCCGACACGGGCACCAAGGCCGGCGGGGACACTGAGACCGCCGGGGAGACCGAGGCGTCCGCGGAGACCGAGGCCGCCGTTCCCGCGCCCGCGCGGGACGGCGAGCGGGAGAGCGCGCCTCAGCAGGCGGCCGCCCCCTCCCCCTCCCCCACCCCCAGCCGGTAGAGCCGGGACGCGTTCCCGCTCCCCACGCGGGCGGCGATACGGGACGCGTCCCCGGGCGCGCAGACACCCTCCGCGACCCACTCGGCCAGCAGCCTGCCGAGCGCGCCGGTGAAGGCCCGCGCCCGTACGACGTACAGCTCGGGCAGCGCCCGCGCCCCCGTCGAGAACAGCAGCTTCGCGAACGGCGCCTCCGCCAGCGTCTCGGCCGGGCGCGGCCCCACGTCCGCGTGGACGTGGGGGAAGACGGCCGCCAGTCGGGCGGCCGCGCGGTGGTACGGGCGCCGGGCCAGCAGCACCACCTCGGCGCCCCGCCCCTCGCTCGCCCGCAGGAAGCCCTCCAGCGGCGCCGGGTCCCCGCAGCGGAGCTGCACGGGACGCCCCGTCGCCAGTGCGCCCCACACCAGGTGCCGGACGAGCACGGGCTCCTCGGGCGGGACGCGCCCCGGTATGCGGCGCGGCGGCAGCGCTGCCGCCGCGGCGGCGCGGCGCCGCAGCCGGCGCCCCGCGGCGCGCAGCACCTCGCCGGGCCCGGGCGGCTCGCCCTCGTGGAAGGCGGCGGCGCAGGTGAAGGCGGCGGCGCCGCGCGCGGCCGTGTGAAGGGCCTCGGCGGTGTTGGTGACGAAGGCGCGGACGGAGCCCGAGGTGTCGGCGACCTGCGCGGCCAGCGACTCCAGGCAGACCGCCTCGCGCGCCCTGCCGCCGGACGCGGCGGCCAGCTCGCCGGGCGAGGTCAGCCCGTGCGCCTCGGGGCCGTACGTCCCCTCCGTCGCGCCGGAGACCAGGAAGCAGCGGATGCCGCTGCCCCGCAGGAGCGCGCGGGCGACGGCGAACGCCCCCAGCTCGCGCCGCCGCGCCAGGTAGAGGGCCGGCGGGCAGTGCGGCTCCAGGCCGAGCAGGGGCGGGCACCAGCGGCGTACGGCCAGCCCCGGGCCGCTGTCGTAGAAACTGCCGTGGCCCGGCGGAACTCCGCCCTCGGCGGCGGCCAGATGCGTCTCGAAGGTCGCGAGCCCCAGATCGGTGTGGAGCACCCCGTAGCCGTGCTGGTCGACGAGCGGAACCGAAGGGAACCCAGCCATCCGCCCTCCTCTCCCCCACCGGGTCTAACGTCCGGGCGGACGTTGGGTGGCGCCCCCCGGCGGCCGCGGGATCCGGGCACCCGTCGCCAACGGCACTACCCGCCGGTAGCATCTGCCGCATGGCAGCAGACACCAGCAAGAAGGCGGCGCGGCTCGCCAAGGAGATCGGCGCGTTCGTCCGCGCGCACGGCGGCAGCGCCGAGGGGCAGATCGCCTACGTCGGCGAGAAGGGCTTCCGCGTCTCCCTGGTCGGCGAGGACGGCGGCTGGGGCGACCTGATGGCCCCGTCCCGGGAGATCGCCGAGCAGGCACTGGAGCAGGCCGGGGTCACCGTCAAGGAGAGCTTCGACGGCGAGATGGCCGACCGCGTGCGCACGGGCCCGTACGAGTGGACCCGGATGGCCGGGGTCCAGATCGGCGGCCCGGCGAACCCGTAGCCCGGGCGGGCATACGGAAGGGCATACGGAAGGGGCGGGAGAACGACCGTACGGTCGTTCTCCCGCCCCTTCCGTATGCCGTGAGGCCGGATCTCAGCGCAGGATCTCAGCGCAGGACCTCAGCGCAGGAACGGGTCGATCGCCACGGCGATGAACACCAGCGACACATAGGTGATCGACCAGTGGAAGAGCCGCATCTCCTTGAGCTTGGCCCCCGTCAGGCCGGCGCGGGCGCGGGCGCGCAGGGCGTGCGCCTCCCAGAGCCAGAGGCCGCCCGCGAGCAGCGCGACGACGGGGTAGAACCAGCCGACGTACCCCAGCGGCCACAGCAGGAGCGAGGTCCCGACCATCACCCAGCTATAGATCACGATCTGGTTGGCGACGACCTTGTTGCCCGCCACGACGGGGAGCATCGGGACGCCGACACGCGCGTAGTCGTCCTTCACCTTCATGGACAGCGGCCAGTAGTGCGGCGGCGTCCAGAAGAACATCACCATGAAGAGGATGACGGCGGCCCAGCTCACCTCGTTCGTGACGGAGGACCAGCCGATCAGGACGGGCATGCAGCCCGCGATGCCGCCCCACACGATGTTCTGCGACGTGCGCCGCTTGAGAAGCATCGTGTAGACGAGCACGTAGAAGAGGAGGGCGCCCAGGGCGAGGAAGCCGGAGAGCCAGTTGACCAGGAGGCCCAGCATCAGCGTGGAGACCACGGCCAGCGTGATGCCGAAGGCCAGGCACTCGCGGGGACTGACCATCCCGGTGACCACGGGACGCTGCTCGGTGCGGTGCATGAGCGCGTCGATGTCGCGGTCGATGTACATGTTCAGCGCGTTCGCGCCGCCCGCGGACAGATAGCCGCCCACGCACGTGACCAGCACCAGCGTCAGGTCCGGCACGCCCTGGGCGGCCAGGAACATGACGGGGATGGTCGTCATGAGCAGCAGTTCGATGATCCGGGGCTTGGTGAGCGCGATGAACGCCTTGACCCGGGCCCCGAACGGCCGGTTGCGGGTACTGCTGTCAAGCACCCCCGGGGGACGGGATTCAACGGCCGTCACGGACACCCCTGATCGCCTCAAGAACCAGCGAGCGCACGGATGTGAGCACCCGTCCAAGCTCGCGCGTACCACGCCACTTTAGACGTTGGGCCGACCTGGCCAGCCATGGGGGGTCGGTCGTGTTGGCTCCGCGCCGCGCTCGCCCCTCCCCGGCCGCCGTCCGAGGCGCCACCGGCGCGTACCGCCGTGTCCGGGAGGCGGATCGCGGGCACAGACGGCAGCCTGGAGGGGTGCCGCGCGGCGCTCCGGCACGCCGCTCCCGCGCCCGTGGGACGGAATAGCGGAGGGCCGGAAATGGTTGCCCTGGGTGTCCAGTGACCAGCCGGTGAACACGCGAAAAGTGGCATGTCCTGGCGGAGGTACGCTCGACACCGCCCGGTGAGTGCATAGAGGCACCGGCCATCGAACATGTGGAGAGGAGCCCTGACGCAGGGTGAGCACCAAGCCGACCACCACAGATCTTGAGTGGACCGAACTGGACCAGCGGGCCGTGGACACCGTCCGGGTGCTGGCCATGGACTCCGTGCAGAAGGTCGGCAACGGCCATCCCGGTACGGCCATGAGCCTGGCCCCCGTCGCGTACCTGCTCTACCAGAAGCTGATGCGGCACGACCCGACCGACCCGAAGTGGACGGGCCGGGACCGGTTCGTCCTCTCCGCCGGTCACTCCAGCCTGACCCAGTACATCCAGCTCTTCCTCGCGGGATACGGGCTGGAGATGGACGACCTGAAGTCGTTCCGCACCTGGGGCAGCCGCACCCCGGGGCACCCGGAGTACGGGCACACGGTCGGCGTCGAGACGACGACGGGCCCGCTCGGCCAGGGCGTCGCCAATGCCGTGGGCATGGCCATGGCCGCGCGGTACGAGCGCGGGCTGTTCGACCCGGAGGCCCCGAAGGGCGAGTCGCCGTTCGACCACACCGTCTGGGTCATCGCCGGTGACGGCGACCTGGAGGAGGGCATCTCGTCCGAGGCGTCCTCCCTCGCGGGTCACCAGAAGCTGGGCAACCTGGTGGTGCTGTGGGACGACAACCACATCTCCATCGAGGGCGACACGGAGACCGCCATCTCCGAGGACACGGTCGCGCGGTACGAGGCGTACGGCTGGCACGTCCAGCGCGTCGACCAGCTCCCCAACGGCGACCTGGACCCGCAGGGGCTCTACGAGGCGCTGCGCGCCGCGCAGGCCGAGACCGAGCGCCCCTCGTTCATCGCGGCCCGCTCGATCATCGCCTGGCCCGCGCCGAACGCGCAGGACACCGAGGCGGCCCACGGCGCCGCGCTCGGCGACGAAGAGGTCGCGGCCACCAAGAAGGTGCTGGGCTTCGACCCGGAGAAGCACTTCTTCATCTCCGACGAGGTGCTGGCCCACGTCCGCAAGGCCATCGACCGGGGCCGTGAGGCCCACGCGGCCTGGGACAAGCGGCTCGCCGAGTGGCGCGAGGCCAACCCGGAGCGGGCCGCCGAGTTCGACCGCATCAGCGCGGGCGAGCTGCCCGACGGCTGGGAGAAGTCCCTGCCGGTCTTCCCGGCGGGCGAGTCCGTGGCCACCCGCAAGGCCTCCGGCAATGTGCTGAAGGCGCTCGGCTCGGTCATCCCCGAGCTGTGGGGCGGCTCGGCCGACCTGGCGGGGTCGAACAACACGACGTTCGCCAAGACCTCCTTCCTCCCGGAGGGCAACCCGCTGCCGAACGCCGATCCGTACGGCCGCACCGTGCACTTCGGCATCCGCGAGCACGCCATGGGCTCGACCATGAACGGCATCGCGCTGCACGGCAACACCCGGGTCTACGGCGGCACCTTCCTGGTGTTCTCCGACTACATGCGTCCGGCGGTCCGCCTCGCGGCCCTGATGCAGGCCCCCGTGACGTACGTATGGACGCACGACTCCATCGGCCTCGGCGAGGACGGCCCGACGCACCAGCCGGTCGAGCACCTCTCGGCGCTCCGCGCCATCCCGGGGCTGAACATCGTGCGCCCGGCCGACGCCAACGAGACGGCGGTCGCCTGGGCCGAGATCACCCGCCGGCACAGCGTCAAGCCCGCGCCGCACGGCCTCGCGCTCACCCGCCAGGGCGTGCCGACGTACGAGGCGAACCCGGCGGCGGCCAAGGGCGGTTACGTCCTGCTGGAGGCCGAGGGCGGTCACCCGAAGGTGATCCTCATCGGCACCGGCTCCGAGGTGCAGCTCGCCGTCGAGGCGCGCGAGCGGCTCCAGGCCGAGGGCGTCCCGACCCGCGTGGTCTCGATGCCGTCCGTCGAGTGGTTCGAGGAGCAGGACCAGGCGTACCGCGACAGTGTCCTGCTGCCGGACGTGAAGGCGCGCGTGGCCGTCGAGGCGGGCATCGGCCTGACCTGGCACCGCTTCGTGGGCGAGGCCGGCCGGATCGTCTCGCTGGAGCACTTCGGCGCCTCGGCCGACGGCAAGGTCCTCTTCAAGGAGTTCGGCCTCACGCCGGAGGCCGTGCACCTGGCGGCCAAGGAATCGCTCGACGCCGCGGCCCGCTGAGGCCGCACCCCCTATCTGCAGACCGCTCTCAACAAGCACAGGAGATGCGAATCCCATGACAGACGCACTCAAGCGCCTCTCCGACGAAGGCGTCGCGATCTGGCTGGACGACCTGTCGCGCAAGCGCATCACGTCGGGCAACCTCGCCGAACTCATCGACGAGCAGCACGTCGTGGGCGTCACGACCAACCCGTCGATCTTCCAGAAGGCGATTTCCTCGGGCGACGGTTACGAGCAGCAGCTCGCGGACCTCGCCAGCCGCGGCGTGACGGTCGAAGAGGCCATCCGCATGATCACCACGGCCGACGTCCGGGACGCGGCCGACATCCTGCGCCCCGTCTTCGACGCGACCGGCGGCAAGGACGGCCGGGTCTCCATCGAGGTCGACCCGCGCCTGGCGCACAACACGACGGCGACCGTCGCGGAGGCCCGCCAGCTCGCGTGGCTGGTGGACCGCCCGAACACGCTCATCAAGATCCCGGCCACCCGTGCCGGGCTCCCCGCGATCACCGAGACGATCGGCAAGGGCATCAGCGTCAACGTCACGCTGATCTTCTCCCTGGAGCGCTACCGCGAGGTCATGGACGCCTACATGGCGGGCCTGGAGAAGGCCAAGGCCCTGGGCCTGGACCTCTCCAAGATCCACTCGGTGGCCTCGTTCTTCGTCTCCCGCGTGGACACCGAGATCGACAAGCGGCTCGCCGCCGTCGGCACGGACCAGTCCAAGGAGCTGAAGAGCAAGTCGGGCCTGGCCAACGCCCGCCTGGCCTACCAGGCGTACGAGGCGGTCCTCGCCTCCGACCGCTGGCAGACCCTGGAGAAGGCGGGGGCGAACGCGCAGCGTCCGCTGTGGGCCTCCACCGGCGTCAAGGACCCCGAGCTGCCCGACACGCTCTACGTCGCGGGCCTCGTCGCGCCCAACACGGTCAACACCATGCCCGAGGCCACCCTGGAGGCCACCGGCGACCACGGCGAGATCACCGGCGACACCGTCCGCGGCACCTACCAGGAGTCGCAGGAGGTGCTGGACGCCGTCGGCAAGCTCGGCATCTCCTACGACGAGGTGGTGCAGGTGCTGGAGGACGAGGGCGTGGAGAAGTTCGAGGCGTCCTGGAACGAGCTGCTGAAGTCCACCGAGGCCGAGCTCCAGCGCCTCGCCCCGAAGGAGGCGTAACCGAGTTGAGCAGCGCAGCCAACCCGCTGCGTGACGCCCAGGACCGACGGCTCCCGCGCATCGCGGGGCCGTCGGGCCTGGTCATCTTCGGCGTCACGGGTGATTTGTCACGCAAAAAGCTGATGCCTGCCGTCTACGATCTCGCCAACCGCGGCCTCCTCCCGCCGGGCTTCTCGCTCGTCGGCTTCGCCCGCCGCGACTGGGAGAACGAGGACTTCGCGCAGGTCGTCCACGACGCCGTGAAGGAGCACGCCCGTACGCCGTTCCGCGAGGAGGTCTGGCAGCAGCTCGCCGAGGGCATGCGCTTCGTGCCGGGCGTCTTCGACGACGACGAGGCGTTCGAGACCCTCCGCTCCACCATCGAGGAGCTGGACAAGTCCCGCGGCACGGGCGGCAACTTCGCCTTCTACCTCTCCGTACCGCCGAAGTTCTTCCCCACCGTCGTCTCGCAGCTCAAGAAGCACGGGCTGTCCGACGGCGGCACGGACTCCTGGCGCCGCGCGGTCATCGAGAAGCCCTTCGGCCACGACCTGAAGAGCGCGCAGGAGCTGAACGCGGTCGTCCACGAGGTCTTCAAGCCGCACGAGGTCTTCCGCATCGACCACTACCTCGGCAAGGAGACCGTCCAGAACATTCTGGCGGTCCGCTTCGCGAACACCATGTTCGAGCCGCTGTGGAACCGGTCGTACGTCGACCATGTGCAGATCACCATGGCCGAGGACATCGGCATCGGCGGCCGCGCGGGCTATTACGACGGCATCGGCTCGGCCCGTGACGTCATCCAGAACCACCTGCTCCAGCTCCTCGCGCTGACCGCCATGGAGGAGCCCACCTCCTTCGACGCCAAGGCGCTGCTCACCGAGAAGCTCAAGGTGCTCAACTCCGTCCGGCTGCCGAAGGACCTGGGCAGGCACACGGTCCGCGGACAGTACGCGGCGGGCTGGCAGGGCGGCGAGAAGGTCGCCGGCTATCTCGACGAGGACGGCATCGACCCCAAGTCGAAGACCGACACCTACGCCGCGATCAAGCTGGAGATCGACAACCGCCGCTGGGCGGGCGTCCCCTTCTACCTGCGCACCGGCAAGCGGCTCGGCCGCCGCGTCACCGAGATCGCGGTCGTCTTCCAGCGCGCCCCGCACTCCCCGTTCGACGCGACCGACACCCAGGAGCTGGGTCAGAACGCGTTCGTCATCCGTGTCCAGCCGGACGAGGGCGTGACGATCCGCTTCGGCTCCAAGGTGCCCGGCACGCAGATGGAGATCCGGGACGTGACGATGGACTTCGCGTACGGCGAGTCGTTCACCGAATCGAGCCCGGAGGCGTACGAGCGCCTCATCCTCGACGTCCTGCTGGGCGACGCGAACCTCTTCCCCCGGCACCAGGAGGTCGAGCGCTCCTGGGAGATCCTCGACCCCGTCGAGGAGTACTGGGACAAGCACGGGAAGCCCGAGCAGTACCCCGCCGGGACCTGGGGTCCCCAGGCCGCCGACGAAATGCTCGCACGCGACGGACGGAGCTGGCGTCGGCCATGAACATCGACCTCACGGACACCACGTCCAGCCGCATCAACGCCGAACTGGTCAAGGCGCGGCGGGCCCTCGGCTCGCCCGCCACCGGGATGGTCCTGACCCTCGTCATCGTCACCGACGAGGGCAACCACTACGACGCGCTCAAGGCCGCGAGCGGCGCCTCCAAGGAGCACCCCTCGCGCATCCTCGTCGTCGTACGCCGCCCGGGGCGCTCCCCGCGCGACCGCGCGCAGCACCGGCTCGACGCCGAGGTGCGCATGGGCAGCGACGCGGGCTCGGGAGAAACGGTCATCCTGCGCCTCCACGGCGAGCTGGCCTCCCACGCCCACAGCGTCGTCCTGCCGCTCCTGCTGCCCGACGCCCCCGTGGTCGTCTGGTGGCCCGAGGACGCACCGGAGCACCCCTCCGAGGACAAGCTGGGCCGCCTCGCGCAGCGCCGCATCACCGACGCGGCCGCGACGGAGGACCCCGTGGGCGCCCTCGGCCTGCGGGCCAGCACCTACGCCCCGGGCGACACGGACCTGTCCTGGACCCGCATCACGCCCTGGCGCAGCGTCCTCGCCTCCTCGCTGGACCAGAAGCACTCGAAGATCCACGGAGCGGTCGTCGAGGGCGAGGAGTACAACCCGTCGAGCGAGCTGCTCGCCCTCTGGCTCGCCGAGCGCCTCCGCGTCCCGGTCGACCGGAAGATCTCCGAGGGCCCGGGCATCACGGCCGTACGCATGCACACGGCGGACGGCGAGATCTGCCTGGACCGCGCCGACGGCTCGCTCGCCGAGCTGTCCGTCCCCGGCCAGCCCGACCGCCACGTGGCGCTCCAGCGCCGCAGCACGGCCGAGCTGATCGCCGAGGAGCTGCGCCGTCTCGACCCGGACGAGGCCTACGCGGAGGCGGTCCGCTTCGGCGTGAACAAGCTCGGCACGGCCGACCCGGAGCACCCCAAGCCGGCCGAACCGGCGGCGGGCACGCCCCCGAAGAAGACGGCCGCGAAGTCGACGGCGCCCGCGAAGAAGGCAGCCGCGTCGAGCGCGGCGAAGAAGGCGGCGGACAAGTGACCGGCGCCCCCCAGATCGTGGTCCACCACGACAAGGAGGAGATGGCCGAGGCCGCGGCGGCACGCCTGATCACCAAGGTGGTCGACGCGCAGTCCTCCCGCGGCTCGGCCTCGGTCGTCCTGACGGGCGGGCGCAACGGCAACGGCCTGCTGGCCGCCCTCGCGGGCTCCCGCGCCCGCGACGCGATCGACTGGTCGCGGCTCGACGTGTGGTGGGGCGACGAGCGGTTCCTCCCGGAGGGCGACCCGGAGCGCAACGCCACCCAGGCGCACGAGGCCCTCCTCGACGCCGTCCCGCTGGACCCCGCCCGGGTCCACGCGATGGCGCCTTCGGACGGCGCGTACGGGGGCGACGTGGAGGCGGCGGCCGAGGCGTACGCGACGGCGCTCGCCGCCGCCGCGCGCCCCGAGACCGCATCACCACCGGCTGGCGCCGGGGGCGGCCCCGTCCCGTCCTTCGACGTCCTCCTCCTGGGCGTCGGCCCGGACACCCATGTGGCCTCGCTCTTCCCCGAGCACCCGGGCGTCCGCGAGACGGACCGTACGGTCGTGGGCGTCCACGGCGCTCCGAAGCCGCCGCCGACCCGTATCTCGCTCACCCTCCCCGCCATCCGCGCGGCCAAGGAGGTCTGGCTCCTGGCCGCGGGCGAGGACAAGGCGAACGCCGTGGCGATGGCCCTCTCCGGCGCGGGCGAACTCCAGGCCCCGGCGGCGGGCGCGTACGGCCGTCAGCGCACCCTCTGGCTCCTCGACGAGCCGGCGGCCTCCCAGCTCCCGAGGGACCTCTATCCCCCGGCCCTGAGCTGACGGAGGGGACACCAGGACACGGGGATACGAGGACACGAAAAGGGGCCCACCGACCGTGGGCCCCTTTCGCGTGCCGTGTCCGCCACGCGCCGCTCAGCGGCCCCGCAGCGAGCGGTAGTGGTCGACCAGGCCCTTCGTCGAGGCGTCCAGCCCCTCCACCTCGGCCCCCTCGACGAGCGCGGGCTCGATCCGCTTGGCGAGGACCTTGCCCAGCTCGACGCCCCACTGGTCGAAGGAGTCGATGTTCCAGACGGCGCCCTGGACGAAGACCTTGTGCTCGTAGAGGGCGACGAGCTGGCCCAGGACGGAGGGGGTCAGCTCCTTCGCGAGGATCGTGGTCGTCGGGTGGTTGCCGCGGAAGGTGCGGTGCGGGACCTGCTCCTCGGGCACGCCCTCGGCACGGACCTCGTCGGCCGTCTTGCCGAAGGCGAGCGCCTGGCCCTGCGCGAAGAGGTTGGCCATGAGCAGGTCGTGCTGGTCGCGCAGCTCGCCCAGTTCGCCGACGGGCCGCGCGAAGCCGAGCAGGTCGGCGGGGATCGTCTTGGTGCCCTGGTGGAGGAGCTGGTAGTAGGCGTGCTGCCCGTTGGTGCCGGGCGTGCCCCAGACGACGGGGCCCGTCTGCCAGTTGACGGGATCGCCCTCGCGGTCGACCGACTTGCCGTTGGACTCCATGTCCAACTGCTGGAGGTACGCGGTGAACTTGGAGAAGTAGTGGCTGTAGGGCAGCACCGCGTGCGACTGGGCGTCGTGGAAATTGCCGTACCAGATGCCCAGCAGGCCCATCAGCAGTGGCGCGTTGGCCTCCGGCGGGGCGGTGCGGAAGTGCTCGTCCACGAGGTGGAAGCCCGCCAGCATCTCGCCGAAGTGCTCGGCGCCGATGGCGACCATGAGGGAGAGGCCGATGGCCGAGTCGTACGAGTAACGGCCGCCGACCCAGTCCCAGAACTCGAACATGTTGTCCGTGTCGATGCCGAACTCCGCGACCTTCGCGGCGTTGGTGGAGACCGCGACGAAGTGCTTGGCCACCGCCGCCGTGTCGCCGCCCATGCCGTCCAGCAGCCACTTCCTGGCCGCCTTGGCGTTGGTGATGGTCTCGATGGTGGTGAAGGTCTTGGACGCGACGATGAAGAGCGTCTCGGCCGGGTCGAGGTCGCGCACGGCCTCGTGCAGGTCGGCGCCGTCGACGTTCGAGACGAAGCGGAAGTCCATCTCGCGGGTGGTGTACGGGCGGAGCGCCTCGTACGCCATCGCGGGGCCGAGGTCCGAGCCGCCGATGCCGATGTTGACGACCGTACGGATGCGCCTGCCGGTGTGACCGGTCCAGTGGCCGCCCCTGACCTTCTCCGCGAAGACACCCATCTTGCGCAGCACCGCGTGCACCTTCGGGACGACGTTCTCCCCGTCGACCTCGATCGTCGCGGACTCGGGGGTGCGCAGCGCGGTGTGCAGCACCGCGCGGTCCTCCGTGATGTTGATCTTCTCACCGGCGAACATCGCGTCCCGCAGCTCCGCGACGCCCGTCGCCCGGGCCAGCTCGCGCAGGAGGCGCAGCGTCTCGTCGGTGATCAGGTGCTTGGAGTAGTCGAGGTGGAGATCGCCGACCCGCAGGGCGTAGCGCTCGGCGCGGCCCGGGTCCTCGGCGAAGAGGGTGCGCAGATGCGTGTCCCCGAACTCCTCCCGGTGCTTGGCCAGCGCGTGCCACTCGGGCGTCTGGTCCAGCCGGGCCCGTTCCTCATGGCCAGCAGCGTTCATCAGCGAATTCACCCATTCTTCTCGTACCGAACCCCGCCGCTCCCACCCTAGAAGACTCCCGCCCCGGAAGATCAGCGGCCCGGCCGCACAGCCACTCGGGCGTGCGCGGCCGGGCCGTCGTCGATGCGAAGGGTGCGGGGGGACCGGTCCGCTCTGCCGGTCAGATCTCTCCCCGGAGCTTGGCGAGCGCCTCGGCGAGAATGGCCTCGCCGTCCGCGTCGCTGCGCCGCTCCCGGACGTAGGCGAGATGCGTCTTGTACGGCTCCGTCCGCGGGGGGTCCGGGGGGTTGTCCCTGTCCTTGCCCGCCGGGAAGCCGCAGCGCGGACAGTCCCAGGTCTCCGGGATCTGCGCGTCGCTGGCGAAGCTCGGCACGGTCTCGTGCCCGTTGGAGCACCAGAAGGAGATGCGGAGGCGCGGCGCGGACTCGCCCCGCTCAGCCTCCCCCATCGGCCCCGCTCCGACCCGGCTTCCCCGGATCGCGTTGCCACTTGCCACGGTCGTAACTCCCTGCCTCACGGTGCTGCGGAGCATCGAAGGGCAGCTCCGCTGAGGGCGCCCTAGTGTACGTAGGGCCCAACGCGCGTCCAGTGACCGGAGTTACTGCGTCGGTTCCGGGACGCGCGCCTCATGATAGGCAGGGAATACGACGCGCTGTCAGCTCTCCTGCAAGCCTCGGGAGCGTCAGTTCTCGAACTTCATCAGCAGGCCGAGCACCACAATCACCGCGAACCACGCCAGACCGACCACGACGGTGATCCGGTCGAGGTTGCGCTCGGCGACAGAGGAACCGCCGACCGAGGACTGCATACCGCCACCGAACATGTCGGAGAGGCCGCCGCCCTTCCCCTTGTGCATCAGCACCAGCAGCAACAGCAGCGCGCTGATGACGATCAGGGCGACTGAGAAGCCAGTAATCACGGCTGGATCAACTCTCTCGGACTCTTGTCGGGACTCATGACTTTTGGAGGCTCTTACGGGGCCGGGCACCACGGCCCGGCCCCGTAAGACTACGACGGGCGACGACCCGGCGTCACACCCTGCGGATCACAGGGCTCACTGATCGCGGAAGCGGACGATCTTGACGAACTCCTCCGCGTCCAGCGAGGCCCCGCCGACGAGCGCGCCGTCGATGTCGGGCTGCGCCATGATCTTCGCGACGTTGCCGGCCTTCACCGAGCCGCCGTACTGGATACGGACCGCCTCGGCGGTCTCCTCGTCGTACAGCTCCCGGATACGGCCGCGGATCGCGCCGCAGACCTCCTGCGCGTCCTCCTCGCCGCAGGTCTTGCCGGTGCCGATGGCCCACACCGGCTCGTACGCGACGACGATCGTGGCGACGTCCTTCTGCGGGACGTCCTTGAGGGCGCCGTCGACCTGCGCGAGGGTGTGCGCGACGTGGTTGCCCGCCTCGCGCACCTCCAGCTCCTCGCCGACGCAGAGGATCGGGGTCAGCCCGTGCTGGAAGGCGGCCTTCACCTTCGCGTTGACCAGCGGCTCGTCCTCGCCGTGGTACTGACGGCGCTCGGAGTGGCCGATGGCGACGTACGTGCAGTTCAGCTTCGCCAGCATCGCGCCGGAGATCTCGCCGGTGTACGCGCCGGACTCGTGCGAGGAGACGTCCTGGGCGCCGTACTTGATCTTCAGCTTGTCGCCGTCGATCAGCGTCTGCACCGAGCGCAGATCGGTGAAGGGGGGAAGGACGGCGACCTCGACGGCCTCGTAGTCCTTCTCCGTCAGCGCGAAGGCGAGCTTCTGGACGTGGGCGATGGCCTCGAGGTGGTTGAGGTTCATCTTCCAGTTGCCCGCCATCAGCGGGGTACGGGTAGTCATCGGGGGGTCAGTCCTCCAGTGCGGCCAGGCCAGGAAGCGTCTTGCCTTCGAGGTACTCGAGGCTGGCGCCGCCGCCGGTCGAAATATGTCCGAACGCGTTCTCGTCGAAGCCCAGCAGGCGGACGGCAGCCGCGCTGTCGCCGCCGCCGACGACCGTGAAGGCCGGGCTGTCGAGCAGTCCCTGCGCCACGGCCCTGGTGCCCTCCGCGTAATCGGGGTGCTCGAAGACGCCCATCGGGCCGTTCCAGAAGACGGTGGCCGTGTCGGCGAGCTTCGCGGCGTAGAGCTTACGGCTCTCGGGGCCGATGTCCAGGCCCATGAGGCCCGCCGGGATCGCGTCGGCGGCGACGGTCTCCGGGTGCGAGGGCGTCTTGGCCTTCAGGTCCGGGAACTCCGCCGCCGCGACCACGTCGACCGGCAGCACGAACTCCACGCCCAGCTCCTCGGCGCGCGCCAGATAGCCCTGGACGGCCGTGACCTGGTCCTCCTGAAGGAGCGAGGTGCCGACGTCGTACCCCTTCGCCTTCAGGAAGGTGTAGGCCATGCCGCCGCCGATGAGGATGCGGTCCGCCTTGGTCAGCAGGTGGTCGATGACGCCGAGCTTGTCGGAGACCTTGGCGCCGCCGAGCACGACCGCGTACGGCCGCCGGACGTCCTCGGTGAGCTTCTTGAGGACGCCGACCTCGGTGGCGATGAGATGACCCGCGGCGTGCGGGAGGCGCGCCGGGAGGTCGTAGACCGAGGCGTGCTTGCGGTGCACGGCGCCGAAGCCGTCGCCGACGTAGCTGTCGGCCAGGGCCGCCAACTCGTCGGCGAACGCGCCCCGTTCGGCGTCGTCCTTGCTCGTCTCGCCCGGGTTGAAGCGGAGGTTCTCCAGCAGCGTGACCCCGCCGTCGGCCAGCGAGCCGACGGTGGCCTTCGCGCTGTCCCCCACGGTGTCCGTCGCGAACGCGACATCCTTCCCGAGGAGTTCACCGAGCCGCTTCGCGACGGGCGCGAGCGAGAACTGCGGGTCCGGGGCGCCCTTGGGGCGGCCCAGGTGCGAGGCGACGACCACCCGCGCGCCGTTCTCGGCGAGCTGGGTGATCGTGGGGACGGCGGCGCGGATGCGTCCGTCGTCGGTGATCGTCCCGCCGTCCAGCGGGACGTTGAGGTCGGCGCGGACGAAGACCCGCTTGCCCGACACACCCTCGTCGACGAGATCGTCGATCGTCTTCATCGATGGCTCCTGCCATTCCTGCCAGTTCATGCCAGTGCTGCATGGGTCAGGGCCCGTGCGGGACGCACGGGCCCTGACCGCCATGCCGTGCGGCGCCGGATCAGAGACGGGCGCCGACGTAGGTGGTGAGGTCGACGAGGCGGTTGGAGTAGCCCCACTCGTTGTCGTACCAGCCGAGGATCTTGACCTGGTTGCCGTCGACCATGGTGATCGAGGCGTCGAAGGTGCAGGAGACCGGCTGGTTGACGATGTCCGAGGAGACGATCGGGTCCTCGGTGTACTCCACGATGCCCTGGAGCTGGCCCTCGGCGGCCTTCTTGAAGGCCGCGTTGACCTCGTCCTTGGTGGTCTCTCGCTTGAGTTCGAGGACCAGGTCGGTGACCGAGCCGGTCGGGACCGGGACGCGCATGGCGATGCCGTCGAGGCGGCCCTTGAGCTGCGGGAGGACCAGCGCGGTGGCCTTGGCGGCGCCCGTGGTGGTCGGGATGATGTTCTCCGCGGCGGCACGCGCGCGGCGCAGGTCCTTGTGCGGGAAGTCCAGGATGCGCTGGTCGTTGGTGTACGCGTGGACCGTCGTCATCAGGCCGCGCTCGATGCCGAAGCTCTCGTCCATGACCTTCGCCATCGGGGCCACACAGTTGGTGGTGCAGGAGGCGTTGGAGATCACGTCGTGCTGCGCGGGGTCGTACTGGTCCTCGTTGACACCCATGACGACGGTGATGTCCTCGTTCTTGGCCGGGGCCGAGATGAGGACCTTCTTCGCGCCGGCGGCGAGGTGCTTGGCCGCGTCCTCGCGCTTGGTGAAGATGCCGGTGGACTCGATGACGATGTCGGCGCCCAGCTCCCCCCACGGGAGGTTGGCCGGGTCCTTCTCCGCCATCGTCTTGAACGTCTGCTTGCCCACCGTGATCGTGTCCTCGGTGTGGCTGACCTCCTGCTTCAGCCGACCGAGGATCGTGTCGTACTTGAGCAGGTGGACGAGTGTGGCGTTGTCGGTCAGGTCGTTGACACCGACGATCTCGATGTCCGCACCCTGGTCCAGCAGCGCGCGGAAGTAGTTGCGGCCGATGCGGCCGAAGCCGTTGATGCCTACGCGGATCGTCACGAAACCGATCTCCTCGCTAGGTACGCCGGTGAGGACACCGGCGTGTGCTGTTTGGGATGTCCCCGACCGTCTCCGACCCTACCTCTCCATCGGGGCGAGGATCACATCGGCCGGGCACGCGCCCGTGGGGGGCGAAACGGGCCCTCCGGACAGGCGTCAGCCGACCATTTCCTCGGTCAGATTGGACTCCGTGCCCGGGATCCCGAGGTCCTGGGCGCGCTTGTCGGCCATGGCCAGCAGGCGCCGGATACGGCCCGCGACCGCGTCCTTCGTGAGGGGCGGATCGGCGAGCGCGCCCAGCTCCTCCAGTGAAGCCTGCTTGTGCTCCATCCGCAGCCTGCCCGCCGCGGCCAGGTGCTCGGGCACCTCGTCCGCGAGGATCTCCAGGGCCCGCTGCACCCGGGCGCCCGCGGCGACGGCGGCCCGGGCCGAACGGCGCAGGTTCGCGTCGTCGAAGTTGGCGAGCCGGTTGGCCGTGGCGCGGACCTCGCGGCGCATCCGCCGCTCCTCCCACGCCAGCACCGAGTCGTGCGCGCCGAGGCGGGTCAGCAGCGCGCCGATCGCGTCACCGTCCCGGACGACGACGCGGTCCACGCCTCGCACCTCGCGCGCCTTCGCCGGGATCTGGAGCCTGCGGGCCGCGCCCACCAGCGCCAGGGCCGCCTCGGGCCCGGGGCAGGTGACCTCCAGGGAGGAGCTGCGGCCCGGCTCGGTCAGCGAGCCGTGCGCGAGGAAGGCCCCACGCCAGGCGGCCTCCGCGTCACAGGTCGCCCCCGAGACCACCTGCGGCGGCAGCCCCCTGATCGGGCGGCCGCGGCCGTCGACCAGCCCCGTCTGGCGTGCGAGCTGATCACCGCCCGCCACGACCCGTACGACGTAGCGGCTGCCCCTGCGAAGTCCGCCGGGGGCCATCACCACCAGGTCGGAGGCGTGCCCGAAGATCTCCAGGATGTCCTTGCGGAGCCGCCGGGCCGCGATGCCCGTGTCCAGCTCCGCCTCGATCACGATGCGCCCGCTCACCAGGTGCAGGCCGCCCGCGAACCGCAGGATCGACGAGACCTCCGATTTCCGGCAGCAGGTCCGGGTGACGGGGAGTCGCGAGATCTCGTCCTTCACCGCAGCCGTCATCGCCATGGGCCGATCCTTCCATGCATCCGAAAAATACGGTCGTACGCGGCGGCGAGGAGCTCCGGATCGTGCTTGGGGCTGCCGTCGAGTGCCGCTACGGGCGCCAGCTCGACCGCCCCGCCCAGCCGCTTGGCGGCCTCGCTCAGGGAATCCTGGTCGGGCACGGCATCCTGGTCGGCCAGCACCACGTCGAAGGCGAGTTTAGGGGCGTGTCGGGCCAAAACCTCCAAATGACGCTGCGGGGAAAAACCATCCGTTTCTCCGGGTTGCGGCGCGAGGTTGAGCGAGAGCACCTTGCGGGCCTTCGTCTCGGTCAGAGCTTCGAGCAGTTCGGGCACCAGCAAGTGGGGGATCACGGACGAGAACCAGGAGCCGGGGCCGAGCACCACCCAGTCCGCGTCGAGCACCGCGCGGACCGCCTCGGGGACGGCCGGCGGGTCGTGCGGGACGAGGTGCACCTCCTGCACCTCGCCGGGCGTGAGCGCGACGGTGGCCTGGCCGCGGACGGTCGTCAGATCGTCGGGGCGGTCGGGGTCGTGCCCGCGCACGCTGGCGCGCAGCTCCAGCGGCACGGCGGACATCGGGAGCACCCTGCCGTGCGCGCCGAGCAGCTTCCCGACCAGGTCGAGGGCCTGGACGTGGTCGCCGAGCTGCTCCCAGAGGGCGACGATCAGCAGATTGCCGACCGCGTGCTCGTGCAGCTCGCCCCGGCTCTCGAAGCGGTGCTGGATGACCTCGGCCCAGGTGCGGCCCCAGTCGTCGTCGCCGCAGAGCGCGGCGAGGGCCTTGCGCAGGTCGCCGGGGGGCAGCACGCCCAGCTCGTCGCGGAGGCGGCCGCTGGAGCCGCCGTCGTCGGCGACGGTGACGACGGCTGTCAGGTCACCGGTGATGCGGCGCAGCGCCGTCAGGGAGGCGGACAGGCCCATGCCGCCGCCCAGCGCCACCACCTTGGGCTGCTTCGCCGAGGAGCCGCGCGGCCTGACGAGGTGCCGGAGCCTGACCGTTCTGCGCGGCGGCGTCGGCGTCGGATTCGGTGTCACTCACGCCCCATGTCCCGGTGGACGACGACCGTCTCCACTCCTTCGTCGGACAGCCTGCGGGCCAGCTTCTCGGACATGGCCACGCTGCGGTGCTTGCCGCCCGTACAGCCGACGGCGATGGTCACGTACCGCTTGCCCTCGCGGCGGTAGCCCGCGGCGATGAGCTGGAGCAGCTCCGCGTACCGGTCGAGGAACTCCTTGGCCCCCGGCTGGTTGAAGACGTAGTTGGACACCTCCTCGCTGGTGCCCGTGTACGGACGCAGCTCCGGGACCCAGTGCGGGTTCGGCAGGAAGCGGCAGTCGACGACGAGGTCGGCGTCGACGGGCAGCCCGTACTTGTATCCGAACGACATGACCGTGGCCCGCAGCTCCGGCTCCTCGTCGCCCGCGAACTGGGCGTCGAGCTTCGCGCGCAGCTCGTGCACGTTCAGGCTGGAGGTGTCGATGACCAGGTCGGCGTCGCCGCGCAGCTCGCGCAGCAGGTCGCGCTCGGCGGCGATGCCGTCCACGATGCGCCCGTCGCCCTGGAGCGGGTGCGGGCGGCGGACGGACTCGAAGCGCCGGACGAGCGCGTCGTCCGAGGCCTCCAGGAAAACGATCCGCCGCGAGACGTGGAAGGCCGCGAGGTCCGCCAGGGCGCCCTTGAGGTTGTCGAAGAAGTTGCGCCCGCGGACGTCCACGACGACCGCGATCCGGGCCACGTTCCCCTGCGAGCGCGCGCCCAGCTCGACCATGGTGGGGATCAGCTCGGGCGGCAGATTGTCGACCACGAACCAGCCGAGGTCCTCCAGACACTTCGCCGCCGTGCTGCGTCCCGCGCCGGACATCCCGGAGATGATCACCAGCTCCGGGATGGTGGCGCTGCCCGTCTCCTCGGTCTCACCGTGTGTGGGCGTGCTCACCTGTGCTCCGTCTCCGCGCTGCTCGTACTGCTCGTGCTGATCACGCTGGTCACGCTCCGCACTCATGCTGCTGCTCATCCCGCTCATCCCCCGACGTCTCACCTGGGGACGCCGTCCTTCCGGCGTCACTCATCTTCAACGATCTCACCGGTCGCGGTGTTCACGGCGGGTCCCGCCGGAACGGCGCCGGCGAGCGCCGCGGCCACGGTCTCGGCCGTCTTGCGGCCCACGCCCGGCACCTCGGCGATCTCGGTGACGCTGGCGGCGCGCAGCTTCTTCACCGAGCCGAAGTGCTTGAGCAGGGCCTTCTTACGGGTCTCGCCCAGGCCGGGCACGGCGTCGAGGGGGCTGGTCCTGATCCTCTTGCCGCGCTTCCCGCGCTGGTAGCGGATCGCGAACCGGTGGGCCTCGTCGCGCACCCGCTGAAGGAGATACAGGCCCTCGCTCGAACGCGGCAGGACCACGGGGTCGCTCTCGCCGGGCAGCCAGACCTCCTCCAGGCGCTTGGCGAGGCCGCAGACCGCGACGTCGTCCACGCCCAGCTCGTCCAGCGCCGCCTGGGCCGCGGCGACCTGCGGCTGGCCGCCGTCGACCACGACGAGCTGCGGCGGGTACGCGAACTTCTTCGGGCGGCCGTCCTCCTCGCGCGGGCCCTCCGCGGGCGCGTCCTCGCCGGGCGGCACCTCCCCGGACACCTGTTCCTCCGGCCACTCCCCCGTCTTCTGCTTCTCCAGCAGATAGCGGCGGAAGCGGCGGCTGACGACCTCGTGCATGGCGCGGACGTCGTCCTGCCCGGCGAAGGACTTGATCTGGAAGCGGCGGTACTCGCTCTTGCGTGCGAGGCCGTCCTCGAAGACGACCATCGAGGCCACCACGTCGTCACCCTGGAGGTGCGAGATGTCGAAGCACTCGATGCGCAGCGGCGCCGTGTCCAGGTCGAGCGCCTCGGCGATCTCCTCCAGGGCGCGGGAGCGCGTGGTGAGGTCGGAGGCGCGCTTGGTCTTGTGCAGCACGAGGGACTGCTCGGCGTTGCGGTGCACGGTCTCCATCAGGGCGCGCTTGTCGCCGCGCTGCGGGATGCGCAGGCTGACCTGCGCGCCCCGGCGCTCGGAGAGCCACTGCCCTATCGGCTCGACCGGCTCGGGCAGGGCCGGGACCAGCACCTCCTTGGGGACCGCGTCGCCGCGCTCCTCCCCGTAGAGCTGCTGGAGGGCGTGCTCGACGAGGTCGGGGGTGGAGACGTCCTCGACCTTGTCGGTGACCCAGCCGCGCTGGCCGCGCACCCGGCCGCCGCGGACGTGGAAGATCTGGACGGCGGCCTCCAGCTCGTCCTCGGCGACGGCGATGAGGTCCGCGTCCGTGGCGTCGGTGAGGACGACGGCGCTCTTCTCCATGGCGCGGCGCAGCGCGTCGATGTCGTCGCGCAGCCGGGCCGCCCGCTCGTACTCCATCTCCTCGGCGGCCTCGGCCATCTCGCGCTCCAGGCGGCGCAGATACGCGCCGGTGTGGCCCGCCACGAAGTCGCAGAAGTCCTCGGCGAGAGCGCGGTGGTCCTCGGGGCTGATGCGGCCGACGCAGGGCGCCGAGCACTTGCCGATGTACCCCAGCAGGCAGGGGCGGCCGATCTGCGCGGAGCGCTTGAACACCCCGGCCGAGCAGGTGCGCACGGGGAACGCGCGGAGCATCAGGTCGACCGTCTCGCGGATGGCCCACGCCTGCCCGTACGGCCCGAAGTAGCGCACGCCCTTCTTCTTCTGGCCGCGCATGACCTGGACCCTGGGGAAGTCCTCGTTCATCGTCACCGCGAGGTACGGATAGCTCTTGTCGTCGCGGTACTTGACGTTGAACCGGGGGTCGTACTCCTTGATCCACGAGTATTCGAGCTGGAGCGCCTCGACCTCCGTGTTCACCACGGTCCACTCGACGGAGGCGGCCGTGGTGACCATGGTGCGGGTGCGCGGGTGCAGCCCGGCGAGGTCCTGGAAGTAGTTGGCCAGGCGCTGGCGCAGGCTCTTGGCCTTGCCGACGTAGATCACCCGGCGGTGCTCGTCACGAAAGCGGTAGACCCCGGGCGAGTCGGGGATCTCTCCCGGTTTGGGTCGATAGCTGGAGGGGTCTGCCATGGTTGTCACCCTACTGGGGCGGGGTGACGGTACGCGGACGTACCGCCCCACGCCGCCCCGCGGGCGCTACCAGCCGCGCTCGCGCCACTCCTCCAGGTGCGGGCGCTCCGCGCCGAGCGTGGTGTCGTCGCCGTGGCCGGGGTACACCCAGGTCTCGTCGGGGAGTTGGGCGAAGAGCTTGGTCTCGACGTCGCGCAGCAGGCTCGCGAACCGCTCCGGGTCGCCCCAGGTGTTGCCCACGCCGCCCGGGAAGAGGCAGTCGCCGGTGAACAGATGGGGGTGGCCGTGCGGGTCGTCGTAGACCAGCGCGATGGATCCGGGGGTGTGCCCGGCGAGGTGGCGGGCCGTCAGCTCGACCCGGCCGACGCGGACCGTGTCCCCGTCGTCCACGAGGACGTCGGTGGGGACGGGGATCTCCGGCGCGTCGTACCTCCCCGCGTACGTACGGGCGCCGGTGGCGGTGACGACGGGGCCGAGCGCCTGCCAGTGGTCGCCGTGCTGGTGCGTGGTGACGACGGAGGCGATGCCGTCCTCGCCGACGAGCCGGAGCAGGGTCTCCGGCTCGTTCGCGGCGTCGATCAGCAACTGCTCGCCGGTCGCGCGGCAGCGCAGCAGGTACGCGTTGTTGTTCGTGGGGCCGACCGCGACCTTGGAGATCATCAGCCCCGCCAGCTCGTGCACGTCCGCGGGTCCGCCGACCCTGACCACTCCGCTGTAAGCCATGGCTCAACCCTAGAGCGCGGGCAGCGCGGGGAGGGACCCCCTCGCCGAGAGGCCGCTGCCGGTGGTGCGGCCCGTCAGCCAGCCGACCAGCGCCGTGGGGTTGCCGGAGATGATCACGGGGCCGTCCGGGGTGCTGCCGGGGGCGGCGCCGGTGTGCAGCACGCGGCCGTCCTCGACCCGCAGCTCGATGGCCTCGGGGACGCCGGGGTGGCCGGAGAAGCGCTTGGCCATGTTCTCCAGCTCGCGGTCGACGAAGGAGCCGGGGAGGTCCTGCAGCCCGTATCCGACGCCCAGGTCGACGTGGTGCAGCTCGATCTCGATCCAGCGGCGGAAGGGCAGCGAGGCAGCGAGGTCGGTCACACCGTTGCGCAGCTCGACGGTGCGCTGCCAGCTCGCGTCGGTCTCCTCGGCGAAGGCGGCGTCGAGCCGCTCGGCCGTCGTCCGCAGGTCGTCGAGGTGGGCCTCGGGGGAGCGGTCCGCGTCGCGCTCGATGTCTCCGTCGCGGGCCTCGGCGCCGGCGTACATGGGGCGCCCGGCGAGCACGTTGACCAGCGCGTCCGCGTTGCGCGCGAGGTGGGCCAGCACATGGCCGCGGGTCCAGCCGGGGAGCTGGGAGGGTCCGGAGAGCGTCGCGGGGTCGAGCTTCGCGGCGGCGTCCAGCAGTCGCTCCGTCGCGGACTTGAGCAGTTCGGCGTCGTGCGCAGGCGAAGTCATGATCCAAACCTAGTCCGGCCACTCCTTCGAGTGGAAGATGGCAAGACTCCGCCGTAAATCGAAAGCACGTGCTATAGGGTCGGGGGCGGTGCTTCGGCCGGAAGCGGATCCCGCTCCCGCCGGCGCCGTCCTACTCTTGGTCGGGGGCTCCCGTCCCGTTCCGTTCGTCCCGGGTGCCCCGCTTCTCACTGAAAGGTGCCAGCCAGCGTGGCCGACCGTCTTCTCGTCCGTGGCGCGAGGGAGCACAACCTCCAGAACGTCTCGATCGACCTCCCCCGCGACTCCCTCATCGTCTTCACGGGTCTGTCCGGCTCGGGGAAGTCCTCCCTGGCCTTCGACACGATCTTCGCCGAGGGGCAGCGCCGCTACGTCGAGTCGCTGTCCGCCTACGCCCGGCAGTTCCTCGGGCAGATGGACAAGCCCGACGTCGACTTCATCGAGGGTCTCTCCCCCGCGGTCTCGATCGACCAGAAGTCCACCTCCCGCAACCCGCGCTCGACGGTCGGCACGATCACGGAGGTCTACGACTACCTCCGCCTGCTCTACGCCCGTATCGGCAAGCCGCACTGCCCGGTCTGCGGCCGCCCCATCGCCCGCCAGTCGCCCCAGGCGATCGTGGACAAGGTCCTCGGCCTGGAGGAGGGCAGCCGCTTCCAGGTGCTCTCGCCGCTGGTGCGCGAGCGCAAGGGCGAGTTCGTGGACCTCTTCAACGAGCTGCAGACCAAGGGCTACAGCCGCGCGCGGGTCGACGGGCAGACCGTCCAGCTCTCCGAGCCGCCCAAGCTGAAGAAGCAGGAGAAGCACACCATCGAGGTGGTCGTGGACCGCCTCACCGTCAAGAGCACCGCCAAGCGGCGGCTGACCGACTCGGTCGAGACCGCGCTCGGGCTCTCGGGCGGCATGGTGATCCTCGACTTCGTCGACCTGGACGCGGACGACCCGCAGCGCGAGCGGATGTACTCCGAGCATCTGTACTGCCCGTACGACGACCTGTCGTTCGAGGAGCTGGAGCCGCGCTCCTTCTCGTTCAACTCGCCCTTCGGCGCCTGCCCCGAGTGCACCGGCATCGGCACGCGGATGGAGGTCGATCCGGAGCTGATCGTCCCCGACGAGGACAAGTCGCTGGACGAGGGCGCGATCCACCCCTGGTCGCACGGGCACACCAAGGACTATTTCGGCCGCCTCATCGGCGCCCTCGCCGACGCGCTCGGTTTCCGTACGGACATCCCCTGGGCGGGCCTCCCGCAGCGCGCGAAGAAGGCGCTGCTGTACGGCCACAAGACCCAGGTCGAGGTGCGCTACCGGAACAGGTACGGGCGCGAGCGGGCGTACACGACGGCGTTCGAGGGCGTCGTGCCCTTCGTCAAGCGGCGCCACTCGGAGGCCGAGACGGACACGAGCCGCGAGCGCTTCGAGGGATACATGCGCGAGGTGCCCTGCCCGGCCTGCGAGGGGACGCGGCTGAAGCCGCTGATCCTGGCGGTCACCATGCAGGGCCGGTCGATCGCGGAGGTCTCCGCGATGTCGATCACCGAGTGCGCCGACTTCCTGCGCGACATGAAGCTCGACGCCCGCGACAAGAAGATCGCCGAGCGCGTGCTGAAGGAAGTCAACGAGCGGCTGCGCTTCCTGGTCGACGTCGGCCTCGACTATCTGACGCTCAACCGCGCCGCGGGGACCCTCTCCGGCGGCGAGGCCCAGCGCATCCGGCTGGCCACCCAGATCGGCTCCGGCCTGGTCGGCGTGCTCTACGTGCTGGACGAGCCCTCCATCGGCCTGCACCAGCGCGACAACCACCGGCTGATCGAGACCCTGGTCCGGCTGCGCGACCTGGGCAACACGCTGATCGTCGTCGAGCACGACGAGGACACCATCAAGGCCTCCGACTGGGTCGTGGACATCGGCCCGGGCGCGGGCGAGCACGGCGGCAAGGTCGTGCACAGCGGCCCGTTGAAGGAGCTGCTGGCCAACGCGGACTCGGTCACCGGCGACTATCTCTCCGGCAAGCGCGAGATCCCGACGCCCGACATCCGCCGCCCCCTGGAGCCGGGCCGCGAGCTGACCGTCCGGGGCGCGCGGGAGAACAACCTGCGGGACATCGACGTCTCCTTCCCGCTGGGCGTGCTCACCGCCGTCACCGGAGTCTCCGGATCCGGCAAGTCCACGCTGGTCAACGACATCCTCTACACCCACCTGGCCCGCGAGCTGAACGGCGCCAGATCGGTCCCGGGCCGCCACACCCGCGTCGACGGCGACGACCTGGTCGACAAGGTCGTGCACGTCGACCAGTCGCCCATCGGCCGTACGCCGCGCTCGAACCCGGCGACGTACACCGGGGTCTTCGACCACGTGCGGAAGCTCTTCGCGGAGACCACCGAGGCGAAGGTGCGGGGGTACCAGCAGGGCCGCTTCTCGTTCAACGTGAAGGGCGGCCGGTGCGAGAACTGCTCCGGCGACGGCACCATCAAGATCGAGATGAACTTCCTGCCGGACGTCTATGTCCCCTGCGAGGTCTGCCACGGCGCCCGCTACAACCGGGAGACGCTGGAGGTCCACTACAAGGGCAAGAGCATCGCCGAGGTCCTGGACATGCCGATCGAGCAGGCCCTGGACTTCTTCGAGGCGGTGCCCAGCATCTCCCGCCACCTGCGCACGCTCAACGACGTCGGGCTCGGGTACGTCCGGCTGGGCCAGCCGGCGCCCACCCTCTCGGGCGGCGAGGCCCAGCGCGTGAAGCTCGCCAGCGAGCTCCAGAAGCGCTCGACGGGCCGTACGGTCTACGTGCTGGACGAGCCGACCACCGGCCTGCACTTCGAGGACATCCGCAAGCTCATCGGCGTCCTGGAGGGCCTGGTCGACAAGGGCAACACGGTCATCGTCATCGAGCACAACCTCGACGTGATCAAGACCGCCGACTGGGTCGTGGACATGGGCCCGGAGGGCGGCAGCGGCGGCGGCGTGGTCGTGGCCGAGGGCACGCCGGAGCAGGTCGCCGGGGTCCCGGCGAGCCACACCGGCAAGTTCCTGCGCGACGTGCTCAGCAGCGACCGGGTGAGCGACGCGACGCCCGTGAAGGCGAAGCCGCGCAAGGCGGCGGCGAAGGCACCCGCGAAGAAGGCCGCCGCGGCCAAGAAAGCCGCTCCGGCCAAGACGACGGCGGCCAAGAAGGCACCGGCGGCCAAGAAGAGTGCCGTTCGGAAGAAGTGAGGGCGTGAGGACGTAAGGTACGGCGCGTGACGAATCATGATCAGCGGTCCGCCGCCACGCGCCGTACCGTCCTCTGCGGCGCCGCCCTCGCCGCGCTGGGACTGACCACCGCCGCCTGCGGAGGCGACTCCGACGGGGGCGGCTCGGGCTCCGGCTCGGGGGACTCCTCCTCGGGGCCCGACAAGCAGGTCGATCTCGGCGCCGCGGACGCCGTGCCGGTGGGCGGCGCGAAGGCGTACACCGAGCAGAAGGTGCTCGTCTCGCAGCCGGAGAAGGGCCAGTTCAAGGCGTTCTCCGGGGTCTGCACGCACCAGGGCGCGGCCATCGACCGGGCCGAGAAGGGCGAGTTCGTCTGCCCGCTGCACGGCAGCCGCTTCCACACCGACACCGGCAAGGTCGCCAAGGGGCCCGCGACGGCGCCCCTGCCGAAGGTGCCGGTGAAGGTGAAGAACGGCAAGCTGCTGGCTGGCCCGGCCGAGGAGTAGCCCTCACCGGCCGGGGAACAGCCCCCACCGGCCGGGGCTCACCACTCCCGCGGGGCGATCAGCTCCTCGTCGTCGGCGTCCGCGAACCCGTAGGCCATGGCGACGAAATGGAAGTCCTCGGCTATCTCCTCGCGCGCGATGGTCTCGATCTCGCTCCCCGCCGCGTGGAACTCCTCCTCCAGCTCGTTGAACTCCTCCGTGGCCGCGTGCGTCAGCACGTACAGCGCGTCGAGATCGGCGGGGTCCTCCGCCTCGATCCGCTCGCACAGGGCCAGCAGGACGGCCTTCCCCTTGTCGAGCACATGCGCGGGCGAGTGCTCGGTCGCGTAGAGCCCCCCGAGAAACGCGTGGTCCTTCACCTGCTGGTTCGTGATCGGCACGAGGGCATCCCCATCTCTGGTCTCCTGCGACGAGCTGACGTACCGATCATGCACGGCCCCACTGACATCAGGCCCACTCCCAGCCGATGCCGAGAATGCCCGGCCCGGCGGAGTGCCGGACGAGGTGGACCGTCCGGCTCGCGCCGCTCAGCGTGAGTTCCTGCGCCCCGCTCGGCCGTGCGCCCGCCGAGGTCCGCGCGAAGCTGTGGCATCTGACGGGCAGTTCCTCCGCGTCGAAGCCGACCTGGAGGACGTACGGGCCGCCGCCGAACCGGAAGCCGCGCACGTACTCGTGGCTGACACCTCCGGTGCCGTCCTCGAACGCGTAGCCGAAGACATAGGTCTCCCCCGAGCGCAGCCGGGTGTCGAAGAGCAGCTCCGTCACCACCACCGGCGCGCCCTCGCTCCAGCGCACCCGCCCCACGCGGCAGTTCTCCCCCGCCCGCACCCGCACCCGTTCCGGCGCGCAGCCGGTGTCGCCGTAGTGGATCGCGAGGCAGCGGTCGATGCCGTCCCGGTGGGCGCGGACGGCCTGCTGGGAGGAGCGGGTGAGGAGTTCGCGGCGCGCACCGATCCGTACGCGCTCCCAGTGGTCGAGCGTGTGCAGCCCCCCGTCGAGTGGCGAGTCCAGCTCGGCGAGCAGCTCGCGCAGCACGTCGGGGCGCTCGAAGAGCGACTGGTACGAGCGGGAGGCGGGCCGCTCCCGGCCGCCGTCGTCCGCCGGGGCGAGCAGCCGCAGCAGCGACCCGTCGGGCAGCCCGAGGACGTCCTCCAGCGCCCGTACGGCGCGCAGCGACTCCGCGCGGCGGGGGCGGCGGGCGCCCTGCTGCCAGTAGCTGAGGCTGGTGACCCCGACGTGGATGCCGCGCTGAGCGAGCCGGTGGCGTACGCGGTGGAGCGCGAGGCCGCGCGCCTCGATCGCGGCGCGCAGCGCGAGATGGAACGGGCCGGTGCGCAGGATCCTGTCGAGGCCCCCGGGGGTTCCGGTCTCCGTGGAGTGAACGTTCACAGCCTCCGCACCGTCCTTCCGCCGCTCACCAGCCCGTGAGCCGGGCCCGTTCACTTTCGGTCCCCCGCGTTCACACCTCGTTCCCGCCCCGTATTGAAGCGTGTTGACCAGGTACCGACAACTCACGATGCTCGACGTCAGCAGCATCCGGATGCGCTCCTCCACCCCCTTCATCCCTGGGAGGAACGCCATGTCCCCACTGACCCACAGGCGTCGCAGACGCCTCGCGCTGGCCGCGACCGCGGCGGCCGCGCTGATCGCGGTACCCGCCGCGGTCGCCACGGCGGCACCCGGCACCCCCGCGGCCACGGACGGCACGCCGCGCGCGCCGCAGGCGCTGGCCGCCAAACGGCTCGACATCAGCATGCAGGCCCAGCAGATGAGCAACTGGTGCTGGGCGGCGGCGGGCAACACCATCGCCACCTGGATGGGCAAGAACTACAACCAGAACGCCTTCTGCAACGCCGCCTTCAACCGCGGCCAGGGCAGCTCCTGCCCCAACAACCAGGCCACCCTGGGCAATGTGCAGAACGCCCTGGACTGGATGGGCATCAACCCCGGCTCGTACGTCTCGGGCTGGCTGCGCTACGACACCGTGCAGCGCGAGGTCAACGCGGACCGGCCCGTCGAGACCCGCATCCAGTGGAGCTCGGGCGGCGGTCACATGCACGTCCTGTACGGCTACGACACCAGCAGGAGCTGGGTCTACTGGGGCGACCCCTGGCCGTCCAACAGCCGCTACAACTGGGCGACGCACAACTGGTACATCAGCAACAACCAGTTCTCGTGGACCCATTCGCTCTTCGGGATCGGAGCGTGAGGTCATGACCGGTATCTCTCCCCTGCCCTACGGCTCCGCGCGCACCGCGGCGGCCGCCGGACTGCTGACCGTCGCGCTGCTCGGTCTCGCCCCCTACGCGCACGCCGACGACGGCGCGGCCCCCGAGCCCCCGGCGCCGCCCGAGGGCGCCGCCGCCGCCGCGCACAAGGCCGCCTCGGCCGACGGCACGCTCGGCACCCTCGCGCGCTTCTTCGCCCGCGACGGTGCCGTCACCGCCAACAAGGCCGACCCGCGCGTGAAGGGCGGGGCCGTGCCCGTCTACACGCTCGCGAGGGACTTCGTGGCCGCCGAGAGCGCCTCGCGGGCCGCCGCGAGGCCCGTGGCCGAACTGGAGCTGTTCGCCAGCGAGGCCGTCTCCTCCGACGGACAGCGCGCCTCGGTCATGTCCGCGCGCACGCCCGGCGGCTGGCGGGTCGTGAACATCGCGACGGGCGCGGACGAGACGCGTTACGCCGCCAAGGGCGCGGCGAAGGCCCCCGGCGGAACCGTCTTCCAGGAGCCGCAGATCGACGCCTGGTACGTGCTGGACGGCGGCCGTGTCCTGCCGCTCGACCCCGACGCGCGCAAGGCCGTCGGCGCGAAGGGCACCAGCCTGGGCGCGTACCACGCGCGGGTCCACAAGGCGTACGCCGACAAGCTGCCCGGCTCCGGTTACGACAAGAAGGGGCTCGCGGGAGGCTTCGGCCCGCAGAAGGGGAACAACGACTCCAGCACGGTGACCACGGCGTCCGAGCCGTCCGAGGCGTCCGAGGCGAGTGCCGCGGACGGCGGTCCTTCGGCGCCGCTGGCCGCCGTCGGCGCGAGCGCGGGCGCCGTCCTCGCGGCAGCGGGCGGCACCTGGCTGGTACGGCGCCGCCTCCGTCCGTCGTCGCACGGCTGACCGGCTGTCCCCTCCCGGGGCCCGGACCGCGCCGGCGGTCCGGGCCCCGTCGTACTGCTCAGATGTCCTACTGCTCTGACCGAGAACTGTCCGAGTGTTCATGCTGATTTCCCTCGGTCATCTGGTGTAGACCGGTGCCTCTTGGGACGCTGTGCCGCGCTGTGCACAGAAGTGCGGAAGTGCTCAATTCACACGTGTCTGTGGGGTACGCGTTGAGACAGGTCCACGTACACCGAAGAAGAAGATTCCTCTCCAGAGCCGTCCTTCCGGGCGCCGCCCTCGCCGCGCTGACGGCGGGGCTGCTCCCGGCCGGGGCGGTCTCCGCCGACACCCGCGGCGAACCCGTACGGGCCGCCGCCGGGACCGCCGTTCAGGAGCCGCACCCGCTCGGGATGGCCGACGGCGACGGGATGGAGCTGGAGAGCACCACCCGGCCCGTCGCGCCCGGCGCGAAGCTGACCTCGTTCGACCGCCTGGAGTCCGACAAGTGGCTCCGTGCCGACGCGCTCAGCCTCACCCTCGGCGGCGGCGCCCAGGGCACCCGGGCGGACTATCTCTCGTCCGGAAAGGTGTCCGAACGCAAGAAGGTCGGAGAGCTGGCAAAGGCGCACGACCCGGGCAAGGGACGCCGTACGGTCGCCGCGTTCAACGCGGACTTCTTCGACATCAACGAGACGGGGGCGCCGCTCGGCCCCGGCCTGCGGGACGGCAGGCCGACGCACTCCTCCGAGCCCGGCACCACCGAGGCGGCCGGCATCGGCCCCGAGGCCGCGGGCCGGATACTCGACCTCTACTTCGAGGGCACGCTCACCCTCCCGGGCGGCAAGCGGAAGCTGGAGGGGTACAACTCGGCCAATGTGCCGCTGAACGGCGTCAGCGCGTACAACTCCCGGTGGGGCGAAGCCGACAGGGCGATGGCCGTGGACGGCTCCGAACGTACGGCCGAGGTCACCGTCGAGGACGGGAAGGTCGCCTCCGTCTCCGAGAAGCCCGGCAAGGGCGCGATCCCCGAGGGCGTGACCGTGCTGCTCGGCCGGGACCTCGGCGCGGACGCGCTGGCGAAGCTGAAGACGGGCGACCCGGTCTCCACCGAGTTCCACGTACGGACGGACGACGGCTCGCCGCTGCCCCGCACGGCGGTCGGCGGGCGCGGACTGCTGGTCGTGGACGGCGAACCGCAGGACTGGGAGGGGCGGCCGAACAACGCGACCGCGCCGCGTACGGCCGTCGGTTTCTCCAAGGACGGCGGCACCATGCACGTCCTGACGGTCGACGGCCGCCAGACCGCCTCGGGCGGGGTCACGCTCACCGAACTGGCCCTGATGATGAAGAAGCTGGGCGCGTACAACGCGCTCAACCTCGACGGCGGCGGCTCCTCCACCCTCCTCGCCCGCGAACCCGGCGCGAAGGAACCGCAACTGGAGAACTCCCCCTCCGACGGCGAGCAGCGCGAGGTCCCCAACGGCCTCGCCCTGACCGCGCCCGAGGGCAGCGGACGGCTCTCCGGCTTCTGGGTCGAGACCGCCGCCGACCGCGACAAGGCCCCGACCGCCGACAATGTGCCGGGCGGCCATCCGGAGCGGGTCTTCGCCGGTCTGACCCGCAAGCTCACCGCCGCCGGGTACGACGAGACGTACGGCCCGGCGCGCGGCACCCCGCACTGGCAGGCGGGGCGGCCCGGTGTCGGGCGGGTCGACGGCTCCGGGGTCTTCCACGCGCGCCGCGCGGGCAGCACCGAGGTCACCGCGCGTCAGGGCACGGCCAGGGGCTCGACGAAGCTCCGGGTGCTCGGCGAACTCGCGCGCCTCACCCCGACCAAGGAGCGCGTGGGGCTCGCCGACGCCTCGGCGACGGGCACGTTCGGGCTGGTCGGCCACGACGCGGACGGCAACAGCGCGCCCATCGATCCGGCGGACGTACGGCTGGACTACGACCGTTCGCTCTTCGACATCGCGCCGGACCCGGACGCCTCGACCGGTGGCTTCACCGTCAAGGCGCGCGGAGGCCAGGACTCGGCCTCCGGCACGGTCAACATCCGCGTCGGCGACCGGTCGGTGCGCATGGCCGTGACGGTCGGGCTGCGCGAGCAGACGGCGGCGGACTTCGAGGACGCCTCGGCCTGGCGCTTCTCCTCGGCACGGGCGAGCGGTTCGGTCGCCCTGGAGCCGGAGGGCCAGAGCGGCCAGGGCCTCAAGATGACCTACGACTTCAGCCAGTCGACGGCCACCCGCGCCGCGTACGCCAATCCTCCGGCCCAGATCCCGGTGGGCGGCCAGCCCCAGAGCTTCACGATGTGGCTCAAGGGCGACGGCAAGGGCGCCTGGCCCTCGCTCCATCTCAAGGACGCGCTCGGCACGGACCAGGTGCTGCGCGGACCGGTCGTGGACTGGACGGGCTGGAAGCAGGTCACGTTCGAGGTGCCGGAGGGCGTCACGTACCCCGTCAGGGTGCACCGCTTCTATCTCGCGGAGACGCGCGCCATGTCGCAGTACCAGGGCGAGGTGGTGATGGACCAGCTCGTGGCCCGTACGCCGCCGGACGTCGATCTGCCGCCCGCGGGGCGCCCGCACGACCGGCTGATCTCGACGGCGGCCGACACGGCGGGGCGCGACTGGCGGTTCGCGGTGATGTCGGACGCGCAGTTCGTGGCGCGCGACCCGGACAGCGCCATCGTGCGCCAGGCCCGTCGCACGCTGCGCGAGATCCGCGCGGCCCGGCCCGACTTCGTCGTCGTCAACGGCGACCTGGTCGACGAGGGCTCGCCGGAGGACCTGACGTTCGCGCGGAAGATACTGGAGGAGGAGCTGGGCGACGCGGTGCCCTGGTACTACGTGCCGGGCAACCACGAGGTGATGGGCGGCTCGATCGACAACTTCGTACGCGAATTCGGCCCGGCGCGGCGTACGTTCGATCACAAGGGGACACGGTTCCTGACCCTGAACACCTCGTCGCTGACCGTACGGGGCGGCGGTTACGCCCAGTTCCAGGAGCTGCGCTCCCAACTGGACGCGGCGGCCCGTGACCCCCGTATCGGCTCGGTGACCGTGCTCCAGCACGTGCCGCCGCGCGACCCGACGCCGCAGCACGCCAGCCAGCTCACCGACCGGATGGAGGCGGACCTGCTGGAGGACTGGCTCGGCGACTTCCGCGCCCGTACGGGCAAGGGGGCGGCGCTGATCGGTTCGCACGTGGGGGTCTTCGACGCCTCGCGGGTGAACGGCGTCCCGTACCTGATCAACGGCAACTCCGGGAAGGCGCCCGCGGCGCCGCCCGCCGAGGGCGGGTTCACGGGCTGGTCGCTGCTCGGCGTCGACCGGGGCAGGCCGCCCCGGCACGGCGACTGGCTCTCGGCCCAGACCCGCGCCCATGTGGACGGCCTCACCGTGAACGCGCCGGCCGAGCTGCGCGCGGGCACCTCGGACCGGGCGACCGCGACCGTACGCCAGGGGACCCGCGACATCCCCGCGTCCTGGCCGCTCAGCGCGGACTGGCCCGCCTCGCCCGGCCTCTGCGTCGAGGACACGGTCGCCAGGGGCCGCTGTGTGGCGACGTACGACCCGGCCACGGGCACCCTCACGGGCCGCAGGCCGGGCACGGTGAAGCTGACGGTCCTGGTGAACGGCGTGCGGGCCGAGCGGGAGGTGAGGGTGGTCCGCTGACCGCACGGACAGGGAAAGGGGGCCGGTCCGCGGTGGACCGGCCCCCTTTCACGCGGGGACGGGGGTGGGGGCGGGGGTCAGGACTCGACGTCCGCCTTCTCCTTGGACCCGGCCTCGGCGAGGGCCTGCTTCTTGGAGGCCCGCAGCGAGGTGATCGTCGTGACGACCAGGACCGCGCAGATCACGCCGAGGGAGACCGGGATGCTGATCTCCGGCACGTGCACACCCGTCTCGTGCAGCGCGTGCAGCACCAGCTTGACGCCGATGAAGCCGAGGATGATCGACAGCCCGTACGACAGGTGGACCAGCTTCTTCAGGAGGCCGCCGATGAGGAAGTAGAGCTGGCGCAGGCCCATCAGCGCGAAGGCGTTGGCCGTGAAGACGATGTACGGGTCCTGGGTGAGGCCGAAGATCGCGGGGATCGAGTCCAGCGCGAACAGCACGTCGGTCGTGCCGATCGCGAGCATCACGATCAGCATCGGCGTCATCAGCCGCTTGCCGTTCTCCCTGATGAACAGCTTGGTGCCGTGGTACTTGTCGGTGGACGGGAAGCGCCGCTCGACGGCCTTCAGGAGCCGGTTCTCCTCCCAGTCCTCCTCGTCCTCGTCGGCCCGGGCCTCCTGGATCAGCTTCCAGGCCGTCCAGATGAGGAAGGCGCCGAAGATGAAGAAGACCCACGAGAAGGTCGAGATGATCGCGGCGCCCGCCGCGATGAAGATCGCGCGGAGCACGAGCGCGATGAGCACACCGACCATCAGCACCCGCTGCTGGTAGATGGACGGCACCGCGAACTTCGCCATGATCAGGACGAAGACGAACAGATTGTCGACGCTGAGGGACTTCTCGGTGATGTACCCCGCGAAGAACTCCCCGGACGCCTGACTGCCGCCGTCACCCCCGAAGAGGAAGACGCCGAGCCCGAACAGCGCGGCCAGCACGATCCACACGATCGTCCAGGTGCCGGCCTCCTTGAGGGACACCTCGTGCGGCTTACGGCCGCCGATGAAGAAGTCGACGGCGATGAGGGCGCAGAGACCGACAATGGTCAGCACCCAAACGGACATGGAAACGTCCATGAGCTCCTCCGGCTTGCATACCAGCATGGGCCGGAGGTCTCTTCCACCCGGGGATCCCGGGCCGATGCCCCGGGACCGGCTTCGCTGCCTGTCCGTACTGACGGGGCCATCGCGGGGCTGGGAATACTCCCCTCCGATGAAAGGAAGAGTAAAGCAATCCCATGGGAAGGTAAAGAGACGCAGGTCTCAGTGGCCGCCGCCGGGCGACCAGCGGCCCGCGGCGGCCTGCCGCAGCACCCGGGGCACGATCTCGCTGCCGCTCGGCGCGAGCGGCGGCTCGTACGTCCACGCGTGGCCCACCCAGGGGTCGGCCAGGTGGTCGCTGGCGACGGGCGTGAGCCGCAGCAGCCCCCGCCACAGCGGGTCCAGCACCGGCCCGTACGCCCGCGCGTCCTCCCGGTCGGCCACCATCAGCAGATGCACGCCGACGGCCGGGCCCTCGTCCGCCAGATAGCGGAGCTGGGTGACGGCGCGGTCGTCGAAGCCGTGCGGGAAGTCGTGGACCACCAGGAGCTGGTCCGCCGGATCGATGTCGACGGGCAGCGCGTCGGTGGCGCCGCTGCGCACGGCCATCTGGACGAGGTCCACGCGCCGGGTCAGCAGCTCCAGCATCTGCGAGACACCGGCGGCCCCGGCGGCGGGCGGCTCCGGGAGGGCTCCCGACTCCACGAGCGGGGCGAGCGACGCGGCGGCCGAACCGGCCGGGTCGATCACCCGCACGGTGAACTCGCCCGGCGGATACACCGCGTACAGCCGGGCGGCGACGGCGGTCGCCGTCTCGGCGGCCAGGCGGCGCAGCTCGCCCGTGTCGGCGCCGACGACGGACTCGACGGAGGCCGCCTCGCGCCCGCAGTCGATCCACAGGCCGCGCTCCAGCGGCAGCCGCACCAGCATCGGGATCCGCAGCTCGGCGTGCTCGGGCAGGCTGAGGTCGCCCAGGCGGAGGGCCATGGGGGTGTCGTCCGGCAGCGTGTACCCGTGCCAGACAGGGTTGTCCCAGCGGGCCAGCGCGGGCGGCAGGGCGGGCTCGACGACCTCGGCCTCGGCGACGAGCTGCGCGAGATCCCGGTCGAGCACGGCCTGGGCCTGCTCCACCAGGCGTGCGTGCTTGGCGCGCGCCTCGGTGCGCGCCTCGTCGGCGGCGGGGCCGACCCGGGTCCTCGGGTCGTCGAGGACGCGGTCGATCTCGCGCTCCATGCGCGACTCGGCGAAGTCGATCGCCGACCGGTACGCCGCGACCGTACGGGCCAGGTCCTCGAACATGCCCCAGACCTGGTTGTAGAGCCGCTCCTCCATCGACCAGCCGGGGGCGTCACCGGCGACGGGCTCCTGGCCCCCGCCCTGCGGGGCCTGCGATGCCTGCGGCGCCGAGGGGGCCGCCGACGGCGGAGGGGAGGCCGGGCGACTCGGGTGGCGGTAGTCGATGCCGCCGGCGGACGGCGGAGCATCACCCGAGGGAGTGGTGCCGGAAGGGGCGGCACCGGAAGGGGTGCCGCCCGCGGGCGTCCCCGCGGCCGGGGTGCCGGTGCGCTCCGGGCAGTCGCCTCCGGCGCCCTCCGCGCCGGTGCGGCCCCGATGCGCGGCGTGCGCGGTGCTGCGCTCGCGGGTGCCCTCGCCGTCCTGCGGGGGCGGGGGCGCGACGGAACGGGCGAGCCCCGCGGCCACCGCCTCGTTGATGGTCGCGGCCAGCTCGTGGGCCTTGGGGAGGCCCTGGTCGTCCAGCATCGCGGCGAGCCCGCCCGCGTACCCCTGGCCGACGGCGCGGACCTTCCAGGCGTCCTGGCGCCGGTACAGCTCCAGGGCGACGACGGCCGACTCGGCGTCGAGCCCGGTGACCGTGTACGTGGCGATCTCCGCGCCGTCGAGCCCGGTGACCGCGAGGTACGGCGCGGCGAGGGGGCCGAAGCTCGTCGGGCCGCCGACGCCCGTGGGCAGCGCCAGCAGCACGTTGACCCGGTGGACGTCCTCGGGGAGCGCGCCGAGGTCGACCGCGAGGCGGTGGTCGGCGGCGGCCTGCCGGGACGCCTCCAGGCCGGGCAGCCGTGGGGCGGCGGGGTGGGCGATCCAGCCCGCGTCACGCATCCGGCCCGAGTCGTCGTTGAGCGTCGCCCCGGCGATCACCGGTTTCCCCGCCGAGACCCGGATCTCCACCCGGAAGTCCGGCAGCGGATGGTTCTGCCCACGGACCAGTTCGGCCGTCATCGTCACGCCCCTCCCCGGGCCACGCCGGTCGGATCCGTCCTCGTCAGAGCTGCGGCAGGATCGCGGGCATCAGGTCCTGGAACGTACGGCCGTTGGCCGGGTTGCCGATGGCCGTCATCTGCCAGCCGCTGCCCGCGCGGTGCACCTTCGCCATGATCTGCGCGGTGTAGTCGCCGCCGCCGGTGAGGGTGTAGCGCGCGAGCTCCTGGCCGTTCGTCTCGTCGACGATGCGGCAGAACGCGTTCTCCACCTCGGCGAAGGTCTGGCCGGTGAAGGAGTTGACCGTGAAGACGATCTGGTCGATGTGGACGGGGACGCGCTGGAGATCGACCATGATCGCCTCGTCGTCGCCGCCCTGGCCCGCGCCGCCCACCAGGTTGTCACCGGTGTGCTTGACGGAGCCGTCGTCGCTGACCAGGTGACGGAAGAAGACGACGTCGACCGGCTGCTTGTCCGCGAAGAGGACGGCCGAGGCGTCGAGGTCGATCTCCTTGGAGCGCTTGCCGAAGAGGCCGCGCCGCGGGGCCGCCTGCCAGCCGAGGCCCATACGCACCGCGGTCAGGGTGCCCCCATCGCTCTTCTCCAGGCTGATGGCCTGTCCCTTGGACAAGTTGACCGTCACGTGCGTTCCCCTCTCGACAGTGCCGCACGCCGCCGGGATCCGCGCCCCGGCGGCTGTCACGCACCGCACCCTACGCACCCGCAGGAAGGAGCTGATCGGCCTCCCCCGCCATTGTGTCGTTCTTGCAACACTCCGCAGGCCGCGGACGCTACTTGAGCCCGGCCTCCCTCATCTGGCGCAGCTCTTTCTTCAGTTCCCCGACCTCGTCGCGCAGCCGTGCCGCGACCTCGAACTGGAGCTCCGCGGCGGCGGCGCGCATGCGCTCCGTCAGCTCCTCGATGGTCTCGGCCAGCTCGGCCGCCGGGCGGTCGGTCAGCTCGCCGGACTCCTTGCCGCGCTTCTTGGCGGGGGTGGGCGCCTTGGCGGGCTTGCCCGCGGCCTTGCCGCCCTTGCCGGTCTCGTCCCGCTGGCGGTATCCCGTCTCCAGGAGCTTCTCGGTGTCCACCTGCTCGCGGGCGATGTCCGCGACGATGTCGCCGATCTTCTTCCGGAGGGGCTCGGGGTCGATGCCGTGCTCCTCGTTGTACGCCATCTGCTTCTCGCGGCGGCGGTTCGTCTCGTCGATGGCGCGCTGCATGCCGGGGGTGACCTTGTCGGCGTACATGTGCACCTGGCCCGACACGTTCCGCGCGGCGCGGCCGATGGTCTGGATCAGCGAGGTGCCGGAGCGGAGGAAGCCCTCCTTGTCGGCGTCGAGAATCGCCACGAGGGAGACCTCGGGCAGGTCCAGGCCCTCACGGAGCAGGTTGATCCCCACCAGGACGTCGAACTCGCCGGAGCGCAGCTCGCGCAGCAGCTCGATGCGGCGCAGCGTGTCCACGTCGCTGTGCAGATAGCGGACGCGGATGCCCAGCTCGACGAAATAGTCGGTCAGGTCCTCGGCCATCTTCTTGGTGAGGGTGGTGACCAGCACACGCTCGTCGCGCTCCTCGCGGAGCCGGATCTCGTGCACCAGGTCGTCGATCTGGCCCTCGGTCGGCTTGACGACGACCTCGGGGTCGATGAGCCCGGTGGGGCGGATGACCTGCTCGACGAAGCCGTCGCCCCGCGCCAGCTCGTACGGCCCCGGGGTGGCCGAGAGATACACCGTCTGGCCGATCCGTTCGAGAAATTCTTCCCATTTCAGCGGCCGGTTGTCGAGCGCGGAGGGGAGGCGGAAGCCGTGGTCGATGAGGGTGCGCTTGCGCGCCGCGTCCCCCTCGTACATCGCGCCGATCTGCGGGACCGTCTGGTGCGACTCGTCGATGACCAGCAGGAAGTCGTCCGGGAAATAGTCCAGCAGGGTGTGCGGGGCCGTGCCCGCCTCGCGGCCGTCGATGTGCCGGGAGTAGTTCTCGATGCCGGAGGCGGTACCGATCTGGCGCATCATCTCGATGTCGTACGTGGTGCGCATGCGGAGGCGCTGGGCCTCCAGGAGCTTGCCCTGCTTCTCCAGCTCGGCGAGGCGCTCGGTCAGCTCGGCCTCGATCGCGTTGATCGCGCGCTCCATGCGCTCGGGGCCCGCGACGTAGTGCGAGGCGGGGAAGACGTACAGCTCCTCGTCGTCCGAGATCACCTCGCCGGTGATCGGGTGGAGCGTGGAGAGGGCCTCGATCTCGTCGCCGAACATCTCGATCCGGACGGCCAGCTCCTCGTAGACCGGGAAGATCTCGATGGTGTCGCCGCGGACGCGGAAGGTGCCGCGGGTGAACGACATGTCGTTCCGCGTGTACTGGATGTCGACGAAGCGGCGGAGCAGGGCGTCCCTGTCGATCTCCGCGCCGACCTTGAGGGGGACCATCCGGTCGACGTACTCCTGCGGGGTCCCCAGGCCGTAGATGCAGGAGACGGAGGCGACCACGACCACGTCGCGCCGGGTGAGCAGCGAATTGGTGGCGCTGTGGCGCAGGCGCTCCACCTCCTCGTTGATCGACGAGTCCTTCTCGATGTAGGTGTCCGTCTGCGGGACGTACGCCTCCGGCTGGTAGTAGTCGTAATAGGAGACGAAATACTCCACCGCGTTGTTCGGCAACAGCTCGCGGAACTCGTTGGCCAACTGGGCGGCCAGGGTCTTGTTGGGCGCCATCACCAGGGTCGGACGCTGGAGCTTCTCGATCATCCACGCGGTGGTCGCCGACTTGCCCGTGCCGGTCGCGCCGAGCAGCACGACATCCTTCTCACCTGCGCTGACGCGCTGCGCCAGCTCGGCGATGGCGGTGGGCTGGTCCCCGCTGGGCTGATACGGGCTGACGACCTCGAAGGGCGCCACCTTGCGTTCGATTTCGGTGTTGGGCCGCATGGCAACCACCGTACGGCCCGCCACTGACAACGGGCGAAGATTCCCAAACGGACAGAGGCTGGCGAAAACATGCCATTTGTCCGATGCACGGGCAGCGACGCAGACGTCCCACGTTCAACTTCCCGCCACTTCGTCCCCGCTTTCCTGTATTGCGCCTCGGGAACGCTCTTCGCTGTCCGTGCACAAACAGATGCGAGGAGTTCCGCATGTCGATACGCCCTCTGACGGCCACCGCCACCGCAGGCGGCGCGCTGCTGGGTATGACCGCACTCTTCCTCACCGCGGCTCCCGGAGCGGCGGCCGCGCCGCAGAGCGACTCGCCGCTGCCCGTCGCGCACCGCGGGGCCTCCGCGTACGCGCCCGAGAACACCCTCGCCGCCGTCGACAAGGCCGACGAGCTGGGCATCCAGTGGGTGGAGAACGACGTCCAGCGCACCAAGGACGGCAAGCTGGTCATCCTCCACGACACCACGCTCGCGCGCACCACCGACGTCGAGCAGAAGTTCCCCGACAGAGCCCCGTGGAACGTCGCCGACTTCACCGCGAAGGAGATCAGGAAGCTCGACGCGGGAAGCTGGTTCAACAAGAGGTTCAAGGGCGAGCGCATCCCGACGCTCCACGAGTACATGCAGCGGGTCAGCCGTAACGGACAGCGGCTGCTGATGGAGCTGAAGGCTCCGGAGCTGTACCCGGGGATCGAGAAGCAGACCCTGGCCGAGCTGCGCAAGGACGGCTGGCTGGACAAGCACCACCTCAAGAAGAAGCTGATCGTCCAGAGCTTCAACGCGACCTCGGTCGAGAAGGTCCACGAGCTGAAGCCCGCCGTGAAGACCGGCTTCCTGGGGAACCCGGCCGCGAGCGAGCTGAAGAAGTACGCGAAGTTCTCCGACCAGATCAACCCGCGCCACGCGGCGGTCACCAAGGACTACGTGCAGGCCATCCACGGCGTGAAGGGGCCGCACGGCCGTCCGCTGGAGGTCTTCACCTGGACGGTCGACGACGCGGCGACCGCCGTCAGGGTGGCCCGGGCGGGCGTGGACGGGATCATCTCCAACAAGCCCGACCTCGTGCGTGACGCGACCCGGGGCCTCGGTTCGGGGCTGGATCTCGACTACTGACCCGGCAGCCGGCGGGCGGCCGCCGTCGGTTGTCAGTGGGGACCTCTAGGGTTCCCGTATGACTGAGACGTCGGCCGCCCCCGCGCGCACCTGCTCGTACGCGGTGCGGGACACCCCGATCGGGCCCCTTCTCCTCGCCGCGACGGACGAGGGACTGATCGAGGTCGTCTTCCACGCCAGGGGCCGGGCCGTGGACCGCGCCCTCTCCCGTCTCACCGCCGCGCTGGGCGCCCCGCCCGTGCGGACGGACCCGGCGGAGTCCCCGCACCCTGCCCTCGCCGTCGCGGTGGACGAGATGGACCGCTATTTCACCGGTGAGCTGCGCGCGTTCACCGTGGACCTGGATTGGACGCTCTCCGGCGGGTTCAACGAGAAGGTGCTCCGCGAGCTGGCGGCCTCCGTCCCCTTCGGGGCCACGGCGGGCTATCAGGACCTGGCCGACCGCGTCGGCGAGCCCGGCGGGGCCCGCGCGGTCGGCGCCGCAATGGGCTCCAATCCGCTGCCCGTCGTCGTCCCCTGCCACCGTGTGGTGGAGAGCGGCGGCGGCATAGGCGGCTTCGGCGGCGGCCTGGAGACCAAGCGGGTGCTGCTCGCCCTGGAGGGCGTCCTTCCCGAACCGCTGTTCTGAGCCTTCCCCGCACCCGTTCCGCGAAGGGCGTTGTGGGGCGCGTGGGGTGTCTCTAGTCTCCTAGGGCGAACGAATCATCGAGGCCCCTGGAGAGAGGCTGATCGTGAATCTTCGCATCCCCCCACGTCACTTCCGTCTGTCCTTACGCGTTCTCGTGCCCCTGCTGGCCGGGCTCTGCGCCCTGGTCGGCGGCCAGACGCTCGCGTCCGCCGGTACAGCAGAGGGCCCCCGCGCCTCCGCCGCCGTCGTCGTGACCTACGACGCCAGCGGCTCCGAGGAGTTCGCCGACGCCGTGGAGAAGGGCGTCGGCGTCTGGAACGAGCAGGTGCAGAACGTCGAGCTGAAGCCCGCGGGCAGCGGCGAGCGGGCCGACGTCACCGTCCTCGCCGACGACGGCTGGCCCCGCGCCCAGGTGCCCGAGCTGGGCAAGGGCACGGTCTGGATGGGCCGTCAGGCCGTGAACGAGGGCCATGACGTCGTCCGTATCGCCGCGCACGAGTTCGGGCACATCCTCGGACTCCCCGACCGCAAGCCCGGTCCCTGCTCCAGCCTGATGTCCGGCGCCTCGGCCGGGCCCGACTGCAAGAACGCGATCCCCAACGAGGCGGAGAAGGCCGAGGTCGAGAGCAACTTCGGCAGCCAGTACGCCGAACTGCGCGACGTACGGCTCGACCGCGTCTTCGTCGACCGTCCCTGATCCGGCCCGTCCCGGCCCGTCCGGTACCGATCGGTCTCTTCCTCTCCGGCGACGGGGAGGAAGAGGCCGGTCAGGGCGTCGGTGGGACCAGCCGGGTAGCCCGCAAGAGGCTCAGCAGGGCGAGGAGTTGCTCTCGATACGGTCCGGCGCGGGCCTGAAGTGGGCCTCGAAGGCCGGGTCCTGCCGGGTGAGGCGGGGGAAGTGGCTCTGGAAGTCCCGCCGCCACTCCGGCGAGTCCACATACGCCCGCATCGCCGACCGCAGCCGCGCGCACTCCTTCGGGTGCCCCTTGGGCATCCCTATGGCGTACATCTGCCAGCCCCCCACGGTCCCCTTGAGCACCCGCACGTCCCGGTGGCGCTCCGCGAAGCCGAAGAGGACCAACTGGTCCGTCCACGCCGCGTCGATGCCGCTGCCGCGCTTGCGCAGCTCGGAGACGCACTGCCCGTTGGTGTCCCGCAGGACGACGATGGCCTCCTCGTTGAGCTGCCGCCGGGCCTCCCTGCGGATCCGCTCGCGCTGCTCCGCGTCCGGGACGCCGGGCGCCGTGGTGCTCCCGTTGACCGTGCAGACCCGCTTGCCCGCGAGGTCCTTCGGCCCCTCGATCCGCCGCTCGTCCTCGCGCACCATGACGCCCTGGCGCGTCTTCGCGTAGGGCCCGATCTGCGTCACCAGCTTCTTGCGGGCCGAGGTGATGGAGTACGCGGCGATGACGAGGTCCGCGCTCCCCGAGGTCAGCACCTTCTCGCGCTCCTTGGTGACCACGTCGATCGGGCGGTACGCGAAGCCGGCCTTCTTGCTCATGTACTGAAGGAACGCGTTCTCGAACCCCGAGACGATGCCGCTCTCCTTGACGAAGAGCGAGGGGTGGTCGTAGAAGACCCCGATCTGCGCCACCCCGTCGAGGAGGCCGGGCGGCGGCTCGTCGTCGCGCTCCCGGTCGGGGCCCCATCCCGACAGCAGGGCCAGCCCCAGGAGCAGCGCGAGGACCGACACCCCCGCCGCCCAGCGCCATACCGTCCGCTTCAGCCCTCGTGCCCGTCCAGACATACGTGACCTCGTCCGTTCATCCGTTCCGCATCACGGCGCCGGTGATCTCCAGCGAGAACTCGCACGCGGAGTCGCCCGAGACGCTCACCTCTATCGAGGACCTGCCGCCCGCGCGGTTCTCGACCGGGATGTCCGCCTTCTCGTCCTCGACACCGGCCTCGGTCTCGCGGGCCACGTCGGCCCCGCGGAAGACCAGCCGGGCCTCGCCCAGGCAGTTGCCGAGATAGCCGCCCGGGGAGTCCTCGTCGACCTTCCAGCGCAGGGCGAGCCGTTCGCGGGCGGGAGGGGAGCCGATCGCCAGTTCGTACAGCTCGCCCCCGCGCCACTGGCCGCCCTCCGAGAGCCGCGCACGACGGGTGACGTCCACCGCGGCGTCGTCGGCGCACGAGCGCACGGCCCCGGCCAGGGCCATCAGCGCGACCACGGCGGCGACGGTGACCAGGGCGAGCAGGAATGTCTCGCCGTCCCGCAACGATTCGGCCCGCTTCATGATCAGGCCGGCGAGCGCGGGGAGGATCACTCCCGACACGGCGCCCGTCACGACGGGGTCCATGTCCAACTGCTCGGCCAGCAGGACCAGCGCGGCAACCATCAGGAAGACCGGTACGAGCAGCACTCCGACGGCGCGCAGGATCTTGCCCCAGGCCATGGCGCGCACGGCGGCGAGCCAGGAGGCGGGCCATATGACGGGCCCGTCCGGAGGGTCCCGCCGGGCGCTCTCGCCCGCGCCGTCCCCGCCATTCGCGCCGTCCCCGCCATTCGGGTCTTCGCCGTTCGAGTCCTCGCCGTTCGAGTCCTCGCCGTTCGCGCCCCCGCCGTCGGTCATGCCGCACCCCCTTGGCACCGACTTCCGCGGCCCGGTCCGACGCCGCGACGCCGTCCGGGCTCCGGCCCCGGCGTCCCGTCCGTCCGCTCCCCCGCGGCCCCTCGGGCCCCATGGACGTGACTGCGTGTCGTGACGGCACGATAGCGCTCCGTCCCGCGCGCCGGTACGGAATCCGCACGACCCGTGCGCCCCGGCGTCCCGGCCTGGTCCGCCGGGGGCGCGTGCTGCCACACTGCGCGGCGTGACCGACATCCGTGACTCCGCCGACGCTCCTGACAGCGAGGACATATCCCAGGAGGTCCCCGGCGCCGGGGACCTCGCCGCGCTCCGCCGCCGTACGCAGGCCGTGCTGATCGTCAGTCAGATCCTGGGCGGGCTCGGGGTCTCGACGGCCGTGGCGCTCGCGGCCGTACTGGCCAAGGACATCGGCGGCTCGGAGGCCGTGGCGGGGCTGGCGTCCACCTCGTCGGTGATCGGGACGGCGGTGCTGTCGCTGCCGTTCGCCTCGCTGATGGCCGCGCGGGGGCGGCGGGCCGGGCTGACGCTCGCGTACGTCGTCGCGGCCGTGGGCGGCGCGGTCGTCGTCGGGGCCGCCGCGCTGGAGAACTTCCCGCTGCTGCTCATCGGCATGGCCGCGTTCGGGGCCGGGAACTCCGCGAACCTCCAGGCGCGGTTCGCCGCCGCCGACCTCGCGGAGCCCGTACGCCGCGGGCGCGCGATCTCCACCGTCGTCTGGGCCACCACCGTCGGCGCCGTCCTCGGGCCCAACATCGCGGCTCCGGCGGGCGAGAGCGTCTCCGGGCTCGGCATCCCGGCCACCGCCGGGCCCTTCGTCTGGGGCACCGGCGTCTTCCTCGTCTCGGCGCTGCTGGTGCATCTGCTGCTGCGGCCCGACCCGCTGCTCACGGCCCGCGCGCTCGCCGAGGCCGAGGGCGAGGGCGGCGGCGGGGCGGGCGACCGCTCGCTGCGGGCCGCGCTCGCGACGGTCGCGGCCTCGGCGCGGGCACGGCTCGCGCTCGTCACCATCGCGGGCTCGCACACCGTGATGGTCTCCGTGATGGTGATGACGCCCGTCGACCTCGGCGGACACGGGGCGGACATCGAGCTGATCGGTCTGGTCATCAGCGGTCACATCGCGGGCATGTACGCGTTCTCGCCGGTCATGGGCTGGCTCGCCGACCGGCTCGGCCGGCTCTCGGTGATCCTGCTGGGGGTCGCCCTGCTCGCCGTCGCCACGGCCCTCGCCGGTACGGCGGACGGCCACCACGCGCAGTCCGCCGCCGGGCTCTTCCTGCTGGGTCTGGGCTGGTCGGCGGGGCTGGTGTCGGGCTCGGCGCTGCTCACCGACTCCGTGCCGCAGCCCGCCCGCGCCGCCGTCCAGGGGCTCTCCGACCTGATCATGAACGCGGCGGCGGGCGCGGGCGGCGCCCTCTCGGGTCTCGTCGTCTCGGGCGCGGGCTACGGCTGGCTGAACGCGGGGGCCGCCGCGCTGCTCGTCCCCGTCGCGGCGCTGGCCCTGCTCTCGCTCACACGCCGGGACCGGGGCCGGGGCCAGGGGCGGAACCGGGGCCGGGACCAGGCGCTGCCCGAGGGGCCGAACGGCTAGGAGAACGGCACCAGTTCGAAGCCGACCGCGTTCCCGCCGCCGAACCGCGCCCCGTACATCTCCAGCCCACCGGTCACGATGGTCCGCGCGTACGCCTGCGGGTCCTCGTCGGTGAGCGCGGAAATGTACGCGCGGTGCTCGTTCAGCGAGGCGAGCGCCGCGGCGACCGCCTCCTCCCCCACGGCCTGCGCGTGGGTGACGTACGGGGAGGCGGCGACGGCCGCCCAGCGCACCCCGCTCCAGGGCATGAGGCCGTCCTCCTCCAGTTGGTCGGCGAAGATCCACCGGTTGCCCGCGTCGCCGATGGCGTCGAGCGCGGCACGGCCGACGGCGCGGTGGTCGGGGGTGTTGCGCCAGGCGCCGGGGCCGCTGCCCCAGGTCTCGTGGTGGTTGGCGGTGATGACCAGCTCGGGCCGCCAGCGGCGCAGGGCGCGGGCGATGTCGGCGCGCAGCGCGGGGCCCTCCTCGATGACGCCGTCGGGGTGATCCAGGAACTCCAGGTCGGTGACGCCGACCGCCGCCGCGCTCGCGCGCTGCTCGGCCTCGCGCACCCGCGCGCACTCGACGGGCGGCAGGTTGTCGATGCCCGCTTCGCCGCGGGTGGCCAGCACGTAGGCGATCTCCTTGCCCTGCGCGGTCCACTCCGCGACGGCGGCCGCGGCGCCGTACTCCAGGTCGTCCGGGTGCGCGACGACCGCCAGCGCCCGCTGCCAGTCCCCGGGCATCGGCTCCAGCCGCTGCTCCCCGTGCTGCTCGCCCATCAGTGCTCCTGCCGCCGTTCGAAGGGGGTCCATTCGAGCTTCTCGCCGCTGCCCTCGCCGGGACGGGAGCCCCACTGGCGCCGTCCGTCCCGCTCCATCATGGGATCAAGGCTCACAAACAACCCCACGAACAACAACAGCAGCAGGGGGCCGATCAGGATGGGGGTCAGCGTGCCGATGGCCGAGGTCCCGGCGCTGTCGTCGCCCCCGGTCCCGTGCAGATGGACGGTGACGGCGCGCATCGCCGTGTAGTGCATGCCGCTGACGGCGACGCCCATGATCAGGGCGGCGGCGATGGCGGCGCCGAAGAGCTTCACGGACATCGAGAACCACAGCGCGGCCGTCGCCGCGAACACCGCGATCCCGATCGAGAGCAGCACCGTCCCGGTGTCGTACGCGATGCTGCCGCTCATCCGCATGCCCGCCATGCCCAGGTAGTGCATGGCGGCGACGCCCAGGCCCGTGATCACGCCCCCGGCGAGCAGCGCGCCCGTGGTCTTGCCCCGGTAGCCGACGAGGAAGACGCCGATGCCGACCACGACGACGGCCACCACGAGGCTCGCGTAGGTGGTCAGCAGGTCGTAGGTGATCTCCATGCCCTGGGCCGTGAAGCCCATCATCGCGATGAAGTGCATCGTGAAGATGCCGGTGCCGATGGCCAGGGACGCCAATAACAGCCATCCGGCTCTCTCCGACCGTTGAAGGCTGAGCGCCCGGGCCGTGCACCGCAGGCCCAGGGCGCTGCCCAGGCAGGCCATCACATACGCCGCTACGGGCGTGACCAGTCCGTACGTGAATCCGTCTACCGGAACCCCGGCGGCGCTCTGCATCATCATCCCCATACCAGGGCTCGTTGTGGCCCGCTCGATGGTCGAAAGGTCCTCACACAATGCGCACGCAGCGCAACGCCGCCCCATCGTAGAGACACAACTACTCCGTAGTACCCCCTTCTGCGGAGCTCTTCGCCGGGAGGAACGCGACACCGCCCGGAGGCTTCACCTCGGCCGCGCGACAAAGGACGCCTCCGGGAAGGAACCGTCGGAAAGCGCGGACACAGGAGCGGACGCGGGCGCCGGGAGGCTCCGCCTCCCGGCGCCCG
>NZ_BAAAPE010000011.1:0-22238 GCF_039530985.1 Streptomyces albiaxialis
CTCGGGCACCTCCAGATCGATACCGTCCAGCACGGCCTTCTCGCCGTACGACTTGCGCAGACCCTTCGCCAGGATGGCGGTGGGTGGTTGTGTGGGTGTGGGTGTTCTCGTCATGCGGGAGAGGTTGCGACAGGGCGGGTTCAGGGCGGTTTCACGGCGGTTTCAGAGGAGGGGACGGGACGATGGACAACGAGAGCGGTACCGGTGGCGGTGGCGGTGGCGGTGGCGGCAAGGTGGTCGTGAACAGGGCGATGTCGCTCGACGGCTTCATCGCCGGGCCCGGCCACGCGATGGACTGGGTCGGCGAGCACATGACCTCGGAGACGTTCCCGGAGGTCGTGGCGGCCACGGGCGCGATGCTCGTCGGGCGCGGCACGTACGACGTCGCGCAGGGCATGTCCGACGAGAACACCAGCTACGACGGCGGCCCGCAGTTCGTCCTCACCCACGAGCCTCCGGTCGAGCCGGACCCCCGCGTCACGTTCCTCACCTGCGGCGTCGAGGAGGCCGTCGCCACGGCGCGGGCCGCCGCGGGCGGCAAGGACCTGGAGATCCTCGGCGCGGACCTGGCGGCGCAGTGCCTGCGGCTCGGGCTCGTCGACGAGATCCTGGTCTACGTGCTGCCGGTGCTGCTCGGCGACGGCGTCCGCTTCTCGCCTCCCGGCGAGCACCAGGTCGATCGGATCGACCTGGAGCCTCTCGCCACCGCCCAATCGGGCCCCGTCACCATGCTCCGCTTCCGCGTACGAAAATAACGCCGGTTGCCTGTGGCACAGCCGCCGAGTTCGGGGTGCCCCGCGCTGTACTTCGCGGGCCGCGGGTGCATCGTGGCTCGCCGCGCAGTTCCCCGCGCCCCTGACGGGGCACTCCTGCTCAGGCCTCCTGCGCTCGGGAGGTCTGCCACTGGGGGTACCCCCTGCTCGAAGAGCTTGGGGGAGCAGGACCGGCAAGCGCAGCCCCCTTCCGCCGGGCGACCCGCGCACAAGAGCCGGGTGCGGGCTCGGCGCATGGGGCTAGTGACGGAGGTAGGCCAGGACCGCGAGGACTCGGCGGTGGTCATCGGGCGCGGGCGGGAGGTCGAGCTTGGTGAGGATCGAGCGGACGTGCTTGACGACCGCCGCCTCGCTCACGACGAGGGCCCGCGCGATCCCCCCGTTGGAGCGCCCCTCCGCCATCGCCGCCAGCACCTCCCGCTCGCGCGCGGTGAGCCGGTCGAGCGGCGATCCGTCGCGACGCCGGGCGAGGAGCCGCCGCACGACCTCGGGGTCGATGACCGTGCCGCCCGCGACGACCCGTTCGAGCGCGTCGACGAACTCGGTGACCTCCCCGACCCGGTCCTTCAGCAGATAGCCGACGCCGTCACCGGTGGCGAGGAGTTCGGCGGCGTACGCGTTCTCGACGTACTGCGACAGCACCAGCACCGGCAACGCGGGGCGTTCCGCGCGGAGTTCGAGGGCCGCGCGCAGGCCCTCGTCCCGCTGCCCCGGCGGCATCCGCACGTCGGTGACGACGAGGTCGGGCTCGTGCGCGGCGACGGCCCGGAGGAGTTCGGGGGCGTTGCCCACGCCCGCGCAGACCTCGTGGCCGAACCGGCCCACGATCTCGCTCAGCCCCTCCCGCAGCAGGACCGAGTCCTCGGCGATCACCACCCGCACGTCCGCACGCCCTCTCCGCTCTCCCCGTCCCGCCTCGTTCCCCAGGCATTCAACAGGGCAGCTCCAGCCGTACCACCGTCGGCCCGCCCTTCGGGCTGGACAGCCGCAGCCTTCCCTCCTGCGCCGCGAGCCGGTCCGCGAGGCCCGTCAGCCCGGAGCCGCCCGCGGGGTCGGCGCCGCCGCGCCCGTCGTCCCGCACCTCGATCACCAGCAGGTCACCGGCGGCGGAGGCCTCGTAGGAGGCGCGGACGCCCGCGCGCCCGGCCCCGCTGTGCTTGGCGACGTTCGTGAGTGCCTCGGCCACCGCGAAGTACGCGGCGGCCTCCGTCCCTTCCGGCGCCCGGCGCTCCTCCAGCGCGGCCACGTCGACGTCGACCGGGACCGTCGAGCGTTCCGCGAGGGACTCGACGGCGGCCCCGAGCCCCCGGTCCGTCAGCACGGAGGGGTGGATGCCGCGCACGAGGTCCCGCAGTTCGTCCAGGACGGCGCGCGCCTCGTCCTGCGCGCGGGAGACCAGCGCCGGGTCCGCGTCGAGCTTCGCGAGGCCGAGCGTCATGATGAGCCCGGTGAGCCGCTGCTGCGCGCCGTCGTGCAGATCGCGCTCGATCCGGCGGCGCTCGTCCTCGAACGCCCCGGCCATCCGCGCCCGCGAGGCCGTGACCTCGACGAGCGCCGCGCCCAGCTCCTCCTCGCGGCGCGGCCGTACGAGCAGGGCGCGCGCGAGCGCCGCCCGCGCGCCCGCGACGCTCGCGAGGAGGTATGCGGCGAGCACGGCGAAGACGGGCGTCAGCAGCAGCCAGGGCAGGACCTGCGCGGGGCGCGTGAGGACGATGCCCGAGCCGTACATCACCTGCTCGCCGCCCAGCACGAGGACCATCGCGAGCGGCTGGCTGAGGACGGCGAACCCGGCCACGAAGACGGCCAGGAGATCGACGGCCGCGAGCACCGCGTTGAGCAGCGCGAACCCGAACTCCAGCCAGCTCGCGGGCGACTTGGCCCGCCGCCACAGCCGCCGTAGCCAGCGGGTGCCGCGGCGTCCCGTGACGGGCGGCGCGGGCTCGTTCTCGTGCGGGGACGGCGCGTCGCGGGGGTCCATCCAGCGCAGCCGGGACCGTTCGAGCCCGGCGAGCCCGACGGCGGTGACGGGGACGCAGAGCAGCGCCACCACGCCCACGCCCGCCGGGAGGAGCAGCACACCGGCGGTGATCAGCCCGAGGGCGAGGAAGAACCAGCCGACGCCGAGGACGCCGCCGGTGAGCAGATAACCGAGGGCTCGCCAGGGCCAGGAGGAGAGGAGGAAGCGACGCGGCCCGCGCGCCAACGCCCGCCACACACCCGCCCCGGTCACCCCGGCCGTCCCGGCCGTCCCGGCCGCCGCCCCGGATTCCCCCATGCCCGCGCTCGTCACGCCTCGACGGTAAGGGACAGCAGCGCGCGCAGCCGTCGCGCCGAGGCGTCCCAGCTCCACTCCCGCACGGCCCGGGCCCGGCCCTTCTCGCCCATGGCGCCGGGGGCGGTGAGGAGTTCGACGAGCCGGTCGGCGACGGCCCGTACGTCCCGGCCGTCGACCACGTGACCGGTCTCACCGTCCCGTACGGTCTCGGGCGCGCCGCCCGACCGTCCGGCGAGAACGGGCAGCCCGGCGGCGGCAGCCTCCAGATAGACGATGCCGAGTCCCTCGGACTCCAGCCCGAGGCGGCGGTCGCGACAGGGCATCGCGAAGACGTCGGCCGCCGCGTAGAAGGGCGGGAGCGCGCCGTGCGGGCGGCTGCCCGCGAACACCACGGCGCCGGGCGGCAGTCCGGGCGTCGTCCGCGCGAGACGACGCAGCCGACGCGCGTACGGGCCGTCGCCGACGATCAGCAGCGTCGCCCCCGGCACAGCCGCCCGCACCCGGGGCAACGCACGAATGAGCGTGTCCTGGCCCTTGCGCGGCACGAGGCGGGAGACGGAGAGCACGACGGGCCGCTCACTCGGACCGGCCCCGAGCCCGAGCCGCCGCCGTACGTCCGCGCGCTCCGCCCCCTCGTCCGCGGGCCGGAACCGGTCGGGGTCGACGCCGGGCGCGAGCCGCTCCAGCCGGGTGCCGGGGCGCAGGGCACGGGCCACGCGCGCCCGCGTGTGCGCGGTGAGGTGGGTGACGACGCGGCACTCGTCGCCGACGCGGCGCAGCAGCAGCCGGGTGCCGGGGGCGGCGGCCCACCACATCTCGTGGCCGTGCGTGGTGGCGACGGACGGCAGTCCGAGCCGCCCCGCGAGCAGTCCGAGCGGCGCGGCGGCGCCGAACCAGACGCGGTCGCAGCCGTACCGGACGGCGAGCGCCCGCGCGGTCGCCTCCGTACGCGGCGTAGGCAGCAGCCACCGGACGCGGCGGCGGACGACGGGAAAGGGCTGGGCGGCGTCGAACGCCTCGATGGCCGCACGGCCGCACGGCCCGCCGGACGAGGTGAGGACGACGACCTCATCCGGCGGGAACCGGCGCGCCATCTCGTGCACGAATGTCTCGATGCCGCCCCGGCGCGGCGGGAAGTCGTTCGTGACGATCAGTGTGCGGGGCATGGTCGTTCCTCCAGAGGTCGCAGCGGGCGCAGAGGGCGAGGACGGCGGGGTAGGCGAGGTAGCCGAAGCGGGAGGCGGGCATGAGCGTCATCGCCGCCAACAGGCCCAGGGCGAGCCGGAGTTGTGCGGCACGGGCGTCCCGCGGCGGCCGTACGACGAGGGAGCCGCCCACCGCCAGCGCCGCGGCGGCCAGCAGCGCGACGGCCGTCGCGTGCCCGTACGGGCCGAGTCCGGCGAGGAACGTGCCCGGCAGTGGCGCGGCGGCGGGCGAGGCGGCGTCGGCCAGACCGAGCGGATAGCGGACGGTGTTGGCGACGAAGCCGCCCGGATCGGCGAGCGCGGGCAGCAGCACCCCCGCGGCCAGTACGGGCACGACGCGCGTCCCGTACCGCAGCGCGGCGCGGGGCCCGCCCCGGGCGGCGACCAGCACGAGCCCGACGACGAGCGCGGGCCAGGCCGTCGCCTTGAGGGTCCCGGCGAGCGCGAGCACGAGCCCGGCGCGCGCGGCCCTGTCCCGCCCCGCGAGCGCGAGGCCGAGGCAGACGAGCCCGACGACGGGCAGGTCGTCGCCGCCGGTGACGAGGGGCTGCGCGAGCAGCGGCGACCCGGCGAGCAGCGCGAACGCACCGGACCTCGCCCCCGCCCCCGCCCGTAGAGCGACGGCGAGCGCGGCGAGCGCCACGAGCGCGAACGCCCAGCGCGCGTCGACGCCGAGGAGCCGGTGCGGTACGCCGAAGAGGGCCATGCCGGGGAGGTACGGGTTGTACGCGCCGTACTCCTCCCCCGCCAGCTCGTCCGGGCCGAGGTACGGCGTCCCGTGCGCGAGCAGCCGTGCCCCCGCCCGCTGCACGACGCCGACCTCCTCCTGCGCGCTCCCCGTCGCGGCGAGCACGGCGAGCGGCAGCAGGGCCGCGCCGCCGAACACCCCGGCGGCGACCGCGCGGCGGGGCACGCGCGGGGCGAGGGCGAGCACGAGCGCGGCGGCGCCGTACGCGCACGCGGCGAACGTTCCCCACACGCGGTGCGGCGGCAGCGAGGTGACGAGCGCGGTCAGCCCGGCGAACGCCGCGAAGGCGGCGTGGAGAAGCACGGGCTTCCACGGGGTGCGGTCCGGCGATTCGCTTGAGTCGTTCGAGTGGCTTGAGTCGCTCACGGGATCCAGCGAACCGCCGGGCAGCGCCGAGATCATTCCCGCAGGTTGCCGAACGGGGGTAGAGCCAGCTCTACCTTCGCGGACGGACTTGTGAACGGAAGAACAGGGCGCCGACGCGGGCCGCGTACCCGGTACGGGTGAACTCCCGTGAGGGGTACGGCACTTCACATCACGGTCTTCCCGGGCCCGGATCCGGCCCTCGTGACGCCCGGCACAGTTGTCACACCCGCTCCGCGAGTAAAACTTTGTGAACTGATTCACACCAGACCCTTGGCGGTGTGCCACACTCCGTGCTGAGATGCGCTCACATCCGGCTCAAAGGCGCGCTTGGGGAGGGCACTGTGGCGGACACCGCCATGTCACGTTCGGAACACCTCGATCCTGGAGGCCCACTCGGGCAAGCCGTGTGGCGGCTGCGCTCACGCGGCTGCTGGGACGACGCGGCGGCACTTCTGGAGCCGCACGCGGAGAAGGTTCCGGACGCGGCCGTGGGGCGCGCGTCGCTGCTCGTCGAGCGGTGCATGTTCACCGCGGACGGCTGGGCGGCCGCCGAGGACGCGCTGCGCGTCGCCGAAGCCGTCGCGCAGGACGACGACGAGCGGGGCGCGGCCGCGTGCGAGCGCGGCCAACTCGCCTACGCCTCCACGGTCCTGGGCGTCCGCGACCGTACGGACGAGGCCCGGTCGGCGCTCGGCCGGGCCGCGGCGCTGCTGGCGCCGAACGCGCCGGGGCGCGCCCTGCTCGACTTCCGCCGGGGGCTGCTCGCGGAGAACCTCAGCGACACCCCCGACGCGGCCCGCGCCGCCTACCGCCGCGCGCACGCGGGGGCGACCTCGCGCGGCGACTTACTGCTGTGCTCCTTCACATGGCGGCACCTCGCGGGGCTCGCGCTGCGGGAGGGGGAGACGGCGGAGGCGCGGCACGGGTTCGCGGAATCGCTCCGCCTGCGGGAGGAGTTGGGCTTCCTGGTCGGTATGGCGCCCGCGCTGGCCTCGCTGGCCGACGTCGAACCCGACCCCGAGGCCTCCCGCCTCCGGGAAGAGGCGCGCCGCCTCTTCCGCCTCCTGGGCGGAGTCCCCACCTGGCTGGCCGCCCGCCTCTCCCCCGCCGCGTAAGGGGTACGCACGCGCGCAGCGCGAAGCAGGGCTTGCCCGAACAGGGGCGCGGGACTGTATTCGATATGCGGCTCCGCCGCGCGGGCGCGCCCGGTCCGAGACCACGGGGCTTGCCCCTCCAGGGGCGCGGGGAACTGCGCGACCGGCCACGACGCACCCGCGCCCCGCGAAGCACAGGCGGGGCACCCCGAACCCGGCGGCGTAGCAAGCGCGCCCGGCGCACGGGGGGCCACCCCGAACCTCACGCCGGTTCAGGCGTAGTGGTGGCGGGTGAGGGATTCGACGGCGGGGAGGTCGCGGGCGGCGAGGGCGTCGAGGAGGGCGAGATGGTCGGCGGCCTCAGCCAGAAGTTCCGCCACACCGGAAACCGGCTTGGCCGCCAGCATGGCGAACCGCTGCGCCCGTATGTTGACGTCCTCGACGACCGCGACGAGCTGCCGGTTGCCGGTCAGCTCCAGGACCGCCCGGTGGAATCCCCGGTCCGCGGCCGCGTACGCGGCACGGTCGCCGCGCGCGGCGGCCTCCAGCGTGGCCTCGGCGGCCGGGCGCAGCTCCTCCCAGCGTTCGGACGGCACGGTCCGGGCGAGCCGGAGCACGGCGGGGACCTCCAGCATCGCCCGTACTTCCGCCAGTTCGGCGCGGTCGCGGGGGCTGTGCTCGGCGACCCGGAAGCCCCGGTTGGGGATGGTCTCGACGGCGCCCTCGCTCGCGAGCTGCTGCATCGCCTCGCGCACGGGCGTGGGCGAGACGCCGAAGCGGGCGGCGAGGGCGGGGGCCGAGTAGACCTCGCCGGGGGCGAGTTCGCCGGAGGCGAGCGCGCCGCGCAGGGCGTCGAGGATCTGCGCCCGTACGGAATGCCGCTGCGGGGCCCGCGCACCGGACGACGACACTCCTGGGGACGGCGCTCCCGGGGGCGGCGGCTCGCTGTGGATGTGCTCGCCGCGCGCGGCCGCCTGCTCGGGAACACGGGGCACGGCACGTTCACGAGGCGCGGGACGCACGGCGGCCCGTATGGACGGCTCCGCTCGGGTCTGCTCCATCTGTCCCCTCCAAGTGTCCAAAAGCACGATAGGCGCAGGGAACGCGAGATCAAACCTCACCGTCGATCCGCTAAGGTAAGGCTTACCTGCTAACGATCGTCGATTCGGTGGTCCCCATGACCGTGCCCACCCTCGCCTCCGCAGCCCCTGACCTCCCGGCCACCTCTCCGCTCGCTCCCGCGTACGCGCGGCTGAGCGAGGTCTTCCCCGCGCTGCGCGTGACGGAGACCACTCCCGGCGAGCCGCTGCCCGAGGGCGACGGCTGGGTGCGCGCGACCGGGCTGGCCGAGGGCGGCGAGGCGCTGGCGGCGTTCCTCGACTGGGACGCCGAGCAGATCCGGCGGGACTACGGCGAGGAGGGCCGGGCGGACGTCGTCGCCAGCTTCGGCCTGCACCGTTACGCGTGGCCGGTCTGCCTCCTGGTGACGATCCCCTGGTTCCTGCACCGGCGCGTGCCGCGCGTCCCCGTGGAGGACGTGGCGTTCCAGCGGACGCTGGGCCGGCTCGTCGTCCGTACGGGTACGTTCGCGTGCCTGCCCGGCGACCCGGCCGCGGACGCCCCGGGCGCGCGGGTCGTGCCCGACGAGGAGGCCCTGCGCGCCGAGGTGCGGGCCGCCGTCGCCGAGCACTTGGAGCCCGTGCTGGCCGGATTCCGCCCCCGGATGCGGCGCGGGGCGCGGGCCCTGTGGGGCATGGCCTCGGACGAGGTCACCGAGGGCCTCTGGTACGTCGGGCATCTGCTCGGCGAGGAGGAGCGGGCCGTACGGGAGGCGGGCGAGCTGCTGCCCGGCCGCGTCGCACCGTTCGCACAGGGTGCCGGGTTCCGCGAACTGACGGGCCACCGGGGCGAACCGCTGGCGACCCGGGACCGGGCGAGCTGCTGCCTCTTCTACACGTTGCGCCCCGAGGACACCTGCGTCACCTGCCCCCGCACCTGTGACGCCGAGCGGATCGAGCGGCTGACCACCGCCCGCTAGTCCGTTCGACCCAGAACGCCCCAATCCGAGGGCATGACCGCCCTTTAGCGGCCTCTTGCGCCGAAAACCCCTGACGCCCGTCACGATTCCGCCAGGATGCTCGGCGACAGCCACGACACCCGTGAACAGGCCTGCAAGGGGCACTCCCGCATGAGACTGACGGACATATCGCTGAACTGGGTGCTGCCGAGCGCCGTACTGCTCATCGGCGCCCTGACGGCGGTGATCGTGATGGCGCAGTCGCGCCATCACGCGAAGCACAAGAAGGACGACAGCGGCCAGTCGGCGCCGCAGGATTCATGGGAACGCATGGAGGAACGCCGCCGCCGCAAGGAGACCGTCTACGCGACGGCCGCCTATCTCCTGCTCTTCTGCTGTGCGGCGGTCGCCGCCGCACTCTCCTTCCACGGTCTGGTCGGCTTCGGCCGCCAGAACCTCAACCTCTCCGGCGGCTGGGAGTACCTGGTCCCCTTCGGGCTCGACGGCGCGGCGATGTTCTCGGCCGTGATCGCCGTACGGGAAGCCAGCCACGGCGACGCCTCGCTCGGCTCCAGACTGCTCGTCTGGATCTTCGCGGGGGCCGCGGCCTGGTTCAACTGGGTCCACGCGCCGCGGGGTCTGGGGCACGACGGCGCCCCGCAGTTCTTCGCCGGGATGTCGCTCTCGGCCGCGATCCTCTTCGACAGAGCGCTCAAGCAGACCCGTCGCGCGGCCCTGCGCGACCAGGGGCTGGTGCCGCGCCCGCTGCCGCAGATCCGGGTCGTGCGCTGGCTGCGGGCCCCGCGCGAGACGTTCGGCGCGTGGTCGCTGATGCTGCTGGAGGGCGTACGGACGCTGGACGAGGCGGTCGACGAGGTCCGCGACGACCGGCGGCGGCAGGAGGAGGAGCGCAACCGGAGGAAGGACCAGGAGCGGCTCGACCGCGCCCGGGTCAAGGCGCTCAACCGGCAGCACCGGATCTGGAACCGGGGCCGTGCGCACCAGCACGTCGACGTCGAGATCACCCCGGGCACGCCGACGTCGGCGAAGACCGCGGCGCCCCTCCCGCCCGGGCAGGACGCGGACGGCGGCGACGAGGGGCCGCCCGCGGGGCAGTTGCCGGTCACGGAGGTGGTCGGCAGCACGCACCGGAGCCGGCCGGCGCTCCAGGCGGTCTCCGGCGATGGCGAGGAGACCTCGGCGGCGTCGACGTCGCCGGAGAAACGGCCGCGCGGCGCTCGCCGCGGCGAGCGGGCGGAGTCGCGCGACGCCGCCCAGGCCTCCTCCGACTCCAACCCGGCCAGCCCCCGGCTGGACTCGCTGGAGGAGAAACTCGCCGAGATCGAGCGGCAGTTCGGCTGATCCCGCACCCACGACGAGCCCTGATCCCGGTCCGGCCTGGCCGGGATCAGGGCTCGTCGTATGCCGTCCGGTACGCCGCTCGCCGGTAGGTCACTCGCGTACGTAGACCGGCACGTGCGGGGCGAACGCGTCCACCGCGTCCTGGAGCCGCCGCGGATCGAGGCGCCACAGGTTGACGGGGCGGCTGGCGAGGAACAGCTCGTGCTCGACGTGGGCGGCGAGCGCCGCCGTACGCTCCGGCCCCAGATGGCTGTTCTGCCCCGGCAGGGGCGGGGCCCCGGCGCGGCGTTCGACGCCGACGTGCGTCATGGGCGTGCCCGCCGTGGCGAGCTGCCACAGGACCACCGAGGTGATGTCCTCCCACGGCACGAACGCCGTCTGTGCCTCGTAGCGCGCAGGCGCGCCGCCCAGCAGGACGCCCGCCCCGTCCACGCGGAACGCGACCAGCCGCTTCCACCCCGCTCCCGAGAAGAGCTGGAGGGGCGTGCGGGTGAAGTACGCCTCGTACGGGGCCGGTCGCGCGTCGGTCATGCGGGGAGGCTACCTGCCGGGTTCACGCGCCCCCGCGTCAGGACTCCCAGACCGCGACGGCCGTACGGTCGCCCCCGTACCCGTCCGCGGTGCGGTGCTGGACGTCGGACAGGAACCCCGAGAGGCCCGGCACCCGTTCCGTCCAGCGCGCCCGGAGCAGTTCGGCGAACGCGTGCTCGTCCCGCAGCGGACCGGCCAGGCCCCTGCTGCACAGCAGCAGGACGTCACCGGCGCGGGCCTCGGAGGCCCGGAAGCGGAACGGCTCGGCGCGCGGCTCTTCCGGCGGCTGCTCGTGGAAGCCGTCGCGGGCCGCGGCGGCGCGCGCCGCGGGGTCGTCCAGCCGCGTCGTGCCGAGCTTCATCGTGGGCCGGGAGCCGTGCGAGAGGCCCTCCGCCGCGTTCTCGGCGCTTCCGGCGCCCTCGGCGCCCTCGGGCTCGTCCACGCGTGGCTCGATGTCCTGCCAGGCCCCGTCCCGCAGCCGGAACAGGCCGCCGCCGCCCCCGATGCCGAAGAACACCCTCGTCCGGCACCGCGGATCGGCGGGCAGCAGCAGGCAGCGCAGCTCGGCGGAGTGCTCCTCCGGCTCCACGCCGAGGGCGGCGGCCTGCGCGCGCAGCTTGCCGTACGCGCGGTCCGTCAGCCGGTTGAGGCCCGATTTGAGCGCGCCCCTGCGGCCCGCGTGGATGTCCTCCGCGAGCCGCGCGTGGCTGCGTCCCACGGCACCGCCGATCGAGTGGCAGACCTCCCGGGCCGCCCGGTGCCCGCCGGGCGCCGACGGGACGCCGCTCGCGAGCGCGACGAGCAGCAGGGTGCTGCCGCCGGACCCGAACCGCGCCGTGAGCAGCGCGTCCCCGCGCAGCGCCCCCGCCTCGCGCGCGGCCTCGCCCCGCGAGGAGACGGCACGCAGCGTGAGCGTCCCGTACCGCGCGCCGTCGAGCGCGGTGTCCGGGACCAGCTCGCCGAGCGCGGCGGGATCGGCCACGGGCAACGTCGAGGGCGCCGATTCCGGCTCCGGTTCCCGCTCCGGCACGTCCTCGCGCATCACGGGCGGCGGCCCGAACGCCCCCTGCTCCGGCCGGGTCTCCGGCTCGGCCACGGGCTCCGGCTCCCGCGCGGGCTCGGACCCCGGCGGCACGGAGGGAACGGGCACCGAAGGAGGCCCCGGCAGATCAGGCGCCTCCGGCAGCACGGGTCCCTCCGGCAACCCTGGAGCCTCGGGCAGGTCGGGCGCTTCCGACACGTCGGGGGCCTCCGGAATCTCCGGCGCCTCGGACACATCGGGAGCCTCCGGCACGTCCGGTGCCTCGGGAATCTCAGGGGTCTCGGACACATCGGGAGCCTCCGGCAGGTCGGGCCCCTCCGGAACCCCCGCCGCCCGCCCACGCAGATTCGGGGCCTCCGAGACATCCGGGGCCTCCGGCGCACTCGGGGCCGCCTGCCCGTCCCGGACCCCCGGGTCTCCCGGACGCTCCGGGTCGCGCAGACGCTCCGAGGCATCCGGCGCGCCCGGCTCGTACGGCCTCCCCCGCACATCGCGCCCCTCCGGCGCCCTCGGGGCATCCGGCGCGCTCGGAGTCGCCCCACCGTCCCGGGACCCCGGGACACCCGGGTCGCGCAGACGCTCCGAGGCATCCGGGGCTTCCGGCGCGCCCGGTACGGCCGGGGCGCCGGGGGCCCACGGTGCGCTCGGGGTCTCGCGGCTGTCCCGGGCCCCCGGGACCTTCGGGACCGTCCACCAGTCCCGGTCACCCCGCCCCTCGGCGGGCCCCGGGCCGGGGCCCGGTTCAGGTCCGGGCTCCGGGCCGAAGCCCTCCTCGGGCTCCGGATCGGGCTCGGTCTGCTCCGGCACGGAGGTGGGCTCCGGTGGGCTGTGGTCCTCGGGTGCTCTCAGGCCGACCGTGCGCGTCACCGAGGCGAAGCGGTCGTCGAGGGTGTCGCGGGCTCGTGAGCGTCCCGTGTCCGAGGCCTCCGCGTCGTACAACTGGGCCCACCAGTCGTCACGTTCGCCATGGTCCGGACCGTGCTGCTCCCCCTTTTCGCTCATGCGGGCATTGTCTCTCGCCGAGGGCGCCCGGGAAGACCGTACGGGAGAACACGACGCGCGAACGAGCGCGTGTTCGGGCAGGCTTTCTCCATGGGCACCACGGCGACCCTGGGTACGTCACTGCCAGTGCTGGTGGGCCTGGTCATGCTGCTCGGCACGCTCGGCACCGTGCTCCCCGGCATTCCCGGCCCGCTCGTCGTGTGGGCCGCCGTCTTCTGGTGGGCGATGGACCGGCAGACGACCCCCGCGTGGTGGCTGCTGACGGGCGCGACGGGGCTGTTGCTGCTGAACGCCGCCGTGCAGTTGCTGCTGCCCCGGCGGTACCGGCGGAACCGCCCGCAGGACGCCACCGACGTACGGCGGCGGGCTCTGCTCTTCGCCGGGGGCACCGGGATCGTGGGGTTCTTCGTGGTGCCGGTGGTCGGGGTCGTGCCCGGGTTCCTGGGCGGGATCTACGGCTGGGAGCGGGTGCGGCTCGGCAGTCACGGGGCCGCCGCCGCGTCCACACGTACGGTCATGCGCGCGGTCGGCTGGCGGATGCTCACGGAGCTGACCGCGTGCCTGCTGGTCGCGGGCGCCTGGGTCGGGACCCTGATCTGGGGCTGAGTATCTGGGGCTGAGCCCCCGCCCCCGGGCCGGTCCGGACCGGCCCCTGGCCCGGACTCAGGCGCTCGTCAGGCGCAGCCAGGTCTGCTCTTCCTGGTCGCCGGAGGCCATCCGCTCGTCGCTGACCCGGAACGTGCCGCTCAGGGCCCGTTTCAGGATCTCGACCGACGCGGGCGACCCCTGCAGCTCGACGGCCACGGCGTGCTTGAGCCGGGGCCCGCCCGCGCCGCCGCCCGCCTCGGCCTCCGCCGTGTCGAAGTGGGACGTCCACACCGGGTCCCTGCCACGGGCCCCGGACACGCCGTGACAGTCCGTCTCCCCGGTGCCGCCGAACGCGGTGGCCAGCGCCGTGAACACGGTCCTGGCGTCCTCCGCGCCGCACTCGCTGAGCTGGACGGAGACCCAGGTGTCCTCGCGTGCCGCATCGGTGCTCATGCTCGTTCTCGCTCCCTCGGTCGGAAAATCACGCCGATCCACGCCATTGGGGCGATACGGGCACCGTAACGCTAGACGGCCGCTCCTTCGAGCGCGAGCAGCCGCTCCTTGCGCTCCAGGCCGCCCGCGTAGCCGGTGAGGGAGCCGTCGGCGCCGATCACCCGGTGGCAGGGGCGGACGATGAGCAGCGGGTTCGCGCCGATCGCGCCGCCGATCGCGCGTACGGCCGCGCGCGAGGCGCCGATACGGGCCGCGATCTCGCCGTACGTCGTCGTGGCGCCGAACGGGATGGTGTCCAGCGCCTCCCACACCCGCTCCCGGAACTCCGTGCCGCGTGCCGCGAAGTCGAGCCGGAACTCCTTGAGTTCACCGGCGAAGTACGCGTCGAGCTGGCGGCGGGCCTCCGCGAGGACGGGCGCCGGGGCTTCGGGGGCGTCCCGTGTCCAGTCCGGCTGGACGGTCGCGCCGCCGCGCTGGCCTGGGACGGAGACGGAGACGAGGGCCGTGCCCGCGCCGTCGGCGACGAGCAGCAGCTCGCCCAGGGGGCTGTCGTAGGTCGTGTACCGCATCGAGGTCATGGGGGGTCAGCCTTTCTCGGCGAAGAGGGAGGTCGCGTGCCAGAGGTGGTGCAGCGCGTACGAGCGCCAGGGCCGCCAGTGCTCGGCCTGCGCGGCGGTCGTGCCGGTCAGTTCCAGGCCGTGCCGTACGCCCGCGTCGCCGGGGAGGAAGACGTCCGGGTCGCCCAGCGCCCGCATCCGCATGTAGCCCGCCGTCCAGGGGCCGATGCCGGTGAGCGCGAGCAGTGCCCGCTCGGCCTCGTCCCGGTCGGCGCCGGGGCCGAGGGCGACGGCGCCGTCGGCGAGCGCGGCGGTGACCGTGCGCAGCGCCGCGCGCCGGGATTCGGGCATGCCCAGCTCCGTCAGCGGCGCCTCGGCGAGGCTGCCCGCGTCCGGGAAGACGTGGGTGAGCCCGCCGTCGGGCGCGGCCAGCGGCTTGCCGTACGCGGCGACGAGCGTCCCGCCGAGCGTGCGGGCGGCGCCGACCGTGATCTGCTGGCCGAGCACCGCGCGCACCGCCAGCTCGTGCGGGTCGGCGGCGCCGGGCGAGCGCAGCCCCGGCGTACGGGCCAGCAGCGGGCCCATCGCCGGGTCCTCGCCGAGCGTCTCGGCGACCGCGTACGGGTCGGCGTCCAGGTCGAAGAGGCGGCGGACGCGCTGCACGGCGGTCGTCAGGTCGCGCAGGTCGGCCAGGTGCAGCCGGCAGTCCAGCCAGCCCTGCCCCTGCCCGAGCCCCTCGGGGTCGGGCCCCGTGTTCTCGTCGACCTCGGTGATCCCGATGCCGTACGGGAGGGGCAGCGTCCGGCGGTACGTACGGGCGCCGGGCTCGCCCAGCACCTCCTCGACGCCGGGGATCGCGCGGCGCTCCAGGAAGTCGAAGACGTGCCCCGCCGCGTACGGCCCCCGGTACGCGAGCCGCAGCGTCACGCCGCCCGCCTCGGCCTGCGCCGAGCAGCGCATCTCGGGCCGCCCGGCCGGTCCGTGGCCGCCGCGCGCCGCCGCGTCGCGCAGGGCGCTGGGCGTACGGGCGTAGATCTCGCGGACGGTGTCGTTGAACTGCCGCACGCTCGCGAAGCCCGCGGCGAACGCGATCTCCGTGATCGGCAGCGGCGTCGTCTGGAGCAGCACCCGCGCGGTGTGCGCGCGCTGCACGCGGGCGAGCGCGACGGGGCCCGCGCCCAGCTCGGCGGTGAGCTGCCGCTGCACCTGCCGCGAGCTGTAGCCGAGCCGCCGGGCGAGCCCGGCGACGCCCTCGCGGTCCACGACGCCGTCGCCGATCATGCGCATCGCGCGCCCCACGAGGTCCGCCCGTACGTTCCACTCGGCCGAGCCCGGCACGGCGTCCGGGCGGCACCTGCGGCAGGCCCGGAATCCGGCGCCCTGCGCGGCGGCGGCCGTCGGGTAGAAGCGGACGTTCTGCCGCTTCGGGGTCACGGCCGGGCAGCTCGGGCGGCAGTAGATCCCCGTCGTCCGCACGCCGAGGAAGAACACGCCGTCGAAGCGCGCGTCCCTGCTGCGGACGGCCTCATACTTGCTCTCCTCTGTCATCACGTTCTCCAGTGTGCGGTGCCCCGCGGGGGCTCACTGGCGGAAATCGGACGTGACGGTGGGAGGGGGTGCCGGGAACCTCAGTGAGCCTTGGCCGCCGCCGCCTCGATGTCGGCGAGCTGGGCCGCGAGCAGCTCCTTGAACACGGCCTCGCGGTCCGCGCCGAGGGGACGGACCTCGCGGCCGAAGTGCGCCAGGGCCGGGAAGCGTTCGGGATCGGCGCCCAGCACGGCCACGCGGAACAGCTCAAGCCCCTGCTCGTACTCCGCGGGCGTGAGGGCGCTGACCGTGGCCTCGGAGGCGATCAGCGAGGCGATCAGCACCGCGAAACGGTGATAGCGCACGGGGACCTCCTCGTCGGGGAGCCCCGAGGCGCGCAGCGCCTGCAGCACCTCCTCGACGACCAGCCGGGAACCGGCGCCGCCCGAGGCGTAGCGCCCCCAGACCGCCGCGAGCTGGGGCTGCTGCCCGAAGGCCTCCCGGATGCGCAGGGCCAGGGACGTGAGGCGCTGCTTCCAGTCGCCCTCCGGCCGGTGGCCTTCCATCGCGGCCAGCAGGATCCGGTCGGCGACCGCGCGCAGCAGCTCGGTCTTGCTGCGGAAGTGCCGGTAGAGGCTGGAGGAGTCGGTCCCGAGCACCGCGGCCAGCTTGCGCACGCTGAACGAGTCCGCGTCGCTCGACCGCAGCAGCTCAGCCGCCGCGTCCAGGATCTCCTCGGTCGTCCAACGCCTTCGGCCCGCCATGTCGCTCCTCGCTCTCGTCGGAACCCTCGCCCGGACCCTCACCGTACCGTTGCACTTGGTGTTGCACGCACCGCGTGCATAATGGAGGCATGACACCTTCACTGGATTCCGCAGCACTCGAAGCAGCCGTCGAGAACGTCCGCGCGGCCGGTGTGCCGGGCCTGTTCGCCGAGATACGGGCCGACGGCGAGGTCTGGCGCGGCGCCGCCGGGACCGCCGACACCGAAACCGGCGCTCCCGTCACGCCCGATATGCGGCACCGGGTCGGCAGCGTCACCAAGACGTTCACCGCCGCCGCCGTGCTCCAGCAGACCGAGGAGGGCCGGATCGGCCTCGACGACCCGGTCGGGCGGTATCTCCCGGAGCTGGTCCCCGGCGAGCGCGGCGAGGCGGTCACGGTCCGGATGCTGCTCAACCACACGAGCGGCTTCCCCGAGTACCTGCCGTACGCGTTCCCGTCGCTCGCGACGTTCCCCGACGTCGCGGGCACCCGGCCGGAGAGCTTCGACGACGAGCGGTTCACGCGGCACGACCCCGTCGAGCTGATCGGGAAGGGCGTCGCGGCGCCCACCGACCGCGCCCCGGGAGACACCCCGGGGCTGTACTCCAACACCAACTACCTGCTCCTCGGCGAACTCCTGGCCCGCGTCACCGGCACCACGGCCGAGGAGTGCGTCACCCGGAACGTCATCGAGCGCGCCGGGCTCCGGGACACCGAGCTGCCCTCCGGGCCGTACATCAAGGGGCCGCACTCGAAGCTCTACGAGGCGTGGTTCGGTATGATCGACCCGCCGCGCGACTACAGCGTCTACGACATGTCGTGGGTGATCCCCGGGGCCGGGCTCATCTCGACCGTCTCCGACCTCAACCGCTTCCACGGCAAGCTGACGGCCGGGGAGATCGTCAGCGAGTCCTCGCTGGCGGAGATGCGGCGCACCGTCCCGGTCGTCTCCCAGGAGGGAAAGCTCATCGACTACGGCCTCGGCCTTCACCCGAGGGAGGGCTCCGGCGAGCCCGACGAGCACACCTTCTGGGGCCACGGCGGCACCGTCTGGGGCGGCGGCACGATGTCCCTGACCCGCGCCGACGGCGCGCGGCAGATGTCCGTGGCGGTGAACCTCCAGCGCTGGAACCGCCTCGACTCCTCCGGCAGGCCCCGGCCCCACCCCATCGACGAGGCGCTCGCGGCGCTGTTCCGCGTGGCGATGGACGGCTGACCGCGGACGAGCTGGCGAGAATCCGTGCGAACGTGTCGGTCTCGCCACTGTGACCGCTCACGGAACATTCATAGCGTTCCCGCATGAACCTCTCCGGCCTCGTTCCCTACGTCGCGCCCGTCGTCATCGGCCTGTTCGTCGTCCTGCTGCTGTCCCTCGTCCCCGACCGGCACCGCCAGCCCTTCAACGCCCTCGGCATCGCCGGAGCCGGGGGCGTGTACTTCTCGGGCGGCGGATTCGGCGCCTGGGAGATGCCGTTCGGCGCGCTCATGCTGTACGTCGCCTACCGGGGCCTGACGTCCTGGACGTTCATCGGCATCGGCTGGCTCCTGCACACCGCGTGGGACATCGCCCACCACCTCAAGGGCAACCCGATCCTCCCGTTCGCCCACGGCTCCTCGCTGGGCTGCGCGATCTGCGACCCGGTCATCGCCCTCTGGTGCCTGCGCGGCGGCCCGCCGCTCCGCGTCGCCCGGCCCCGGACCGACGCCCTCGGCTAGCCCCCGGAACTCGCACCACACGATCTTGCCGGGATCCCGCTCCCCCACGCCCCACTTGTCCGCCAGCACGGAGACGAGCAGCAGCCCGCGCCCGCCCTCCGCATCGTTGCCGGGCACGGGCGTACGCACCTCGCCGTCCCCCGAGTCGTGCGCCTCGACGCGCAGCACGCCGTCGCCGTGCAGAAACAGATACAGCCGGAACCCGCGCCCCGGCGGGACTCCGTGCACCAGGGCGTTCGTCGCCAGTTCACTGACGCAGAGCACGACGTCCTCGCCGCGCGCCGCCACGTCCCAGTCGGCGAGCGCCCGCCGCGCGAACGCCCGCGCACGCGGGACCGACCTGCGCTCCCTACGGAAGAACGCCTCGCGGAAATGGGGGAGTTGGGTCTCGTGGTTCACCCGGCCACTGTCACCGCGCGTGCGTAGAGTTGCACAGTGCGTCGACCCGTACATTCCCGGTGTACGGGCTGCGCCACAAGAGAGAGACGCGTATGGACCAGCCCAAGAAGCGCGGAAGCACGTGGGATGCGATCGGAGCACTGGTCGCCAACTTCCGCAAGTACGCGGGAAAGACTCAAGCCGAACTCGCCGCCGAGCTGTGCATCGGCCTCGAAAAACTGGCCTCGATCGAACAGGGCCGCCGCCCCTTGCAGATCGCCCTCGCGATCCAGATGGACGACCTGCTCGACACCAAGCGCGCGCTGGAGACAGCGGTCACGAAAGTCCCCAAGCGCGAGAAGTACCCGTTGTTCGTCCAGGACTTCATCGATTACGAGCGAGAAGCGCTCACGATGATGTGGTACGAGAACCATGTGCCGCCCGGACTTCTCCAGTGCGAGGAGTACGCACGGGCCGTCTTCACCTGCCTCTATCCGCCGCTGGACGACGAGCAGGTGGAAGAGTGGGTGGCGGGCCGCCTCGACCGCCAGAAGGTGCTGCAGCGCAAGCCGCCGCCGATGGCGACGTTCCTGATCGAGGAGACCGTGCTCCATCGGCCGATCGGCGGCCGGGACGTGCTGCGCGCGCAACTGAGCCATTTGCGAGAGTGCGCTGACCTCCCGTTCCTGGGGCTCCAGATCATGCCGACCGGCCGGGAATCACACGCGGGGCTCACCGGTCCGATGGTGCTGCTGGAAACACCGGACCACGACCATCTGGCCTATATCGAGGGGCAACTGGTGAGCCACCTCCTCGAAGATCCAGATGATGTCAGTGTCCTCATGCAGAAATATGGGATGCTCCGAGCGCAGGCGCTCAGTCCTGAGGAGAGCAAACGCCTGTTGGAGACTCGCCTAGGAGAGGCATGACCAACGTCTTTTGGTTCAAGTCCAGCTACAGCAGCGACCAGGGCGGCGCTTGCCTCGAAGTCGCCTACGACTGGCGCAAATCCAGCTACAGCGGCGACGAGGGCGGGGCCTGCGTCGAGGTCGCGGCGCATCCCACCGCGATCCACATCCGGGACTCCAAGGACCCGGAGAGCCCGGTCCTGACCGTTCGGCCCGCCGCGTGGGCGGCGTTCACTCGGGTCGCGAGGGGAGACGCTGGAGCAGGCCCCAGGTGAACTCGGCGACGACGTCGTGACGTTCGCCTTCACGGTCCGGGGCCGTGAAGGCGAGGCGCCAGCGGGTGGGCGCCGAGCCCTCCAGCGGGCGCGCGGGGGCGAACGCGCGGGCGACCTCCTCGACGGTGCAGGACCAGGGCTCCAGGTCCTCGACCGTACGGAGAACCGGCGCGGCAGCGCCCCGCGCCCGTACGAGCCACTCGTTCCACACCGCGCCGCCCTCGCCCGCGACGACCTCGAAGCGCAGGTCGGGCCAGAGCGGTACGGGCCAGGTGTGGACCTCGCAGTCCAGGTCGCCGACGCGGCGCCGTACGGTCGCCTCGGGCGGACCGAGAACCGAGCGGTAGCGGGCGAGGGCACCCCGGCCCCGGCCCTTCGGGGACCGCAGCATCGCCTGCCAGCGCTTGTTGGCCTCGCGCATCTCGGCGTGGGAGACGCCGAGTTCCCGTAGCGCCTGATCGACGCGCGGGGCCTGGAAATCGGCCATCCTGCGCAGCAGGACGAGCTGGAAGGAGAGCGGGCCGAACGGGCCCGCCGGGGCGGCGCTCACAGCCCGCGGATGTTCTTGACGGTGACCTGCGCGCGGTGCAGGCGCCGCGCGAGCGGCCCGCTGTCGTCGGGGCGCAGCCGCAGGCCCGCGCTGCGGGCGACGGCCTCGGCGACGCCGGAGACGGTGAGATGGTCGGTGGCGACGTGCTCGCCGAACTCCGGCTGGGAGAGGGCCTCCAGGCACTGGTCGACGCGCGAGACGGCCCAGTCCTCGGAGCGCAGCCCGCGCAGGCCTCGGCCGTGCAGCCGCCGCAGGACGGTCTCGCGGCGGGCGACCAGGGAGAAGTGCCGGATGTCGTAGCCGTCGGCGCGGAGTCGGCCGACGGTCTCCTCGAAGTACCGGGGCACGACGACGGTCATGGGCACGATGACGGGGCCCCCGGCGGTGTGCTGGTCGAGGAGATGGGCCAGCGTCTCGTGGACGCCCCGCCGCCAGGCCGGGAAGTCCTGGAAGTCGCCGTGCTGCTCGCGGGGCAGCATGCGCTGGAGCCCGATGCCGAGGTGCTCGGGATCGGAGACGACGCTTCCGGGCAGGCGGCGGTGCAGCTCGTAGGCGGTGTGGGTCTTGCCGCCGCCGAAGGGGCCGTTGATCCAGAGGAGCATGGGGAGGACGCTATCAACGTCCTCCCCGCTCCCCGGGGCGTTCCGCCTACCGGGTCACCAGCCGCTGTGGCGCCCGCCCCCGCGCTTGCGCTCCATCATGTGACGGCCGAGAGCCGACCGCTGCTTGAAGAGCTGCTTCTGCTCGGACCGGAGCCGCGCGTCCGTACGGGCGGCGAGGCGCTGGTTCTCGCGGAGCAGCTTGCGGTAGCTGTCGAGCCGGCGTTCCGGGAGGCTGCCGTCCTCGATGGCGGCGAGGACGGCGCAGCCCGGCTCGGTCTCGTGGGCGCAGTCGTGGAAGCGGCACTCCCCGGCGAGCGCCTCGATCTCGGAGAACGCCTGGCCGAGGCCCTCCTCGGCGTCCCACAGGCCGACGCCGCGCAGGCCGGGGGTGTCGATGAGGACGCCCCCGCCCCGCTCCCCGGGCATGGGGAGCAGATCGCGGGTGGTCGTGGTGTGCCGCCCCTTGCCGTCCCGGTCGCGGGTGGCCTGGACGGCCTGGGCGGAGGTCCCGTCCTGTCCGCGCAGCGCGTTGGCGAGGGTGGACTTGCCCGCGCCGGACTGGCCGAGCAGGACGGAGGTGCCGCCCGCGAGGACGGCGCCGAGGACGTCGAGGCCCTCGCCGGTCTCCGCGCTGACGGCGAGCACCTGGACGCCGGGCGCCGACTCCTCCGCGTCGGCCACGAGGTGGCCGAGCGTGGCGGGGTCGGGGACCAGATCGGCCTTGGTGAGGACGAGGACCGGCTGGGCACCGCTCCCCCAGGCGAGCGCGATGAAGCGTTCGACGCGGCCGAGGTCCAGGTCGAGGCCGAGAGAGACGGCGATCAGCGCGTGATCGACGTTCGCGGCGAGGACCTGCGCCTCGGAGCGCTTGGAGGAGGTCGAGCGGAGGAACGCCGTACGGCGCGGCAGCAGCGTCCGTACGTACCGGGGGTCGTGGCCCTCGGGGTCGACGGCGGCCCAGTCGCCCGTGCACACGACCTTCATCGGGTCACGGGGCACGACGAACTCGGTGTCGGCCCGCACGAGGCCCTCCGGGGTGACGAGGTCGCACAGCCCGCGGTCGACGCGGACGACCCGCCCGGGGACGAGCCCCTCCGCCGCGTACGGCGCGAACGCGTCCTCCCAGTCGGCGTCCCAGCCGTACGGGGAGAGGAGGGAGGAAGAGGATGAAGAGGAAGACAAGGGTGACCCTTCACAGGGGCAGCCCCGGCTGCGCGCACACGGGCGCGAGATCGCCGGAAGCGGAACAGGTCAGCCGGAGACTGCGGAGGTGGACTGAATGGACTTCCGAACGCGGGCAGCGCCCACAGCGACAACGGCCATCGGTCTCCACCTCCTCTTCCTGCTACGCGGAACGGGCACGAGAGTAGCCGCCCCCTCCGAGCCTCGCCACCCGTTTTCCACCGAGCCGTGCCCGGCGCTCCGCGGCCGCCCCTGCCGGGCTGCTGGGCAGGGGCTGCCCCGCCTGTCCCTCGCAGACTGCGGGCTGTGTGTGGTTGCGCGC
>NZ_BAAAPE010000011.1:22278-57195 GCF_039530985.1 Streptomyces albiaxialis
CATAAGGGGCGCGGGGAACTGCGCGACCGGCCACGGCGCAGCCGCAGACTGCGAGACACGGCCCGGGGCAGCCCCTGTTCAGCCCTGAGGTGAGGGCACCCGGAAGCGCCGGGTACGGCTAAGGCACGGTCGGCCCCGAGATGTACGTGCCGTTCTCGTCGTACGGCCAGGCATTCGCCTCGCAGCCGTGCAGGCCGTCGATCTGCTGCATCATCGCGGGCGCGGGCCGGCCCGGCCCGCCGCAGCCCAGGTGGCCGTGGCCGATGCGGTGGCCGACCTCGTGGTTGACGATCAGGGCGCGGTATTCGCCGATCGGCCCGTCGAACTGGTCCGAACCCAGCACCCACCGCTTGAGGTTGACGACCACGTCCTCGCCGACGCTGCAATTGACCTCGCCCCGGGTGCGCAGTCCCGCGCGCCCGCAGATCCGGTCCACGGTGCCCGGCGTCGCGATCCGCACCACGAAGTCGACGGGCCCCGAGTCGACCAGGCGGAATGAGTTGCGCCCGTCGGCGGTCCAGCCGCGCGGGTTGGCGAGGACCGCCTGGACCTCGGCCGCCGCCTTCTCCGCTGACAGCTCGATGCCGTTCTCCACGAGCACCTTGTAGCGCCGCAGGTTCGCCCCCTGTCCGGCTGTGTCCCCGGAGGACCGGGCCGTGGCGAAGGTGCCGGGGCCCGTGGCGGGGACCGGAATGCGCGAGGGGCTCGCCGAGGGCTTCGTCCGCTTCTCCGAGGGAGACGCCGAGGGGGGAGCCGGTGACGAAGGTGACGCCGAGGGCTCGTCCTCGGTGGAGGGCGACGGCTCCGGGGCGGGCGGCGGCGACGACCGTTCCGCGCGCGGTTCGTCCTCGGTCCCGGACGACGACGCCCGGGCCTCGTCCCTCCTGTGGTCCCAGGCGACCGCGGCCCCGCCTATCAGGACGACCATGAGGAGCGCGAGCAACCCGACGGTGCCGCGTCGTGCGACGCTCCTCGGCTTCCGGTGACCCACCTGCTGACCCCTCGACGTCGGACGGTGTGCGGACTGCGGGGCGGCCCGGCGGCCTGCGCGACCCGTGCGACCGCCCCTCGCAGCACCAGAACGGGGCCCGGGCCGCAACGGTTCACTCACCGTGCCTGTGACGGAGCTGTGACAGCGGATAACGGCGCGGGGTTGAACCACTTCCCGTGCGGCCCCGTTGGAGCGGTGCAGCAGCCCTGAACAGGACCAAGGGCGGAGAGGCGGGTGCGAGTACTGATGGTCAGTGAGGAAGAGCTGCGCTCGGTGATGCTGTCCCTCCCGGGCGTCTTCGAGGTCCCGGACTGGGGGATGAACCGGTTCCGCGTGCGCGGCAGGACGTTCGTGACGGTGAACGGATCGGGCACCCGCGCGACCGCCCGTATCCACGTGAGCCGCTGGCTGCGGTTCCTCGTGCTCGACGCCACGTCCCGCAGGCCGTTCCACGCGCTTCCCCGGCCCGGCTGGATCCGCGTCGACCTGTCCCGGCTGAGCGTCGAGGCCGTCCGCGACGTGGTCCGGGAAGCCCACGGATGGGCGGTGCCGCCCATCGGCAGCAGCCCGGTCCACACCACCCGGGCTCGTCGCCCCTGAGAAGAACGAGGTCTGAACCATGTCCCAGCCCCTCCCCGAAGGAAACGTCTCCCACGGCATCCCGGCGGCCAACCAGTACGACGCCGCGGACGAGGACTACGTCCGCTACTGGGACGGCCGTGACTACGAGCACGGCGCCGAGACCATCGCGGTCAAACGCCTGCTGGGAACGATGTCCTGCGCGCACGCCGCCGACGTGGGCGGCGGCTTCGGCAGACTCAGCCTGCTGCTGGAGGAGTACGCCGACGAGGTCACGCTCCTGGACCCCAGCCAGAAGCAGCTCGACGCCGCGACCCACCACCTGAAGGGGCACCCGCGCATCCGCCCCCGGCTCATGCGCTCCGGCGCGCTGGGCCTGCCCGACTCCTCCGTGGACCTGCTCACGATGATCCGCGTCATGCACCACCTCCCCGACCCGCAGCCGACCCTCCGCGAGATCTCCCGCGTGCTGCGGCCCGGCGGCACGGCCATCATCGAGGTCGCCAACCTCACCCACGCGGTCAACAAGGTCCGCTACCTCGTCCGCTTCCAGCGCCTCCCGCGCGACCCCGTCGACATCCGCTCGGCTGACAAGCGCAAGGACGGGAGCATCCCCTTCGTCAACCACCACCCCGACACCGTCACCAGCCAGTTCGCGGCCGTCGGCCTCGCAGTCGAACGTAAGCTCTCGGTCTCCAACCTGCGCAGCGCCCGGCTGAAGCGCGCCCTCCCGGCGCGCGCCGTGCTCGCGGCCGAGCGCACCCTCCAAGCGCCCCTGGCTTCCCTCGACTTCGGGCCGAGCCTCTTCTTCCTCCTCCGCAAGAGTTCCTGACACGAGCGGTATCCTCGCCCTCGTGACGCAGGAGACGGGGACCGCCGAGGCGCTCGTGGGACACGAGGTCCCTCGGGCCGCAGAGGAAGACCTGGTCGAGACGCTGGCCGGTTACGGGCTGGCCCTCCGCACCCGCCGCGTACTGGCCCACCGGGGACCGTCCGAACTGCAATGGGCCGTGCTGATCGCACTGCCGCTGCACGGATTTCTGACCGGGCTGGGCACGGAGGCCGTCAAGGACGCGTACGCGGGGCTGAAGGGCCTGGTGCGGCGCGTACTGCGGAGCGGGGCCGCTGCCGCGGAGGGCGAACCGGCCCTCGAATCCCGCCCGTTGGTGCTCCAGGACGCGGCGAGCGGCCTGCGGGTCGTCCTGGAGGCGGACCTTCCGAGCGAGGCGTACGAGCAGCTCGTAGGGCTGGATCTCACACGGTTCCGGCAGGGCCCGCTCCACTACGACCGCGCGCGGGGGCGCTGGCGTTCGGAACTCGACGAGGCGGCGGGACCGGCCGTGTGACCTCGCGGTCCGGGCACGACGAGCGGGACGACGGCCTCGGCGACGCGCGGCAGGCGCTCGCCGGGGCCGAGGCGGCACGGGAACGGGGCGAACACGCGTCGGCCGAGCGGCTGTGCGAGGAGGGCCTGTCGGCGCTGCCGGAGGCCGGCGGCGCCGAACGGGGCCTTGTCGCCTCCGAGTTGCTCATCTGCAGGGCGCGGCTGCGGCTGGCCGGGGACGACGGCCCGGCGACGGCCGAGGAACTCCTGGCCCAGGCCCACACCTGGTCCCCCGACGACTGGCGGCCGAGATACTGGTCGGGTTGCGCGGCAGCGCACGGCGCGGCGTACGGGAAGGCCGAGCGCCACTTCACCGCCGCCCTCGACCGCGTGCCCCCGGACTCCCCCGAGGCCTCGTGCCGCACGCGGGTGCAGCGGGCGTACGCCAGAGCCCTCCTCGGGGACCCCGGCGGCGCCCTCGACGACCTCCACCACGCGGAAGCGTCCGCCCCCTTGGACGCCGCGGCCCTCCGGACCCGGACCGCACTGGTGCACGCCCGCTACGCCGAGGCATGCCGCCTGATCCGCCGGAAGGACTTCGAGCCCGCCGTCGAAGTACTGGAGCAGTGCGAACGCGGGTGGCCGGACGCCGGGTCCGGGGACGGGGACGGGTCCGGGGACGGGTCCGGGGACGGGTCCGGGGACGGGCTCGGCCAGGCGATCGCCGAGACCCGGCTCTACGCCGTGTGGCAGCTCGCCGTGCGCCGGGAGAGCGGGGCCAGGGCGCGGGCGCGGGCCCACCTGGACGAGGTGCGGCGACGCCTCCCGGACGACCCCCGTGCGTACCGGTACGCCGCCCGCCTGGAGTTCGCGTCCCGCGCGTACGACGTGGCCGCCGGGCTGTGGTCCCGGGTACTGGAGCTGTGCCCGGACGACCACGAGGCCCGCCACGGGCTCGCCCTGTGCCACGACCGTACGGGCGACGTACGCGGTGCCGAGGAGGAGTTCGCGGCACTCTCGCCCCCACTCGCGCTGGGCGCCCTGCGGATGCGGGAGGGCCGATGGAGCGAGGCCGCCGCGACCCTGGCCGAAGTGGACGAGGCAGCACCGGTACTCGCGGAGTGCCGCTACAGGGCGGGGCAACCCCCCGGAAACGGCCCCTGGCAAACCGCCGCCCTCACCCGAGACGGACACCTCACCGAGGCCCTCACCACCCTACGAACCACCGACCTCACCCCCAACGAACGGGCCGAACGCGAAACGGCCGCCCTCCTGCGCACGGCAGCACTACGCGAACTGACCCCGGAGTCCGAGGCCGCCCCTGGACGCACGGAGGACGAGGGCAGCGGCCCCCGACCCGCGGAGCGCGAAGGCGGTGGCACTCGGCGCACGGAAGGCGAGGGCGGTGGGCTGCGGTGGGGGCGGAGCGCCGCGTTGCTGGCGGCGGCGTATGAGGTGGGGGGTGGGCCCTCGCGGGGGGATGCGCCGGGGGCGCTCGGTCTGCATGCCGTCGTTCTGGCCATGGGGGCCCGGCACGGGGTTGCCGCCGAGGTGTTGGGGGAGGCGACGCGGCGCCGTCCTACGGACCGGCGGCTGGCTCATCTGCGGGCCCTGGTCCTGTTGCACGGGGGCGGGCCGCGCGAGGCGTGCGTCGCGGCGTGGGGGGCGCTGTTCCACGACGCCGGGTTCTGGGAGCGGCAGCGTGCCGACGCCGAGCGGCGGCACCGCGTCACGCTCACCGCCGCGGACCTCACCACGCTCCGCGCGGACCTGCACGTCCACCTGGAGGCCTGCCTCCAGGTGGACGGCGGGTCCGGGGCCGCCGCCCTGCTGCGGCGGGAGAGCGAGGCCGCGAAGGCGCTCGCGAAACTCGGCGGGTTCCCGCTGCCCGGTTCCGCCGACAGGCCCCTCGTGTGCGGGCCGGCGCGTCTCGCGGAGCTGGGGATCGCGGCGGAGTTCGGGGCGTACGTACGGGCCCTGGGCGGGCCCTCCTCGCGACGGCTCTTCTCCCAACTGGGCTTCGCCCAGACGGAGTTCGACGCCGACCGGCCGCGCGAGACGCTCGCGGCGCTCGCCGATCTGCGCTGCCCCGACTGCGCCCTGGGCGAGGCACCGCCGGAGCCCGTCGCCGTCTGCGCGCCCGGCTGCGCCCGCTTCGACGAGCTGAACCCCGGCTACGCGGGCCTCCCCGGCCCGCACAAGCACGAGGCGCTGCGCGAGGACGCGCTCACCCTGGCCGTGGAGGCCGCGCTCGCCGAGGGCCGCGCCGCGCTGACCGCCGCCGAGCCGGATCCCCGTACGGCGCACGCCTGTTGGCGCACGGCGCTGCGGTACGGCAGGGCGCTGGGCCGGTACCAGGACACGCAGCCCAGGGTGGCGGACGTGGCACTGGGCTCGGTCGCCGCGCTGCGCCGCGCGGGACGGCTCGACGCGGCCGTCTCCGTCCTGGAGGCCGCGCACGCGATCCTCGGGGCCAACGAGCGGCACCGGCTGGTGGGGCCGCTGGCCGGGGTGCTGACCGACCGGGGGATCTCGGCCTTCAACGGCGACCCGGACGAACTCGACGGTCCCGTGGCCGACTTGACGCGTGCCGTGGAGTTCAATCCGCACCTCCCGCGGGCACAACTCAGTCTCTGCGTGTTGCTGAGGGTGCGCGCGGCGCGCCAGCGGCAGGCGGGGAGCGTGACGGGCGCGCTGCGCACGCTGCGCGGGGTGCTCGGCAGGCTGGACGCGGCGCTCGCGCTCCTCCCCGGCGACGCGGAGCTGACGCGGCTGCGGGACGGGGTCCGTGCGGACGTGGACGGCCTCGACGCGATTCCGGGCGGGAGCTGAGGACGGTGCGGGAGTACGAGGAGCTGCGCGTCAGGGTGCGCCCGGTCGGGGGCGACCGCCATCTGGTCGCGGCCGGAGGACCGGCGTGCGCGGCGGAGGTGCGGGAGGTGCCCGCCGAGCGGGCGGCGCGGCTGGGCGAGCGCTGGGCGCGGCTGGTCGCCTCGGAGCTGGGGGCCGACTTCCCCGAGGGCCGGGACCCGTCCTCGGTGACCGCGCGGGAGCTGGGCCGGGAGGTCTACGAGCTGCTGTTCGGCGACGCGCTGCGCGCGTGCCTGGGCGAGGCCATGGACCGCGCGGCGCACGCCCGGCCCTCGCGGGGCCTGCGCGTCCGCTTCGACCTGCCGCCCGAGCTGCGCGAACTGCCCGTGGAGGTGCTGTGCGCGCCCCCGCGGGAGCCGCACCAGAACATGGGCCTCGACCGCCGCGTCTCCCTGGTGCGTACGCTCCCGGGCCAGCCGCTGGGCCCCCGCCTGCCCGCGCCCGGCGACCCGCCGAGCCGTATCCGGCTGGTCGTCGCCGTCGCCTCGCCGGACCCGCTGCCCGCGCTCGACGCCGCCGCCTCGGAGATCGAGGAGCTGCGGCGCGTACTGCCCGACGTGAAGGTGCAGACGGTCGTGGTCGAGCACGCCGGGCTGCGGGACCTGGAGGCCGAGCTGGCGGCGTGCCGCGACCAGCCGACGGCGCTGCTGCTGATCGCGCACGGGGCGTACGACCACGAGCAGCGCGCGGGGCAGGTGTGCCTGGAGACGGAGGACGGGGCCCCCGACTGGGTCCCGGCGGGGCAGCTCGCGGGGGTGCTGCTGAAGGCCCCGCAGCTCCGGCTGGCGGCGCTCAACATCTGCGCGGGCGGGAACAGTTCGCTGGTCGAGCCCTTCTCGGGGGTCGCCCAGGCGCTCGTCGCGGGCGGGCTGCCCGCCGTGGTGGCGATGCGGGGGCGGTTCACGGACAAGAGCGCGGGCCGCTTCAGCCCCGTGCTGCTCTCCCATCTCGCGGGCAACGCCACCGTGGACGAGGCGGTGTCCGCCGCGCGCACCGGCATCGCCCATCTCTCCGGGCACACCGCGATCGAGTGGGCGACCCCGGCGCTCTTCCTGCACGAGGAGTGCCGGCACGGCTGGCTGTTCAAGGCCCGCGTGGTCCGCGACGAGCACGAGGGCTACGTGGACCCCGTGCACGAGGGCGCCGAGGCGCTCCGCACCGTGGAGAGCCCGGTCGGCAACGTCGGCTCGTCCGACGTCATCGCCGCGGTCCGTCACCTGCGCACGCTCGGCAGGTGGGACCAGGTGCTGGGGATGCTGCGCATGGACACCGCGCAGTACGAGTCGGAGCAGGACTGGCTGCGCGAGGAGGCCCGGTTCGAACGCGCCTGGCCCGCGACGCACGACCTGTGCGCGCTGCTGGCGGCGTCGGCGGACGCGCGCACGCTCCGGCGCGAACTCGACGCGCTGCGCGCGGACCTCACCCCGGACCCTCTCGGCTGCCTGGCCGACGAGGTGGCGGCGCGGCACCGGGCCGAGCTGGCGGAGAGCGCCGAACGGGCAACGGCGTCCGGCGCGTGGCGGACCGCGTCCACGGCCTGCGCGGAACTCCTCGCCGCCCGCCCGGACGACCCGGAACTGCGGGCCCGCGCCCACTACGTGGAGGGCCGGATCGCGGAGGAGGCGGACGACTGGGCAGGTGCGGCGACGGCGTACGCGAAGTGCGCGGGCACCGCCACGGGCGCCATGGGCGCCGCGAGCGGTACGGGTGGGGCGGGTGAGGCGGGCCCCACCGGTCCGGCCGGTCCGGCCGGGTTCGCCGACGTGGCGGCGCGGGCCGCGTACGCGCGGGGGCGGGTGGCGGCAGGTGAGGGGTCCTGGTCCCGGGCGCGGGAGGAGTTCGGGGCGGCGGCGAAGGACGGGCTGCCGGAGGACGGCTGGCTGAACTACGCCGTGGGCAGGACCGCCGCGGCAGCCCGGGACTGGCGCGCGGCGGCCGAGGCGCTCGCCGCCGACCCGGGCTTCGCGGACGCCGCCGACTGGCTGCCGTGGGTGCGCGGGCGGCTCGCCGCCGAGCAGGGCGACTGGGAACGCGCCCTGGAGGCCCTCGCGGACGCCGCCGCGCGCGGCCACGCCTGCGAGCCGTGGCTCGGCGAGGCCGTGACCCGGGTGCACGCCTCGGCCGTGGAGGCCGAGGAGGCGGGCGACTGGCCGCGCGCCGCCGCCCGCTTCGCCGCGCTCCCCACGGGCCACCGGGACGCGGAGGCCCGCCGCCGCTACGCCGAGGGCCGGGTGGCGGAGGCGCGGGGCGACTGGACGGGGGCCGCGCGGGCGTACGAGACCTCGGGGCACGCCGACGCGCGCCTCCTGCGCACCTACGCGCTCAGCCGCGCGCTGGAGGAGCGCGAGGAGTGGGGACGCGCCGCGGACCACCTCGCCCAACTGCCGCCCCACCTGCGGGACGTGGCCGACCGCCGGCTCTACGTGCGGGGCCGTGCCGCCGACCGCGACGCCGACTGGGCGGGCGTCATCGAGGAGTTCGGACGGCTCCCGGACACGTACGCGGACGGTGACGTGGGCGCCCGCCGCCGCCACGCCCGCGCCCGTATCGCCGAGGCCGCGGGCGACTGGGAGACGGTGCTGAGCCTGGTGGCCGGGCTTCCCGACGAGGACCGCGGCGGCGCCGTCGCCCTCCTCCGCGCCAAGGCCACCGCCAAGGGCGCGGAGTCCTCCGGCGACTGGCCCCGGGCGCACGAGATCTGCGCCGCCGCGCTCCGCGCGCCCGGGACGGCGGAGGCCGGGGCGGCACGGGAGGAGCTGGCGGTCCTCGGGCGGTACGCGCGGGGGCGGGCCCTGGAGGCGGAGGGGCGGTGGGAGGAGGCGCTCGGGGCGTTCCTGGAACTGCCGGAGGAGTGGGCCGACGCGCCCGTACGGGCCGGGTACGCGCGGGCGCGGCTCGCGGAGGAGACCGCCGGGCCGGACGGCGACGCGGAGGTCTGGTGCCGGGTCGGTGAGGAGTACGCGGCGCTCCCCCGGGACTTCGGGGACGTGACGGCCCGCATCGCGTACGTACGGGCCCGGCAGGCGGAGGCCGAGGGCGACTGGGAGGGCGCGGCCCGGCGGGCCGAGGCGCTCGGCGAGACGCTCGACGGGGCGCTCGGCGAGGCGTGGGGCGCGCCGGGGATCGCGGCGTACGCCCGTGGCCGTACGGCCGAGGCGCGTCAGGACTGGCCGCGTGCGGCGGAGCACTACGGGGCCTGCGCGGGGCGGCGGGACGCGGCCGAACGGCTCGCGTACGCGCGGGGGCGCGTGCTGGAGGCGGACGGCCGGTGGAGCGCGGCCGTCGCGGCGTACCGCCGCGCGGGCGGCCCGCACGACCGGGCCGGTGTGCGCACGCGGCGGCTCCAGCGGCTGCTGGAGCGGGTGCCGTGGGCCGACGGGCTGCCGTGCGCCCCGCTGGTCTGCGACCCGTGCGCGCTGCGGGACCCCACGTACCCGTATCTGGCGCTGCGGGACGCGGGCGTCGATCCGGGGGCGCCGTGGTCGGTCGTGCGGGACGCGACGTACACGCTGATGGAGCGCCGCACCGCCATGACGTGGCAGGAGCGGATGGCCTGGAAGCAGCTCCAGCACCCGGCCCAGCGGCTGCTGCTGGACGCGATGCTGTACCGCCTGCACGACCCGGGCACGCTGCGCGAGCGGCTGGCCGAGCTGTCCCCGGACGACGCCGACGACGGCGCGGGGCTCCCCGAGGCGCTCTGCCGCGACCTGCCGCGCGACGCGCCGCTGCTGCTCCTGCTGGCCCGGGGCCGGGAGGCGGCCGTCGCGGAGTGGGAGGCGCGGCTGCGGGAGGCGCCGGGCGACATGGATGTGCTGCACGGGCTGGCGGTCGCGCGGCTGTGGCAGGCCAAGGAGCTGGAGGAGAGCGGGGCGTGGGAGCACGCCGTCGTCGCCTGGCGGTACGCCGTGGCCTACTGGGCGGCTCTGCTCGCCGACGACGCCCACTGGGAGCGCTGGCGGCAGGAGCGTGCCGCGTGCTACGGGCGCGGCGCGGGCCCCGAGGACATCGCGCGGCTGCGGTGGAAGCTGGGACAGCACCTCTCCGACGAGTTCGCGGCGTACGGGCAGCGGCACGCCGACGCGGACCGGCCCGGACAGGCCCGCGCGTACTGGGAGTTGGGGGACGCTCTGGAGGCCGAGCTGGGCGGCGCCCGGCAGCTTGGGGAACTGGGCGGACTGCCGGTGGCGGGCGCCGGGGGCGCGGGCGGTCGGCTGGCGTGCGGGCCCGCCTATCTGCGGCTGCTGGAGCTGGGCCCCCGGCTGGGCGAGCTGGCCGCGCGGCTCGACGGGACGGTGCGGCGGGGCGAGGAGCCCGGCGAGTCGGCCCTGCGGGAGCTGCGGGTGGCGTTCTCCGAACTGTCCACGGCCTTCGCGCTGTTCGGCATGCACAAGTTCGACGAGGCGCTGCGGGCCCTGCCCGAGCCGCGGGAGATGCGGGACCTCCCGGAGGACTGCGCGGGCCCGGGCGCCGCGCCCGACCGGGAGGCGCACCTGCGGGAGTGCGGGCACTGCGCCGGCTTCCTGCGGCGCAACCCGGCCTATCTCCATCTCCCGGGCCGCGCCGCCCGGCTGCTCCAGGACACCGTGGACCTCGCGGTGCAGACCCGCCTGGCGCTGGCCCGTACCGCCCTGGCCTCCGGCGGGTCGCGGCGCGCGCTGGAGGAGTGGCGCGCGGCGGTGCGGACGTCCCGGCTCGCGGGGATGCAGACCCGTACGAAGGCATCGGTGGTACGGATGGCACTGGGGCGCGCGAAGGCGCTCGCGGAGGCGGAGGGCGTCCAGCGGGGCGCGGGCCTGGACGAGGCCGTGGAGCTGGTGGAGGGCGTGCTCGCGCTCGGCCCCTTCGACCGCGAGTCGCTCTTCCAGCTCCGTACGCGCATGTCCAAGCTGCTCTCGGCGCGCGGCGTCTGGCGCGGCAACCGGTGCGAACACTTCGGCCTCGTCCCGGACTTCGAGGCCGCCGAGGTCGATCTGCGCCGGGCGCTGGAGCACTACCCGGAGTCGCTCTCCGCGCGGGACAATCTCGCGCGGGCACTCGTCTTCACGCTCGGCGAGCGGCGGTCGGGGATCTCTGGAAAACTGCCGGTGCTGCTCGAAGCGCTCGGCATCCTCGACACGGGGCTGCGGGACGCGCCGGTGAGCAGCGACTTCCTGAGCACCCTCCGCGAGGCGCTGGAGACGCTGGAATGGCTGCTGGTCGCGGAGTTCGAGCCCGAGGACTTCACCAGGATGATGCGGGACATCAGCGAGGAGCCGGTCCCCGAGGAGGGGGCCGAGACCCGGATGGCCGACTGGGCCAGGGAGCTGGCGGCCACCGCGGAGGAACGGGTGCGCGCGGGCGAGCCGCTGCGGGGGCTGCACTATCTGATCCGGGCGACCCGGGCGGACGCCGGGAACGCCGCGATCCGGCGGGCCCTGATCGCCGGGGTCGAGCGCTGGCGGGACGAGGAGAGCGGGGGTGCCGGGAATGATTCATGATCCGTCGACGGCGTGGGACGGTCCGTTCCCGTACGAGGTGCTCGCCCCGGCGGGAGCGGACCCGGACACGCCGCACGCGGAGATGCAGGACCTCTCGTTCGAGCTGATGGCGCGCGGGCTGATGACGCCGCGCACCCAGCGCGCCTGGCACGAGCTGCGCACCACGCGCCGCCGCCTGCTGGCCGATGTCCTGCTCTACGCCCAGGAGGCGGGCCCCGAGGCCGTGGCGGCGGCACGGGAGGCGGCCGAGGCGGAGGAGGCGGCCGAGGACGCGGAGCCGGACGTGCCGCCGGAGGCCGAGGAGTGGCTGCGGCCCCCGTGGGCGCCCGCCGAGCGGCTGGCGGACGAACTGGACGGCGTCCCGCTGCCGCCGTTCCCCGGCCCGCCGCCCGAGCCGCTGGACGCGCTCGTCCGCTTCGACCGGTGAGCGGGGAGCGGGCCCCGGAGCCGGCCGCCCTCGAACTGGCCCGGCAGGCGGCGGCGCACCACGCCAGGACCGAGCGCCTGCTGCTGGGCCTGGTCGAGGTGCTGGACTCCTTCGACCGCCTGCTCGCGGGCTCCGGGGACCTCGCGGGCTCCGGGGGCGGGCCCGGAGAGGTCCCCGCCGATAGCGTCCGGGCCCTGGCCCGGCAGTTGGAGCGGGCCCTGGGGCAGGAGGGGCTGGAGCCCGTGGGCGTATCCGGCGAGCGGGCCGACCCGGTGCGGCACCACGTCGTGGACGTACGGCACCGGGCGGGGGCCGCCGAGGACGAGGTGCTGGAGGTCCTCCGGCGGGGCTACCGGTACCGGGGGCAGCTCCTGCGCCCGGCCCGCGTGGTGATCGCGGACGGCACGGCGGTGGAGCCCGGCCCCGGCCCCGGCCCCGGCGACGGCGACGGCCCCGGCGACGGCGGGACCGGAGAAGCGGGGCGGCAGGGGTGAGGGCATGGGAGAGCGGAAGACAACAGGAGCACGGATGAGCGCGATCGGCATCGACCTCGGCACCACGAACAGCGCGACCAGCAGCTACGACCCGGAACGCAAGGAAGTGTCCGTCCTGACCAACAGCTCGGGGAAGAACCTCACCCCGTCGGTGGTCGGCCTCTACCGCCGCGACGGCGCCGAGCGGTTCATCGTCGGTGACACGGCCGTCAAATGGGCGGCACGGCAGCCCAGGGAGACCGTGGTCTCGGTGAAGCGCCTGATGGGCCGCGCCTTCGCCGACCCCCTGGTCGAGCAGGCGCGGGAGAAGCTCAGCTACGAGATCACGCAGGGGCCCGACGGCGACCCCCGCGCCCGGGTGCGGATGGGCGACCGGGTCCTCTCCCCCGACCAGGTGTCGGCGCTGATCCTGCGGCAGTTGGCGCAGGACGCCTCGCGCAGCCTCGGAGAGGAGGTGACACACGCCGTGATCACCGTGCCCGCGTACTTCGGCGACGCGCAGCGCGCCGCGACCCGGGACGCGGCCGAGCAGGCCGAGCTGGTGGTCAAGAAGATCATCGACGAACCGACGGCCGCCGCGGTCGCCTTCGGCCTGCACAAGAAGAGCGGGGAGCGCAGCCGGATCCTCGTCTACGACCTGGGCGGCGGCACGTTCGACATCTCGATCCTGCACGCGGTCAAGAACGAGGAGGGGCACGGCCAGTTCCACGTCCTGCGCTTCGACGGCGACAGTTGGCTCGGCGGCGACGACTTCGACCAGGCCATCGTCGACCGCATCGTCACCTGGGTGAAGGACACCTACGGCATCGACCCGAGCGGCGACAAGAACTTCCTGTACGCGGCCAAGGAGCAGGCCGAGCAGGCCAAGTGGGAGCTGAACGCGCAGGAGTCCACCGACATCGTCATCCTCGCGGCGCACCGCGCGCCCGACGGCACGGTGATCGACGTCGAGATGCCGCTGACCCGGAGCGAGTTCGACGGCCTCATCGAGCCGATGGTCCGGCGGACCATGACGCTCGTCGACAAGACACTCACGGACGAGGGCCTGACCGCCGACGACATCACGGACGTCCTGCTGGTCGGCGGCTCGACGCTGACCCGCGCCGTGTACGAGACGGTCGAGAACCGCTTCGGCAAGGACAAGGTCCGCCGGAACATCAACCCGATGGAGTGCGTGGCGCTCGGCGCCGGGATCCTGGCGGGCACCCTGCACGCGATCGAGTGCCCCGAGCCGGAGTGCCAGCGGCTCAACGCGGAGTCCGCCACGGAGTGCGAGGACTGCGGCCGCAGCCTGGCCAACGCGCGCTCGGTCGGGGACACGGGCCTGCACGAGGTGACGGGGCCCGCCATGGGCATCGCGGCCGTCCGGGGCTCGCAGCGGGACGTCTTCGTCCCGATCATCCCCTCGGGCACGCCGTACCCGCTGCCGGAGCCCAGGCGGCAGACGTTCGAGACGACGGACGGGCGCCGTATCCGCGTCCCCGTCTACGAGGGCAACCAGAGCGTGGCCAGCAGGAACGTGGAACAGGGCGTGATCGAGTTCGAACTCCCCGAGGACATCGGGCTGCACCGCAGGGTCGAGGTCTCCTTCAACTACTCGCTGGACCGGATCATCAAGGTGCGCATCAGCGTGCCGGGCACGGACCTCGTCAAGGAGGACACCCCCAACCGGGACCAGCAGGGCCCGCCGGCCGCGCAGCACGAGGAGCAGGACGCCGCGGGGCTGGGCCCGACGCTGGAGCATGTCGCCAAGGAGACACGGGAGTTCCTCGCCGACTACGAGGAGTACATGGAGCCGTCCCAGCGGATGAAGGTCGAACGGGACCTGGAGCTGGTCCAGCGGGCGCTGGACCGGGGCGAGAGCGGGGAGTACGCGCGGCTGACCGACCTGCTGCTCACGGACATGTACAACCACTGCGGCCTGGCCAGCAAGCTCATGCAGGCCAAGCGGGCCACGGACGGCGCCTCGCCGCAACTGGGCCAGCAGATCATCGAGGCCGTCGGCCACGTCCGTACCGCGCACGAGCGCGGCAACCGGGAGCAGGTCACCCAGCAGGCCCGCAACCTCACCAACCTGGTGGCCCGCGCCATGGACGAGCGCTCGGTCGCCGAGGTGCCCACGGCGGAGGACTACGGCAGCCACCTCCGCGTCCCGATCGACCGACTCGACACATGAGGGGCGGGACGGAGGGGCCCGGGGAAGCGCCGCCGGGCGCGGAGCTGTCCGGCCGCGCCGCGCGGCTCCGGCTCGGCGTGGACCTGGGGGCCACGGGCCTGCGCGTGGCCTACGGGCTGCCGGGCGAGCCGCCCCGGACGCTGCGCGCGGCGCCCTCCGAGGTGCCGTGGCTGCTGTGCGAGCGGCCCGTGACGGGCCGGGGGCCGTGCGTCTTCCCCAGCCTCAAGAGGAAGCTGGGCAGGGGGCGTCCGGTGCCGACGGCCGCCGGGGAGCGCCCGCCGGAGGAGCTGGTGACCGAGGAGCTGCGGCGGGTGCGCGAGCAGGCCGAGGAGGCGTCCGGCGCGTCCGTCGCGCACACCGTCCTGAACGTCCCGGTGAGCTACGGCTCGGCGCAGCGCACGGCGCTGCGCGCGGCGGCGGAGGCCGCGGGCCTGGCCGGGCCCCGGCTCATCAGCGACAGCGTCGCGGCCGTCATCGCGCACATGGGCGGCCAGGGCAGCGGCACGTATCTCGCGTTCGGCGTGGGCTACGACGGGTTCGAGCTGGGCCTGGTGCGGGGCGCCCGGGGGCAGTACCGGACGCTCGGCGTGGAGAGCGCGGAGACCTCCGGCGGGCGGGCGTTCGACGCGGCGGTGCTCGACACGGCGTACCGGCACCTGCGCGACTTCGGTGCCGCCCGAGGCCCCGGCGGGATGGCCGGGACGGCCTGGCAGGGGCTGCGGGACGACGCGGAGCTGGCGCGCGAGTGGCTCGGCGCGGCACCCGGCACGTTCGGCGGGGCGGTCGAACTCCCCGTCGGGGGCGCCATCGGCATCGCGCTGCGCCGTGCCGACCTGGACGCCTATCTGGACCGGCACGTCGCGCGGATCCTGGCCCGCGCCAGGACGCTGTTCGAGCAGACCGGGATGGAGCCCTCGGACCTCGACGCGGTGCTGCTGTTCGGCGGCGCCACCGGCATGGAGCGGATCCGCGCGGGCGCCGCCTCGCTGGGCCGCCCCTGCGTGCGGCTGGGGCCCGACCGGCTCGCGCTGGGCGCGCTGGCGCACGCGGCGCGGCTGGACGAGGCGCACCCGGCCGGGCCCGAGGAGAGCGCGACGGCCCCGGCCGAGGACGGCCACGACACGCTGGGCGACCTGCCGCCGCTCACCGCCGCGGTACTGCCGCCGCCGGGCCGTACGCCCGAGGAGCCGTCCGGCTCGGACGCCCCCGGCCCGGGGCAGGTCGCCGAGGCGCGGCGGCTGGCCGCCGCGGGGCGCGGCGAGGAGGCGGCGGAGCTGCTGCGGCGGCTCATCGGCGAGGCGCGGGAGGCGCTCGACGAGCTGAGCGCGCCGCCGCCCGCACAGGCGGCCCGCCCGAGCACCGCCGCGGCCCGCCACCTGGGCATGGCCAGGACCCTGCTCCAGCAGGGGCATTACGACCAGGCCGTGCAGGCCTCGCACGCCGCCTGGCGCGAGGAGCGGGCCAGACCGGCGGGGGCCGACGTGCTGGAGTCCATGATCGAGGTGCACAGCTCGGCCGCGATGGCAGCCGGTCCCGGCCGCTTCGCGGACGCCGAGCGCTGGCTCCTGTGCGCCTACAGCCACGACCAGACGAACGGCCGTATCCGCGAGCTGCTCGCCGAGCGCACCTACCGGCACGCGGTCGGCCTCCACGACAGGGGGCAGCGGCAGGACGCGGCCGCCGCGCTCCGCAAGTGCCTGGAGTGGAATCCCGAACACACGGGCGCCCAGGCGCTGTTGGGGAGCCTGAACTTCGGGCGAGCGCGCCCGCGCGGCGGCACGTAACCCGTACCCTGTGGCGGGCCGGGCCGGGTGTAGGCACCAGCGATCGAGTGAACGGACCAAGGGGGACGGGGACTTGCCACAGGCGGCACTGCTCGACAAGGACGAGCTGGCACGTGAACTGAGGGACCTGGCCGACACCCCGTCGCTCGCCCTGCGCGGTTCCGAACTCCATTCCCTTGCCGAGGACGTGGCCCAGGAGAAGGACCTCGACCGGTGGGCGGAGGTGGACCTGCTCCAGGCCTTCGCGCGGCCCGAGAGCCTCGCCGAGGCGCCGCGGGACACCTCGGGGCGCCCCGGGCTCGTCCGGCGGATCGCCGCGCTGCCCCGCACCCGGCCCTGGCAGGCGCAGGGCGTGCCGCGCTGGCTGCGCGACGAGCTGCGGGAGCGGTCGGTGCGCGACGGGCTCCTCGAAGCCGTGCTGGGCATGCTGGTGTTCGTCCCGCTGCTGATCACCTGGATCGGCCTGCGGGAGGCCGTCCGGGCGTACGGGGACCTCAGCGCGGAACACTCCGAGCAGGCCACCCGCCCCTTCCTCCAGCTCTGGCAGTCGGGGTTCGGCGGACACCTGAGCCCCATCGGCCGGTTCGAGAACGTGGCGCTGACGGCCGCGATGCTGATCTTCCTGCTGGTGGTGCTGTCGGGCTGGCACAGCCGCGTCCGCTCGCGCGCCGAGCACGACGAGGCGGCGCGGCACGCGAAGCGCGAACACGACCTGGGCAGGCTGGCGTCCACCCTCACCCGCGTCCAGATGCTGGTCTCCGCGCACCGCAAGGCGTCCCCGCAGCAGTTCGTGGCCGAGCTGAGCAAGGCGGCGCGGCGGATGGAGCGGCTCGCCGCGAAGGCCGACGACAGTCACCAGGCGCTGGTCACCACGGGGCAGGCCGCGCAGCAGGCGACGGCGGCGCTGGAGTCGGCCGTCAACCGGCTCGGGGACGAGCTGCCCAAGCTCGGCGACGCGACGACCCGGATCGAGGACGCGGTCCGCCTGGGGCACCAGGCCGGTGCCGACGCCAGCAGGAGCAGCGCCGACGCCGCGAAGGACCTCGCCGTGCGGCTCAAGGCGGCGGGCGACACGGTCGAGGCGGCGCTCACGACGCTGACCGCCGCACAGCAGACGCTCGTCGCCAAGTCCGAGTCGGTGGCCGACGCGACCGACCGCGCGTCCCGCGCGCTGGTGGACAGCACGGGCCGCACCGGCGACGCCATCGAGGGGATGCGCCAGGCGACCGAGCGCTGGGACGCGGCGGCGGCCCACTGGCAGGACGCGGCGCAGCGGCTCGACGAGGGGCTGCGCGGCCTCGGGATCGTACGGCCCCCGGCGCCCAGGGCCGGCAACGGCGAGTGGCACGCGGGCGCGTCCTCGTCGGCGCCCGCCGGGGAGTGGCACGGCGGTGCGCCGGGCGGAGGGCCGCCGCGCGGCGGGGCGCAGCACGGAGGGCCGCCGTACGGGCGTCCGCAGGAGGGGGCTGACCAGTGAGCCGGCCCCTTCCCCCGCCGGGCGGCCGACGGGGGCCCGGCTCCCGTTCGCGCGGCCGGCTGAGCCCCGTCGTGCTCGCGGGCTGGCTCTTCGCGGATCTGCTGCTGGTGCTGGTCGTGGTCACCATGGCCGACCGATCCGACCCGCTCGCCGCCGAGCCCACGCCGAAGAAGTCGGGCAGCGCCTCGGCCTCGCCCTCCCCCTCGCCGACGCCGACCGGGCCGCGCTCGGTGGAGCGCGGCTGGAAGGAGTTCGACGTGAGCGGCCGGAGCGAGAAGTCCCTCGTGCGGCAGATCAGGAAGGACACGGACCGGTGGTCGGGCCGTACGGCCGCGATCGTGCTGACCTTCGGCGGCACCATCCGGGGCGAGGTCTACGCACGGAAGGTCAACCGCCTGCTCCCGCAGGCGCGTCCGAGGATGTTCGACAAGAAGGACACCGCGACGGACGACTTCCACAACACGGGCAAGCGCGCCGACTCGGCGACCGTACGGGTGTATTTCTACACCGCCCCGAAGTGAGGTGAGTGGTGGCGCAGGTCTGGCGACTGCCCCAGTACCCGGCGATGCGCGGCTACGCCGAACTCGACGCCGGGCTCCGCGCCGCGGGCTTCCGGCACGCGGCGGAGGTGCTGCGGGCCCCGGAGCCGAGCGCCGCCGCCTCGGTCTTCGCGACGCTGCGCGGCGCGGGCAGGGCGAGCGGCTTCCGGGTGCTGGACGGGCTCTGGTTCCCCGCGCGCGGCACCCGTTGGCGGCGCGTGGACCTCGCGTACGTACGGGAGTGCCGGGGCCGCTGGCAGAGCGGGGACGACCCGCGCGCCGGGGCGGCGCTCGCGCTCCTGGACACCCTGGAGACCGTGCAGCGGGACGACCCGGCGGGGCTGCGGCGGATCGTGCTGTGGCAGCTCTGCTGCGCGCTGAAGGACGAGGCCGGGCCGGTCACCGCGGGGGCCGCCGAGGCGCTCGGCGTTCACACGGACGAGGCGGCGGAGCTGGCCGCGGCCGTCGACGCGGACTTCCCCGGCGACGGCCCCGCGCGCGGGGCGGCGGAGCAGATCAGCGAGGTGTGGCCCGGCACCCGCCTCCGGCACGCCGTCCGGCTCGCGGAACTCCTCCCCGCGCACCCGGCCGACCACGTCCTCGGCCGGCTCCTCACGGGCCTGCGGGAACGGGAGGCGGCCGTACGGGACCTCAAGGACGAGGCCGTCGCGCGGGAGAGGCACGGGGAGACCCGCCCGGCCGCCGAGGCCTGGCTCAGCGCGCTCCGCCTCGCGACGGACGACCTCGACGCCCGTACCGGCCTGTTCCGCACCGCGGCCCTCCTCGCGGACGACCCGCTGCTGCCGCCCGCCCGCACGGTGACGGCCACCGTCAACGGCCGTACGGCGCACCTGAGCTGGCGGCCCGCCACGCGGGGCGCCGGGAGGCCCGTCGGCTACCGGCTCTTCCGCTTCCCCGGGGCCGATCCGGAGGGGGCCGTCGAGCTGCCCGTCCCCGGGGCCGGGCAGGGGGTGGGCGGGCCCGTCACCGCCGTGGACACGGACGTTCCGCTCGGGGTGGCGGTGCGCTACGCGGTGGTGCCGACGCGCGGCGGGCTCCCCGCGGGCGTACCGCGCGGCAGCGGCACCGTGCTGCTCACGCCCGAGGTGGAGGGGCTCGCCGCGGAGACGGTGCTCGACGGCGTACGGCTGCGCTGGCTCACGGACGGTTCGGCGAAGGCCGTCCGTGCCGAACGGGTGGCCGCGCCGCCCGGCACGGCCACCGGCACGCCGCTGCCCTGCGACCGCGCGGGCCTGCTGGACGGGCCGCTGCCGCCCGGCGACTACGCGTACCTGGTCTCCTGCGGATACCCCGGCCCGGACGGCGCGTTGGTGTGGTCGCCGGGGCGTACGGTGCGGGGCCGGGCCGAGGAGTGGCCGTCCCCCGTGACGGAACTGGACGCCGGGCCGCCCGACGGCGAGGGCCGGGTGAGCGTGACCTGGCCGCGCCCCGCGCGGGGCCGTACGCGGCTGGTGCGCTGGCGGGCCCGGCCGGTGGCCCCGGGCGAGGACGTCTCGGGACTCCTCGCCGCCGTGGGTACGGACGGCGCGGACGGACCCGACGGCGCGGACGGTCCGGACGGACCCGGCCGGGGGGCGGCGCGTGTGGAGATGCCGCCGCCGGGCGCCATGGCCCGGCTCACCGCGGTGAGCACGCTGGACGGGCGTGCCGTCTCCGGGCCCAGCCTCGTCCTCGAACACCCCGGTCCCGTCACGGGACTCGTCGCGCGGCGCCTGGAGACGGAGCGTGTCGAGGTGCGGTTCGACTGGCCGGAGCCCTCCGTGCTCGTGGCGCTCCGCTGGGAGTGCGGGACCCTGCGCGAGGAGCGCAGGGTCCCGCGCAGCAGGCATCTCGCCGAGGGGCGGGTGGAGATCGCGGTCTCGTGGCCGGAGTGCCGGATCACGGTGACCCCGCTGACGCGACCGGACGCCGTCCGCGTGGCGGGCACCTCCGCCGAGGTCGTGCTCCCCGCCGTGCCCCCGCCGCCGACCACCACGGGCCGGCCCTCCTGGGCCCCGTGGACGCCCGGTTCGGGGCCGGGCCGGTGGCGCCCCCGCAACGCCCTGGTGGCCAGGCTGCTGCGGTGGCGCCCCTGGCGCCGCCGCCGCTGAGACCGGCCCCCCGGCCCCGTCCCGGCGGCGGCGCGCGGCGGGTGCTACGGGCGTACCTCCGCCTCGGCCCCGCCGCCGAACTCCACCAGCAGGCCGGGCCGCAGCGCGACCGTACGGCCGGGGGCCACGTCCTGCACGCTGCCGTCGTCGCGCCGCACCGTCCATACGTTTCCGGACCGGTTGGTCAGCCCGAACCGGCCCGGCTTCGTGGGGTGTTCGGTCACCTCGCCGACGATCTTGCTGAAGTCGTGCCGCTCCGTGTCGCCCTCCAGGTGGTGCGCGTACACCCGGGCCTGCGGGTCGAGGCGGATGGACCGGCGCCGGGGGCGGGACGCGCCACGGCTGATGGCGATCTCCATCCGTGGCGGCAGCCGCAACTGCCGTGCGCAGGCCCAGCAGTCGAGCGCCGAGCCGTCCGAGGAGGTCATTATCTGCTGGCCGCACCCCGTGCAGCAGGTGATGCCGTCGAGCACCTCGCTCAGCGCGCTCTGCCACTGCGTCTCGCGCACCCGGTCGCCCGGGTGGGCCAGGCCCTTGGTGAAGGCGGTGGTGAACAGCGCCCGCAGGTTCGCGGGCAGCAGGTTCCAGAGGGTGAGGACGGTCTGCTGCTCGGCGGGGTCGGGCCGGTTGGAGGTGTCGGACGGGTCGAAGACGAAGAGCGGATCGGTGCCGTACAGCCGCCGCATGGCGTGCTCGTCGAGGCTGTGGATCCTCAACAGCCGGGCCCCGTGCAGCGGGTGGTCGTTCATCAGCAGCATGAACAGCAGCACCGCGAGGGAGTGCAGGTCGGTCTGGGTGCCGGGCTGCGCGCCGCCGTCGCCGCGGACCAGCTCGGGGGCCATGAAGTTCATGGTCCCGGCGACGGCGGCGAACTCGCCGTCCACCACAGCGTTGTCGTTGTCGCACACCAGCACGTCGCCGGTGGAGGGGTCGAAGAAGATGTTCCCCCAGTTGATGTCCCGGTAGGCGATGCCCTTGGAGTGCAGGGTGAAGTACGCCTCGACGGTGTGCAGCGCCGCGGTGACCAGGGCGCGCGGCGTCACGGCCGACACCGAGGGGAGCCGCCGGAAGAGGGCGGGCAGGTCCTGGAAGCGGTCGGGGCGGATGTCCATCAGATAGCCGAAGCCCGCCTGCGGGTTCCGGGGATCCACCACGATGGCCTTCGGCCACAGGAAGCGGTCGTCCGCCCAGCCCCGGTCGATGAGCCCGTCGAGGATCTGCCGCTGCCTGCCGTCGGCGAGTTGCGGGTAGTACCACTTCACCGCGCGGTCGCCGCGCTCCGTCGAGACCCGGTAGACCTCGCCCTGGCCGCCCGAGCCGAAGAGCTCCTCGACCGTCACCTTGCCCAGGGACTCCGCTTCCAGGATCTGCCCGGCCTTGAGCATGCCGTTCACAGTGCTGTCCCTCTCCCGTCGTCGTCGGCGTACGAATCGTGCGATGCGCCCCGCTGGGCGCCGTCCAGGCTGCCGGGCGCGAAGGCCGCGACGAGGGTGGTGTCGTCCCCGGAGAACCGCCCGGCGCGCCCCAGCCAGTCCGCGAGCTGCTCCTGCACGGCGGCGACCCCCTGCTCGGCGGCGCGCTGCGTGACGCCCCCGGCGAACTCCAGGAACCCCGCGCGGTCCGCGAAGCTCTTCGCCAGCCCGTCGGTGGAGAGCAGCACCGCGGGGGGACGGCCGCCCTCACCCGTGACGGGCTCCCAGTGCGTACGGGTCTGGCGCCACGCCTCCGCCTCGCACAGCGAGTCCGTCTCGTCCCCCAGCTCCTCCCCCACGTCCAGCGGCGACCGGGGCACGCCGCCCGCGTCGACGAGCACCACGTCCCCGTCGCCGAGCTGCCAGCACACGGTCAGCCAGTCGGTCACGACCGCGCCGAGAAGGGTCGTGCCGTACGGGGTGAGGTCCCGGGCGGGCGGCCGTCCCTCGGTGGCGGCCGGGGGCAGGCCGCCGCGCGCCGGGGAGTTGCCGTCGTGCAGCAGGGCCTTCCCCCGCCAGCGGTGCACCAGTTGCTGCGGCAGGGTCTGGGCCTCGGTCCGCAGCACGCCCCAGTGCCGCTCGGAGGTCCGGTGGCTCACGGCGCGCTCCGCGAAACCGAGCGCGAGACCGGCGAAGGCCTCCACCGCCCAGCGCGAGCCGAGGTCGCTGCGGAAGTGCGGCGCGGAGCCGTGGCCGTCGGCGACGGCCAGGACGACCGCCTCGCCTCCGGCCGCGCTCCGTACGACGTAGCGGTCCTGGCTGTACTTCTTCCCGGCGCCCTTGACCATTCCCTGAAGCGTCTGCCAGCCCCCGGCCCGCGCACCGGCGGCGGTCACCAGACGTCTTCGTCGTCGGCCTGCTTGTCGAACGAGAGGGTGGAGGCGGCGGGCGGCTGCTTGTTGCCGTCCGTCTTGGGCGTCGAGGCCGCCTTCACCGCCACCGTCGAGGCCCACCGGATCGCGGCCACGAGCTGCCGGGGGTTCCTGGCCTGGAGGGGCTCCAGCTCGGGGTTGCCGAGGAACTCCTTCAGCATGTCCTTGTCGGCGTCCTCCCCGATCGCGACCGCCACCCGCATGGCCCGCTTCCCCCAGGGCGTGGCGTCGATCTCGCGGAGCCCGGCCCGCCAGTCGTCCATGGGCTGCCCGTCGGAGACGAGCGCGATGACGGGGCGCAGCGCCCGGTCCGGCATGGGCGGGCTCTGGAGCGCCTTGGCCGCGAGCCGGAAGGCGGCGCCCATGTCCGTACCGCCGTAGGTGGTGAGGTCCGTCCAGGAGAACTGCTCGACCGGCGTCGCCTCGTCGATGTGCCAGGTCGCGCCGGTGGCGAACGAGATGGCCCGCACCATCAGCGCCGCCGACGGATTGTCCTGGGCGGCCTGCTGCATCTCCGGGATGGCCTCCCGGATGGCGAAGTTCAGCTCGCCGATCTTCCCGTTGATGCTCATGGAGCTGGAGCAGTCGAGCAGCCAGAGGAAGTGCAGGGGGCGATTGGCCATCGGGCCGCCCGGAATCCTGGAAATCGTTTCGCTTTCACTCACGCTGATCCTCCCCCGATGGCGGACTGCTTCCGTACCACGGAGATGTGTCGATGGAATCGGTGTCGGTCTCGTCGGTGCACGGCGCCACCGTGACGCCAAGTGACGTGTGATGGCGGTGAGTTGAGGCTACCGCGTAAGAGGAAGGAGTGGTGCCGTCCCGGCGCCGCCGCCCGTGTCCGTCGCGCCGCCGCCCGTGTCCGCGGCGCGGCCGCGGCGGTCACCGCCCCCGCCGCTGGTACGACCACTGAGCCCAGGCCTCCTTCTCCCTCGGCTCGCACTGGTAGACCCAGCTCGTCGCCAGGGCGACGTCGCGCTCGTACATCCGCTGCACCGCGGCGCCCAGGATGTTGTGCAGCAGCGTCTCGGCGACCGCGCGCCACTCGGGCCTGTCGCCGGGCGTCCTCGGGTGCCAGGTCAGGAAGAGCGAGGCCACCCGCTGCGGCTCCCGGGCGAGCGCCCGCAGCCTCTCGTCCGTGCCGTAACGGGCCTGCACGGCCTCGCCGTACGGCCGCAGCAGCTCCTCGCGGGTCTCCTGGGTGAGGAAGCGGTACGCGCCCCGCGCGCCCTGCGCGGTGAGGTCCGCGTCGGCCAGGGCCCGGGCGAAGACCGTGAGGACGGCCTGCTCGACATGGGACTGGAGGGGTCCGACGGACGGCCACAGCACCTCCGTACGGGCCACGGCCCGGGCGACGTCGACGGCGCCCACCGTCAGCTCCGCGGTGGTCGCGAGCAGCTCGGCCATGTCCCGCCCCAGGGGCGGCAGTTGGGGGTCGCCGCGCACGGCGGTGGCGAAGTCGAGCAGCGTCCGGCTGAATTCCGGGGGCCGGTTCAGCCAGGTGCCGAACAGGGGTCCCCGTCCGGTCTCGACGAACAGCCGCGCGGGGCACGCCTCCAGCAGCCGGGGCGCCTGCGCGGGGTCGAGCTGGCCGTGGGGCATGGCGGCCGCCGCCCACACCTCGTTCAGCGTCGCGGCGTCGGCGATCCGCCCGCCGGGGCCCAGCGCGCGGGCGAGCGCGACGAACAACTCGGCCCCCTCCGGCCGCTCCGGCGTCGCCCGCAGGTCGGCCGCGCGCACGGCGACGCGCACGGGGAGCGGCACCTCGGAGAGGTTCCTGCTCCGCAGCCAGCGTCCGGCGGCGGGCGAGCCCACCACCCAGGGCAGCACCCGCGCGTCCTCGGCCGCCCGGGCCGCGAGGCGCTGCAGCGTCAGCCGGTCCACCACCGGGCTGTCGAGGCGCTCCAGCACCTCGACGGCGGGCCCGGCCAGCTCCTCGTGCTGGCTGATCAGCGCCTCCGTGATGCCCTTCGCGCCCTCCCTGGCCAGCGGACTCTCGTCGCCGCCCAGATGCAGCCCGAGGTCGAACGCGTCGGCCCACGGGCCCTTCGTCCCGCTGAGCCTGCCGTGCATCGCGTCCTCGACGGCGCCGACGAACTCCTGGTACAGCGCGCGCCGGGCCGCGTCGTCCAGCGGCAGCCCCGTCAGCACCCGCCGGTCCAGCGGGAGGTCGCCGCGGCAGGCCCACGCGAGCCGCCTGCGGGCCAGTTCGGCCGTGAACGGGCGCAGCTCCGCGGCGGGCACCTCGTCGGCGATCCGCGCGCGGATACGGATCAGCGCGTCGAGCCGGTCGAGTCCGTCGACGGGCGGGGGCTCGTCCCCCACGGGGAGCGGCAGCTCCCGCGCGTGCCGCGTCAGCATCCGTACCAGCTCGGGGTGTTCCTCGGGGGCGTCCGCGAGGGCCTGCCACATGTCGTTGTCCGGCGAGGGCAGCTCGCCCTCCGCCAGCGGACCGTCCAAGCCGAACGGCTCGCCCTTCTCCGGGCGGCGCGGCGGCGTGCCCTCGGTCCACCGCCACGCCATGGCCTTCGCCCACATGTCGTCGGCGGGCGGACTGCCGGTGCCGCCCAGCCCGTCGTGCACCCGGTAGAGATGCTGGAGCAGCTCGGCGTCCTCCCGGTCGAACTCGGCCTCCGGGCCGATCCCGAGGATCTGCTGCGGCGCCTCGTACGGCTGGGCGGTGCGGGTGACGAACGTCAGCGCGCGGGCGTACTCGTCGGAGAGCGAGGCGCAGGCGAGCGCGATCCACCGCGCCACGGTCTCCTGCTCGGCCTCCACGAGGACGATCTGCCGCCCCGCCCTGTCCTCGAACAGCTTCCGGACGTCGGCGAGGAACGGCGCGACCCTGTCCCGGTGCTCGCGCGCGAACGCGACGAGCGTCTCGTGCGTGAACTCGCCCTCGGGAGGCGGGACTTCCGCGTCCGCTGCCGTCTCCCAGCCCCGGGAGCGCCAGGCGTCGATGGGCCAGACGTCCCGCAGGCCCTCGTCCCCTTCGGGCAGGTGCAGCGCGTCCACGCGCCGCTGCTCGGTCCCGCCCTCCCGGACGGTGCCGGCGGAGCAGAGCAGGCCGGTCCCGTCCGGCAGTCTGCCGTAACTGAGCGACCGTCCCGGGTCCCCGCTCCCCCACGGGTGGCTGACGGCGACGAGGGGCCTGGCCCGCTCCCACAACTCGCCGGACGCCTGCTCGGGGTCCTGCGGGTCCGCCGGTTCGGCTCTCCACTCCCCGGGTCCGCCGCGGATGACATAACGCAGCCAACGCCTGCGGTCGCCCATGCCCAGCGCCGCCTCCCCCACCTCGTCGCACCGGCTCGACGCCGCCGTCGGCCGCCATTCTGGCCAACACCACGGACCAGCGCAGCCGCTCCGGCAACTTTCCCCCGTACAGCGGATGTTGCCCCGCGTCAGCCCCGCGTCAACGAAGGTTGACATCACCCTTCTGTCAACCTACGTTGACGCAATGCCGAATCAAGTGCTGCTTGCCCTCGGGATGGCCGCCGGGTCCCTGTTCACGCTCACGTACCTCCTGGACGGCGCGGGGCGTGCGGGCCGTGCGGGCCGTGCGGGCTACAAACCCGTGCGCCATCCCGTCAGTTCGCTCACCCTCGGCCGCCCAGGATGGGTGCAGACCGCCAACTTTCTTCTCGCGGGCACGCTGACACTGCTCTTCGCCGTGGGCCTGTGGCGTGCCGGGCCCTCCCGCTGGGGCGCGCTGTTGGTCGGCGTCTGGGCGGTCGGCCTGCTGGGCGCGGGTGCCTTCCGGACGGATCCGGTGAGCGGCTATCCTCCCGGCACCCCCGACCGGCTCCGGCACCCCACCCGCGTGGGGACCCTGCACGACTCGTTCTCCCTCGCCGGATTCCTCGGCCTCGCCGCGGCCTGCTGCGTGTTCGTCCCGTCCGGCTCGCCCGGGTGGGCCGTCTGTTCGGTCGCCGGCGGCGTGCTCTTCGCGACGACGATGGCGCTGGCCAGTGCCGCCTTCGACCAGCATCGGCGCTGGGTCGCCCGCGGCGGACTGATCCAGCGCGTCTCACTCACGGTCGGCTGGACCTGGCAGACGCTGCTCGCCGTGCGCGTCCTGCACACCTGAGGCCGCCGCACTCACGGGTCACGGGGCACGGGTCACGACTGGACGACGCGTCGCTCGGCGGCGTCGAAGGCGGGGGCGAGCGGGGCGAGCGCCGCGCGGAGCCGGTCGGGCAGCGAACCGGTGGGCACGACCAGCCCTCCGGCGCCCGAACTCCCGGCCGTACCCGAACTCCCGGCCGACTGGAGCCAGCCCTCCAGGGCGATGCGCACCGCAGCGGCGACGCTCGCCGCGAGGACGCGGGCCGTGGGGTCTCCGGCGCTCCCCAGGCGTTCGGCGATCACCGCCGTGAGAGGGGGCTCGATTCCGGCGGTGGCGTCGAGGAACGCGTCGCGCAGCGCGGTCCGGGTGGTGAGCAGCAGCAGCGTCCCGCGCTCGCGTTCACGCTCGCCCTCGCCGGTGTGCGTGTACTGCTCGACCACCGCCTCCGTGACGGCGTCCGCCAGGCGCACCCCGGCGGGCCGGGCCGCGACCGCCTCCGCGACCCGCGCCTCCCGGTCCGCGGTGACGGCGGCGACGATCGCCTGCTCGCGGCTGGCGAAGTAGTTGTTGTACGTGCGCGGCGAGACCCCGGCCGCCTCGGCGATGTCCTCGACCCGCACCCGGTCCGGTCCGCGCTCCACGGCCAGCCGCAGCGCCGCCTCGCGCAGCGCCTCGCGCGTGGCCTGCTTCTTCCGCTCCCGCAGCCCCGGTGGTGGTGTCGTCACGGCGTCAGCCTTCCACACCAATCTGCGCGCACGCAAACTTGCGTGCACGCACTTTTCTTGTCAGCCTCGTCGCCATGCGAGCAAAAGGAATGACCTACGACACCGGATTCGTCGTGCACGGCCGGACGTCCCGCGAGCACTTCGACCCCGCGGTGGTCCGGCGCGAACTCGCCGTCATCCGCGACGACCTGCACTGCGACGCCGTCCAGATCATCGGCGGCGACCCGGAGCGGCTGGAGCGGGCCGCCGCGGCCGCCGCCGAACTCGGCCTGGAGATCTGGTTCTCGCCCTATCCGCTCGAACTGACCCCGGAGCAGATCCTCGCGCTCTTCCGCGACTGCGCCGCGCGGGCGGAACGGCTCCGGCGGCAGGGGGCCACCGTCGTGTTCGTCGCGGGCGTCGAGCTGAGCGTGATGAACCACGGGTTCCTGCCCGGACAGAGCCCCGAGGAGCGGGTCGAGGGGCTGATGAGCCCGCCCGGGCGCCGCGCCGAGGCGATGCGCGAGCTCGGCGTGCGTATCAACGCGTTCCTCCGCGACGCCGCAGCCACGGTCCGCGAGCGCTTCCGGGGCAGGCTCACCTACGCCGCCATCCAGTTCGAGCAGGTCGACTGGGCCCCCTTCGACATCGTCACGTACGAACTGCTCCGCTCCGCCGAGGTCGCCGACCGGTTCCGGGACGCGGTGCGCACCCTGGCCCGGGGCCCCAAGCCGCTCGCCGTCACCGGGTTCGGCACCGCGGCCTACCGCGGCGCGGGGGACCGCGGCGGGCGCGTGCTGGAAGTGGTCGAGCACGACCCGCTGACCAGGGCCCCCGTACGGCTCAACGGCGATTACGAGCGCGACGAGGCCGGGCAGGCCGCGTATCTGAGCGAGTTGCTGGAGATCTTCGAGACCGAGGGCGTGGACAGCGCGTTCGTCTTCCTGTTCGCCCTGCCCGGCTATCCGCACCGCCCCGACGGCGATCCCAGGGACGACCTGGACCGGGCCGGACTGGGAATCGTCAAGCTCCTCGAAGGGCGCCGTGGGCAGACCTACCCCGACATGGAATGGGAGCCCAAGGCCGCCTTCGGGGCGGTGGCCCGGCGCTACCGGAGCTGACCCCGGCGCCGGGGTGCCGTCCGCCCGGAGGGGAGGGCGGGCCTCAGTGCCGGTGGCGGTCGCGGGGGCGGAGGCGGCCCCGGACGTCCTCCGGGGGGAGGAACTTCGTCCAGCGCTCGGGGAACTCCGCGGGGGCGTCCTCCTCGTCGCCCGAGCCCTCGCGCGCGCGGCGGGCCGCGACGGCGGCGACGACCTCGGCGGCCAGCGCCTCCCGCGCCCGCTCGTTGGCGCGGCGGGCCGCGGCCGTGGCGACCGAGGGCCAGACGTGGTCGATCGCCGCGTTCACCGCGGCGCCGACCAGGACCGCGAACGCGGAGACGCCGATCCAGAGCAGCACGGCGACGGGCGCCGCGAGCGAGCCGTAGATGGTCGGGCCCTCGACCGTGTTCGTCAGGTAGAGGCGGAGCAGGAAGCTGCCCAGCACCCACATGACCAGCGCGACGAGCGCGCCGGGCACGTCCTCGCGCCAGGGCGAACGGACGGGCACGGACACGTGGTAGAGCGTCGTGAGGAAGACGATGGACAGGAACAGCACGACCGGCCAGTAGAAGACCGTCACCGCCCACTCGGTCTGCGGCACGAGCCGCAGCACGGCGTCGGGCCCGGCCACCATCAGCGGCAGCGCGATCGCGCCGATGACGAGCGCGACGAGGTAGAGGCCGAAGGAGAGTATGCGGGTCTTGACGATGCCGCGCCGCCCGTCGAGCCCGTACATCACGGTGATCGTGTCGATGAACACGTTCACGGCGCGTGACCCCGACCAGAGCGCGAGCGCGAAGCCGAGCGAGATCACGTCGGGCCCGCCGCCCCGGATGACGTCGTCGATGAGGGGCCGGGCGAGCTGGTCGACGCCCTTCTCGGAGAGCACCGTGGAGGAGGCGTCGAGGAAGTTGTGCCGGATGGAGTCGATCGTGTCGATGTTGATCCACGCGTCGAGGTAGCCGAGCAGCCCGATCAGGCCCAGCAGCAGGGGCGGGATCGAGATCAGCGTGAAGAACCCGGCCTCGGCCGCGAGGCCGAGCACCCGGTACTCCATGCAGGAGTTCACGGTGTCCTTCAGCAGCAGCCACGCCATCTTGCGCTTGGGTACGTCGCGGTACTTCACCCGCGCCATGCGGGGCTGCCCGCGACGGCGCTCCGGGGGCCGCGCAGGGGTCTGCTCAGGGGGTTCGTGGGCTGCGTGCACGTCTTTAACGTATCTGCCCCGGGCTGGCCGACACACACCGTGACCGGGCTAGGGTCTGCGGGGAACACCTGTCCCACGGGGGGAACGGACGTCTCGTGACGCGCGAACGATGAGCGAACGGTGAAGGAACGGTGAGCGAACAGCAAGGGCACGACCAGCCGCAGGAACGGCTGGTGGCGGGGCGGTACCGGCTCTCCCGCCGCATCGGCCGCGGCGGCATGGGGACCGTGTGGCTCGCCGACGACACGCTGCTGGGCCGCAGAGTGGCACTGAAGAAGCTGCACCTGCCGCCCCACCTGGAGGACGACGAACGGGAACGGCTCTACGAGCGGACGCGGCGGGAGGCGCGCAGCGCGGCCCGTATCAGCCATCCCAACGTGGTCGTCGTCCACGACGTGGTCGAGGACGAGGGCCTGCCGTGCATCGTCATGGAGTACGTGCCCGCGCGCTCGCTCAGCCAGATCCTCAAGGAGGACGGCCCGCTCCCGCCGCAGGCGGCGATGCGCACGGGCCTGGCGATGGTGGCCGCGCTGAGCGCCGCGCACGCGGCGGGGGTGCTGCACCGCGACGTGAAGCCCGCGAACGTGCTGCTGACCGAGGACGGCAGCCGCACCGTCCTCACCGACTTCGGCATCGCCGCCGCCTCCGGCACCTCGACGCTGACCCGCACCGGCGAGTTCGTCGGCTCCATCAACTACGCCGCGCCCGAGCGCATGCGCGGCGGCGACTCGGGCCCGGCCTCCGACATGTGGGGGCTGGGCGCGACGCTGTACGAGGCGGTGGAGGGCTTCGCGCCGTTCCGCCGCGACACATGGATGGAGACGGCGTACGCGACGGCCAGCGATCCGCCCGCCGCCATGGAACGGGCGGGCCGCCTGGAGCCGCTGATCCTCCGTCTCCTCGCGAAGGACCCGGCGGAACGGCCCGGCGCGGTGGAGGCCGAGGAGTTGCTCGCCGGTGCGGAGACGATGCCGTACGGGGCGACGCCCGCGGGCCCGGCACCGGCCCCCGCCCCGGCCCCCGGGCCGGCTCCCGGGCCCGCTCCGGACGCCCTGGCCGCTCCCGCCGCGCACACAGGCGCGCACCCGGCCGCCGGGGGCACCGAGGTCACGACGCCCGCGGCGCCCGTGCCCGTACCCCCGCCCGGACCCGCCGCGCCGCAGTCCCCGCCGCCCGCCCCCGAACGCGGGCGCGGCGGGCGGGCCGTGGCCTGGACGCTGGCCGCCGTGCTCGTCGCGGGCGGGCTCGGCGCCGGGGCGTACTGGTGGACCCAGCGCGAGGGCGACGACCCCGGCGGCCCGCAGGGCGGCAAGCCCCCGGCGTCCGGCTCGCCCTCGCCCTCCCCGTCCGCGTCGCCCAGCAAGCGCCCGCCGCCGCCCCCGGGGCACCACCGGGTGAACGACCGGCTGGGCTTCTCCGTGGACGTGCCGAACGGCTGGCGCCGCAGCGAGAAGCCCGGGGGCACCGAGGTCAACTACGTCGCGCCGTCGGGCAAGACCGTGCTCAAGTTCAACGTGCTCGACTTCGCCGACTCCAGCCCCCTGCGGCACTGGCAGGAGCTGGAGCCGGAGGTGAGGAAGAACTCCCCGCAGTACGAGCGGATGCGGATGAACCGGACGAAGTACCAGGGCAAGTCCGCCGCGATATGGGAGTGGCGCTGGCAGGGCCGGGCCCGCCAGTTCCGCGCGATCGACCTGGGCTTCGGCGCGGTGGGCCAGAAGCAGTACGCGATCTACCTGTCCGCGCCGGACGCCCAGTGGGGGGAGCTGAAGCCGCACTTCGACACGGCCGTCGCCTCGTTCCGGGCCCGCCCGGAACAGGGCTAGCCGCCTCCCCTCACCCCGGGTCGCAGCAACTGTCCCGGCGGAGCTGGCGCCCGACCGCGTGCCAGTGGTCGTCCCGCGCGTCCTTCGCCGCCGTACGGCCGCCCTCCGGCTCGGGGTAGGAGGCGACCAGCTCCTTCTGCTCGTAGGGCACGCCGCCGCGCAGCACGGACACCGTCCGTACGAGGGAGTCGAAGTCCGTGAAGGGGTCGCCGTCGACCAGCGTGAGGTCGGCGAGCTTGCCCTCCTCCACCGTGCCGAGGTCGCGTTCGGCGCCGAAGGCGCGGGCGGCGAGGACGGTCGCGGTGCGCAGGGTCCGCGCCGCGGAGAGCCCGGCGCGGTGCAGCGCACGCAGCGCCATGTGCAGGTGCAGCCCGACGGGGACGAGCGGCGCGTCCGTGCCGAGCGCGACGAGGCCGCCGCCCGCGAGGACCCGCTTGTAGACGTCGGTCTCGACGGCCAGCGTGGCGAGCTGCTCCTTCGTCGGCGCGTGCGCGGCCAGTTCGCGCACGGCGAGGGTGTCCCAGGGCGGCATGAGCCGGGTGACGCGCGGGTCCTCGGCGAGCGCCGGGTCCGCGCCGACGAGGGGCGCGGCGGTGAAGGGCGTCGCGACGAGCCGGAAGTCGCCGGTCGCCGTGTAGACCTCGACGACGTCCTGGTACGCCCGCCCGCTCGCGGTCGTCGCGTGCCCGAACTCCAGCCGCTGCGTCGCCTGGAGGTGCGTCGTCAGGTCCTGCCCGAGCTGGATGCCGGGCGTGCACAGATGGCTGCCGGAGGGGACGCCCAGCTCCTCGTGGGCGAAGGAGGCGGCCTCCTCCATGACCCAGCCGGGCGCGCGGACGTACGTCTTGACGAAGTCCCAGTCGAGCGCGGCGGCGCGGCGCAGCGAACGGCGGAGCCCGGCGCGGGTGCGGTGGGCGCGGCCCATGCTGTACGCGACGCGGGCGCCGTCGAGGAGTTCGCCGGTGGCCAGCAGCCGGGGCCCGGCGAGGGTGCCGTGCGCGACGGCCTCGCGGAGCCGCGCCTGCTCGTAGGCGAAGCCGCCGAGGGAGACGGCGGTGGTGATGCCGTACGCGAGCTGGGTGGCGGTCTGGCGTCCGCCGTAAGTGGTCTGCCAGGGGTGGGTGTGCGCGTCCCAGAGCCCGGGGAGCACCGTCAGCCCGGAGGCGTCGATACGGCGGGCGGCGGAGCGGCCCGCGCGGTGCGGGGCGACGGACGCGATGCGCCCCTCGCGGACGACCACGTCGACGTCCTCGCGCACGGTCTCCCCGGTGCCGTCCCACAGCCGTCCGGCGTGCACGACGGTGTCGCCGCTCTTCCCCGTCGTACGGCGGTGGTCCAGCGCGATCCGGACCGTACGGGCCGTGCCCGCGGCGACGTCGAGGCGTCGCAGGCGGCCCGCCGAGAGGTACAGCACCGTGCGGGAGTCGCCGGACCAGGAGGGGTGGTCGGCCGGTTCGCCCGAGACGCGGCGCGGCTCGCCGTCGGGGGTGCCGTCCGGGCGTACGGGCAGCAACCACAGCGCGGAGTCGGAGACGAGGGCCATGGTGCGGCCGTCGGGGGACCAGACGGGCCCCGAGTCGTAGCGGTCGGAGAGCGAGACGTGGTCGCCGACGGCGTGCAGCCGGGACTCGCCGGTGGCGGCGTCGATCACGCGGATGAGGTTGTAGCCCTCACGGAAGCGCTGGTTGAGCCGGTTGCGGTCGCAGAGCGCGACGTACCGCCCGTCGGGCGACCAGCTCGGTCTGCCGGGGATCCCGCCGCCGCCGAGCGGCTTGGCGAGGACGCGCTCCTCGCCGTCCGGCAGGTCCCGTACGAGCAGGTTGCCGGTCATGTCGAGGCAGGCGAGGCGCTCGCCGTCCGGGGAGAGCGCGGGGAAGACGCGCCCGCCGTCGGCGAGGACGGTGTCCTTGCCGGAGCCCAGCTCGTGGCGGCGCACGGCGAGGAGCCCGCCGGGGCTCTCGTGGTCGGAGGCGTACACGAGGGCCTTGCCGTCGGGCGTCCAGACAGGCGCGAGGAGATAGCGGGTCGGCGCCGCCTGGACGACCTTGCGGGGGCGCCGCCCGCCGGAGAGGTCCGCGACCCACAGCGCGTTGAGCGCGGCGAAGGCGACGCGGCGCCCGTCGGGCGAGAGCGCGGGCAGATGGACGCCGCGCACGGGGCGTGCCGCGCCCCCGTCGAAGTCGAAGTCCTTGACCCGGTAGCGGGGCCGTTCGACGGGCAGCGTCGCCTCGAACGGCAGCTCCTCGGCGTCGCCGGGCTTCTCCGGCCGTACGAGCGAGAACCGGCCGCCGACCGTCAGCAGCAGCTCGTCCTTCCCGGTCCAGCGCGGCGGTACGGGCTCGACGTCGCCCTCGACGGCCACCGCCCCGCCGTCCACGACGAGCGTGCAGGACCCGGCGGGCGCGGGCGTCGTACGCAGATACGCGAGCCGTCCGCCGGGCGAGACGGCGGGCGTCATCACCTGCGCCTTGGCCGTCGTCTCGGTGTGCTCGGTCCGCACGGGGCCCTCCCCGTCGGCGGCGACGGAGGCGACCGTACGGGCGTCGAGCGCGGGCCCCTGTTCCCCCGCCGTGACGGCGCCGCGGACGAAGAGGACGCGCTTCCCGTCGGGCGACCAGACGGGGTCGAAGTCCTCCCAGGCGCCGCCCTGGTGGGGGCCCTCCTGCCCGTCGAGGCCCGTGAGCCGGGTCAGCTCCCCGCTCTTCAGCTCCAGCACCCAGATCCGGTACGGGCTGCCCTTCACGGGGTCGCCGCCCCGCTCGGAGGCGAACGCGAGACGGGTCCCGTCGGGCGACCAGGCGGGCGCCCGGTCGTCCCACGGCCCGTCGGTACGCTGCCGGAGCCCGGAGCCGTCGGGGCGCAGGGTCCACAGATGGAAGCCGCCGCCCTTGTAGGCGCAGACGGCGAGGTGTTCGCCGTCCGGCGAGAGGACGGGCCGGGTGGGTTCGAGATCCGGCTCGGTGAGCGCCTTCGCGGGCCCGCCCTCGCGGGGCACGGCCCAGAGCACGTTCTGCACCTCGGCGACCAGGGGCCCGCCCTTCGGGGCGAGCGTGGCGGCGCCGTTGGTGGCGGCGGTGAAGGAGAGCGAGGCGTGCCGGGCGCGGGCCGCGGCGGCCGTGGCGGCCGTGGCCGTGGCCGGAGCGGGGGCCAGCGGCCCCGCGAGCCCGGCCGCGCCGGCGGCGGCCGCACCGGCCTGGAGGAGACGACGACGGGAGAGACGACGGGGGCGGGGCGATGCGGCCAACGGACCCTCCAGGGCACAGGAGTTGCGCGGGACGGAGCGGTATCACCGAGATCTACGTGGCACGAGCGCCTGATAGTTGCACACGCCACCGCACCAAGGTCAACACCCCACCCACGCCGGGTGCGCGCGTACGAGGGCCGGGTACGGGCTGCCCCGTACTGTGCATTGCAGTCTGC